>NC_018632.1:0-1200000 GCF_000172635.2 Alteromonas macleodii ATCC 27126 | reverse complement strand
CATCGTCGATACCATCGATGCGGCGAATTTGAGGCATGAGGTGTTGAAAATCTGCAAATTCGATATTGGGAAAATTAAGGAAAATTTTCCCCGCAGGGTCAATTTCAATACCGCGTAAATCTATTTCTTTAGTAACGAGAATATCTAAAACATCTTGAGTGATACCAAGACGGTCCTGACAGCTTATTTCTAGACGCATAGGGTGTTATAGCTATTTTGTAAACATATATGTACAGAATATCATACTTTTACAAAAAGATAACAAGATAAATGTTACAGATGGTTAAATTTGCGATGAATCACACATTTAAGAACACGCAGAGAGCATGATTAAAAGGCCGTGCATACCAAATAAAAAAGATGCCGCTTCAGTGAGCGGCATCCTATATAAAACACATTTAATTAACAATAGTGTTAACTGGCTTTTTTCTCTTTAGGTGGGAAAAGTGGGGAAAATAACCCTAAAGACTTCGCTTCTTCTACGAGTGCCATAATATCCATTTCCGCTAATTCAAACAGATGGTCGAATTCCGGTAAAATATAATAAAGAGGCTGCATAATATCGATACGATAAGGTGTTCTTAATGCATCAATAGCAGTGAGCGGGTTACGCAGAGGTGTGTCGCTGTCTAACGCGTATATTGTCTCGCCAGGAGAAGATAAGATGCCTCCACCGTATATCTTCAATTCATCTTTGGCTCTAACCAATCCAAACTCTACGGTGAACCAATAAAGACGAGCGAGATAAACTCGGTCTTCTTTGCTGGCAGCAAGACCCAACTTTCCGTAAGTGTGAGTAAAATGAGCAAATGCAGGATTCGTTAGTAGCGGACAATGACCGAAAACTTCATGGAAAATATCCGGCTCCTGCAAATAATCGAATTCTTCTCTGGTGCGAATAAAGGTGGCAACAGGAAATTGCTTATTCGCCAGTAATCTGAAAAATTCGCCAAAATTAATTAACGCAGGCACTTCAGCTGTTTGCCAACCCGTTTTCTCCATCAGTACTTTGTTGATGTCGGGTAGCTGAGGAATTTCCTTTTCATTTAACTTCAACAAATCAAGCCCGTCCAAGTATTCTTGGCACGCTCTTTCTTTCACCAGCGGAATTTGTCTCGCATAGAGTTCAGACCAAATTTGGTTCTCTTCGTCTGACCAATGGATAATGCCATTCTCGTCAGATTGTCTCGACTGGTATTGCGTTGATTTTGGCATAACTTCTGTAACCAATAAGAGTTAAAAAACTTGTCTATCAGTCTAATGAAATTCGCGACGTCGAAAAGTGTAAGCCCTTACGAGCGACTCGATTTTGCTGTAACAGGAATTTTACAAAACCAAGTAAACGCATTGTTTTATATAACAAAAAGCCGCTCATTACGAGCGGCTTCATTCAAGTTTGCTTGGTGCGCCATCGCCAATTAAAGGCGGCTAATTTCTTTATTGAGTTGATATTCGCGAGACGTTACATAAGTTTCCATTTTACGAAGTCGAACTTCTGCTTTTTCAAAACGATTGCGAATATCGTGAAACGCTTGTTTTGGTGGCTCGCCCGCCTGCCAAACTTTCGTTTTCACTTCCACTTTTGGGCTTTTAACCTGACCACCGTTGGGATTTGTCCACCCCTTACCTTTTGAGAAAACAGGTTGCGTTGGTGCATTTTTTAACCCAACAGGTTTTTTATCGAGGATGAACCAAGCTGCAATGTATGCAACAAAGATGAAAGGTCCGGCTAACAAGAAGAAACCTGTTACAACTAAAATCCTTACTAACCAAGTTTCTAAGCCGAAATATTCAGCTACACCCGAGCACACGCCTGCAATTCTTGCATTTTCTGGGTTGCGATAGAGCTGCTTACCGTTTCTCATGCTCTATTCCTCCACTCAGGTGCCTCGCTGTCTAAAATGGCCTCTAGAGTTTCAATGCGTTCGCTCATTTTCTCGGCTTTCTCGGCTAAGTCTTGCAAAGATGCGTGCTCTTCTGCACTCAATCCCTGATTCACTTGCTTCTTGCTTCGATAGTGTAATATTAGCCAAATTGGAGCAACGAATATTGAAAACACCACAAGGGGCATCACCAACATTGCAATCGTACCTTCATCCATCTCAATCTCTCCTACAAACTCTGATGTAATTACCCTCCTTCCGATTTCACATCCGGAGGGTACACCCTATTCTTATTATTCTGATTTTTCGGTGCTTGTGTTTGCACCTTTTACTTTCGCTTTAAGCGCAGCAAGTTCGTCTTCAACTTTGTCACTGGCCTCTAGTTCAGCAAACTCATCCTGTAACGTTTTCTTACCTAGATCGTAAGCTTCAACCTGCGACTCAAGGTCATCGATTTTACGCTCATATTGCTCAAAGCGTCCCATCGCATTATCTACTTTAGTGCTATCGAGCGTCTTTTTCACTTCAAGACGAGAGCTTGCGGTTTTCTGGCGCATGATAATCGCTTTTTGGCGACTCTTCGCATCCGCTAGCTTTTCTTGAAGCTGACCAATTTCATCCTGAAGTTTGCTGATTTGCTCATCAACAATAGCCAGCTCTTTACTTAACGCTTCAGCAGCTTCTGCAGACTTCTTCTTTTCCTGCAGCGCAGCACGCGCCAAGTCTTCTCTGTCTTTGCTCAAAGCAAGCTCAGCTTTGGCTTCCCAGTCACTTGCATCGCTTTCATACTTTGCAATTTGATTAACAATTTCTTTTTTGTTGGCTAAGGTCTTTGCTGATGCTGAGCGCACCTCAACCAATGTGTCTTCCATTTCCTGAATGATTAATCTAACCATTTTCTCAGGATCTTCCGCTTTATCTAAAAGCGCATTAATATTCGAATTCACAATATCTGTAAAACGCGAGAAGATACCCATAATAATTACCTCTTGCTAAAAATGGTAAGTGTTTAAAAAACACCACACTTGATAAATAGGTTACTCTTGGTATTAGTTGTATTCAATATGCTTGCCAACTTTACAACTGTGCTAACCTGCTATTTTTCATACACTTTTTATAAGTTCAAATAATACTCGTTTCTCAATATGTTTTGTTCTACACTATTAATTGGTCGAAATGACTAACTTTTGAGGGATTTAATGAGTAGGTATCGACAGCAAGACAATTTACTTGGCCAAGCGAATAGTTTTCTAGAAGTTTTAGAGCAAATTTCACAAATTGCACCGCTAGATAAACCTGTGCTGGTAATAGGTGAGCGAGGCACAGGTAAAGAGCTTATTGCCGCGCGACTTCACTTCTTATCTAAGCGCTGGGATCAGAACTATATCAAGCTTAATTGTGCCGCCTTAAGTGAAAGCCTTTTGGAGAGTGAATTATTCGGTTATGAAGCAGGTGCGTTCACCGGTGCCTCAAAACGCCGCGAAGGTCGCTTTGAAGTGGCCCACAACGGCACCTTATTTCTTGATGAACTAGCTAATACTTCTGGCCTTATTCAGGAGAAGCTACTGCGCGTTGTCGAATATGGCGAATTTGAGCGCGTTGGCGGAAGCAAGTCAGTAAAAACTGACGTACGC
The DNA here is from genome assembly GCF_000172635.2 of Alteromonas macleodii ATCC 27126. NCBI lineage: Bacteria > Pseudomonadati > Pseudomonadota > Gammaproteobacteria > Alteromonadales > Alteromonadaceae > Alteromonas > Alteromonas macleodii. The sequence continues at coordinate 1,196,483 of NC_018632.1, read as the reverse complement.
CTTATTGCAGCTACAAACGAAGACTTACCCGCGCTTGCCGATGCAGGTGAATTTCGTGCAGACTTACTCGACCGACTTGCCTTTGACGTAATTACCATTCCTCCGCTACGCGAGCGTAGGGAAGATATCATGATGTTGGCAGAAAACTTTGCTATTAATATGGCCCGTGAAATGGAAATGGAATTATTCAGCGGCTTTACAGAGAAGGCGAAGCGAACCCTTCTTGATTACGATTGGCCAGGCAATATACGTGAACTTAAGAACGTGGTCGAACGTGCAGTATATCGAACAAATAACCCTCATCTGCCCGTCCATGAAATCGTTCTTGACCCCTTTGAGTCAGCTTATCGCCCGAAAGGTAGAGTGAAGACCAATGACAGAGTGAATACGTCCGACTCACCCGTTCCTCAATCCCCTTCAGAGGCCGCTGCCATCAATGAACGCATTGAAAGTGCAGACATTACGCCACTGGCACCAGTGAAAAAGCCAGAAATTGTTGAATATCCCATAGATTTGAAAGAACGTTCTCAACAACATGAGATAGATATGATAAAACAGGCACTTGCTGACAGTCAGTTTAATCAGAAGAAGACTGCTGAAAAATTGAGCCTGACGTATCATCAGCTGCGAGGCTATCTCAAAAAATATAACTTACTAGATTCTTCCGCGGAAAGCGTCGAGGCGTAAAGCATGTCCCATGGTTTGGTAAAGCGTTTGTCATTATGTATATGTACAGCGCTTCTTGTTGCATCCTGTGCTAAGCAGAACAAACAAGCGTTTTACAATACGGGTATTATATACTGCTCTGAAAGCAATCCAGTTACCTTCAATCCGCAGCTAGATACATCAAGTACAACGTCAGATGCATCTTCACACCAACTCTACGACAGATTGCTTGATTTCGACCCTGAGTCTGGCCGCATCGTGCCTAGTTTGGCGAGTAGCTGGTTAGTGAGTGATGACGGTCTTACCTACGCTTTTCAACTGAGAAAGGATGTATGGTTTCACAATACGCGCTACTTCACGCCAACACGAAACTTTAACGCCGACGATGTTATCTTCAGTATAGACAGATGGCGCCTACGCTCCCATCCATACCACTACGTATCTGGTGGGCGCTATCCCTACTTCGAAAGCATAGGCCTTGCACAAAATATCGCGTCGGTAGAGCGCGTAAACGGCTACCGCGTTGAAATTACGCTTAAGCGCAGGGATAGCTCATTTTTGGCAAATCTAGCAACCGATTTCGCCGTTATCTTATCAGAAGAATATGCTAACCAGCTGGCACAGACCGGCACGCCAGGCAAAATCGATGAGCTTCCAGTAGGTACTGGCCCCTTTAAATTCGATAGCTATCGCAAAGATCATTTCATTAAGTTCCTGCGCCACGACAACTATTGGCGTGACCAAATGGAAGATGCGCCTACGAGTGATGAAATCCTAAGCGATAACAATACTGTAGAGAGTGCCAACCAAGAAGTTGAAAATGGCCAAGGTGGCGAAGATACTGTTCAAGATGGTACAGCACAAAACGGTGACGAAACGCGCCCTGTTGTAGAGCAGCTTATATTCGACATTACGCCAAGAAGCTCACTGAGACTGGCTAAATTAATGACAGGTGAATGTGACGCTACCGCTTTTCCTGCACAGACTGAACTTGAAGTGATTCGGGCAAAAGAAGATCTGACGCTAGCGGAAAAACCAGGACTAAACATTGGATTTTGGGCGTTTAACACTCAACGCCCTCCTTTTGATAACCCAGATGTAAGACGTGCGCTAGCGGCCGCAATCGATAAGAACACATTGCTAGAAGCGGTGTATTTTGACAGTGCTACTAGAGCTAAGACCCTGCTGCCTGCGGCAAGCTGGGCGTTTCAAAATGACGCAGACGATACCGCCTACAATCCAGTTCTAGCGCGCAAATTATTAGCTGACGCCGGAGTTAAGGCCGGCTTTTCTATGACGATATGGGCTATGCCTGTTGAACGCTCTTACAACCCTAACGCAACAAAGATGGCCGAGCTCATTCAGCGTTATTTGCGTGATGTAGGCGTAGAAGCAACCATTGTCAGTTACGATTGGACTACCTTCAGACGCCATCTTCAGGAAGGCCTGCACGACTCGGTATTAATTGGTTGGTCTGCCGACAACGGAGACCCAGATAACTTCTATCGTCCGCTATTGAGCTGTGGCGCTATACCCTCAGGTACAAATCGTGCCATGTGGTGCAGTGAAGACTATGATAAGTTACTCAACGACGCTCTTCAGACAGATGATATTGAAGAACGCACAGCCATATACCGGCAAGTTAACCGATTATTATACGAACGCCTTCCTCTTGTTCCCATCGCACATGCCTATCGCTATCAGGCATACAGGAATGAACTAGAAGGAATGACCATTAATCCCTTTGGCGGTGTACGCTTTGGTGGAGTAAAAAAAGCACTGTGATCCAGATCCTCGTAAGATACTGCACTTTATTTATATTAACGCTTTTGGTGTTAGCGATTATGTCGTTTTCACTCGCCTACCTTTTTCCAGGCGATACACTTGAAAACCTAACAGGACTCGTGCCGCAAAATGAAATTCAACGCGCGGCATTGGAGCGGCAATTTAAACTAGATCAGCCCTATATTTTCCAGTTTTTCTATTATGTAGGCAACTTGCTCACTGGTGACTGGGGATACAGCTTTACGTCAGGCCTGCCGTTAAGAGAAGAGGTAGGTATTGCGATGCCAGCCACAATAGAACTGGCAACCTATGCCATGTTGATGGCGTTATTCATTGGAATACCGCTTGGTTATTATGCGGGGATTCGCAGCTATTCAACGTCGGATCACCTAATAAATAGTGCAAGTATAACAACCTATTCTTTTCCTGTTTTTTGGTTTGCGCTCCTGCTTATATTGGTTTTCAGTTTGCAGCTAGACGCTGCACCGCTGTCGGGTCGTATCAGTTTGCTTTATAACATCGAACCCGTGTCAGGCTTTATTCTCATTGATATATTATTGTCTGACATAGAAAACAAGACCTTAGCCTTCAAGGATGCGTTATCGCACTTAGCATTACCTACGTTTGCCATTGGCGCTATCGCCACCGCTTCGATGATACGTATAACAAGACGTTCTGTTATAGACGTGAAACACCGCCCCTATATCGCTGCAGCAATATCTAGAGGCCTTTCAAGTTGGCAGATATTCTTTCGTCATATTCTGCGCAACGCGTTACTGCCCATTTTACCGCTAATGGCGATACAAATTACGACATTAATAACGAACGCGATGATTGTCGAAACCTTGTTTTCTTGGCCGGGGATCGGTAATTGGCTGATTCAAGCTATTTATCAGCGAGATTACCCTGCCCTTAGAATTGGTATGATGGCAGTATCCACGGTAGTAATTACACTCACGATTCTCGTTGATTTGTTTAACCGAATGATTGACCCAAGCAGAGAGAAATACGAACGTGCCACAGTTTAGTTTATACGACGAAGAATTCCATCCGTCGCCGTGGCAACGGACTTGGGCATCATTTAAAGCGAGCCACATCGCCATGCTTGGCCTGATTATGCTGGCGTTGTTTGTTGTTTGCGCGCTGTTCGCACCAATCATCACTCCCTATGATGCCGTGGAACAAAATATCGACGGACTGTTAATACCGCCTAGCTGGTTAGCTAATGGCTCTATATCGCACATTTTCGGTACTGATGCGTTGGGTAGAGACCTATTTACCCGCATAATTTATGGGTGTCGCATCACACTAGGCTCCGCATTCATTACTGTTGTGCTTGCCATGTTAGTCGGCGTTAGCCTTGGGACCTTTGCTGGCATGCTGCGAGGTGTTCGCTCAAGTATCGTCAACCACTTACTCGATGCACTTATGGCCATTCCCACGCTACTTATTGCGATTATTATCGTTGCAATATTGGGTACCGGTCTGGTTAACAGCATGTGGGCAATTACCCTTGCACTTATTCCACAGTTTGTGCACCACACAAGAAGTTTTGTGCGCGCCGAAATGAAAAAAGAATATATAGTGGCGTCTAAATTGGACGGTGCCAGTAGATGGCAACTTTTTGTTCATTCTATACTACCCAACATGACCGAAATGCTGGTTGTACAGGGCACGCTTGCACTTTCTATTGCCGTTATCGACATATCTGCACTTGGTTTTCTGAATTTAGGCGCACAGTCACCGCTTCCTGAACTTGGCGTTATTCTAGCTGATGGGCTAGATGTTGCTTATCTAGCACCGTGGAACGTTGCCGTCCCCGGCATGGCAATATTCTTCATGGTGCTATCTATCAATATTGTGGGCGACGGTTTGCGTTCAGCACTTAGAAAAAGAGTGAGTCATTAATATGCCAATGCTTGATATTAAAAACCTCACCTTGGAAATGCAGAGCAGCGATGGCGCAATTAAAGCGTTGGACAAGGTTAACCTGTCGGTTAGCAGCGGGGAAATTCGCGCACTGGTAGGAGAGTCAGGCTCAGGCAAAAGCTTGATCGTGTCCGCCATTTGCGGAGCCCTTCCTAGCCAATGGAATTTAACGGCTGACCGCATGAGTTGGAATGGTGAAAACCTGCTGAGTATGTCTGTGCAGCAGCGTCGTGAGGTAATGCGCCGAGAAATAGCGGTCGTATTCCAAAACCCACAGGCAAGTTTAGACCCATCGGCAACTCTTGGAGAGCAGTTGGAAGAGAGCATTCCCGATGAATTTGTTGAAGGGAGCTGGTTCTGGCAACGAGCACAACACCGCAAAAAGATCGCAATAAGCACCGTTCACAAAGTAGGAATAAAGTACCACAAGCATTATTTAAGCGCTTTTCCTCATCAAATACCGGCTGACATAGGTCAAAAATTCATGATTGCGATGGCCTTGGTTTCACAGCCTAAATTGCTCATCGCCGATGATCCAACTCGGGGAATGGAACCTACAACAAAAACACAAATTCTGAAGCTCTTCACGCGTTTGAATCAGACCCGCTCGCTCTCGATCTTGTTTGTTAGTCACGACCTACTGGCAATTGCAAGTATGTCTCACTCTATGACGGTGTTGTATGCAGGGCAGACTGTAGAATCAGGTAGAATGAAGCACATTAAGAAGCGCCCTCTGCACCCTTACACAAAAGCATTACTAGACAGCGCGCCGAGCTTCAGAAAAGATTTACCACCGAAATCGCTGCTACCCACGCTTGGTGGCTCTATTCCCACACTACAGCATTTGCCTATTGGTTGCCGATTAGGTCCGCGCTGCCCTCGTGCACAGCGCGCCTGTGTACAAACGCCAGCCGTGCGTAAAATTCACGATCACAATTACAGCTGTCACTTCCCTCTACATATGGAGAAGCTGTAATGGATATCATGCAGGTTAAAGATCTCACGTTTATTCATAACGAAAGGAAACGTTGGCTAAAACGTCCTGAAGTTTTTCAACTTGGTCCAGTGAACTTAAGCGTAAAGCGCGGTGAAACCATTGCAATTATTGGTGAAAACCGCTCAGGTAAATCCTTGTTGGCTAAGCTCTTGGTAGGTGCACTGCCTGCTGATGCAGGTGAAATTGAAATTAACACGCACAAATATTTAGCCAAATACCAGTCTAAAGATAGCCAGCAAAAACGTACCCATGACATTCGTATGATCTTGCAGCATAGCTCCGAGTCGATGAATCCATCGGTTCCTGTGGGAAAGATCTTGGATGAGCCATTGCGTTTGAATACAGGTCTAAGCGAAGCAGAACGCAAACCAATTATAGAAGATATGTTGGTGAAGGTAGGCCTCTTGCGCGAACACTATTACTTTTATCGACATATGCTTTCTGATGGACAGCAGCAGCGCGTAGCGCTAGCCAGAGCCATTGTGTTAAAGCCCAAAGTGTTAGTGGCTGATGAACCCTTTGCAGCGTTAGACCCTTCCATTCGTTCGCAAACGGTGAATCTTATATTGAAGCTTCAGCAAGAACTTGGCTTGGCGTTTATCTTTATTAGTCACAACTTGGGTATTGTACGACACATTGCAGACAGGATTATTGTGATGGAAGGCGGTGAAATTGTAGAAGAAGGCAAGACCGAAACTATCTTTAGGTGGCCGCAGCATACGCGCACTAAGAAACTCGTTACCGCCTACCAATCACTGGTACCACAAAACACAATTCGAGAATAAAGAGCTTATCGTTTGGGTGTTGTTTTCTTTGAGAAGCGCACTTACGTACCTAACTGGCACGCTCGACTCGTCACAAAAAGAAAACCCTAGAAAGCCTTTTTTGAACAAACGCCATGCAATAAAAAAAGGGCAGATAAACTGCCCCTTGTACAGCAATGCATTCGTGCTTTCTAGCCAACCAGAGCCAAAAGTATACCTGCGGCAACCGCACTACCTAGCACGCCAGCCACGTTAGGCCCCATTGCATGCATAAGTAAGAAGTTATGAGGGTTAGCTTCTAGCCCAACTTTGTTCACCACTCTGGCTGCCATCGGCACAGCAGAGACGCCAGCTGCACCAATCAGTGGATTTATACTGCCACCAGACAGCTTACTCATAAGCTTGGCCATGAGTACGCCTGCGGCAGTGCCTATACCAAACGCGATAGCCCCAAGCCCCAAAATACCTAAAGTCTCGACCGTAAGGAATGCTTCAGCTGATAACTTTGATCCTACTGCTAAACCAAGGAAAATGGTGACCGTATTGATGAGCTCGTTTTGGGCTGTTTTGCTCAATCTGTCTACCACGCCACACTCTTTCATTAAGTTACCGAAGCAGAACATGCCGACAAGCGGCGTTGCGGCCGGTAAAAACAAGATAGTCATAAACAGCACAGCAAGCGGGAAAATAATCTTCTCTCGCTTTGACACAGGTCGTAGTTGACCCATTTTTATCTCGCGCTCTTCTTTTGTGGTCAGCGCTTTCATGATAGGTGGCTGGATAATAGGTACCAACGCCATATAAGAGTATGCAGCGACAGCAATCGCACCAAGCAAATCAGGCGCAAGCCGTGAGGCGAGGAAAATGGCAGTAGGCCCATCCGCGCCACCTATGATAGCAATGGCGCTCGCGTCCTTTAACGTAAACTCAAAGCCAGGTATAAGGTTTAACGCTATCGCGCCAAACAAGGTAGCAAAAATACCGAACTGCGCAGCTGCGCCAAGTAACAACATTTTGGGGTTAGCAATAAGCGCACTGAAATCAGTCATTGCGCCTACCCCCATAAAGATGAGCAGAGGAAATACCCCTGTATCTATGCCGATTTTGTATATGTAGTGCAGCAACCCCCCCGCTTCTGAAAAACCAGCAATAGGGATGTTAGTAAGCAATGCACCAAAACCAATGGGCAGTAAAAGCAATGGCTCAAACTTTTTAACAATGGCCAAGTACAACAAGCCGAAACCCACTGCCATCATTATAAGCTGGCCGGCTTCAAAGTGCGCAAGCGCGGTACTATCCCAAAGTACCATTAACTTATCCATGTACTACCCCAATAAGATTAACGGTTGACCACTGGTTACGGCATCGCCCTCACCTACGGTAATGTCTGTGACCGTACCGGTGTATGCGGAGCGGATCTCTGTCTCCATTTTCATGGCTTCTAAGATCATCACCACATCGCCTTCTGACACGCTGTCGCCGTTTCTCACCAAGACTTTAAATACGTTACCTGCAAGCGGTGCATCAATAGACTGAGAAGAGTTAGAGTCTGATGGCGCAGCGCTGTTGGTTTGAGGCTGTGCTTGCGTCTGAGAGCCACTAGCAGGTGTAACGCTCGTCAGCGTACCTGAAGGTGCCACTTCTACGCGATACACTCTTCCATCTACGTTTACGTCGTAAGTTTCACTCGCGGTAGCCCCTTGTGAGCTTGACTTGGCTTCAGCAGGCTTAGGCGCACTCGAGCTTTGCGACTCTTGCGCGCTAGGTGCAGGTTCAAACGCATCAGGGTTGCCGCGGTTTTCGATAAACTTTAGGCCTATCTGCGGGAATAAGGCATAAGTCAAAACATCATCAATTTTATCGTCTGACAGCGATAGTTGCTTTTTCTCAGCCAGTTCATCAAGCTCTTTACTCAGTGTATCCAGCTCTGGTGCAATATTGTCAGCAGGGCGACATGTCACGGGCTCTGCGCCATCAAGCACACGCGCCTGCAACTCCTTGTTTACTGGTGCTGCGGTAGCGCCATATTCACCTTTAAGAACGCCTGCGGTTTCTTTTGTAATGCTTTTGTAACGCTCGCCGGTGAGTACGTTAAGCACTGACTGCGTGCCCACGATTTGTGAGGTTGGCGTAACAAGAGGAATGAACCCAAGATCTTCCCTTACCCGTGGAATTTCTTTTAACACTTCTTCGAATTTATCTTCAGCGCCCTGCTCTTTAAGCTGACTTTCCATGTTGGTTAGCATTCCGCCCGGTACTTGAGCCAAAAGAATACGTGCATCTACCCCTTTGAGACTGCCTTCGAACTTGCTGTATTTCTTTCTTACTTCCCTGAAGTAACTGGCAATTTCTTCTAGTTCGGGTAGTGCAATACCCGTATCGCGCTCTGTACCTTCTACGATAGAAACCATGGTCTCAGTTGCGCTATGACCATAAGTCATGCTCATTGAAGAAATAGCCGTGTCCAGCATATCAATGCCGGCATCGATAGCTTTTTGATACGTCGCCGTACTCAACCCTGTTGTGGCATGGCACTGCATGGCAATAGGTACATCAACCGTTTCTTTTAATCCGGTAATCAATGCCTCGCACTCGTACGGTTTTAAAAGCCCAGCCATATCTTTTACGCAGATAGAATGAACCCCTAGGTCTTCAAGCTGTTTCGCCATTTCGAGCCAAAGCTTAAGATTGTGCACAGGGCTTACCGTATAAGAAATTGTCCCTTGCGCGTGAGCGCCACTGTCTATAGTCGCTTTTATTGCGGTTTTCAAATTCCTAATGTCATTCATGGCATCAAAAATTCTAAATACATCTACGCCACTTTCGTGAGCACGCTCTACAAAGCGAGTGACAACATCGTCAGCATAATGGCGGTAACCCAATAGGTTTTGACCACGCAACAGCATTTGCTGTTTCGTGTTAGGCATGGCTGCTTTTAGCTTTCTGATGCGCTCCCAAGGGTCTTCCCCTAAATAACGAATACAGGCATCAAATGTAGCACCACCCCAAGATTCAACTGACCAAAAGCCAGCTTTATCTAGTTTTTCCGCTATGGGAAGCATATCTTCAATACGCATGCGCGTAGCAAGAAGGGATTGGTGGGCATCACGCAGAACCAGCTCGGTAAGGGCCAGAGGCTTAGACATGGTAACTCCTGATTAGGCTTTATTTTTTAGAATTTTGGCGATGGGTATGAATTGCGGCAGAAATAGCTGCGATAACGTTTCCGTCTATTCCTGGTTGTACCGCTTGATTGTTTCGACTCAAATTAGCTGAAGGCCCTTTTAAATGAGCTGAAGGCTCTGCTGTTTCACCGGGAAAAGCTTCACAAAATCGGGCAATGAGATGAATACCCACAATAAGAAGCCCTAAGAATGAGAAAACAAATACCATTCCTATAAGCATAAGAGAAGCTGCTTCAAAGAGCAGGCTAGCGACGGATCCCGAATTCATATTCAAACCTGTTGTTATTTTGTACCTGAATAAGTATCACGTGGTTTTTCAAAACACAACAAAGCAGCATAAAAAACCACTTTAAAATGAATAAAACCCGCCAAAATGAAACTTAATGCATTATTCTCTAATAAATTTGCAACAAAAGCATGTTTTAGGAATTAGCATAAGCGTTGCCGATGCCAGCAATCTACGTTTACGTTCATTTATACTCACGCCTTAATGAAAGCCTATATTTTCCGTAAAGTCACTGTCTAGCTGTTTAGCGAAATCTTTCGCATGCATCGCCACTAATTCTAGCTGCATATGTCGTTCATCCTCGGGTACGTAAGCAGGCACATTTACTGGGCTTCCCTCACAGTCCACCGCCATAAAAGTTATAAAACAGCGATTTGCGACAGACTTAGTGTTTTCCGTGGCGTCGCCCGATTTAACCACAACATAGATATGCATACTTGACGCACCAGTGTGTACCAACGATGCGGTTATCTCAACTAGCTGGCCTACTTTTATAGGTTTTATGAAACGTATGCCATTGGCAGACACCGTGACGCAGTAACATTTGGACCACTGCGCGGCACAGGCATAGGCTGCTTGGTCAATCCATTTCATTACAATGCCACCGTGAACGTTACCGCCAAAGTTTACGTCGGTAGGTTCTGCTAAAAATCGAAAAGTAGTAGATGGATGTGCCATAGCGTACCTCGCGCTTTACTGCTGTTAGACACATTAAGTTTAGCTTAAATTTTGAACAGCGCGCTTAGACGAAAGTGGAGAGAACAAAAATAAAAGGAGTAGAAATGAAAAAACCCACCTAAAAAGGTGGGTTTTTCAATGTGGCGCGTGTGGAAGGATTCGAACCTCCGACCGCCTGGTTCGTAGCCAGGTACTCTATCCAGCTGAGCTACACACGCGTAAACTTGTGTACTTTTGAATTTTACATCAAAAGGTGACGCTTTAAAATAAGTGGCGCGTGTGGAAGGATTCGAACCTCCGACCGCCTGGTTCGTAGCCAGGTACTCTATCCAGCTGAGCTACACACGCGCAAAACTTGTTGTTGGCCGTCACTGCCAACGAATAATGGCGGAGAGGGAGGGATTCGAACCCTCGATACGCGTATATGCGTATGGTTCCTTAGCAGGGAACTGGTTTCAGCCACTCACCCACCTCTCCTTGACTGCGGGGTGCATTTTACGGATTCATTGGCCTGAGTCAAACCTTTTTTATAAAGAAATTGTTCACCCGCTGCCATTTTAAACGATTCGAGCAAAAAACCAGTAATTTGTTCGCAATACAAGCAATTAAACCGAATTTTATTTAACGATGCTCGTTAATTTGCATTTGAATATGCGCAGCTTCATTGCAGTTTTAACTGACCCGCCTTAATAATTTAGTCAATTTTTCAAAAATAATATCAAAAAGTTTTGAATTTATTTGTTCATAACCAAGTACGCTGATTCGTATTACTTACTTAAGTTATTTAAAAACGCTCCAAAATCTCAGATAAAGCGGTAAATGTCTCTATTTAAAAATCGTCCACCCAGAAGGCATTGTGCTAGAAAAAAGCTGTGCACGACCCAGAGACTTAACTTGGTCGTTAGCGCGAGACATCACAACGTCATTTCTGGCGAAATAGAACAGAAACAATAGACTTGCGCTAAAGCCCGATAAGATTTACTCACTTAAAACAAAAAAGGCCAGCGTAAGCTGACCTTTTCCAATGAAGCGTATAATGCAATTATTCTGCAGAGCCTGGCTGACCGCCTTTTTCTGCTTGAATGCGCATGTATATCTCTTCACGGTGCACAGAAACTTCTTTTGGTGCATTCACACCGATACGTACCTGATTCCCTTTTACACCTAGTACGGTAACGGTTACATCGTCACCAACCATAAGCGTTTCACCAACTCGACGAGTCAAAATAAGCATTCGCTTGCTCCTGTTCCTTAATACTGAACATCATCCATTAAGATTTGCCAACCCATCGGCACGACCCGATGGAAGCGACAGTGATTCCATGTTTCTGCGTCACTTCAAAAACTCACTGTTATACACAAAAATAATTATAGCTTATCTTGTAACCAAGCGTTAACCGAATCTAGCGCCTGGCCCAAGTTTTCAGGCTGGTCACCGCCTGCCTGTGCCATATCTGGACGACCGCCCCCTTTGCCACCTACTTGTGATGCGACAAAGTTAACTAGCTCGCCCGCTTTAACTTTACTAGTGAGGTTTTTAGTAACGCCAGCAATAAGATTCACTTTCGCGTCATTAGCCACACCTAATACTACGATCCCTTCACCAATTCGGTTTTTAATGTCATCCATCATTGAACGCAATGACTTCGCTTCAACACCTTCCAAATTCGCAATAAGAACTTTAACGCCATTTATCTCTACTGCATTACTAAGCATATCAGCACCTTGCTGACTCGCCAGTTTTTGTTTCGCAGAATTGAGTGCTTTTTCTAGTTCTTTAGTCTGATTTTGTAGAGAAACTACGCGATCAAGTACATTTTGGCTGTCTGTTTTCAATAACGCAGACAATGAAGACAGTGTCGCTTGTTGGGTTTGCACGACTTCAAGTGCATGCTCGCCAGTAACTGCTTCGATACGTCGAACGCCCGATGCAATACCCGCTTCACTGGTAATTTTAAACAAGCCAATATCACCAGTACGTGTAACGTGAGTACCACCACATAGCTCAACAGAGAATGGCCCCATGGTTACCACGCGAACTTTTTCGTCGTACTTTTCACCAAATAACGCCATTGCGCCTGATGCTTTGGCTTCATCCAAATCCATTAGTTCAGTTGCTAACGTGTGGTTTGCACGTATTTCTTGGTTAACTCGTCTTTCAATCTCAGCAAGTTGCTCAGCCGTTACTGCCTCAAAATGCGAGAAGTCAAAACGCATGCGCGGCGCTTCAACCAATGAACCTTTCTGAGTTACGTGCTCACCTAAAATTTCACGCAGTGCTGCATGAAGTAAATGCGTTGCGCTGTGGTTCTTTTTAATGGCTTCACGATTTGCTGCATCAATCGCTGCGGTTGCCGTATCACCTTTAGATACCGAACCTTTAGCAATACCTTTGTGTGCAAACGCATTACCCATTTTTTGGGTGTCGGTAACGATGAATTCACCGTTTGCCACGCGAAGCACACCTTTATCTCCAGCCTGACCACCACTTTCAGCGTAGAACGGTGTGCTGTCTAATACCACAACGCCTTCTTGACCGTCTTCAAGCTTCTCAACAAACGCATTGTCGGCAATAAGTTCAACCACATTCGCCTGGCCTTCTACATCGGTGTACCCAGTAAATGAGGTTGTGTGGTCAATGGCGAGTTTACTATTGTAGTCTGCACCAAAGTTGCTAGCCTGCTGTGCACGGGCACGCTGTGCTTGCATAGCAGCTTCAAAACCTTCTTCGTCAATCTTAAGGTCGTGCTCTCGTGCTACATCATTGGTTAAATCAGTAGGGAAACCATAGGTGTCGTAAAGCTTGAACACTACGTCACCCGGCACTGTGTCGCCTTCTAGAGTTTCTAATGTATCGTTTAGGATAGCCATACCACGGGCTAACGTTTTGCTAAACTGCTCTTCTTCAACACGTAGTACTTTTTCAATAACCGGTAGCTGGTCTACAAGTTCTGGATACGCTTCACCCATTTCTTTGGCAAGTGATGCCACAAGTTTATAGAAGAAGATATCGTTTGCGCCAAGCTGATAGCCGTGGCGAACAGCGCGACGAATAATGCGACGTAATACGTATCCGCGCCCTTCATTTGATGGCATAACGCCATCGCAAATTAAGAAGCTGCACGAACGAATGTGATCGGCGATAACCCGTAGCGATTTATTTTCTAAATCTTCGCTTCCAACAATTGATGCTGCTGATTTGATCAAGTTTTGGAAAAGGTCGATCTCGTAGTTGCTGTGCACGTTCTGCAAGATAGCGGAAATACGCTCTAGGCCCATACCGGTATCGATTGAAGGCTTAGGGAGTGGCTCCATGGTACCGTCAGCTTGTTTGTTAAACTGCATAAATACCAGGTTCCAAATTTCGATAAAGCGGTCGCCGTCTTCTTCTGGTGTTCCCGGAGGACCTCCCCAAATGTGCGCACCGTGATCGTAAAAGATTTCAGAACAAGGACCACATGGACCGGTATCGCCCATAGACCAGAAGTTATCTGACGTGCTAATGCGAATAATCTTTTCTTTTGGAACACCAATATGGTTTTCCCAGATGTCGAACGCTTCGTCATCTTCAGAATAAACGGTGACTAAGAGCTTTTCTTTTGGCAAACCAATTTCTTTGGTAAGGAAATTCCATGCAAACTCTATCGCTTCTTTTTTGAAATAATCGCCAAAGCTGAAATTACCCAGCATTTCAAAAAAGGTATGGTGACGCGCAGTGTAACCTACGTTCTCAAGGTCGTTATGCTTACCACCTGCGCGAACGCAGCGCTGTGACGATACCGCACGGGTATAGCTGCGTTTTTCCGCACCTAAAAAACAGTCTTTAAACTGGTTCATGCCCGCGTTGGTAAAAAGAAGTGTGGGATCATCTGCCGGAACCAGTGACGAGCTCGCCACCGCTTGGTGGCCATGGCTTTTAAAATAATCGATAAACTTGTTACGTAAGTCAGCAGTTGATAATGTCATTGAAAACCTAACTTCCTTTATTCTATTTTTGAAACGTGCGATTTGCCTGTTCTAATGAGCTTTATAATCGGGGCAGTTTGCGAATACGCAATACGCTTATCCTCGCTATAATTCTCTGGATAATTAAAATGCACACAAATTTGCGCAACAATACCATGGATAACGCAATTTTGTTAAGTGTAACGGGGAGAAGATAGGCTCAAATTTCACTTTAAGTAGACGAAAATAGCCAGTATTCATAAAACGAATCGCCAACGGCATCTATTTGTCGGTAAACAAGAGCATAAACCAGCCGTTTTAGCTAGATTCGTTTGCGCTTACCGCATATTCAATGTGATCTTGGTAAAAGCCACGATATTGAAGAAATTGTTTCTGCTTTTGTCTCAACGCGAATTCGGTTTCATAAAACTCGCCAAACTTTTTCTCTTTTACTTTTTTAGCACTTTCAAACCAGTCAGCGTCAATCTCTCTCATTGCGTGTTCTGCAGTACTTTCATCTACACCGTATTGCTGTAAGTCTAATTTAATTGCGCGGGGTCCCTTCCCTTTTAAATACAGTGCGCGAGCTCGGCTTTCTGCAAATCTAGCATCGCTTTGGATATCAGCATCTTTGAATTCCTCCAGAATAGGCATGAAAGCATCACTCGCTATTCCCTTCTGCTGCAACTTTCGCATAATCTCGTTAAAGCTATGCTCTCGTCGTGCCAGCATGCGAGTAATCGCGTCGGTAATGATTTTTCGGTCGAACTCTGACATTTTTGTAAACTTACTCTTCTGTATTAAACGTAGAAACCGCGTTATTTTAGCGTTAATTACTCGTACATTGCGACTATCTAGCGTTTTACGCACTTAACCTCTACATGATGTAAACTGCATGACAGCATCCAACTATCGCATAACAATAATAGATTCGATTGAACAGATCTCTAAAGAGCGCTGGCAATACCTCGCAAAAGAATCGGGTCCTTTCGTTTCTTATGAATTTTTACATGCGCTAGAACGCAGCGGCTCGTGCAGCAATGAATCTGGGTGGCAGCCTTGCCATATTGCTATAGCGCAGAGCCAGCATGGGGCTGTTAATCTCGTTATTCCCGGCTACCTGAAAACTCACAGCTACGGTGAATACGTGTTTGACCACGCATGGGCTAATGCTTATGCACAGCACGGTCTCGACTATTATCCTAAATGGATATCGGCCATCCCCTTCACGCCCGTAACAGGCTCTAGACTACTTTCTGATGGGCACATTGCGCTTACTCCGTCACTTTTAAGTGAACTAGAAAATACATTAACAGCGTATGTAGATTCCGTATTTGGTGAGGCTTTATCTTCTTTTCATTGGCTATTTGCTAATGAAAGCACCTCGGCTCAAATCACCAGCAGCGGTACTCCCAAGCCAAATGACTTTTCCATTGAACAACTTCGAGATCAATCCGACACGCTAAACCGTTACCTGACCCGATACGCGGTTCAGTTTCAGTGGCATAACTACGGTTATGGTGATTTCGACGATTTTCTTAACGCGCTTACCTCCCGCAAAAGAAAAGATATCAAGAAAAGTCGACGTAAACTGAACGAGCAAGGCGTCCGCTTTACCCATCATACCGGCAATGAGATTAGTCCAGAGACACTGCAGTTTTTCACAAAGTGTTACAAAGCAACCTATTTAAAACGAAGCGGTCACGTGGGATATTTGAATGATGCGTTCTTTGAGCAGCTTGTCGAGAGCATGAGCGAGAACATGCTTATAGTTACGGCAGTAGAGAATGAGGTAGCAGTAGCCAGCGCCCTCTTTTTCTACGATGAGACAGGACTGTATGGCAGATACTGGGGAGCACTGAAAGAAATAGACGGGCTACATTTTGCCTGCTGTTATTTTGAAGGCATTGAATTTGCCATTGAGAAAAAGCTATCGCTTTTTAATCCCGGCACCCAAGGTGAACATAAAATACTTCGAGGCTTCGAGCCCATTTATTGCCGTTCACATCACAAATTACAACACGAGTCGTTTCACACAGCTGTAGCAGACTTTTTACAGCGAGAAACGCCGCATATCACAAGCTATTTTAATCAGGCACGGAATGCTTTACCGTTTAACAAGGAATTTGTGCCTACTTTAAAAACAACGAGTGTCACTGCACCTAACGACGACACTTATAATCACAACGAGAAAAACGATGAAATATAAACTTCTTGCCGTAGCGATTGCGGCATCTTTGGGACTTGCTGGTTGCGGTCAGCCTGAACAAGCCCAAGAACAAACCAGCAATGTTGAAGCGCCAGAAATGAAGGGCGAAGCGGAACTAGGCTCTTTTGGCATAGACTTGACCGCTCGTAATGAAGCGGTAAAACCTGGTGATGACTTCTTCATGTACGCGAGCGGTACATGGTACGACAACTACGAGCTGCCCGCTGACAAAACTCGCTACGGCGCGTTTACGGGTCTTGCAGAGCGTAGTGAAGAGCAAGTTAAAAACATCATTGATGGGCTAATGGAAAAGTCTTCGCTTAATGCAGAAGAGAAGCTTGTTCACGACTTTTTTGTTGCTTACATGGATACCGATACTATCAACGAGAAAGGTATTGAGCCAATTAAAGACGTACTCACGTCTATCGATAGCATTGAAAACAAAACTGACCTAACCAAAGCATTTGGTAACAGCTGGTTAGTAGGCTCAACCACGCCAATTGGCGGCGGTATGTGGTACAACCGCCTTGACCCAAATGAATACCAATTAAGTGTTGGTGTTGGTGGTTTAGGCCTTCCTGATCGCGACTACTACCTGAGCGATAGCGAACGTTTTGTTAAAATTCGTGAAGCTTATGTAGCGCACATCGAGCAGATGCTAAATTTTGCAGGCGAAGAAAACGCAGCTGAAAAAGCGGCGAATATTCTTGCCCTTGAAACACAAATTGCAGAAATTCAGTGGCCTCGCGAAAAACGCCGTGACCGCGACCTTACTCTTAACCAGATTGAACGTAGCAAGCTGTCTGACGAGTACCCTGGCTTTGATTGGGATACATATTTTGCTCAAACCGGTTATAAGGTACCTGAGCTAAATATTACACAGCCTGAGCCAGTAAAAGACGTTATTAAAATTATTAACGAAGCTGATCTCGCTGATTGGAAGTCGTACTTGAAATATCACACTATTTCAAACAATGCGGATTTCCTTTCTGAAGATATCTACCTAGCCAACTTTGACTTCTTTGGTCGTACACTAAGCGGACAGCAAGAGCCTCGTCCTCGTTGGAAACGCGCAGTGAGCCAAATGTCTGGTACTGAGTCACTTGGTTTTGCTATCGGCAAGATTTACGTAAACGAATACTTCCCAGAAAGCTCAAAAGAGCAGATGGCGGAGCTGGTTGAGAACTTGCGTACAGCACTAGGTGAGCGTATTGAAAACCTAGACTGGATGAGCGAAGAAACCAAGGTAAATGCCAAAGAAAAGCTAATGGCATTTAACCCTAAAATTGGCTACCCAGACGAATGGCAGTCTTTCGACGGCGTAACCATCAGCGACAAAGACTTAGTAGGCAATGTTCGAAACCTACGCACATTCTTCCAAGACCAATCGGTAGAACGTGAGCTAGAGAAAACAGATCGCAATCGCTGGGGTATGACACCGCAGCGCGTTAATGCCTACTACAATAGCTCGTTCAATGAAATTGTATTCCCAGCGGCTATTTTGCAACCACCATTCTTTGATCCAAACGCCGACGCAGCAGTTAACTACGGTGCAATCGGTGCGGTAATTGGTCACGAAATGGGACATGGTTTTGACGATCAAGGCTCGAAGTCAGATGCAAACGGTATTCAGCGCAACTGGTGGACCGATGCTGACCGCGCAGCGTTTGAAGAAAAAGCGGATATGCTAGCCGAGCAATACAGCCAGTACGAGCCTATCGAAGGTAACTTCGTAAATGGTCGCAACAGCTTGGGTGAAAACATTGGTGACGTGGGTGGTCTAGCCATGGCTTACCACGCCTACAAACTTAGCCTTAACGGCAAAGAAGCGCCGGTAATTGACGGCCTAACAGGCGATCAGCGTTTCTTCCTTGCATGGGCACAAGTGTGGAAAGAAAAACGCACTGAAGAAAGCATGCTGAATCAACTTCGCGCAGGTACACACGCGCCAGGTCGTTATCGTGCACAAGCTCCAAGAAACCATGATGCATGGTATGAAGCGTTTGACGTGAAACCAGGTGATGCACTTTATCTTGCGCCAGAAGAGCGCGTAAGAATTTGGTAGCTCATTGAGTTTAGCACTTAGTGAGCACATGCTAGCCTCTCGCGCCGGATAGCGATTTGTATCTGGCGCCAGCTAATACCAGTCCGCATAGATCATGTAGCTCATTTAGAAAGTGTAGATAATTAAAAAGGGCGGTTCGACTTATCTCGAACCGCCCTTTTTATTTTTCTAATAAGTATTCGCTCGGTGGTACTTATACGCCAGCCGCGAGTACTTGTTTAACTTCCGTTTGCTTATTTATCTTCCGTATTGGGCAACTAAATCGCGAACGTATTGCTTACAACGGGCTACAGCTTCTGAAAAATCACCGTTACCCACACTGCCCATGGAATAACGAAGCCAATACCCATCAATTAATGCAGCGGTAGACGCAGCGGCGTTTTTGACCTGCTCAGGTTTAAGTAGCTTGCGGTAACTAAACGCTAAATTACGCTCTAAGCGTTTGTGGTTAATACACTGCAAACGATGCAAGCCTTCGTTGTGTAGTGACAACGCCCAGAAGTTAAACCAGGTATTGGTGGCGGAACTCGCCCCTTGCGTTTGTGAAAAGTTATTTTCAATAATGAAATCTATCCGCTCTAGGGGATCGTCAATACGCTGCGTGATTTTTAGCGCATCGAGAAGGTGGTGCATCGTTGCTTCAATTAAACCTTGCTTGTCACCAAAATAGTGACTAATTATCCCTGAAGAAAGCCCAGCTCTTCTACTAATTAAGCTAATCGTTGTACCGTGATAGCCAACTTCTGCCATCACTTCTAGCGTTGCTTCTATTAATTGCTTCTTGCGAACTGGCTCCATTCCCACCTTGGGCATGCTACAACTCCAAACCTTAAATCTAAAAAATAACCTGCGACAGCACAATGCCGCCGCAGGCATGATATCACGATTAAAAGGTTAAGCGTGCGTTGACTGCAACAGCGCGAGGTGCGCCAATCCAAAATGCACCTGGTGCAATGGTAGACGCATAGTCTTCATCAAACAGGTTGTTTACTGTTAAACGCACTTCTAGCTCTTCAGCACCTGAACCAATGTTTTCGATAAAGCCGCCAATATAGAAGTCGCTAACGATATAGTCATCAACTTGTGCTGCATTATCAATATCCAGGTAGCGGCTATCAACGTACTTGGTAGACAGGCCTGCAAAGTAGTTATCGCGTGCCCAATCAAGGCTAATTACCGCCATAGTGTCAGGCGTACCGATAACCGTATTACCTTCAATAGCTACCAGTGACACTTCAGGGTTTTCAGGGTCAGCGATGGCTGCCAGCGCATCGTCAAGTGTATCGTATTGCGTACCTGAACTACCTACCGTCGCAACATATTCTGACTCGCTTAAGGTAATAGAAGTGAACAACGAGAACTCTTCGGTTAGCATAATGTCTGCTGAAATTTCAAAACCGCTAGACTCAATACCGCCCACGTTTTTGTATCCACCCGCGGCTGCTTCAAGAAAGTCTATACCCTCTGAGGTTTCGTTACTGGTAAATTGAATACGGTCGTTAAACTCAATATTGTAGTAGGTCACGCTGGCATTGAAACCAGGTGAAGAGTAGCGGAAACCTACGTCAATGTTGTCAGCGGTTTCTGGCTTTATAAAGCGAAGGTCAGTATCGTTGCGCTCTAGTTGTGCATCTTTGATTGCCGCAAAGTTCTCACCGTAACCTGCGAAAACTTCAACTCCTTCAATGGGTAAAGGTGCAACGATACCGGCTGAGAATAAGGTATCTGAGTCAGTATTGACCGCTAAGTTGTTGGCTGAATCAAAGTTGTCCGTTTTCTCGATATCTACGTTAAACTTCTTGGCACCAGCGCGAATGCGGGCAAAGCCTAGATCAAGCTCATCTTCCACATAGTACATCAAGGTATCAACTGGGAAGGTTCTGTCGTACTGCACCCAGTAAGGCACGTTGTCATAATCGACGCTAATAGACGAGTTGGTAATTTTATGCCAATCGCGAGACTCGCCACGCTCATAGTCTTCCCACCAAATACCAAAACGTACGGTATTATCAAAATCACCAATTTTGGTGTACCACACAGCATCAGCATTAATGCCAAAACGCTCTTTATCATAATGGGTGTGACGATATGAGCCCACGGGAATAGCGCCTTGCGCATGACAGCCTGGGTCATATTCTGCACCTGCACCACCATAAGGGAAGGTCAGTGAGCTTTGACAACCCTCGATAGGGCTTAGCTGGTTACCTTGTCTATCAACAAAGTAGATTTGTCCCAGCTCCTCTCCACCGAATACCGTATTTCCAACAATAAGCTCTGAGTGCCCTTCTGCTCCGTCATCAGTGATATCAACAATATAGGGTGGAACCCATTCGCCGCGTCCTTCATTGTCGTGATAATACACGTTAGTCATAAAATCGACCTGGCCAATAGTAAAGTCAGCCTGTAAATAAGCGAAAAGGTTTTCGCGTAGGGTAGACCAACCTCGACGATACGCCTGATCTTGATAAGGCACGCCTGTCCACTCGTCAGTTAACTGGTCCCAATCTGGATTTTGCTCATATTGCGCCAGCCCGTATATGCGCTGGTAGTTATCTTCGTGGGTATCGTCGTAAGACAGGTAACCTGTAAGAGACACGTCGTTAACGGTAGAGATAAACTTCATGGCTAAATGATCACGGGTGTTCTCTGCTGCCTGCTGCATAAAGTCAGAACTTTCTTGACTTGAAAGGCTTATCCACGCGTAAGTATCTTTAAAGATTTCGCCTGTTTCGTAGCGTACATAGTATTTTGACGCATCAAATGAACCCGCAGTTACACTGGTTATTAAGCCCTGCTCCGCAGACGGGTTAATGGTGGTGAAATTCAGTGTGCCGCCCAAGGCTTCGTGTGAACGGGAAGCGATATCCGCCGTACCCTGAGAAACTTCAACGCCTTTTACGTTTTCGGTATCGATATAGCGATTCGCTTTCGCGCCACCACCGTAATTCGAGTTACCGTTGGCGATGCCATCTACCGTCATGCCAATTTGCTGCTCGTTTAGGTTTACTTGAAAGCCACGAATAACAATAGACGTTGACCAGTCATCAGCCCCAAAGGTATCACCTTCGTTAATAAGCACACCCGGCAGGTTATCAACCGCGGCTAACACACTGCTAAGATTAGCCTGTTGTTTAAACATATCGTCGCTCGTTGCGTTATTCGCGTAAGAAACGCTTCGCCCAACAACGGTAATTTCTTCTATGCGCTCTTCGTCAGCACGCTCTGCTTCCTCTGCCCACGCCACTGTAGGTGTAGTCATAGACGAAAGTGCTGCAAGTACAGCTAACGAGAGTTTATTGTGTGTTTTCATGTGTTTCCCAAAGTAGTTGTGTAATGTTTACTCACTACTCTAGGGAGGAATTGTTACAGTAGCGTTAAGTTTAATTGAACAATCAATTAATAAAACATTTTCCATGTTTGTTTATTCAATGACATCCAAGTAAACACGCACCAGCTATAAACGGACCCAGAAATTTAGCAAAGAAATCTTTGCCTAACAGACACAAAAAAGCCCTCACTAAGGAGGGCCAAAAGGGAAAGGTTTATCTTACCTTGATATTACTTCACGAC
Source organism: Alteromonas macleodii ATCC 27126 (assembly GCF_000172635.2). Classification (NCBI taxonomy): domain Bacteria; kingdom Pseudomonadati; phylum Pseudomonadota; class Gammaproteobacteria; order Alteromonadales; family Alteromonadaceae; genus Alteromonas; species Alteromonas macleodii. Next base: position 1,174,404 of record NC_018632.1, on the reverse strand, counting down.
TGCGTTGCGGCTTGAAAACGGGTGTTTTTGCTTTCAGTCCCGGCTACTTGCTTTTCTGCGTAAAGCAAGGCGTCGTGTAGCGTGTCAAAGTTGGGGATACCTGGGTGCGCTTCGTTTACGCCCTCAAGCACCTTATTGACTTCTGCATTAGCACCACAAATAACCAGCTGACGACCTGCCGCTAGTGCATCTGAGGTAACTGTATCAACTGCCATCGCAGCAGAAACATCCATAAGTGGAACGCGCGAGAAATCTAAAATGGTGACTTTAGAACCCGGTTTCACACGCTCACGAACGTGGTGGCCCAAATCGGCAGCCGCACCAAAGCTTAGTGGTCCGCCAAAACTAAAGATTGATACTTTGTCTTTAAGAGATTCCAATAGCTCATTTTCTTTAGGGTCGTTTAACGACTCAGGGATTTTCTTAAGCTCTTCAATTTGCAGCTGTGCGATTTGCTTAACGTAAGCTAATGCTGCGAATACCACGCCAACACCAACTGCTGTGATCAGATCTACAAATACCGTTAGCGCAAGCACCATAATCATTAGGCCGAAGTCCCAACGTGGGCCTTTGTGAGCGCGCTTCAAGTAACTCCAGTCGATGATATCTAAGCCAACTTTGACCAAGATACCAGCAAGAACAGCGTGAGGAATTTGCGCTGCTAGCGGGCTAAGACCTAACACAATTGCTAGAAGAACTAGCGCGTGTACCATGCCTGATATGTTGTACTTACCACCGCTTCGGATATTTACAACAGTACGCATCGTTGCGCCTGCACCTGCGATACCGCCGATAAGACCAGCAAATGTATTACCAATACCTTGGCCGATTAGCTCTTTGTTACTATCGTGACGGGTACGCGTCATGTTATCAGCAACAAGAGATGTAAGTAGACTATCGATGGCTCCCAGCACAGCTAGAATAAACGCGGCTTCAAGAATAAGCAGTGCTTTGCTTTGGTCAAATACTGGAAGGTGAAGGCTAGGTAAACCCGTCGGGATATCACCAAGGATTGGCACAGACAGCGCTAAACTTACAAGCGTGCCAATGATAAGTGCAGCCAGTGCGCCAGGCACATACTTGCCTAATTGCGGTGGCCATTTGTAGGCAATAACCAAGGTACCAAGGCCTAACGCCAAGGTTGCAAAATCAATATCGGCAAGCGCGGTTGGCAAATATGTCAATGCGCCGATTGTTCCGCCTGGCGGCTCATGGCCCAGCAAGCGGCCGATTTGAAGAATGATGATGATTGCACCGATGCCCGACATAAAGCCCGATATTACCGGGTAAGGCACCAGGCGAATGTATTGACCAACGCCAAGGACACCAAAAACAATCTGGAATATACCGGCCAATATCACAGCTGTGAATATAAGGCTGGCGTCGCCTGATAGACTTGCGAACAAGCCTGCAAGAACAACAACCATAGGCCCCGTTGGACCAGAAATCTGTGCTGGTGTACCACCGAAAAGTGCGGCAAAGAAGCCAACCGCAATAGCACCGTACAGACCCGCCATTGGGCCTAAGCCTGACGCTACACCAAGTGCAAGCGCCAGTGGTAAAGCAACGATACCGGCTGTTAAACCGCCGGTAAAATCGCCTCGTAGGTTTGAAAGGTTAATTTTTACCATAGTTATAGACCTTATTCACCGCGAGCAAGTTGTGCTTCGGCAGTTGACTCGTCCATTACATCGAATTCACCAGACTCAGTGTTGTAGTAAAGTACTTCACCTGAACCAATGTTATAAACCCATCCGTGGAGCTTAACCTGACCTGTTGCAATTTTTGCAGCAACAGCAGGGTGAGTACGAAGGTGCTGAATTTGCTGAACAACGTTCTCTTTCGTTACCGCTTCTAGGTCGTCAATAGAAAGGTCTGAATGGCCACAGCGCTCTTTAACAACTTCAGTTGCAACACGGCAATGACCTAGCCACTCTTTTACATGCGGAAGCGCACTTAAGCCTTCAGGGTTGATGGCGCCTTTCATCGCACCACAGTCAGTATGGCCACAAATAACAATGTGAGAAACGCCCAGTGCAGCAACTGCAAATTCAATAGACGCTGTCATGCCACCAGTTTGGTTGCTGTGAGGAGGTACGATGTTGCCCGCATTACGGCAGATAAATAGCTCACCCGGATCAGTTTGTGTTACTAAGTTCGGGTCGATACGTGAATCAGAGCACGTAATGAAAAGCACTTCAGGGTTCTGCCCAGTAGCTAGTTTTTGAAACGTAGCTTTTTTGTTTGGGTAAACTTCTTTCTGGAATTTGGCAACACCTGAGATAACGTGATCCATATATAACTCCCAATTTTTTAATAATTGTAATGATTATGTAATTACGCCAGTTTCACCTGATAGATTAATAGTTTAATATACTAACTCGCGATAGCTAAATACTATCACCGCTTACGTATCACTACCCATAAGCATAGTAATAGAGAGCCATTTTCACCATGCAATTCAACGGAAAGACCCCGTCAATTAACCAAATCCGCTATTTTGTTGCAGTGGCTAAATACCTAAGCTTCAGGCAAGCAGCGGGAATACTGGGAATTAGTCAGCCTACTCTGACCAGTCAGATCAGTGCGCTAGAGAACCTCTTAGGGCTAACGCTTTTTGAACGTTCACGCACAGGAACGCTGTTATCTCCCCAAGGTAAAGCCTTGCTTGATGCAGCGGAAGAGGTGCTGCAGGCCTCTCAACGGTTCAGCGAAATTGCACGAGACTTGTCCGAGGGTGAAGTTGTAACCTACCGGTTAGGGATACCGCCAACGCTAGGGCCTTATTTACTTCCCTTTGTGCTACCAGATCTGCACAAACGGAAGCCCGGCTTGCGCTTCTATGTTCGAGAAGGCGCCCCTAACGCATTGCAACACGGTCTACTGCGTGGTGAATATGACCTAATTCTTTCGCCACTTTCAGGCGAAAACTCTCAATTAATCACGCAACCACTCTTCAAAGAGCCTTTAAAATTCGTCACGCCTTCTGATCACAAATTGTCAGGAAAAGCCTATGTTAAGCCAGAAGAAATAAGCGGCGAGAAAGTGTTAACACTAGAAGACCGACATCACTTTCATCATCAAGTGCAGCGCATTTGCGATGAGATTGGGGCAGATTTACAGCGAGATTATGAGGGCACCAGCCTAGATACTTTGCGTCAAATGGTGGTAATGGGCATGGGTGTAGCCTTCCTACCCGGGCTTTATATTCATTCTGAGTTGCACAAGCCTGAAGCATTACACGTGTGTGAGATTGCCGATATGCCTATTGAGCGTCAGCACTCATTAGCGTGGAGAAACACTGCGCCTGGACGAAAGACCTTTAGAGAAATATCAATTATCATAAAAGAGATAATTGAAACTCGCCTGTCGGACGCCGTGACTATAGTCAGTGCTGCCCCAAGCCCTCTTCAAAAACGTTAAACTGGTTGTAATTTATTATGATTGATAGACAACATTTACGAATAGTAAGAGCGATAGATGCTGAAGGCACGATGACAGAAGCGGCAAAATCGCTTTTTCTAACCCAGTCAGCGTTAAGCCACGCAATGAAAAAGTTGGAAGCCCATTTTGACGTACCGCTTTGGAAAAAAGACGGCAGAAGACTCACGCTGACTCAGGCGGGTCAGAGTGTATTGGGCTTAGCTCACCGAGTTTTACCCCAGTTTGAGCATACTGAAGCCCAATTACGCAGATTCGCCGATGGTAAACAGGGCATATTACGTATTGGGATGGAGTGCTACCCGTGTTTTGAATGGTTGCTCAAGGTAGTGGCGCCTTTTTTGAAAGCCTTTCCAGATGTTGATGTAGATGTACGCCGCGCGTTCTCTTTTGGCGGTTTACAAGCGCTTCACGGGTACGATATTGATATATTGCTCACGCCAGACCCTCTTTCACTTGAAACCATTACCTACACGCCAGTGTTCGAATATGAACAAGTGTTGGTAATGGATAAGCACCACCCTTTGGCAGAGAAACCATTTGTTACACCGAAAGACTTAAGCAATGAGACCCTTATCACCTACCCCGTAGAACTCAGTCGACTGGACGTATTCACGCATTTTCTTACTCCTGCCAATTGCACAGTGAGGCAACATAAAACGATTGAAACCACAGAGATCATCTTACAAATGGTAGCAGCGGGACGTGGTGTTACTGCGCTACCTAAATGGTTGATTGATGAATCAAAAGAAAGCGATCTCCTGACTTGTCGGTCGCTTGGTGAACAAGGCGTATCAAAAACGCTGTACTTGGGTCATAGAAAAGCGCAGGACGTATTGGGGTTTGTAGATGATTTCATTGCCCTTTCGCAAACGCACAAGCCATAGGTGTTCCAAACTGTATTTCGGAAAACTTATGTCAAACTAGGGAATAAAATAATTCGCTTGCCAACAATGTTGGCAAGCGACAACGCTCTAATTAAAGACTGTCGCGCATTATGCGCGGTTAACGGTATGAATGGCGCTAAATTTTAAACTGCCCCACCAATTCTTTTAAGTCACCAGAGACGGCACTTAGCTGCGTAGCTTCCACAGCTAACTCTTCTGCATGCTGACTAGTTTTATCACTTAAACCAGTGATAGCTACGAGCGACTTATTAATATCTTGCGCCACCTCCGTTTGCTGCTCGGTCGCCAGTGCTATGTGAGTACTTTGCTCGTGAACCAAACCTATAGACTGGGTAATGTCTTTAAGCGTTTCGACCACTTTCTCTGTCTTATCGACACCAGATTGAGAACGGGTTTGTCCTTCCTGCATAACACTGTTGGTCTGCTCAGACATCGCCTGCAATCGCTCTACCATTTTTCGTATATCAGTCGTCGATTCTTGTGTACGACTTGCTAATGAGCGAACTTCATCTGCAACAACGGCAAAGCCGCGCCCCTGTTCACCGGCTCTCGCCGCTTCAATGGCTGCGTTTAATGCCAGTAAATTAGTTTGTTCAGCAATGCTGTTAATTACATCGACTACAGCACCGATGCTATCTGACTCTTTGCTCAATCCGCCCACAACTTCAACACCCTGACTGATGGCGTCAGCCAGCGCGCGAATTTCCCTCATGGCATCTTGCACTTGCTCACTGCCGGCTTGTACCAATTCATCTGCTTTAGTCGCAGCGTCACTGGACTGTGCCGCATTTTTTGAAATTTCAACGACGGTAGCAGCCATCTGCGTGACTGCCGTAGACACATTGTCCACCTGACTACGCTCTTGGTTAATTTCCTTGCTAGTCGCGTGACTCACATCTCGAAGGTGATCCGCTGCATCAGAAACAGCCTTAGTGTTAGCGGCAGTATCTTTTAGCAATGATCTTAGTTTATCGGTAAAGGTATTAAACTCTATGGCAAGCGCACCGATTTCGTCGTTGCTCTTAACTTCCAGACGCTTGGTTAAGTCGCCGTCGCCATGCGCTATTTCCGCCATTGCGTTGCGCATTTCGACCAAAGGTTGAGTGACTTTAGCACTCGCAAAATAAGTAATAAGCGCTATTAATCCAATAATCACAAAGGCGACGATAATTGCCGTAGTAATTGCATTATTTATAGGGCTATCAATGATGCTTGCAGGGATAAGAATGCCCAGCGACCAATTCATTTGTGGGTTAGTTAACTGAGCGTGCTCAAAAACCGCAACATAGTCTTCCCCCTTCCAGGTTACGTGCACAATACCAGATTCATTAGCCGCTATATTACTTGCCAACTTGCCAAACCCTTCAGTGCTATCAAACACGCTGTCAAAGTTGCGAATAGAGGAGCTTAGTGGCAACGCTTTGCTCTGTTTTGGAAAGTAAACAATGTTTTGGTTTTCATCGAGTAAAAACGCCGTGCCTTGTTCTTCATAACGAATGGCATCTATGACCTTACCCACCGTGCTAATAAGAATATCGACACCGCCAACGCCTAGTAACGCTCCATTTTTGTATATCGGGGTTTGTACTACTGCAGATACGCTTCCATCTTGGGAATCGACAGCAGGAGGCGTTACATATAGCTTTCCTTTTTCAACGGCAGTAGTAAACCACGGACGCTTAGTTGCAAAGTAACCGGCGTTAGGATTGCCAGCATCAGGACCCGAAGTGTCGACGCCGACTCGGCCCTCTTCATAGAAGTATTCACCCGTCTTAGCTGAACCAAAGAACGCCGATTTAATAATGGGATCTTGACTGCTGATGCCCTCAAATGTGGCATAGATATCTTTGGATTGAGTCAGTTGGCTTTCGGGCGCCCCTCGCGTGTTATGGCGCGTAAAAAAATCTTGTAGAAAAGGACTACTTAGGAATGCTCTAGCAACGCCGCCATAGGTTGCGAAGAATCCTTCAACGTCATTAGCCTCACGTGCAACTAAGGATTTAAGCTCTTTTTCTACGCGACTGCGGGTGTTATCTGCAACGGTATTGACTAAGAAAAACGCCGTAATGAGTAACATCAAAGCTATGCTACCGCCAACGATAAGCATGAACTTTTTTTGGAGTGATATGGATTTCATTTGTACTTCTCATTGTTTACTAAACGCCACAACGTGTGAAAAGTGTATTCCAGCACTAGGGCCTGTTGACCTTTTTAGTACGTTTTTGCAGCGGTCTTTGTGCCATCTAGACAAGGCGGATGTTTGACGGTTTCGTGGTTCTAAGTCGAAAACATTCAACGCAGTACCCTTTAACTTAGCCCACTAGGCTTGCAGGACTGTTTCGCGATTAAAAGGCTTCCATTTAGACCGAAATTCGTACATCAAAGGTCAACAGGCCCTGATAATTCGCACACATTTCAGGTTTAGTTTTATTAGTATAAAAGCGCAAGTGAGCCGAGCTCGCTTGCACTTCTAATACTTTGAGATATACAGAGAAATTTTACAACCTCTGAAAGTCAATTCTACGAAAGTTTAAATACAGAGTGAATTAAACGCTTTTAAGAATTAGCTGTAAAAGCAAAGATAAGCGGTAGGCGTAGACACTTTTACGTCAAAAGAAGCATCGGCGGGTACATTAAAGCTGGTGCCTGTAGCAAAAGATTGCCATTCGTCACTTCCCGGAAGCTTCACAACTAGCTCACCTTCAACCACTTTCATTAGCTCTTTTTGTGATGTAGAAAATGTATATTCACCCGGCGACATCACGCCCGAGGTGCAGGGGCCGTTTGCAGATTCAAACCCAATCGAGCTCACTTTATTGTCGAAATAATGGTTTACTTTAAAGCTCATAGTTACTCCTTTAATGTGAGTGCTGACTTTCTTTGCTTTAACTGTTTTTAAAGCAAAGTGCTGCAGCCTTGATACTTCTTTAGCGTTTTTGCCAAATAAGCATATGGTTATTGGCGGGCATGTCGATTATGTCTTGCAAGCTTAACTCGCCTGCCCAAGCAGTAAGCTCATTGATATCGCGGTAGCCACCATAACCACGCGCTAAAAGCGAAGTATGGAAGGCTTGGTTACTTTCAGAAGTAAACTTACCACTATGTGTAAAAGGGCCATACTGACAGAATACGCCCCCTTTGGGTAAGTGCAACGCTACTGATTCCATGAGCAGCTTCGCCTCTTCTTTTTGCATGATATGCGCGGTGTTTGCCGTAAAAATCCCGTCTATGTCGAGGTTGGGAAAGTCATCTTGCCCAACGGTAAATGCTATGGGAGGTTTCACATTCCGCGTATTTGAATCACTCAGCCACGCGGCAATACCTTCGTGATAGTGTGGTTGATCGCTTGTGTGCCAAATAAGATGGGGCAAATGCTCAGCCAAAAATACGGCGTGCTGACCTGTTCCACTCCCTATCTCTAATACCTGTCGGCAATTGGCAAATTTACGTTCAAGCACGCTCAAAATGGCGCGCTTGTTGTTCTCACAAGCCTGACTAAAAGGCTTTTCGATTTGCATACACGTTACCTGCCTAATCAACATTAATCACTTAAGTTTGGACCCAACCACTTTTCAGCCTCTTCTAAGGTCCAGCCTTTACGTGTGGCGTAATCTTCTACTTGGTCGGCTTGAATTTTGGCAACCGCAAAGTATTTGGCATCAGGGTGAGCAAAATACCAACCCGATACTGACGCCCCCGGCCACATGGCGTAACTTTCCGTAAGCTTCATACCTGTATGCTGCTCTGCTGACAATAAATCCCAAATAAGCTGCTTTTCGGTGTGTTCTGGACACGCAGCGTAGCCTGGTGCCGGTCTAATGCCCTGATATTTTTCGCGGATAAGTTCTTCGTTACTCAGTGATTCGTTAGCGGCGTAGCCCCAATAGTGCTTACGCACCTGCTCGTGCAGATATTCCGCAAACGCTTCGGCAAGCCTGTCTGCCACCGCTTTAACCATAATACCGTTGTAGTCATCGCCTGCTTGAATATAGCTCTCAGCAAGCTCGTCTTCCCCTATACCACCGGTAACGGCAAAAGCGCCCACATAATCATTTATGCCACTCGACTTTTCAGCCACAAAGTCTGCTAAACAATAATTAGCAAATTTGTCTTTTAGCGTTTGCTGACGCAAATGATGGGCAACACCTTGAACCTGGTTTCTCGACTCATCAGTGTAAATTTCAACATCGTCATTAACGCGGTTAGCAGGAAACAAACCAATAACGCCTTTCGCCTGAAGGCTGTTCTCTTCAATAACTTTATCTAACATGGCGTTGGCGTCGTTAAACAGTGACTGTGCCTGCTCTCCCACCACCTCATCTTCAAGTATACGCGGGTATTTACCTGCTAACGACCAAGTTAAGAAGAAAGGTGTCCAGTCGATGTAGTTACGCAGGTTAGCCAAATCGGCGGTTACCGGTGTTACACCCAGGCTCGCAGGTTTTACTGGCAAAGTCGTAAAATCTGGCCTAAAAGCGTTTTCTCTGGCCTGTTCTAACGTCACCGGCTTGCTGCGCGGCTTCTTACGGGCGTGCTGTTCGCGTACCGTATCGTATTCTTTTGCCAGTTCCTGCGCGTAAATATCGCGAGACGCTTTGTTTAAAAGACGCTGGCACACGCCTACTGCTCTACTTGCGTTTGGAACATAAGCCACAGGTGCATGATAATTTTGTTCAATTTTTACCGCAGTGTGCGCTTTAGACGTCGTCGCCCCGCCAATAAGAAGCGGAATATCAAAGCCCTGACGCTCCATTTCTTTAGCTACGTGAACCATCTCGTCAAGTGATGGTGTAATTAGGCCTGACAAACCAATCATGTCGACGTTTTCATCTTTGGCGGTCTGTAAGATTGTCGCCGCTGGCACCATTACGCCAAGATCAATCACTTCAAAGTTATTGCACTGAAGTACCACGCCTACGATATTTTTACCGATATCGTGAACATCGCCCTTTACCGTGGCTAATAGAATTTTACCGTTGCTTTTCGCATCGTCTGACTTTTCTTCTTCAATGTATGGCTGTAAATGGGCTACCGCCTTTTTCATTACACGGGCCGACTTTACTACCTGAGGAAGAAACATTTTTCCTTCGCCGAACAAATCCCCTACTACGTTCATGCCGTCCATTAACGGCCCTTCAATAACATGTAACGGACGCTCAGCTTGTTGACGCGCTTCTTCAGTATCTTCAATGATGTAATCGGTAATGCCTTTAACAAGCGCATGCTCTAAGCGCTTATTCACTTCTTGCTCGCGCCAGGATAAATCTTCCTTTGCGGCCGCTTTACCGTCTCCTTGATAGTTCGGTGCAATATCGAGTAAGCGTTCAGTAGCATCACTTCTGCGGTTTAAAATCACGTCTTCAACCGCATCGCGCAATTCAGCGGGTATTTCGTCGTATACTTCTAGCTGACCTGCATTCACAATAGCCATATCCATACCCGCTCGAATAGCGTGATATAGGAATACCGAGTGCATAGCTTCGCGAACCGGATTGTTCCCTCTGAACGAGAATGAAATATTAGAAAGGCCACCAGAAATATGTGAGTACGGACAGGTTTTACGTATCTCGCGGGTCGCTTCAATAAAATCAACCGCGTAGTTATCGTGCTCTTCAATACCTGTCGCTACAGCAAAAATATTGGGGTCAAAGATAATATCTTCAGGAGGAAAGCCGACTTCTTCTGTCAGCAACTTGTAGCTACGCTGACAAATCTCAACTTTGCGGGCTTGTGTATCGGCCTGGCCGGTCTCGTCAAAGGCCATAACTACGGTTGCAGCACCATAGCGCTTTATTAGCTTGGCTTGGTTTAAGAAGAGCGCTTCCCCTTCTTTTAAGCTAATAGAGTTAACAATCGCTTTGCCCTGCACACACTTAAGCCCTGCTTCGATGATCTCCCATTTAGACGAGTCGATCATAATGGGAACTCGGCTAATATCTGGCTCAGAGGCAATCAGGTTTAAAAAGGTGATCATGGCCTGCTTTGAATCAAGCATGGCCTCATCCATATTGATATCGATGATCTGCGCGCCGTTCTCTACTTGTTGCCTTGCGACATCAAGTGCAGTTTCATAATCGCCTTCAAGAATAAGTCGTTTAAAGCGAGCGGAGCCTGTTACGTTGGTACGCTCACCGATATTAATAAATGTAGAAAATTCTGCGCTCATTATGCCCTCCTAGTGTACAAACGGCTCTAGGCCTGACAAACGCATTTTGGGTTCAAACTTTGGCACTTTTCTTGGCGCAATCCCATTGACCGCGTTAGCAATATCGCGAATGTGTTCCGGCGTACTGCCGCAGCAGCCACCTACAATATTCACTAGCCCAGACTGCGCCCATTCTTTGATGTGCTCGGCCATTTCAGGGCCTTCCATGTCGTATTCACCAAACTCGTTGGGTAAACCAGCGTTAGGGTGCGCTGAAATTAAGCACTCACTAACAGTAGCCACTTCATCTACGTATTGGCGCAGTAAGTCTGGTCCAAGAGCACAGTTTAAGCCGAATGAGAATGGACTGATGTGTCGCATGGAATAATAAAACGCTTCCGCGGTTTGACCAGACAGCGTGCGCCCTGAGGCATCGGTAATCGTGCCAGACACCATAACGGGCAGCGATATACCTAGCTTTTCAAAAACCGACTCTACCGCATAGGCTGCCGCTTTCGCATTAAGTGTATCGAAGATGGTTTCCAGCATGATTAAATCTGCACCGCCTTCAATGAGCGCTTCGGTAGACTCGCTATACGCTTCCACGAGTTCGTCAAAAGTAACATTGCGTTTGCCTGGGTCGTTAACGTCAGGCGAAATTGAAGCAGTGCGGTTTGTTGGCCCAAGTACGCCCGCCACGAAACGGGGTTTGTCGGGTGTCTTTGCTGTGAACTCATCGGCAGCTTTACGCGCCAATTTAGCTGCAGCTAAATTAATGTCACGTGATTGAGCCTGCATATCGTAATCGGCCATAGCGATAGTCGTAGCATTAAACGTATTCGTTTCAATAATGTCCGCGCCAGCCTCAAAGTAATCACAGTGAATTTGATAGATGATATCGGGCTGGGTAAGAACCAACAAATCGTTGTTACCCTTAACATCGCAGTGCCAGTCGGCAAACTGTGTTCCGCGATAATCTTCTTCTTCTAACTTATGGCGCTGGATCATGGTGCCCATGGCGCCATCTAATATAAGGATGCGCTTTTTAGCGGCTTCTGTAAGCGTTGCTTGCGCGCTAGAATTTGGTCTTTGGCTCACGTGCTACCTCTTTGGCTGTGACTTTTCAGCAAGCTGACTTAAATCGTAAGGCGTGGTCTGATAGACATAATAATTCAGCCAGTTTGTAAACAATAGGCTACCGTGTGAGCGCCACTGTACAATAGGAGACTTGGCTGGATCATCCCCTTCAAAATAGTTTTTTGGAATTACTGGCGTTTGTCCCGCGGCAATATCTCGAAAATACTCATCTTTAAGTGTATCTGGATCGTATTCCGGGTGACCCGTTACAAATACCATGCGCTTATCTTCTGACGCCACAATATAAGCGCCTACATCGTCAGACTCTGCAACAACACTAAGTCCATCGACGCTGTTATACAACGAGGTGTTAATATGCCCATAACGGGAATGTGGTGCGTAAAAAGAAGGATCAAAGCCCCTTAATAGCTCATTATTCGGGTCATTCACTTTGTGTTTAAAGACACCTGAAAACTTTTCGTTTCTAAGCTCTCGTGTAATGCCGTAAAAGTGATACATGGCGGCGTGAGCAGCCCAACACAAGTAAAGGGTTGAGTTCACGTGACGCTGCGCCCACTCCAATATGGTGGTCATGGTTTCCCAATACTTTACTTCCTCGTAATCGATAAGCGCGAGAGGCGCACCGGTGACAATGAGGCCATCGTATTTCTTATTCGCTACCGCTGAAAAGTCGTGATAGAAAGCATCCATGTGCGATTGCGGGGTATTCTTCGGCGCTTGATTATCAATTCGAATTAAATCCACGTTTATTTGCAGTGGCGTGTTCGATAACAGGCGAAGTAACTGTACCTCTGTTTCTATCTTGTTCGGCATTAAATTAAGAATACCGACTTCAAGAGGACGAATATCCTGATTGGCAGCCCTGTCCATGTCCATGGTAAAAATATTTTCACCTAGTAGTACATTCTGCGCGGGTAACTGCTCAGGAATACGAATTGGCATAGAGGGCTCCAGTGATAAATTACAATATCTGTATTGTGTCTATAACTGGCGATATGTCAACATCTTTACGTCTAGACGTCTAAACGTTTTTTCTCTGGTGCTCAAAAATACTAATTATTTTGTTTATGCACCATTACCAACATCTCAGCTTCGGCACGAGGAATGTCGCAGGCTTCTATAATTTCATCAATGCTAGCGCCTTGCTTGACTAAGTCCGCCGCACGCTGATATAGGCGTAGGGAAGGATCTTGAAGCTTGAGTTCTCGAAGCTGGTTTTCAATATCAGTTTGCTTTTCGTCTAACTCTTGAAGGTGTCGAGTGATCACCAACGTGCGTGCTTGCGCCTCAGTTTGTTGATTATTTGCATTTTTAGCAAGGGCTTCAGTGCGGGCAATAGCCTCTGCGTTAGCATGTTCGCTTTCGCTTAATGCAGAACGCAACTGCTTAATGTGTGAATACAGCACACCCATCGCGGCGATGAGTATAACTACAAGAATACACAGTATGAGTTCTAATAAGGTAGGTGCAGCAAGCTGCCAATCCATGGACATAACCCTTGGGGAAATGTAGGCAGTATTACAATCAATACCGCCTATTCATTTATTTAGATGTTGCTAAGCTCATCCCACTCTTCGTCGCTTAACAATTTATTAAGATCTACAAGAATAAGCAGTTCGCCGTCGCGATTACTTACACCTTGGATAAACTTAGCACTCTCTTCAGTACCTACGTTAGGGGCACTGTCAATCTCTGAAGATTTCAAGTAAACCACCTCAGCGACACTATCCACCAGAATACCAACCACCTGCTCGTCAGACTCAATAATAACGATACGGGTATTGTCAGTAATTTCTGTTGGCGGTAATCCGAAACGAGCACGTGTATCAATAACCGTTACTACGTTACCACGCAGATTGATAATACCAAGTACATAGTCAGGTGCACCGGGTACAGGGGCTATTTCGGTATAACGCAAGACCTCTTGAACTTGCATCACGTTGATACCGTAAGTTTCTTCACCTAAGCGGTACGTTACCCATTGAAGGACTTCGTCGTTGCTGTCGGTGGCGTTATTATTTATTCTTTCGTCGCTCATGAACCTGGCTCCCAATACTATGGCGTCTGGTCGTTACTGCCTAAGCCTTTGTTAAGCATAGATATTAATTCTTCAACGTCAATTAACGCGCACATTTTTTCTTTAACCATCCCTGCTAACCAGGGACGCTTACCTGTGGACTCGCGCCATTTAACATCATCGGTAGTCAAATTGACCGTATTGACTAGCTTTTCACTAGCCAGACCCCACGCACTTTCCCCTAACATTATAAGATATCGGTAGTTAAGCGATTGTGCGAGGTTTTCGTCATATTTTTCTGGCATTACCCATTTTGCAGAGTCAACAACACTTAGTTTAGACTCTCTGTGCAACATTACACCCATAAACCAATCAGGTTTTCCAAATAAAGGGCCAATCTTCTCAATTTGGTGGATCCCACCTAGCGACGTCAAAGGCACCGCAAGTGTTAACCCTGCAACCTCAAAGAATAGCGCCTGAAAGCGAAAACCGAGAGTATCCTTTAGTGGAACTTTTGTTTTTTCAGCGCGGTTTAACGCAGCTTCTTGTTCATTTTCTACTAAAGTTTCTGCGTGAGACTGTTGCTGTTCATCTTCAATTGTCTCTGCTTTTTGCGTTTCAATTAACGATGTAACCTTTTCCGCTATCGCTTCTTGTTCATTTGATTGCGGCTCACTTTCATTGGCGGTAGAAGCAAGTGCCGTTTCAGCCATCTGCTGAGAAGCCTGCTCGAGCAATTTTGCCGTGCGCGCAGTCACATCTTCCGGTGCTTCTGGCTCTTTGAGGAGACTATCAAGGTATGCCTCCATCACTTCTTCACGGGCAAAAGGCGATTGCTTGCTCATGTTCTCGTTATTTCTCCAATACCGCTAATAGTTTCTCGTACGCAGACACACCACGTGTTTTGGGGTACGCTGCGGAAATGGGAAGCTGTACTAAACTTGCATCCCTGAAGTGCGTGTCGACGGGAATAACCCCTTCCCACACGCGCTCACCATAGTCATTCATTAAGCGCTTTCGCGATGCAAGCGCCGCGTTAGTGCGCTTATCAAACATAGTTGGAATAATCACAGTATCAAAGGATTTGTCCAACGAACGTCCCATAATTTCCATGGTACGAATCATTCTGTCTAGCCCTTTAAGCGCCAGATACTCCGTTTGGGTAGGCACAATAACCTTGTCACACGCTGCAAGAGCGTTAACCATCAGCACCCCAAGCACTGGAGGGCAATCGATGATAGCAACATCGAATTCCCCTGCGATTTTTGCCAACGCTTTTTTTAGGACTAAGCCCATACCTTGTTCGCTACCCATCGTTCTATCTAAGGTCGCGAGCGCCATTGTTGCAGGAAGCACATATAAGTTGTCTAACTTTGTCGGGCAAAGACAATCCATAACATTATCGGCCGTAATGTCATTAGACTTAATAAAAATATCGTAAACTGAATGACTTGACGCTTCTGCATCGATACCGAAGTAATAACTCAGCGATGCATGTGGATCAGTATCAATCATGAGCACTCGCTTGCCTTGCTGTGCAAGCAAGCCGCCAAGGCTCACCGTAGTGGTAGTCTTTCCTACACCACCTTTCTGATTCGCTACTGTCCACACTTTCATATTTGCTGTTCCATTACTTTTCAAACTGCTATCGCATTTCGGTTTGAACGCAACTGCTCATATCATCAATGTTTATATTTTTACTGGATATATTGGCAACGGCTACAGCTTGAGGCATACCGTACACAACACAGGAATCTTGGTCTTGAGCCCAAATCGTTGCGCCTTTTTCCTTGAGCATTCGGCATCCTTCTCTGCCGTCAGCCCCCATACCCGTTAATATAATTCCTAATACATCCCCACCATAAGCTTTAGCCAGAGAACTGAAAGTGAGATCAACACTGGGCTTATAATTCACCTTGTCACTCGCACTTGCATCAACAATGGCAATGCGTTTATTCGCACCTATGGTTTCTAGCAACATTTGCTTCCCACCGGGAGCAAGATACGCATGACCTGGTTTTAGAATGTCGCCGTGCTCGGCTTCTTTTACTCTAATCTTACAGTTTGTGTCTAAACGCTGTGCAAATGCCGTAGTAAATGTTCCTGGCATGTGTTGTACAAGCAAAATGGGGTATGGAAACTCTGCAGGTAAAGGAGACAGCACTTTTTGAAGCGCCACAGGCCCGCCTGTAGAAGCCCCAATTGCCAAACACTTGTAGTGCTTTCCCGTCGCTCTTACAGACGAAACGGTTGGTTGTTTAGCTGCGTCTTTATGCCCTGATAGCAACCCTGATGTTTTAAAAAACGCCTGCTTTGGCGCATTATCAGGAAGCTTTCTTGCCTCTGTAGAGCGAAACGACGGACGCTTAAGACCAATACCACGACGCGCTATTAAGCGTACTTTTGTACACAACAAGCGCGATGCGTCTTTTCTGTCCTGCGCGATATCTTCAAATTTCTTAGGTAAGAAATCGAGCGCGCCCGCTTCTAACGCATCTAATGTCGCTTGCGCACCATGATGCGTAAGCGAAGAAAACATAAGAATAGGTGTAGGCCGTTTGTCCATTATGGCCTTTACAGCTGAAATGCCGTCCATGACAGGCATTTCAACATCCATCGTTATCACATCCGGCTTAAGCGCTTCTGCTTTTTCAAGTGCATCGCGCCCATTTCTCGCTTCCCCAACAACTTCAAGTTCCCTATCGCCATCGAGTATTTCTTTTACTCGACGACGATAAAAAGTCGAGTCGTCCACGACAAGGACTTTAAAGACCATGGATTATTATTCCTGTTAATTCATCGCCTTACTTGATGGGTTTACGCGCATACCGTTTAAGCAGGCTCGGAATATCTAAAATTAGTGCAATTCCACCGTCTGATGTAATCGTGGCTCCCGCCATACCAGGCGTGCCTTGCAATAATGCATCAAGAGGTTTAATAACCACTTCTTCTTGGCCTATTAGCGCGTCTACTACGAATCCTACTTGTTGTGTACCAATTTGCACTACAACAACGTGTCCCTTTTCTCTATCGATGTTTTTGGGACCTCGAATCAACCATTCACCAAGGAAGAACAACGGAATTGCTTTTGAACGAACTATCATTGTTAGCTGGCCATCGACCGTGTTGGTCTTTTTGATGTCCATATTTATTATTTCGTTCACCGCACCTAATGGTAACGCAAAGGTTTGTTTTCCTACAACAATCATTAGCGTCGGAAGAATGGCTAGCGTTAGCGGAACTTTGATATCCAGTCGCGTGCCTTTTCCTAGCTGTGAATCTATGTTCACGGTGCCGTTAAGTTGGTTAATTTTAGTCTTAACCACGTCCATGCCCACACCGCGACCAGAAATATCACTAATTTCTGTTTTGGTTGAGAACCCTGGCGCGAATATCAAGTTAAACGCTTCAACATCCGACATCCGTGCAGCTGCGTCTGCGTCTAGTACACCGCGACTAATAGCAATTTCTTTAAGCTTTTCAGGATCCATTCCTTTACCATCATCTTCGATGGTTAGAAGAATATGATCGCCTTCTTGAGATGCCGATAGCTGAACCGTACCCATGCGCGGTTTACCCGCTGCAGCACGGTCATCAGGCATTTCAATACCATGGTCGACGGAGTTTCTCACCAAATGCACAAGTGGATCGGCCAGTGCTTCAACCAGGTTTTTGTCTAAATCAGTTTCCTCACCCACAAGCTCAAGGGTTATTTCCTTCTTCAAGCTTCTAGCGAGGTCTCGAACAACGCGAGGGAAACGACCAAACACCTTCTTGATAGGTTGCATGCGGGTTTTCATTACCGCACCTTGCAAGTCGCCCGTTACCACATCTAAGTTGGCAATGGCTTTGGACATGCTTTCGTCGTTACTGTTGATACCCAAGCTTATTAGCCTGTTTCTCACTAGTACGAGTTCACCCACCATGTTCATAATTTGGTCAAGGCGCTTGGTATCTACACGTACTGTAGTCTCAGCTGGAGGCGCAGCTGGTCCGCCTTCTTCTCATCTTTTCTAGGCGCTACTTTTGGTGCAGCAGGCGCGCTTGCTTTAGCTGGCGCTGCGGCGCTAGGAGCAGGCGTCGCTTTTGGCGCAGCTGGCGCTGCTTGTTTCGCTTTTTGAACCGCTTCTGTTGCTGCCTTATCTACAGGAGGCTCTGGCGCCTTTGAAACGGCTCCCTGCTTGGTAGGCCCTTGCCCTGAACCATG
Organism: Alteromonas macleodii ATCC 27126; assembly: GCF_000172635.2. Lineage (NCBI taxonomy): Bacteria > Pseudomonadati > Pseudomonadota > Gammaproteobacteria > Alteromonadales > Alteromonadaceae > Alteromonas > Alteromonas macleodii. Next base: position 1,156,588 of record NC_018632.1, on the reverse strand, counting down.
CAGTTGGTCAAGCAGTGCTTCAAATTCGTCATCGGTGATTTCTTCATCACCAGCTGCACTCGGCGTAACTGGTGCTGGAGCTGGTGTATTTGCCTTTGGCGCAGCTTCTTCACCACCAAACTTGCCTTTGCCATGTAAATCATCGAGCAGCGCTTCAAATTCTTCGTCGGTGATATCGTCGTTATCACTAGCGGCAGCAGGTGCAGCAGCCTTTGCAGGTTCGCTTTTAGCCGCTGAGGACTGTCCTGGTGCCCCAGAGCCATGAAGCTCATCAAGCAGCGCTTCAAACTCATCTTCAGTGATTTCGTCAATACCGCCGCTATCACCAGAACTTGGTGCCTGTGCAGTAGGCTCTTCAACAACTAATTCTGGCTCTTCAATCGCGGGCTCAGGTTCTGACGCCGGCGCGCTTTGTTCACCAAAAATATTCTCATCTGGAGATTCCGGGCGACTTAGTTTGTGTAACAAGTCTACTAGGTGTGCATCTGCTGGCTCTAATGGATCCCGAGCTTTCACTCGTTCAAACATTTCAACCACAACATCTGTGGCTTGCAGAATAATATCCATCAGTTCAGGGGTTAGTGTTCGTTGACCGTTACGCATTACGTCAAAGACGTTTTCTGCACCGTGACAAATTTCTACTAACTCGGTAAGAGACAGGAACCCTGCTCCCCCTTTAACTGTGTGATAACCACGGAAAATTGCATTCAGCAAATCCGCATCTTCAGGATTGTTCTCAAGATCAACGAGCTGTTCTTGTAATTGTTCAAGTATCTCTCCAGCCTCAACTAGAAAGTCCTGTAATATATCCTCGTCAACATCAAACGACATGCGCCCGCTCCCCTAAAAACCTAAGCTAGACAGAAGATCATCTACATCATCTTGGCCTGACACGACGTCGTCGCGCTTATCGGCATCAATGATAGGGCCTTCTGCCTCTACACCATCAACCTTATCGGCCTTAACGCTAGATGGTTTAGTTTGTTCTGCACCGTCGCGTTCACCAAACATGGTAAGCATGTTAACTAAGCTGTCTTCCACTTCTTTAACCAAGTCGATAACGCGGCGAATAACCTGACCAGTTAAGTCTTGATAACCTTGAGCCATCAATACTTCTGTAAGTAACTGTGTAAGTTTAGCTGACTGTGCCGAACCTTCTTCCAACAATTCGTCTAAGTCTGCGCATAAAGCCTTGAATTCACCCAACTCTATTTGGCGATTCATCAGCTTCTTCCACTCAGGCATAACCTTTTCGATGCGCGCCGACAGCATTTCAGCTATAGGCATGCTCGCTTCAACTGCATCCATAGTAGTATTAGCAGCTTTTTCAGTTTCTTCAATTACGTAGGTTAGGCGGGATTGTGCATCGGGAATATCATCGGTCGCGAGATTTTTAATGCGGTCGTCTATTTGGAAATTATTCAGCGCGTCATGGAGCTGACGCGTCAGTTTCCCTACTTCGGCAAATAACTCAACGTTTTCTTTCATTGAGGCCGCTTCTAATAGGGCATTGGCTGAAGCGTTGTCACCCTCTTCAAGGTAGGTGACAAGCTGTTTTGCTTCTTCCAACGAAATTGGAACGTTTACATTCGTTGACATCCAGTAAACCTCATTTCTCTGGTGAGCGTCTGGATCAACCTAAACGTTCGAATATTTTATCTAATTTTTCTTTAAGTGTTGCTGCAGTGAACGGCTTAACAACGTAGCCATTAACACCTGCTTGCGCAGCGGCAACAATTTGCTCTTTCTTCGCTTCAGCAGTAACCATAAGTACTGGTAGGTGCTTGAGCTTGTCATCGGCTCTAATCGCGCGAAGCAAGTCAATACCCTGCATTCCAGGCATGTTCCAATCGGTAACTACGAAATCGAAATCACCTTGCTGCAACATAGGCAATGCAGTACTTCCGTCATCCGCTTCCTGGATGTTGGAAAAACCCAAATCTTTAAGTAGGTTTTTGATGATACGTCTCATGGTAGAAAAATCATCGACCACGAGAATTTTCATGCTTTTGTCCAAAATAGCCTCCAGTGAGGGGTTAATTGTTATTAATTTCTATTCTTCGTCAGCTTGCCACGACTTCATTCGTGATTTGAGTTTTAACATGGCCTGACTGTGAATTTGACTGACTCTCGATTCACTTACATCAAGAACCTCACCAATTTCTCTTAGGTTCAGCTCTTCATCATAATACAGCGAAAGTACAATCGCTTCTCTTTCAGGTAATGTCGTAATTGCATGGGCAAGCGCTTTTTGGAAAGCGCCTTGCATTAAATCTTCCAGTGGTGCGTCGCTACCTCGATTTTGCTCTGTCGAAATAACATCTTCTGACACACCTAAATCTTCAATACCTACCAGCTTTCCGGCATTTACTTCATTAAGCATTTGGTGATAGTCCTGCAAGCTTACATTAAGCTTATCAGCAATATCAGAATCTCTAGCATCGCGACCTGTTTCGCTTTCTACTTGCGAAATTGCTTCAGTGATCGCTCGGCCATTTCGGTGAACTGAACGCGGTGTCCAATCCCCTTTGCGAATTTCATCTAGCATAGCACCGCGAATGCGAATACCGGCAAACGTTTCAAAGCTGGCTCCTTTTGAACCATCAAAGTTTCGCGCGGCTTCTAATAATCCAATCATGCCTGATTGAATTAAATCGTCTACAAGAACACTAGCCGGCAATCGCGCTATCAAGTGATGCGCTATACGCTTAACCAATGGCGCATGTCTTTCGACTAACTGCGCTTTATCGGTTTGTTGTTGATAAGCGGCTGCCTTGCTGTTCAACGCTGACTTCCTACGGCTTTTTCTGCAACTAATTGTTCAATGAAAAACTCTAAATGGCCACCTGGCTGCGCTGGAATAGGCCATGTTAAGGCTTTACTCGCCAACTGTGTTATTGCAACGGCTGCCGGTGAACCTGGGTAAGCATCGACAATGGCTGTTTGTTTACGCACTGCTTTACGAATGTTCTCGTCAAACGGTACTGTCGCCACTAATTCTAGTGCAACATCTAAAAAACGCCCTGTCACTTTGCTTAATTTACTAAATAGCTCTTGGCCTTCTCGCACGTCGCGCACCATATTAGCCACAACTTTGAAGCGGAAAACACCGTGCTCTCTATTCAGAATTTTTATCAATGCATACGCATCTGTCAATGAAGTAGGCTCGTCACACACAACGACCATGATGTCTTGTGAGGCTTTTGAAAAGCTCAACACCATGTCTGAAATACCTGCCGCTGTATCAACGATTAGCACGTCAATTTGCGAGCGCAGCTCACTAAAGGCACGAATTAGGCCAGCGTGTTGCGTTGGCGACAATTCTGCCATCGACTGCGTGCCTGATGTGGCAGGGGCGATCTTTATTCCGTGCGGACCGGTCACTAATACTTCATCAAGTGTACATTCGCCGGAAAGCACGTGGGATAAGTTTTTCTCAACACGCAAACCTAACATAACGTCTACGTTAGCAAGACCGAGGTCCGCATCGAGAACCATTACACGTTTACCTTGCTTCGCCATGGCGATAGCGGTGTTCAATGTAATGTTTGTTTTACCTACGCCACCTTTGCCACCGGTGACGGCGATTACTTTGATTAACCGTGATTGCTTCATTTTTCTTAAGCTACTCGCTTGGTCGTCAATCATACTGCTTATGCTGTTTTAATTGCGTTGTTACCACTAGTATGATTCAAACCGTACTTTTTATAAAGCTTTGCAGCAGCGGAAACCAAAGATTTCGCTTCTGCAATCTTAATGTCTTCAGGTACTTTTTGACCATCGGTGACATAACTAACCGGTAATTGGTATTCAACCGCTGCACTAAGCACCTCTCCTAAAGAGTAGCACTCATCTAACTTTGTGAAAATACAGCCACTTAGTTCAATATCATCATACGCTTGAATGATTCTCTGCAAAGCAGGATATTGCGTATTTGCTTGCGCTACCAAATATTTTTTAACATTTGGCATTTGTCCGTTATCAAACTGCTTAATTTGTTTAATTAATCGACTGTCTCTTTGACTAAATCCAGCCGTATCAATCAATACTAGTCGCTTATGACGAAGTTGGAATAATAAATCCGCAAGTTCTTCACTAGTCTGCGCTTTTCTCACCGTGCAGCCAATAATCTTTCCGTATGTCGCTAGCTGCTCATAGGCGGCAATTCTATACGTATCGATGGTAATCATCGCAACCGACTCTGCACCGTATTTTTGCGCATAGCGGGCAGCAAGTTTCGCAACGGTAGTTGTTTTACCGGTACCTGTTGGTCCTACTAATGCAACAGCACCTTGTGCGCTAAGTATATCGTTTCCTGTCACATTTATGCGATTAGCCAATAGGTTAAGAAGATATACCCATGCATCTCGTTCGTTGTAATGTGACGGCGTATAGCTAATAAGCTGTTTCGCTAACGCGTTGCTTAACCCCATATCGGTTAAACGGGTGATTAGATATTGATGAACAGGTTTTTGACGTTTGTTCTTAGCTTCCATCAAGTCGGCCACTTGATATTGCAATACATCGCGAAGAGACGCTAGCTCTTCCTTGATTTGCGCAAGCTCCGCTGACTGCGTCACAGAGGTATCATCCATACTTGACGCTTGATGCTCTGGGAAAGCGTTCTGACGAACTGGTTCATGAGAAGACTGCTGTGCTTCTACGTCGTCAATAAAGGCTTCTGAGAAGTCTAAGTGCGAAGCAATTTCATTGGCGTGCTTAGCATTCGCTGTCATTGGTTGGTTGGGTTGCGCGGGACTCGCTACGCCATTATTTCCACCGTGCTGCTTTTCTAGCAGTGCTTTAAGGCTATCAGGACCGTCGTCACCAATGATTTCGCTCAAGCTAGGCACTGCCTTTTGACCAGGTGTTTTTGCAGCGGCTTGTGGAGACGCTTTCGGCGTAAATAACTTCGCCTCAGGTTCTTTGTCGTAGGCTGCGACAAGCTCAATACCGTCAGCGACTTTGCGATTTGACATGATCACAGCGTCACTGCCCAATTCAGCTTTAACTTGGCTTAACGCCTCACGCATATCTTTGCCGAAGAAACGTCTAATTTTCATTGCAACCTCTCCAATCACCCAGTGTCAGATTATTGACCGACCGAACTGACTATTTTTATTTGTTTGTCGTCAGGCACTTCTTGGTAAGACAGAACATGAAGCCCAACAACCGAATATTTTAAGAAGCGAGACAGAACGGGTCGTAGCATGCCTGAGGTAAGGAGTACTGCAGGCTCTCCTTCTAACTCTTGCTGCTGACTGGCTTGCTGCAATGATTTTTGCAGCTTGTCTGCCAGACCTGGTTCTATGCCAGCGCCATCTTCGCCACCTGCTTGAAGTGACTGGTGCAACATCTGTTCCAACTCTGGCGCCAAGGTTATGACAGGTATCTCTTTTGCACCTTGAGTAATTTCTTGGACAATTAAACGTTTAAGGGCAATACGCACTGCAGACACTAAAACATCGGGGTCTTGGCTGCGCGTGCCGTACTCACTGAGTGTTTGTACGATTGTACGCATATCGCGAATAGGCACGCCTTCAAACAATAAGGTTTGCAGTACCTTCACGACGGTGCTTAGAGGAAGAATGTCTGGTACTAATCCTTCAACCAGTTTCGGATGCTGCTTGGCAAGCATATCAAGAAGTTGTTGCGCTTCCTCGTGCCCTAATAGTTGATATGCATTGTTAGAGAGTAATTGGCTTAAATGGGTCGCTACAACGGTCGCAGCGTCTACTACTGTGTATCCAAGGGTTTGTGCATGCTCCCGTTTATTGGGCTTAATCCATACTGCGTCCAAGCCAAACGCGGGGTCTTTAGTGGCACGCCCTTCTAATTTACCGAACACTTGCCCTGGATTAATAGCAAGTTCTTCATCGTGACTGATGATGGAATCCCCAATCGTTACGCCTAGCATAGCGATGGTGTAAGTGTTGGGCTCTAAATCCAAGTTATCGCGAATGTGGACAGGCGGAATAAGGAAACCCAGCTCTTGCGATAGTTTCTTACGTACGCCTTTAATGCGCGTCAACAACTCGCCACCTTGGGATTTATCGACAAGAGGAATTAAGCGATAGCCCACTTCCAATCCGATGGTATCTACCTGCTGAACATCATCCCAGCCAAGCTCTTTCACTTCAGGCGCAACCGATTCATCTTTTACCACATTGTCTGGCACTTTGGGCTCTGCGGCCTTTCTCTTTTCTTGGACCGACTGCCAGTAAGCAAAGCCTGCAATCAAGAATGAGAACCCTAAGAATGCGATATGAGGCATCCCAGGAATTATACCCATCACAAATAGAACGCCCGAGGCTATATAAAGAGCTTGATTATTACCAAGCTGACCGCGGATTTCTTTGCCCATTTCCTGAGTCTCGTTTTCACGAGTCACGATAATGGCTGTAGCGACCGAAAGTAATAATGAAGGGATTTGCGCCACCAGACCATCACCTATGGTCAGTATCGTATAGATTTCTATGGCGTTACCGAATGAAAGACCGTGCTGAATCATGCCTATGAAAAGACCACCAACAATGTTGATTAGCATGATAAAAAGACCCGCTACCGCGTCACCTTTTACAAATTTTGAGGCACCGTCCATCGACCCGTAAAAGTCGGCCTCTGCAGTAATTTCTTCGCGGCGCTTGCGCGCTTGGTCCTGGTCAATATAACCAGCATTCAAGTCGGCATCGATTGCCATCTGCTTACCAGGCATAGCATCTAACGTAAAGCGAGCACTTACCTCTGAGATACGTCCTGCACCTGCGGTCACTACTTTAAAGTTGATAATAAGAAGAATGGCGAAAACAACAATACCTACGGCGTAGTTACCACCAATAACGACCGCACCAAAGGCTTCAATAACCTTACCTGCTGCATCGCCGCCTTCATGTCCGTAAAGTAAGACAACGCGAGTAGAAGCCACGTTAAGCGCTAGTCTCAAAACGGTAGCGATAAGTAACACCAAGGGGAAAATGCCGAAATCTACTGGACGCTGGGTAAGTACAGCCACCAAGATAATGACTAGCGACAACGCAATATTAAAGCTAAACAGCACGTCCAGTAAGAATGGCGGCATAGGCAATATAACCATGCCCATAATTGCCAAAAGGACGATGGGTGCGCCTAAACCACTGGTAAAATTTTGCAGCTGATTTTTATCGAATCGCTGAAGATAACCGGATAACTGCATGGCTTGGTGTCTCTCTATCAGAAAATTGACGCTTTATGTGAATCTTCTAGTGAGTTTTCAACTAACGTGCCAGCTTTGTGTTTTACGCAAAAGTTATCCAAATCTGAGCTGTAATCATGCGTGATTACTGTCTACAGTGACTTGTATAGGGCGATTAAGATTTTGTATCCGAGGGACATACGAACAGTTTATAATTACGTCACTATTCCTAGGGCCTACTCTTCGTTTTAAAAGGATTATTCATGGTAGTGCTACAAAACCGTGTTGCAACGTTTTGTTGGGTCAGCCTTGTCATCATGCTGACTTTTAGTCATGTAGCTCATGCATCTAAGCAACCTAACTTACGACAGCGTGTGGAGAATTTGCTAGTTGATTCAGTGGAGATATACGGTTCACAAAATAGTAACCCATCTCGTGTGCACAATAGAGTTTTGGTAAGCGAGGTCTACACTCAACAGGGCTATCAGCTTATATGGTTTGGTACTAGTGATGCTGAAAACCGTCTTCAGGAACTCCTCCATGAAATTGCTGATTCAGAGTTACATGGCTTCTCGCCCGAGTATTACCACGCGTCAATGCTCGAAAGTCGCGACGCCAATACGGCACTCTTAGATGTACTAGCAACCGATGCCTTCATCAGTCAAACTCTGCATCGATTAAATGGGCTTGTTAGCCCCGCCAATGCAGATTCGCAGTGGTTCCTTAAGCAAAGAGAAGCGGATCCTGTGGCATCGCTAAATCACGCATTAACTAACGGTGTTTCTGCAACATTGCGGGCCATGTGGCCATCACACCATGAATACCAGTTACTGTTAGAAAAAAAGCGTAGTTTACTCACGGCAGTTTCTACAGTTACCACGCAAATTCCAGTTGGCCCAACACTTAAGCTGAACTCAACGAGCGAAAGAGTTGTGTTGCTGAAGTCTCGTCTTTTAGGGCCAGGCACCTATTCAGAGTTATTCGATAAAGATTTACTGGACGCGGTTAAGCAGTTTCAAATGTCTGCGGGCATAGAGCCAGATGGTATTGTGGGAAGTTCCACTTTAGAAGCATTAAATGCCACCACGTTTTCTTGGTTAGAAAGAATCGATGCAAACTTAGAGCGTTGGCGATGGCTTCCTCATCAAACTTGGTCAACATATTTACGCGTTAACATTGCGTCGTTTCAGTTGAGAGGATTTACTGAAGGTGAAGAAACACTGGGAATGCCTGTGATTGTCGGTACACCAGTGAGGCAAACGCCCGTTTTCGCTGAATCAATGAAGTATATGGTGTTTAACCCCTACTGGACCGTGCCTTTTAGTATTGCCACTAAAGACAAGCTGGCGAAATTAAAAACCAATCCTTCTTTATTGGTCGAGCAAGGTTACGAAGCCCAGCCCGCCGGTGTCAGCGGCTTCAGCCCTGTCGATAAGTTTGATTGGACAAATGTTAGCCGTGGTACGTTTCACTATACACTCAGACAAAAGCCCGGGCCGCACAATGCCCTTGGTAAAGTGAAATTCATGCTTCCAAATAAGCATGCCATTTATCTTCACGACACGCCCGATCACAGCCTTTTTTCGAAATTAGAAAGGAACTTCAGCTCTGGCTGTATCAGAGTCTCCAACCCTTTGAAGCTGTCTCAATGGGTACTCACTCATTCAGGCCAGACAGAGGCAATACCGCAAGCTGAGCAATTACTTCAAAGTGAAGAGACCAGTACACTGTATTTGAAGAAACCGATACCGGTTCTTATTGTGTACTTCACAGCGTTTGCAGATGAAGCAGGAACCATTGTATTTCGCCGCGATGCATACAATCGCGACAGCTATATTATTGAGAAATTGAAGGAGTTTAAACGTGCGTAAGTGTTTGTTAGTACTGATTGCTCTTTTAACTGTAGTGCGCGCCGGTGATGCGTGCTCCTTTGACAATGACACGCTCAACTCTAAGCTTGCTATTAATGGAAATATGGTTCCCTACCCTATTTTCTCTATTTTTGTAATGCCGAATAAAACGTTCACTGTTGAGTTTGACAATAAAAGCCATACTGGGAATTTTCAATTTCACCATGCGAACGGTGAAGCACTAAAGACGAGTTCGAACCTACCAATAGTTAGCGGGGTTGTGGGGAAAGCGCCAATAATGGCACCTAAGAAATCAGGGCACTATGTACTTAAAACCACCAACGCGCAGTCAGGTGAAACTGCGACGCTCAACGTCTTTGTGATGACATCTTTGGAAAAGGTAGACAAAACAGGTAAGTTAAACGGCTACACAATTGGTAAATATCCTGATAAGCCTTTAAAAAACAATCCCATTTATTTACCCCCATCAGGACTTATTGAGGTATCGCCAGAACAAACGGACGTAAGGTTGTCGCCCAATTTCACCCTAGGTCAATTTCTATCCAAGCAGCAACAAGGATTTCCCAAATATGTACATTTGCGAGCAGGCCTTTTGTTGAAACTGGAAAAAATACTGCACACCTTAAATGACGAAGGGCATGCTGTTGAAGGCTTAACCATAATGAGTGGATATCGCACTCCGTTCTACAACAAAGCTATTGGCAATGTTCAGTACAGCCGTCACGTTTGGGGTGGCGCAGCGGATTTCTATATCGATCAGTCACCGAAAGATGGGGTGATGGATGACCTCAATAAAGACGGTGTGGTAAACCGCGAAGACGCGGTATGGCTTGCGAACTTTATATCAAACATGTCTAAACAAGGCGCTTTCGGCCCAAGAATCGGTGGGCTTGGTATTTACGGTGCTAATGCGGCGCACGGGCCTTTTGTTCATGTGGATGTGAGAGGAACCCTAGCGCGCTGGTAGAACTGTTGGTTCGGGGCAAATAGCTATGCCCCACCTTCAAAGTCAATTTTCACCCATTCAGCAGTTGGGTTAGCGTCGGTACTCTGGTGGGATAGGCAAATCCCGTTTAAGTGGCTTAGGACGTTTGCCCTTACCTGCTCTATGCGCTTTTAACTGATAAACATGTGCGAGCACCTGCGCTACCGCCATAAATAACGCATTAGGGATCTCATCGTCCACTTCAGTGGAGTAGAAAATGGCGCGGGCAAGCATGGGAGAAGGGATCAACGGCACATCGTTGGCGGTAGCAATTTTTCTGATGTGCATCGCTAGCTCATCAGCACCTTTAGCGACCACAACCGGCGCCCTCACTCCCTTCTCATCATACTTGATAGCAACCGAGAAATGGGTCGGGTTAGTCACCACTACGTCTGCTTGTGGCACTTCCTGCATCATGCGCTTGGTTGCAGCCTGATATTGCAGACGGCGAATTCGGCCTTTAACCATAGGGTCGCCTTCCGCATTTTTCCGTTCGTCTTTAACCTCTTGCTTGGTCATCTTCATTTCTTTGTTGTGCTTATACATTTGATAAGGCACATCAATGAGCGCGATAGGGATCATACCGCACACCAGAATAAGAAACGCCCACTTAAGCATGTCGAGTGCGTGAAAGATGTTTCCCGGATAAAGCTCCATATCAAGGTGGAGCGCTTCATCTTCAAAGAACAGTAACGCTCCGATAGCCATGCCAATTATGACCACCACTTTCGCTATAGACTTGAGTAACTCAACCAAGCCGTTCATGCCGAACATACGCTTGAAGCCTTGAATAGGGCTCATTTTTGAACCCTTAGGTTTTGCACCTTCCCAGGTAAAGTTAAAACCGCCAAGGGCGATAGAGCCATAAATGCCCGCTATCATTGCCACAACCATGTATAGCAGCACGGTAGGACCTACTGCCGAAAAGGCTTCACCCCATGCGCCAAACATGTGGGTGATATCATAGGTTTCGTCACGAGAGAGAATGAACATTCTCTGAGTAAGTTTAAAAACAGATTCAGCAATCCACCCGCCCACAAACAAGAACATAAAAGCACTGACGATAAGTACTAGGGTCGTAGAGAGTTCACGGGATCGGGCTAGCTGCCCTTTTTTTCGGGCATCTTCGAGTTTTTTCCCCGTGGGGTCTTCTGTTTTTTCGCTTGAATCTGCCATGTTTTCCTACGAACAAATATTCAATAGTTCACACATAAACTGTTCGGCTCTAAACCATTGGGTTTCGAAGTGTGCAGTAAAGTTATCAAGTGTTATCCAAATAATCAGTAATCCCATTACCTGAGCAATGGAAAAACCAATACTAAAAATGTTTAGCTGTGGTGCAGCTTTGGTCATTACGCCAAACGCCAAGTTCACGATAAGCAGCGAGACGATTGGCGCAAGGGAGAGGGTCACTGCCGATATAAACATCCAGCCGGCCCAATGGGCAATATCGCGGAACTGTTCACCGGTCCACCATGCTTCGCCTATGGGAAACGCCTCAAAGCTCATGACTATCATTTGGATCATGGACAAATGCCCATCCAAAGTCCAAAACAACAAAGTCGCCAATATCAGATAAAACTGACCTACCGCTGGCACGTTAATACCATTGACTGGGTCAACAATAGACGCAAAGCCCAAACCGGTTTGCATTGCTATAACTTGGCCAGCAAGCACAAAGGTATTGAGCACCATCATTGATATAAAACCAATAGCAATGCCAATAAGTAATTGCTGAACAACGATTAAAAATGTGCCCACATCCACCAAATTTTCTATGGGTGACGGAGGCACTACCGGCATGATAATGAGCGTGAGCATTATACCCAACAAGGCTCTTACCTGCGGGGGAATGGATTTAGCACTCAAGCCAATCATGGCCACGAATAAGCCGCTAATGCGCATAAACGGCAGCAGCATGTCTGCTAGAAATTGATTGATGGTCGCAAGTTCGACTTCCACAGCTTTAGCCTTCTATCCCACAACCTGCGGGATCATATCAACCATTCTGAAAGTAAAGTCCATAAGCTGTTGCACCAACCAGTTGCCTCCCCAGCTCAATGCGAGAAGCGTAACAAGCAAGCGGGGCAAGAAACTCATGGTCTGTTCGTTGATACTTGTCGCCGCCTGGAAAACAGCAACAACTAGACCTACGATCAAGCTTGGAACAATCACCGCAGATACCAACACAATAACCATGAACATGGCTTCTCGCAGTATTTCTACAAAGACTTCTGGTGACATAAGCCCTCCTAGACGCCCATACCGAAGCTGGTCGCCAATGTACCGAAAATCAGGTTCCAACCATCAACCAACACGAACAACATGAGTTTAAACGGCAAGGATACAATCATAGGTGAAAGCATCATCATACCCATAGCCATCAATATAGACGCTACCACCAAGTCAATAATAAGAAAGGGAATAAATAGCATAAAACCAATTTGAAACGCGGTTTTAAGTTCACTGGTTACAAAAGCCGGAATAAGGATGGTCAGCGGTACTTCATTGGTGTCAGCGTATTTTCCTTCGTCTCCGGCTATCCGTACAAACGTTTCTAAGTCTTTTACCCTTGTTTGTGAAAGCATGAATGCGCGCATAGGGCCTTTGGCTTGCTCCAAAGCGTCTAAACTGGTGAGTTGCTCGTTAAGGTAAGGCTGTAAAGCTCGCTCGTTCACCTCTTCAAACACCGGCGCCATAATAAACATGGATAGAAACAAACTAACGCCAATGAGTATCTGGTTTGACGGTGATTGCTGTAAGCCAATCGCCTGACGCAAAATAGACAACACCACAATAATACGCGTGAAAGAGGTCATCATCATGATAAACGCAGGAATAAGGCTTAGCGCCGTCATGATAAACAGCGCTTGAAGCGTCATGGTGTAGTCTTGAGAACCATCTTGATTGGTTGTCACCGTGACTGCAGAAATCCCCTGTTGAGCATAGGCGGGCTCAACGAGAAGTAATAAGGGCAGTATTAAAAGTAGCCAGGCAAACTTACGCATCTCTCGACTCTTCCTTTGTTTTATTCTTTTCTATATTCGGGTTGAGCTTTCCCGCCATGGCAGCAACAAGTTTTTGTTTAAACGCATCGGCACCATTTTGTTGCTCGCCTGTGGTTTTGTTCACACCTTTCACAGGCACATCGAGATTCTTATCTAATTTGCTTAAATGAGAGATGTTGTGACTGGTTACACCAATGAGGTGCTGCTCTTCACCTACCTGAATCACCATGATTTTTTCTTTTGTGCCAACAACCATGCTGGCCGCGACTTTCATTTGATTTCCACCCATCGCAGTGACATTAAATCGACGCATCACATAAGCCAGGGCGAAAATGACGCCAACGACGACGAGCAAGGATAGGAAAATTGACAGTACCGACGTGGGATTGGTGATTGACTGGGTCGACTGCGCGACGGCTATCTGGCTAAATAAAAGGGGCAGCATTGCGCAACCCCTTACTTTATAAGAAGTTTTATCTGAGCTTCTTGATTCTCTCAATTTGACTAATAACATCCGTTAATCGAATACCGAATTTGTCGTTGACCACTACTACTTCTCCATGAGCAATCAACGTGCCATTAACTAATACATCTAGTGGCTCACCGGCAACACGATCCAGCTCCACCACAGAACCCTGGTTCAACTGTAGCAGATTTCGGATACTTATTTGACTACGACCGACTTCCATCGAAATAGTCACAGGTATATCTAGAATGGTATCTAGCTTTTTCTTTTCTTCTTGCGTAATCGGCGCGTCGTCAGTTAATTCGTCAAGTTCAGCAACTTGTACGTCTTCGTTATCGCCAGCCTCTTGTTCCGCTTCAGATTCGGCTTGTTCGGCCATTGCCGCTGCCCAATCGTCCATACCGTCTTCACTCATGGGAACTCCCCTCTACCTTACAGGTCTTCTTCGAGTACTTGCAGTTCTGCGTCATTATCAATAATGCGCCCACCGCGGGTTAATAACTGTAGCTCAGACTTCACTGAAGTCGGTCTTGCAATCTTCTCTACAATTTTCAGTGCCAAATTGTCGCGACTGCGACCTAATTTAGCCCTGAACGTGGGTAAATCTTCAATTAATACTGTGATGGTTTCTGGCATCTCCACAGGGATGATATCGCCAGGTTTAAACTCCATCACATCGCGAAGCGGTACATCAACGTCTAGCATATGCGTAGTTAACGCTACTTTAACGTCCATGATTTCATCGCGAAGGGCCTTACTCCAACGTAAGTCTGTATCTTCTTTATCGCTTTGAACACCTGCATCAAGCAATTCGCGAATGGGCTCTAACATTGAGTATGGCAAGGACACGTGGAAGTCGCCACCGCCGCCATCTAGTTCGATATGGAACGAGCTGATGACCACCACCTCGGTCGGGCTCACAATGTTCGCCATCGCAGGGTTTACTTCTGAGTCCAAATATTCAAACGACACATCCATGACTGGTGCCCAGGCTTCTTTATAATCTTCAAAGATTATTTTAAGCAGCATCTGGATAATACGGCGCTCCGTTGGCGTAAACTCCCGGCCTTCAATTTTCGCATGATAGCGACCATCACCACCAAAGAAGTTGTCTACCAGAATAAATACCAAGCGGGCTTCCATGGTGATAAGCCCCGTACCTTTAAGTGGACGGAAACGCACCATGTTCAAACTCGTTGGAACGAATAACGTATGAATATATTCGCCAAACTTGATCATCTGAATACCGTTAATCGATACTTCAGCTGAACGTCGCATCATGTTGAACAAACTCACACGCATGTGACGTGCGAAACGTTCATTAACTATTTCAAGCGTAGGCATACGCCCACGCACAATTCTGTCTTGCGAGGAGAAGTCGTACTCGAGCGTAGAAGCATCAGAGTCGCTACCGCCGACCTCTTCTTCTTCTACATCATCTACCCCGTGTAATAGGGCATCGATTTCATCTTGAGATAATAAATCACTCACCGTCTTCTACCTTACTTAGTCAATGCATTACTGCATGACAAACCCAGTGAACAATACGCGCTCAACTACATCGCTGCCCGTAATGTCCTTTAATGCTTTTTGTACTTCAGTTACTGCCTGCTCGCGAAGCTCAATTTTACCGGCTTCGGTAACCAGATCGTCTGCGTTTGAAGTACTAAAAGCCTGTAGTAATGTCCCTTCAATTAGCGGTATATGCGTCTTCGCCAGCTCTTCATTGTCAGAACCGCGCACAAGCAACTGCACTTTTATCTGAACCAACCTGTCTCTTCCTGCGCCCGGCACGTTAAAAACAAATGGTCGTGGCATCGCTACGTAAAGCGCAGTGCCCATTTCAGCTTTCCCTGCTGCTGATGCTGGTGCACTCGCAGCCGCTGCGGCGGCATCAGTCTCGGCAAGCTGTTCGGCTGCTGGCTCATCACCGCCTGCGAACAATAAGAAATAGGCAGCTGCACCGCCTCCTAAAAGAACCACAGCGATAATGATGATCAACATCATTTTGCCTTTCTTTTTACCGCCTTCTTCTACTTGTAATTCTTCTTCAGCCATGTGTAACTCGTCAGTAATGCTCGGAAAAAACGTATTATCAAGGTTCCGTCAAAAATGGCAATGCCATTATTTGAGGAAAACAATATGTGTACGGGTAATTTTTTGCGTCTTCACGCTTCCTATTACCCTCTAATACCACCTACTGCTCACTCCCTTCATTCAAAACATAGCAGCGTTTACGTATTCTCTCTATGCGACCTATTGGTAATAATTCATACGGGATGTGGTTAAGCGTAAAAGTCTATGCCGCCCTTGTCCGCGCGCGAAATCGAGTGTTCAATAACCCGCATGCCATCCGTGTCGTCTACACCGTCATTTTCTCCACGATCCCCAGCTCCCTGACCTTGGTGACTGCTTCCTGCAAGTTGCTGGCCATTTTCTTGACCAGAAGAATTATCTTTCCTAACTTGGGCGTCGCCTAACTCAATACCCTGTTCTGAAAGCATATCCCTTAGCTTAGGCATAGCATCGGCCAACGCATCTTTAGCTTGCTGTGATTGCACAACAAAGCTCACGCTTGCAGCGTCACCCGCCACATTTACTCTCACCTGCATACTGCCAAGCTCGGGAGGATCTAAGCGAATTTCAGCCATGGTATTTCGCGCATTAACCATCCAGCGAATTTTCTCACTAAGCTGCTGCTGGCCGTCGCTCTTATGAATATTGACCGCTTTATCAAAACCTTCAAACTGCTGCTGAGTTTTTGACGCTTCAGCGCGAAGCTGAGAGTTTTCCTGCATAACCGATTCAGTTGGATTAACCAATCCAGCAATAGCGTGTTGAGCACTTGCTTGAGTTTGCGTCATCAAATTTAAGAATTGACTGGCTTGACCGTCTACACGCGCTGTCATTGAAGCAACCACATCAGCACTTACCGCAGCATCTTTTGCGGCATCGGCAACAATAGTTGATAAATCAATGCCAGGCTCTCTACCTTGCTGGACTTGTTGCTGAAACTCGTTAATGCCAGCGATAATGTTAGCCTTCACCGCTTGTTGCTGTGCACCACCAGGCAGAGCCGCGACTACACGCTCTGCAAACGCTTCTGTTGCCTTTTGCGCGCTTTGTGGCGATAGCTCACTTATCGCTGAAAGCAGGTCGCTTGAGATTTCTGTAGCACCAAAAGAATCAACTACCTTGGTTTGCTCGCCGCTGTTATCAACGTTTGACAGCCCCTCAGACGATACTGATTTAGCGTCGTTTGATGCTGCTGTATTTACCGCCACGCTGCCGGCAACAGCTGCCTCTGAAGTTAACTCGGCCAATAACTCTTGAGCCTCGGCGAGATTGTCATCAAGAGATTTGGCCTGAATATTGTTAAGTTCATCTGCTAGTAGACTTAGTACGAGCGATTCATCGGCCGATTTTTTACCGCTTTCAGATAGCCCATTTAACGTTTCTAACATACCGCTTAATGCATTTGCGGCTTCAGTGTCTGACTCTAGACCTTGTTCGGGATTTTCTGTGTGCTCAGTTTGCATGAGCTTGGCAATTAATGCTGAAAGCTCATTGTCATTTTTTACTTTTTTATCTGAATTAGTATTGATATCGGTTTGCGCATTTGAAGACGCATTGTTCGCTTCACTATCACTTCCACTCTGTTGATTGTTAGCGTTGCCACCAATAAGAAGTGAAGTTAGTGCAGTGAGTGTTTGTTGTGCTTCAGACGACAGGGATTCGATGGCTAATTCACCATCATTGTTACTATTAAGTTGCGACAAAAGATGAGCCATGACCGATGGCATATCGCTCGTATCCACATCCTCCGGAAGCTTCCAAAGTTTTCCGCTTTCTTTTATAGATACGACGTTAACTGCCTCGCCTGCAGCTTCAGAGATACTCTTATCTTCTGTGGTACCTGATTCACCTGAAGATTCATCACTTTTTCCAAAACGATTGGCTACCGTCTCGACGTAGGCAATCCAGTCTGGCTCGCCGTCGTCTTTGCTTGGCTTTCCGTCTGGCGTGCCAGGTGAGGTAATAACGCCAGCCTCGGCATCTTTCCTGCCGCCTTCTCCAATGACATACTGCGCGTCGGTCACGTTTTTTTGTTCAACGGCGCCTTCAGCGTCGTCAATAACGAGATTGGTATTTTCACCGTCAGTCGAGGGCTGCGTTGTCGTTGCTGAACCTTGCGCATCAAGCGTTGCATTTTCTTCTTGATTTGCATTGTGAGAGTCAGCTTCAGACTCAGCTGGAATATCTGTCACTTCGTCACGAACAGGTAAATCCGTATGTCCCGCATCGCGGTCTTTACCATTTTTGATCGTGTCACTGGATACTGAAGATTGGGGAGCCGCGCTGTCCGAACGGTTTGCTGTTCGAGATTGAGCAACCTGATCTTCTTTTTCGTTTAAAACAAAATCTGACTTGGTCGTTTTCGCGTCTTGATAAAGTCGGTTAAATGCTTGGTTATTTTCATTGTTCGCTTGTTGCTGAGTTCCGATACCCGTTCCAACGGCTTTCGCCGTACCAGAAGCAGAGAATGGTAATGCGGCAATGTCTGTTTTATGTGCGGCAACTTGTTGCATATTGTCCTACCGTCCTACATTTAAATCGTCTTTCACCAAGAAGACGTATCGTGATGCGAATGATCCACGTGGCGTTTTATTACAAAAAACTTGATGCCATTTCATCGCAAACCCACCAACGCTTACTTTAATTACAATCACTTAGCATTACTTAGTCAGCATGTATCGCTATGATTTTTCGCTACTGCCCTTAGTCGCCCTCGCTGAATTTCAAACGCTATACTGTGTGATGAAACTCAAAGAAACGATGATTTACCGTAGTAGCGATTGCAAAGTAATTACGTCGCGCTAGTACATTATGAAATGGTTTTTGCAAGGGTTGAGCCAAAGTGGCAGAGGCTCGACTAATTATCAGAAAGGCGAGCGCTTAGCTCTGAAAAATCGTTGGGTAGCAAACTCATCCATCATGGCCTGCTCAGCTCTGGCTTCTTTTTTCTGCTCTGCCAACTTTTTCTTATCTAGCAACAAGGTAACAGCTTTCACTTTTTGTTGTTGCTTTAGCCAAAGTTGCTTTCGCTGATCCGCCGCCATTTGTGCACGAGCAATCACTTGCATCTGTTGTTCGCACGCTTTATCCAGTTTTCCAACGAAGGATAAATGCTGCTGATAATAGGTGGCGGTAACACCTGCTTGACCGGTTTGTTGAATACCTTTTATGTAGTCAATGCGGTACTGCTCAAGACTGGTTAGCTTTTGCTTTTGCTGATTAACGTTCTGTTGGGCCTGTTTGTAGTATCGGGCTTCTCGCTGCTCTTTTTCGCGCTCGAATTCGGCTAAACGTTCTAGTTGTTTAGACATTATGCGATACCTTTTGAAAAGTTGACGACTTCTGGATCATAGGCAAGCTAACTTGCATTGCAGCACTATACATTAGCCTTGCCCCAGCCCTTTAGCCAGTGCAGCCATGCCTTCTAAGCTCTCGTCATACGGTATGACTTGCTTCATCCCTTGCTGCAATAAAGCGTTGATTGCAGGCTCTGCGCGAATAGCCAGATCAATACGCGGGTCTGAACCTTTCGCATAAGCGCCAATAGAAATGAGGTCTTGGTTTTGTTTGTAGTTTGAATAAACTTGTCGAATACGACGCGCCATCAATTGATGTTCTTCGCTCACGACCATAGGCATTACACGGCTTATTGACGCCTCAATATCAATAGCAGGGTAATGACCGCTATCGGCAAGGGTTCGCGACAACACTACGTGACCATCTAATATAGCGCGAGCGGCGTCGGCAATGGGGTCTTGCAAATCGTCACCTTCGGTTAGCACCGTATAAAAAGCCGTGATAGAGCCTTGGCGCTCGCTACCGTTACCTGCACGCTCAACCAAAGCGGGAAGCCGAGCAAATACCGAAGGTGGATAACCTTTTGTGGCCGGTGGCTCACCCACAGCCAACGCAATCTCGCGCTGCGCCATGGCATAGCGTGTTAAAGAATCAATCAGCAGCAGTACTTTCATGCCTTTATCACGAAAATATTCAGCGATAGTTACCGCCGTCTCACAGCCCTTTAAACGCATAAGCGGTGAAGTATCGGCTGGGGCTGCCACTACAACCGCCCGTTGGCGTTCTTCTTCTGTCAGTATTTCGTGGATAAACTCTTTTACTTCTCGGCCACGCTCACCTACAAGCCCAACCACGACCACATCGGCTTCACAGCCTCGGGTCATCATGCCAAGTAGCACACTTTTACCCACGCCACTTCCTGCAAAAAGCCCCATACGCTGACCAACGCCAACCGTATTTAACGCATTGATGGCACGTACGCCAACATCCATAGGGGTGTTGATTGGACGGCGAATGAGCGGGTTCATAGGAGGACGCGTAGTGGGAGCTCGCGCTTCGGCATTGATTTCACCCAGTCCGTCAAGTGGCTGACCGTTGCCATCGACTACACGTCCCAACAGTCCCATACCTACCGGCAAACCGCTTTGCCGGTTTAACGGCATAACGCGACTCCCTGGCACAATACCGCGAACCGCTTCAGTGGGCATCAAATAGGTAATATCATCACCAAAGCCAACCACTTCAGCTTCTATTTCGCCTTCGATGGTTTGCACTAAACATTGACTGCCCACCGGCAGCTGGCAACCTACAGCTTCAAGGGTAAGCCCTATGCCCCGGACTAATTTTCCCGCCGCAACAACGGGTGGCGATGTCACTTGTTTAGTAAGTGATTCAAAATGGGCATGCCAAGGGCTAGTCATCAGATAAACCTTGGTTTAAAAGAAACTTATCGATAACGTCGCGGCATCGACGCTCAATCGACACATCTACGGCATTTTGCGCAGTGGTAATGTCACAGCCACCGCGTTCCATTGCTGGTGCTTCAACCAAATTCCAGCCTTTTTTGGTCATTTCCTCTTCACCAAAATGCTCTTTTACCAATTCAATATCTTCAGGATTCATATGAATTTGATAGTCAGCTTGATTAATTGGTAGCGCCTTAATACCTTCGCTTAACGCCTGCATTATAACCTGTTGGTTAGTACTTACCTCTGTTTTAATAACTGCTTTTGCAAGAGTAACGGCGAGTTTTACCAATTGATCTCGGGTTTCATCGTTGGCTTGCGAGAGTGGGTCGTGAAATTTTTCAGCAAGCATTTGCCACACTTCGGCTTGTGCCGTCATTTGCTGGCGGCCTTCTTCAAGCCCTTGTTCAAGCCCTTCGGTGTGACCTTGCTCTTTACCTTCCGCTAAACCTGCTTCAAGACCTTGCGCTTTTCCTTCTTCAAAACCTTTTTCTTTGCCTTCCTGATAACCTTCATCATAAGCAGCCTGACGTATAGCTTCTATTTCTTCAGCGGTAGGCGGCTTAATCTCTTCCTCAACTTCAGGCGGTTCATACTTCCAGTCCGAACGTTTGTTTAACGCGTTGGTCGGCTCGTTTTCTCGGGGTGCAGTGGGGTCATCAACGAAAGGTAGGTCCCATTTTTTAGCTTCATTTACTTCGTTTTCGCTGAAACTTTTTTTGGCAGTCATATATTTACCTAGGCTAAATGAGTGACGGGACTAGCGTTCCTACAGGAACTCTTCGCCACCGCCACCACCAAGCATGATTTCACCAGAGTCAGAAAGTCGACGGGCAACAGAAAGGATCTCTTTCTGCGCTGTTTCCACTTCACTAATACGCACAGGACCGAGCGCTTCCAAATCATCATTAAGCATTTCAGCAGCACGCTTAGACATATTGCGCATAATTTTGTCTTTAAGCTCTTCGTCAGCACCTTTAATGGCTTTAAGCAGCGCGTCTTGCTGTACTTCGCGCAGTATGGCCTGAATACCCTTGTCGTCTACATCGACTAAATTGTCGAATACAAACATCAGGTCTTGAATTTGCTGGCTCATCTCTTCGTCTTGCTCGCGAATAGCATCCATCAACTGACCTTCTATCGCGGTATCTAGGTAGTTCATAATGTTCGCTGCAGACTTCAGGCCGCCCATTTTGGCTGCTTGTGTACCCGCTTGACCTGCAAACTGTTTCTCCATGATTTCGTTCAGCTCTTGTAGTGCAGCCGGCTGAACTTCCTCTAGATTTGCTATACGCATTAGCAAGTCGAGTCGCACTTTTTCAGGGAACTGCGCCAATATTTCAGCACTTTGTTCAGGCTCTAAATAAGACAATACGATAGTTTGAATCTGCGGGTGCTCATTGCGAATAATGCTGGCTACTTGCTTAGAATCCATCCACTTCAATGAGTCTAGGCCTTTTGCACCGCTTCCCATCAGGATTTGATCAATTAGGTTTGCGGCCTTATCTTCACCTAACGCGGCTGTGAGCGCACGTTTAACAAAGTCTTGGCTTTGGAAGCCAATGGTACTGTAATTCTGAATTTCTTCGATAAAGTGCTTATGAACCGCCGTAATTTTGGTTTGCGTCATATCGTCCACTTTTGCCATTTCAGTACCGAGCTTTTGTACTTGCTTGGGCTCTAAGTGTTTCAATATCTGGGCGGCGTCTTCTTCAGAAAGACTCAGCAGCAAGATGGCCGCTTTTTCTACGCCTTCTAATTTACTGACGTCGTATGACGGCTCGTCAACATTGGCAAGTTCATCAGCCATAATCTTATCTCACTACTCGTCTTGCATTAACCAGCCCTTCACTACTTGGGCTGATAACTCAGGTTCATTGGCCACAAGGGCACGCACGGCTTTAAGTACATCTTCATCTTTGTGCAGGTCAGGCAGCATGAGTGAACCATCTGGCGCAAAACCTACCTGTCCTTCATCAAAGTCAGACGTTAACATGCTAATGGTGTCATCGCCTAAATCTAAGCCCTCGTCTGCATCAAATTCATCGGCGTCGTTCGACTCATCAGGATTAATAAGACGACGTAGCATAGGACGAATCACGAAGATGATAAGCACTATTATAACCAAGCCACCAACAACTAGCTTTAGAATTGGTAGAAATCCGGGCTGCTCCCAAATAGGCGCGTCTTCAATTTCCCCTGCGTCCATCCGAGTAAAGGGCACGCTTACAACTTCTAACGAATCACCACGGGTAACGTCAAAGCCAATGCCGCCCTGTAAAAGCCTACGAATGTTGAGAATCTCTTCTTGTTTACGCGGTGTTGGCGTCATCGCACCGTCTTCACCCGCAACTTGGGTATAGTCCACCGCCACAGATACACTTAATCTGCGAATAACCCCTGTCTGTTTCTTGGTATGACTGATAGTGGTATCAAGTTCGTAGTTGCGCGTAGACTCTTTTGCTGTGCGCCCAGGCATAGTTTGTTGACTGCCGCCCACTGCATTTTCTGGAATGTTAGAATCTAATGGAGGTTGATTAGACAGTGCACCAGGAATACCGCCAACACCGCCACCTACGCTGTTTTCTTCCATTATCATTTCACTGCGAACCGCAGGTAAATCAGGGTTGTAGCTACGCTGTGTTTGTTCCATAGCTGTAAAGTCCATGGTAACGTCAGCTTGTGCTGTGTAGTTACCTATGCCCAATACTGGAATCAGTATCGCGTCAATTTTTTCTAAGTACTCTTGCTCACGCTGGCGCTCAATTTCATATTCTTTTCTGGCACGAGCACTCATAGAATCTTGAGAGCCTGAGTTAAGCAGACGACCATTGCTGTCTGTTACGGTTACCTTAGACGGCTCCATATTTTGCACTGCAGACGCCACGATATCGACAACAGCATCAACTTCTTCACCTGCAATAACGGCACCGCGCTTAGCCGTTAGCACAACGGTTGCCGACGCTTTCTTCTCTCTTCGCGCAAATACGTTCTCTTTAGGCATAGCTAACAAGACACGGGCTTTTTGAATACTCGCGATATCTTCGATGGTAGCCGCGATTTGTTGCTCGCGGGCGTGTTTTAGACGTTCCATCTCAACACGCTGGCTCACACCAAACCCCATATCCTGCATAATGATATCGGTACCGGCATCAGAGGCCTTAGTTAACCCTTGGCGGGTCATGCCTAAACGAATGTTTTGGAATTCGTCACTTCTTACGTAAACAATATTGCCTTCAAGCTTATAGTCGATTTGGTTCGCATCCATATAATCGAGGGTTTCAATAAGCTCTTGGGTTTCCATTTTCGCAAGTGGACGGTAATCAGGTTCTTGCGACCAGATAAGAATAAAAATAGCGATGGCGACGCAGATTACCAAAACAACCACAAGGGCCATTTGGCGCATCATATCTGCGCTACCTAAAGTGTCCATAAAACCAGATTTGTTTTCTGGCTCATTGTCCACTGCTTGATTTTGATCAGGAACCGTAAGGTTTGTACCTGTAGCTTCAGCCATAACCTACTCCACCTACACCGGCATATTCATTATTGTTTTATAGGCTTCAAGTACTTTGTTACGTACTTGAACAGTGGCTTCAAAAGCAATGCCCGCCTTTTCTTTCGTCAGCATAACTTGAGCTAGGCTTAAGTTAGGGTCGCCCATTTCAAAACGCTGCTGCGCGTCTTTTGATTCGAGCTGCATGCCGTTTACACCATCTACCGCATTCTTTAGCATGGTCGAGAAATCACTTGCCGAGCTATTAACTTCACTAAGCGGCTGCTGTTGAGGCTCATTAACTTGAAGACGAGTTTGCCCAATCATGTTCTGCATTTCTTGATACAAACTATTGGCTTTAACGTCCATAACCACTCCTAGTGCTTTTTCGAGACCGCCTGAACATCGGCGTATAACTTATGTATAGAGGGGATTTAGCAAAGGGCTTGCCAACTTTAAAAAGCTATACATATCAAGAAGATAAATCAAAAATAAGAGGGTTAGCCAAATTTATGGCGTTTGACTTAGTGTGAGCAACAAAAAACCGCCGCCTTCTTTACTACAGAGGCGACGGATAAGGACGAGGAAACCGAAAGTGTAGAAAGCGACCTTATGCGGGCACTTCAATACCGTCTTCGCGCATGCGCGCTAATTTGTAACGAAGGGTTCTTGGACTAATGCCGAGCTTTTCTGCCACATCTTTACGCTTGCCGTTACACGACACCAATGTATCGAGGATAATTTGATGTTCTTGGTAGCGCAGCTCAGACCCTAGCCTATTTTCTTCAACATGCTCTTGCAGTGTTTCAACAGGTGCAGTCATGTCTTCGTCAATCATTAAATCGCTGGCGTCGATTTCATTGTGTTCACATAAAATAAGCGCCCGTTGAACCACGTTTTCTAGTTCGCGAACGTTCCCTGGCCAGCTGTATTGTGACAGCTTATTGCGTGCTGCTGCGCTTAACCTGATAGTACCCAGCCCTTGAGAACTAGCGTGACGCTGAACCAGGTGTTCGGCAAGAGGGACAATATCACCCGGACGTTCCGAAAGCGGGCGCCACTCGATAGGGAATACATTTAAGCGGTAGTACAAATCTTCTCTGAACTCTCCCGCATCCACTGCTTTTCTCAAATCTCGGTTACTTGTAGCAATAACACGGACGTTGAGCTTAACGGTTTTACGTCCGCCAAGACGCTCTACTTCGCGCTCTTGTAACACTCGTAGCAGTTTAGCTTGAAGCGCCAAATCCATCTCGGTTATTTCATCAAGTAACAGCGTACCGTCTTGGGCTTGTTCAAATTTACCCGGGCAAGCTTGGATTGCGCCGGTGAACGCACCTTTTTCGTAACCAAACAAGGTCGCTTCTAGCATGTTCTCTGGTATGGCTGCACAGTTGATGGCGACAAATGGCGCATCACTTCGCGGCGACTGATCGTGAATATAGCGAGACAGCACTTCTTTACCCGAACCGCTTGGTCCCATTACCATCACAGTGGCGTCGGACTTCGCGACTTTGCGAGAAAGCTCAAGTAACTTCAAGCTTGAAGGGTCAGCAACAATAGGCGTGCGAGACTCTATTTTTTGAGCCGGCGCGTAGCGTCCCACTAAATTAAGCAGTACTTCTGGGGCAAACGGTTTTGATAGATAGTCTGTAGCGCCATCGCGCATTGCCTGCACGGCATCATCAATAGTGGCATAGGCTGTCATCAATAACACCGGCATATTGGGGTACTTAGTTTTGATACTTTTAAGTAGCGTTAAACCGCTCATTTCGCCCATTTGAATATCGCTTACCACTAAATCGACGGAGCGCGAAGACAGCACTATTAACGCTTCTTCAGCACAGTCAGCGGCAACAACCTCATAGTTACCTAACAGAAGGGTGTCTAGGAGTGCTTCGCGTAATCCTGCGTCATCTTCAACAATTAAAATGGTAGTTTTAGACATAATTCTCTCCTATGACCTACGCAACATGAGTCAATGTTTGTGAAGATTGAGCGTTCACCACACACGGCAAAGACACACTAAAGCACGCCCCACCTTCTGGCATATTTGATACGCTAAGCAAACCGTTGTGGGCGTTTACGACGGATTTAACAACCGCAAGTCCAAGGCCCGTGCCATGAGTTTTAGTTGTGAAAAACGGTTCAAAAATTTTGTTTTTGAGTTTATCCGGTACGCCAGGACCTTTATCTATAATGGCCACATGCAAACGTTCACCAGACACTGCAGTTTCTACGTGCACGCACTCCCCTTTCGGAGTAACTTGGCTCGCGTTGTGAACAAGGTTTAATAACGCGCCCTGAAGCGCTGTAAGATTGCCGGTGATAGATACGTTTTTATCGAAGCCGCTAAAAGTTAGCGTTTGCTGTGCTTGAGCCGTCATGGTTTGGGCACTGCCTTCAATTGAAGTAAACAACTCTCCCAAGCTAATTTGGCTGACCACTTGTTCTTCCCCTGACTTAGCGAAAAGCAGCATGTCGTTAACCTGACTCTCTAGCTCTTTAAGCCTGTCAGTTAGCTTGTTTGCAAATTGAGTTTGTGCTTCTTGTCCCAAGCCTTTGCGCGTTAAATTAGACGCATAGAGCATGGCCGCAGAAAGAGGCGTACGAATTTGGTGAGCAAGGGATGCCACCATTTTTCCAAGAGAAGACAGACGCTGCATATGACTCACGCGAGCTTGCAGCTGCCGCGTTTCGGTTAAGTCGGTAATAACAATTAATTGTCCAGGCTCATTTTCTAATGGCGTGATAGAAAGCTTCACTCGGCGACCGTCAACAAGTGAGACTTCGTGGCCGTCGTCAGCGCGGGGCTTGAATGAGCGCGTGATAATACTTCGCCACACTTCCTCTTCCAGCGGTTCACCTAACAGTGCTTTCGCTTGTTCATTGGCTTGGCGTACGATCCCTTTACCGTCTATAACGATAACGCCCGCAGGCATTACCTGAAGTAAGTGTTCAAGTCGACTCGCCTGCAACCGCAAAGACGAAATATCGTCACTGCTTGAGGGGTCGTATTCATCACGAGATATCGCATTATCAATACTATCTAACGCATAGCTTGATGCTGAGTACTCAGTTGATTGTGGTGTGCTGTCAAAAGCCATATTGCCCTCGTCAAATTGCAGACGCTGTTAAACTATGACTTAGATAAAGCAGAAGATGTGCCAATTCATCATTGGCTTATTTTTCAGTTAGATAGGATGAAATTATAGAGGAAAGCGCAACGTCAATTACCTGACATTACGCTTCTTCAGTACGTTGAATATCGTACTTCCGCATTTTCTCGACAAGCGTTGTTCTGCGCATACCAAGTTTGTCGGCAGCTCGAGCCACCACCCAATCTTGATTGTCTAATGCCTGTCGAATGAGGTTTACTTCCAACTCAGAAAGGTACTCTTTGAGATTAACCCCTTCTTCAGGTAAAGATGAAGAAACCATCCCGTTCAAACCCTCATGGCTTTGCTCATTAAGGTCTTCTTCTGGCTCTTGCGCGGCCGCTTCAGCAAAGAGTGCATTGAATGCTTCACGCTCAAGAATTTCTTCTGGATAATCAGGCTCGTAAGCCTGTACATCACCGTATTGATATTTCTCAGGTAAATCGGCGATATCGACAATTTGGCCAGGATAAAGGATTGTTAGGCGTTCAACCAAGTTAGACAACTCACGAACGTTGCCCGCCCATTCGTGCTCCATTAAGGAGGCAATCGCTTGCTCGGTAAAGCGTACACCTTCCACCCCATCGCCTTGGATACGACTATTTAGCTCTTGGAGCAGTAAGGGGATATCGTCTTTTCTTTGTCTAAGTGCAGGGCTATCAATTGGGAACACGTTGAGTCGGTAATACAAGTCCTCACGGAACTTGTCTTCACTGATCATGGTTTCCAAATTGCGGTGCGTCGCGGCGATGATGCGTACGTTACACTGAAGGGGCTTGTTGCCGCCTACGCGCTCAAAGGTACGCTCTTGCAACACGCGCAATAATTTAACCTGCATCTGAAGGGGCATATCGCCGATTTCATCCAGAAACAACGTACCGCCTTCCGCTAACTCAAAACGGCCTTTACGCGCGCTGATTGCGCCAGTAAACGCGCCTTTTTCGTGACCAAACAGCTCGCTTTCCAGCAGTTCGCCAGGAATGGCACCGCAGTTTACCGGAATAAATGGCCCGTCTTTGCGTTCAGATAAGAAGTGAACATTACGTGCAACGACCTCTTTACCTGTTCCAGACTCACCTAGAATCAAGACAGTGGCATCAGTTGGAGCAACCTGTTCAACTAATCGACGAACTATTTGTATTTGTTCGCTTTTACCAATAAGGCTTCTAAACAGTCGCGTCTTTGTTCCCGATGTACGAGACAAGCTCGGTTTGCGCCTTGAGTATTCTTGGCAACGATGGATAGCTTGGGTCAAAACGGGATAGGTTAATGGCGTTGCAATAACGCTAACGAGATTACAACCTGCTGATGCTTGGCTATTATTTTCAACCAATGCTACAAATGGTATGTGAGGAAACTTCTCAACCAGTCCACTGACTATGGCTGGCGATAAGTGCTCTATAAGAACAGCATCAGCTCCACTATCTTGCAAATACCGTTCGCAATCACTAAAGCCTCGCGATTGACACGATTCTCCCATGAAGGTAACGATAGTTTCCAAGTTTTGAATAAGTTCCTGGTTGTCACTAACCAGCAAAATGTTCTTCATCAATTCCCCGAGAACGCTTTGTTATTATTTACAGTTTAGCGCATTTATAAATTGTAACGACAAAAGATCGGAGCGCAACCGCTGTTTTCGGAAATGTATCAATAAAAAAAGCAGGTTACCCTGCTTCTTTCGATTAATTTTAGCAAAATTAACGTACGTTGGTTTAACTCAACAGTGATAAAACCTGACTTTGCTGCTGATTCGCTTGCGCTTGAACGGTTAGCGCCGCCTGACCAAGCACATCGTTTGACGCCTGCTGTGACACAGCTTGAGCAAAATCAAGATCTTGAATGCGGCTACGCGCTTCAGCGGTGTTCACGTTAGCTTGAGTAAGAGAACGCGCCGCACTTTCGAAACGGTTTTGGGTAGCACCTAAATCGCCTCGCGCGTTACCGAGCGTTTCAATTGCAGCATCAGTTGCACCTAGCGCATCTTCAATGCTGGTTCCCGACGTAATATCGATAGCCAGTACATCGTTTAATTGAGCAGCAACATCCTGTGTGTTGACGCTTATTGATTGGCCCGCACTTGAACCTGATTGGAATTCAAGTGAGCCATTTTCAGATAATAACGGCTTGCCAGAAAAATTCGTCTGCTCAATGGTTTGGGAGATATTCTCTTGTAGCTGTGTTATTTCAGATTGGATAGCACGGCGATCGCCACTGCTCAAAACACCATTACCAGATTGTAAGGTAAGTTCGCGAATGCGGTTTACATCGTCATTGATGCTGCCTAAACCACCCTCTGCAACCTGCGCCACCGAAATTCCGTCGTAAACGTTATTAATAGCCTGGCGGTTGCCTTCTACTTCTGAAGTTAACCGATCGATGATTTGCTGGGCCGCTGCGCCGTCAGTTGCATCGTTAATTTTCTTACCACTGGCAAGCTTTTCCATCAAGGATTCTTGCTTCTCTTGCACTTGGCTGAGAAGTGAGGATGTTGAACTATTAACTTGCATGATGCTTTCCTAAAATATGTAACTCGTTAAGTTTAGCAGAAAGCTGAGCAAAATGTAGTCAGCCATTTGTATGATAGTCGATACCTTTACGAACAAATCTATACGCTCATGGAATAGTTTGACTTGCCGATAAGTTATGGGTGTACAATTTGTTTATTTTCAGAGATTAATGCTATGACTACTGTGGTGACGTACGGCACCTTCGACCTTTTTCATATAGGGCATGTAAGGCTTTTAAAGCGATTACACAGCTTAGGCGATAGGCTAGTGGTTGGCTTGTCCTCTGATGAATTCAATACGGTAAAAGGTAAAAACGTAGTCATACCATATGAAGACAGAAAAGAAATTTTGCTCTCCTGCCGTTATGTCGACGATGTATTTCAAGAAAACTGTTGGGAACAGAAACGAGAAGACCTTGAGCGAGAAGGCGCTGACATATTCGCGATGGGTGATGACTGGATTGGAAAGTTCGATGATCTGCAAGATATTGTTAAAGTTGTGTATCTACCGCGCACACAAGATGTCTCTACAACTGAACTAAAAACCGTTATCAGCGAAATTCAAAACGAGAAAATTCGCCAATTACAAAGTCTAACAGAGCATTTAAATGCGTTGATGCAGCGGCTTTGAGCTCGCTGTCAGATTCGAGCTAGCCTTTTTTGAACGGAAAAAGTAAATGAACGTAGCCATAATCCCCGCAAGGGGCGGAAGCAAACGCATTCCTAAAAAAAATATAAAACCGTTTTGCGGTAAACCTATGGTTGCCCATGCAATAGAAAATGCGTTGGCAAGCCCCTATGTAGACAAAGTAGTGGTTTCAACAGATGATGAATCTATTGCGAACGTAGCAAGAGATTATGGTGCTGAGGTGCCATTCATGAGACCTGTAGAATTAGCAGATGATTACACAGGCACTAGTCCTGTGGTTCGCCATGCATTGAGCACTCTGTTAGAAAAAGGCTGGGATATAAATTATTGCGCCTGTGTATATGCAACATCGCCTCTTCTGACCACTTCTTTAATTAATTCTTGCTATGAAATGCTAATGAACGCTGACAATACAGACTACGTATTTACAGCGGCAAGATTCTCATTTCCAATTCAACGGGCGATATTACAAACCGAAAATGGCGGCGTAAAACCTTTTGACGAATTTGGCATTACTCAGCGCTCACAGGATTTACCACCAGCCTTCCATGATGCAGGACAGTTGTATTGGGGCCATCAAAAAACCTGGCTTGATACTACTAAACGTATTTTCGGTGCCAACTCTAAAATGGTAGTAATGCCAGACCACTTAGTGCAAGACATTGATACACCTGAAGATTGGGTTAGAGCTGAACTGCTTTACAAGCTTTTGCAGAGCGAAAGCGTAAAGTGAGGATTGTTTTTAGGGTCGATGGTACAGCGCAAATAGGACTCGGCCACGTTATGCGTTGCTTAACCTTGGCCACACAATTACTTCCCTCACACAACGTAACATTCCTTTGTTGTGCGTTGCCTTCAACTCTACAACAACAGATACAGCGTGCTGGAATTACAACATTGACCACGCCATCGCTTCATAAAGGCGAACGGGCAGGTAATGGTTCGGCAGTCTTGAATGAAGCAGAGCAAGCCTCTCATGCTGCTCACTGTATAGCGCTTCTTGATGATATGAACGATGAGCCTATCGACATGCTCATAGTCGACCACTATCAGCTATCAGCTTCGTTTAGTAAAGTAATGCGCAGTCGCTGCAAACATATTGTTGTCATTGACGATTTAGCTAACCGCCAGCACGACTGTGACGTGATTTTGGACCAAAACCTCTTTGAGGACTTTGAATTCCGATACGATCTTCTTGTCCCTCCTCATTGCCAAAAACTTTTAGGACCTGAGTTCGCTATTTTGAGAAATGAGTTTTACCACGTACCACCAATGCCTAGAAATGACAATCATATTCTAGTCTGCTTTGGCGGCAGCGACCCTGGGAATTTAACAGAGCGAGTCGTTGATGTTTTGATTGAATTAAAGTCTTTAACTTTTTCAGCCGATATTGTTGTCGGAGCGGCTTATTCCGGCGTTAGTGCGCTTAAAGCAAAAGTTGAACGCCTACCTAACGCGAAGCTTCATGTCGCTTGCGGGTACATATCCGAGCTTATGAAAGCCGCCAATATAATGATTGGCGCTGGAGGTTCGATGCACTGGGAGCGCGCGGCATCGGGGGTAGCGGGCATAATTATCACATTGGCTGATAATCAAGTTGAAACGACGCGGTGCTTGCACGAACGGCATTGCTGTTTGTGGCTAGGAGCATGTGACGAGGTCACAAATGAAGATATTAGCAAGGCCGTTGAATTTGCGATAAATTTCCCGCAAGAAATGCGTAAACTAGCAAACAACGCGGTATCTTTGGTGAGCGCAAACAAAAATCCATCTTTTGTAATGGATACTATATTGAACACTGTAACGAGGTAGTCATGAAACCAATCACAATCGGTGATATTCAAATTGGTCCGGGTCTCGCTCCCTTTATCATCGCAGAAATGTCTGGAAATCATGGACAATCATTAGAAAAAGCCTACCGACTCATTGATGCAGCTGCAGACGCTGGCGCACATGCCATAAAATTGCAAACCTATACGCCAGACACGATCACTTTGGATTGTCATGAAGGCGAATTTTTTATTGAAGACCCAAATAGTCTTTGGAAAGGAAACTCTTTGTATAACCTCTACAAAGAGGCGATGACGCCTTGGGAATGGCACAAGGAGCTATTCGACTATGCCAAAGAGAAAGGCCTATTAGCATTTAGCACGCCCTTCGATTTAACCGCTGTCGACTTCCTAGAAACATTGAATCCTCCTTGTTACAAAGTAGCGTCTTTTGAAAATACTGACCACGCTATCCTAGCGGCTGTAGCAAAGACAGGAAAACCCGTTATTGTCTCTACAGGCATGGCTAGCCAAGCAGAAATAGCCGAGTCTGTTGAAGTACTCCGTTCCAATGGGTGTGATGACATCATATTACTCAAGTGCACCAGTAATTACCCAGCAAACCCGGTAGACGCCAACTTAAAGACAATTCCTCATTTGAGCGAACTTTTCAACTGTCATGTTGGACTTTCCGACCATACACCGGGGGTGGGGGTAGCTGTCGCTGCGGTGGCACTTGGCGCAACAGTCATTGAAAAGCATTTTGTTTTAGACAGAAACGGCGGAGAGGTCGACGCAGAATTTTCTCTTGAACCCCATGAAATTAAGCTGCTTGTCGAGGAAACGGCGCGGGCAGCGGTAGCAATTGGCAAGGTGAGTTATGGCGCCACCGAGCGAGAAAAGGCCTCGTTGGTACACCGACGCTCTTTATACATTGCCAAAGATATGAAAGCCGGCGATACATTAAATGCGGAGAATTTACGCTCTGTTCGTCCAGGACTTGGACTGCCTCCCAAATACCTTCCCCTTTTGCTTGGAAAGCAAATCAAGTGCGACGCACCAAAAGGTACCCCTATGAGTTGGGAGCTACTGTGAGATGAGAGCCATTCTGTTCGGTGCAAGTAAGGCAGGAGAAAACTACGTTTCTAATCACCCAGATATAGAAGTCGTGGCATTCACGGATAACGATAGTGCGAAACACGGAACTCGTTTTATGGGTTATCCCATCATTGCACCCGCAGATATCAATACTCACGAAGTCGACAGCATAATTATCACCAGTCAGTGGGTTGATCAAATCTATTCCCAACTTACCGAAGAAATGGGTATTGATGAGTCGAATATCATTGTACCGACTAAGCAGTCGGTGAAAGCTGCCCTGCCTTTCGAAGACAATGAAACGTTAGCCTTTGCCCAGTCCGTAATGCGTACGCTAAATCAATACTTCGTTTCCCACAACATTTCAGCGTGTCTAGATTCTGGAACTTTGCTAGGTGCTGTGAGAAATAAAGGGCTCATTCCTTGGGATGACGATATAGATTTAGCTGTAGATAAAGACAATTACGAAAGGTTACAGGCATCGCTACCTGAGCTTTATAAATTATTAAACACAAACTATGACGTAAAATGGAATATCGTCATTATCACGGTCAACAACATTGACTGTTGCATTAACCTAGAGTTTAGTAATTCATCTCACACCCAATTAGTCCCTTTTGATATAAGCATACAACGCAGAGAGTCGATAAATGGTCTATCTGAACTCTTGTCCTCGGGCGGGCTGTTTTTTGCCCCCGCTACACATTTCGACAGTTACGAGCCAATCGAGTTTTTAGGTGAAACCTTTCTTGCCCCATTCGATGCAGAAGGCTTTCTCACTTTTATGTACGGACATTGGCAAACGCCCAAAAAGACGACACAAATTACGGAATACGAAAATAGAAGAGCATCGATGTCAGCACCTAGAACAGGTATAAGCGTGCAAAAACGCACGCTTTGTGAATGAGCGTGATAGTTAAGGTGTCAAATTAACGTGAACGTATTACTTTCAAGTGCCAGCAATAAAGTTCCACTATTAAGAGCGCTTCAATGCGCAGTTAAGCGTATCGATAACAAAGGCATAGTTACGGCGGGAGATTTAAGTAGCCAAGTACTCACACGACACTTTTGCGATGTTTTTTGGCAAATGCCACCCACAAA
Organism: Alteromonas macleodii ATCC 27126; assembly: GCF_000172635.2. Taxonomy (NCBI): domain Bacteria; kingdom Pseudomonadati; phylum Pseudomonadota; class Gammaproteobacteria; order Alteromonadales; family Alteromonadaceae; genus Alteromonas; species Alteromonas macleodii. The sequence goes on along the minus strand of NC_018632.1, from coordinate 1,122,471 downwards.
ACAAGAAAACGCAGATGAGATTATTGCCCAGCTCAAGCGTCGAAGCATTACTCATGTTCTCCCAAGTAGAGACGGCGAACTCCTTTTTTGGGCAAGGCTAAAAAATGACCTAAAAAGCGCTAACATTCACGTACTTATTTCTAATGAAAGTGCAATTGAGCTTTGTTTAGATAAATTAAGATTCGGCCAATGCAGTATGCCTTTTATCATCCCTTCATTTGAAAGCATCGAAGAGGTGAAAACGGTTGTTCAGGACACTCAGCCATTGCATTATGTGGTCAAAGAACGTTTTGGTGCGGGTAGTAAAGCAGTTGGCCTTAATCTAAATGAAAACGACGCAGTCCAGCACGCTAAAGGTCTGTCCTCCCCTATTTTTCAATTATTCAAAGCAGGTAAAGAAATTAGCGTAGACGCTTGGCTAACAAAAGATCATTTGGTTAAAGCGGCCGTGTGCCGTGTGCGAGACTTAGTTGTTAATGGTGAATCCCAAATTACTTATACTTTACCGAATTGCCCTTTTACAGCACAGGTGACACAGACACTTTCCAACCTAGCCCTCTCTGGCCCCGTTGTATTACAGGGCATCATAAATGATGGAGCACTTCACATCATTGAATGTAATTCGCGATTTGGAGGCGCTTCAACATTAGGGATCAAGGCGGGTGTTGATAGTCTTTATTGGAGCTTGTGTGAGAGTATAGGTGTAGATATCGATTCGTTGCCCGTAGATCTCGCATCTCATAAAATAACGCAGATTAGAGCTGCTACCGACTATTACCTATGATTTATATCTTCGACCTAGATGACACCCTTTATGATGAGCGCCAATACGTAGAGTCTGGCCTTGCAGCGGTTGCCTCATTTGTGGAAAAAACCTGGAACGTTGATAAGCGAAGTGGCTTTCAAGAATTAGTTACTCTGCTTGATCGAAATGGTCGTGGCCGAATTTTCAATGATTACTTAGCTAACCATGGCATAGCAGTCAATAAGAGAAATGTACGTGCCTGCCTTTCAGCATATCGCTTACACCAGCCCACTTTGACTTTGCCCGACAATCACCCAACGTTGCTAGAACGTTTGCCAAAGCCGCTTTACCTCGTCACTGACGGAAATAAAGTAGTACAAAGTAAGAAAGTGGAAGCACTCAACATAGCGCACTACTTCAAGCGCGTGTTTGTCACTCACCGCTTTGGAGTGCAACATGCTAAACCTTCTACTTACTGCTTTGAAAAGATTAAACAAGCAGAACAATGTCAGTGGCACGAAATGGTTTACATTGGTGACAACCCAGCAAAAGACTTCGTTAATTTAAATAAACTTGGAATGCCGACTGTTAGGGTGCTAACTGGGGTTCACAAAAACGCACCTGCAAAACCAGGTTTTGATGCAAAGTTTACAATACAAAACCTAAATGAACTTCCAGCCCTCAGTCTTTGAACTTTATTAGGCGGCATCCCAGCATATTTAATAAAATAAAATCAATGCTTAACCTACCTGCTGACAAACAACAAGTTCTACCTAAACACGAAGAAATCTACACCTTTAGGACTAATAATCCTCACCTAAGCGCATAGATTCTAAAGCTTTATGGCAAAAATGCCGACACATGATATATTGTGTTTATAACCATAAAAACAGCGAGCAAGCTATGTTCGATGGAAAATCGATTCTCATAACAGGTGGAACGGGTTCATTTGGCCATAAGTACACTGAGACTCTGCTAGCGAGATACAAACCAAAGCGCTTAATCATCTACTCACGCGACGAACTCAAACAGTTCGAAATGCAGCAAAAATTTCACGCGCCGTGCATGAGATATTTTATTGGCGATGTTCGTGATAGAGAACGTCTTAATCGCGCCATGCAAGGTGTTGACTTTGTAATACACGCAGCGGCGATGAAGCAAGTCCCTGCCGCTGAGTACAACCCTACCGAATGTATTCGTACGAATATCGATGGTGCCGAAAATGTAATTAACGCTGCCATTGATAATAACGTTGAAAAAGTTATTGCGTTGTCTACAGACAAAGCCGCTAACCCGGTTAATTTATACGGTGCTACCAAATTAGCTTCAGATAAATTGTTCGTTGCAGCCAATAATATTGTTGGCGCTGGTGCATCTCGATTTTCTGTAGTGCGTTACGGCAATGTGGTTGGCTCTCGTGGTTCTGTTGTGCCCTTTTTCAATAAGTTGATAGCGGAAAACAGCGATCATATTCCTGTTACGCACAAAGACATGACCCGTTTTTGGATTACTCTTCAACAGGGCGTCGATTTTGTGCTTAAAAACTTTGAGCGCATGTTAGGTGGTGAGATTTTCGTACCGAAAATCCCATCTATTCGAATTACTGACCTCGCGACTGCAATGGCACCGAATATTCCAATCAAATATGTAGGGATTCGTCCAGGTGAAAAGCTTCATGAAATGATGTGCCCTGGCGACATGTCTCTGCACACATTTGAATTCGATGATCACTTTGTAATTGCCCCAGCTATTAAGTTTTTCCACCGAAGTAATAACTTTACTAGCAACGCACTTAGCGAACAGGGAAAACTTGTAGAGTCGGGTTTCGAGTACGTTTCAGACACTAACGAACATTTCCTTAGTATTGAAGAAATAAAGAAGTTCAACGAGGAAGCTCAATAGTGATTCCTTATGGGCGACAACACCTAGATGAAGATGATGTAAAAGCTGTGGTCGAAACCTTAACATCAAATTGGTTAACGCAAGGCCCGGCTATTCCTAAATTTGAAACCGCTCTTGCTGATTATTGTGGCGCTAATTTTGGGATTGCAGTTAATAGCGCTACGTCTGCTCTACACATTGCTTGCCTTGCACTAGGTGTGAGTGAAGGCGATAGAGTATGGACATCGCCGAACTCATTTGTTGCGTCGTCAAACTGCGCGCTCTACTGTGGTGCCAAGGTCGATTTTGTAGATATTGACCTTTACACCGGTAACATGTGCGTTGATGCTTTACGAAACAAACTTGCCCTAGCTGAATCCACCAACGCCTTACCAAAGGTGGTTATTCCCGTTCATTTTGCTGGTCAGCCCTGCGATATGAAAGAAATTCGTGCACTTTCAAAGCAATATGGCTTCTTTGTTATTGAAGATGCATCACATGCAGTAGGCGCAAAATACCAGGAGAAATTCGTAGGCAGCTGCGAATTCTCAGATATTTGTGTGTTTAGTTTCCACCCGGTAAAGATTATTACCACTATGGAGGGGGGAATGGCACTTACAAATAACAGTGAATGGGCTGAAAAGATGCGTATGTTGCGCAGTCACGGCATAACCAATGATCCAGAGAAGATGACTGAGGACAGTCATGGCCCTTGGTACTATCAACAGATAGCATTGGGCTTTAATTATCGTATGACTGACGTAGAAGCTGCGCTTGGGTTAAGTCAGTTAAACAAACTCGGAGATTTTTTGGAAAAGAGAAATATTTTAGCTAGGCATTACGACAGCCTTTTCCGCCCCTACTCAAATATTTTCCCGCTAACGCAGAGCAACGACAACTACTCAAGTTATCATCTATACGTGGTAAAAGTGGATTCGCTAGATAGTGACAAACACGCAAAGCTTATAAGCGAACTGAGAGAGCGAGGTATTTTTGCTCATGTTCACTATATCCCCATTCACTTGCAGCCTCATTACAAGAGTTTGGGCTTTAAAAAAGGCGACTACCCAAACGCAGAGAATTACTATCAACAAGCAGTCACTCTACCATTATTCCCCGATTTGACGCTAGAAGAAGTAGAGCAGGTTGTTGATACGCTCTTAAACGCAGTCAACACCGTTTATAGCAAGTAACCAGCAAACTCTCTGTCACCACACTGATCGCATTAGCACTTTCTTATAACTGAAATGCAATCTAGTGCTTCTATCCCCCAATCCATTATTTGCTGTTCTTCCACAGTGAAACCACTCTTTTCACACAAATGACGCATATCTTTAGCGTTAAATTCGCTGCGACAATGAGGATTTTTTCTCCAATTTTTATCTGCTTTGAAACTATTATGCTCTCTTGCATTGGAATGATGAATAACCGCAAATCCACCACTTTTTAAGATGCGTGAAAACCCAGTTAAAATATAATCAATGCTTCTGTAATCAAAATGCACCATCGCATCCCAACTGTAAAGCAGGTCAATGCTATTTTTATCCAGAGGGATCCATTCTGGTTCACTAACTATACACTCAACGTTGCTTTTTTCACGAAATCTTTGGACACAATAATCGATCGCTTCGCGACTGGTATCAACGCAAACAAGAGAATCGGAGAAACTACTCAAGAGTTCTGCAATCCGGCCTTTGCCGCAAGCAAAGTCGACTACTCTGGAAAAACTGAAGTCATATTTTCGAATAAGAGGTTCGAGGTAAGTTTGAAATTGAACCTCATTATGCCCTTCTGCATCGCTATAGTATTCATTCCAGTCAAAGGAATGCGGCTCAAACTGGCTCTCTTCCATAGCATGATTTTCGGCAAGCATAACAACTCTCTCGGCCTCAATACCTTGTTGAATCAAACGCTGTTTGATTTCTTCACCAAATTTTAACGACGCGACGACGATTTGATAAGCTGGAAGCTGAAAAACATCTTTTTCCGGAAGAAAAACAACATTACCGACTTTTTTTGACGATACTATTTTCTTATCGGTCACGTAGATAACAGCAAAAGGCAGAGTTACCTCAAGCTGCTTTAAGAAAGATTGGCCAATAGCGCCAGCCCCGTAGACAATAATCCCCTCATTTTGAGATACATTGCCGAAAGGAAAAAGATAAAACATACAACTTCCTATATAACGGTTAACGCTTTATCGCGTAGTAAATTTCTGATGTCTTGTTTGTGAGGAAGCGTAGCTACAACAACAGCATCAATTGCTTCGATTGTCATATTTTCTGGAGAGACAATTGGATATGAAAAACATTTACCTATAAGATAAGTGTCGACAACTTGTTTAATCACAATAGCCGGAAACTCTTGCTCTATAGCCTTAACTATTCGTCTACCTCTAGCTCCCGCTCCCCAAACGATCAAATTTCCGCCATTTTCAAATTGAGCAGTTAACCTTGCCAATATTGTTCTATCCTCTTTATCAAGATATAGCGATAACTTGTTGTTTTTAAAGGGAACAGATTCAAGCAGCACTCTATATTGGTCTTTGTAAGGGTGCACTGATGAAGTATGCCATGGCTTTTCTTGGCCGGTAAAATGAACAATAAGGGGCTCTTTTATATTAATATGCTTCAAACTATAGGTCTGAACATTCATATCTGCTCCCAAATACTGTACTTTCTCATCAAGTACGACATTTAAAACGTCTTGATCGTTATACTCCCACCTTTCTCTAGTATTATGTGTGCGGCTCAGATATTGAAATATTCTCCTATCGCGCCAAATTTTCAAATCAACAAGCAACACCCCTGCGTTGAAATATGATTTTGATTTTAAAGAAAGAGTAATATGTCGCTTCTGTGACATTAATGAGTGATCTAAAACGGCCCCCACATATGACTTTTTGAGGGGCTGTTCCCATAGACGTTTAATATCTCCACAAACCAAAACATCAGCATCTAAATAAATGACTTTGTCTAACTTTGTTAAGACTTCAGCAATAGCATATCTAACAAATGTTATTTTGTTTAGCCGTTCAACATAACGGTCACTCAAAGGCATGGTCGAAAGAGGTAAATTATGAGCCACAAAAACCATTGCTGATCTATCATTTTTTAACGTTAGCAGTTTCTCTCTAACTCCCTCTGACAAATTCCCTATAAAATAGATATTTACAAATGACTTTGTATTGGAGAGTATACTAATTACGCTAACTGCCGCATAAGGTGCAAACTTATCATCTATGCAAAAAGCGACACTAATCATTTTTGCAATCCTTTAGTATAAGAAAATTGTTTAATATTATCTGAAACTTCAGTATTCGCTAAAAAAAAATTCAGTGACCTTTTCCCTCAAAAGATAACACCATAACATTGATGTGATTTCCACCGCTGAGTTTCCCTCGACATTCAATTATTCGCTCTAACGAAAGGGTAACCGACTATTTGGCAACGATAAATCGACACCTATCTCGAGTTCAGCGTGATTGAAATCATCAATAATATTGAACGAAGGTATGCAGCGGCAACCGTGCTGGATGCCACTCAAAAAATCCATTTATCATACTTGACTGACGGAGTCTGACGAATGTCCTCCTTAAACCGCTCTTCAGCATATATTTTTGAGCCACTTACTTTTCGGATTACACAAGGACTATATTAGCTCACCCGAACTGTTTGCCAACCAATTCGACAGCGCATTGCGCCCACCGGGCGATGAAAATCGTTTTCATTTGTTATTCGATGTTACTATGCGAGAAAATGGTTGTTCAATAAATCTTGCCCAAACCCGAAGTAACCTGTGGCTGCGTCCGTCACTATTTATTGAATCAAAAACGGCAGGATAAGATGAACGCCAATGTTGATCGTAAAGAGAAAATACCAACAGTTTAAAAAGACGTACTAGGCTTAATCGTAAATACTTACAAAGAATTTATTCGCTCGCCCAGCCCTTTCAGTTAACATCATTTATATTTGTTTCAACCCCGAAAAATGCCATCCGTTGTTCTATGAACTCAATGTCAGCTAAGCTTAACTCCGTGCGGTAACCACCAACAACACCTTTACGAACCTTAGGAAAATCATTTCTTGGGGTTAACCAAGGACGTTGAGAGTTTCCACTTATTTCTAGCTTTTTCATGTTTTCAAAAGAGGCTAGCTCTGAAATGTCGGCCAGGCGCTCAGAATAAACATGAATATCAAAATATTCGCAAACGCGGGTCAATACATTCTCAAAATCATAATGCATCTCTTCGTAGCAAACCATTAACCAGTTCAGCTCACTGGCAAGGGTTCGCCACATTTTTTGAAATCGTATCAGGTTATCAACACCAAAATACTCATCTCGAATAAAAGCTGAGATGCTATCATTGTAATGAAAAAAATCGGCAAAACGGCCTGTAACCTGATTGTACAAACTTACAATAGTATCTCGCGTGTCACGGTCTACATACACTAGCTTAGCTCCTGTCTGAGCGTAGCGCTTAAGTCGTAAATCTACGTCAAAACTCAGCGGTGGCTTCGAGCTATCGTTATATTCAAACTCGTCATGACAGAAAATAATGTCACTAGCCTGTTCCGTTAACTCAAGTGCATACCTTAACCAGCTTCTACCAGATTTAGGGAACGAAACCACTATCCGCTTAGTCATGCCTACTCAGCCCTTCTTATACAATCTGATAGGCCCAGCACCACCGGAATTATCTGAAAGATGTTCCGAGTACATAGTAAAACCATGTTGCTTGATGGTATCAATCAAATTATTGTCCTGATAATAATGGACCGGGGTGCGAAGAACAAACCAGTTGGATGCTCGTTTTAACAGCCCTTCAAGCGTGGCCTTTTGGTCTGATTTAGGAATATGCTGATGAACCGCCAAATATAAAACAAGATCATATTGTGCTAGTAAATCGTCTTCGTGTTTATCTAAAAAAGCATCCCATGGTGCAATGCTCGCGTGAATGAATGTCGCACGGGAATCTTCACCACTGAGTGCCCTGGCGGTTAAAATCCGGCCACCATCCATTTCAATCGCATCCAGTCTTCGGCAACCCGCCTTCAACAACTGATGATCAATGTACCCCTCCGCAGACCCTGCATCCAAAATACTAGCACCTTCGACCAACTCTTCTATAATTGACAACACCTCCGTGCGGGTGTCAACGGGCCACTTACCGTACATATTGAGTTCAGGTATACGTAAATAATGCTCTCGGCCATCATTATGCAACAGTGAAATAATTTCATCGCAGGTACTGTCCCAATCATAGCGCTGAATGTGAATTCTCCCGGCAGCAGCTCTGACAATCGCCTCTTCAGGCTTATCAATGACGGTTTTAATCGCCTTAACACAAGCTTCGGATGAGAAATCGTTCAGAACCAGCGCCGTTTTATTTGCCAATGCAAACGCAGAGGTTCCGGCTTTGGTGCATACCAACGGCACGCCACACGCCATAGCTTCAGCGGCAGTATTAGCCCAACCGGCAAATTCTTCGACATGCACAACACAATGGCATGAGTGATAGAACGCCGGTAATGCATGTTCAGGAATTACCCCTTCTTCGATAATGGCATTACGTTGCTGAAGTCCCCTGAACAAGTCAGTTTGCTTCAACGCGTGAGGAATATTCCCCATAATACGTAATACTTTACCATGCCCTAATTGCTCCACAACCGGCAGCAATCGCTCCAGTGATTTAGTACTGATACCAATGTAAAAGTGTGACGATGGCTTTGGCTTGATGGAGGGATAAAAATGAGCGCAATCCACAGCGCCTGGTATAACACTGAACCGTTTGGCAATAAAGTCAGTAAAACTGCCGTCTTGCCAGTCTGAGTTATTAAAATACACACAGTCGGGCCTAAAAGCCCGGTTAACTGCAATAAAATGTGCCCTGCGTGAACGATCATTTAATACTGCTTGAATGCGAATCCCGAATTGATCTGTTTGTTTAGATTCTAATAAAGTAATGAACTGCTCAGAAAAACCCGCACCAGGTATCAGAGTTGCTCCCCACTTTCGTTGATTGGCCTCAGCAACAGAAACGACGTCAACCCCATCAGGTTGCCATGGACCATCGGTGACTTCAAAGCAGAAACTTACATTAACTCCTCTTTTTCGCAATTGCCTTCCCAAACGCTCAAAGCGAATTAAGCCACCGCTCAATATATTGCGCTCAGCGTACACTAGCAGAGTTCTCACACCGGTCGTGAACGTGGGTTCTCTTTTCTGACAAGGCTTTCTAAAAAACGTAATTTTGCCAACCGTTTCGATTGGTTGCATCCCAGCGATAATAAGTTCATTAACAAACTGTGCCGAACCCAGTGTTTGACCACTCAAAAATTTGCTGTCGTCAAACGCAATAATTCCACCGTCAATCACATGGGGGTACCAGCTTTGATAATCGTCTCTGACCGAGCCGTACCTGTGATCACCATCAATAAAGAGTAACCCAATAGGCTTATCCCAGCCTTTTGTCAACACCGTAGACTCTAAATTAACTAAGCTCACCTCCTGATAAGCGCCACTCTGCAGCATTAGCTCAAAAAAGTCCTTTCTATCGTTAGGACCGAAAATGCCACCGAGCTCACCAATGAAGTCCTTGTGCGGGTCGATGCAATAAATGGGCGTTGTTGATACTGATTGAGCTGAACGCACACCATGACAAAAAGCTAGTGCAGACTTGCCTTTATATGAACCAATTTCAACAATAACACCCAGTGTGACATCAGCGGCATATCGCGACAACGCTTTAGCCTCTTCAAGTGTAATTCCACCTTTATCATAAGGATATGATGCCATTATCTGTTCAATGGATTCCACGATTGTAATTCCTCTCCATCAACGCTGACACTAATCATAGTTAATTCAGCATGGACCATGATGCCAGTGATAGAATCGTTGAGTATCCGCTTCAGACTTACTCGCCACCAGCGTAATGATTTATTAATTATTTGCTCAGCACTATCCACAAGCAGAATTTAAAATAAGAGCGAACGCGAAGTTTATGGTTTGAACAACAACGTTTCCATAAAAACAATAGGTTTGCTGGAAAGCTGGCGAAGATAACTAGATACTTCGGATTGTCGCCCGGTTACACCAACTAAGATCACATCGTGTTTAACTTCTGCAAGATTTTGGGGAGGCTGAAATACAAAGCCATAGCGTTTAACGTCCTGCTCTTCTGTTGCTGCGCGATCAACTGCAATCACAATTGAATCAGATAGCTGCCCAATTAACAAGGACGTAAGCTCACTCGCGCCATATAAAACGACTCGTTCATACTTAAAAATATCGGCAATAGTTTTAATTTCATTAATGACATATTTTTGATGCATGGGATGCAAGTAGGCGACATTTAGTGCGTGATAAAAGTGTTTAAGCGATTTAATTCTGCTTTCGTCCACCTCAGCATTAGGGAAATCCCGCAACATTTTACCCTGCCAACAAAAGCCGTAATTAGGCTCGGTTGTTACTGCATGATGTTCCAGATCATTTTCAAATAAAAGACGCTGAACGCAGGATACTACATCAAGGTATATCATCAACGATTCCCTCACCGCCTTTTCATTGTGTTTGACATCCTCGTATTGAATGAGGAACCGTTCATAACTGGAAGGCAAAAACTGTACAATCGACGCCCAGTGCAAATAAATAAGCTGGGAGGCATATTCGTAGTCTAAGTGATCTCGTTTAACTAATGAACTGGCCGTTGACTCCGCGTTACGCTTGACCAGAACAATGTTAATGTCCGCGTCTATCGCAGAGAACACCTCTACCCAAAACGGCAACAATATACACATGCGGGGGTCTTTTAAAGCTACTTTTTTGTGTTCTGCAAATAGTTCACGTAGATAGCTTACCGCTTCAGTACGCAGCGCTTCATACCGATCACTTTGCTTGAGTCTTGCTGGTGTTATCCATACCAGCGAATACCAGTAGTACCCCAATGATGCTAATAAGTTATCGTTAATTGCAACAATCTTTTCATCCTCCCAATACCCATTGGGATTATCTTTGCTGGGCTTCATGGGATATTTCCCACACATAAACCCCATTGCTTCGACAAAGCTAGTCACTAAGCTTGTGCCGGAACGGTGCATCCCAAGCACAACGGTTAACTGATTTTCAGACATCAAGAACTCCACGAACATAGACCCCCTCTGAAAACGACACTACAATGCCGAAACAGAAAGATGCTCAATTAAATCGTAATAATGTCACCGGAAAACTGCAAATTATCTAGTGAAATCCGCATTTCATCTTTATATGCGAATGAGCAAATTGCAACCACGTCAATATCATCTAGCGCTGATTCTGACAGGGTGATTACGGGTACACCATGCGTCTCAGTGCCAGCTTTAGCCTTATCAAAGATTACAGAAAACAGGACTCGCGGATAAAAACCAAGGATCAAGTATTCAGCAATATCGTTATAACCATAAAGCGCCACTCGAGTATTGTGCTTAATAATGGTATCCAGTTTACTGTAAAGCCTTCCAATCCGTTTAAACTTATGCCGGTTTTTAAACATTCTCCGGTACGACTTTGAAATGCTCTCGAGAGCTCCGGGAATACCCATATTTCTAATTTCTTTAAGGATAATTTTTTTTTCAACGAGCGCTAATTTGTAACTATGCTGGTCGTGCCATCGCGTTGACTGAATATGTGCTCTGAATAAGTTAAGCGGTCTGTGAACGTAGGCCACGGCAGAATTCGATAACAATCGCGCGTAACAATACCAATCACCACAATATTTCATATTATGCTTGTTCAGGGCCGCTCTCAGACACTCTGTTTTAAACAAAGCAGAACTAACATTCGGTATCACATTTTTAAAGACCAGATGATCTCTAATAAATGATTTACCGTCCATTACAAAATCCTGATGCCAGCGGCTGATATAATCCTCACAACTAAAATCGTACCTGAATAGCGCTTTTCCTGACTCATCAATAATCATTGAGTCACAGTAGGCCATACCGATTTGCGGCGCTTTTTCAAATTGCGCTATCATTACCTCTAGAAACTCGGAATCTGAAACATCATCACTTTCCGCAATCCAAATGTACTTTCCTTTGGCTAGGTTGACTCCTTTAATCCATTGGTCGTTAACACAACCGCTGTTGTCAGAGTTAAAATCAGTGACAGAAACTCGGGGTTCTTGTCCGGCAAACTGATGTAAAACTGCTTGGCTGTTGTCCGAACTTGCGTCGTCTAGCAAAATAATTTCAAAATCCGTAAAGCTTTGTTTTGAAATAGATTTCAGCCTTGCTGGCAAAAAATTCGCGTGATTATAACAGGGCACTATGATTGATATCTTGGGTGAGTGAGACATCGCGAAAGCTCTTTGTTTACTTTTCAATATTTTTGTTTAGTCTATAAGCTTGTACCAAGCTCTGTTAACTCAACATCATATAATGTTGTTTTGATTGTGAAAGCAGGTGTTATTTTAAAGCAGATTCTATTATCTATAACTTTTGACCTGATATATAAAATTTTATCTAGCATTCATATTCATCAGTAATATTTTCGTCGAAATCTCTGGGGAAAGGCCTAATAAAACTAGTCAAAGTGACATTTCATTTAAGTACTTCGATGAATGTACATTATCAAAAGACAATGTTATTGCATTACTTTCTCATAAAGAAAGGAGTGCGTGGCATTAGGTATAAATTGAAACCTATCACCAACTCCATTTAATAGGTCATCTTCCCTAAGAATAACATCTGAAAAAATTAACAGGTAATCTGATTCATATACATTTAATTTCTTCAAATTTAGCTTTGATAAACCGTTAAATACCAGCTTCCCCCATACATTTGAAATGTTTTTTGGGATAGCCAATTTAACATGTTCACTGCTAGTGAGAATAGTTATTGCGCTAAAAAAGGCTCTCCTTAATTTTTCTTCAATATCAAATGGAAAGAAAATTATGGTGAATGGTGGGTATGAAACCTTTCTCAATAACAAATCAGTCAAAATTTTAGGATCTTTTATGACAAAAGCAATTCGATGAACCTGAGCGTCCTGCAATCTCAAATCATTTAAATCATGCAAAACTTCTATTTGATAATTCAACGTATTTTTTTCATCCTGAAAACTTTTAAGAACATTTCTTTTATAAAAGCCATCAACCTCACTACTGGTTTTACTGTAAAAATTTATTCGTTTCTCATTTAAGAAGTTTTTCAAAGCTTTTTTTTGTCTATCAAGTGTAAAAGTAGTGACGGCATCAAATTCATCTGGATAAATAGATAAACTTACCAAAGTATCTTCGATGAATTTTTTCCACACATTTAACACGAAACTTGCCTTCTCATTGAAATAAAATTCATTTCTCAGACAAAGTAACTTACTTAAAATTCCGTTTATATAATTTACACTTCCGTTATAATAGTAAAGAAAAATAGAGTGTCTATTTAAGAAGGAGTCCACAACAAATTCTCTTTGCAATTCGACAAGTCTTTTTATGCGCTCTTTTGTTATCCCCTCATTGAAGAGTAGATTAGTAAAACCTTGGACTTCATTAATCAGCATTGCATTATTAAATCTAGTATCAAATTTACTTTTAAAACTTTTATCAAGAATAGGATTATGGGCTTTGTTTATAACCCAATCCAAAGCTCTTTTTTTATCGTCACTCGAACTAAGGGTGAGAACCTCATCAGGGGAAAGTGATAATGCGCCATCTATGAATGCACCATCATTTAAATTGAAAACATCAGCTTTCGGAAAAGCCGATATGGCTTTTTCAAGTACTTTTCTTGCCAAATTAAATTCATATTTAGTAGATACGTATGGTCTAAAGTTTCCTCTCACCAGTAATGAAGAATTTGCTCGAGTTGCATAACTATATAACTCTAAGCCGTTTTCATAATACCCTGAGTATTGAGAATGATGATACTTATCATCAACAAAACCAAGATCAATACCTAATAGATACAGTTGTTTAAAACCAGCGCTTAGCGCGAAGTTTATCGCAAAATTGGCAACTGTAGGATATGCAAACTTCAACTCTGGGTAATTAAAATCATTCAATAGCTCTTTTATAATTTCCGTTGAAGCAGCTCCTTCTTTCATACTTAAAAATGTATCCTTGTACAGACCTATCGTGTCTGGATGTACCCCACAGCAACTTATCAAATTAACAGTCTTAAGAAATTCGATATCTCCTATGCGCACAGCCCAATCAAAAGTTGCTCTGCAATTCTCTATTTCTGCATGGAAATCAGGGGTAATATTATTTTTATAAAGAGCCTGTAGCGCTGTACCACAAGAAATTATTATAGCTTTCTCTTTTTTAGCTACGATTGTAGGCATTAATGTATCAAGCGACGGGCCATTTCCTATTATAAAGACAGGAGTCTCAGCCAATTCATTTACAAGGGGCTCTTGTTGGCTCTTATCAAAAATTCGAACACCATTCTCAATCGCCCATTTGGCATGAGCAACGTCATATCTTGAGTAATCAAAATACTCCCCAAGGGCTATAATCCCCCTCAACTCTTCATGTAAGTTGTTTATAGCAGGTTTTAACTTTTCGTTATCATAGCCTTGAGAAAAATACATGGACTCTATTATATGAGTGCCAATAGCGTGTAACTGAGTTAACAAATCTTTGGCTAAATTGGAACCATCGTCACCAATATTTAAATAGATTCGTTTATTGCATTCATTAGCTTTGGTAAAAATAGTATTCCAGTCTATGGCGTACAAAGATGCATAGAAAAAGTCTCGATTAGGTTCGCAAATGAAAAGAGAATCTATTTCGAAATTCGAGTATAATTCTTGAAGCTTGTAGCCTGCCCCTATACCAAACAAAAGTAACGCACGCACCTCGTCAGGTAAGCTTTCTTCATCTGCCGAGAGCCCTTTAAATAGTTTTTCAATTTTTTTAACCATTCGTTGGTGAGAATGAGAATATGATTTTCCTTGTTTAGAAGTTAACGCGAGCCGCTCTTTTGTAGGTGCTTTGACGAAAGCATTATAGGCCTCATGCTCCATGTCCACCGGCGAGTCACCGTAAAGAGCAGAATTTGTCTCTATATGGAAAATATTCACTTCTCCACTAGCATTTGCTAACGGCTTCCATTTATTAGCTTTATACTGACGAAATTCGTTTGCAATATCCGGAAAGAACAAAGAGAATATTTCGAGGTTCTTTTGATATCTCTTTTCGTTCAGGTGCTCATCTGACCACTCTCGAGATCTTACGATCGGCGGCCAAGGCACTAGACTATCAACATGCGTTCGTTTAAGAAGCGGACGCCGTAGCATGGAACCTAATTCATTAAGTGTTACTGTGGATAAATAGGCTATCGTATTGTCAAAAAGTTCTGAGTGATAATGCTGATACACATAGATATGTCTAAAAGGCGAAAAATCATACAACTCACCAAATTCCACTAGTATTCTTCTCGGCTCTAGCTGTGTTTGCAGATAGACTCCTGTTTTCTTCACTGCAGCAATTTCGAAAACCTGTTTCCATATACCTGATGATAACGAACAGTCAAGATAACCTAAGTTGGGCTCGTATATGACAAGATGCTTTATTTTATAATTTTGCAGAAGTGGTATTAAATGCTGGCCAAGGCCAAGACCAAACACAACCAACACTTCAATTTCTCGGGGTAAACTCTCAACCTTACTCGATGAATTAAAGGAAACTACATGAGGATTTGCTGAAAACCTTTCCAGATGGTTAGAAATGCTTTTATTAACATCATGTCCATAAAACGCCTTTCCTGTGGAAATGTTTACAATGTCTAATTCGCCCTCTTTGTTTACAAAAACACTTTCTGGATATTCTTTAGCGCTATTTAAGACTTGATAAATATTTGGCATTGTTTGTTTGAATACATCTAAACTAGCCAACCTATTCTCTTTTATCTTGTTCGACCATGATACCTCTAACTGCTCTTGCCGCTCGGTATCTTGATCAATAAAATACTTTATATCTTTAAGCATTATTATTCATAACTCTTCGCTGCTTTTTTGGCCCTAGATAATTCAACGAGATTATTTTTAATTTGAGATCGCAATTCTTTTATAAAGTTTTCTAAGAATTCATTAACAATTAGCTCGTTTTTGGCAAATGAACTAAGTTTTGAAGAAGGTAATTGTTTTAACGCTCGCATAACAAGCTTATGTCTTAACGTCACCAGCCTTTTTAAGTGTTCGTCTGAATCAATTCGATCTTGAACTTTCAAATTATCGGCTAATTTAGCGTTCAGCTTTTTTAAGAAAAGAGGTGTGTGAGCATGATTGAAGTTATCTATCATCTATAGCGCTTGTTTCTTATCATTCTGCAGCCTGTAGGCTTCTTCTTTGGCTTCAGCAGGAATTTCTAACCAAGCATCACGTATGGGGCCTAGCAATGATGAAACTTCATCGAGTTGCATTTGATCGTTTTGAGTATGGGCATCAGTGAGACGCTCTATCATGTAGTTATAGAGACTAAACAAATTCTCACTTAACTCACCACCGACATCCAAATCCAGAGTATCTCTCAAGTGAATGAGAATAGAGCTCGCTCTGGATATATGCTCTGACTTTTGTGCGTACTCTTTACGCGCCATCGCACCTTTAGCGTAAGCAATTCTGTCTAATGCTCCCTGAAATAGCATAAGAGTTAACTTATGCGGGTCCGCATTTGCAATATCTTGTTTTAGATTGCCCTTTTTGTAGGCACTAATACCTTTTAAAGCCACCACTCTACCCTCGAACTACTAAAGTATAGAAAACAAGGCTGCGCCAGTTTGATTTAGCTGAGCAACCGTTTGGTCTAAATTCAAATATCTGTCTCTTAAAAGAGATTCGTAACTTATCATTCTCAATTCTAATGACTCTCTCGCATCATATACTCTCTCACGCTCTTCCTTTGCTGATTTTTCACGAGCATTTAATAGGCCACTTGAAGATGTATATTGCTCTAAATAGGTTGATAATTGATTCGCTATCCCTTCACTCTCATCAGTAAAAAGTAAGGCGATGTCATCAAAATTATCTTCCAACGCATTTTCAAGTCGGTCTTCACCAGAGCCAACTCCAAAGTCGGTCGAGCTAATTTCTAATCTACCATCTTTGTTCAACTCTACACCGAGAGAGAAAAGTCCACCCAATGATGAAGAAGAGATATTTCCCCCGACAATTGAAGCGATTCCAGCTTTTATCCCTCTAATCATAGAGTCGCCAGCGAGTGCTCCATCATCCTCCAAAGCAGAGGCACCATACTTACTTTGCTTTTCGAGCTCGTCCACAAGGCTATTATAGCCATCGACAAACTCACGGATTTTTTCCTCTAAACCTTCTTTATCAAAACCGATTGTTAATTTCGACGCACTCAGTTCACCATCGGCTTGCTTTGGTGAAAGCTCCTCCACGGTAAAAATAACATTTTGTATCGTATTCTCAAATTTGTTAGTTTGACTTTGAACTTCTATCCCATCTACTGAGGCTATTGCGTTTCTGGCGTTCTCTATATTGCTTGGATTGATATTACTGCTTCCACCAGTGGTTGATAATTTATCAAGTTCAGGTGTGCCGGTGTCATTCGTAATAACCAAATCATTTCCAGATCCAGTTTCACTTGAAAGAAACACCAGGCGAGGGCCAGCGCTTGTTCCGGTTTCGATAATATTAGCTGTTACACCAAAATTGTCCTCGTTGTCGTTTATTAATTCCCTTAAATCAGCAAGAGATGTGTCCGCGCCAACAGATACTGTGAAGGATTTTTCAGTACCAACACTAAATGTCAATGAACCACTTCCAGACGTTAATAAGTTGTCTGAGCTAGAAGAAAAAGCACCTTCATCTGTGGTTATTCTACTTCCTGAAGCCAGTTGAGAGACTTTAATGTCGTATGAGCCTCTTAAAGCAGAATTTGCCGATTCGGCTGATAATACATCTAAGTCTTCAGTAGGGTTTGTAACTTTTGGCTCACGCCCGTTAATTTCCCGATCGCTTTTTAGTTCGTCTACAACATCTTGAAACTCCGACAACTTAGACTTAATTTTGCCTAAGCCAGATATTTCAGATTCAATATTTTCTTCTTTTGCATTGAGCCTATCTTCTTTAGGCTGACGTTCAGCCGTTATTAACTGCTCTACCAAGCTATCTAACGCTAACCCAGAACCGACACCTAAAGATTGAATAGTCATTTTAAATCCCGCTATATTTCGCTATTAATAAAAATACCAATACTATTTCCGACGTCTTGCTGCAACTCTTGTATTCTATCAGCCAGTTTTAAAACTTCTTCTGAAGGGATTTGCCTAATAACTTCGCCACTGCTTGAATCTTTGACTGTCACAACCGTTCTTTGAGTCTGTTCGTCGACATTAAATAGTAAATCCCTGTTTTGAGCACTTAAAAAATCTGATACTTTTTTAACGGCTTCATCAAGTTGTAAAGTATTGTCCAGTAAAGTTTCCTTTTCATCTTTATCGCCTTCCAAACTAGAAACTTTAACATCAAGAGCTTTTTTGCCGAAAACTGAGTCACTGATTTCGGCTCTTTCTTCTGAAAGTTTATTTCTATCAAACGCTGTGGGCTCATCAATGTTGTCTTTTCGAAACATACTTTGAGCGTTAAACGGGCTTTGAATATCCACCTAAACCCCTCCCTAAAAAGACGGAGTATCTAAAATTAGTATACTCCGTTATTCTAGAACAATAATTGACGATTTACCTAACCTAGTAATGAGAGCGCCGCTTGAGGACGCTGGTTTGCCTGGCTAAGTACAGATAACGAAGCTTGCTGCATTATCTGATTACGTGTCAGGTTTGCGGTTTCAGTAGCAAAATCAGTATCTTGAATCCGAGATCGGGCAGCTGAAACATTTTCAGAAATATTACTTAAGTTACGGATGGTTGACTGAAAACGATTTTGTAAAGCACCAAGGTCCGCGCGTTGCGTGCCAATAGTTGACAGAGCTGCATCAACCTGTCCTAACAGTGTACCCGCATTTGCGTCGGAGTCTACCGTACCAGAGACAGTAAGTGCTGTAGCATCAAAATCAGAGCTTATGGCTACAGTAACAGATTGCCCAGCGTTAGCTCCTACTAAGAAATCAGCAGAAAAAGTTCCGTCAAGAAGATTTTTTCCCGCAAACTCGGTCTCATCTGCTATGCGGGTAATTTCATTTTTTAGCGCAGTTATTTCTGAGGACAATGCCGCTCTGTCTTCACTTGAGTTAACTCCATTTTGGGCCTGTATAGCCAATGTACGAATACGTTGTAATGCTGTCGTAGATTCATCCAACGCACCTTCAGCAGTTTGTACTACTGATATTGCGTCGTTAGCGTTACGAACGGCTTGATCAAGACCTTGAACCTGCGATGTCATCCTTTCACTAATCTGAAGGCCCGCTGCGTCGTCTGATGCGCTATTAATACGAAAACCAGATGACAAACGCTCGAATGATGTGCTCAATGAACTGCTTACGTCAAAAAGTTGGCGTTGTGCGTTCAATGAGGAAACGTTGGTATTTACAAATAAAGACATAGTCTACCTCTTCACAGTTTTTTGCTTTTTACGATAACAACGGCCTTTTCAATCGTGCTCACATCAGGTCACTACTCCTGATGACAGAGAAAATTTAGATGCATCGCCTCTCATTGTATTTATCGGCGCTTTCGCAAAAATCTTTAGCTCGAATTGAATAAAATTTAAAGAAGATGGTTATGTAGGAAGTTAACGCATTGGCCTAAAGCAATAAAAATGTAGGTGACGCAACAGCTTTTTAGCGAAATCCCCTCTGTTTACGAAAATAGGTGAGGGGAAGAGTTTCTTGAGAGTATTAAACGCAAATGTGAATAATCTGGTTCAAGTACTATTGCCATGTCTACCGCAAACAAACTAGTTAGCCCCTACAAAGGGGCTAACTAGAATTAGAACGGTAAGCTATTTAAAGTTAACCACCGAGTAGTGATAACGCAGCTTGAGGTCTTTGGTTGGCCTGAGCTAATACTGTCGTACTTGCCTGTTGCATTATCTGATTACGCGTTAAATTTGCTGTCTCTGTCGCGAAATCAGTGTCCTGAATTCTTGAACGGGCGGCTGAAACATTTTCGGAAATATTACTCAAATTCCGAATAGTTGATTGGAATCGATTCTGCAAGGCACCAAGGTCAGCTCGCTGGGTTCCGATTGTTGACAAAGCCGCATCGACTTGACCCAAGAGTGTTCCAGCATTTGCGTCACTGTCTACAGTCCCAGTAACAGTCAAAGTTGTTGAATCATAATCCGAGCCTATTGTGACGTTGACACTTTGACCAGCATTAGCTCCAACTAAAAAATCTGCAGCAAATGTACCATCTAGGAGGTTTTTGCCCGCGAATTGCGTCGTATCTGCAACACGATCGATTTCGGCTTTTAGTGCTGTGATTTCAGAGGAAAGTGCAGCGCGATCTTCGGCTGTATTAACGCCGTTTTGAGCCTGTATTGCCAGTGTACGGATACGTTGCAAGGCAGTCGTAGTCTCATCAAGAGCACCTTCTGCGGTTTGAACAACCGAAATGGCATCGTTTGCATTGCGGACTGCTTGATCAAGCCCTTGAACTTGAGATGTCATTCTTTCGCTGATTTGAAGTCCAGCCGCATCATCGGCTGCACTGTTGATGCGAAAACCAGACGAAAGGCGTTCAAATGACGTGCTCAGAGAGTTACTTACATTGAACACCTGGCGTTGAGCGTTAAGTGACGACACATTAGTATTTACGAATAAACTCATTACTTTCTCCAAACTTTTTCAGATGCTTTACTCTCGAACACTTCAAATTCAAGATGGCATACAAAGTGCTTTAAAATAGCGTCGGAAGCTTTCTGACAAAATATTGGCTCACTACCAATAGACTCTTGGTAAACTTACTCTTTACCATTGCTGACTGATTTGTTTGGTGTTCTAGGCTTTATACCTCTCACTACCTCTTTACATCAGTCTTATCAGTCAGCGCTTTCTTGCTTCTCTCCGCTGATAAATACTTATCGGTCCCTACTTAATTTTACTTTAGCTTTTTTCTCACCTTTTTTATCAAGTACCGCTAAAAATCACACAAAACCATTACTTTCAACAAGTTAGAAACGTTCGCTTTTTCGCTTTTAACATGAATTAGCTGTTATTAGAGCTTAATTTTTATATTCTTTTTGTTTATGATCTATAAGCATGTCAAGACTTTCGCCCAGCGAAAATTAAGCCTTATGCTTTTGGCCTTTCTGTCGGGACAGTCTGCTAGTAAATAAGAAAAATATCTAGATTATTTGCGGCATGGAGTTGCCGGAAAGAGAAGGCCCTTGCCGGGCATTTGTCGTTAAGGTCAACTAAACATCCAGAAGGTTTGCTCTAAATGAAATTGAATAGGGATAACTCAGTAACTTGTGGAAATGTTGCCAGAGCTGCACTTAAAGCAGTTTCTTGTTTCGCAAATTCGGTTGATGCCTCTGCATAGTCAGTATCTTGTATAGAAGAACGTGATGCCTTTGCTGCTATTTCCATATCTAAGTTACTTTCATAAATACTTTCAGCTATGTTTAAACGGCTTCCGATTGAAGCGTGTTCTAGCGACAATTTTTCTAAGCCATTATCTAAACCAACCAAAGCATCTGAAATTGATTCCTGTAGTTCGAAACTGTCAATCGATGAGTCATTTAATACTGCTTGTATTTCGTGCAGTGTCTGAGCCATGCTCTTCTTCTCCGGCGCATCTAAAGACAAATCGATGCTATCTCCAGGTACGGCCGTAGCCTCAAATTCCATTCCTTTAATGGTAAATGGCTGACCTGAAGTATAGGCAACAGACTCGACAATAACGCCTGTACCTTGGTTAACTAACTCAGCTTGTCCTGAAGCTAAAAAGTTTATACGGTAGTCATTGTTACCCGTATTTACTGGATCATAATTTTTGTCAAAAAAAGTGTCGAACGTTCCTTGCTGCTTTACAGATGCTTCACTAACAACTGCAGTACTAGCAGGATCAGTGGAAAATTTATATCGTGAAAGCACGTTTTCGAAAACTTCATAACCATTACTGGTTGATTGAATCTTTGAGCTATTAGATAGTTGGACAAAGCTCACACCGGCATCACCGGTAAAGGTAATAGCTTTGTCTGTCGCTGTGGGGTTATATTCAAACGCTTGGTTACCTGATTGAAAACCCGCATACAAATAACTACCTTCGGCATCTTGAGTGTTCATAAGATCAAATATTTCAAGTTTGATCTGTTCTAATTCAGCCCCAATAGCCTTTCTGTCAGGAGAATCTAGAGCACCGCTGCCTGCCTGTATTACTAGCGTTCTAGCACGGTTAACCGAATTGGTAATATTCGTCAATACAGCTTCCTGCTGTTCGAGCGAACCTGTTACTAGATCATTGTTGCGCTGAAATTGGGTTAGCTCATCGATTTCTTCGGTTAAACGTAATACTTTTGCCGCACCAACGGGGTCGTCACTCGGAGTGATAATGCGTTTTCCAGAAGCTAGCTGCTCTTGAGTCTTTGCCAAATCGCCCTGATTTTGCATAATCGAGCGCATGTTTTGATCATAAATTTGATTCGTTGATATACGCATAACTCACCTACCTTGCTGACTGCAAAATGGTATTAAACAATTCTTGCGCCGTAGACAAAATTCGCGCTGCGGCAGCATAGCTTTGTTGATACTTTATTAAATTTGCGGCTTCTTCGTCTAAGCTAACGCCAGAGACAGACTCAAACCAATTCTGCGATTGAACCTTCATGGCTTCCGCTGAAGCAAGTGTTACTTTTGCCATCGAGGCATCTTCACCAATTCGGCCAACCATAGATGCATAAGCATCTTGGAAGGTACGTGGTGTATTCGTTGCCTCACTGCTCACTTGCGCGGTATTTTCGTTTTGAATAGCCGCTAAATTAAGCGCATTACTGTTATCGTTAAAGCCATCTGTATTATAGCTGATCGAGAAACTATCCCCAGCTTTTGGCACGCCATCCAAGCTCAAATCAAAGCCTGGATCTGGACTTATTCCCGCTTGACTAATGAGGTTAGTTAAATCAGTTGTGCCAGTTACTGTAGCTAAAACATTACCGCTTCCATCTACAACGTCGTATGTATCTGCGGCCGTAAAGTTAATTTGAGCTGGCGCTGAATTTAACAGCCCACCCGCTCCGTCAAAAGCAGAAGCGCCGACTTCTGTGTTAGATACCGTAACGTCAATAACATTTGCGCTTCCCAAATTTGTATTATTTGCTCCCGCTCTCACCGGGCTTGCAAACGCCAAATCTTCAGGGCGATTTGTCTCTAGTGTAATCTTAGACGCGATATCTTTAGTTGGCTGAATGAGGAACTCATTACCCACGGTATAGGGATCGGTTCCTGAGAAATCAACTTCAATACCACCGGGCAATTCATTAAACCCAGCTGTAACCGCGTAATTGGAATAGATAATATCATTGCCAGAAGCGTCTTTTTTCGGTGTGCCATCTGCATTTAATAGCGTAATTTCTATTTGGCTAGGTACGCCCGCAGTTACTGCTGTAACCTCAATTTTGTAGTCAGCATCCGTTAGCTCTGCACCTTTACCTTCGGTAATCTGGGCAGTTACAACATAGTCACCATTGGTATCGCTATATGCTAATCCGCGAAACGAGGGTATATCGAAAATATTGCTACCAAGTTGACCGTCTAAGTCCATCCCCAATTTATTTTGCGTATTCATTGCATCGGCGAATGCTACTGATAGCTGACCAACATCCCGCATTGCAGGGCCTAAAATTTCGTTTCTGTACCCGAATAAACCGCCAAGTGCGCCACCTAAATCATCTTCCACGATACGTATTGAGGCATCAGCTTTTGTTTGTGAGCCAAAGTTTGTTTCTAGTTTAAGCTGCTTGAACGTTAAGTCAGCATTGGTATTCAGTTCAAATAAATTAAATGCACCATTTTCTAATACCAATGACTCACCAGAAGTCAGATTAATTGTTACCGCTCCATTTTGCGTGGTGCTTTCTTTAACTGTTATTCCCATGATTGAAGCGAGCTCGTCTATCGCTTGATCTCTCTCATTAAGCAATGCGCTAGGCTGGTCGCTGGTATTGTTACCATTGGCAATAACAATATTGCGGTTTAGATCGCCAATATTGCCAATCAAGGTGTTCGCTCGGTTCACCATCGACGTGAACTCTAGGTTTAATTCTTCTTCTTTCTCCAACATATAATCAGACAGTGTCTTCATTCGTTGGTACAAAGACTCCGATTTCCCTAACACTTGGTCGCGAGACGCTAGGTTAGTAGGATCGTCAGCAGCTGTCTGCAACGCGGCGAAGTACTCGCTCAATCCTTGGGAGATTGAGTTAGCCTCACTCGCTAATAGATTGTCAATGGCCGCTGTTTTACTAGAGAATGCCTCAAGCTCGCCGACAGAAGTAATGTCCCTGCGCAATTGATTTTGAGCAAATACATTGATGATACGTTCGGTATTGCCGATCTCTACACCGAAGACTTGGCTGTTTTGAAGCTCAGTGCGCTCGCGAACATAGCCTGGCGTGTTGACGTTGGCAATATTGTTACTGGTCGTTTGTAATAGCTTACTACTGGCGTTAACACCACTGGTCGCTAATGAGAATAAATCGACAGAACTCACAATGTAATCTCCAATGCTATGGCATTAACGTGCTGAGACGATCGCTGTTATACACTGCCATTATCTTGCGCGCGTATTCAGGGTCGGTAGCGTAGCCCGCCTCTTGAAGCGCATGGGTATAGCGCGCTGCGTCAGAAGCATTCTCGACAGCATGGCTGTAGCGAGGCTGTGATGTGATAAAGCGTCCATAGTCTTCCATTGCGTCTTCTACTGACGAGTAGGACCTAAAAGCAGCCTTTTGTTTTTGCGGTAGTCCATTGTTAAATTCCAACGTGTCGACTACAGCCTGCTCTCCTTGCCATCCCTTATTTGCTTTGATGCCAAATAAGTTGTGCGAGCTTTCCCCATCCGCTTTATGGATAACGAATTTCCCCCACCCGGTTTCAACCGCGGCTTGGGAAATTATTGCTTTAGGATCCATTCCGTATTTTGCTGCCACTTTCTCAGCTATTGGCATTAGGCTCTCTACAAACTGCTCGGGACTTTCGAACATGGCGTCTTTTTGTGCTGACTGGCTGCGAATAGACTGTGAAGAAAGGGCAATATCCTGCGCCTCAGCTACGTTGTACACACGGTTTCTGTTAAGTGATGATAAGTCGCCGTCACTTCTGATTACACTGGCAGGCGTATAGCTATCCTCAGTTTGACCTAACTGTTTAACAATGACATCAGCGAGACCTAAGCCACCACCGGAAGTTAGATCTGTCGCTAGCTGTTGGTCGTGCATATCACGATAAAACTTAACTTGCTGCGAATTAAATGGGCTATTTTCGTCAGCAAGAGCATCTTGCGCTTTACGCATTGATTTCAACATCATTTGCACAAATATCGCTTCAAACTGCTGGGCAGCTTCTTGCAATACCGTCTCGTCGCCCGACGCAATGGCTTCACGCATTTTGTTTATGCTGCCCATATCGTGGACATTGCGAGCCATATCAAGCTGACTTTTTGTGCTAAGTGATTCCATCGTGCTTATTCCGCCGTGACCTTATTTTTACTAACGTCTCGTAAATGCTCTTTGCTCGTTTTAAATAATAACGAGCTCTCCACGCAATGCGCCTGCTTGACGTAATGCTTCCAAAATTGCCATTAAATCGCCCGGCGCAGCGCCCACCTCATTTACCGCGCGCACAAGCTGGTCCAGAGTAACGCCTGGCTCAAACTTAAACATGCGGCTATCTGCCAAATCGACATCAACAATCGACTGAGTGGTAACGGCAGTCTGCCCTTCACCAAACGCGTTAGGTTGAGAAACTTGCTGATTTTCAGAGATGGTCACCGTTAGCCCGCCGTGAGTAATTGCTGCTGGTAACAAGCGAACGTCACTGCCAATAACAATGGTGCCTGTGCGGCTGTTTATTACCACACGCGCTGGCGCATCAGCTGGTGTAAATTCGAAGTTTTCTAAGGTAGCCAAAAAGCCCACGCGCTGACCGACATCTCGCGGGGCCGACACGCGAACAGACGCTGCATCAATGGGCTTAGCAATAACATAGCCATTTTCGGGCTGTGCACCTAAGCGCTCGTTGATCGTATCTGCAAGCGACTTAGCCGTTGAGAAATCTGGATAATGGAGGTTAAGCGTTAACGTGTCGCCATTGGCAAAGCCTGTTGGTACAGATTGCTCTACCATCGCACCGTTTGGAATTCTGCCTACCGTTGGCGTATTAACGACAATGCGCGAGCCATCACCACCTTGTGCGCCAAACCCGCTCACGACTAAACTGCCTTGCGCTACAGCGTAGACTTTACCGTCAACACCGCGAAGAAACGTCTGGAGCAGCGTTCCGCCTTGAAGACTGGCCGCTTCGCCAACTGAAGAAACCGTGATATCAATGGTTTGTCCGGGTTTTGCAAAAGCAGGCAGGTCGGCGTGTACCGCCACTGCGGCCACGTTTCGTATTTTTGGCTTGGTGTTAGCGTCAAGACTGATACCAAAGTTACGCAGCATGGTTCTGAAACTTTGTTCGGTAAACGGGCTTTGTTCACCCGTTCCAGGCAAACCTACAACAAGACCATATCCCACTAATTGGTTACTACGTACGCCTTGAATACTCGCTACATCTTTAATGCGCTGCGCACCTGCCTGTAAAGATAAAAGCATTGTGAAAACGGCTAATACTACTGAAAACAAACGCATGTTCACTCTCCTATCCTAAAACCTAAAGAGGCCACCAAGCAGAATCAAAGAACTTGGTTAACCAACCCTTTTCTTGTGCTCGCGCAAAACTTCCCGTACCCGAATATTGGATACGCGCATTTGCAACCTTAGTGGACACGATTTCATTCTCGGGACTAATGTCTGCCGGACGAATAATGCCGGTAAGACGGATATATTCGTCGCCCTGATTCAGGGTTAGCCACTTTTCGCCACGAATAACAAGGTTGCTGTTAGGAAGTACGTCGACCACAGTAACTGAGATGGCACCGTTTAAGCTGTTGCTTTGGTTAGCAGTGGCATCACCGGAGAAATCTCGGGATGAACTTATTCCCAATTGTACGGACTCTCCGCCAATATTTATCGCTTGCCCAGCTAGCCCGGTAATAGGGTTTAGATTGACGTTTGAATCTTTCGCTGTGCTAGTGTCGGCTGATTTGCTCGCTTGGGTATTCTCGCTTAACGTTACAGTGATGATGTCACCGACTCTTCTTGCGGTAACGTCAGAATATAAGTTGTTAGCAAGCTGCGAACGAAAAAGCGAGCCATCTTCTACTACCGTTTCACGCGGGTAATCTGGCACTACCGGTGCAAACGACGGGTCGTTTGCCTGAACGGGCGGCTCGTTTGTACTGGCGCAACCGCCAAGTATCAGAAGTGCAGCAGATAAACCTAAAATACGCATGATGCTACCTACTAAAGTTGCTGAATAACCTGACCAAGCATTTGGTCGACCGATGAGATAACCTTTGAGTTCATCTCATACAAGCGCTGGCTTTCGATAAGGTTTACTAACTCTTCGGTCACGTTTACGTTAGACGTTTCCAACGTGCCTTGTGAGATATAACCCAAACCTTGCAGACCAGGGATCCCCTGAATAGGTGCACCGCTTGACGCTGTCTCTACATAAAGGTTTTGTCCGGTTGGTTGTAATCCGGTTGGGTTAACAAAGTCAGAGATATTAAGCTGACCGAGTACCTGCGGTTCAGCTTGGCCCCGTATGCTCACGCTAATTTCACCATCTTGAGAAATTGTGATTTGTT
This sequence comes from Alteromonas macleodii ATCC 27126, assembly GCF_000172635.2. Classification (NCBI taxonomy): domain Bacteria; kingdom Pseudomonadati; phylum Pseudomonadota; class Gammaproteobacteria; order Alteromonadales; family Alteromonadaceae; genus Alteromonas; species Alteromonas macleodii. The sequence goes on along the minus strand of NC_018632.1, from coordinate 1,095,030 downwards.
GCGCATCTTCGGGAATAGCCACTTCAGGCTGAAGCAAAAAGCCCGCGCCAGATGTAACAATTTGGCCTTGGTCGTTCAGTGAAAATTGACCATTTCTCGAATATGCAATGGTGCCGTCTGGCTGCAATATTTCAAAGTAACCACGGCCCTGAATTGACATATCAAGCGCGTTTTCAGTGGTTAATAGGTTACCTTGCGTGTGTGCTTTTTGAGTAGCAACGACCTTCGAGCCTGAACCAAGCATAAGCCCAGAAGGTAGCTCTGTGTCAGCAGACGAACGACCGCCTGGCTGATTGATATTCTGATAAAGCAAATCTTCAAACACCGCTCGATCTTTTTTGAAACCAACTGTTGATGCGTTTGCTAGGTTGTTAGACACCACTGCCACATCGGTCTGTGCGGCGTCTAGTCCGGTTTTACTAATCCACAATGCTGGATGCATGTTAACCTCCGACGTTGCTCATAGGGCAACGGTGATAAAAATTCTTTTACAGGATGCGTAGTAGCTGATTACCGCGAGTATCAAGCTCTTCTGCTTGCTTCATCATTTTGACTTGAAGCTCGTAGTGACGCTGCAGACTTATCATGTCCACCATTTCGTCAACCGCATTGACGTTGGAACCTTCAAGCATGCCCGACATTACTTTTACGTTGGCATTGGCTGGCGCTATTGAGCCATCTTCCATTCTAAATAAGCCGTCGTTCCCACGTTCCATGTCAGCATAGTTTGGGCTAACTAATTTAAGTCGCCCCACTTCTTCAATAACATTGGCAGGGGCACCTAACTGTCTCATTGACAACGTGCCATCGGCCGCAATATTGAGATTATCTAAAGGAACAGGAAGGAATATTGGCCCATTGTCACCAAGCACGACGCGATCGTGGATATCTGTCAAAATTCCGTCATCGCCCAACTTGAAATTTCCATCACGCGAGTAAGCTTCTTGACCATTTTGATCTTGTACAGCGAACCAACCATCACCTTGAATGGCTACGTCTAAATCGCGGTCTGTTTTAATCATCGGGCCCGACTCGTAATTATTCGACGGGCTTTCTGTCATGGAAAACACGCGAGTCGGCAAACCTTCGCCGTAGGCCGGCATTGACCTTGCCTGCTCTAACTGCGCTCTGAATCCTGTTGTCTGTGCATTAGCCAAGTTATTGGCCCTAATCCCTGTTCCTAGTAGGTCTTGGGAGGCGCCACTTGCTGAAATATAGAGAAGTTTGTCCATGACTGACTTTTGACTCTGATTAAACCTTAAACAAGATTTTGCAAAGGCAGTGCCAATCTGTGGATATTTAGTGCAATTGAAAAATAAGGGCGGTATTGAATTGATATATATAGAAAAATAAAAAGGTCGCATTGTTGCGACCTTTCTAAATCGGGTCAAATAGGTACAGTTTTCCGCGCCTAAAATTTGCCGCTTAGCAATCTGCTAATGTAGCTTACTGCAAACTATCGAATGTTAAGGATAGTCTGGTTTAGCGAGTTGTTCACTTCAAGCGCACGCGAGTTTGCTTGGAAGTTACGCTGAGCGATAATCATGTCGATGAGCTCAGTGGTAAGGTTAACGTTAGCTTGTTCTAGCGCCGAAGAGTTAATTTCGCCGAAAGTACCGGTTGTTGCTTCACCCGCTAGTGCCTCACCTGAAAGAATACTTTCCTTCCACTGAGTACTGCTCTCTTGAGTTAGGCCTTGTTCATTAGAAAAGCGAACCAAAGCGACACGAACAATGGGTTCAGACGTACCATTAGAGAATGTTGCACGAACCAGGCCGTCAGGACCGATATCGATACCCGTCAATCGACCTACAGGCAAACCGTCTTGTTCTAATGATGTAACCTCGAACGCAGAGGCGAACTGAGTCGGCTCATTAGGCGTCGCGTTATTAACATCGAGGTTAAAATCAATGCTTATTTGCTGCGTAGGATCTGAGCCATTAGCAAGAATACCTGCGCCTAACGCTTCTGTTTGCATTTTGAAATCAAGTGTAGGTAGGCCATCAGGCGTTTCCATACCAGCAAAATCACCGCCTTGAGAGAAGATAAGTTTAGATGCTGTTACGGCGTTACCGGTGTTACCACCGACACTATTTACTGCTGTTGCTGGGTCTGTGTCATTACCCGCTGAATCTGTCATATCAACTAGCGTGTCATCGATTGCAGTAGCAACGTACCACTCATTATCAACACCCGGTGTCGCATCCTTTATGAAGTAATAGGTCATTACGTGGCTATCACCTAACGAATCGTAAACGGTTACCGATGTTGCTGCGTTGTAGGTAAGCGGATCTTCAGGGTCAAAATCTTGTGGATCTAGGGCTGCATCACCAGCAGGCAAGTTCATTCGAATGTCAACTTCTGTGGTTTGTGCGGGAGAACCCGAAGAATCTGGGATACGTACTGGCTCTGTAGTACTAAGTGCTACCGAGGCACTTGTACCATCAGAGTTAACGGGGAAACCCAATAAGTTATCGCCGTTACTGTTAACCACGAAATTGTCGCTATCTAACTTGAACTGACCCGCACGTGTGAACGAGAAGTCGCGAGACGTAATTTCAGGTACTGTCGCAAAGAAACCATTACCTGTGATCGCCAAATCAAGCGAGGTATTGGTAAACTGAAGGCTACCTTGAGAAAATTGCTGAGCAACTTCTTGAGTGAGTACACCGTCACCTACTTTAGTTTTACCACCTGAAAGCAGTGATGCCGCATAAACATCGCCAAATTCAGCGCGAGATTCTTTAAAGCCAACTGTATTTACGTTTGCGATGTTGTTGGCGGTTACATCCAAATCTTTTTGTGCGGCTGATACGCCACTCAGTGCAATATTAAAAGACATTATTGATTCTCCTACTAACTGCCGATTTGAATGACGTCATCAAGATTGATACTGACATCACCATCCAAATTCAAAATTACGCCTTGACCACTACCAGCCAAGCTTACACTTCCTACATGGCGATTAACGGCGGTATTCAGCTGAACACCCTCTCCATTTAATTCGCCAGTGGCACTGATAACATATTCACCCGGTGCCATCTGGTTGCCATGCTTATCTTTGCCATCCCATTCAAACTCAATGTTGCCAGCGCTTTGTGTGCCTGCATCAATGGTTTTTATGACTTCACCAAACTGGTTCTCAATAGTGATCGTCATATTCTGAACTGTTTTTTCATTCACGATGACACCCGAAATGCCATCGCCTTCATTGGCCATATAACCCACGTTACCTTGAACCAGCACGTTTTGCCCGATAAGACTAGAGGCTTGTAACGCTTGATTCGATGTCATTGAAGCTGCAAACGACTCAAACTTTTCGTTAAGCTGGGAAATACCGTCGGCCATCGTAAATGATGTCATCTGCGCTACCATTTGATCGTTATCAACGGGTGCAGTGGGATCCTGATTGGCTAACTGCTCAGTTAACATTGAGAAGAAGTCTTCCTGGGTTAACTGCTGCTCGGTGCCGTCAGCTATTTTGACGGTTTCCTCTTGCCAATACAGATCAGTATTTAAGCCAGTATTGTTTATGGTATTCACTGAGTAATCCTCACATTATTCAAGCGGCAAGTTACTGCCCTTGACCTAGCTGCAGTACGCGACGGAAAATACGCTTTGTGGTGTCCGCAACCTGCACGTTAGTTTCATACGCTTTGGACGCTGACATCATATTCGCCATCTCTTCCACAATGTTCACGTTGGGTTTATAGATGTAGCCGTTTTCATCTGCCATCGGGTTATTAGGCGAATACTCCATTTGCAAAGGAGCATCACTTTCTACAATACCCTTTACTTGAACACCTGCACCTTTTGACTGATCGCGCATTGCATCTTGCAACGCCGTAGCGAAGACTGGATGGCGAGCTCGGTATGTTTCGTCATAGCTGCTGCTAACCGAGTTAGCGTTGGCAATATTACTTGCCGTAGTATTAAGACGTACATTCTCCGCCTCCATACCCGTACTCGAAATTTGCATTACATTAAATAAACTCATGACTACTGACCTCCTGAGCTAAGCGCTTTTTTCATGCCTTTAATTTTTCCGTTCAAAAATTCTAGGCTGGCTTGGTAGCGCAATCCATTGTCTAAAAACCGATTTCTTTCCGCTTGAACTTCAACCGTATTACCGTCGCCAGTGTCTGGTTGTGTTGGGATGCGGTATTGCATGTCAAAGTTTGCCGCTACTGACGTAGAATTGCCGCTTAAGTGGCGATCATTTGTCCGCACCATTCCTGAAGAAGCGTGATTGGCTGTACCACCAGATGCTTCTCGCATAGCCGACTGCATTGCTTTATTAAAATCAATGTCCCGCGCTTTATAACCAGGCGTGTTTGCGTTCGCTAGATTTCCAGAAATCACTTCCATACGCTCTGTGCGTATAGTGAGTGCTGACTCATGAAAGCCAACCAGCTTATCTAGGTTAATAGCCATAACATGACCTCTGACATACTAAAAATTTGTTCGTGGTGACAATGTAAGCGGACAATTAAATATCGAATCTTGCCGTTTTACTGTCGTTTGTAGAAATAGTTAGCAAGGCAAATGCCATAATGAGATTTTGACGGAGGGTGTAAGTCAAAAGTGTCGACCTGATCGTAAAAAAAGTATTATTTATCAGGCCGATAAGTTAGATCATTTTTTTTGATAGTAAAGGCCAGGGTGGCACTTAACCATACTGTAGGTATCACTTGCAGCGCTGATTGATTCAGAGGCGCCAAGGAAAAGCACACCCTGAGGCTGCAGCTGTCCGGCAATTTGTTGCAGGATGCGTTGTTTTACTTCGGCCGAGAAATAAATCAAAACATTACGGCAAAAAACGATATCAAAGCGGCCAAGTGCTGCATAGCTCGAAAGTAAATTTAGACTTCTAAAGCTTACCATCCGACGAACGTCGGGTTTTACCTGCATAAGCCCGCTATCATTTTGCTGGAAAAAGGCCTGTCTCCTTTGCGGGGACAATCCCCTTGCAAGGGACAGTTCGTCATAAATACCTAACTCACACTTTTGCAGCATTTCTGACGATAAATCTGTAGCAACAATTTCAACACCCGCTCTTAATGCACCTGGCCTTTGGCGCTGATATTCAAGTACAGACATCGCAATAGAATAAGGCTCTTGTCCAGACGAACAAGCGGCACTCCATATGCGAAGTTTCTGATTTTTTTGCCGATAGTGTTGGTAGTAACTCTTTTACAAGTAAATCGAAGGGATAGTTGTCTCGAAACCACAACGTTTCGTTTGTGGTCATTGCGTCAATAACGTTCTGTAGTAAAGTTCTGTCGAACCCTTTCACAACCACGTCAATCAGTTCGTCAGCAGACTCATACTTATGCTTATAGAGTAATGAAGCTAAACGGCTGCGCACCAGGTATTGTTTATTATCACCTAATACTATGCCGCATTGCTTTTCCAAAAACTCTCTAAACTTGAGGTAACTTGCTGGCGAAACGTCTTTATTAGCCAATCCTATCTTGCTCCGTTATTCGCACTCAGTCATTAGCCACTTTTGTACCGCGGTAGCAAGTTCATCGGGGTGGAATTTCGCGATAAAGTCATCAGCCCCTACTTTCTGCACCATAGCTTGGTTGAAGACACCACTGAGCGACGTATGCAATACAACATGAAGCTTTTGAAGTTCAGGCGTATTCTTAATTTCGGCGGTTAGTGTATAGCCGTCCATTTCTGGCATCTCGATATCTGAGACCAGCACGCCTACACGGTTCGTTACATCGCCATACTCTTCCGCAATTTCTTTAAGCCTGTTTAATGCTTCAAGACCGTTTTTAGCTAGTTCAATTTCTAAGCCTAGTGAAGTTAGGGCCTTTTTAACTTGGTTTCTCGCTACCGCAGAGTCATCTGCAATAAAGATAATTTTGTTTTCTTGGCCTTCGGTTGTCAGACCTTCTGCCACCTCTGAACTTACTTCGGCATTCAACGGAGAAATTTCATTTAAAATTTTCTCAACGTCTAGAATTTCAATAAGTTCATTTTCAACTTCAGTCACCGCCGTTAGATAGCTTGCTCTGCCAGTACCTTGAGGTGGCGGCATGATCGCATCCCAATTGGTGTTGATGATACGCTCTACGGCACCCACCAAAAAGCCCTGAACTGAACGGTTATATTCCGCAATGACAATAAAGGCATTAGAGAGATCTTCAATTTTACGGCCGCGTGTTGCCATACTTAAATCAATGACCGATATGGTTTGACCACGGATGTGCGCCACACCACGAACCAACGGGTTTAATTTCGGCATTGCTGTTAGCGGAGGACACTGAAGCACTTCCCGCACTTTAAAAACGTTAATTCCAAAGCGTTGGCGGCCGTTCAGTCTAAACAGCAGCAACTCTAAGCGATTCTGCCCAACAAGCTGCGTGCGCTGGTTTACTGAATCTAAAATCCCCGACATAGGTCACCTCTAAGTAATACTGGGCATGATCATTGCCTCTTATGATAAAGATAGACAATATCACTAAATTTTTGCAGGTCAAACGACAGAAAAATGACACTAAATAGCATTTTTCAGTCTTTAGTAGGGTTTATACCTTAACTTAGTCAATGATCCTGCGTTGACGCTCGTGCTTGTAAACCTTATGGATTTACTTTGGCTGTTATTTATTTGCACTAAGCAAACCGGCCGTATTAAGCATAGTCAATAACTTGTAAACTGAACACGAAAAGTCATGATGAAAAATATGAACGCCAAAACGCGCCTTACATTCACACGATTACTGTCATTGACCGTTTTCAGTGTGCTTTCTATGAACTGCTTGGCGACACAAACCAATCACAAACAGGTTGAAGAAGGCGCAAAACAATACCTAATAACTCAACTTGCTGATAATACGCAGGATACTAGCATTGATGTGTCTATTGTGAAGATAGACGATAGGATAAATATTCCTGACTGCCCAACTGGGTTCGAATACAATGCGTCGCAAGAAGCGCTGAGCCAATCGTATATATCAGTTAGAGTGAGCTGCAGAAATAATGAATGGTACCTTTTCACCAGCGGGCAAGTAACGCGTACCAAAGAAATTGTTGTCACTCAAGGCGCAATAAGTCCAGGAACCGTACTGACATCATCGAATCTCTCTCTGGCAAAAGTTGATGTAAGACGATTGCGCCATACCGCATTTACTGAGCTAGAAGCACTTATTGGGGCTAGAATAAAACGCCGAGTGACTGACGGACAAGCTATACAGTCAAATATGCTATGCTTTGTGTGCAAAGGCGACAGAATTACCATAACTGCTGAGGTAGCAGGTATGGAAGTGAAAACAGCCGGAATCGCTCAGCAAGACGGTGTTGTTGGTGACAATATTAAGGTAATTAATGCCAGTAGCCAAAAGGCGGTGATAGCAAGAGTCGCAAGCCCTGAAGAAGTCGTGATACACTTATAAACGAGGCAGCGAATATCTACTTTTTTGTTCACAATTTAGCTAAAGAAATTAGCCAAAAGGCCGATATACTTTACAGAGGCGAAAAAGTAGTGAGGACTAATTATGGCAATTAACAATATAAACAATGGGTTACCGAAAACACCCGTTGATAATGGAAAGGTTGCGCAGCAAAACCAAACGCAGCAATCTCCACAGCAGGCATCAACACAGGCTGCGCAAACCGCATCAGTTCCGCGTCAGGATTCTGTATCGTTGACGCAATCTGCTCAGCAGCTCAACCAGGTTCAGAAGAAAGGTTCGGAAGCGCCTGTGAACCAAGATAAAGTCGATCGCCTTAAGCGAGCGATTCAAAGTGGCGAGTATAAAGTTAATCCTGAAGTGCTTGCCAACAAGATTGCAAAACTAGAAGGTGAGATTTTTGGCGCTAAATAGTGAGCGACAAAACTCGTAACTAACCAGAAGAGAGCTAACGTGACTGAACAAGCAAGCCAATTGACACAAGCACTAATAAAGCAAGTGGAGCAACTGTCTTCACTTGCCGTATTGCTTGAAAAAGAATTGCAACTTATCAGTTCGCGAGACGCAGAATCTTTAATGAACTTATTAGACGAAAAGACAGCACTGTTAACGTCTATTCAGGCTCTCGATGGAAGCATTGAGCGCACAATTAGCAATCAAGGCTCAATGTCAGAAGAAGATGAAGCATTAATGGCTAATGCAAAGAAACTTCTGGACGATTGCAAATACCGCACGCAGGTCAATCAAAAAGCCGTAGAGCAAGGACAGCTACGCCTCACACACTTACGTAACTTGATGATGGAAGTTCGTGCCAAAGAATCGCTCACCTATGACAAAAAAGGAAAGCCGAAAGGCGGGATTTTAGGGTCGGGAGTGAGCGCCTAATTTTTTTTGCGATTTCAGTAAACCCCACTCAGCGAGCTTTAACCATTAAGCCTTAACCGGTAAAAGTAAATTATATCTCTGTGAATTTGCGCATGTTTTAAGACTTCACGATACAGCCACTTGCGCAAACACCCCTTTCGCTAACGTTTAATAATACTTAACATCCTTTACTCGGCGCGGTTTTGCGGTCGACAGATATATATCGTAAACCTGCTGCATATCTAAAGCGAGTTCGGTGACGTATGTATCTTCACCTACCGGATAGGCTTTTACGACTTCAGCGCCTCTAATGACCCCCTCTACAGATGCTCGCAATGTTTCGCTATCTATAACCAAGTGAGACAGAGACTGATTGCCTTCAATTTTTTGACCATAGACTTGTTCAGTGAGCTCTCGGTATGCATCTAATTTTGACGCTTTCATCGCCATTATAAGCTTCATGCTGTCGCTTTCGCCATGCTGAGAAGAAATCGGCGCGTAGCCTACCGCCTTGAGCACGGGATAGCTTTCTGGTTCTATTGTTTCCCACTCAACGTGTTTATCAATAATGCCGCATCCACCAGTGCTTATTGCTAAACCAAGAAAGCAAGACAGCAGCAGCGATTTTGATTTATGTATTTTTTTCAAGCACATAGTTTCATTTCCAAATTACATTATTAATAAAATCAAATGTGTAGTTACGCTGCTCTCGTCGGTGGCAGCCTTGTAACTACGAGATACTGCCATACTCGCGGTAGCAGATTTTGACGTATTTAAACTGACGCTTTTTACAAACCTTTTGCAAGATACGCGTTGCAAGATATGTGCAAGATATGCGCCCGATCGATTTAATGGCGATGAAACCACATCAACTGGCACTCTTTTCGCATACTTTGCTTTATAAAGCGGGCGCTTTGCATAGCGCAGTTAGACAAAAACCTCCAGAGGTGTGCGGTGCGACATATTAGCAAAACAACGCTGGTAACTATTTTAAATGCTGTCGTGGCGGTAATTTGCCTGTTTGCATTTTTGGTTGGGCAAGCAAATGCCGTGTGGTACGAGGCTACAGGACAGGCTGTGGTGCGAAATGGCGATAAGGAAACTGCCAGACATGCGGCTACCCAAGAGGCACTTAAGCAAGCCATGCTTTTTGCAGGCGCATCAGTTCATAGTGTCGCCAAGCTTACAAATGGTCTTCTTAAAAATGAAGAGATGACCATTCGCTCTACCGGCGAAGTTGAACAACTGGAACTAGTTGATGAAGTTTATAGCGGCGATGTGATTACGGTAAGTATTCGCGCTGACATTTTTCCAAGAGGAAAAGTGTGTGCCGCACAAAATGACCAAAAACATTTCGCTACCACACATTTCAGGGTACGTAACAGAGCGCAACTAACACAGGGTAATATTCCCAATTTCGATGCTTCATTCACCCAGCAGTTAGCGCAGGCCATGCGAAATAAAACTGAAAACCTAGATATTATCTATATCGCGCCACATACTGCAAAATTTGACAGTCGATATACTGACCAAAATGTACGCACGCTTTCAGCGCAAAGTAATACTCAATTTGTGCTGGTGGGCATGATAGATGATTTAAGCGTGACACGGGAAAAGGCTTCGGTTTTTACACCGTGGCGTGAGGGTACTTCTCGACGCTCCTTTGCTATGACCGTTCAGGTCTATGACGGCATTAATGGAGGCCTGTTGTTGACTAAGTCTTATCAGAATCAAGGAGAATGGACATTCGACAGATTCGAAGATGTAGATGAATTTTCGACGAAGTTTTGGCAGTCGCTTTATGGGCAAACTGTCAACGCGACAATAGCAGAAGCGATTGAAGATATAAAAGAAGCCACTGCATGCCAGCCAATGACAGGTAGAGTGATTAATGTTGCCGGCGATAAAATTTCTGTATCTTTAGGCAGAGACAATGGCATTTCTGAAAAAGATGAACTATACCTTTATCAAGCTAAAGAGATTGTCGATAACCGTGGCCGTAAATACTTACAGTACTCACTATATCCTGGCAAATTTGTAGTGAGTAGTGCCTACGGTAATTCGTCTCTAGTAGTAAACGAAGGTGCAGGAATTATCGCAAACATTCAAGAACACGATTTTGTAGTAAAAAAATAGTCTTTCTCGATTTCCACTTTAGCATTCGAAATCATGGTTGGTTTATCAGCACAGCCATGTTATACCTATAACTACGTATAGCAAATTATACTTAAACTTTAGGTGAAGAAGGTTACTCTCGCCTATACTTTAGTATAACTAAAATAATGAAGTTATGACCCTTTCTCTATTTGCGTCGCACTGCTTAGCATTAGTGGCCCTGCTACTGGCTGGACAGCAAATGAAGGATCAGTATGTAATCGAGTTTCCAAAGCTTGAACAGGAAGTAAAAAATAAATTTGGAGCTGATAAAGCATCACACGTTGCAGCGCTAGAAGCTGCCCTACACGCTCTTGAAAGTAAGGGTGTCAAAGATCAATTGCTTGGTGTAAACGCTTTCTTTGATGAGCATATTCAGTATGCTACTGACGATATTGTGTTTAAAGAAAAAGACTACTGGGCAACCCCTTCTGAACTTTTTGGCCATTCTCGCGGAGATTGTGAGGATTATGCCATTGCAAAATACGTAGCTCTGCTACACTTAGGTATCGATAGTTCTAAACTTCGCCTAATTTATGTAAAAGCGAAGATTGGTAGAAGTCGAGTAACACAAGCACATATGGTTTTAGGGTACTATGACTCCCCTTCATCGGATCCCCTTGTGCTAGACAGCTTAGTGTCTAATGTATTACCCGGCTCACAGCGCACAGACCTTATACCTGTTTTTAGTTTTAACGACTCAGGTATATGGCAACCGGGCAAAACGTCACAGGTTTCTTCGTCTACCAGTAGACTATCTAGGTGGCGTGACGTTATTGAGCGCATGAAGCAAGAGGGGATTAGCAGAAGGTCCTAGGAGTCTATGTCAATAACAAGAGAATTGTGGCTCGCCATTGTAGTCGTTGTCCTTGTTGCAATTGCAGGTAGCGTGACAATTCATGGAATTACTACGAAGCAATACGTAGAAGAACAGCTTTACTCAAAAAACTTAGATAACGCCAGTATGATGGCGTTAACGCTAAGTGGATTAGAAAAAGACCCCGTATCTTTAGACCTTTTCATCATGTCCCAATTCGATATAGGACACTACGCAACAATTGTACTTCAAAAAGCGGACGGCGAAATTGTGTCTGCCCATACCCACGAAGTGCAATTAGATGAAGACACGCCCAGATGGTTTGCAGACAATTTCTCACCGAATGTCAATCCAGGTATTGCTCAGGTTAGCGAGGGGTGGGGTCAGTACGGTACGATATATGTTGAAACCGACACCAGCTTCGCCGTCGCATCTATGTGGCGCGCTACTCAACGGCTCATTTTTGGCTTGTCCCTTGTAGGTATCTTCTCAGGAATAATAGGCGCGTGGGCTCTTCGCTTTATTATTCGACCTCTGGATGGCGTTGTTAATCAAGCCGAGTCTTTTGGTGAAATGAAATTTGTTCAACTGCCCGAACCTCGTACGTTAGAACTCAAACGTGTGGTTCGCGCGATGAACTTCTTAGCGAGAACGTCCAAGAAGATCATGGAGGAGGAGAATACCCGCCTTGATCTCATGCGCTATAAAACCCAATTCGACGACGAATCTGGTGTCGCCAACAGGGACTATTTTATATCGATTTTAAAAGGCCAACTTGCCTTTCGCGATACAGAAGGCATTAACTGCGTCTTTTTTGTGAGATTTACTGAGGGCGAAGGCTTCTTGCGCTCCCCGGCCAATATACGTAAAAATCGTATTCGAGATTTCGTTGAAGAAATTAATGATTGCCTTTCTATGCATCATCACCTTTTCACCGACAGTCGTATTGCTAGAATGCAAAAAAACGAGTTTGCTATTCTCCTCACCGAAACCCACGACGCCGTCACTATTTCTGAAGCATTACACGGTGCGTGTTTGAGTGCATTTAGCCGCGAAGGCGACCCTCAAGTCTTTCAGTCGGTTGTGAAATTACGACCGGATGATAGCTTTTCAAACGCACTTATGCGCGCTGATGCAATGATAGATGAAGCCGAAGCGGATGAAATGGACGAACCGTTTGTCGAGGCTCCGCTAAGAGAATTCATTTCACTTGTGGAAGAGAAACGATGGGAGCAAGAGCTCAAACGTGCTATCGATGAGCGCGATGTAGAAACATTTAATTTCCCAGTGCTCGACATAGACAGAAATTTGGTTCATTACCAAAGCTGGGCTGGGGTGAACATAGACGGCGAGCTTAGAAAGAGCGGGTTCTATACTCACTGGGCACGTTACTTAGGTTTGTTGCCACAGTTAGAACTGACAACCATTATTCACCTTATTGATTACATCAACCGTTCTGGCACAGGATCAAAGTTTGCTTTTCTTTGCTCTGAACAGTTCATGCTAGACCCTGAAATTCTTGCACAGCTTTATTATCAAATAGGCACCAACTTCAAAGCAGCTAAACAGCTGTGCTTCGAGGTAAGGGAATCTACCGCAACACGTTTCCCTGACGAATTTAGCGACTTTTGCACTACGCTAAAAGCTAAAGAATGCGAAATAGGCCTTAAACGTGTAGGCGAATCGTTCTCGCAACTGTTAGATGTGCAAGAGATGGGGCTAGACTATGTGAAAATTGATTCCGCATTTATGGCCGACATAGACTTCAACCCAGCTAATCACGCTTTTCTTCGAGGCTTCTGCTCACTGGCGCATACTTTCGGTATTAAAGTATACGCCGACGGCGTTAAACGCTCTGACCATCAAGCGCTCTTTATAGAGCTTGGTATTGACGGCGTTGTATCACACATGGAAGTTATAGAGCATCTTTTAGATGACTAAATTCACCAAGTCGAAGTAATAGACTGATTCGGTCCTTTGCCTCAAATTTGTGTAAGAGCGTACCCACATATTCTTTAACGGTACGCTCAGTAATACCGTGCTCTCTTGCAATTTCTTTATTGCTTAACCCATCTAAAATGCCGCTCAATACGTCCTTTTCGCGGTTCGTTAAGCCACTTAAAGCAGGTAGCACTCGTTTAGACTGCAGATTGACCGCCACATTAGATGTTGTCACTAAAAGTAACTCATTAGGTAACCACATGCCTCCGGCTTCTATCACCCTCGCTACTGAAGATAAAAGAGACTGGGTTCCTAATGCGTGACAATACGCCCTAGCGCCTAGCATCAGCGCTGTTTGCATCTCTAAACGGTCATATTTGTAGGTCAGTAATACCACTTGCGTTACTTTTTGCTTGGCTTCAATTAGCTGTTGCCGCCAGTTCTCATCGCTTGCCAATATCCATATACAATCAGTTTGATCACATGTTAATTGATCAACCCGACTATAGCTGGTCCACGAATACTGGGTTAGCGCCCCTTGCAAATCTTTCTCTGCAATGAAATGTCTCATTTAACGCTCCCGCAGCGCAGAGGCTGTAACATTGAACAGAGGGGATAATATATAGTTAAGGACAGTTTTCTTTCCCGTCAATATGTCTACCTGTACGATCATTCCAGGTAAAATATCTAACGCTTCATCAGCAATGCTTTTCTTCGTTTCGAGCCTGACTAAATAGTAGGTTTCATCTTTCTCGTTGGTAATGGCGTCAGCACTGATATGTTGGACTTCAGCAGACATACCGCCATAAATAGTAAAGTCGTAAGCACTGAACTTTAAGATGGCCTGCTGCCCTTCTCGAATAAACGCAATATCTTTAGGCGAAACCTTTGCTTCAACAATAAGTTGATCATCTTGAGGAACGAGTTCCACTACCGCGCTGCCTGGTGTAATGACCCCACCAATGGTATTAATGAGCAAGCGCTGCACCGTACCATTGATTGGCGATCTCAGCGCTGCTTGTGACACCACATCTTCTAAACTGGTTTGAGACTGCTGCAATGTCGCCATTTCGGCGGTGGCTTCGGTCAATTCTTGGTTCCATCGATTAACCAGTTTTAGACGCGCTTCTTCCTTCTTTATAATTTCTTCTTCGATGGCGTTTAAGCCACGCTCAATCGCTACCTTGGACTTGGTGATGTTTCCTTCTAGCTCTACTATCTGACGTTCCAATCGAAGGATTTCAATCTCCGACACAGCACCTGATGCAAGTAATGGCTTGGTCACAGCGAGCTCTTTCTTTGAGAGGGACAAAACGTTTTGATACTGGGAAAGATTCGCTCGCTCTTCTTCCACGTCTTGACGGCGTTGCATAATACGAGAATCCGATCCTGCTGCAACTTCATCAAGCTCAGCCAAGTTGGAATTGTAGAGCTTGCGTTCGTTATCAACGATCGTTGGAGCCTGTTCGCGAAGCTCTCGATTAAACCGCAATACGTCACCTTGGGTAAGCGCAGATAAGCGCTGCACTTTCGCCGCCAGCGCCGCAAACTGGGTTGTGTTTTCTTCAAGGCTTGACAAAAATCGGGTAGGATCAACCTTTAATAACACTTGCCCAGCTTTAACCGTTTGCCCTTCTCGTACTAATATATCCTGTACAATTCCTCCGTCGTAGGATTGGAGAACCTGTAGTTGCTGTGACGGTATGACTTTCCCATCGCCTTTGGCAACTTCATCAATCTCTGCAAAATACGACCACACCACCAAAAGAAATAAAACTAGTGATACCAAATACAAAAGCCCACGGGCTTTTACCGGCGTTTGCATTATACGTGACCACTCGGCTTCCAATACCCAGTCCTGACCTGGAGGTGGCGCTAGCCAACCTCGCATTAACCGCTGCAACCAGTCTTTTTTCTCACCACCACTGTTTAAAATCATGGCGCCCTCTTAAGTATTTGACTTGGCTGTTTAAACTGAACAAGTACATCTTCCTTCTTACCGTCAGCAATAACTTTTCCGTTCTCGACAACAATCACGCGCTCAACAAGGTCAAGCAACGTAGTACGATGAGTATTGATGATGAGTGTTTTGCCAGATGTCGCTGCTTTTATGGTTTCCTTCATCTGCGCTTCGTTTGTTGAGTCCATGGCTGAGGTAGGCTCATCCATGATATATATCGCAGGGTTTCGCACTATGGCTCTAGCCATCGCTACTGCTTGTCGCTGACCACCAGAAAGTAAGCTACCTCGCTCACCTACATTTTGCTCTACCCCGTTGGCATTACCATTAACAAGTTTCGCCAAACCACACTGAGTCAGTACCTCCCAAAAGTCACTTTCATCGATATGTAAATCTTCAGACATAATATTGTCTTTCAATGAACCGTAGAAAAGGCTGACGTCTTGTGGCACGTAACCTATCTGTTTGCGAAGTAGTATCGGGTCGTATTGCTGAAGGTCAATGCCATCCACGAGTAACTGCCCAGACTCAGGGCGGTAAAAGGCCATAAGCAGTTTGTTCAAGGTAGATTTTCCGCATCCGTTTTTGCCCAAAATCGCTACGTGCTCACCTTGTTTAATTGAGAAGTTTATGTCTTTGAGTGCAAGTACGGTTTCATCCGGATATTTAAAGCAAAGCTGGCTTGCATCAATATTCCCCTTAAGCACAATATTACTTTTTATCTGCTTATTACTGCCTGACTCACTCGGTAAAGACATAATATCGTCAAGGGCATTCTTCGCCGTCTCAGCGTGATGGTATTGCGCCAATAAAGCCGCAGCCTGGGAGACCGGTCCCATGGCTCGGCTAGACAATAGGTAGGCAGCAATCAATCCACCTTGGGTGATTACACCTTCGATGATCAGATAAACACCAGTTAAAATGATTACAACGCCGACTGACTGCTGAACCCAAAGTGCAGCATTATTTACCGACATCGAAACCAAACGCAGCTTGGCATTAACTTTGGCAAGAAAGATTGTTTGTTTTTCCCACGCACTTTGGTTTCGGCTCTGGTAACCAAATGCTTTTATGTCTTCTAAAGATGTTACGCTTTCGGTAACGAGGGAGCTTTTACGAGAACTAATCTCCATCGACTCTTCTGACAGAGATCGCATTACGCGCTGTGCTTTCATGGCGTAAAGGAAAAGCGCTGTGGCGCCAATAAGAATAGGAATGATCAAATAAAAATCGATCATGGCTATGATAACGACAAACAGGAGCCCGAATGGTAAATCAACCAATGCCACCAGCGTTACAGAACCAAAAAACTGCCGAATACTCTCAAAAGATTGCAAGCTGTTTATAAAGGAACCGCTTTTTGCTGGTCTACTGGCCAAATTTATAGACAGTACTTTTTCCATAATTTTTGCAGAAAGCGTGACATCTAGCCGACTTGCCGCCAGTTCTACAAAGTACTGCCGAAGCATGCGTAACAGGAAATCTGCCGCGAGAACTAAAAGCACGCCGATCGCCAGCGCCCACAAGGTTTCCAGTGCCGCATTTGGCACCACCCTATCGTATACATTCATTACAAAAAGAGGCAGGGCAATGGAAAGCAGGCTAATAAAAACAGAGGCTATTAGTACATCCCTATACAGCCCTTTTGCAGATTTGATAGATGACCACAACCAGTGCCCTACTGAGGATTTGTCAATTTGAGCATTGGTCTCACGCGCGTGCATCTCGGGTCGAGCAAATATGATGTACCCAGTATAACGGGCAGCAAGTTCATCTCTGGGAACTTCAACCACGGCGTCATCTAGTTCTGGATACGAAACTCTTGCATGGGTAGGCTCTAAGCCATGTAGTACACAGGCTTGCTTTTCATTTAAGACTAATACAGCGGGCAAAAGCGCAGTATTAATGTGGTCTAAATCGCGCTTAACCGTTCTGCTGGCGAGTCCCGCCCGTTTAGCTGCACGCTCAAATCCTGTGGGCGATAATTCGCCGCTATCTAAGGGAAGCCCACTGAGCAGGCTGACTCGAGATACATCCAGATGGTGCGCATGACAGATCGTAATCAAACAATCCATCAATACGCCTCCTTGCTGTTCCAAATAGGATATGTCGTCTACGACCTTCTTTTCCTTCATATAGGCCTACACATTGCTATTCGTTAGAAGGAAGCTGGATAATAGCCGCTTCAATTCTGCGATTACGGGCGTTCGCCGCGTCTGATTCTTCATCAACCAACGGACGACTCTCTCCGTAACCAACCGCAGTAATTCTTCTAGCTTCTATGTTCGCTTTATTCATAAGCAGCGAGGCAACCGCCTTAGCTCTGCGTTCAGACAATCGCTGGTTGTAGGCTGCATCCCCATCTAGAGAGGCGTGACCGTGAATAATCACCCCTGAATTTGGGTCATTGTTTAAGGCTTCGATGACGTCCTGAAGCGAGTTCTCGTATTCAGGTAAAACCTCGGTAGAATTAGACGCAAATTCGATATTGACGTTGAATGAATTGATTATCTTCGCATTATCTAACGTAAAATCTGCAGCACTTGGTTCTGGCGCCATATCAGGCTCTCTGGCTTCACAACCAAAGTCATCGACCATGGCACCTGGTGTAGAATCGACGCAGTCGTCCCACAAATCAACAATGCCGTCGCCATCTGTGTCGCGCTTAAGAATATTAAGTTCATCTTCAAAGTTTGTACGAACGGCCGGACAAACGTAGTTAGGGTCGTAACTGATTTTTTCTTCAGCTTTGTCTAGTACATCAGGCACGCCATCTTTTGTAATTCCTAACGTTTGTGCCAAGCTACCCGAAGCCGCAAGCAGTCTTACGCGCGCCTTTTCTAAGGTGTATTGTGCTTCTAAATATGCGCGACTAGATTCGTAGTACTCGTTTTCGGAATCGAGCAAATCCAATAGAGAACGTTCGCCAATGGTAAACTGATCCATGTATGCAGACTTTACTCTGTCTGAAGACAGGCGGTGGGCATTCAGTGAGGGTAGCTGCTCAGTAATATTGATAATATCGTTATAAGCAATTTGTACCGTTTGTCTCATATCGATACAGGCTTTGTCCCGCAAGTCTTTTGCTAAATCTACCTGTGATAATGCTTGTCGAATCGCTGCGCGGTCCGAACCACCGTTATACAAGTTATAAGAAAAGTTAACGCCAACACTGGCTTCAGTAATGGTGTTATTTAGCGCAGCTTGGTCTCGCGTTTGTGCGCCATAACTTGCGGTTAAATTGACTTGCGGATGATAAAGACTTTTTGCACTGTCCACGGCGTAACGCTGGGCATCAATGTTGTAAATAGCAGCATTGAATTGGGGGTTGGTGCCGTAGGCGCTAGTGAGTAAGGTTTGAATATCAGTAACACTAGCATCAACATAGGCAGAGTTTAACGTTACCGGCTGCAAGTTATTCGCGGGCTTCTCGCCCACCAACCGTAAAAACCGCGCGGTAACATCGTGCAAATTAGACAGCTCGGTAAGCACATTAGACTCAGCCAGAGACAAACGGCCGCTAATTTGTTCCAAATCGGCACGACGACCTACACCAGCTTCTACACTCTCCTCAATTTGTTTAAACACGTCCACATGAGTAATTAAGTTTTCTTCAGCGAGTTTTAAGAGCTCGCGAAACATCTTCACATCCATGTAGGCGAGCGCTGTATCCAGAGATTTTTGCTCTACTTCACCCATTAGTTCGAAAAAGCGAACCACTTGCGCTTGTTTAAAACGTTTAACTTCACTGCTTGTTAAGAAACCGTCGTACAGCATCTGGGTTAAGGCGATTTGCGCGGTATGTCCCATGTATTCCCGATCTAGCCCGTAATTTCTATCGGTATAAGCACTTGATGCCAACACATCGACCTGAGGGCGAAAGCCGCCACGAGCAATATCAACGTCTGACATAGCCACTTGAAGTTGACGCCAGCTGGCTTGCACTTCTGGGTTTTCGTTTACTACCTTGCGAACGTAGTCTTCCAAACTGACTGACGAGTCACCAACACCATTACTTTGAGCAATAGCAGCATGAGCTAGCACAGCGCCAGTTGCTCCAATAACAACCTTGGAAAGCACTGAATTTATCAACTTCATATATGCATCTCACTTTATAAATACTAAGCGACATTTGTGTCGTTTCTTACTTTTAAAAAGTAGACGCTATGTGTATTTCTGCAAACTTGACTCACAATTATTAGACTAAAAATTAATAAATTAGGGGGAACTACCTAGGCTTTATACCAAAGGATATGTGTCCCCCGTACCACGGTCCGGTAACGAGATAAAAAAGCCCTGCTACGCTTTTTGTATAGCGAGAAAATTTATCGATTGAGAGGGAATTATGGCTGAAGTAATCATTGCAGAAGTAAACGGCGAGGCTTCTTTAGTACGTGGTGAAACAGGTGAACAGGTCAATGTTACTGTCGGTATGACGGTGGCGGAAGGCGACGTATTAAACATATCACCTGATGGATTTGTTACCGTAAGTGTAGATGGAGAACTTCGCACACTTCCAGCCGGACAAAGTGTTACTTTCCCGCTGCAATTAGATTTCACCGAAAACAATTCTGACGATGAATTTGCTGTT
This sequence comes from Alteromonas macleodii ATCC 27126, assembly GCF_000172635.2. Classification (NCBI taxonomy): domain Bacteria; kingdom Pseudomonadati; phylum Pseudomonadota; class Gammaproteobacteria; order Alteromonadales; family Alteromonadaceae; genus Alteromonas; species Alteromonas macleodii. Next base: position 1,075,279 of record NC_018632.1, on the reverse strand, counting down.
TTTGATGAAAGTGTGGATGAGCTAACAGCATTACTTGACGGTGTTGACGGCGTTGATGGTAACAACCAAGAAGGTGACGCTGACTTTCTTGATGTGCTTGCTGGTGACGGAGACATTTTAGAATCGTTAGAAGCAACCGCAGCAGGTCTAGATGGCGGTGCTGGTACTGACGGCGGTAGTAATTTTGTGCGCGTTGATCGCATAAATGAAGAAGTCGATCCTGTGGGTTTCCAGTTCGATCAAAGTGCAAATGGCAACGACGATGTTACACCAGTTGAGTTTTCTGGAACAGGCGAGCAAGCACAAGACATTTCACTTACCCTAGATGCGATTGGCTTAACAAGCGACACCACGCCAACACTATCAGGCATTACTTCAGCAATTCCAGGCAGTACAGTAACATTAACCGTTACCGATAGTGAGGGAAACACTCAGGTTGTTACCGCCATAGTACAAGACGACGGTACGTTCAGTGTAGACGTACCAAACGCACTGGCTGATGGTGAGTTCACGGTAGATGCTACCGTATTAGAACCTACAGGTAATACTGCAGATAGTTCTACCACTGGTGAAATTGACGCTACCGCTCCAACTATTACTATTAATGCGCCGGGTTCTGATAACGACACCACGCCTACCCTTTCAGGTACAACCGATGCCACTCCTGGCAGCACAGTTACGCTAACCATTACCGACAGTGCAGGCAATACTCAAACCGTGACTGCCATTGTGCAGGCAGACGGCACCTACAGCGTTGATGTACCCACTGAATTAGCGGAAGGCGAATTTACCGTTAACGCCAGCGTGACCGATGAAGCAGGCAATACAGCAACTGCTGATACTACAGGGGAAATTGATACCACCGCCCCAACCATTACCATTAATGCGCCTGGTTCTGATAACGACACCACGCCTACCCTTTCAGGTACTACTGATGCCACTCCTGGCAGCACAGTTACGCTAACCATTACCGACAGTGCTGGCAACACGCAAACTGTAACTGCCACTGTGCAAGCGGACGGCACCTATAGCGTTGATGTACCTTCTGAATTAGCTGAAGGTGAATTTACTGTCAACGCCAGCGTTACAGATGAGGCTGGCAATACAGCAACCACAGACACCACTGGCGTTATTGATACCACCGCGCCTTCAATCACTATCTACACCAGGCTCTGTTAACGACACCACGCCTACCCTTTCAGGTACGACCGATGCCACTCCGGGCAGCACAGTTACTCTAACCATTACCGACAGTGCAGGCGTTACGCAAACCGTGACTGCCATTGTGCAAGCAGACGGCACCTACAGCGTTGACGTACCCGCTGAATTAGCGGAAGGCGAATTTACAGTTAACGCCAGCGTTACCGACGAAGCCGGCAATACAGCAACCTCTGACACCACGGGTGTTATTGATACCACAGCGCCTTCAATCACCATCTACTCAGCTGAGTCTGTTAACGACACCACGCCTACCCTTTCAGGTACCACCGACGCCGCGCCTGGTAGCACAGTAACATTAACCATTACCGATAGTGCAGGCGTTACTCAAACCGTGACCGCCATTGTGCAGGCTGACGGCACTTACAGTGCTGACGTACCGGCTGAACTAGCTGAAGGCGAATTTACCGTTAACGCCAGCGTGACTGATGAAGCAGGCAATACGGCCAATGCTGACGCTCTGGGTGCTATCGACGTGACGGCGCCAACCATCTCATTAAACGACCCAGGAATAAATGGCGATGCTACACCCACACTCTCGGGTTTAACGGATGCCGTGCCCGGAAGCACGATAACTCTTACCGTTACCGATAGTGCTGGCGTTACTCAAACCTTTACCACCACTGTGCTTGCCGATGGTACCTTTACCGTTGAAGTTCCAAATGCGGTGGCAGAGGGTACATACAGCGTAACTGCCGAGGTGACAGATGGTGCGGGTAACACCGCACAAGCAACAGCAAGTGGCGATTATGATTCTACAAGTCCTTCGACGACCGTAAATCAACCTGCGCCAACGAACGATACTACGCCCAACGTTTCTGGTGAAACCGATGCCCCTCCAGGCAGTGAAGTGGTCATCGTTGTTACAGATAGCGAGGGTAACGAGCAAACAATCGTCACTACAGTGGGCGCTGACGGCACGTTCAACGAAGATGTGCCAGCGGAGCTTAGCGAAGGTGAGTACACGGTAGATGTTACTGTGACGACACCAGCAGGTAACAGCTCGACTACTACAGTAACAGGCGAAATTGACACCACGGCGCCGATAATCAGCCTTGATCCTATTGGCTCAACCAATGATGACACGCCAGTGATAAATGGCGACACCGACGCAGAACCGGGTGCGATAGTAACACTAGATATCGTGCATTCAGATGGCACTACGCAAACCATTACTGCAACAGTGCAAGAAGACGGTAGCTTCAGCGCTGAAGTTCCGCAAGCGCTCGCAAATGGCGACTTCACGGTAACCGCTACTGTGTCTGATGTGGCGGGCAATACCGCTTCAACCTCTATCGATGCAGTTATTAATACCCAAGGCCCTAATGTTGTCATTGAAACCGGCTCTCCTACCAACGGTAGTGAAGGCATAGGGGGATCGTCAGACGCCCCTAATTCAGAGATTGTGGTTGTTATCACCGATAGCGACGGCAACAGCCAGACAATAACGGGGACAACCGATGAGAATGGCAACTTCAATGTTGCATTCCCTCCTGGCTCTGAAGAGGGCGAATACGAGATTGAAGTGACGGTGACAGACGAAAATGGCAATAGCTCTACCGCCACGGCCACTACTGTACTTGATACCACCCCACCGATTGTGAACATCGACCCGCAAACGGATACTAACGACACAACACCGACCATCTCAGGTAATACAGATTTACCCGCAGGTAGCGAGGTCGTTATTACCGTCACCGATAGTCAGGGTAATACGCAAACTGTTACCGCCATTGTTGATGAAAATGGTAATTTCAGCGCCGATCTCGAAGACGCGCTAGCAGAAGGCAATTATGAGGTTTCTGTCGAAGCAACTGATGCAGCGGGTAATACAACTACCGTTGTCGACAACAGTGGCAACATAGACACTACCGCACCAGCGCTTTCTTTAGACCCGCAAACTGACGGTAGCGACACCACGCCAACGATTTCAGGCTCTACCGATTTACCACCTGGTTCAACAGTAACTATTGTGGTGACCGACAGCGCGGGCAACACACAAACTATCGATGCCGTCGTTGATGAGAACGGTGATTTTAGCGTGGACGTGCAAACGCCGCTTACTGAGGGTGAATATACCGTAGAGGCCAGTGCAACAGACGAGGCCGGCAATACAACGACTGTTACTGAAAATGGCGGCAACATTGATACGCAAGCCCCCACCATTTCACTAGAGCCACTTGGCACAGGTAACGACACGACACCGTCAATTAGCGGTTCTACAAACTTGGAAGCAGGCAGCACGGTTACACTTACCGTTACCGATAGTGCTGGAAACAGTCAAACCTTTACTGCCACAGTAGACGCGAACGGCGAATTTAGCGCAGACGTGCCTGCTGAACTCGCTGACGGCGACTACACTGTTGAAGCAACAGCCACCGATGCTGCGGGAAATAGTGCTTCAACGTCACAAACTGGCACAGTGGACAGCAATGCGCCAAGCTTAACCCTTGACCCACTGGGTGATGACAACGACACCACGCCTACTATCTCAGGTACTACCGATTTACCCGCTGGCAGCACTGTTACACTGTCTGTTACCGATGCGCTTGGCAATACGCAAACATTTACGGCAACGGTAGATGGTTCTGGTAATTTCAGTGCTGATGTGCCCAATCCATTAGCTGAAGGTGAATATAGCGTAACGGCTACAGCGACCGACGCCAACGGCAATACTGCAACGGCAACGGAAACTGGCGGTAATATCGATATTACATCGCCGCTGGTTAATCTAGATGCTCAAGGCAGTACCAATGATACTACGCCAACCATCTCAGGTAACACAGACCAGGCACCGGGTAGCAGTGTATCAATCACTGTTACAGACAGTGCAGGGAATACGCAAACCTTTGACGCTCTTGTCCAAAATGACGGTACTTTCTCTGTTGACGTGCCGGCAGAGCTTGCCGACGGCAACTTTACCGTTACCGCCACTGTCACTGACGATGCGGGTAATCAAGACTCTGCATCGACACAGGGCAATATTGATACCGCAGCACCAACGCTATCGCTTGACCCACAAGACATTGGCAACGACACCACACCACTTATTAGTGGCACGACAGATTTGCCACAAGGTAGCACGGTAACACTGGTCGTCACCGATAGCTTAGGTAACCAGCAAACTATTGAAGCCGTTGTTGATGAAAACGGAGGCTTTAGCGCTGAGGTACCTAGCGCATTAGCAGAAGGTAACTACTCCGTTACAGCAACCGCTGTCGATGAAAATGGTAATACCGCTAGCGTGACAGAAAACGGCGGCATTTTAGATACAACCGCTCCATCGCTATCTTTAAATCCAGTGGGTTCTGGTAACGATTCCACACCAACTTTATCGGGCAGCACCGACCTGCCTGAAGGAAGTGTTGTCTCGCTAACGGTCGTTGATAGCGCTGGTAACACCCAAACTATCAACACCTTAGTCGATGCTAATGGCAACTTCTCTGTCGACGTACCGCAAGAACTGGCTGATGGAGACTATACGGTTACCGCCACGGCAGAAGACGAAGCAGGCAATGAAGTTACAGACAACGCAACGGGTAATATTAATACCAATGCCCCCACGTTAGTGCTAGATGGTCAAGGCGAGACGAATGACAGCACGCCCCTTATTTCAGGTACCACCAGCTTACCTGAAGGAAGTACGGTTACCTTAACCGTAACGGATAGCGCAGGTAACACGCAAACGATTACCGCGACAGTAGGCACAGGCGGAACATTTAGTGCAGATGTTACCACTCCACTCGCTGATGGCGCTTACACCGTAACCGCCAGCGCAACTGACGGCGATGGCAATACGACAACAGTAACCGACAATGGCGGCGTTGTAGATACCACCGCGCCTACGCTTACCCTAGAAAACCCTGGCAGCACGGGTGACAACACACCTACGCTTTCAGGCACCACTGACCTTCCTGAAGGAAGCACGGTAACGCTTGTCGTTACAGATAGCGCTGGAAACACGCAAACTATCAATGCCTTGGTCGATGCAAATGGTAGCTTCAGTGTAGATGTGCCAAACGCACTAGCTGACGGCGACTTTACTGTGACTGCCACTGCAACCGACAGTGCAGGCAATACCGCGAATGCCAATACAACAGGTAATGTAGATAGCGAAGCGCCGCTGTTAACCCTTGATACACAAGGCGCTACCAGCGATGTTACCCCAACTATCACAGGTACTACCGACGTGGCACCTGGCACACTGGTTACCATTACTGTGGTAGATGCCAATGGTAACTCGCAAAGTTTCCAAGCAGCCGTGCAGGCAGACGGTACATTCAGTGCCGATGTGCCTAGCGCTCTGGCTGAAGGCGACTTTACCGTTACGGCAACAGTAAGCGATGCACAAGGCAACACCGCGACGGCAAACGAAACAAATGGAAGTATTGATACACAAGCGCCTATTGTTACCGTTAACCCGTTAGATTCAGGTAATGACACTACGCCGGTTATTTCAGGTAATACAGATTTACCTGAAGGCTCTGTCGTTGTGATCACCGTAACTGACAGCAATGGTGACACGCAAACCATTAACGCATTGGTTGATGCTGACGGCAACTTTGCAACAGAGGTATTGTCTCCACTGCCTGAAGGAGATTACAGCGTCGAAGTTACTGCAACAGATGATGCAGGTAATTCAACAACCGCAACTGAGGACGGTGGCAATATTGACACCACCGCCCCTGTACTTACGCTAAATCCGCAGGGCACAGGCAACGATGAAACCCCTAACATATCGGGCAGCACTGATTTAGCACCGGGAAGCACGGTAACGTTAACCGTCACAGATAGCGCAGGCAATACACAAACCTTTGACGCCATTGTGGACGCAAACGGTGACTTCAGCGCGGATGTTCCAAACGCTATACCTGATGGTAGCTACACGGTAACAGCAAGTGCCTCAGACGATGCAGGTAATACAACCACCACTTCTGATACCGGTACGTTAGATACCAGCGCCCCTGCGTTGACATTAGATGCGCAAGTTACGGTTAGCGATACTACACCAACCATTACAGGTACGACTGACCTACCCGCGGGTTCAACAGTGACGCTTTTTGTCACTGACAGTGCAGGTAACACCCAAACCTTTACTGCACTTGTCGATGCGAGCGGTAACTTTAGTGCTGATGTCCCCGCGCCTCTTGCCGAAGGTGATTACTCAGTAACCGCTACCGCTACAGACAGCAACGGAAATAGTGCATCTGTCACCGACAATAACGGTATCGTCGATACTGTCGCCCCCGTTATTTCACTAGATGCGCTGGGTTCAAATAACGATACTACGCCGACCATTTCAGGCACTACGGACTTAGCAGCAGGTGAGAGCGTAACGCTGTCGATCACCGACAACGCTGGCAATACGCAAACTGTGACCGCAACGGTTGACGCAAACGGCAACTTTACTGTGGGTGTACCAGTTGCACTAGCCGAAGGTGACTTTACGGTTACCGCAACGGCCACCGACGATGCTGGCAACAGTGCGTCAGCCAATGTAACAGGCACCATAGACACCACCGCGCCTACCCTAACCTTAGACCCTCAAGGATTAGGCAACGACACAACCCCAACCATTTCGGGAAGTACAGATCTAGCCGAAGGTAGCGTGGTCTCCTTGGTTATCACAGACAGTGCTGGCAACATTCAAACGGTTACAGCAACAGTTGATGCTGCAGGAAGCTTTACGGTTGATGTACCCGCGGCACTTGCTGAAGGCTCTTACAGTGTTGAAGCTACTGCCACTGATGAAGCAGGCAACAGCACGTCGGTTCTCGATAATTCAGGTGTTATCGACATCACGCCACCTGAGCTAAACCTTGACGAATTAACGCCAGAGAATAACGCTACGCCAACTATTTCTGGCACCACAAACCTTCCAGCTGGCGCCATTGTTACATTAACGGTGGTCGACAGTGCGGGTAATACGCAAACCTTTGCCGCTACGGTACAAACCAACGGCAGTTTTGCAGCCAACGTACCTTCACCACTAGCTGAAGGTGACTATACGGTTACCGCAACCGCTCAAGACGCGGCTGGCAACCAAGGTTCTGATTCTGAAACGGGTGGCAGCGTAGATACCACAGCGCCTGTTATCACTTTGGATCCGCTTGGTACAGGTAACGATAACACGCCTACCATTAGCGGAAATACCGACCTAGCCGCAGGAAGCACAGTAACTATCACAGTAACTGACAGTGTTGGCACTGTGCAGACGTTTACCGCAACTGTTGATGCTAACGGCGACTTCAGTGCAGATGTGCCTAATCCTATGGCTGACGGAAACTTCGACGTTACTGCAACGGCCACTGATGCTGCAGGCAATACTGCTACAGATACAGTGAGCGGCGACATAAACTCTGCCGCGCCTACCCTATCCCTCGACCCTCTTGGGTCGGGCAACGACACGACGCCGACTATTTCAGGTAATACCGACGTAGCGCCAGGTAGCACTGTAACGCTAACTGTGACTGACAGTGCTGGAAACACACAGACATTCAGTGCCATAGTGCAAGGTGATGGAAGCTTTACGGCTGATGTTCCTGCAAGCCTACCTGAAGGTGACTATTCTGTTACTGCCACCGCCACAGACGGCGCTGGCAACAGTGCATCGGTAACCGAAAATGGCGGTAACATCGATACCACAGCTCCATCGATAACCATCGATTCACAAGGGCTTGGCAATGATGCAACGCCGTCTATCTCTGGCACCACAGACCTCAATGCTGGCGACACAGTTAGCATAAGCGTGACAGACAACGCTGGAAATACCCAAACATTCACAGCAACTGTCCAAAACGATGGTACTTTCAGTGCTGATGTTCCTGCCGATTTAGCTGAAGGCAGTTTCAGTGTGACCGTCACTGCGACTGACGATGCGGGTAATTCAGCAACGGCAATAGATAATAACGGCATCATAGATACAGCTGCCCCTACCATAACGTTAGACGCACAAGGCCTGACCAACGACGCTACACCGACTATATCGGGAACCACCGACTTGGCTGCAGGCAACACTGTAAGCATTAGCGTGACTGACAGCCTGGGCAATACGCAAACTTTCACTGCCACCGTTCAAGCGAACGGTAGCTTTAGCGCTGATGTGCCGGTTGACCTTGCAGAAGGCGATTACACCGTAGAAGTGACGGCGACTGATGATGCAGGTAATCAAAACACAGCGGTTGATAACAACGGTACAGTTGACACCACTCCACCTGTTATCAACTTAGATCCAGTGGCCAGCGGCAATGACGCAACGCCAATTTTGAGCGGTACTACCGACTTGCCAGAGGGAGCAACAATTACACTGGTTGTCACCGATGCAGGCGGTAATGTACAGAACCTTACCGCTACGGTAAACGCGGATGGCACTTTCTCAGTTGAAGTACCCAGCGCGCTTGTTGATGGCGATTACGATGTAACAGCCAGTGCGAGCGATGCTGCGGGCAATAGCACAACTGTGTCGGATAGCGGCAATATTAATGCAAGCGCTCCGGACATTACCCTAGATGCCCTTGGCCAGACAAACGATGCTACGCCTCTTATTTCAGGCACAACTAACGCGCCAGTTGGTGCCACTGTCACCTTAACAGTGACAGATAGTGCTGGAGCAGTTCAAACCTTTACCGCAACAGTACAAGGAGATGGCACCTTCAGCGCAAGCGTACCGTCAGACTTGGCCGAAGGTAGTTACACAGTTGTCGCAGAGGTGACTGACGGAGCCGGAAATACAGGCTCTGACTCTGAAACTGGTGGTGTGGTAGATACCACATCACCGGCTATTGATGTGGCAGATCCGGGTGTTGGCAATGATGCAACACCAACCATTAGCGGCACGACAGACCAGCCAGCCGGAAGCACGGTTTCAATTACCGTCACCGATAACGCTGGCAATATACAAACCTTATCAGCAACCGTACAAAGCGACGGCTCTTTTAGCGTAGACATACCCACCACTTTGGCTGAGGGTAGCTACACAGTTCAGGCAACGGTCGTTGATGAAGCTGGCAATACAGCGTCCGACGCTGAAACCGGCCTAATCGACACAATTTCACCTGTTATTACGCTGGACGAGCCAGGTACAGTTAGCGACTCAACCCCAACCATAAGCGGTACTGTAGATTTACCGCAAGGTTCTACAGTGCAAATAACGGTTGTTGATAGTGCGGGTAATACACAGGTGTTCTCTGCATTGGTTGGCGCGGGCGGCGTATTCTCTGCCGATGTACCAGCGGCGATGGCTGAAGGAAACTTCACTGTTTCAGCAACCGCCACCGATGAAGCAAACAACAGTACAACCGATAACGAAGCAGGCGTAGTTGATACTCTAGCACCTACACTTACTATAGATGTTGCCGATACCACTAACGACGCGACGCCACTCATTACCGGTACAACCGATGAACCTGCGGGCGCTGTGGTCACTATTTTGGTAACGGATAGCGCTGGTGCGACCCAGACCTTAAGCGCAGTGGTACAGGCCAATGGTTCTTTCTCTATCTCCCCGGGTACGGATTTAGCTGAAGGCGACTTCACGGTAAGCGCTACCATCAGTGATGAGGCAGGTAATACAGCAACAGCCAGTGATGCTGGAAACATAGACATTACAGCACCATCACTAACATTAACGCCACTTGAGGAAGGCAATGACACAACGCCTACCCTATCTGGTAGCACAAACCTTGCGCAGGGTAGTGAAGTTACGCTTGTGGTAACTGACAGCGCCGGAAATGTTCAAACCCTTACAGCTACGGTTGATGTAAATGGAAACTTTACAGTGGATGTGCCTGCGCCTTTGGCAGAAGGTGCATACAGTGTTGAAGCCACGGCAAGTGATGAAGCGGGTAATAGCACTACCGTCGTAGACAATACAGGCGTTATTGATACGACAGCCCCTACTCTATCGTTAGATACACTAGCCCCAGACAGTGACACAACGCCTACAATATCAGGGAATACTGACCTGCCTGCAGGTGCTACGGTAACGATTACGGTTACGGATAATGCAGGTGTAAGCCAAACCTTCGATGCAACCGTTCAGGGAGACGGCAGTTTCTCGGCCGATGTGCCAAGCGCCATGGCTGAAGGAGGGTATACTGTCACCGCCGTGGCCCAAGACCCAGCAGGCAATGAGACTACTGCCACTGAAACAAACGGTAGCGTAGACACTACCGCGCCGACGATCAACTTAGATGCACAAGGCACAGGTAACGATACTACGCCAACGATCACCGGTAGCACCGATTTAAGCCCAGGTAGTTCAGTGACCATAACCGTCACCGACAGCGCGGGAGCAGAACAGACATTTACGGCTATTGTCGATAGCCTTGGTAATTTCAGCGCCGACGTGCCCAATGCAATGGCAGACGGAAACTTCAATGTTACTGCTACCGCCACTGATGCTGCTGGAAATTCAGCGTCTGATACTACCAGCGGCAATATCAATACAGCCGTGCCAAACCTAACCTTGGACGCACTTGGTACAGGAAACGACACCACACCGACCATTTCCGGTACTACAGATATTGCGCCAGGCAGCACCGTATCCATCAGCGTTACCGATAGTGCAGGAAACACCCAAACATTTGGCGCCATTGTTCAAGCTAATGGCACCTTCTCTGTAGATGTGCCAGCGGCCTTATCTGAAGGTAATTATTCAGTCACCGCAAGTGCAACAGATGGCGCGGGCAATACGGCAACCGCAAACGAAAATGGCGGCATTGTCGATACTACTGCGCCTGCTGCGCCTACTGTTGATGCAGGCAATGGTACCGAAATTACCGGTACAGCCGAAGCAGGCGCTGTCGTAAACGTAGACGTTGACGGTGATGGCACACCTGATTTCACGGTTATTGCTGATGGCGATGGTAACTGGTCAGTAACACCCACTACACCGCTAGCGGATGGCGTGGTTGTCACGGCAACAGCAACCGATGAAGCTGGCAATACGAGTAGCCCGGCGTCTGATACCGTAGACGCTGTCGCGCCAGTCGTTGCCTTTGACGACCTAACGACTAACGACACCACGCCTGCACTTACCGGTTCGGTGGACGATCCAACCGCCATTGTGGTCATTACCATTAACGGTACAGACTATACCGCTACAAACAATGGTGATGGCAGCTGGACACTGGCTGACGATATCGTTGCCGCGCTGGCTGAAGGTAGCTATACCGCTACGGTTACTGCTACTGATGCCGACGGTAACACCGGAACTAACTCTGGCACTGTGGTGATTGACACCACTGCGCCAGCAGCGCCTACCGTCGATGCAGGTAACGGCACTGAAATTACGGGTACTGCGGAAGCAGGGGCAACTGTAAATGTGGACGTGGATGGCGACGGCACGCCAGACTTCACCGTCATCGCAGATGGCGATGGAAATTGGTCAGTAACCCCCACTACACCGCTGGCCGATGGCGTGGTTGTTACGGCAACAGCGGTTGATGAAGCTGGCAATGTCAGTGCACCAGCGTCAGATTCAGTAGATGCTGTTGCGCCAGACGTTGCAATCAATGACTTAACCACTAATGACGCCACACCAGAGCTAACCGGTACGGTTGACGATCCAAACGCTATCGTAGTAGTGACCATTGATGGTGTGGACTACACCGCAACTAACAATGGCGATGGAAGCTGGACCCTGGCTGACGATGCAGTGGCTGCACTTGCAGATGGTAGCTATACCGCTACCGTTACTGCCACGGATGCCGATGGCAATGTAGGTTCAAATTCAGGAACGGTAGTGATTGATACTACACCACCTGCCATACCTACTGTGGATGCGGGCAACGGTACCGAAATTACCGGTACCGCTGAAGCAGGCGCAACCGTAAATGTGGACGTTGATGGCGACGGCACGCCCGATTTCACCGTCATCGCTGATGGCGACGGTAATTGGAGCATTACGCCTGATACACCGCTTGCCGATGGCGTAATTGTGACCGTAACGGCAACTGACGCAGCGGGTAACATTAGCAACCCAGCCTCAGACACGGTTGACGCGGCTGCGCCAGTGGTTGCCTTTAACGATTTAACAACGAACGATACAACGCCGGCACTTACTGGTTCGGTTGACGACCCAACAGCCACGGTGGTTGTTACCATCAACGGTGCCGACTATACCGCCACCAATAACGGTGATGGCACGTGGACACTGGCTGACGATGCGGTGGCGGCACTTGCTGAAGGTAGCTATACCGCAACGGTTACTGCAACCGACCCAGAAGGTAATGTGGGTACGAATACTGGTACAGTGGTTATTGATACCACAGCACCAGCTGCGCCTACCGTTGAAGCGGGCAACGGCACTGAAATTACCGGCACAGCCGAAGCGGGCGCTACGGTAAATGTGGATGTAGACGGAGACGGCACGCCAGATTTCACCGTCATCGCTGATGGTGACGGCAATTGGAGCGTAACGCCAGATACACCATTAGCAGATGGAGTTGTAGTAACGGCAACGGCTACCGATGAAGCGGGTAACACCAGTGGGCCTGCATCTGACACGGTAGATGCCGTGGCACCTGTCGTAACCATCAATGATGTAACGACCAACGACACTGCGCCTGCACTAACGGGTACGGTTGATGACCCAACGGCTACTGTAGTAGTCACCATTGACGGCGTTGACTACACCGCTACCAATAACGGTGACGGTACGTGGACGCTGGCCGATGACGTAGTCGCTACACTCGCTGAAGGTAGTTACCCAACATCTGTTACTGCAACTGACGATGCGGGTAATACCGATACCGACACTGGTACTGTAGTAATTGATACCACCGCGCCTACCGTTGCAATAAACGATCTTACTACCAACGACACCACGCCTGAGCTTACCGGTACGGTGAACGATCCGAATGCAGTTGTGGTGGTAACCATTGACGGCAATGATTACACCGCTACCAACAATGGTGATGGCACCTGGACACTGGCTGACAACGCAGTTGCTGTGCTAGCAGAAGGCAGTTACCCAACATCTGTTACTGCAACAGACGCCGCGGGCAACACTGTTACCAATACAGGAACAGTGGTAATTGATACAACCGCACCTACCGTTGCAATAAACGATCTGACCACCAACGACACAACGCCTGAGCTTACCGGTACGGTGAACGACCCGAATGCATTTGTGGTGGTAACGATTGACGGCAATGACTATACCGCCACCAATAACGGAGACGGCACATGGACACTGGCTGACAACGCAGTCGCCACGCTTGCAGAAGGCAGCTACCCAACATCGGTAAGTGCAACAGACGCCGCGGGCAACACGGTAACCAATACGGGTACAGTGGTTATTGATACAACCGCACCTACCGTTGCGATAAACGATCTAACCACCAACGACACCACGCCTGAGCTTACCGGTACGGTGAACGATCCCAATGCGGTTGTTGTGGTGACCATTGACGGCAACGATTACACCGCTACCAACAATGGTGACGGCACTTGGACGTTAGCTGATAACGTAGTCGCTACGCTTGCTGAAGGTAGCTATCCAACATCGGTAAGCGCGACAGACGCCGCAGGCAACACGGTAACCAATACCGGCACGGTGGTTATTGATACCACCACGCCTACGGTTGCAATAAACGATATAACCACCAATGACACCACGCCTGAGCTTACCGGTACGGTGAACGATCCCAATGCGGTTGTGGTGGTAACGATTGACGGTAATGATTACACCGCTACCAACAATGGTGATGGCACCTGGACACTGGCTGACAACGCTGTCGCCACGCTTGCAGAAGGCAGCTACCCAACATCGGTAAGCGCGACAGACGCCGCGGGCAATACGGTGACCAATACAGGTACAGTGGTAATTGATACCACTGCACCTACGGTTGCAATAAACGATCTGACCACCAACGACACCACGCCTGAGCTTACCGGTACGGTGAACGACCCCAATGCGGTTGTGGTGGTGACCATTGACGGCAACGATTACACCGCTACCAACAATGGTGACGGCACGTGGACACTGGCTGATAATATCGTCGCTCTGCTTGCGGAAGGCAATTACACGGCTGTGGTTACCGCCACAGATGTGGTAGGCAATCTTGCTACTGACACAGGTACCGTTGTTATCGATACCAGTATTGATGAAAACAAGAATGGTCAGACAGTAACGTTCGACAGTATCTCAAACGACTCAGGGGTGGCTGGAGACTTTATTACTAGCGATAGCACGCTTATTTTCAATGGAACGGTTGACCTTGGTGACAATACTACCCTAACCGTTACCGTTGATGGCACGTCCTTTACCTTTGGCACTGACCCTGAACTTACCATTGATGGCAGCGGTAATTGGAGCCTTGATTTAACAGGCACAACGCTACCAGCAGGTACCTACGCGGTGGTGGCAACAGTCACCGACGAAGCAGGTAACTCGGCAAGCACAGCAAGTCAGAATGTTGTCGTACAGGCTCTCGATGCTATAAACGACGGTAACACCGTTGATATGGGCGAACCTGTGGTTACTGTAAATCCACCGGAAACCACCAGCGACGTGCAGGTGATTGGCTTAGCAGAATCTACAGGTGGCGTGGATGCAAGCGCCTCCTTTACGGTATCACCTGATAATGTGGGTGAAGTGCTCATAGAAGTCGAACAAGTTGCACTTGTTGCTGTTGCCGATGCCTACATAGTCGAGATATACGACGAAAGTGGCCAGCTGGTCTATCAAGGAGTCAGCGCTGACTCGCAACTTACGGACGTTGGCGGACTTGAGATATTCAATGTCTCAGGGGATGAAACCATCTCCTTCTCGCTAGCAGGTCTAGCTGCAGGCACTTATAGCGTAGTTGTTCGCAACGATGAAAACTTACTCGAAGACTTGTTAGACAACGACAACAGCAACGATATTGACCTTGATGAACTAGGCACAGCGGGTGTGGTCCTCGGGCCTGAAAACCAGGATGTCGTGCTTAATACGGTCGAAACAACGTTAAACGGCGGTATTCTAGGCATTCCACTAGGCACTGTAGGCACACAAGTAAGAGGCATTTTAGAAACAGTTCTAGACACCACTACTGTAATCGGTGCGGGAGACCTCGTAGGAGCGCTCACGGGTCCACTCACAGATCTTGGATTGTTAGGTTTCTTAGACGATATCGCTGCTGTTCTTGCTGACGTGTTACTCAGCAATACGTTAACCATTTTGCAAGACACTGATATCACCACCACATTGACGGAATACACCTACACAGGTGATTTAGTGGCGCAGGGTAACCTAATTGACGGTGATTTAAGTGGCGTGGGTGCGGATACCATTTTAGACGGCGCTCGAGTGACGCTGGTTACTAACGCATCAGGTGACAGTGTTGTGATTCCTGCCACAGGAACGGTTACTATCCAAGGTGACTATGGCGTGCTTGAAATTGCCTCAGATGGTACTTACACCTATACCGCCGATGGTGACCGCAGTGCTATTGGACAAGATGAAGTATTTAACTACACCTTGTCAGATGGTGAAACCTCTGATATTGCGGCGCTCACCATTACTATTTCGGGAAGTGACTTCCCGCCAGTTGTCGCACAAAACGACAGTAATGATATGGAGCTCGGTGCGCAAACTGCTATCGTTAATGCCCCTGTCACCGACAGTGATTTACAGGTCATTGGTTTAGCAGAAGGATCGCCTGCTGCGGGCTCTCCAACTGCAAGTACCACGCTTACGGTTGACCCTGGGTTCTTCGGTGAAATAGTGGTTGAAGTTAGCCAAGAGGCTCTCGTTGCCGTTGCCGATGCCTACATTATTGAAATTGTGGATTCTAGTGGCAATGTAGTCGCTACAGCTATGACTCCTGATAACCCGTTAATTGGAGATGTCGCAGGCGTTAATCTTCTGGGGTTAACAGGTGACAATACGCTGGTTGCTAAATTCTCGGGACTACCCGCTGGAGACTATACGGTTGTTGTGCGCAATGACGAGAGCGCTTTAGAAACCTTGTTTGACCAAAACAGCGGCGGCTCAATTACGTTGACGGAGTTAGGTAGCGGTGGCGTTGCTCTTGGTGAAGAGAATCAGGATGCAGTCTTAACTGCTGTAGAAGACGCATTGAACGGTACTAATGCCAGTGTTCTGAACAGTCTTGGACTAGGAACTATAGTACGGGCACTCATACTTGAACCTGCTCTTAGCACAGCTGATTCGATTGGCGCAGCGGATTTAGTTAGCAGAATCACTACGGGTCTTAACGAGTTAGGTCTAAGTTTGCTGGTCGACGTAGCGCTCGATGCCGTCGCCGAGGCACTACTTAGCAACACGCTCACCTTACTGCAACAAACTGATGTGACTTCAACGTTAACCGAGTATGCGTTTGCGGGCAGCATTACCACATCAGGTAATGTTATCGATGCCGCTAGCTCAGGCGACGTTAGTGACAGTATTGCCGAAGGAGGCGTTGTTACTCAAGTTACTCATACCAATGGAGAGTCAGTGACTGTATTGGGTACTGGTTTATCTGGCATTACCATTGAAGGTGATTATGGCGATTTAACTATATTTGAAGACGGCAGCTACACCTATGTAGCCAACGGCGTTCGCGACGGCTTAGGCAATACAGATAGCTTTAGCTACACCATTTCAGATGGCGCCAATACGTCTACTGCAAACTTGAACTTCAATCTATCAGGGCAAGGCGTATCCGCAGACTCGGCACGTGCTGAATTGACCTACGACTTTGTTTCGGAAGCGGGCCCTAGTGACCTAGATGCACTTTCTCATGGCTATTTATTGGGGCTAGGGGGCAGCTTTAGCGATACCAGCAGTACATTTGCCGTTGCAACAAATACAACTCAAGATATTACGTTAAACGTTGATAACGGCAGCCTACTGTCACTGGTTTCAAGCCTTACTGTTACCGTAGAAAAGTTCGAAAACGGCGCGTGGGAAGCGTACAGGGTTTTCCCTAATGGCGAGTTGATTAGCTTATTAGGCATTGATGGCGATACCGTGCTTACCGTCAACGGATTAACTGAAGGTTTGTACCGTCTGTCGATGAGCGGTACAACTGGCGTTGGCGTAGCCGGAAGTATTAGTGTAGACCTGTCTTCTACCATCAACTATCTTGACCAGTTTGAAGTTAGCGGCGTACAAACCGCCACCGGCAATCTGTTCGAAAACGATATACTGTTTGGCCCAACATACGACGTAACCGTTTCTACTGATGGAACAACCTTCCAAGATGCGACTGGCGGCATTACGTTAGTGGGTGATTACGGTACGCTGCAAATTGATGAAACTGGCGCATACACTTATACCCCGGACAACACGCAAGCCGTGTTTGGTGGAACCTTAACGGATACTTTTACTTACCGTATCGAATATCCAGACGGCACTATCGAACAGGCAGAATTTAACGTGTTTGTAACGGCATCTGGTGAAGGTGTACCAGAAGTGGTAATGAGCAGTTCATCTGAGTCTGTAAGCGCATCAGATAGCAGCGGCACCGTGGTTACTGACGAGCCTACAGCACCTGACGTCATTGACCTAACAGGGCAAACGCTTCAAACAGTCGATCTAAACGCTGAAACTAGACTGATAACACCAGAAAACGAGCCTACTGCACCGCTTATGAGCGAGCCTTCAGCGATAACGGAGCCAGTAGAGAGTACACCAGATATCATTACGCTACCTGAAGACGAGGTAAGCACACTTGGTACCACTGTGGGCGATGGTTTTGGTGGAGGAGATACTATCGACCTGTCTGGCACTAAGCTTGATACGGTTGATATTGGCGGTCCTGTGCCCACCGCGCCGGACGAGGGTACAAGCCCGCTTTCGCCTGAGCTTTCTACACCAGAAAGTACAGCGCCAGAACCTATCACTTCCGGTACAGTACCAGAAGACACAATCACCCTTCCTGAAGAAGGCGATATTGTTACTACTGGGCCTGTCACTGAAGTGACGGTTGATGTTGTGGACATTGACCTTCCTCCGGAAGATTTGATTCTTCCCTCAACAGAGCCTACTTCGACTGACTCAGGTTCTGAGAGCGTTTCAACGACGAGTTCAAGCGACTCAGCAGTTGACACAACTAAAGAAAGCGGAAGTGACGTGGGCGCTACATCTCCTACCGAGTCAGAGGTACTGAAAACGGCGATTGATAAACTTCCACCTACGGATATTTAAAATACGCTGACCATAGCCAAAGCCCTCGTATCTACGAGGGCTTTTTATATGCATTAGAAAACCAGGCCATGGGCTCATTACTTTCACGTCAATGACAGAGACATTCTGCTCATAGCGCTGCACCTTGTTGACAAAGGGTTTCGTATTTTCCCGAACTACGTATAATAAAACTCCCTACGCATTAGGTCCCCATAGTTTAATGGATAAAACAAGGCCCTCCTAAGGCTTAGATGTTGGTTCGATTCCAGCTGGGGACGCCATTAATTGCGCAACGTTTCTGCTTTTTAGTAAAGATGCTTATACACACCGTCGCCTGTAATATTGAAGAATTTATTATACTTTGGTTGTAATTTAGCCAATTTAAGTAATACTCTTCAAAACAGGAGAGCATTATGACTTTCGATTTCCCCCCACCTGATAACGCTGATAGTTGTGCCGAAACAGCTGAGCAGTGCCCATTTTCTGAAGAAGAGTGGGATGCTATTGAAGCTTTAGCGGAACCCGGTGCCATTTACTAAACGATGATTTTTAGAATTTAATCCCCACTTTATAATTACACTGCAATCGACGGTGCTGCTGTTCGTTGCGCCCGGTGATATATCGAGCGGTTATGCTCCATAGACCAACGGGGCAGAAATAGCGTATAAAAGATAGAGAAGTAGCTTATACGGGGATTAATATGAGCCAATTTGAAAACGACGATATCGATTCGTTTTTTGCAGAAATGCAAGATGTAAAACCAATCGCTTCAGATGATAAGGCTTTATTACACGATCCTGAAAAGGCGCTCGCTGAAAAACAAAAACGAGCGGCTAGGCAGTTAAGCGTCCGCGAAAAACTCGCTAATCCACTGAGCATGGAAGGTGTAAAGCCGGTCCCCCCTGATGATTTCATACACTTCCAGCAGCCCGGTATTCAAGACGGCGTTTTTAAAAAACTTCGCCTTGGTAAATACCCTCTAGAGGCCAACGTAACACTTTCAGGGAAAACCTTAGAACAAAGCCGAGACCTGGTTTATAGCACCATTAAATCTAGTCACGAACGCGGGGTTCGTGCACTGCTCATAAAACATGGAACAGGTGAAAATAGCAAACCCTTTCCCGCTTTGAAAAAAAGTTATGTTAACCATTGGCTAAGAGAACTAGACGAAGTCATTGCCTACCATACGGCTCAACCGATGCACGGAGGCTTTGGTGCTACATATGTGCTTTTGAAAAAGCATCCGCAGCAGAAATTAATTAACAGAGAAAAAAATAAGAAAGGATAAAATGAGAGGCAAAAACTCGTTGAGTCAGCTTTGCTTTTTTGGGCTTGTCTTTAGGTGTAGCTTTTAGGCTTTTCTCATGAAGCGCTATATGCTGAACGTTTTTATTGTCCCCTAATGATTAACGCCCGTATCAAGCAACTTGATACGGGCGTTAGAATTTTTCTTTCAGACTACTTAACTGAAGACTGCACACTTAGCGTTGTTGGAGCTTCGGCAGACTTCGCAGATGTGCTAAAAACAGCAGTTACGAACATCAGCACTACAGCTACAGCCACTCCGGTTAAGCCAAACCCTTTAGAAGAACGATTCATCGGTCGTCTCTTATTATTTAAACCAGCTGGCGCATGCCTTTCACTGGTACAACCCTAACTCAACTCCTGTAACCTAATCGCATTCCTTGCTTGCACTACAATAGATCAGTGACAATCTGATGACAAGGGCAAAAATCAGATTTTTGACACTTTGCCAAAGCTTTGACACCTATTTATGGTATGAACGTTTATTAAACAGTATTTTTTCGAAAGATAAACAGGGGTTTCCCCCTGTTTTTATCGAACTAACAGTGCTTTGTTACCCAACAAATTTACGGGCATTTCTGAAGATACGCATCCACGCACCATCTTCTTGCCAATCGTCTGGACGCCACGAGTTTGCCACGGCTCTGAATACACGTTCAGGGTGCGGCATCATAATTGTGCTGCGTCCGTCTAGTGAAGTTAAGCCTGTGATCCCCTGCGGTGAACCATTCGGGTTTGCCGGATAATGCATGGTTGGCTTGCCGTAGTTGTCTACATAACGCATCGCCACCTGCGCGCCTACTTGTGACAGCGCGTTGTCATTGGAAAATTCAGCCTGACCTTCACCGTGCGACACAGCAATAGGCATACGCGAACCTGCCATGCCATCAAGCAGCACAGACTTAGACTCCATCACTTCGACCATTGCAACACGGGCTTCAAATCGCGCCGACTGGTTGGTCACGAAATGTGGCCAATGCTCAGTACCTGGAATCAGTGATTTAAGGTTCGATAGCATCTGACAGCCGTTACACACACCTAAGCTGAACGTATCGTTACGGTTGAAGAAGCCTTCAAACTGGTCGCGAGCCATGCTGTTGAACAATATAGATTTCGCCCAACCTTCACCTGCACCTAATACATCGCCGTAAGAGAAACCGCCACAAGCCGCAAGGCCCGCAAACTGTTCAAGGGTAATGCGACCGGCCAACACGTCACTCATGTGCACATCGATAGCATCAAAGCCTGCACGGGTAAATGCAGCCGCCATTTCTAGATGCGAGTTTACGCCCTGCTCTCTTAATATCGCCACTTTGGGCTTAACGCCTTTGGCAATATAGGGCGCTGCTACGTCATCGTTTACATCATAAGACAACGCAGCATGCAAACCTGGGTCGGCAGCATCTTGCTTTGCAGCGTGTTCTTGTTCAGCACATTCAGGGTTATCACGCAGTTTCTGCATTTCAAACGTGGTTTGTGCCCACATTGTACGCATTGATACGCGGCTATCTGCAAGTACAGCAACGCCACCGCGACTAAACTCAATCATGTCGGTGCTATTAAGCGTACCGATATCGTGAGTCAATTCAGTTAAACCGAATTCAGTCAGTACTGCGTTAACGGCATCCATATCGCTTTCAAGCACTTGGATTACGCCACCTAGTTCTTCATTGAACAATACGGCAATGTCGTTTCCAACTAGGCTATCAAGGTTAATGCTTACACCTGTTTTACCAGCAAAGGCCATTTCAGCAACGGTGGTAAACAGGCCACCGTCTGAACGGTCGTGATAAGCACACACCAAGCCTTTTTCAATTAACGTCTGCATTGCGTCAAAGAAGGCTTTAAGGCGATTTGCAGAGACCACATCCGCTGGGCTATCACCAAGCTGAGTATAGACTTGTGCCAGGCAGCTTGCGCCCAAGCGATTTTTCCCTTCGCCCAAGTCGAGTAGCAGCAAGCGGCTTGCGCCTTTGTCTGTACGTAGCTGAGGCGTTAGGGTTTTGCGAATATCTTTTACTGCGCCAAAGGCAGAGATAACGAGTGATAGCGGAGAAGTCACCGCTTTATCTTCACCGTTTTCATTCCATGCGGTTTTCATCGACATAGAGTCTTTACCCACAGGAATGGTTAGGCCAAGCTCTGGGCAAAGCTCCTCACCCACTGCTTTAACCGCTTCATAAAGACCCGCATCTTCACCTGGATGTCCAGCTGCTGCCATCCAGTTTGCTGACAGTTTAATGCGCTTAATATCGCCGATGTTTGCTGCGGCAATATTGGTTAACGCTTCACCCACAGCAAGACGTGCAGACGCGCCGTGCGATAGTAACGCGACAGGCGTACGCTCACCCATCGACATCGCTTCACCGTGGTAGGTGTCAAACGCTGTTGCAGTAACCGCCACATCTGCCACTGGCACCTGCCATGGGCCTACCATTTGGTCGCGACTAACAAGACCGGTAACCGAGCGGTCGCCAATAGTGATAAGGAAGGTTTTCTCTGCCACGGTAGGCAAAGATAAAATGCGATTTGCTGCATCACTTAAGGTAATGCCTGCCTCGTCTAGTGCTGGCGAGCTAACCTTGGTCGAGCTTACGTCGCGGTGCATTTTAGGCGGCTTGCCTAAAAGTACATCAAGAGGCATATCAATAGGTTTGTTGTCAAACTGGCTGTCGTTCAAGTTTAGGTGCTGCTCGGCAGTGGCTTCACCAACCACAGCAAACGGCGCACGTTCTCGGGCACAAATTGCTTCGAACACTGGCATATTTTCAGGCGCGACAGATAAAACATAGCGCTCTTGGGATTCGTTACACCATAGCTCCAGCGGTGTCATACCTGGCTCATCTGACAATACTTTTCTAAGTTCAAAGTTACCGCCGCGGCCACCGTCATTAACCAGCTCAGGCAGTGCATTTGAAAGACCACCTGCGCCCACATCGTGGATAAACTGGATAGGGTTGTTATCCCCTAGCTGCCAACATGCATCAATCACTTCCTGACAGCGACGCTCCATTTCAGGGTTGTCTCGCTGTACTGAAGCGAAGTCTAAATCTTCGTTTGACTGGCCAGATGCCATTGATGAGGCTGCACCGCCGCCAAGACCAATGTTCATTGCGGGGCCGCCAAGCACAATAAGCTTAGCGCCTACCGTGATTTCGCCTTTTTCAATATGCTCGCGACGAATATTACCTAAACCACCAGCTAACATAACCGGTTTGTGATAGCCGCGCACTTCAACACCGTTGAAGCTATTGACTTCTTGCTCAAAGGTACGGAAATAACCCAGTAGCGCAGGACGACCAAACTCGTTGTTAAACGCAGCGCCACCTAGTGGGCCTTCAAGCATAATATCAAGGGCGCTTACAATACGCTGTGGCTTGCCGTATTCAAATTCCCACGGCTGTTCAGCACCAGGAATACGTAAGTTAGATACGGTAAATCCAACCAAACCCGCTTTAGGTTTTGAACCACGACCAGTAGCACCTTCATCACGGATTTCACCACCAGAGCCTGTTGCTGCACCAGGGAAAGGTGAAATTGCCGTTGGATGGTTATGGGTTTCTACCTTCATCAAAATATCAATATTTTCATGATGGTATTCGTATTGGTGTGACTGCGGGTTCGGGAAGAAACGACCTGCTTGCCACCCTTCCATTACCGCGGCGTTATCTTTGTAAGCTGAATACACGTGATCAGGTAACAACTCGTAGGTGTTTTTGATCATTTTAAACAGCGACTTCTCTTGGTCCTCGCCATCAATGGTCCAGCTAGCGTTAAAAATTTTGTGGCGACAGTGTTCAGAGTTTGCTTGTGCAAACATGTAAAGTTCAACGTCAGTCGGGTTTCTGCCTAGCTTAGTAAAGCTATCAAACAGGTAGTCAATCTCATCATCAGCCAATGCAAGGCCTAACGACACATTTGCATTAACTAGCGCGTCCTTGCCTTCGCCTAATACATCTACACTGGTAAAAGTATTAGCTTCGGTGTGAGCAAATAATACCGCCGCCTCTTCAGTGTTCGTAAACACTGACTCAGTCATTCTGTCGTGTAAGAAACTAGCGATAAGCGCAAAATCATCTTCACTCACAGTGTTTTCTGTTTCTATATAAAACGCGCATCCACGCTCTATGCGGTTGATATTTTTTAGACTGCAGTTGTGAGCGATGTCGGTGGCTTTAGAAGACCAGGGAGAGATAGTGCCGGGGCGAGGAGTGATGAGGAAGAAGGTTCCAGAAGGGGTTTGTGCTTGCCTTGCGGGGCCGTAAGTGAGCAGCTTCTCGAGTATCTCTATTTGCTGCTTAGACAAGTCACCTTGGGAATCGACTAGGTGAACATATTCGCTATATAGGTTTTTAACCCTAACGCCGGATTGACCCAGCTTTGCAATCAGTTTAGTTTGGTTAAACTCTGATAGTGCAGGAGCGCCTCGAAGGACCAACATATTGATTTACCTGGTTTGTTAGAAACAACGACCACCAATGCGACGCGTTGCCTCTTGGATTGATGAGTATTTCGGCGCGGATTATAGAGTAATTATGCGCAGTAAGTAACCTCATAACGCGCTTACATGAACTTTTTTTTAAACTTAGATGGTTTAATGACAACAAGTAAAGGTCTATGCAGTCACAAGACTATAAAAAACGATTAAAACTACAATTAATAATCATATTATCTATTGCTGTTATAAGTTGTGGTGTTCCTTCCGTACCCACTGCCCTTTCTTCATTATTGGAACGAGAATCGATCCGCGTGGGAACCGTTTATGGTGCAGGAACATTTTATAACGGCGCCGAGGGGCCGCAGGGTTTCGAATATGAACTGCTGGCAGGATTTGCCGATTACCTTGGCGTGACGCTCGACCTTTACCCTTTCTACAGCTATGAAGTCATGTTAGAACAGTTAGAAGAAGGTAATTTGGACATTGTCGCGACAGGCGATGCGGTAACGCCTTCACTTAAAAGTCGTTTTGCTTACGGCCCAGCCTATCAACACGTTCAACAAGAGCTCGTCTTCCAAGCAGGGACATCGAGACCTAGAGACTTATTAGAACTTGATGCCCCTATTATTACTGTGGCAGGTAGCAGCCAAGCTCACTTACTGTCTAGTTTATTAGGCCAGGTAACCGACCAAGCAAGTGATAGTGAAAGCCCAATAATAAAAACCCAACTTGTTACCACCGAAGATTCTGACTCTGAAGAACTGTTACAACAAGTTGCCAATGGTGACATTGCTTATACGGTAGCTGACAGCAACCGTCTAGCCCTTCAGCGCAGGCGATATCCTAACTTAGCCGTGGCAAAAACCCTTAATGAAGATATGCCGATGGCGTGGGCACTCCCATTACATCAAGATGACTCCGTGAAAGCTGCGCTGATTGAATATTTTGGTACTGTACATCAGTCAGGCTGGTTTACGGTGTTAGAAGACAAGTACTTTGGCCATATTCGCCAGTTCGATTACGTCGACAGTCGCGCGTTTAATTATGCCGCCGAGACAGCACTTGCCCAATACAAACCCTTATTTCAACAGTATGCAGGTGAATTAGACTGGCGACTGCTTGCGGCCATGAGTTATCAAGAAAGTCACTGGGACAGTGACGCTATTTCAAGAACTGGCGTTCGCGGTCTAATGATGCTCACCATGGATACGGCAAGTGACTGGAACGTAGATGACAGAACCGATCCTGAACAAAGCATTCGCGGAGGCTCTCGTTATTTTGCCAGTTTGCTCAATCGCATACCTGCGCGAATTAGCGAGCCAGATAGAACCTGGATGGCTATGGCGTCGTATAATATTGGTATGGGCCATTTGGAGGACGCACGCATTCTTACCGAGCAACAAGGTGGCAATCCAGACCTTTGGGTAGATGTAAAGCGTCGCTTGCCACAGCTTAGGCAAAAGAAATATTACCGTACTACTCGCTATGGCTATGCAAGAGGCGATGAAGCGTTACAGTATGTGGAAAATATTCGTCGTTATTATGACAGCTTAGTATGGTTGGACGAACAAGGAAAAATTTGACGCAGTTCACCTTGCTTCTCTCTTGAAAACTGTCATTTCGATGTCATCTTTGTACTGTACCCTAAAAAGAAGTTAGTCAGACACTGACTTACTTTCTCAGAATAATTATTTTCTCAACGATGACAAGCTCCAAAAGAGCAGCGGCTCTTTAATGACAATATCTCTCGAATAACGTGATACTTGTTCAAATAGGGGAGCTGCGCACAACGGAAGAAAAGTGGTCACGAAAAACATAAAGTGGCCACAACGCGAGAAAGGAGAACAAATGAAAAAAAATCGATTTATGAAAAAGGAATAAAATTGAAAAACAACAACAGACGCAGACTTATGCTCAAGCGTTGTCACCAAAAAGTACTTCAGCGCCGCAAGCTATTTGTTACCAGCGATATGTTCACTCAGTTAACCCGTACGCCTGGCTAAGCCACCTCTATACCATCTGGTTCACAATGATTGACCATGTAACCGGTATATACCAAATGGGCGAAAACACGAATAAGCACAACTTCAGGTGACGCTTTAAATTAGCTTGAAGCATCACCCTCTAGCAGTCTTTTCGCCTTTTTGGCAGCCTTTATTTCTTTCCTGCGCTTGCGAAAAAAATCTGACAATTTGTTAGCACATTCATCAGCTAACACGCCAGATACAACCTCAAGTTGATGATTAAGCGCAGGATGTTGCAATAAGTTCATGACCGAGCCCGCAGCGCCTGTCTTCGCATCCTTTGCGCCAAACACCACCCGCTTTACCCGTGCATGTACCAACATACCTGCGCACATAGAGCAGGGCTCTAATGTCACATACAACGTAGCGTCAATAAGTCGGTAGTTTTGCACCGCAGCTGCTGCCTCTTTAACAGCGCGTAGCTCTGCATGCGCAGATGGATCATTATCCGTTATCGGCGTATTGAAGCCTTCACCGATAAGCTCACCATTTAGTACTACGCAGGCGCCGACTGGCACCTCACCAATCGACTCAGCCTTATCGGCAAGCGTTAACGCATGCCTCATCCACATTATGTCCTCTTCTGTCGCGATGTCTTCCATTGCGATTTCAGTCAACGGCTCCTGCACAGCCTCTTTTTCTTGCGTTTGCTTGTTTGCAAGGTCGAAGTTTGGTGTTGGACGGTTGCTATTTTGGTCACTCATTCGTCAATTTTGCTACTTTACTTGGTGAAATTCATTAACATTTATTTTGTATTAGCTTAGGTAAACATTCTAACTTCTTAGAAAGTAATGACTTTTGTCACTTGGCAACCTACTTGCAATCTCTCATTATAACACTGCTAGTGTGATGGACTTAACAGGTTACATTTTTACTAAAAAGTATGTTAGATAACCGCTATAGTACCTGAAGCGAAGCAGTAATTTTACCGATAAGTATTTAACTAAATACGGGGTGAATTAGGCAACAGGCCAAATTTTCACCTACACTGTTTTAAAGCCATTTGTGAGGGATACCACCGTGAATATGACCGCGATTGCAATAGTAGCCATTTGTGCCTGGGCCTTAGTTACCATTGTCGAAAGTGCAAAAGAC
Organism: Alteromonas macleodii ATCC 27126; assembly: GCF_000172635.2. NCBI lineage: Bacteria > Pseudomonadati > Pseudomonadota > Gammaproteobacteria > Alteromonadales > Alteromonadaceae > Alteromonas > Alteromonas macleodii. The sequence continues at coordinate 1,048,077 of NC_018632.1, read as the reverse complement.
AAAAGTAAGAAGAAACTTAGCAGCAAAGAAACCGATGCTTATAAAGCCGAAATTGCAGAGCTTAAGGAACGAGTTTCTGTGCTTGAGAAGATAGTGACAGACGAGCGCTACGACCTAAAAAAGCAATTTGCAGACTTAGAAAGCGACCGCGTAGCGTAAGCTTGAACTCACGTAATTCAACACACGTTCCATGGCAAGCGCGCTAGATTAAACAACGCTAAGTTTAACTGCGTGCTAGCTCCCTTCTAATAGTTTTCGCTCTGCTCGCTCCACACGCCGGGGTTTACCCGCAATCACTAGCACGTCATGGGCTTGCAAAATAGCGTCTTGGTCTGGGTCTTTAACTTCATTTCCATCCCGTCTTAGGCCCTTAATCGCTACTCGCATTCTCGAGAAATCGATATCTTTTATGGCTTTGCCAATACAGGAAGCGTGTTCGGACAACACCACAGCATGGATAAACTCTAACTTGTCTTCTGTGCCATAGGTGATCTCTGTTGTTTCTCCCGGGTAAAAGCCGTGCATATGATCGTAGCGACCTTTTCTCTCAGCTCGCACCCGCTTTAAAATACGAGACATTGGCACGCCGGCGTAATGCAGCACCTGCGATACCAACATCAAGCTCCCCTCTTGCAGCTCTGGCACGACTTGATTGGCACCCGCGCTGTATAGGCTTTCAAGCTGGTAGTCTCGTTTGGTACGCACCATAACATCTATAGTGCTCGTAATGCTTCGGGTCTGCGTTATCACCTGCTTGGCCTTATCGACTTGATCAAACGTAACAAGCACAAGCTTGGCACCTTCTACATTGGCAGTAATCAATATATCTTTTTGACTCGCATCACCGAAGATGACGGGCTCTCCCGCGTTTCGACTCTCGTGTACTCTGACAGGATCCATATCTATGGCAACAAAATGAATGCCTTCCATTTTCAGCATACGTGCTACCGACTGTCCAACGCGGCCAAACCCACAAATAATGACGTGGTTGGTTAACGGCTCTGCGTTACCAAAGCTCACATTGTCATCGAACGAGATATCCTTGTTAACAATACGCCTTGCTATAGTGACGCTGTTATTCATAAGCCACGGGGTTAACGCCATACTGATTACACCCATACACACAATCAGCGATGACTGCTCTGACGTTAACACGCCGTGTGTCGTAGCAAGCGCAGCAATTACAAAACTAAACTCGCCAATCTGACAAAGTTTAACCCCAGCAGACCAGCCATCTGTTGCATCGGTTTTAACTAATAGAGATGCGCCTCTTACTAAAATGACTTTAACTATCATCAAAGCAAAAACGCCAAAAACAATCTCAAACAGGCTGTTCCACAGTACAGTGAGTTCTAACTGCATACCCACGGTAACAAAAAATAACCCCATTAAAATATCTCGAAACGGACGAATGTCGGCTTCAAGTTGATACTTGTATTGGCTTTCCCCCAACATCATACCCGCCAAGAAAGCGCCTAGCGCCATGGACAGCCCGAAGTAATAAGTTAGCCCTCCTGCCAATAGGGCAATCAATATAGTGGTCAGAACAAACAGCTCGTCAGTCCTTGTTCTTGCTACCTCTCTAAACACCCAAGGTAGTAACCACTTACCCACTGACATTAGAAACGCAATGACAAACACACCTTTAAGCAACGCCTCGCCTAAAGCTAGCGCAATACTTACTTCACCAGTCTGGGCTAAAAGAGGAATAGCAATTAGGAACGGAACCACCGCTAAGTCTTGAAAGAGCAAGATACTTACCGCTAATTGTGTACGCCTGTTATTAAGAATGCCCATTTCGGTTGCTTGCTTAATTACAATAGCGGTTGAGCTTAACGCCAGCGTACCACCAATAATGATGGACGCACTCATTGGAATGCCGAGAAACAGTGGAACACAGGTAAACACTGCCGTGGTAAACACCATTTGCCCTAATCCTACACCGAATACTAAAGAGCGCATTGCCAACAATTTAGGTAACGAGAACTCAAGACCAAGTGAAAAGAGCAAAAACACTATGCCCACTTCAGCGAGCAGGTGCATTTCTTCTGGGTGGGCAAACACAGATAATAGTTGTGGACCCGCGAGTACGCCGGCAAACAGATAAGCAAGAATAGGAGGGAGATGAATGCGTTTAAATAATGCGACCGCGCATACCGATATGAACATCAATATCACGATATTTAAAAAGCTCGTCCCCACACTACCTCCTAAAGCTACATAAACTTCCATTTGTAAAACAGGCGCGATAAATCACGCGATTTTACGCTTTAAACTAAAGACTAGTGCCTGAAACACTTTGTTGGCATCTAGTTTGCAAAATCCACTGTGTAAATGCAGATCCGGCAAGTTTTGCCGCTGTGATCGCCATAAATTCCGCGAAAATGCAGATGTGGCCACAGAAACGTCAGGGCTTTGACACTTGTTTCTTTGCATATCAACGCATTTTGTATAGGGGCACTACTGTGGATTTTTCAACGTCAGTCTACGATAGCACACAACATAACAATTTTTACCCTGCTGAGAGCACAGGTAAATCACTCTCTTTTAGTGAATTATCAGGCTTTATCACGCAGCTACTTTCTACTCTTGAACTACAAGAGCTAGGTGGCGTGTATTTTCAGCAGCTAAACACGTTGTTACCTATTGTCGGGTTTAGCTTGTCTGACTTTGACTCGCGTTGGGTGTACGGTAATGCAAAGATATCGTCAACACTCATTGATTTACCACTACAAGGTGCCAATGCCGTTAATGGCGATCAAGCTCATGTCTATTATTACATTAGTTCACCCTTGTCGTTATCGCAACGGGAGAGTCTATTCCAACTGCATGATTTATTTGGAAAACAAATAAAGCACGCTCTTTCATTGATGCGTGTGCAACAGATGGCGACTAAAGATGTGTTAACTGGCTTAGGTAACCGAGCGGGCTTTGAGCAGTCAATGACAAGACAACTCGGCTGGGCGCAAAGACACGATGATCCTTTCGCACTTTTGGTGATCGACTTAGACAACTTTAAGTATGTGAATGATAATTTTGGTCATGGCGAAGGTGACAAAGTACTTGTCCATGTTGCATCACATTTATCTAATGTTCTGCGGGATGAAGACGAAGCATTTCGCTATGGCGGCGATGAGTTTTGTTGTTTGCTAGACTGTCAGTCGCAACAGCAGCTAGCTTGTGCAGCCCAGCGTATTCAAATGAGTATCAATAGCTCTAGCTACTTATCTCGCTTAGGCGTATCAACCAGCCTTGGCGGCGCGATTTATCGCGACGGCGATACGATGAGTAGCCTATTTGACCGTGCTGACAACGCCCTGTATCGCGTGAAAAATTCTGGAAAAAATAGTTATCACGCAGCGTAACGTCGCGATTCGAATTTATCAGGATGGCGGCAAAGCAATGCCGCTTTTGCACATTATTGCCATGGATACCATAAGCAAGAGTATCTAGCCCTTTCAAAAAACGGCACTTTTAGTGCTACATAGATTCAGTCGAGACTAAAGGTTATTTCTATATCTGGCGCTTTGGGCTGCAGATAAACACAACGTCCTTCAACAATCAGTGCGACAGGCTCGTCGTTAATTAAGATTGCCGGCACGCCGTTTCGCTCCCATCTTGGCACGCGCCATACCTTAAACCATTCTTTCAGCAACTTAGATACGTTCGCATTTTCTGGCTTTACTTTAAGGTTGCGAGCATTAGTTTGCAGAGAAACGGTATCTTCTTCTCGCGCCTTTGGTACTGCAATTCGAATATGACCTCTAAGCCAAGGAAGCGCGATATTTTGGTTGGGCACTAATTTTAAGTTTTGCGGTACTTCATGAGTAGCGTTCACCACCCAATAAAGGTCTTGGTCAAACCGTATAACCCTCCCCCATTTAAAGTTCACTTCAGGGGTTGCATCATGCTTTGCTTTTAACATAGCAAGCACTTGGTCTGTCTGCGCTTTTGAGGGCGACAGCTCGCCTTGAGCTCGAAACCACGCGCGAATGACCATAGCCTGCCAAGGTAAAGACAATGCAGCGAGTTGTTGCCCGTCGAGCCTGAGATCTGTGCGTTTACAATCTTCAAAATATTTTTGGGCAGAATCGCTGACTAGTGCACTTTGCTCAGCACAAAGCTCGGCGCTGCGCCCCACGGTTTTGGTTAACTTAGGCCATCGCGCCAGCAAGTGAGGTATAATTTCGTTCCTTAAGAAGTTCCTATCAAAGCTATTTTGCTGATTAGATTCATCCTCAACCCACTGCAACATTTCCTCTTCGGCATAAGCCACAATCTCGGCTTTCTCTAGTGCTAGCATAGGGCGCATTATCAAGGTGTCACCTCGGTACTGAACTTCTCCCATACCCGCTAAGCCCTGAGGACCAGCACCGCGTTTGAGCTGGAGCAATACGGTTTCAAGCTGATCTTCGGCATGTTGTCCTAATAACAGTACACCGCCTATTTGGTCACACACTTCTAACAATGCGTTGTATCGAACCTTACGCGCTTCTGCTTCCAGGCTTTTTCTCGACCCCGTATCAACATCAACTCGATACAAATGAAATGCTACGTCTTCAAGACGACACTGTAATTCGCAGTGCTTTGCCCACTGTTCGGCATTATCACTTAAACTGTGATGTACATGTACAGCATGAATTGGGCTATCAAACTGCTCCCTATACGCAATAACGGCTTGGAGCAGAACGGTCGAATCCACACCACCGCTGTAAGCAACGACGAGTGGCGTTTGAAGTGGTAGCTCTACATCAGTGAGAGATGTCGCTATGCGGTTGACGATATGTTCGATTGTTGGGGATTGTAGAGGGGTCACAGACCGGTAATACCTTATTCTTTCAACGCTATATTTTACTGAGGTTTAACTTTGTATTTGGCTAAGCACTGGCTTTCTAATAACACACTTTCTAATAACACAAGGGGGTTGGTTACCTTTGGTAAACAACCCCCTTGTTCGTATACGACATTACATGACCGACATGAGTTAAGCCGCCGCTCGCTAGTTTTTATAGCAAGCGTTTAAACTGATAGAACGCAGCTGTACATAACGGCTAAATGCACCTTTCATGCTAGTTTTCTTAATGAACTTATAATGAGCTTAGCAATAACCGAACGACATCAAACGCTGGTAACGCTCTTCCATCAATTTAGTCTTATCTAGCTCTTTAAGCTGGTTAAGCTGCTGCTTAATGACCGCCTTCAAATTAGCCGCCATGCCATTATGATCGCGATGCGCACCACCTAAAGGCTCTTCAACAATACTGTTAATCAGGCCTAGCTCTTTAATTTGTGGCGCACTTACGCCCATCGCTTCTGCAGCGAGTGGTGCTTTTTCTGCGCTTTTCCACAGAATAGACGCACAACCTTCTGGTGAAATCACCGAGTACGTAGAATATTGAAGCATATTAACACGATCGCCAACACCAATTGCTAGTGCGCCACCTGAACCACCTTCACCGATAACGGTACACACGATTGGAACGGTAAGCTCAGCCATCTCGAATAGGTTCTTCGCGATTGCTTCACTTTGGCCACGCTCTTCAGCGCCAACACCAGGATACGCTCCCGGCGTATCGATAAAGGTGATGATAGGCATATTGAAGCGCTCGGCCATCTTCATAAGACGCAAGGCTTTACGGTAGCCTTCTGGTTTAGGCATACCGAAGTTACGCTTAATTTTTTCGTTGGTGTCACGCCCTTTCTGATGACCAATAATCATCACCGGCTGATCATCTAGCATTGCTGGGCCACCAACAATCGCTTTATCGTCAGCAAACGCGCGGTCACCAGCAAGCTCGTCGAATTCGGTAAAAATGCGAGGAATGTAATCTAACGTGTATGGACGCATTGGGTGACGAGCAAGTTGAGAAACTTGCCATGCGCCAAGATCAGAAAAGATCTTTTTAGTCAGCTCTGCGCTTTTACCGCGAAGCTTATTGATTTCTTCTTCAATACCAACGTCAAACTCGCCACCTTGATTCACCAACCTAAGCTCTTCAATTTTTGCTTCTAGTTCGGCTATTGGCTGTTCAAAGTCCAAAAACTGTATACTCATTTCATGTCCTATTCGTACTACGCTCGTCTATGCAAACGCGAGATGTCCAATCTATCGAACTCTTACCCTTAATGGTAGAGAATTGAAACGGCTTTGTCTCCCAAACATTGTTTGAGATCGTGCAAAAGTTGGTCTTCAGGGGTAACGTACCATCTTGCACCACACGCTAAGATTACTTCAGCGTCTGGATGGGTTACCGCTAACTGAACAGGACAACTTCCGCCGTTAAATGCCTGCAGGATAGATTGCATCTGACTCATTTTCTTCGGTTCAAGCAGCTGGGTATCAATATTAAGTGCCAGCGCTCTCGCGTTTTTCTCTCGTGCCTGAACAATGTCCATTACATCACGGGCGGTGATTGTATTGCCCCCAGAGAAATCATCAAAGCTGACCTGTCCCTTTATAAGCAATATTCTGTCAGTTTCTAACACACTTTCGAACTGTTCGTACATATCGGGGAAGAAACGTACGTCTATTCTGGCACTCTTATCATCCAGTGTCACTATGGCCCAGCGACGACCCCGCTTGTTCGTCATAACACGCACGCCAAGCACCAGTCCTACTGCACTGGCCATTTGGTCTTTGTTGGTTGGTTTTAAATCAACTAATCGACCGTCGGTGTAGTAACGCAGTTCTTCCGCATACTGATTGATGGGGTGGCCGGTTAAGTACAAGCCCAAAGTATCTTTTTCACCTTCTAGCCATACTTTTTCAGGCCACTCAGGGACGTCGGCAAACGCTTGCTTCACGTCTTCTGGCTCGGTAGTCAGTAGGCCAAACATATCTGACTGACCAAAAGACTCGGCTTTTGCATGCTGTCCAGCGGCGGCAAGGGCTTCGGGTAAACTCGCCATAAGGCTAGCGCGATGCGGACCTAAGTTGTCCATTGCCCCCGCTAATACTAGCTTTTCTAGCACTCGCTTGTTTACCCGTTTAATGTCTATCTTGGCGCAGAAATCAAATAGATCCTTAAATGCCCCTTGGGTCTCCCGCGCTTCAATAATCGCTTCAATTGGGCCTTCACCTACCCCTTTAATCGCACCGATACCGTAAACAATGCGACCTTCGCTATCGACGGTAAATTTGTATTTCCCCGTATTTAAATCTGGCGGCAGTATTTCGATGCCCATGCGCTCACATTCATCGACAAGCGTCACGATTTTATCGGTGTTATCCATATCTGCCGACATTACCGCGGCCATGAATTCCGCAGGATAATGCACTTTCAGCCACAAAGTTTGGTAAGACACCAAGGCATAAGCGGCAGAGTGAGATTTGTTAAACCCGTAACCCGCGAACTTTTCTACCAAGTCGAAGATTTTCATCGCTAGGTCTGGGTCAATATTATTGCCCTTCGCACCTTCGGCGAACGTGCCGCGCTGCTTGGCCATCTCTTCGGGCTTTTTCTTACCCATTGCGCGACGAAGCAAGTCAGCGCCCCCTAGTGAGTAGCCCGCCATTTCCTGGGCTATCTGCATTACCTGTTCCTGATACAAGATAATGCCATAGGTAGGCTCTAGAATTTCTTTCAAGCACTCGTGCTGATATTCAGCATCGGGGTAGGAAATTTCTTCACGCCCGTGCTTACGGTCAATAAAGTTATCTACCATGCCTGATTGCAGCGGGCCCGGACGGAAAAGGGCCACCAGTGCGATAATATCTTCGAAGCAGTCAGGTTTAAGGCGCTTTATCAGCTCTTTCATACCGCGAGATTCCAGCTGGAATACCGCAGTTGTCTCGGCGTTTTGAAGGGTTCTAAAACTCTTAGGATCTTCAAGCGGAATAGCGCTGATATCGACATCAACGTTCTTCCCTTCTTTGATCATATCTATTGCCCACTGAATAATGGTCAGCGTACGAAGACCTAAGAAATCGAATTTTACCAAGCCTGCCGTTTCAACGTCGTTTTTGTCGAACTGGGTTACGGGGTTTTTACCTTCGTCATCACAATACAAAGGCGAGAAATCAGTAATTGTGGTTGGCGCAATAACAACACCACCGGCGTGCTTACCTGCATTTCGGGTAACCCCTTCAAGTATTCGCGCCATATCGATAAGGTCTTTCACTTCCTCATCGCTTTCATAAACTTCTGGTAGCTGTGGCTCTGCTTTAAACGCCTTTTCAAGCGTCATGCCTGGATCTGGTGGAATAAGCTTTGAGATCCTGTCTACAAAGCCGTATGGGTGACCAAGCACGCGGCCTACGTCGCGCACTACCGCTTTTGCCGCCATAGTACCAAACGTAATGATCTGCGATACCGCCTGACGCCCATAAAGCTCAGCAACGTGGTCGATTACCTCGTCTCGTCTATCCATACAGAAGTCGACGTCGAAGTCGGGCATGGATACACGCTCTGGGTTCAAGAAACGTTCGAATAGCAAGTCGAATTCAAGCGGGTCTAGGTCGGTAATTTTTAGGGCATAAGCCACCAGTGAACCCGCACCAGAACCCCGCCCTGGCCCTACCGGAATTCCGTTATCCTTACTCCACTGAATGAACTCCATTACAATAAGGAAGTAGCCTGGGAAACCCATTTGGTTGATAACTTCAAGCTCAATGCGAAGTCGGTCATCGTACTCTGGACGTTTCGCTTTGCGCACTTCTTCATCGGGAAATAGAAATTCTAGACGTTCTTCCAACCCCTCTTCAGACACCTTAACCAAGAAGTCTTCGGTGGTCATGCCGCCGGTTGGAAATTGCGGCAAGAAGTACTCGTTTAACCGTACGGTAACGTTACAGCGCTTGGCAATTTCAACCGTATTTTCTATGGCTTCAGGAATGTCGCTAAATAACTCAACCATTTCCTCAGCAGTGCGCAGATATTGCTGGTCGCTGTATCGTTTAGGGCGGCGGTTATCATCAAGCGTGTAGCCATCATGAATACATACACGAATTTCGTGAGCATCAAAGCCTTCACGATCAATAAAGCACACTTCATTGGTGGCAACCACGGGTAAGCCGCGCTGCTCAGCAAGCTCCACGGCAAGGTGCAAGTAATCTTCCTCACCTTGTCTACCGGTTCTGATAAGCTCTAAATAAAAGCGATCGGGAAAATGAGTTTGATAAAACTCAAGGGCACTATCGAGAATTTTGGCGTTGTTTTTCATTAAACCCACACCAACATCACCATGCTGTGCACCCGATAACGCAATCACACCTTCGCTGTGCTCTGCCAACCATTCTTGATCAATGACCGCTCGGTGTGAGAGGTGCCCGCGAAGGTAGGCCTTGGAGATAAGAATAGTAATGTTCTTATATCCCTCATTGTTCATTGCAATAAGGGTTAGTCTGAAAGGTTCATCGCCAAAGACTTCATTAGTAACCCAAAAATCAGTGCCGATGATGGGCTTAATACCTAAGTTATGTGCCTCGGAATAAAACTTTACCAAGCCACACATATTCATTTGGTCGGTGATCGCCACGGCAGGCATGCCAAGCGCGGCCACTTTACCTAGAATAGGCTTAACCTTATTCAGGCCGTCCATCATCGAAAAGTCGCTGTGAACACGTAAATGAATAAATGGCGATGACATGATGTTATTTCTCTTCGAGTAGCGCTTTTACAGGTTTAAAACTTTTTCGATAGCAATCTAAGATGCCATATTCAGCGATGGCTTCAAAGTGTGCTTTTGTGGGGTAACCTTTGTGCCCGGCAAAGTTATATTGCGGGTAGGCCTCGTGAAGCGAAATCATATCGTTATCTCGCTCTACTTTGGCAATAATGGAAGCCGCTGAAATTTCTGCGTGCAGGCTATCGCCTTTCACTACCGCTTCAGACTCAAAATTCCACGCAGGAACCCGGTTGCCGTCTACGCGCACAAAGTCAGGCCTTACTGGCAGGCCTTCCACTGCGCGGATCATAGCGAGCATGGTAGCGTGCAGTATATTAAGCTTGTCTATTTCTTCTGGGCTCGCTCTGCCGATATTCCAGTAGAGTGCTTTTTCACGAATTTCTTGGGCAAGCGCTACGCGCTTTTTTTCACTCAGTTTTTTAGAGTCGGTTAGCCCTTCAATGGGATTTTCAGGGTCAAGAATGACCGCGGCGGTGACCACATCACCAACTAACGGGCCACGACCTACTTCATCAACGCCGGCAATTAACTTATGCAAACAATTCCTCCACGACAGCTTTTGCTGCTGTTTTATCAGCGTTGCATTTTAGCGTATGGTGGAGGTCGGTGAAACGGGAAATAAGGGCTGAATTATCACTTTCGAAGAAGTTGAGTAGCTGATTGCTCATATTCTCTGCATTTACTTCTTCTTGTAGTAATTCAGGAATAATAGCTTCATTAGCCAATAGATTTGGCAACGTGAAGAAAGGCGCTTTATACAAGCGCTGCATAATTTTATACGTGAGTGGTGCAAGTAAATAAGCGGCCACCATGGGGCGCTTGCATAACATGGCCTCTAAGGTAGCCGTGCCTGAAGCAAGCAAGATAACATCGCTAGCTATCATCGCATCTCGCGATGTGCCTTGCGTTACCTGAATGGGTAATCGTTCCTCTGCATTATTGGCTTCCAGTAAAAGTGCTTTTATTTGTGCAAGACGATGTTCGTTAGCCGCAGGGATAAGAAATTGAATGTCGCTGCGTTTAGCATGAATAGCTTCTACGGTCTCCAGAAATACTGGAAGTAGCGTTTCTACTTCGCCTCTGCGTGAGCCGGGAAGTACAGCCAATACGGAAGCATTACTATCTACACCTAATTCTTGGCGCGCCGCATTTTGGTCGGGCTCAATTGCTATAGCGTCAGCCATTGTGTGTCCCACAAAGGTATAGGGAACGTGGTATTTATCGTAAACCTGCTGCTCGAAAGGAAATAAACCCAACACGCGATTAGTCGCTTTCGCTATTTTATGGATGCGCTTTTCACGCCACGCCCACACAGTAGGACTCACATAGTGCATGGTTTTGATACCGCGTGCTTTAAGCGCTTTTTCTACTCTTAGATTAAAATCAGGCGCATCAATACCCACAAAAATATCAGGCGGATTTTGCTCGAAGTGAGCAAGAAGCTGCTTTTTAACTTTCAAGATGGCAGGTAGATGGGAGAGAACTTCAACAAGCCCCATAACCGACAAGGTTTCCATATCGAACAGACTATGAAAACCCGCGTTTATCATATTTGGACCGCCAATACCTTCGATAACCGCATCAGGGTATTGGCGTTTTAACTCTGCAACCATTCCGGCGGCAAGCACGTCACCAGAGGGCTCTCCGGCAACCATGCCGATACGGATAGGCGTAGACATAATTAGCGAATAATGCCTCGCTCAGAGTCTTGTAAGAACTTCACCATAAGGGCCACACCAGGGAACTCCTGTGCGGGTTCGGCAAGTTTTTCAATGGCTTCGTCTACGGTATTGCCTTCACGGTATATTGCTTTGTAAGCGCGTTTAATGGCCATAACTTCTTCTTTGCTGAAGCCACGACGCTTAAGCCCTTCAGAATTAATACCCTGAGGAATGTTTTTCTGGCCGCTGACCATAACAAAGGGAGGCACGTCGCGCAGAATAATGCCGCCAGCCCCCAAAAACGAATGAGCTCCAATCTTACAGAACTGGTGAATACCTGCGGCACCGCCAACAATGACGTGGTCGTCCATGTGAACATGGCCAGCAATCGCAACACTGTTTGCAATAATAATGTCGTTGCCAAGAACACAATCATGGGCAACATGAGAGTTGGCCATAAATAAACAGCGAGAACCGATTATGGTAATGCTGTTGTCTTGAATAGTGCCTCGGTGAACGGTTACCCCTTCCCTAAACTCGTTATCGTCACCGATGACAAGTTCAGTAGGCTCGCCCGCATACTTCTTATCTTGGCAGTCTTCACCAATTGAAGAAAACTGATAAAATTTATTGTTTTTACCGATACGCGTTGGGCCGCGTACCACCACATGTGATTTCAGAATACAGCCATCGCCTATGGTGACGTTGTCGTCTACCACACAAAATGGGCCAATGGTGACATTTTCACCAATCGTTGCACTTTCTGAAATTACCGCAGTTGGATGGATCACGTTAAGCTATCTCTCTCATCGCACACATAAACTCTGCAACACAAGCGATATCGCCATCAACGCTTGCAGTGCCTTTAAATTTCCAAATCCCTCTGCGCTCTTTAACTAGAGCAACATCAAACTCAAGCCTGTCACCTGGAACAACAGGACGCTTAAAGCGTGCGTTATCAATCCCTGCATACAAGTATAACTTATCATTGTTACCCATTGTCTTAAATCCTAAAACACCGGCAGCTTGTGCCATAGCTTCAAGAATTAATACCCCTGGGAAAATTGGCTGTTCAGGGAAGTGCCCCATGAAACACGGCTCATTGATAGTGATATTCTTATAAGCCTTTACAGACTCACCCAGAACATAGTCTGTTACACGATCAACAAGTAGGAATGGATACCGATGAGGTAACAGTTCCAATATTTCCTGAATTTCGATGGTATTAAGTGAATTGGCCAAAAACTTTCTCCTGTATACAAGCATGACCTACAACTATTTTATACCAATACAGATGATTGATTGGCATTCTGGTCAAACTCGCCGTAAAAACTAAAAACGGCGGCAACCATACGCTGTTAAGCGCAAAAAACAAATCAGACCAACACCTTTGGGGAGTTGGTCTGATAAATTTTACAACTGACTAGTGCAGTTATTAGTTAGTTTTGCTTACTTGCTGAAGAACTTGCTCAGATAAGTCGTGCTCTTCTTTTGCAAACGCAACCGCACCAGCGTTAAGCACTAGGTCATAACCTTGCTTTGCTGCAACAGAGTCAATAGCTTGCTTGATTAGTCCAAGAAGCTTGTTGCGCTCTTCGTTGCTGCGACGTTGAATATTTTGCTGCAAAGGTTGACCTTTTTTAGCTAGCTCTTCACGTACTGACAAGATTTTTTGTTCTAGTTCTTTCTTCTCTGCATCGCTCATTGTCGCTGCGTCGCGCTGAAGACGTTCTGCGTAGAACTGACCATCACGCTGCAGTTGATTCACTTCTTCAAGCTGATCTTTAAATTCAGCCTGAATAGCGTTTTGAATTTCAGCCGCTTGAGGCATCGCTTGGAAAATACCTTGCACATCGACAACTGCAACTTTCTGCTCAGCCATTACAGATGTACTAACTAAAGCGCTACCCAACATTGCTCCTGCAACGATATGTTTAACCAACTGTTTCAAAGGGAACTCCTTTTGTGAATCTTATTATAGAGCGCGCCTAAAAACGCGCTCGCTTTAATGTCTTAGAAAGTTTGACCAATGTTGAAAGTGAAGAATCTCGCATCGTCACCATCACGTTGCTGTATCGCTTTCGAGAAGCTGAATACCATCGGTCCCATTGGTGATACCCATTGGACCGATATACCTGCCGAGCTACGATACAGGCTCCAATCAGAATAGTCCAATAGCTCACCGCGTTGTGTAGATGCTATGTCAAACTGACGGTAATAGTCATAGTCGAACTCAGTATCCCACACGTTACCCACATCCACAAACAAACTTGTACGAACTGAGTTATCCATTTCTTCTTCAACAAATGGCGTAGGAACAATAAGCTCGATACCGCCAAGTGCCATCGCGTTACCACCTAGGCTTCGCGTCGACCAAGACAGCTGCGCATCAGCTGGATCGCCCGGGAACACTTCGCCATCAGGTCCAACTATAGTGCCCGTATTGCCTAGGAATACACCGCGAGGACCTACCGTGTTATTCTCGAATCCTCGTAGTGAATCAGAACCACCTGCCGTAAAGTTCTCTGTAAACGGTAATATTTGCTCATTGCCGTTAATATCACCGTAACCATTCCCGTAGCCAAGACGTACGCGCGCTAGGAAAGACCAGCGCTGGTTACGAGATAATGGGAAGTACCACTTACCGTCAAATACTGTCTTGAAGTAGTTAACGTCTGAGTTAGGCGTGGTAATACTGAATGACGCACGCTGAGACGAACCAGCAGTAGGGAACAGACCACGGTTAAGCGTACTTCTGCTCCAGCTTACGCTTGCCAAGAAGCTATCATATTTAATAGCCGCATCAGGATCTTCACCGTTAGTAAACTGATTATAGAACTGCTCAGTTTGCTCGTAGTAACCACGGTTGAATAGCTCTACGTTGCTGTAGGTCAAACCGAAGTTAATACGATTAAACTCGTTAATCGGATAACCAATGTTCGCACCAATAGACCAGCGCTTAGAGTTGTACTGAATAACGTTAAAGTCAGAACCGTCGAACTCACTATAGCCCAAGCTTCCGCCCAAACTAATACCGTCAATGGTAAAATAAGGGTCGTTGTAAGTGATTTGCGCACTGCGCTGATACGAAACCGTGCTTAGGTTAAGACCTACACGTTTACCTGTACCCAAGAAGTTATCTTGCTGGATACCCGCCTGTAGGCTTAGCTTCGTTCTGTCACCATAGCCGATACCAGCATTAAACGAGCCCGATGGCTGTTCTTTTACGTTAAAATTAACGTCTACTTTATCTTCTGAACCCGGGATACGTACCGTTTCAAATTCAACCTCTTCCATATAAGTAAGTCGAGAAAGCTGGTTCTTTGAAGACTCAAGTAAGTTATTCGACAGCCACGTACCTTCCATCTGGCTGACATTTTGACGCAGAACACTATCGGCTGTTACTACGTTGCCGTTAAATTTAATGCGGTTGACGTAGATACGTTTGCCTGGGTCAACGGACAGCGTCAGCTTAACCGTTTTATCTTCGTCGTTAATTTCGGGAACGGTAGTTACTGTTGGGTAAGCGTACCCAAATCGACCAAGATACTTACTGATAAACTCTTCTGTGTACGTTACTTCTGCTTGGTTATACAATTCACCCGTAGTAAGCGGAAGCACGCGTTCAATATACTCTTCGTGCCCGAGTACATCGCCTACCAGCTCAACTTCAGAAATGGTGTATTGCTCACCTTCTGTTACGTTCATGGCAATGTAGATACCTGACTTTTCAGGTGTCATTGAAACTTGTGTAGAGTCAACGTTGAAGCGAAGGTAACCACGGTTTAAGTAATGGTTACGCAGCGTTTCCATGTCCCCTTGCAACGTTTGCTGCTGGTAGCGAGTTTCCGACAGGAAATCCCACCAAGGCGTGTCGTATTGTAGCTCGAAAGCATCCATCAGCTCTTCGTCTGAGAAGATTTCGTTACCTACAATATTGATTTGTTCAATTTCAGCCGCGTCGCCCTCTTCGAAAAGTAATTTCAAGTCAACACGGTTACGCGGTAGCGGCGTTATAATAGCCGTCACGTCAGCATTATATTTACCTATGCTGTAAAAGAAGTCTTTCAGGCCATTCTCGATAGAGGTTAGTACGGTCTTATCGAGCGGCTCACCAATACGAACGCCGTTTCCGTCTAAGCTTTCCTGAAGTTGCTCATCTTTAATATCATCGTTGCCTTCAAAGATGATATTACTAATGGTAGGACGCTCAGCGACACGCACGACAAGCGTATTGCCATCACGAAGAATTTCAACATTTTCAAAGTGAGTTGAAGAGTACAACGAGCGAATAAGCTGCGTTACCCTGAATGTATTAAGCTCGTCGCCAACTTGAACGGGCAAGTAGGTTAAGGCTGCACCAAGTGCAACTCGTTGCAAACCTTCTACGCGAATGTCTTCAACGACAAATTCACTGTCTTGCGCCGCAGCATTGGCAAAGCTAGCACTGGAAAGAATGGCTCCGGCTGCTACTAACTGTTTTAACTTCATCTATTTTTCTTTTCCTGGCCGCGTTTTGTATTAGCTGTTTTGTACTTCCTGATTTGTATCAGGTTATGCGAGCGATATCGTTAAAAATTGCGATACCCATGATCATAAACAGAAGCACGCCACCTATTCTGTAACCCCATTCCTGCACCGCTTCAGGCACAGGTTTGCCTGTGATCCACTCCACGATAAAAAACATGAGGTGACCACCGTCAAGCATGGGCAAGGGTAATAAATTTATTATGCCTAAATTTACGCTTATTAAGGCAAGAAAACTCAAAAAGTACGCAAGTCCATACCCAGCACTTGTTCCCGCACCTTGAGCAATTGAGATAGGCCCACTCAAATTCTTCACTGACACGTCGCCCGTGATGAGCTTACCTATCATTTCGACACTGAGTGTCATAAGACGCCATGTTTTATCTAGCGCCTTCCCAATAGCCTCTATAATGCCATATTGATGCGTAAACACATACCCTTCTGGCCAAGGCTCAAATGTTGGGCTTACACCGAGATATCCACTTTGCCCTTGTGGTGTATCGCGGCGCGCTATCGTGGCATCTAACGTCAGTTGTTGTCCATCCCTTTGTATATCAAGCGAGATATTCTCGCCGGGACTTTCAACAATAACGTCAACTAATCGCTCCCACGATGACAACTTAGCGCCATTTAATGCAAGAAGCTCATCACCGGGTTTTAAACCCGCTTGCTGAGCCGCGCTTCCTTCACCTACAAACCCAACGGTTAACGTTGCATCTGGACGATAAGGGGTTAACCCTAAGCTGCTTAAAGGAGACTCGCTATCTGGGTCAAAGTTCCAAGAACCCAGTGTAAAAGTCAGTTCTTTTTCAACATTTGACGAATTTTTAACCGTAACATTGGCTTTTTCGGCGCCAATGTTTGAGACTATTTCCAGGTTTACCGCTTCCCAATCAGGCGTATTCCTGTCGCCAACTTTAATAATTTCATCACCAGGTTGCACACCAGCGATAGCTGCGATGCTTTCTGGCTCAACCTGTTTAACTACTGGCTTAACCGTTTCCAGTCCCACCAGATACATCAACCACAGTGCGAAAAACGCAAAAATAAAGTTAACGCCAGGGCCAGCAGCAATAACCGCCATGCGCTGCAAAACGGGTTTATTGTTAAACGCTTTGTCTTCTAACTCAGGCGGTACGTCATCAATGCGTCCATCGAGCATGCGCACGTATCCACCTAATGGGATCATAGCGATGACATATTCTGTGCCTGATTTACTTGTTTTACGCCATATAGGCTTTCCAAAACCAATTGAGAAGCGCTCTACCTGCACACCGCATTTACGAGCCACATAAAAGTGCCCCCATTCATGTACAGCAACCAAAATACCTAAGGCTACAATGAATGCACCAAGGCTCCATAAAAATGCTAGCACTGGAATTTACCTCGAATAATCTCGTTAGCTTTTGCTCTTGCAAGGCTGTCTTGCTCTAGTATTTGCTGAATAGAATTCACCGACACATTGGGCATAGCATTAAGCGTGGCGTCATTTACTTTAGCAATATCGCAAAACTGAATTTTGCCTTCTAGAAAGGCGTCGACAGCCACTTCGTTTGACGCGTTCACTCGTGTTGTTGCACATTGCCCTTCTTTACACGCATCAATAGCCAGCTTCAAATTCGGATAACGCTCAAAACAAGGGGTTTGAAAACTGAAATTTGAGATATCTGAAAAGTCGAGTGGCGTCACGCCCGCTTCAATTCGCTCAGGATGCGCCAAACCATAGGCAATTGGGGTACGCATGTCAGGGTTGCCCATTTGTGCGATGACCGAACCATCAATATATTGCACCATGGAATGAATAATACTTTGCGGGTGAATCACCACATCAATATCATCTGCGCCAGCACCGAACAGCCAACAGGCTTCAATAAACTCCAGCCCCTTGTTCATCATAGTTGCAGAATCGATTGTAATTTTTCTGCCCATCGACCAGTTAGGGTGTGTACTGGCTTCATCAATTGTAATTGACGAGAAGCTATCAAGCGGTCTTTCTCTAAACGGACCACCAGAACCCGTTAAGAGAATTTTACGAATGCCGGATGCGGCAAAGTTACCGTATTCATAATCATGCGGTAGGCACTGGAATATGGCGTTGTGTTCGCTGTCAATAGGAAGAATTTCAGCGCCGCTTTGGTTCGCAGCCTCGATAAATAAAGCACCAGACATGACTAACGCTTCTTTATTGGCAAGCAAAACCCGTTTACCCGCCTTTACTGCTGCCAGTGTGGGTAAAAGCCCTGCTGCACCCACAATGGCTGCCATTACAGCATCAACTTCAGGCGCGCTGGATACTTCTTCCAGCGCCTTAGCACCAGAGAGAATTTCTGCATCCACACCGTACTGGGATGCTAACTCACAGGCTAGTTTGTAGTTAGCGTCATCAGCAATTACCACATAGCGCGGCGCGCATTTCTGGGCCTGCTCCATAAGCAATTCAAGCTGTGAGTTGCCAGTAATAGCAAATACGCGATATTTGTCTGGGTGGCGGTTTATTACGTCGAGTGTATTACAACCAATGGAGCCTGTGGCCCCTAACACTGTTACTGTTTGCATTACGCCATCCAGGTTACATAGCAGAACGCAAAAACAGGGAATGCCGCGGTTAAACTGTCGATTCTATCGAGTACACCACCGTGTCCAGGGAGAATTTTGCCGCTGTCTTTAATGCCCGCACAACGCTTAAGCATGCTTTCGTTTAAATCGCCAAGGGCGGAAACAGCCACCGTAATACCGCCAATAGCAAGGTGAAGCCAAATACGCGAAGGCTCTACCTGATAGTGAAGGGCCGCAAAAGCGATAATAGCGAATGAAGCTGCAATACCGCCTAACAAGCCTTCTAAACTTTTACCTGGCGATACGTTAGGGCGTAACTTGTGGCGTCCGAATTTTACGCCAACAAAGAATGCACCAATATCTGCAGCCCAAACAATCCCCAGCACATAAAAGATGAGTGAAGCGCCGTAGAAAGGATCAACATCGTGCAAGCTCGTGCGAAGCGCAACAACCGCTACCCATGTGGGTATAAGCGTAAGTGCCCCAAATAGGGTTCTAACGCTGCGACTGTCTTTCCAGAACTTGGAATATTTGGGATAGGCTAGCACCATAAATAAAGACGCTATCCACCATAATACGGCAACCGTTAATATGGCACGGTATAAACCATGTAATTGGCCTTGATACCAAATCGTGCTGGCATCAACAATAAGAGACAAGGCTATACATATGGCAAAGGCCCCTGCCATATAAATGAGCTTTTTAGGACGTTCACATACGCCCGACATATTCGCCCATTCATAAGCGCCAATGCCGACAACACCAGCAATGGCTATTTC
This sequence comes from Alteromonas macleodii ATCC 27126, assembly GCF_000172635.2. Lineage (NCBI taxonomy): Bacteria > Pseudomonadati > Pseudomonadota > Gammaproteobacteria > Alteromonadales > Alteromonadaceae > Alteromonas > Alteromonas macleodii. The sequence goes on along the minus strand of NC_018632.1, from coordinate 1,028,927 downwards.
AAACCAAAAAATAGGAAGAAAAAGAATAGCGTAAAGCGCCAGTGGCGCGAGGATTAATGCAGTTATTATTCGTTGTTTTAGCATAATTTGCCCTTGGCTATCGTTACCAGGGCAAGCCTGATAATTGCCTGTATGGTGTTAACCATCGGCTGTGACTACCTGTTCACCGGTTAAACCGAAGCGACGTTGGCGAACGTTAAAATCGTCTACGGCCAATTGAAACACGTCTTCGTTGAAGTCGGGCCATAGTACGTCGGTAAAGTACAACTCTGCATAGGCACATTGCCACAGCAAGAAGTTGCTAATACGGTGTTCGCCACCTGTGCGAATAAGAAGGTCTAACTCAGGAAGGTTAGCTGTTGAAATGTGCGCATTCAGTGCGTCTTCACAGATGCTTTCCACATCAAGTTCGCCGCTTTTCACTTGCGTAGCAAGCTGCTTAGCCGCGTTTACAATGTCCCATCTACCACCGTAATTTGCGGCGATATTCAAGACCAAATCTTTGTTGTCTTTGGTCATGTCTTCAGCTTTACGAATTTTTTCGACCAGCTTGGCATCAAACGCCTCAACATCACCAATAACCTGTAGACGTACACCATTTTTGTGTAGTCTTTTTGCTTCGCTATTGAGGACAAGATTGAACAGCTCCATTAAGACACTGACTTCTTCCTCAGGACGTTTCCAGTTCTCACTTGAAAACGCGAATAGCGTAAGTGATTCAATACCGTTTTGACGTGCAAAGCGCACAACAGAACGAACAGACTCTACCCCGGCTTTATGACCAAAGGTACGAATTTTCCCTTTCTTTTGCGCCCATCGACCATTGCCATCCATAATGATTGCAACATGCTTCGGGCCAGCAGATTCTGCTGGCACCTCTGCTTTTGTCGATTTGGCTGCGCTTAAACGCTTTCCAATCATAATACTTACTTATACTTCCATTAGTTCTTTTTCTTTGTCAGCAAGCATGCTGTCAACTTTCTTAATGAAATCGTTAGTAATAGATTGAATGTTCTCTTCAGCAGCGCGGCTCTCATCTTCACTGATTTCTTTTTCTTTAAGAAGATCTTTGATGTCACCGTTCGCGTCACGACGGATGTTACGGATAGCGACACGACCACCTTCCGCTTCATTGCGAACAACGCGGATAAGGTCTTTACGACGCTCTTCAGTAAGAGGAGGAAGTGGAATACGAATTGAACCACCTGCACTCATTGGGTTTAAACCCAAATCAGACTGCATAATGGCTTTTTCTACCGCTTGAATGGCGCTTTTATCAAACACAGTTAACGCTAGAGTACGACTGTCTTCTGCAACGACGTTAGCCACTTGCTTTAGCGGCGTGTCTACGCCGTAATAAGGTACCATGATGCCATCTAGAAGGCTTGGATGCGCACGACCTGTGCGGATTTTGCTGAATTGGCCCTTAAGAGAAACTAGGCTTTTTTCCATGCGCTCTTGCGCATCTAATTCAATTTCATCAATCACGATTTGTATCCTATTGTTCTTAATTAATCGTTGTCAGCGTGGCGAATAACAGTACCTTCTTTTTCGCCCATCACAACACGCTTCAGGCAACCTGGCTTATTCATGTTGAATACGCGAATTGGCAAGCTGTGATCGCGCGCCAAAGTAAACGCTGACAAGTCCATCACTTTAAGTTCTTTTTCTAGTACTTCTTGATAAGTCAGTTCTTCATAAAGCGTTGCTTCTGGATTTTTCACCGGATCATCGCTGTAAACACCATCAACTTTTGTCGCTTTCAATACCGCATCGGCTTCAATTTCGATACCGCGTAAACAAGCCGCTGAGTCTGTGGTGAAGAAAGGGTTGCCTGTACCGGCAGAGAAGATAACAACACGGCCTGACTTAAGAAGGCTAATGGCTTCTGCCCAGTTGTAGGCATCGCAAACACCGTTTAGCGGTATTGCTGACATCATTCGCGCATTTACAAATGCACGATGAAGCGCATCGCGCATGGCTAAGCCATTCATTACGGTAGCCAGCATTCCCATGTGATCGCCAACAACGCGGTTCATTCCCGCTTTTGCTAAGCCTTCGCCACGGAACAAGTTACCACCACCGATAACAAGACCAACTTGAACACCAAGTTCAACCAGCTCTTTAATTTCTTGCGCCATTCTATCTAGCACTTTAGGGTCTATGCCAAAGCCTTCCGCCCCCATTAGGGCTTCACCACTAAGCTTTAACAAAATGCGTCGGTATGCTGATTTTGGTGTGATACTCATAGTTTGAATTGTCCTCGTAAACCCGTTTTGTCCTATGTCTTTCAACAAGCCACTGATGTAAAAAACATAGGACAAAGCGCTTTCGTTTGTCAGGCAGGCGCGTACTTAATCTCGCCTAGCTTCACACTTACGCATTGCAATGGCAACACTAAAGACGTTCAGCTATAAAAAAGCACCTCCTAAGAGGTGCTTTGTAGTTTATCTAACTATTGCTTAATGCAAAAGATAAACACTCAATTATTTCTTAGCAGCAGCCATTTGAGCAGCTACTTCAGCAGCGAAGTCTTCAGTCTTCTTCTCGATACCTTCACCAACTTCGAAACGTACGAAGTTGATTACGTCTGCGCTGTTGTTCTTAAGAAGCTCAGCAACAGAGATTGAAGGATCTTTAACGAAAGGCTGACCAGTCAAGCTCACTTCGCCAGTGAACTTCTTCATGCGGCCTGCAACCATTTTCTCAGCGATATCAGCTGGCTTACCAGACTGGATAGCGATTTCGATTTGGATTTCTTTCTCTTTCTCAACAACTTCTGCTGGAACATTTTCAGGCTTAACGAACTGCGGGCTTGCAGCTGCAACGTGCATTGCAACGTCTTTCGCTAGCTCTTCGTCACCGCCAGTAAGGATAGAGATAACACCAATACGGCCGCCGTGTACATACGCGCCTAGTGTATCGCCTTCAACGTTGATAACGCGACGAGGAGAGATGTTTTCGCCGATTTTAGCAACAAGTGCGTCACGAACTTCGCTTACTTTAGAACCGTTAAGTTCTGCATCGTTAAGCGCTTCGATGTCGTTGATGTTGTTAGCAGCTGCTACTTCTAGAAGCTCGTTACCAAATTTAAGGAAACCTTCGTCACGTGCTACGAAGTCAGTTTCACAGTTTAGTTCAAGCATAGTCGCGCGACCCGCTTCAACCTTAGTAAGGATTACACCTTCAGCTGCGATACGGCCTGCTTTTTTAGCCGCTTTCGCTTGGCCTGATTTACGCATGTTTTCAATGGCTAACTCAATGTCACCATCCGTTTCAACCAGGGCTTTTTTACAATCCAGCATACCTGCGCCAGTACGTTCGCGCAGTTCTTTAACTAGTGCTGCAGTCACTGCCATTTTTCAATTCCTCAGCATTAAATATAAATTCGTTAGGTAAAAGGGGCGATGTCGCCCCTCTCAATACGTTTCGTATTGTAGTACTGCCATATTATTAAGATATGACAGTAAGCAATCAGAATTACTCTGCTGCTTCTACGAAGTCGTCTTGCTCAGCTTGTACTTCAAGGTTGCTTTCGCGACCTGAGTTGATAGCGTTTGCAGCAGCATCCAAGTAAAGTTGGATAGCGCGGATAGCATCGTCGTTACCAGGGATGATGTAATCAACACCGTCTGGGTTAGAGTTAGTATCAACAACACCAACAACAGGAATACCTAGGTTACGAGCTTCTGTTACAGCAATGTGCTCGTGATCTGCGTCGATAACAAAGATCGCGTCTGGAAGACCGCCCATGTCTTTGATACCGCCAAGGCTGTTTTCAAGCTTGTCCATTTCGCGCTGAAGCATAAGTGCTTCTTTCTTAGTTAGCTTCTCAAACGTACCGTCTTGGCTTTGCTGCTCAAGATCTTTAAGACGCTTGATTGACTGACGTACTGTTTTCCAGTTAGTCAGCATACCACCTAACCAACGCTTGTTTACGTAGTACTGGTCGCACTTAAGAGCAGCATCTTTAACTGCTTCGCCAGCTGCGCGCTTAGTACCAACGAAAAGGATTTTACCTTTCTTAGACGCAACACCTGAAAGGTAGTTAAGTGCGTTGTTGAAAAGTGGAACCGTTTTTTCAAGGTTGATGATATGAACTTTGTTACGAGCGCCGAAGATGAAAGGCTTCATCTTTGGGTTCCAGTAACGAGTTTGGTGACCGAAATGCACACCTGCTTTCAGCATGTCACGCATAGAAACATTAGCCATTTTATTTTCCTCTTGGGGTTAGGCCTCCATATACCCCTTGTATCGATTCAGACCAACCTAAATTGAACTGAACACCCCGATACGAAGTGTCGGTATATGTGTGTTTTAATAAAATAAATTTACCCTCTAAAACGGTGCCAAATGCACGTGGCAAAATGAGCTTTCCGTCAGGGCGCGCGCTTTATACCACAATACCACCTAAGCCTCAAGTTTTGAGGGTAAAAAGCGACAATTTGAAGTATTTAGGTTAAAGAAAGTATAGAACCCTTAATGAGCTCGCTTTCCACCTCTGCCTTTAGCAGATAAAAACCAACAATATCATAACCTTACTAAGAATGACCTGAATAGTGTTATAATGCGTAAGTAATCAAAATTCTTCATCAAACTAGTTTCAAACGATTTGAGAGGCGCTGTGACAGCTATTATCAAAACCCCAGAAGAAATCGAAAAAATGCGCGTAGCCGGTAAATTGGCAGCCGAGGTGCTTACTATGATAGGGCCTTACGTAAAGAAAGGCGTTACCACAGATGAGCTAAATACTATTTGCCACGACTACATTGTAAATGAGCAAAAAGCGGTACCTGCGCCTTTAAACTACGGCCACCCGCCTTTTCCAAAGTCTATCTGTACGTCGGTAAACCACTGTATTTGCCACGGTATTCCTTCTGACAAGAAACTGAAAGACGGCGACATCATTAATATCGACGTGACAGTTATTAAAGATGGCTATCATGGCGATACGTCAAAAATGTTTGTGGTAGGTAAGCCTTCTATTCTTGCAGAACGCCTAATTCGCGTCACCCAAGAATGCTTATACAAAGCTATTGAGCAAGTGAAACCGGGCATGCGTCTTGGCGATATCGGTCATATTTGTCAAACCCATGCTGAAGCGCATAACTATTCAATAGTTCGTGAATACTGCGGCCACGGTATTGGCGCTAGTTTCCACGAAGAGCCACAAATTGTTCACTACGGAAAGCCAGGGACGGGTGATGTGTTAGAGCCAGGCATGTGCTTTACCATCGAACCTATGGTAAACGCAGGCAAGCGCTACTCAAAAGTGCTACCAGACCAATGGACTGTGGTAACTAAAGACAGAAGTTTAAGCGCCCAATGGGAGCACACCCTATTGGTCACTGAAACCGGCGTTGAGATTCTTACGCTTCGCGAAGAAGAAACCTTGGAACGCATCATTTCTCACGGATAAATCGACTTCGACAATATTGATAACGTTTCGAATAATCGCGTTAAAAATATGATTTCAGAAGATTGAGTCTATCGAATTATGCAAAGCAGCCGTTGAATTCGCGGCTGCTTTTTAATTAGCTCGTTAGCTCAAATTCCAACTATCAAAGTTCGGCATCGTGTGCCCACTCCCCTCATATTTACTGCGCTACACACCTATAACAAAAAACCATAAATATTCACAATTCAACCTAACTTATGCATTAATTTGCTACTGCGAACTACTAGCAATTCATGCTATTGTTCTTAGCGTCTAAAAAGAAGTCTATTTCAAAGGTGTATTTTGACGCTGCAATCACTGATAAAGAATATCGACACAATTAGCTCTGTTGATGAAATCCCCGCCATTAAATCGTGCGTGGAAGCCAGTTATGCCTGGATAACGGAGTCCTTCGACGCTACGCCGGTTAATCAACTCGTTACCGGTCGTGCACAGTTCGTCGATGCGTTGCTTTGTCATCTTTGGCAACTTTATGGTTTAGATACCGTCGACGAATTATCGCTTTGCGCCGTTGGTGGTTACGGCCGTGGTCATCTGCAACCTCATTCAGACATCGATTTACTCATAGTTAGTAAAAAGAAGCTTAAGCCCGATGTACAAGAAAAAATTGGCATGTTCATCACCCTTTTATGGGATATCAAATTAGATGTTGGCCAGTCAGTTCGCACTATCAAAGAAACGGTCAAGCTAGCAAAAGACGATATTACGATTGCGACCAATTTAGTGGAAAGCCGATTACTTTGCGGCAGTGAAGCCACCTTTGATAAATTGTGGGATGAAGTTAACGGTCGAAACTCATGGTCGAGCAAAGCGTTTTTCTCAGCCAAGTACGACGAGCAGAAAAAACGCCACGCCAAATTCAACGGTACCGCTTATAACCTTGAACCTAACATCAAAGAAAACCCCGGGTGTTTGCGTGATATTCAATCTATTGGCTGGGTCGCCAAAAAGCATTTTAAAGAATATGACGGCTGGAATTTAGTAGGCCACGGCTACTTTACAGAACAAGAGCACAGTGAATTAATTGCTTGTCGCATGCACCTTTGGAAAATGCGTTGTGCACTGCACCTGGTTGCAGGCAGAAGCGAAAACCGACTGCTGTTTGATTACCAACCTGACGTTGCAAAAATGATGGGGTATGGTGAAGAAGGTAAATCGTCTGTCGAAAAAATGATGCGGGACTTTTTCCGCACAGTGGCGCGGGTGTCTGAACTGAATCAAATGCTGCTTCAGCGCTTCAAGTACGACATGCTGAACCAAAGCGTTCAGAAAAGCGTGATCATAAACGAAGATTTCGAGCTGCTCGATAATATGATATCGCCACGACACGAAACCGTGTTCTCCTCTCCCGAAGCAATCTTGGACTTTCTGCATTTGGTGGCCAACACGCCAGAAGTACAAGGCCTCAGTACGATTTGCATACGTCAGCTGCGCAACGCTCACCGCGCTTTTGAAGCAGAATACTATGTTGAGCGCCCACTGTGCCGCGAAAAATTCATGCGCTTAATGAAACAGCCTGAGTTCTTTGATTTTGCATGGGACATCATGCATCAATACGGCATTTTACAAGCTTATCTTCCTGAATGGGATGCCATTGTGGGTATGATGCAGTTCGACTTGTTTCACGCCTACACGGTGGACGAGCACACTCACCGATTAGTGAAGCATGTTAACTACTTTTTCTCAAGGGCAAATAAAGACTTCCCACGCTGCGGCAGAATTTGCAGAAACCTCGATAAACCAGAAGTGCTTTATATCGCTGCTATTTTCCACGATATCGCCAAAGGTAGAAATGGCGATCATTCCACATTAGGCGCCCAAGATGTAGCAAAGTTCTGTCAGCAACACGATGTTCCCAGTGACGATGCTGAAATGATTGCATGGCTTGTAGAAAATCACCTACTGATGTCAGTGGTAGCCCAACGCCGCGATATTTATGACCCAGACGTTATAAGCGAGTTTGCTGGCGCGGTAAGAAGCCACAATCACCTTAATTTGCTTTATACGCTAACCCTTGCCGATATTCGTGCCACCAATGACAACCTTTGGAACGACTGGAAAGCATCTTTACTTCGCGAATTATATTTAATGACGCAAAAGGCATTGGATAATGGACTACAGTGTCAAGTAACATTGAACGAGCGAGTAACTACTCACAAACACCAAGCAAGGCAAATTTTGCAAGAGCGCGCTATTGAGCCTGTTGCTATAGATGCATTGTGGGCCCGCCTGGACGACGATTACTTTGTTCGCTTTAAGCCTACTCAAATCGCGTGGCATACTGATGAAATTATTAAAGCTCAGAATGAATGGCTTACACCAGAGCACGATGGTTTGTTAGTAAAAGCAAATGATAACAGCGCGAAAGGTGGCACTGAGGTGTTTGTTTACGGCAAAGATAGAAAAGCATTGTTTGCGCAAGTCGCGTCAGTGCTAGACAGTCGCAACTGTTCAATTCACGACGCCCACGTTACCGTGACCAGAGATGGCTATGTGTTCGATAGCATGCTTATTCTTGAAAATGACGGCAGTCGTATAAGCTCAGAGTCTCGCATTGCGTCCATTGAAAATGCTATTTCTGCTCAACTTGAAAAGCCGGGGCGTTCGCACGAAAATAAGCGTAAATTGCCTCGGCAAATGAAACAACTTGACGTGCCTACTAAGGTACGCTTTTTCAATATCAACGATGAAGCCACGCTTATTGAGTTAGAAGCCCTAGACGCTCCGGGCATTTTAGCTAAAATTGGTCACGCATTCGTTGATACTAATATGACGCTTAAGCTTGCGAAAATTGCCACCATTGGCGAGCGAGCAGAAGATATTTTTATCGTCAGCAATGAGGCTGGCAAAGCATTAACCCAAGAACAACAGGTGAACCTTAAAAAGCGTATCCTGTTCAAACTCGACCAACTTGAAGATATCACAATACCATGAATGAATTGAAAGCCATCATTGAAGACGCCTTCGAAAATCGCGATAGCATTAGCCCTTCATCTGCACCTGATGAAGTAAGAGATGCAGTAGCACAAGCTATTGACCTTTTAAACACAGGTAAAGCGCGCGTTGCAGAAAAAATTGCTGGCGAATGGGTAGTACATCAATGGCTTAAAAAAGCTGTTCTACTTTTCTTCCGTCTTCACAACAACGATGTGATTGAAGGCGCCGAAAGTAAGTTTTATGACAAAGTACCGCTTAAGTATACAAACTATACTGCTGAACAGTTTGCGGCTGACGGCGCGCGTATTGTTCCACCAGCAGCGGTACGTACGGGTACATTCGTAGGTAAGAACGCGGTTGTTATGCCTTCTTACGTAAACATTGGTGCGTTTGTTGACGAAGGTACTATGGTTGATACATGGGCGACAGTAGGCTCGTGCGCGCAAATTGGTAAGAATGTTCACCTTTCTGGTGGCGTGGGCATTGGTGGCGTATTAGAACCGCTTCAGGCTAACCCCACCATTATTGAAGATAACTGCTTTATCGGCGCGCGTTCTGAAATCGTAGAAGGCGTGATTGTTGAAGAAGGTTCTGTTATCTCAATGGGCGTTTACATCGGTCAGAGCACTCGTATTTATGACCGCGAAACCGGTGAAGTTCACTATGGCCGTGTACCAGCAGGTTCAGTAGTCGTGGCGGGTAACCTGCCAAGCGCAGATGGTAAATACAGCCTTTACGCCGCTATCATCGTGAAGAAAGTAGATGCGAAGACCCGCGCGAAAGTAGGTATCAACGCGCTACTTCGCGGCGTAGAATAAGCAGTATTTCTGGCTTATCGCTAACGGCTCGGGTTAATTTTAATTAGCCGAGCCACATGCTGAAAGACTCACAAATTAAAAGAGGCGCTTATGCGCCTCTTTCTTTTCGTAATCAGAACATTTCTAAGACTTAAGCCAACAGCTTATCTTTAATGGTGTTTACCCACTCTACTACGTCTTTTTCGGGCTCTAGGGTTTCAATCGCGTCAACCTCTAACATGTCGGCAACTGCGTTACCTTGTAGCTCGATCAGTAACGCATGAAACTGTTTACCTGCACCACAGAAACTATCGCCATAGCTGCTATCGCCTAGCGCTGCTACCGCGAATGGCTTGCCGGTTAGCATAGGCGATTCGTCTTTCAGATCTGAAAACACAAACTCAAGGTTTGGTGGTACATCGCCCTGCCCTGTTGTAGAGGTAATGATCAAAAGTGCGTCAGCATCAGTAAAATCTGCAACCGACGGGTCGCTTTCTAGTGAGCAATCCACGCCCTGTTCAGCTAAGTTCTCTTCCACCTGCTCAGCTACGTGTTGCGCATTGCCGTAAACTGTACCCGCAATAATTTTCAATGTTGCCATTTTTACCTCTTAAACCAATGATCGTCGCCTTTGTCGACAGGCGGAAATTCTTACTATTTTATCAACCTAAACGCAAAACGGCGCTAATTTTTCGAGCCATAGTCGCATTTCACTGTGCATCTGTGAATTAATTGATACCCACTTTCCAGTGACAGGATGAGAAAAGCCCATTTGAGTACAACTTAAGGCCAAATTGTTAAAATTAAAGTGCTGCTTGGCGAATTTGTTTTGTTTGCCGTCCCCGTGGGTCGTGTCGCCGATAATGGGGTGACGAATATGAACCATGTGCCGACGAAGCTGATGTTTACGACCGGTACTAGGAGAAAGCTTAACTAGCGAATATCGTGCACTTTGGTATTTGCCCACAGGCTCAGGCACTTCGAATTTTGCCACTGACTGATACATAGTTGATGCTGGTTGTGGCGGCTGCTGCGGGCGCTTATGCTTGTCTGCAATTTTGTCGTAGCGGTATTTTAGGGCGTAATCGATATACCCTGTGTGATGCACAAAACCGCGAACTATAGCGTGATACGTTTTTACTACCTGCTTGTCCATCATCTGCTGTCCAAGCTTTGCTGCAATTTCTGAGCTAAAGCTAAACACCAGCACACCTGAAGTGGGTCGGTCTAAACGATGAGCAGGATAGACGTGCTGGCCTATTTGGTCTCTAAGTGTCTGTACTGCGAACACCGTTTCATGTCTATCAATCGGGCTTCTGTGTACTAGTAGGCCAGGCGGCTTCTCAATCGCGATGATATGTTCATCTTGGTACAGCACAGGTAAATGAAGAGCATTGACACTATCTTCCTCACCAACGTCTACCTTTCCTATTGTTTGCTCATCTGAATGCACAGTTAATTGGCCTTTTAAATCGTTCTGCATAGTGCGTTGTGTTTGCTCACCCAATGTCTCCATTGGCAATATTATCAATAACTTGAAGCTGGGACAGAGTGCGCTGATGCGCCGATGACAGATATATTTCTGCTGCGGGCGCAATTTGCATGGGTGGTAAAGGCATTTCCTGTTTCAACAAAATGCGCATTTTGGGAATAAAAATAAAAGCCAACCAACTCTCAAACGCTAAACAGTCGACCGCAAAAGGAACTGCACTTTCCGTGGCATTTTTAAGTTCTTGCTCAGCAGGCATTTTCTTAGGCCAAACACCCTCTTGTTCCATAGCAGTTTCTAACTGCTCCAATGCCCTACCTAGTGCATTGTGACAGGCACTACTCACTTTACTCACAGCAACTCCGCAAAAAACTTCTATTTCGAAGCGCGCAGTATATCAGGGGCTAAAGATCTACATAAGTCCGCGTGTCTTATCGTTGAAATTCATCTGCTGTGATACCATTATCCGTCTTTGTTGGCGGTATCTCATCGACGTGCCCCTTTAAATAGATGTGACAGCCTGGCAAATTTTGATTAAAGCAGTATTTTGGAACGAGTTATGAGCGCTAACAGTATTAATTCTATCAGCGAGTTTTTGTTACATGCAGGCACTGAATACCAGGTTTTTGATTTAGGTCGTCGCCTTGAACCCACAGATAGTCAGACTTTTCTAGAAATAGAAAACGGCAGTGCTTACGCGCCCTACCCTCGTCAGCAGCATGCGTGGTTCGGCATCGTCTTTTGGAATAAAAATGCCTCTACGCAACACTATATTTGGTTTGTGAAACTGCCGCTTGATGAGCAAGGCTTAGTGGTGGCCGCTGCAAGGAATCACTTTCTAGAGATTATTGTTGAGGCATTAGGTCAGTCGGTTGCTGAAGATACTGAAAACGCACAAACACTGCCTGACAATCCTTATTCGTTTGTTCCCAATCAATCGCAGCTTGCTCAATTTAACGCACTAGTTAAACGCACCCTAAGCCAACCTTTAAGTGAAGAGGCGCAAAAAGTTGAGGCCTACGTTCAAGCCCCGCAACTTGTTGATTGGCAGCAAATATCCATGCAGAGCGTGGCCGACTTTGTACATAGCCTAAGCCATCACCCCAAACAAGATGTATTAGCGCAGGCAATTAAAACCAACACCTCACTTTACTCGGACGTTTTCCTTAACACATTGATGGAAATGAGTGAAAGCGTTTCTCTGCCTGAAAATTTATTAGCGGCGTATTTGGATGAGATAGATAAAAGTGACGACATCAATTTAGCGGCGTTAAGAGGCACGTCAGAGGGTACCTTTAACCCGACCATTAACAACAAACTACTCGAACTATTAAAAAGCGAAAAGTCGCAGAGACTTGATATTTTAAGCGTTATTGCAGCACGTCATTTCGAGCAAATGGAACCACTACTGCTTAGTGCCTTTTTAGAGCAGGCGGCAAACGTTGATGAAAAAGAGGGTCATAAGGGCGCCTTATTCGCAGGCTTCTTTTCAGATTTAGTACAAGTCCCGAAGTTACGCAGACAAGTGCTAACACTCCTGCATTCCAAAGCCAACCCTCAGATTCTCACCAATGCATTTCAACAATTGTTTGCACAAGCGAGAAAGTAAATGACGTTACTTGAGTTAGTGGTGTGGATGGTTATTGGGTTTACTGGCTATCAGTTTTGGCGCATACGGGCTATTTCTGAACGAACAAACGCTTACCTAAAACAATACTGCGATAAACATGGTTTGCAGTTGTTGAGCGTGGCAAGAGCAAAAACTCGGTTCTCGTTTAAATATGGTAAGCCAGACTGGCACAGTGTATTCAACTTTGAGTTCTCGAGTAATGGTGAGGACCGATATACTGGGGAAGTTGAATTAATAGGTGTAAGGGTTATGCGAACAGAGGTGCCGCCGCATAGGGTTTAAGCTTCTATGTCGAAGAGCGTGAGCGGCTCTTAATTCACCATTCAGGCCAGGTTTTACATAACAAGTGCACACGGATTGGTAATAACAACGCAAAAAAAAGGGGAACCTAGCGGCTCCCCTTTTTCCTGGAATTTTGAGTATCCTTCTCCGCGATCCTTTGCGACTAAAATCTTCCCGATTAAAATCCGTATACGCCCCTTTCCATCTACTCTCGCGCCTTCCTGTGCGAGCTACACATCCATGCGTAGGTCCCTTTCCTTTTATCCTAATTTACTGTACATCCTTCATACAGTGTTCCTCTTCCTGAGGCTGTCCTTGTCAGACTCCGCTGACGTTCCCTTCCCTCATTCCATTATTTGCTGTACATCCTGCTACAGCTTTGCCAATCCTTTAGCATGTCCTTCTTTCGTCCTTGGTTTGCTCGTCCATGCAAACTAGAAATTCCTTAATGGCTATCCTGCCGTTGGCTTCTTGCCTCTAGCTCCTTGCTAGCTCTCGTCCATTTTTCCCTGCTACATCCTGTATGCGAAGTCCTTTCACATTTTACGTCCCTGAATCCCTTTATATCCTTTAAAATCCGTTTCTAACATCCTGTTAATGCAGTGTCCTATCTGCTTTCCTTTCCCTTTCCCCACTGCCTTGTGGGAGTCTCATCCTTAAGTTGTCCTAACTTATTCCGTTGATGATCCTTGACTCAATCCGTGACTCGTCGTGTTTCCTTGTGACATGTTCATAGTATCCCTTCCAATTATTACCGCCATATTGAATTACAGAGATTTAAGAAAGATTCTTGTACGACTTTTGACTAATTTTTAAAAACTTCAATATAATCAATAGCTTTATACTTTAGTATAAATTAATCTTTCATCATTTAGGTAAGATCACTCACAGCGTTTGTAGGAAATGTCTTACAAACGCTGTAGTAAATTTGGTGTAAAGATTGGAACTGCAACTGGTGAGGTTTTGGTAGGAGTATCACATCGAATAAAAAAACATCATTTTAGCCTGAACATTACCTCACCGTTCACATGAGAAAGGCTTAGTTGTCCTACAACCTGATAATTGTCATCGTTAAAGAAAGCGCGATGTTTTTCTATGGTCACGAACACCGAAACACCCTCACTTTTTTCATCTTCCTCTACCACGCTATCAATAGCGCCAAGTAATATATGCCCAAGCCCATGATGTTGATAATCTGGATGCACTGCGATGAAACTCAGCATGTGGAAGTTATCGGCGGGAACTAATGCTCGCACTTTTTCTTCTTTCTCTAGCATTTGCTTTGTACCGAACAAACCTGCCGTTAAAAGCATCCGCAATCTCCAGTGCCAGTAACGTCCTGAACCAAATGCTGCATCGGGCGCGGTCAAGCATGCAACGGCAATAAGCCGCTCATCATCGAACAGGCCAATCATCGGCTGCTCTGCAACCCAAAATGCATTGAGCTCTTCACGGATAGCTGACCGTAGACGGCTTTCATAACCTTCTTTTTCTGCTTGGAAAATGTCAATGAACAATGGGTCATCTACATACGCATTGTAAAGAATAGAGGCGGCAACTTTAAGATCATCTACAGATAGATAGATGGCTTTAACCGTGTCTTGCAAGGGGGCTATTGCATTATTAATAGCATCAGTATTCATCAGGGGCTCCTTGTACGCAAAGTTATACAGCTGCTTTTACCCATTTAAATAAAATGGGAGAAGTGGACACTACCGCACAACTTTTATCATTGCGCCAACCACCCACTTAAACTGATTAAACTTTAGCCTACGCGAAAAACCCCTGCATGTTAACTTTTTATTAACATTTAAAAACAGTTAGTAATGCCTACTTTCGTAATCAATTACCAACTAACGATTGTTAGTGCATTAAGCTATAAGCACTGTCACCCCAGCCAACTAAATTTCCATTTCTGAAAACCAACGGCGTACACTCGTCTTTTGTGGTGATACCATCGCCCATCGTTTTTTGAGTTCGGTAGTAAAGTACGCGATATGTGCCGTCTTGCTTTTCGAACAGTTCGTTGAAATCCGCAACGCCCATTTTTCTCAATACACTTTCGTAAGTTGTCCCTGTTTCAAGATTCGCGATGTGTTTACGATTGTTAAACTCTCTGTCTTCCCAATCAGCACCATAGTGACTATCTGAACCGCCACCTACTGATACGACACAACCTGAAAGCAAAACTGAAGATGCCAAAGCTACTGAAAGAAGAACCGTTTTCATGTGAATTCCTTAATTATGTGTGTTGTTTTTATTCGATACTACGCCTACTTTGTGAACCGACACTGAATAGACATAAATGCGCTAACGTAAGAACCACTGCGTTTATGCGTGATAATGTAAGTTATGATTGGTAAACAAGATTAAGGCCAAAAATTAAATCATTGATTTTTATACCAATCTTAATAACACCAATCTACGAAGGCTTTGAAAAATAGTGAAATCAGTAACTTATTAGTGAAATTGACTACGTAGACAGGCTACACTGCTAATATTCATGACTTTCAACCATTTTCGTATTATGAGTAACGCTAACCTGCAGCAACTTCACGTTTTGTGCCTTCAAATGCATAAAGAAGGAAAAACACCGTCCGTAGGCATTTTACGTGCAAAAGCTCCCTTTAAGGTATCGGTAACCGAAGCTATTGAAGCGATTAAGCGATTTAACGCACACAAACCTAAGTTAGAGGTATCTAAGGACGAAAACGTAGCACAACATAATCCTGTCGCCACAACTGATGAATTAGGCAATTTGCATGCACGGGTAGAGTCATTAGAAAAAGAAGTGGCGGAGTTAAAGCGGACGCTACATCAAATTATTAACGCCCAATAGCTTTTAGTCTTGCAGGCCGGTAATTTTAGGTCTGATTGACGTCAGTCAACGCATTAACGTTATATAGCAGGTGTAAGCTGCTCAATAAACACCGCAAGAGATGGCGCAAGAATTTTGGCAGGCTCTCTGCCAACCTGCTCGAGTGCCACTTCGCCACTTTCGTTGACAACGGTTAAAATAAAATCATCTTCGTCAGTTAAACCAAAAAACAATGTTGGCGCTTGCCTAAGTCTTTGCTTCATCAACAAATGCCCAATCAAGTTTTGCTGTAATCTTTCAAAATCTTCGGTATTGAAAACTTGAAGCAATTCACAGTGACCTTGCGGGGAGTTAGCCTTTAAATTATCGCTGTAGTAACGAGTAAAATACTCGCAGTAGTCAGGATTTAGCTTTAGCGATAATGCCTCTTCAACATTACTGAAAGACTGCACAGGCGATTGAAGCGTAGGAGACCATCTTACAAGCTCACCGTCTTGCGCCGTCGTCTCATAGCACGGCGAGGGCCACTCGCTATCAAATGCTATCTTGAGTCCCTCGGCCTCGGCCTGTTCGACATAAGATGATACAAATTTATCTAATTGTGCTGAAATTGTTAGAGCCATTATGACGTTACCTGCGTATTTTTGGGGTACACTATACAACTAAACAGTTAAGTCAATACTAGGGTTAATTCTACTGCGCCGTAAGACTGTGTGCCGCTGTGCAGTTCAACAATTTAAATCCCGCGTAGATACATAAAAGGTTCTTATGTCGACGGACAACTCACCTCAAAAAATTACTATCTCTGCACCTGATGACCTCTCTTTGGGTAAACAGGTTGACTATGAATTTGAATATAATCCTGGCTTGTTGCAAGGCGTGCCGCGCAGTTTAAGTCGTGATACGTTAAACTTGGCTGGCTCAGGTTTACCTTTTGATGGTATCGACACTTGGACAGGATACGAACTTTCTTGGCTAAATTTAAAGGGTAAACCTAATGTGGCAATTTTAGAATGCCACGTTCCTATTACCTCAAAGAACCTAATCGAATCAAAATCATTTAAGCTATATTTGAATAGCTTCAACCAAACAAAATTCGCTTCAGCAGAGGACGTACGACAAGTGCTTCAAGCGGATTTGTCAGCGTGCGCAGGAGAGCCTGTCGAGGTAAAGCTAATTCTTCCAGAGCAGTTTTCTTCGCTACAATTCCAAGAATTTAACGGAACCTTGTTAGATAGTCTGGATGTAGAAATCGATCAATATTCCCCTAATACTCAATATTTGACTGTTGCGAAAAATGAAACAGGAATTCAAGAGACGCTTGTTTCTCATTTACTTAAATCTAATTGTTTAATCACAAGTCAGCCAGATTGGGCTAGTATTCAAATAAGGTATGAAGGAAAAGCTATTGAACACGAAGGGCTTTTAAAATATCTAATTAGCTTTAGGCAACACAACGAGTTTCATGAGCAATGCGTTGAGCGCATTTACAACGACATCATGCAGCATTGTCAGCCAGATAAGTTAACCGTTTGTGCGCGTTACACACGACGAGGGGGTTTAGATATCAACCCTTTCCGTTCAAATTACGAAGCGCCTTATGCTAATCATCGTCAAGCACGTCAGTAATATAACGGTGAAGTACCTACCAACGCTACCTAAGCCGCGGCAGTAATAGCGAATTAGAACAAAGACGAGATTATGGAAGCAAAACAACTACAAACCCTAAAACAAAATAACGCGCTTCTTTGTCAGTTTATTGTGAAACTCTCAGCATTTTATGAGGGCTTCTCGGATAAGATCGATACTGAACTTAAGGTGTTACGAGGCCACCTTTCTGGCACACCTAATTTTAGTCTTGCCGCTGTGAGCATAGAGAAACTCAACAAATCACTTCAGCATCAAGAAATAACGCTTAGAAAATACAGTGTTGATACTGTTTCATCGCTAGAAGATGCAATGAAACAACTACAGAAAATTGTATTTGAAGATACTGAATTAAAAGGGTTAACCACGCAGGAATTGATTAAGCTAAATCAACCTGTAGGTGATATCTTCAGTATTTATAAACTTTACTCAAAAGCCATTGCGCTTCACCGCATTGCGCTTAACAAGGAAATGGTTGGACTTGAGCCATCTGAAACCACAGAAACTAAGTCCACCAACAATGAAAGCACATCGGCTCGTTCGATTAAAGATGATAACCCTCACTACCGTTCTATTTTGGTTGAGCTTAATCACCTTATTGCTTCTTATGCGCAAAAAAAACCTAACGATCAGCAACTCAATGATATAAAGCAACGTCTTGATGAAGGCATGGATGAAGACCAGCTGCTTAAAAGCTGCGTTGTAATTTTGCGCATGATCGTTCAAGACGCTATGTCAGAGGCGAGCTTAACAGGAAAAGTGATTCAGAGTCTGCACCGTTCATTAGGTGAAGTGAGTAGCGACGTCAGCAATACGATCCAAGGCAGCCAAGCCCAGTTCGAGCAGCGCCAAGCTGGTAATGAGCAACTTAAACGTGACATTATTCACATTGAAGAAGCCGTATCGGAAAGCAGTTCTCTAGAAGCACTTAAAGAGCAGACACAGTTTCGCGTAGAAAAGCTTGTGACTACGTTAAGCGAGCAACAAAGCAACGATCAGCAAGGTCAAGAAGCGCTAATGGCACTGCTCTCCTCTATGCAATCGCGAATAGATACACTTCAGCAGCAAACCAGCGTCTATAAAAAGAAGCTGGCCGAACAAGCAATGCAAAGCCGCACCGACCCCCTCACTCGGCTTCCAAACAGGCAGGCGTATAATGAGAGACTAGAAGCGGCTTTCACTAAATTTAAAGAAAATGGTGACTTGCTTGCGGTCGCCGTTGTGGATATTGATCATTTCAAGTCAATCAACGATAGATTCGGGCACGCAGCAGGCGATAAAACTCTTCAGGTAGTGAGTAAATTCTTAAAGCAAAGTTTGTCCGAAAATGATTTTATTGCCAGGTGGGGAGGAGAAGAGTTTGTAATGCTACTGCCTCAGGCGCAGATGGCAGATATAGATAAGAAGCTTAATGAAGTTAGAACTAAACTTGCTGCAATGCCGTTTAAATTCAAGCAAGAAAAAGTAAAAATCACCGCATCTTTTGGCGCAACCTGTTTCAATGACAATGATACTACTGAAACTGTGTTTGAACGCGCCGATGAGTACCTCTATAAAGCAAAACGAAACGGCCGCAACCTCGTAGTCACTGATTTAAGCACTGACTTATAGGAAGTAAAAATATGAAGAAAGTGCAGCTTAACCCTGTTGGCTGGATGAGCCAGCTATCACAAGTAGAAGTTTCTCGTCTTCAAGACGCCACCAACAGCGAGCTCTTTGCTATGTTCAGAAACTGTTGCCTTGCAGTATTGAACAGCGGCGTTGACGAAGACAATTTCGAAGCACTTTTTGCTCCTTATGAAAATTTTGAAATAAAACTCATTCGTCGTGAACGGGGCGTAAAAATAGAACTCGTGAACCCTCCTGAAGTGGCTTTCGTTGACGAAAAACTCGTTCGTGGTGTACACGAACATCTATTTGCGGTCCTTCGCGACCTGCTTTACATGGGTAACAAGTACGCATTTCTTCATCAAACCGCACCGGCTGAAGGTAACGACATCACAGACATGGTGTTTGACATGCTACGCCACGCTAAAGCGCTTGAAGGGAACGATGGCGTAAACACAATTGTCTGTTGGGGCGGCCATTCCATTAATCAAGTAGAGTACAAATACACGAAAGAAGTGGGCTATCAGCTCGGCTTACGTGACATGAATATTTGCACAGGATGTGGGCCTGGAGCGATGAAGGGGCCAATGAAGGGCGCCACCATAGGTCATGCAAAGCAACGCCACAAGACAGGCCGTTATATTGGCATCTCTGAGCCGAGTATTATTGCCGCCGAGCCGCCCAACGCCATTGTCAACGAGCTCATTATCATGCCTGATATTGAAAAGCGTTTAGAGGCGTTTGTTAGACTCGGACATGGCATTATCGTGTTTCCAGGCGGTGTAGGCACTGCCGAAGAATTACTTTATCTGCTTGGCATTTTGATGAATGAACGCAATGCGCAGCAACCTTTTCCCTTCATTCTAACAGGGCCTGCTGGAAGCGAAGAGTACTTTGAAGCCATAGACGCTTTTGTTGGTGCAACACTGGGTCCAGAAGCACAATCAAAATATCAAATCATTGTAGATGACCCAGAAGAAGTAGCACGCACCATGAATAAACACCTTGAAAAAGTGAAGAAGTTCAGAGGTGCGATGGGTGACGCATTCAGCTTTAATTGGTCATTAAAAATTGAACAAGACTTTCAACAGCCCTTTATTCCAACGCATGAGAGTATGGCCGATCTTCAACTGCACTTAGATCAAAGTAAAAGTGATCTAGCGGCCAATTTGCGCAAAGCGTTTTCAGGCATTGTTGCGGGTAATGTAAAAGCAGAAGGCATTGCTCAGATCAAAAAACATGGTCCGTTTGAGCTCACCGGTGATAGTACACTGATGGAGAAGGTTGATACGCTACTCGAGTCGTTTGTAAAACAGCATAGAATGAAGCTGCCTGGTAGCGCGTATGAACCATGTTACGTTGTAAAGAACGATAAGAGAAACAGCGAATAACACGAGACCGTGGCAAGACGCATTTGCTTACGTTTACTACTTATGTTTAGTAGTCGTTTTGCGGTACACTATTAGAGAGTATTGTTTAACGAATGAATGTAGTGCACATTTAGCCTATGCTCGGCTCCCGAACAATGTCGGGCTTTGGCTTGCAGTAGCATTCAAGTAAAGAAAAACGAGAAGTAACGGTCATGAATACCAAGGTTATTCGTCTAATTTTAGCTGGCATCGCCCTTTATGCGGTGTTTGTTTTTATGGTTATCGCGTTCTATCCCGATAAGCCTGAGAATATGGATTGGAAAGACCGTGAAGAATATAACCGTGTCCAAATAACCAAGTTAAAGTTAGGCAGTACAAGAGAAGAAGTTTTGGCGTTACTAGGCTCACCTGACATTACAGAAGCCAAGCGGCAGGGTGCCACTGCTATTCAGGTTATGTTTTTTAGGACACAACATGTGCGCGCTGACGGCTTAACCACGCAAGATGAATGTACACCCTTGCTTTTTGAAAACGACAAACTTATTGCATGGGGTGAAGGGGCTTACTCCAGTTACCAAAAAAGTTAGAAGGATGGGGAGTGAGCGACATCATTTCCACGCTTAAACGCCTGGTTCAGTTAGGTAAAACTGAACTTTCTGTCGAGCAGCGTATAAACCATTGGTTGAAAATCGCTAAACGGATCCTGACCTTAGTAAACGCCAATCCAGCGCTTGCTGCAGCAACGTTACACATCGATAATGACCTTCCTAAAGATACTCAACATCTTTTGTTATTGGCGCTGTTTGGCAAGCTTTGCCGATTAAACGACCACTATTTACAACATGTGCTTGCGTCTTTACTCGCATCCCTCTGGCTTTCAAGTAAAGGAACACCAAGCGACCAAACGGCCAATATCATTCGCTTTTTGCGTAAACACAATCTCTCGATTTGGCTGGATATCATTAAACTTCAAAAAGCGTTTCGGTCAGACAAGCCAATTAACTACGTTGCAGACATTCGGCTTAATATGGTTCAAAGGCTTTGTCTCCTAGCAAATGTTTTCGCTACTAAAACAAAAAAAGCAGATTATCGTGAGGTTTTCACTCAGATTGTTTTACGCCTTCCAGCACATCATCGTCCCCCTATTGCACCACTTATCAACCTATTTAATGGTGTGCTACCTGGCGCAAAGGTTTACGCAAACGGCGTACCGGGCGCGCTAGTCGACATTCAGCAAAATCACGGCTACGTATTTATGCTTAGCCAAGATGATGAAGATGGAAAGTGGCTGCCTCTATCGTCAATACGCTCTCCCATTTCACTATCAATGCCGTTTGAGCACTTTGTTGCTCTTTACACTGATACCGCCACTGCGAGAGTAAATCATGGCGGCACACCATTTTTACCTTCTACATTCGCAATTCAGCATCCCCCTAAAGCCCTTATAACTATTATCGATGAGCTGCAAAAGCGCGATGTAGATATTGAACAACTTTGCGAAAAAATTGAAAGCGTGCCCACGTTTAATCACTTTTTGATGCACACTGCGAGTCAGGACAACCGTCTTCAGCTTCCGGTTAAAAGCATTAAACAGGCGGTTTTGACCTACGGCATTGAACGTGTGGGTGACATGCTTATTCAATTTGCGCTTTTAGAACGGCTAACGCAAAACCAATTTCCACTGATGGGCATGTGCAAGCAATTGACTTTATTGGCTTGTTCATTTGCAAGCTATTTCGCACAACTCGCCGATTCGAAATTTTCGCCGCAATCTGCCGCACTGACCATGACCTTTGTTTGTACTCCCTTGTTCACGCTACCAGGGTTTAAAGTGTCACGAGCATTACCCGTCGACCTCACCAAAGCTGTGTCCATTAATAGCGCATTCAAGGTCAAATCTGACACGCCTTGGCTAGCAATCGCTTCTGAACTTGCTGGAAGTTGGCATCAAAGCTCGACGTGGCGTGCCGTTATACACCAATGCAGTAAAGTAAGTACGGACGTTCCTAAATCACTTCAAAAGGAACAAGTAATTCTGGTGTTGAGCTTCGCTCTCGCCAAAGCATGCTTATTTAATCAGGATATTTATTCATTACTTCAGGATATCAATATCAAAACACTTTTAAATATCCTAGGTATTCGACGAGATGATGTGGTAAACGCACTAGACGCCAATGGGTCACGTTTGTTCTGTCCGCTTGCGCAGTAACGCCATTTACTCCAATACATCGTACTCGGCTATTTAATTAATCTTTACGAATGGCTATAACTTGCGCCAGGTATCGTATAAAATACAGCAACTTTTGCAGTGCTTAACCCTTTTTCCCTACATTTTCCATTATAATAAGTAAGCAGGCAGAAATTGGCTCATAAACGCCAAGCTACAAATTGAATAAACCTAACGATTTTGACAACAGAATTACCAGAGGATCCCTCCACATGACTCAGCAACGTATTACAGTCATTCGCGGTGACGGCATTGGCCCGGACATTATCGATGCAACCACAAAAATTTTAGATAAGGTTGGCTGTGACTTTGCCTATGACTATGCCGATGCTGGCCTAGTCGCACTGGAAGAACATGGCGAGCTTCTACCTCAAGAAACTTTAGACCTAATCGCAAAAAACAAAGTTGCGCTTAAAGGTCCTTTAACGACCCCCGTTGGAGAAGGTTTTACTTCAATCAACGTTAGTCTTCGCAAGCAGTTCAAACTGTACGCAAACCTTCGTCCTGTGATGTCATTCAAAGGCACAAAAGCACGTTACGAAGACATCGATATCATTACCGTTCGTGAAAACACGCAAGGTATGTACTCTGGTCTTGGCCAAGTTGTATCAGAAGACGGTAACGAAGCTGAAGCAATGAGTAAGATCACTCGTGACGGCGCTGAAAAAATCGTTGTTTTTGCTTATGAATTAGCGCGCCGTGAAGGTCGTAAGAAAGTAACAGCTGTTCACAAAGCTAACATCCTTAAGTCAACATCAGGTCTTTTCCTTAAAGTAGCCCGTGAAGTTGGTGAGCGTTATCCTGACATCGAGTCAGCTGAAATGATCGTTGATAACTGCTGTATGCAGCTTGTGATGAACCCGCATCAGTTTGACGTTATCGTTACGACTAACCTTTTCGGTGACATTCTATCTGACCTATGTGCTGGTCTTGTCGGTGGTCTTGGTATGGCACCAGGTGCAAACATCGGTGAAGATTGTGCAATCTTCGAAGCCGTTCACGGTTCTGCACCAGATATTGCTGGTAAGAACCTAGCTAACCCGACGTCAGTAATCTTGGCAGCAGCGCAAATGCTTGAGTACCTAAACATGGGCGATAAAGCAGAGAAAATTCGCGCAGCACTAAAAGACGTGATCGAGTCTGGCGATCGCACAACACGTGACCTTGGTGGTGAAGCAGGTACTACCGAGTTCACTCAGGCGCTTCTTGACCGCCTATAAGCATTTTAGCTTACACCTTTAAATTATTTCAAAACGGGCTTAATAGCCCGTTTTTTTTATGTCTCTATTAATCACTCCCCCTGCTTTAAACTGTACTAAAACTGGACTACCGCTTTTCTCGTTCACCTTTATTATTTCCTTTGTACACGTTGAAGTGTGCTGAGCTTTGTAACTTGGTCACAACAGAAGACAGGAAATTTTTAAAGAGGCCTGCTCCGCTTGCATCTAGGTTACAAAAGTCAGCGCGCTTTGGTACATGACTTAAACCCATTTACTTAAATATTGCGCCGATAACGCTTTATGGCGCGCTTAGCAACATACAAGGAAAGATGATGAAAAAATTAATCTCAGGTTTACTCGTACTATCTGCACTAGCCATTCAAACGCCAGCGGTTCACGCTCAACCAGCGGAAAGCGGAAATGCGCAAGCTAATGAAGGTACAAGCCAGCAACAACGTATCGATTTAAACTCGGCGACCGTAGAGCAATTAATTACCCTACCCGGCGTTGGACAATCTAAAGCGAAAGCTATTATTAAATATCGTGAAGAAGTAGGCCCGTTTCTTGAGGTCGCACAATTAACTCAAGTAAAAGGTATCGGTGAAAAGATGCTTAATAAAATTGAAGGCTATGTACACGTAAGATAGAAGGACTAAAGCGAATAGGCGGTACGCTGGCTCCACACACACAAAATGCGCCGCAAGGGCGCATTTTTAATCGTTTAAAGCTATTTAATTGCCTTAGGCCTGCTGTTCTTTCATCTACACTAAAGGTCAACAAGCCCTAGTAAGACTATTTAACAACAGAAGCTAAGTATTCTTTAAATTCGTCGCCTAACGATGGATGACGTAACGCATATTCAACGTTAGCTTTCATGTACCCCAACTTACTACCGCAATCGTGACTCTTACCTTTCATGTAGTAGGCATCAACTTGTTCAAGTTTCATCAATGCATCAATAGCATCAGTAAGCTGAACTTCACCACCTGCGCCTGGAGGCGTGAACTCTAACAGATCCCAGATTTTTTCTGACAGAACGTATCGGCCTACAACGGCAAGGTCAGAAGGTGCTTCGTCGCGAGGCGGCTTCTCTACCATGTTGTGAATCTTCGCTGACTCACCTGGCGCAATTGCCGCGCCGTCTAGGTCTGCGATACCAAATTTAGAGATATCTTCGTCTGGAACCTGCTCAACCATGACCTGGCTTACTCGGCTGGTGTTAAATTTGGCAACCATGTCTGCAAGGTTATCCTTTTTAGGATTACTTGCTGCATCATCAATAATGACGTCAGGTAACACTACCGCAAATGGCGCATCGCCAATCAGAGGTCGAGCGCAAAGTACTGCGTGACCAAGTCCATTCGCAACGCCTTGGCGAATATGCATGATAGTTACATCTTTTGGACAGATTGACTGAACTTCTTCTAACAGTTGGCGTTTTACACGCTTTTCTAGTGTGGCTTCTAGCTCAAAAGAGGTATCAAAGTGGTTTTCAATACTGTTTTTACTCGCGTGCGTTACTAGGATAATTTCTTTTAGTCCTGCAGCAACACATTCGCTTACCACGTATTGGATCAATGGCTTATCAACCACTGGCAACATCTCTTTTGGAATAGCTTTCGTTGCTGGGAGCATTCTCGTCCCAAGGCCCGCTACAGGGATTACCGCTTTTTTAACCTGACTCATAGTTAATATCCTTTTTTAAAATCCTAAATACACGCCTAAGTCGACTTTCAGCCGTTTGTTATTCCTTAAGCTGAGACATATTCACTGTTGTTCGCAAGACTAATGCAATCGATGTTCCAATTACCTTTTTAGAGCGTCTGTGTATTGAAAATGGGCAAAACAGCTCAAAACCACCGATAAAAGCACAAAATTAGGGATAAATAATATCTAATGCACCATAATAGTGAAAGCGTTTATGATTTGTCCTTCCTTTCCTACACATCAAGTGTCGCTTTTTTTCACACTACTTTTTGGAATTAGTGCATGCTCTATGGGGCCGGTTTTGCGTTTTAATCCGTCTTTGAGTCCTGCCCACATGAAAGCGCCTCGCGTTTTGCCTTGCTCAAAGCAATATCTGTTTACAAGATACCTCAGAGGTATTGCACAAACATGACGAAGTTTCCAATAAAGAGGTACATAATGGCGGCGCGCTAAAATGAGTACGTTACGAAACTGATAGTAGAGCCTTATCGGTGCGCCCTGCTTGAATGTCACACCGCAAACTTTCACTCTATCGTCGCCTTGTCGATGAGGCATACATGCACTGAGCGACTGATAGATAACCATGCCCTTGGCTCGAGCACGCCAGCACCATTCGTGATCAACGCCATCGATAAAGAGCTCATTTTCTTTTTCACCCACGCGTTCAAAAGCACGTTTGGAAATTAACATGCCTGAGGCAATGATTTGCTTTACTGTTTTTAACTTTTCGGAAACCTGCTTCCCTTTTTGCAGAACACCCTGATCGACACACTCTGAAAATTGGCAATAGATAGAAGGGCCAATGGCTGCAATTGGGGAACGTTGCTCAAGGTCTTGGAATTGCCTGACTAACTCAACAGCAATATCGGGAGAGAACAAGCTATCTTGATCAAGCAAAAAGGCGTAGTCGCTTCCCTCATTAAAGAGTACTTTCAAGCCGACATTCTGAGCGTGGGCGATACCAATATTTGAGGGGTAATGAAGATAAGTAACATCAGTTGTTAAAAGAGCCTGCTGAGGACTTGGAGAATTATCAACTAAGATGACGTTCCAGTCAGGGGCACAAAACGCATCGATGAGACTACGCACGTGCTCAACATCAGGGTTAAATAGTATAACAACAACGCCGACGCTCAATGTTTACCAAACCTTTCCAGTAAATGTCTATCAAGTTTATAGGCAAGTTTAACCACTTTTCCAGGCATTAACCTCAATGCTAAAACACCACAAGCGTAAAAAAAGTTATAGGGTGAAAGTTGCTTTAATTTACGTATGGCATATAAACGTGCTCTGAACTCGTTGAGCGACTTACTTAAGCCTCGACGTTTATAAAAATTGTTTACCCTTCTGAATTTCAAAAGTCGATCTTTTAAGTTCCTAAAAATATAACCCTTAGACGCTAAGGTTATCCAGAAAAAATAGTCTTGAGTGTTTAACAAGTCACTGTCGTAACGATGCCCATCATTAAATACATTGTAACGAATGACTACTGTTGGATGGTTAAGCGAGCATCGTCTCGGCAAGATACGAACGATCTGCCTGTGTGAAGCGGGCATTACTCGCGCACCGACCTTTACACCACTTTCGTTAATTTCCGTTAGTGCTGAACCTAGCACCGAAATATTGCTGTGCTTTTTAAGGTAGGTGATTTGACGTAGAAGGCGGTTTTCTTCAGAAATATCATCCGCATCCATTCTTATGAAAAACGATGGGTTAAACTGCATACCGAACTCAGCAACTGAGTTCATGCTACTTGCTAGCCCCACATTGTGACTATTCGACGCTATTATTACCCTGTCGTCTTTGCTTGCTACATCTTCTAGTACGCGAGTTATTTTTTGAGGTACAGGTCCATCGGCGACAATAACGAAAAGAAAATCTGTGTAAGACTGCTCAGTCATGCTTTCAATGGCTTCGCGAAGCCACTTCGCATTGTCAGCTTGGTAAACCGCCATAGCAATTATCGATTCGACATGCTGTTTTTTATTGTTATTTTGAAGAATAGAGAATTGATTTATCAAGAATTTTACCAACGTAAAAAAGTAACAAAGAAAATAAAAGCGCCTTAATTGTGCGCTTTTATTTGTTGGCATGTTACAGAGATTTTACAAAGCCTGCCACGATTTTACTCAAACTATGCGGTTAATCGCTTCACAAAGCGCAGTACACTCCAAATATGTTGGATAACAAGACTGTACACGACGAGTAGCCCAATAAAGCCCCAGAACATGACGGCTTCAGCTACCTGATAGACTTCTCCTAATATACCGATTAAGCAATAACATGCTCCGAGCAAAAGGATAGCAACAAGTGACTTTCTACTGCTAAGCCCTGCACGCATAAAGATATTGTGAAGGTGCTGACGGTCAGGTTTGAGCATTGATTGCCCCTTCCGTGCACGGCGATACATGATCGCGGCCATGTCCATTAATGGAAGGCCGACTAACCACACCGCAGTAATGGGCCTAAATGCGGCAGCTTCACCTTGAGTGTGATCCACAAGCAACCATACGATAGTGAGCCCAACGAACATACTGCCCGCATCACCCATAAATATCTTATTGCCTTTAAACCCTTTCCAACTCAAATTAAAAGCAAGAAACGGAACAATAGCTGCAACGATGATAAGCGGCTCCATGATGGAGGCTCCGTTACCAGTAAAGATCAAAAAGCCCGCAACTGTTAATAGAATAACAAGGCTCATACCGCCGGCTAATCCATCAATACCATCTATCATGTTAAACGCATTGATGACACCGACCACACAAATGATCGTAAAGAAATACCCACCTAGGTCGAGAAATACCTCACCTGTTCCGAAGATATTACCCAAAGATGTAATATAGTTTTGCGCGCTCCATGCCATGATCGCTGCAACACCAAATTGGCACATAAGGCGGCCTTTGGCACTCAGGTCAAAACGGTCATCCAACATACCAAGCAAGACAACAAATGCTGATGCGGTGAAAAACAGAGGATTGTTTTTCATCCACACATCTGTCGCGACGCTGGCAACAAGCACGGCCATAAAAATAGCCACACCACCTGTTAGAGGTACAATTCCGGCGTGACGTTTTCGCGCTGATGGTTGGTCAACTAAGCCAAATTGATGCGCTAAAGGCGTCATGACCACCAAAAGGATAAGGGCGACGAAAAATGCAGTAAAAAGCGGGACAAACTGCAAATAAGCTAGCATAAAACACACAACCTCGCGTTACCGACAAAAACACAGCTACTTGTAGTAGTTTCTGTCAATACACATGCAAATTTTGATAAAAAACTAAATGTTGCTTCCATTTATTTACAACTTCCATTTCTTCCAGCGCGATGAGGGCATCTTGTTATGAGTATGCGGATAGAAAACTTCGATATAATATAAAACATTTGTCTAAGTAACCACCCTTCATGCATAAATAACGTATCAAAACGTGTCAAAAACTCATTTGTTGCGAGAATAACCTTAATCACCGCTAAAAAGAGAACCTGTTGTGCGTCTTCTCGCCGCCTCTCTCGAACTATCTCAGCTTCTGTTGTAACGATTGAATAACTTCTTTATTCCTTTAACCTGTTAACTTACTCGTCTATTTCCAGTCTTTGCAATGCCAAAAACATATCGAGTTACACTATTGATATGAACTTGTCTTCTATATTGCAGTCTTGGTGAAGACTCAGACAATTCAGCAACTGCGATAGCGAACATGCTTTTTTTAAAACTTATGTTATCCTAGCGCGAAATTGCTATATGGATATGAAAGCTAATGTTCAAACAATTATCTCGTCTAATTTTACCTATCGTAGTTACGGTAGGCGTAGCTGGGTGTTCTAACACTCCTACCGCCACTAAGGCTGACATTCCTTTGGTGCATTCTTCTCTTGCTTATTCCCTTGCACCGGACAAAGAGCTTGCAATAAATATTCCAAAAGCCAACATTTATCATGATACGCAGGAATCATTTTCAATACGCTTCAATGGCCACCAATACGAGTCCTTGAAGCACTATATATCCGCCACAGGCAATAAATGTATCCGATTTTCTTTACAAGACGGTGAAACAGCGTCTTCTGATATTCAGCGTAAAATGACGACATGTCAGCGAAACGGTCAATGGCGAGTTATTACTCCCTTAGTAGCTTCGGCAACAGTGCAAGGTGAATAGATAAATGCAGTCAACCAGCATCAAAAAAACTTTAAAGCGCCTGACGCTAGCGGCTTGTGCAACGTCACTTCTTTTCGCTTATGTGGGCACTGCAAGCGCGCAAAGCGTGGAACAATTGCAGCAATTAAGAGAAAGAGCTCAGCAGAGCCAGAGTAGCGGCATTGCTAATCAGTCCGTATCGCCATTGAGTATTTCAACCCAGCGAACGCTTCCAGGCGCTAGCAGTTCTGCGAATACCATGGGACAGTTTTCAACCCAGCCTCGTAATGGCGTAAACTTACCTGGCGAGCCAACTATTGATACTGTTTTTCCTGCGCAAGCGCCTATGGAAAACCCACCTTTTGCAGCCAACTTATTTATTGGTGGATTTGAGTCAGAACGCAGCACAGGTCTTAATGATAACTATCTCGTTGCACCGGGCGATAAAATTTCAATATGGCTGTGGGGGGCGGTTAACTTTTCTGACGTAGTAACCGTTGATAATCAAGGCAATATTTTTATTCCTAACATTGGTCCTATCCGTGTTGCAAATACACCTGCTGGCAGTGTAAATCAAACCGTTACTGCAAAAATCAGACAGGTTTATACAAACGATGTAAATGTTTACGTTAACCTTCTTACATCAACGCCCGTGTCAATTTTCGTTTCTGGCCCGGTGCTAAGACCTGGTCAATATGCAGGGCTCGCCTCAGATAGCGTGCTGTATTACCTAAAACGCGCCGGTGGTATTGATTTTCAGCGCGGAAGTTTTAGGCAGATAGACGTAGTGCGCAATGGTAAAGTAGTCGCTACTGCCGATTTATATGCATTTTTCAGAAATGGTAAGTTGCCTCAGATGTCGTTTAAAGATGGCGATACCATATTAGTGCACCCAATTGGCAACACTATTGTCGTTGAAACAGGCGCTCGAAATAGCTTCACCTTTGAGTTTCTTAACGAAGAATTGAACGGCGGCGTGGTGAATTACTTTGCGCGGCCAGGTGAGTTTTCCTCCCATGCTTCGGTATCTGGTATTCGAAATAACAAACAGTTCGCTCGCTACTTGAGTTTGGATGAATTTGCTTCACTTGAACTAAGTGCAGGCGACACAGTTGAATACCTTGCTGACCACGAGCCCCAAATCTATCGCATTAATGTGGCTGGCGCATTTGCTGGCGCATCTCAGATTATGGTTGATAAAGGCACACGCCTTATCGATGTACTAGATCACATCGAAGCAGATACAGCCCTTTCTGATACCCAGAATATTTATCTGTTAAGAGAAAGCGTTGCTGTAAAGCAAAAAGAAATCATCGAAGAAGGTCTTCAGCGTCTTGAGCGGAGCATGTATACCGCTCCCATTAGCTCGACGGGTGAAGGAGCCATCCGTGCCCAAGAAGCTCAGCTTGTCGCTGACTTTATTGCGCGTGCTCGCCAAATTGAGCCTCAGGGCAGAGTCGTAGTTTCTGAAAATGGTGATATCGCAAATATTCTGCTAGAACCGAATGACACTATTGTCATCCCAGAGGTAACTGACTTAGTGCACGTAGGTGGTGAAGTGTTACTTCCTCAGTCAGTAGTCTTTAACCCAGAAGCCACGACTGAAGATTATGTTGCTTGGGCCGGCGGATTCACTGAACGTGCTGAAGACGAACGAATCCTTATTGTTCGTAAAAATGGTAATGTTACCTTTACCAGCATCAACAGCTCATTCCTAGCAAGCAACGATAGTAAGTTAGAACCAGGTGATCAGATCATCGTATTGCCTGCTATCGATACCAAGCTATTGCAAGCGGTTAAAGACATTACTCAGATTGTTTATCAAATTGCTATTGCAGCCAACGTAGCTACTAACTAAACATGGTAACGTTTAAAGACCAGCTCTACGCATGGAGAGGCGTGATATTCGCGCTTTTCCTGCGCGAGCTTCAAAGTAAATTTAACGATAAATTTGGCTTAGGCTGGGCATTTTTAGAGCCCTTTGCCTTTATTTTCGCGCTGTCGTACCTTCGTGGACTGATCAGCGGCGATGATATCCACTCTATTCCTCTTTTTCTGTTTATGATGATCGGAATGGTCGGCCTGCAGTCTTTGACTACATGCCTCCAGTCAGTATCAACTTCTGTGCGCAGAAATAAGCCGCTCTATGCGTTCAGACAGGTTCAACCCATATCAGCAATGCTCACTGCTGGCTTTTTAGAGTTTTCTGTTAAAGTCGTTGTTGTCGCATTACTATGTCTTGCGCTTTACCTGATGGGCGAGACCTTTACAGTAAATGACCCGTTGCTGCTGATATCTCTGTTTCTTCTTTTGTGGGTATTTTCAATATCCATAGGGATGATTTTTGCTATCGCTGCCGCATTCGTGCCGGAAGTGGATAAGATAAAATCAATGCTTACCCGCCCATTAATGTTTATTTCATGCGTTTTTTTCAGTCTTCAAGATCTGCCTGAAGAGTATTGGCCTTACTTAACGTGGAATCCTCTTGTTCATTTCAATGAACTCGCCCGTTACGCCTGTTTCGAATCCTATGGAACAAAGGGCGTATCCCTTGGCTTTCTAATTGAAATTACTATAATTTTTCTCTTCCTAAGCCTTTCGATGTATCACATCACATGGAAGAAGGTGTTGTCTCGATGATAAGAATTGAGAATTTAACAAAGAGTTACCCCAGTAAAATGGGCCCTCAATATATTTTCAAAAATTTGAATTTTGATTTTCCTACGGAAAATAACGTCGCAATTTTAGGTAAAAATGGCGCGGGTAAGTCGACTCTTTTCCGTATGCTAGCAAAAAGCGAATACCCTGACAGAGGCCGAGTTTTAACGAATAAATCCATGTCGTGGCCGGTTGCCCTTCAAACAGGTGTACACCCGCAAATGACAGGGCGTGAAAATACGCGTTTTGTGGGCCGAATTAACAACGTCAAATCGCTTCCAGAATACGAAGAGCAAGTGCAAGAATTTGCCGAACTCGGCGCACGCTTCGACCTTCCTGTAAAAACTTACTCATCTGGTATGCGCGCCAAACTCGTATTTGCGTGCTGTATGAATATCAATTTTGATATTTACCTTATCGATGAAGCGACATCTGTAGGCGATCCGCTTTTTAGAAAAAAAGCGCGTTTATCGCTAAAAGAAAAAAGTGAACAAGCGGGCGTTATTATGGTTAGCCATGAACTTGACCAAATCCGCGAGTTCTGTACGTCTGCCGTTATCATAGATGAAGGCAAACTTACTTATTATCACGATCTCGAAGAAGGCATCGACGTTTATACGCAGGATGCAGACAATAAGAAATCACTTAAATAGGTTCAAATCACAGTGGAAAAATCTCTTACACAGCTCAATGCCCTTCTCAGCAAACACAAAATGCTGTTGCTTGTTCTTCCATGGGTGCTTTACGCCCTATACCTTGTTTTATGGGCTGCGCCACAATATGAAAGTAAAAGCCAGCTTATTGTAAAATCAAGCGATGGAGGCAGCAGCTTCGACCCCTCATCCCTGCTTATGGCAGCCGGTGTTTCAGGTGCATCAGGCGGCACGGAAAGTCAGCTTGTAGAAGCTTATATTCAATCTGCCGATATGATTAAGTATCTGGATGAAACTATTGGCCTTCGAGACCATTACATGTCAGACAAAGCCGATATGTTTAGCGGTTTGTCGTCTTCACATAAGCAAGAGGACTTTTATCAGTTTTACCTCAACCATATTGAAGTTAGCGTTGACTCGGCATCTTCTGTAATTAGTTTGCGAACCCGTGCATTCGACGCTGAATATGCCCAAATAATCAACCAGGCTATTGTTGATAAAGCGGAAGAGTTTATTAACAATATCAATAACAACTTAGCGAAATCAAAGCTTACTTTTGCTAAGGGCGAACACGAGATTGTTGAACAAAAGCTGCAACAAGCAAAGACTGAAATTTTAGGCTTCCAATCTAAATACAATGTGCTAGACCCTACGGCTGAAGGTGCAGCGTTTCAGCAGATTGCTTTTTCATTAGAGGCAACCCTTGCCCAGAAAAAAGCTGAGCTAAGCACTATGTCGACCATGATGTCTAACGTCGCACCAGAAGTGATAAACATCAAGCGTGAAATAGCTGCGCTACAGAAAGAAGTAGAAAAGCAGAAGGAGCGCATTAGTACTGCTGAAGGAGAAAGTGAGGCCCTGTCAGTGAGTGAACTTATGGCGCAATACAGTAACCTTCAGGTACAGCTTCAATTGGCTATTCAAGCGTATTCTTCATCGCTTATCACACTAGAAAATGCACGTGTAGAGGCGTACCAAAAACTACAACATTTGGTCACCGTAGAATCGCCTACCCTTCCGGATGATAATGCTTACCCTACGGTTATCTACAACCTTGTTCTTTTCGGCGTTTCATTGCTTCTGATATACGGAATTGTAAGAATTGTAGTGGCAACCATCCGCGAACTTTAGTATTTCTCCTTTCAAGTAAACCATACCGTCAATTGGCTAAGTCGATTAAGACTTGGTCAATTGACACCGCTTTAATGAAGTTTGTCGCCCAAATCTTGTGTCTTTAAGCAAGCTCTAGTATAAGAAGCTATCCGCCTTACGGACGACTATCAAAGAGCCTATCCTATAAGTGCTCTACAATAACAACCATAAGCAATATGGAATTAAAATATAATTATGAAATCATCTAACGATACTAGCTTTTTTGGCCATCCAGGGGGCCTAAGAACGCTATTCTTTACAGAAATGTGGGAGCGCATGAGCTATTACGGTATGCGCGCACTACTTGTTCTTTTCATGACAGCAAGCCTACAAACCCAAGGGTTAGGTTTTACTGTTGCAACCGCTGGCGCTATTTACGGCCTTTATACAGGTGCGGTATATTTTCTAGGTCTACCGGGTGGATGGTTAGCGGACCGCTTAATTGGTGGTAAGAACGCCGTATGGTACGGGGGTATTATTATCTTCGCAGGCCACGTGGTACTCGCAATAGATTTGCAAAACCTTTTCTTTGTCGGCCTTATCCTTGTTGCTTCAGGTACTGGCTTACTTAAACCTAACATTTCAGCAATGGTTGGCCAGCAATATGGTGACGACGACGGCCGTCGTGACAGTGGTTATGCGCTGTATTACATGGGCATTAACATCGGTTCACTCATCGCCTACCTAGTTACCGGTTATTTACAGGAAAACTGGGGCTGGCACTACGCATTTGGTGCAGCTGCCATCGGTATGGCAATCGGCCTAATTCAATATTACTTCAGCAACCGTTCGTTATCGGCTGATTCTGTTGCTCCTGCAAATCCATATCAAGGTGCAGCTAAACAGCGCGCATGGATGGGCGTATGGGCTGTGGTTGCCCTTGCTGTTGTGGTTATCGTGCTTGCCCACATGGGCACTATCGTTATTGAGCCAGTAGCCCTTGCTCAGCAAGTTGCCGTTGTATTTACTGCCATCTTCTTTCTTTATTTCGGCTTTATTTACTTTAAAGGCCAACTAAGCGACAACGAAAAGAAACGTATGTGGGCGCTGTTTTTAGTGTGTGTCGCTTCAGCGTGTTTCTGGTCTGGCTTCGAACAGGCTGGTTCTTCACTAAATCTATTCGCTCAGAACTATACTGACCGCGTACTTGAAAGCGGCTCGCTACTTACCTCTTGGTTTGGGATGGACGCTATCCCAACCGTATGGTTTCAGCTTTCAAATTCCCTATTTATAATCATCCTGTCGCCTTTCTTCGCTGCCCTTTGGATAAACCTTGCTAAGCGAATGATTGACCCGTCGTACACCATTAAGTGTGCCATTGGTATCGTAATTATGGCGTCTGGCTTCTTGGTAATGTTTATGGCGTCGCAGTACGCTGCACAAGGTCTTAAAGTTGCGCCTATGTGGCTTGTTACTACGTATTTCTTGCATACAGTTGGTGAGCTGTGCTTAAGCCCAGTAGCACTAAGTGCAGTAAGTAAACTAGCGCCTAAGCGTTTCGCAGGGCAAATGATGGGGGTATTCGTACTGACTTACTCTATCGGTAACATCATTGCTGGCTTACTTTCAGGCAACTTCGACCCTGAAAACGTAGAGCAAATGCCAGACCTGTATCTTCAAATTGCCCTATTTAGCATTGCCATTGCTATTGTGATTGGTTTAATGAGCTTTAAATCTCGTTTCTGGGAAAAAGCGGGTATTGAAGAAAAAGCGTAATTTATTGTTAGCATGTTTTAAGTGCTGACCAATTACCCTACAATAACCGCCGCAACGTAACGTTTCGGCGGTTTTTTATTAAGGGCTTTTCATAAACCTATGAAGTTTTATTTTTCTACCAGAGACATTCCGGCCTTAAAAGGTCTTCCACTGACAGAGCGGGTTAAGTTGCTTGACCAAGCGTCAAAGCGGCTATCTGTCCCAGAGAAGACTTTACTGAATGTGCTAAAGTTACTCGTCATTGTCCCGGTATTCGCATTTATTCTTCAAACCGCGTCAAATTGGACCTCGTTACTGTGGGCTTTTGTGGTATTTTTAATTTATCCATTGGTTATAAAACCTATTCAATATTCCATCTGCGCTAAATACATTGCGCAACCGTCTAGCAAGGAGAATGCATGAAGACCATCTTAGTCACTGGTGGTGCAGGCTATATAGGTAGTCACACAGTTTTACAGTTACTTGAACAAAACTACGGTGTGGTAGTACTGGATAACCTTGCAAACGCAAGTGCGGAATCACTTCGTCGCGTAGAAGCGTTAACAGGCAAGTCGGTTACGTTTGTTCAAGGTGACATTCGCGATACCGCCGTGTTAGATGACATATTCAGCGAGCATAACATTTATGCAGTTATTCACTTTGCCGGTTTAAAAGCCGTAGGTGAGTCGGTCCAAAAGCCCCTTTCATACTATGAAAACAACGTGTACGGCACGCTGACGCTGTGTAAAGCTATGCAGAAGCACAACGTAAAGAATATTGTGTTTAGCTCATCTGCAACGGTTTACGGCGATCCTGCATCGCTACCGCTGCGTGAGGATATGGCGACAGGTCACCCGACAAACCCTTACGGTATGTCGAAGCTTATGGTTGAACATATGCTTAGCGATCTTTACGTATCGGACAACGAGTGGAACATTGTATTGCTTCGCTACTTTAACCCCGTTGGCGCACACGAGTCTGGACAAATCGGTGAAGATCCTAATGGCATTCCGAACAACCTTATGCCTTATATTTCTCAGGTAGCTACCGGTAAACTGGAGCAGCTAAGCGTTTTTGGTGACGACTACGATACTGTTGATGGAACAGGCGTTCGCGACTACATCCACGTTGTCGATCTAGCCAACGGTCACTTAAAGGCACTTGATCGTTTAAACCTTAACATGGGCTTAGACAAGTACAATCTGGGTACAGGTCAGGGCTATTCAGTTATTGAAATGATCAAAGCTTTCGAAAAAGGCTCGGGTAAAACCGTGCCTTATAAAATTGCTCCGCGTAGAAGCGGCGATGTGGCAGCCTGTTATGCCGACCCAACAAAAGCTGCTACAGAGCTCAGCTGGCATGCAGAAAAAGGCTTAGAAGACATGTGTGCCGACACATGGAACTGGCAGTCACAAAACCCGATGGGCTATCCAAAGGACTAGCTTTGCATTTGAACGCTGCCGATAGGCTTGTTCACATACCTAGAACTAAAAAGCCATGCTGTTGAGCATGGCTTTTTTTGTGCGGGCATTTATAGCTAGAGTGACGTTGAAGTTGAGGTTAGATAACAATAACTAAACCCTGCCCCCGAACTTTATCCAACATCGTTTTATTTATTACTCTTGCTCTATTTGCCGTCATTCGACTTGGCGTCTTTTTCTTTTAGCTTAGCTTTCTCACTGTCATCAACTGATGTATCTTCTGAATCTGTCGACTCATCAACACCTTCTTCCGACGTTTCTTCATAGCTATCAAAATCATTGCCTTCCAACATTGCTTCAAAATCAGCAAAGTCATCTAGCTGCTCATCATCAATGGCTTTATCGCCGCTCTTACCGTCAGTAACGCGAAACTCCAAGTTTTCAAAGTAAGCATTTTTAACGAACGCATAATCGTCCACCGACTGCTCAAGCTGCGCCTCTTGATCAAGTAATTGAGCTCGTGTTTCAAGTACCGAAATGCCAATACGCGCTAAGTTTACAGACCCTTCGAGTAACGACATTGGAAACGCAAAACCGTCAACATAATCACCGGTGAAGCTTCGCGGATCGCTTGGGCCTAAAAAGGGCAGCATTAAGAAAGGCCCAGTATCTAATCCCCACACAGCCAGAGTTTCACCAAACTGCTCGCGTTTACGCTCAATGCCAATTTTTGACGCAACGTCAAACGTGCCAACTAACCCTACCGTGGTGTTAATTAAAAAACGAGCCAAGCTATCTAATCCATCATCAACCTTGCCTTGAAACATATTATTCAAAAAATTCGCAGGCTCTTGTAGGTTGTCCGTGATGTTCACCAAACCAGTTCTCGCAGGCTGAGGCATCACAGTCACGTAGGTAACGGTTATTGGGCGTAAGATGTAGGCATCCAACACATCCCAGTTAAAATCCCAGATTTCACGGTTAACCGGCTCTAATGGGTCGCGGGGGTCTGAAGTATCCACTACAGCCTGGTTCGACCCAGCGTCTTGAGAATAGGCTTGAGCCTGATCTTGCGTATGGTTACTCGCACAGCCACCTAAAAGACTTGCGGCAATAATCAACCCGGTTGCGAGTGATTTAGACAGTTCCATACTTATAATTCCTTATCAATAATAACGCTTAGTGAAGATATTTCGTTGGCAGTAACGCTTGCACTCGCACTGCCTTGCCATTCGCCTTTTGAAACTGCCACATTACCATCTTTGGATAGTCTTGCGGTAACCATCACATCAGAAAGTGTGGCCAGCGTGAATTGTGGCATCATTGCGTTCTCTGTGGTTAGAGTAACGGATACGGGGAAGTCATCTATCGGCAATTTAACCACAGCAGCAGGCATTTTGTTGTCAGAGTTCGCATCTTGAGCGAACACTATCAAGAAACCGTCTTTAGGCGCTTCTGTGCTAGCGTCGTCAGATAAATTCACCGTAATATTAAAGCCGGTTTGCGCTTCGCTGCTATCACTTTGAGCTTCGCTACTAGCATTTTTCGCTTCGCTACTGGCATTTTGCGCTGTTGATGTATCAGTAATTTCAGCAGCTGTATTTTGTAGTGCTGCCATTTCACTGGTATTCCCTTGTAGCTCTTTTATACGCGCAACTAAACGCTGCGCCATGTCGCTATCTGCTGGCAACTTACCTTCAACTTGCTTATAAAAACGCTGAGTATTTTCAAGGTCGCCAAGTTGAGCAGAGACCACCGCCATCATCAACGCAAGATTATCATTTGCTGGATTATCGTTTAGCAAGCCCAATAAGATAGATTGTGCACGTTCTAAGTTGTTTACATCCCCTGTGGTCATCAAGGCCTGAGCAAGCGTAATGCGATTAGCAGAGTTAGACGGCGCCAAACTTACCGCTTTATCAATAGCTTCAATGGCCTGCACTTCTTGACCAATACTCAGCATCAATCTGCCAAAATACATCCATCCCGTGTCGTCTTCGGGCTCTTCTCTCAAACGCTGGCGTATAGCAAGAGCAAGGCTAGCAATGTCTTGTTGGGTCAGGTTATTCGCATTACCGCTGGCAAGCTGTTGACTCAACTCGGGCAACGCTTCAATGGCTTGGCTTGCCTGGGTAACACGACCCATTTGGTTTACTTGCGCATATACAATCACTCCGCAGGCTATCGCAAGCACGGCGCCAATCGCGAGCGGAAGTTTTGCATTACCCGTTTTATGAGATTGAAATGCGCTTTCATCTACCAGCGCTAGTTTTAGTTCGTCAACGGCTTGTCGTTTGTCATGTTCGCTGATCAAACCTTCTTGCACTTCACGGTCAAGTTCAGCAAGGCGCTGCTTAACAATTTGGGTATTGCTTAAACTATCTTGTTTTGCGTGATTTTTATTACGTAGCCATGGGAAAGCGACAATTAGTAGAACAAGCGTAATTAAGCCTGAAACAATAATATAAAACTCAGACCAACTCATTCTTTCTCTCGCTCCAACATTTCATCTGCTTTAGCTAACTTAGCGGCCATATCTTCTGGTGGTGTTACCGATTTGCGGCGAATCACCACAATTAGGGCAATAAAAATAAACAAAACAGGGCCAGCCCAAAGCCACAAGGTCGCAGCCGTAACCGGCGGTTGATAATGTACAAAATCGCCATAGCGCGACTTCATAAAATCAATCACTTCTTGCTCTGTTTTGCCTTGCTTTAGTAACGCGTACACTTTTCGGCGCATGTCGTGAGCAATCATGGCATCGCTATCAGCAATATTCTGGTTTTGACACATAGGGCAACGTAATTCTGCGGTAAGCTTTAAAAAGCTTTCACGCTGAGCTGGCGTGTCGAAAGAAAACTTATCTTCAGCTGCACTTACTGAAAAAGTGCTAAACACAAACAGCAGCGTAAAAACGCTTAGCATAGTGGCTTTAAAGAACGCGTGACCGTGGGAGGAAGTGTTCGATAACATAATTATTCCCCTCCCTGTGCACTTGCGGTGCTCTGATTATTCTTTTCATTAAGCGTGTTCGACAATGTAGGCTCTGAGTCCATAACTGCATCTACATCTACCTTTTTGCCATTGCCTGTTTTGCCAGATGCTTCTGCCACCAACTTGTTATATAGCGGGCCAACTTTGGAGTTCCAAACACGCTCGTTAATATCGCCTATGTGGTGCATACGAATAATGCCTTCAGCGTCGATAACAAAGTGTTCTGGCGCTCCTGTTACTCCAAGGTCGAGCGACGTATCGCGATAGACATCAAAAATATTATATGCATATGGGTTACCGTATCGGCTGAGCATGTCGGTAACTTCTTGCTGAACACGGCTCAGTGTTTTTGTACCAAAGTCTGGGTCTAAGTCCTGATCAAAATACAAACCCACAATGTGAACGTTTTGTTCGTTCTTTAGCTGAGTGAGGTACGGCATCTCAACAGCGCAGGTCACGCACCATACACCCCATACATTTAAGATGGTGACCTTGCCCCTTAAATCTTCAGGTGTATAGGTCACCTCTGGCTTCATCAGGTCTGGCAGTGAGAATGCAGGTAACGTCTTATCCTGAACCTGAGAATCTAACTCTCTGGGATCAGAAAAAAGCCCTTTAAACAGAAAAATGACCAGCAAAGAAAACAACACTAACGGAATAGCAAC
Source organism: Alteromonas macleodii ATCC 27126 (assembly GCF_000172635.2). Taxonomy (NCBI): domain Bacteria; kingdom Pseudomonadati; phylum Pseudomonadota; class Gammaproteobacteria; order Alteromonadales; family Alteromonadaceae; genus Alteromonas; species Alteromonas macleodii. The sequence continues at coordinate 988,363 of NC_018632.1, read as the reverse complement.
GAGTGGTGCTTTTTTCATTATGCGCCCCCTTTCACTGACGCATTTGATGGAGTGGATACTTGACCATGAGATTGCTCAGCGTCGCTTTCACCTTTCCCACCAAATACACGTTTTATCTTTTTTACTTTAGCCATACGGTAACGTTTGTCGCTAATAGAGAAGATACCGCCTATAGCCATAACCACTGCGCCCGCCCATAGCCAGATCACAAATGGCTTAATATAAATACGGATGGCCCATGCGCCATTGTCTAAAGGCTCGCCCATAGCGATAAATAAATCTCTTATAGGATTTGAGTGAATAGCGGCTTCAGTCATCGGCATACGCTGTACGATATACAAACGCTTTTCTGGCTCTAGATGCGCGATCAATTCACCGTCTTGATAAACATCGAATACGCCTTTGTCCGCCTCAAAGTTCGGACCTTGAACTTTGACGACATCTCTAAAGCTAAAGTCATAACCGCCAAGAGAAACGGTATCGCCGATGTCCATGCGAACATCCCGCTCCATTTCGTAGTTTGAAACAAGGGTAATACCGATAATGCAGATAGCAAAACCCACATGGCCCAGCACCATTCCCCAGTGACTTGGCGTAAGCTTGCGAAGTTTAACTAGCACCGATGCATTATCACTGTTACCTGATGGCATAGCCGATAAGCGCTGCATCACCTCTTGCACCGTAGTAACGAGGATCCAAAACACTAATATCATGCCTAAAACGCCCATATAGGTTGGTTCATCATAGGCAAAGTTAACTAGTACACCGGCACATAGCGCAATACCGCCAGCGATTAATAGCTGTTTTTGTAATTCACTGGCTTTTTGCTGTTTCCAGCGCGTAAGCGGGCCAAGACCGAGCATTAGTACGAATGGCACAATCAATAACGTGAACATTTGATTGAAGAACGGAGCGCCTACCGAAATACTGCCTAGACCTAACTCTTTATGTACAAGAGGCAGTAGTGTACCCAACAATACAACCAGTGTTGCTGCGCACAAAAATACATTGTTACCCATTAACAACACTTCACGGGAAAACGCTTGATAGCGGCCTGGGCTTTTAAGTGAAGCAGCACGCATAGCATAGAGCAGTAAACCAAAGCCACTAAGTACAATCAATATTCCTAGTATAAATAAGCCTCGGGTAGGATCGCTTGCAAACGAGTGCACCGAAACAATTACCCCTGAACGTACTAAGAAGGTGCCAAGTAAACTCAAACTAAATGCGGCAATAGCAAGCAGTACGGTCCACGACTTAAACGCCTTTCGCTTTTCGGTTACGGCTAGCGAGTGCATTAGCGCAGTACCGACCAACCAAGGCATGAAAGAGGCGTTTTCTACTGGATCCCAGAACCACCAGCCACCCCAGCCAAGTTCGTAATACGCCCACCAGCTACCTAGCGCAATGCCCACGGTGAGAAACGCCCAAGCAGAAATAACCCAGGGCCTTGACCAGCGTGCCCAGGTTGAGTCTAGCTGGCCTGAAATTAATGCTGAAATTGCAAAAGCAAACGCGACAGAAAAGCCAACATAACCCATGTACAGCATAGGCGGGTGAATGATCATGCCAAAATCTTGCAGCAGCGGATTAAGATCTCGTCCATCTACCGGGAAAAACGGCAGCATGCTGTTAAACGGGTTTGAGGTAAGCAGCATGAATAAGTAAAAACCGATGCCCACCATTCCCAACACCGACAGCACTCTTGCAACCATTGCAAGAGGAATACCCTTGCTGAATATCGCCACTGCTACTGTCCATATGGAAAGCATCAACACCCACAGCAGAAATGAGCCTTCGTGGCCGCCCCACACGGCGGTAATTTTATAATAAATAGGAAGTCGACTATTTGAGTGCTGGGCAACATACGCCACACTGAAATCGTCAGTCACAAAGGCATAGGTTAAGCATACATAGGCAATAAGCGTGAAGGTAAATAAGCCTATCGCCAGCGGTTTGGCCGTTGCCATTAACGCTTCGTGCTGACGGTGAGCGCCCCATAGCGGATAAACGGCCAATAATATAGAGAGCACTAGCGCAAGCGTCAGCGCAATATTTCCAATCTCTGGCACCATTATTTACTTGCCTCCGCTGCCGGTAGACGACTCGTAGGAAGGCATATTTTCAGGTTTAACGTGCTTAATGCCCTTCATTTTTTCAGCTAGCTCAGGCGGCATGTATTCTTCATCGTGCTTAGCCAGCACTTCCTGCGCTTTAATGCTGCTTGCACCAGTAAGTACACCCGTTGCTACAATGCCTTGGCCTTCGCGGAATAAATCAGGAAGGATGCCGGTGTAAGTCACAGTCACCGTTGGGCCAGTATCGATAAGGTCAAAGCTCACAGCTAAGCTTTCTTGATCCCTTTTCACACTGCCAGGTACCACCATACCGCCTATACGAAGACGCTGGCCAACCTGCGGTTTCTGGCCGTTTTTACCTTCAATGATTTCGCTTGGCGTATAGAAAAGGTCAATACTGTCGTTTAGGGCGTAAAGCATCAATCCAATTGCACTTACTATTAAAAAACCGATAATTCCCACTACGGCTAGTCGCTGCTTTCGTCTCGGGTTCATGCAACTCTCACTTCGAAAAAACTAATAAACAATAAAAACGCAAATGAATGCTAAGTTCACTTTTCACATTAACACTAGGTGTTTACTTGCTGTTGCTGTCGTGCTTTTTTAATACGCGCTTTGCGTTCTTTTTCCACCACTACCTGCTTTAACAGGTCGCGATGTTTACTAAAACTCTGAATAGCGATAATGCCCATTGCTAAGAACGTAACGCCAAACGAAAGCCATACATAAAATGCATAGCCTCCCATATTTAAAAAATCGGCAAAGGATTCAAACTGCATCTTAACTGCCCTCTTTTAAACTAGCAGTAGCCGCATCACCAGGTTGTTGATTTAATGCTTTATTCATTGCTAGCGCTTGTACCCAAGGTCGGTGCATTTCTCTAAGCACAATCTCATTACGTAATCGTACAGTGGTAACAGCTCCAATAAAAAAAGCGAAGCCCAGCAGGTTAATTAACAACGGCCACAGCATTTCAGGGGCAATTGAAGGGTTGTCGAATTTACTGATAGTCGCCCCTTGATGCAACGTATTCCACCACTCTACCGAGTAGTGAATAATGGGGATATTTACTACGCCTACAAGCGCCATTACGCCTGCGGCTTTACCCGCCTGCTGTTTATCTTCAAAAGCACCGTAAAGCGCAATCACGCCCATGTACAAGAAAAGCAGAATAAGCTCTGAAGTTAGGCGTGCATCCCACACCCACCAAGCGCCCCACATTGGCTTGCCCCAAGCGGCGCCGGTGAACAGAGCAATAAACGTCATTACTGCGCCGATAGGCGCCATAGCAATCATGCTCATATAAGCGGTGCGCCACTGCCAAACCATACCCACCAAGGCCGCAATCGCCATGGCAACATAGGTGCCCATAGACAAAATGGCGCTAGGTACATGTATATAGATGATTCTAAATGAATCGCCCTGCTGATAATCTTGAGGCGCAAAGGCCAGCCCCCACACGGTGCCTACGCTTAAACACGCTAGAGCGCCAACCCAAAACCAAGGCTGTAAAGTTAAACAAAGCTGATAGGCTCGCTCTGTTTTTGCGTAGGGATGTAACCACTTCCACATTAGTTTTGACTCACTTTTAAAGAATATGCGATGGCAAACGGTGCCAATGCCGCAGCCAATAAAAGCATGGCGGCAATAATAGCAAGTTGCGCATGATAAGGTAATTGCAGTGCGGCAGAATCCACAGCCGACGTGGCAAATATCAGTAACGGAATAAAGACAGGGATAAGTAGCAGTGCCAACAGCACTCCACCTTTTTGCAATCCAACGGTAAGCCCTACTGCAATGGCACCAATTAAGGAAAGTAACGGCGTCCCCAATATCAAGGTTAAGACAAGGGCGATATACATATCGACCGTTAAATTCAAAAACATGGCGAGTAGCGGAGACAACAGCAATAATGGTACAAAGCTAACCAGCCAATGGGCAGCCACTTTTACCGCACTCACCGCTGGTAATGGCATACCAGATAACATGTACTGCTCTAGCGATCCGTCTTGAAAGTCATCGCGAAACAGCCTTTCCATCGCCATGAGCGATGACAAAATTGCCGCAATCCATATTACCCCTGGTCCAATGCGTTGAAGGGTGTCGGGAGACGGACTAACGCCTAAGGGAAATAAGGTCACCACCATCAGCAAAAACATCAGAGGCTGCACTAATTCTGCTTTTTGCTTGAACGCAACCTGCATGTCGCGCTTAAAAATTCCTTGGTAAAGTGACATTAAAAGCGGTACTCCAAATCGAATACACGGTGTTCCCCTGCAGTTTCTGATAGGTGTTGATGCGAAGTAGTAATGATAAGACCGCCGCGACCCACGTGCTCTTTCATACTTTTTTCAAGCATGTGAACCCCTTTTACATCAAGCGCTGTAAACGGTTCGTCCAGTATCCACACCTTTGCTGGCTTTAGCCACAGTCTCGATAGCGCCACACGACGCTGTTGACCGGCCGATAAATACCTTACGGGCACATCTTCAAGTCCAACTAATCCCACTTTCTCTAATACATCAAAAAGCGTGTTAACAGGCACCGATACATTATGTTGAGCTAGCCAGAACGATAGATTATCTAGGGCAGAGAGACTGCCGTTAGTTCCGCTTTTATGGCCAAGATAAAAAAGGTCTTGGTAATAACCTGTCTTGTCCGCTGAAATGTCCATGCCGTTGTACAATACTGCACCTGAATCAGGTGAACTCAGTCCTGTTAAAATGCGCAGCAAGCTGGTTTTCCCTGCACCGTTAGGACCGCGTAAATACAGCAACTCACCGGGTTCGACAACCAGTGAAAGCCCTTCAAAAAGGGTTCTGTCTCGTTTGCTGCAGGTTAATTCGCGCGCCTCTAACACTACCTGGCTACTCCAACCTTAAAAAGAGGTTCTAAAAAATGGCGCTAGTCTACCACATGAACGCTTTTTCGCAGTCGCGAATTCCAATTAAATATGATTTACTTCAATGACAAAGGTATTTTTCCTGAGAGCCATCCGTCGTGAGTAAGTGTTATCCCTCCGCCTAAAGGATGAATTCTTTTGCTTCATCTTATCAACTGGTTAATAACGAAACTGCCAAACAGAGCTTTGCTATACTCAAATAAGTAAGGAAAAGCGCGACATTGCCGATATCTCAATTATGACAACACCACTATCATCTCTATTGGCAGCCGCTCTAAATCAAACAACTGGCCCGACGTCGCCTGTCTCGGCCGCTTTATCGTCTACAGATGCCCCTACTCAAGGATCGAGTCGAGGAGCAACGCCTGTGATTGCCAACGCTGCGCTTTCGCAGGCTACCGCTTTAGACAATGCAGCGAAAGTGATAGTTGAACGCTTGCCTGAACGAGTGCTATCGATAACGATGACATCGAGTAATGCATCGTCAAATTTAGCGCCGTCGGTCGCCCAAGTATTGCACGTTGTCTTACCCGCAGAAGTTAGCGCTAAACTCTCCAAACACGCTATTCATAATGCGCAAATTGCTCTTCTGCCCCGAACTTCAGACCAGGTCTCAAACCCAGAAACGAAAAGTGTTCAAAATGCTCCGCAGAGTCAGTTAAGCGCTCAGTCTGCAATACTCTTTTCTACAAGTTTGTCTCAACAAGGCGCGTCATTGTCTGCGCCTGATAAAGCTGAATTACTGAAAGCCGTGGCACAAGCGCTTGCTGCAAATAACGCCGCCGTTACGCTTAAGGGTCAGCTGTCTATTTCTACAAAGAGCGAAAACTTTGGGCAACTCATTCTCACCACGGCTAAAAACGAGGGTGTTCCCCTTACAGACATAAACACTGAAAAGCTGGATAGCACGGCGAAAGCAGCGCTTCAAAAGCTGGTCGGCCAGCAGGGCGTTATAGGACTAAGCCGAGCTAGCAACGGTGGAATCGCGCTGCAAATCTCTCAAGGTTTTTCCAATGGAAGCGCTGCCCCAAGAGCCAACCACAACAATTTCGCCACTATCACCCATAAAGATGTAAGTACCAACTTACAGCAACAGCTAATTTCCAGCGCTCTTAAGCAAGGCGGCGTTGCTGTTGAGCATAACTTGAGTAACCCGCCACAACTTAACGCGCTGTTACAAAGTTCAGGTGCAGACACCAGCGCGTTAAAAGTGCTCTCAGCGTTAACCTTAACGGGTAGCAAACTCTCAATTCGCACTGCGCAACAAAGCGCGTTATTACAAATAAGTTTGCCGCAGAGCAAGGCCCCTTCCCTTTCAGCTCCAACTTTGAATCTGGAGCAGGTAAATAAACTTGACCTTACACAATTACCAAAAGTGACGGCGAAAGGGCTCGATGCCGTCACGGGAAATAGCTCGCTCGAAGCCTCTTCATCCATTACAAACCTAAAAGCAGCGGCTCCCACATCGCTTAAAGGAACGGATGTACACAACGCAATTAGTACACTTTCTCGGGTATTACTGAGCCAAACAGGCAGTACCAGCCAAGCATTAAGCCAACTCGTTGCTATTGTTGAGAATGGAAAGTTACCGCCCAGTAGCGGCGCTCCTCAAACACATGGAGCCCAGCATTTCGATAAAATTTTGCAGCACCTAAAAGGCCTTGATGCACTCAACGCGAAGCCTTCGCAAGTCAAAATATCTAATGGAGCGTTTATCGGACCGCCTAAGCCTTCCAGCGAACAACTGCTAGCAACAGCAAAAGCTATATTGACGGAAGGGAAAGAAACCGCTTCAGCAGAGAATAATGGCATGCAAGGAAAAGACGGTGGGAGTAAATCTTCTCTTGTATCACTTGCCTCTATCGCACAAGCGTTAAGCTCACAGGCAAAAGGCTTATCAAATAGCTTACTGAGCAACATCGCTGCTCAACTTGCGGCTACACAAGGTAAAGGCGCAGAGATACCACCAGTGGTTTCAGATAGTCACGTCACTATAGCGGGTTCAAAATCAAACGAGAGCGTAGCTAGCGAGAACGTAGGCGCTGTCGGCGATTTAAAAAACGGCGCGAAAAAACTAACGCCCGATATGAACGAGCAAGGATTGTCGCAACGCTTGCAGCAGCTTATATCCTCACAGGCGCTGGTTACCACACCAATAAACTTATCCTCACCCGTAAACGCTTCCAGCTTCGTTCAAGGGCTGGTCGCCTTAGTTCAATTAGCACTAGCGGGGCGTGCCATGCAGCGTCAGCCTGGCCTAAAAACGCAAATAGATGCGCCTGACTCTATCGTTTCAAAAACGTTAGCGAATATGGGGGTAACGACTCAACCAAGTCGCGTTAGCCAAGACATGAACCAGTTAGACGGCAGACAACAGCTGCTTTCTCAACTTAAAACGCTACTAAGTAGCCACCAGCAAAACAAAATTGCTAATGTAGATAGCCGTATTCAAGGGCAAGATAGTTTCTATTATATATTGCCATCACTTTCACAACATCAAAGTCCACCAGAACTCTTGATAAAACGAGAGCTGGGTGGCCAGAACAATAAGCACGCACAAGCAGGCCAACGTTCTCTTTGGAATATCACGATGAAGCTGGACATTGGTGGCAGCGGACAAGTTTTGGCAAAATCAAAAATTGATAAAAGCACCATTACGTTAGACTTATATGCATCCAACGATGAAGTACTTAGGCGCATTGGCGATACCCTACCCTATTTGCAAAAACGTCTTACTTCGCTCGGCCTGGTTGTTGAAAACACCAGCTACCAGCGAGGCCACATTCCGGACACATTAAATTCGCGTCCTCATCAAATCTTTGAAACTAGGGTTTAGGTAAAGCGTTTATGACTGATTCCCAAAAGACAAAACGCGCCATCGGACTAAAATATGACGGCGGCGATAAGAAAAACGCACCTAAAGTGGTAGCAAAAGGCTACGGAGATTTGGCGGAAGCCATTATAGCCATGGCTGAAGAAACCGGGATATTAATTCATGAAGACCCTTACTTAAGCGAAGTCCTTGCTACCCTTGATGTGGGGCAAGATATCCCTGAATCGCTGTATTATGTAATTGCCGAGTTGCTGGCCTATTCTTATGTCCTTCAAGGAAAAATCCCTCCTGGTTGGGAGGGAATTATCAAGCGTATCGACTTTGAAGTGTAGTAAACACAAAACTAAAGTGTATTGAACCTTCACTTCGAGTATCAATTTTGTCCACCACATAAAAAAGCCTTGCTTCAATAAAGAATAAGCCCGCGTTTAGCGGGCTTGTTACAAGAATGCTAGATAAGTAGTTTTGTTATCTAAACAGAACCTTTTCTTTATTAAACCAATGGATACAGAAGAAAATCAGTCCGGTTGCAATCACTGCGGTAGACGTAAATATGCCAAAGAGTGCAAAGTAGTCCATGGTACCTTTGAACAGCTCTTTCATCGCTAGGGCAACGTTAGTCAGCGGTACCCAAACCCAGCCGCCTTTAAGCTCTACACCAGGCATCATGGCTATAATTACAGGGAAAATAACCACCATAATTAACGACCCCATGTAGCTTTGCGCCTCTTTAAACGAGCGAGCATAAATTGAAAGTGATAGTAGAATAGCGGCGAAAACTGCCACCACTGGCACCAACATTAGAAAGATCAGCAGGAAGTCCACAAGACCAATCATCGACATGATCTTAACCACAAACTCAACGGCCATGCCTTGCGATAACACCAGTCCCCATATAGCCATGGAAGAAACGGTAATAAGCGCAGTAATTATCCCCGCAGTAGCGATAGTAAAGAATTTACCCAGTACCAGCTTATGACGGTCCATGGGCGATATAAGTAGTGTTTCTAATGTACCCCGCTCTTTCTCACCGGCACCTAAGTCAGCCGCTGGGGCCATAGCGCCTTGAAGGCACAAGATGAAGATGAAATATGGCAGCATACCGCCTAAGCGTTCACCCCACACTTCGCGATCGTCGGCGACATTTTGCTTTTCTATCTTGATTGGCTTTAGCAAGGCCTCTTGCTGAGTTTCATCTAGATTAAGCTGCGCAAAAGCGGTTTGTTGGAATGCATCGGTATATTCATCAATGATGTCGGATACGCGCCCCACCACCTTATTTAAGCCAGCATCGTTGAGATAAAGCTCAATGTTATGCTGACCTGAACGCAAAACGTTGCTATCAAAGGTTTCGGGAATAACCAAAACAAAATCCACCGTTTCGTTTTTGATGAGTTTGGCGTAGTCAGTCTCATCGCCAATCGCAACCGGTTCGAATTTATCTGATGCGTCGTTAAAAGACTGTACAATTGCTGGCGCGTAAGCTTCACCAACTATCGCGTATTTCAGTATTTTATTTTCCGCTTTATCCGCCGCTGAACTCATGAAAAAGAACGCGACACCGAAAATAGCTGGGAATAATAAAAGCGGTAGACCAATCATGAATATGATGGTTTTCTTATCCCGTAATAGTTCTTTGAATTCCTTTTTAAAGATTAACCACATTACCCATCTCCTCAGAATCCAATGATAGTGTTTTTAGGAAGCTCTTATGCATTTGCCCGCCAGCCCCGTCATTACCAGACAAAGCGCTAAAGGCGGCTAGCGAATCGTTAAATACCGTTTCACCTTGGTTAATCACGGTCACCTTGTCGCAAAGGGTTTGCACCTCATCAAGGTGGTGAGTAGAGAAAATAACCGGGGTACCTTTATCTTTAAGGCGCTGAATAAATTCCATCACGGTACTCGTTGCCATAATATCAAGGCCGGTTGTGGGTTCATCAAGCACCACTAGTTCAGGCTCGTGTATAACGGCGCGAGCAATAGAAACTTTTTGCTTCATCCCTGATGAGAAATTCTCGGCACGTCTATCAAGGAAGGTTTGCATATCGAGTAAATCAGCCAACTCTTCAATACGCGCGTTAATCACATTTTTTGGAATACCGTGCAACTCACCGAAGTAGCTAATATTCTCTCGGCCACTCAAACGACCATAAAGGCCCGTTGAGCTAGATAAAAAGCCAATTTTTTTACGGGCAATATTAGGGTTAGAAAGCACATCCTCACCACCAATGATAACTTTTCCGCTATCAGGCTTTAGTGCTGTAGAAAGCATGCGAAGTGTAGTTGTTTTGCCAGCTCCATTTGGCCCTAACAGCCCAAGTACCTGTCCTTTTTCGCACGTAAACGACACATCCCTTACCGACTGGAAATAGCGCCCTTTTAATCGCGGGTCCTTTTTTTCCTGTTCGCTAAGCTTTTTTGGGTTCTCCACCTCAAAACGCTTAGCAAGGCCTGATATTTCAATCATTTCCCTTCCCTCTTCTCACGTGTGAACAGTAGCACCGTTCATTATTGTTGTAGGCTTGCTTTGCTGTAGCCGCAAATTATGCCGTTCTATTTGTTTAAAATTGTTTTAGCGTACTAACCAGCTTTGGCAGTAATGGCCATTGCACCCTAGTAGTCTGTACTTACAAATATTTATTACAGCATTCCTTGTTTTTATTTGTTGTACAAGTTTCAGCCTTGCATTAAGTGTTAGTAAATATTTCTTAATATACCCTTTGATGAAGCCATAAAAAAACCCACCTAGCGGTGGGTTCTTAATATACGGTTAAGCGCTAATTTTACTCAGGAAGCACATCGTCTTCTTGCTGAGGTACCGCTTCCTCTGCTTTCATTGTCTTAGAAAGCAAAAGTTCTTGGCGGATCTTGGTTTCAATCTCGTTTGCGATCTCAGGGTTCTCTTTCAAGAACTTCATTACGTTCGCTTTACCTTGACCAATGCGGTCGCCCTTGTAGCTATACCAAGCACCCGCTTTATCAACTAGCTTTTGCTTAACACCAAGGTCGATAAGCTCAGCTTCTTTGCTGATACCTTCGCCGTAGCGGATCATAAATTCAGCTTGTTTAAACGGAGGTGCAACTTTGTTCTTCACTACCTTAACGCGAGTTTCGTTACCAACTACCTCGTCGCCTTCTTTCACTGCACCAATACGGCGAATGTCTAGACGAACAGAAGAGTAGAACTTAAGCGCGTTACCACCGGTTGTAGTTTCTGGGTTACCAAACATAACACCAATCTTCATACGAATTTGGTTAATGAAGATACACAGTGTATTTGAACGCTTGATGTTTGCAGTAAGCTTACGCAACGCTTGCGACATTAGACGCGCCTGAAGACCAACGTGAGAATCACCCATGTCACCTTCAATTTCAGCTTTAGGTGTAAGCGCCGCTACCGAGTCAACAATAACAACATCTACCGCACCTGAACGTACAAGCATGTCGCAAATTTCTAGCGCTTGCTCACCAGTATCAGGCTGAGATACCAATAGTTCGTCGATGTTTACGCCTAGTTTTTCAGCATATACCGGGTCTAGTGCGTGTTCAGCATCAACGAAGGCACAGGTTTTACCCTTGCGCTGCGCTTCAGCAATAACTTGAAGCGTTAGCGTGGTTTTACCTGATGATTCTGGCCCGTAGATTTCAACAACACGTCCACATGGCAAACCGCCTATACCTAGAGCGATATCAATGGTAAGTGAGCCAGTAGAAATCGCTTCAATATCCATGGCTTGGTTATCGCCTAAGCGCATGATTGCGCCTTTACCAAATTGCTTTTCAATTTGGCCAACTGCGGCGGTTAAAGCTTTTGATTTGTTATCGTCCACGTATGTATCCTCTAGGATTTGCGGTTAAATTCTGTATTGGTGTTTTCCATATCTTGTATGAAATTACCAAATAATGATCACATTCTATACTGTACAAGCATACAGTTTCAACCAGTGTTTTTAATTTTCACTCAACATTTTAACTAAGTGAGTAATCGCAAAGCTAATAGCGTGTTGACGTACTTCGTCGCGATTGCCGCTAAACACCTGTTTAATTTGCGCTTCGTGTTCTCCACATAAAAAGCCAAACCATACCGTGCCCACTGGTTTTTCTTTGCTACCACCGCCAGGACCGGCAATGCCACTCACCGTTACAACAAGTTGCGCTCCGCTATTACGGCGCACGCCCTCTGCCATTTCAATTACCGTTTGCTTCGACACCGCGCCGTACTCTTTTAGCGTCTGCTCTGTTACGCCCAGTATGCTTTGCTTTGCGTCATTAGAGTACGTCACCCAGGATTGGTTAAACCAATCAGAGCTGCCAGCCACACTGGTAAAAGCAAAAGCAACTCCTCCGCCCGTACACGACTCGGCGCTCGATACGGTCCAACCTTTGTTCCTGAGTGCGTCACCCAACACATGGACTTGCGCAGATAATGCGCTATCAAGTGTTAAAGGGGTGGCGTTTGCTGTCGAATCAGTTGAAAATGTTGTGCTCATTTGGATATACCTAATTACACCTGTTGTGCTTTATCAGATCTTCGCTTGATCTTAGTGGGCGTGAGTTTATCATTTATTCCCCTCAACAGGCATTAAACCCAGCAACAAATTCGCAGAGGCATTTTTTGGAATCACATACTCCTATGATGCGCCAATACCTGACTATTAAGGCGCAGCATCCGAATATTTTACTGTTTTATCGCATGGGCGACTTTTATGAGTTGTTTTACGACGATGCCAAAAAAGCTGCTGAATTACTGGATATTTCATTAACAGCCAGAGGAAAATCTGGTGGTGAACCCATTCCGATGGCAGGTGTGCCTTATCACGCGGTGGAAAGCTACCTGTCACGCTTAGTGAAAATGGGCGAGTCAGTAGCCATTTGCGAACAGGTAGGCGACCCAGCCACTAGTAAAGGCCCTGTTGAGCGCGCGGTACAACGTATTGTTACGCCCGGTACAGTCACCGACGAAGCGCTGTTAGAAGAACGTCGCGATAATATCTTGGCCGCCGTTTGTGGTCACAGTATGCACTATGGCCTGGCAACCCTAGATGTTACGAGCGGTCGTTTTGTTGTGTTTGAATGTGACAGCGATGAAAGCCTACTTGCTGAAATTCAGCGCATTAATCCAGCTGAACTGCTCTATCCTGAAGGATTTGAAAGCCTAGCATTAGTTGAAAACCGCAAAGGACTTAGACGCCGTCCTGAATGGGAATTCGACATTGATACCGCCACAGAGCAACTAAACGCGCAGTTTGAAACCAAAACATTAGATGGCTTTGGAATAAAAGGCGTCACTAAAGGCTTAGGCGCAGCGGGCTGCGTTTTACAATATGTAAAGGATACCCAGCGCACTGCTCTGCCTCACATTCGCCGCATTCAGACCGAACAGCAAGACAGCCGCGTGCAGCTTGATGCTGCCACCCGCAGAAACCTAGAACTTACCCATAATTTGTCGGGCGGACAGGAAAATACGCTGTTCAGCGTGATGGATACCACCACTACGGCCATGGGTAGTCGTATGCTACAGCGTGTTATTCACTCGCCTTTAACCGACCAGCATGAACTGCACAGCCGCTTAGATGCTGTTGAAACGTTTATTAATGATGACCCTGAAGATATTCGCACCGCGTTAAAGCACATTGGTGATATAGAACGTATTATGGCGCGCTTAGCCCTTCGTTCAGCGCGGCCACGCGACTTCGCTCGCCTAAAAAATGCCTTTAACGCCCTGCCTGACTTACAAGATGCTCTAGCTCGGTTCGACACAGGGCAAATCCGAAGTATTAGCGAAACCATTGGCACTTACCCTGAACTTCAAGCCCTGTTAAATGATGCCATTATCGATAACCCACCAATGGTAATACGCGATGGCGGCGTAATTGCCGAGGGCTACAACGCCGAACTTGATGAATTGCGCAAGCTATCGCAAGGAGCTACCGACTACTTAGACGCTATGGAACAGCGTGAGCGCGAGCGCACCGGCATTTCTACGCTAAAAGTGGGCTATAACAAAGTTCACGGGTTCTTTATTGAAATTAGCCGGGCGAACAGTGCATTAGCGCCTGCTGAATATATTCGAAGACAAACCCTTAAAAACACTGAACGTTATATAACGCCAGAACTTAAAGAGCACGAAGATAAAGTGCTAAGCAGTCAGGGCGCTGCGCTTGCTCTTGAAAAGCAGCTTTATGAAGCTCTGTTTGACAACTTTGCGCCGCACTTAAACAACTTAATTGAAACCGCCGCGGCGCTAGCCAAATTAGACGTGCTGTGCTGTTTTGCCGAACGCGCAGTCTCCCTTGATTGGTATCGACCTCATTTGAGTCAAGAATGTGCGCTTACTTATGATGCCGGTCGCCACCCTGTGGTTGAGAACGTGATGAAAGACCCCTTCATTGCCAACCCGCTTCAGCTAGATACCGAGCGCCGCATGCTGATTATTACTGGCCCGAACATGGGCGGTAAATCAACCTATATGCGCCAAACCGCGCTGATTGCCCTGTTGGCCTGTATTGGCAGTTTTGTACCTGCAGAAAATGCCCACATAGGAAAGCTTGATCGCATCTTTACCCGTATAGGCGCATCAGATGACTTAGCCTCAGGTCGTTCTACCTTTATGGTTGAGATGACAGAAACGGCGAACATTCTAAACAATGCCACAGAAAACTCTCTGGTATTAATGGATGAAATAGGCCGTGGTACCAGTACCTATGATGGATTGTCTCTGGCGTGGGCATGCGCGAGTTATTTGGCAAAACAGCTAAATGCTTATACGCTTTTTGCCACTCATTATTTCGAACTTACTGAACTTCCAGAAACGCAAAGCGGCGTAGTGAATGTGCACTTAGACGCGATGGAGTTTGAAGATACCATACGCTTCATGCATACCGTATCAGAAGGTGCGGCGAGCAAAAGCTTTGGTTTACAGGTTGCCCAACTTGCAGGCGTACCGAAGGCGGTAATAAAAGCAGCGCAACAAAAACTCGCGGTGTTGGAATCATCACACCTTATGACCAGCACGGAAGACGGATCAGAGAAAGCCAACGATGAGTCTTTTGTAGCGAAGAGCTCGGTAAAAGGTGTAAATAAAACAAGCGCATCAGTTAAAGTCACATCAAATACTAAAGGCCAAGCTGAAATGCTATTCCCTGATAAGCCGCACCCGGTTGTAGAAGCCCTTGAAAACTTATCACCCGATGAGTTATCACCGCGCCAAGCGCTAGACCTTATCTACACACTTAAGCGCCTGAGCCAATCTTAAACCAAGCTTAAGCGCGTATAAATTGCGCATCATGTGGGCAAATTGATTGTCTGCCCACATGAATTTGCGTATACTATCGCCCCGTCCAAAGTGTAGCTGGTTTTGTTCTAAACTCAGCCTATATTTACCATACAACCCAAACGTTCTAGGTTTCGCATGACAAATTATATTTTCGTCACCGGTGGTGTAGTTTCATCGCTAGGTAAAGGTATTGCTGCAGCATCGTTAGCCGCAATTCTGGAAGCTCGCGGTCTCACCGTAACCATGTTAAAACTCGACCCTTACATCAATGTCGACCCGGGCACTATGAGCCCTATCCAGCATGGTGAAGTATTTGTTACCGATGACGGCGCTGAGACCGACCTTGATCTTGGTCACTATGAGCGTTTTATTCGCACCCGCATGACTAAGCGCAACAACTTCACTACCGGCCGTGTATATGAAGAAGTGTTAAAGCGCGAGCGTCGCGGTGATTACCTTGGCGCAACCATTCAGGTTATTCCTCATATCACCAATGAAATTAAGCGCCGCGTAATTGAAGGTGCTGAAGGTCATGATGTAGCTATTGTTGAAGTAGGTGGAACGGTTGGTGATATCGAGTCACAACCTTTCTTAGAAGCTATTCGTCAGCTTGGTACCGAAGTAGGCCGTGAACGCGCTATGTTCATGCACCTAACGCTTGTACCTTATATGCCAGCATCAGGTGAAGTAAAAACTAAGCCTACGCAGCATTCGGTAAAAGAGCTTCGCTCGATTGGTATTCAGCCAGATATTCTAGTTTGTCGTTCGGTAGGTGCACTGCCGGCCAGTGAGCGCTCGAAAATCGCCCTATTCACAAACGTTGCCGACAAAGCCGTTATTTCTTTGAAAGACGTAGACAGCATTTACCGCATTCCTGCTGCACTTAAAGCACAAGGCATGGATCAGCTGGTAGTTGACCGTTTCGGTCTTGAGTGTGAAGAAGCCGACTTATCTGAATGGGAACAAGTACTTTACGCTGAGTCTAACCCTACTGCTGAAGTTAATATTGGTATGGTAGGCAAGTATGTTGAGCTACCTGACGCTTATAAGTCTGTAAACGAAGCGCTTAAGCACGCTGGCCTTAAAAATCGTCTGACCGTGAATATTCACCACATCGACTCGCAAGACGTGGAAAGCAAAGGTACCCAAATTCTAGAAAAACTAGATGCTATCTTGGTGCCTGGCGGCTTTGGCGAACGCGGTATAGAAGGTAAAATTGCTGCTGCTCGTTATGCCCGTGAAAACAAAGTCCCTTACCTTGGCATTTGCTTAGGTATGCAGGTAGCGCTTATCGAGTACGCGCGCAATGTTGCAGGTATGGAAAATGCGAACAGCACAGAGTTCGACCCTGAAACGCCTTATCCTGTTGTGGGCCTAATCACTGAGTGGTTAGACGCAGCTGGTACAACTGAAACTCGCACTGAAAACTCAGATCTTGGTGGTACTATGCGCTTAGGCAGCCAGCTTTGCCACCTTATTGACGGCACAAAAGTGCATGAGATGTATGGCAGCACAGAGATTTATGAGCGTCACCGTCACCGTTATGAAGTGAACAATAACCTACGCGACCAAATCGAAGCAGCTGGATTAAAGGTAAGTGGTTTGTCCACTGACAAGCGACTTGTAGAAGTAGTAGAAATCCCTGATCATCCTTGGTTCATTGCGGGCCAATTCCACCCTGAGTTCACATCAACTCCTCGGGATGGACACCCATTATTCACTGGTTTCGTTGCTGCGGCAGGAAAATACCAGAAAGAAAATCACTAATTTCTAATAAAAGGGCGCTCTCTCCCGTTGCGCCCCATTCAATTGTTGAGGAAAAAACATGGCGAAAATTAGTCGCATTATCGGACGCGAAATCTTAGATTCACGCGGAAACCCTACCGTAGAAGCAGATGTTTACTTAGAATCAGGCGTAATGGGCCGAGCTGCAGCACCTTCTGGTGCATCTACTGGTAGCCGCGAAGCACTAGAGCTACGCGACGGCGACAAGTCTCGTTACCTAGGTAAAGGTGTAACAAAGGCAGTTGCAGCAGTTAACGATACCATCGCGCCAGCACTTATCGGTAAAGATGCACTAGCGCAAGCTGATATCGACGGCATCATGATTGACCTTGATGGCACTGAAAACAAAGAAACCCTTGGCGCGAACGCAATCCTAGCGGTTTCACTTGCAGTAGCGAAAGCAGCGGCAGCAGAGAAAGGCGTAGCACTTTACGAGCACATTGCAGACCTAAACGGTACATCTGGTCAATTCTCTATGCCAGTACCAATGATGAACATCATCAACGGTGGTGAACACGCTGACAACAACGTAGACATTCAAGAGTTCATGGTACAGCCAGTTGGCGCGAAGAGCTTCAAAGAAGCGCTACGTATGGGTGCAGAAATCTTCCACGCTCTTAAGAAAGTACTGTCTGCTAAAGGTCTTAATACAGCAGTTGGTGACGAAGGTGGTTTTGCGCCTAACCTAAGTTCAAACGCTGAAGCGCTTGCTGTAATCGTAGAAGCCGTTGAAAACGCTGGCTACAAAATGAATGAAGACATCACCCTTGCACTAGACTGCGCGGCGTCTGAATTCTATAAAGAAGGCAAATACGTACTATCTGGTGAAGACAAGAGCTTCGATTCAGAAGCGTTTGGCGATTACCTTGCTGACCTTTCTTCACAATACCCAATTGTATCTATTGAAGACGGCCTGGACGAAAGCGACTGGGACGGCTGGGCAAGCCTAACTAAGAAGATTGGCGACAAAGTACAGCTAGTTGGTGACGACTTGTTTGTAACTAACACTAAAATTCTTAAGCGCGGTATTGATAACGGTATTGGTAACTCAATCCTTATCAAGTTCAACCAAATCGGTTCACTAACTGAAACCCTTAACGCTATTAAAATGGCAAAAGATGCGGGCTTTACGGCAGTTATCTCTCACCGTTCTGGTGAAACTGAAGACGCCACTATTGCCGACCTAGCAGTAGGTACAGCAGCGGGCCAAATCAAGACGGGTTCACTATGCCGTTCTGACCGCGTTGCTAAGTACAACCAATTACTTCGCATTGAAGAAGCTCTTGGTGACGCTGCAACTTACAAAGGCCGTAGCGAAATCAAAGGTCAATAAAAAAGGCTCATTGAAAAGTCTTTATTGTGGACTGTTAACACAACATTGTTGTTAACCATCGTTTTTTTAAAAGCCAGTTAGCATTGCTATCTGGCTTTTTTATTACCCCTTGATCTAAATCTACAGCGAACCCACCACAAACCTTACCAATAACTAAAAAATGTAAAACCAAATTAAACTAATTGGTAAACCAATGGCGATATTGTTACTATGAAGTTGCGGAAACATTAACCTATGCTATGCGACCGCAGCCCTACGTATACTGCATTAATTACATAATAAGGCCTGTTTATGAAAGCAATTTTGCCAATCCAAAAGCGCTGGCTTGTTATCTCTAGTACATTCTCTAGTGTACTCGCCACTGCATTAGCAACCACAAGTCCAGTATGGGCGGAAGACCTCGCGCTGCCTGCACAACAGTATGATTTAAGTGAGTGGTATTTATCGTTACCTGCAGACGGTAACAACGATGGAAAAGCTGACAACATTTCTGTTGAAGACCTTCAATCTTTTACGCATCCTTCGTTTTTCTATTTGAATAACGAAGGTGGATTGGTGTTCACCAGCCCTAACAAAGCATTAACTACAAAGAACTCTACAAATACGCGAAGCGAACTGCGCCACATGCTGCGTGGCAACAATAAGTCAGTTAAAACACAGTCAGCAGAAAATAGCTTTACCGTTGCCAGTAACCCCATAGCGCGACGCTTTGCCCGTGTGGGTGGAAAAATGCAGGCCACATTGAAAGTGAATCATGTAGCGCTAAGAGCTAAGTATCCCGAGAAACCACCAGCATATTCTGTGGTTGTAGGCCAAATTCACGCAACTAAATGGAAAAAGAAAGTAAAAGGCTTTGGCTGGGGCAATGAACCGCTAAAAATATATTTTAAAAAATGGCCTGAACACGAAACCGGCTCGGTATTTTGGACCTATGAGCGAAACCTTCCTAAAAGCGACCCAAAACGCAAAGACATTGCCTATCCTGTTTGGGGTAACCTGTGGACTGACAGTACCGACCCTGGCGCTCAAGGCATTAAGCTTGATGAGACGTTCAGCTACACCGTGAACGTTCATGGCGATATCATGCACCTTAGGTTCGAGTCAGAAAATCATGAAACCATTGAGTATTCCATTAACCTTGCCAATGCCGTTGATGCGTATGGACAGGTAGATAAATACGATCATCCCTACGGTTATACCCTTGATTGGAACTACTTCAAAGCTGGCGCCTATAACCAGTGCAGCACAAAAGACGCCCCCGCATTCTGGTATCCGGCCTGTTTAGGCACGGGTAATTGGGAAGAAGATGAAAAAAATGGTGACTACACGCGAGTAACCTTTACTGAACTTACGGTGACAGAAAGTACACCAGAAGAGAACTAGAAAAGCCTTTGTTATTCACTGCGATTGTGAATACATAAAAAATGCCCCCTTTATTGGGGCATTTTTGTTTATCTTACCGACAAAAATACTTGTTGGCGAAAAGGCTACAGCTTCAATACTCGCTTAACTGATATACCAAACTGCTTTGCCTAGTTAATTTGTTTAGTTGATTTTTTTAGTTACTCTGAGCCGGTGCTTCCCACGTTGAATAAGGCCCAACCATATTTTCTTCAATAAAGATAAGGTCGTCCAGCGCTGCACCAATACCGGCATCGCTACCCGTACCTTCCACTAACTTATTCGCAGTGGGTTCACTCAAGCTTGCACCGTCTTCTGAATTGTCAGCCAATATGTTGCCATCAACACCATCAACCAAAGATGTGTTATCGCGCTTTGGCATTATCGGTGTTAAATCAGCAACGGTTTGAGCATAAATATGGTTATTATCATAGTCAGAATCGTTATCTAATGCACAACCATGAGCAGGATATTCATCTTGCTTAATCGCTGTAGCACCAGCACCAGAAGCCGTGCCGAAGATGTTGTTGTCTGCGCTTTGATTAGCAATAAGGTTACTGTCGAAGTCCAAGGTGTAATCAAGATTAGTACAGTTTTCTGCGCCGTCGCGAGAAGAATCATCTTCAAACTGAATGGCGTTAGTTGTATTTAATATCGTGTTACGAGCAATAACCGTATTTAAATCAAGGCCTGCATCAATCAGTGTTTGCGTAGATGAGTTACCGCTGTCGATATAATCAGAATCGATATGCAGTGCTGCGCGGTCTGAAGAATTAGTAATGATGTTAGCAACAAAGTTGTCGGTAATTGCATGGCCTAAAGGCGTGAAAGCAATACCACCGTCTTTATTATTAGTACCTTCTACTCCGCCAACGGTTGCCGTATAAGGTTCTCCGCTTGAGATAATGATATTTTGCGACACGGTATTACCATAGCCATTTCGCAACTCGACATTCCCCCAAGAATTTACAATCGTGTTGGCATGAATACTATTACCGCCACCTTGAACAATAATAAGACCACGATCCACAAGTACGCGATCGAAACGGTTATATTGAACCACATGTTCGCCGCGACCCGCGCCATCGCCACTACCAGAGCGACCAACTTGAACAGCGTGGCTACCAGAGTCCGTATCAAATTCTCCATCACCGTCAATAGTGGTAGGTAGGAAGTCTTTGAACAGATTGTATTGAACAATGTTACGCTGATGATCGCCCAATGAGTTAGGCGTGTCACCGACACCTAGGAACATGCTAATCGCAGAACCTTCTTCAGCTTCGTTAACGCTTTTACCAGTAAATAGGTTACGTTCAATAATATTGTCGGTACCACTAACCGTAATGTAGTGAGACTCGTCACTTGAACCTAAATTAGGTCGCGTAGCACCTGAGTCGCTCAAGAAACTAGAGTTTTTAATAGTGTTGCCAGAGCCG
Source organism: Alteromonas macleodii ATCC 27126 (assembly GCF_000172635.2). NCBI lineage: Bacteria > Pseudomonadati > Pseudomonadota > Gammaproteobacteria > Alteromonadales > Alteromonadaceae > Alteromonas > Alteromonas macleodii. Next base: position 967,316 of record NC_018632.1, on the reverse strand, counting down.
TTTAGGTCAATTGAACCACGACCTTCACCGCAGCTCCCCGCAACGGGTATCACTAACTCTTCAAACACAAGACCGTCTAATACTACGCCGCTAACTGACGAACTGAATGCAATACACGTAGTGCCTGAAATGACTGCGTTAGTTTCTGCTACCCGTTTAATAAGAATATTATTTTGTGCGATAGAAAGCTCCGCCATGTCTTCATAATCATCTGCAGTATCACTTGTATTTAATACATCCGCGATACCAATTGAATCGCCTTCTTGCGCGTTAGCTAGCGCTGCAGTGAGCGACACTTCACCTTGCACATAAAACGTAAATATCTGGTCATCTGCACTTTTCGACAGGTTTTCTTCATAGTTCGCATCATCGGTGTAAGATAGGTTAACTGAAAGCACTTTGCCTAAGTCAGCGTCTGTTACGACTAATGTTGCTTCTGTTGCACCATCGATATTGACCGCTGCAGACAAATCTTCGCCAACGTTACGCGATTGCCACTGGTAACTAATTTCACCTGAAACGCCATTGGCATCAACAGGGGTAGGTGCAGTAAGCGTGGCACCTACTGTTAGCTCACCAGTAATTGGGTCATCAAGCGAGCCAGTTTCATTATCAGCCGGTACTGGTGCAATAGCTTCAGTAGGCTCAGAGGTAATTGATTCGTCAAATCCACTATCGTCAACATATGAAGCCATAGCCGTAATGGCAGTTCCTTCGTAAGCCTCAACAAGTTCAAGCGAATTAGATACTGCTCCTTCGATAACAGCGCCGTCTGAGGCCCAGCTGTAAGTTACGGTGCCAGACAAACCATTATCGTCTGTTATGTCTGCCGTTAACGTTTGCCCTACCGTTGTAGAGCCTGAAACGGTAATAACACCCTCAAAGTTAACAGGCAGCGCTTCTACTACCTCGGTTTCTTCTGTAGTAAAGCCTTCACGCGTGTTGCCCAGGTCGACGTACGTAACCGCTACACGAATACGTGTACCAGCTTCACTTACCGTAAGCGTGTAAGACGCATCGGTTGCATCTGCTATTGGTGTACCATCTGCAAACCACGTAAACACCACTGTGTTTTGATCAATACCGTCAGGGTCACTGACTGATGCAGTTAACGTCTCTCCTTCCTTAGCCGTTCCAGAAAGAGATAAGGCACCAGGCTGGTTTGTAGCACCATCATCACCACCGCAACCCGCAAGCCCTAGGCTTAAGGCGCTAAGCGTTAAAATACTTATTTTTTTCATTATTACTCTCGCTGCTTATTTTCTTTGATGCTGATAAACCCCACTGCCAAAAACTTACCAATAGAGAAAACCAACCTTACCAATATATACAACCAAAATAGTTATTGGTATGTAACCACAAAGAATTTATTATTACCACCAGAAAAACAAACTGATAACATTTATTTGACATCGAGAACCAGTAACCACTGAACACCAAAACATTAATGGATTGATTTATATATATTTAATAGCCTTTTAGCAGATAAAAGCACGATCTACATCTTTTGGCTATCCGTCTCATAGATAAGCGAAATAATGACAATTTTAATTATTTTCTTGTAAATTTGTTGCCAATACGTAAACAAACCCTTAGCATTGGCTTTACACCATGAAACAAATTGGTAATAACAGATATGCGTTTTGGTTAGATTTAATAACCAAATAAATTGCTGAAAGCCCTACAAAATAAAAGACACAGCATTATGGAAGCCACGATGATAAATCAGAGAAAACCAAATCCGTTCGTACACGCCATTCGCGCCAAATACTTCAGCCCAGCTCTGGTTTATGCTGCGTGCTCTGCAGGTCTGCTTATGAGCGCCCCAGTTTCAGCGCAAGAAGCAGATGCTGCCGATGAAGAAACAACCGAAATTATCGAAGTTAAAGGTATTCGAGGTACTATTCAAAGCTCTATCTCAATAAAGCGTGAATCAACTGAAATTGTTGATGGTATCTCTGCTGACGACATTGGCGACCTGCCTGCTTTGTCTATTGGTGAGGCATTAGAAACCCTTACTGGCGCGTCTTCTCACAGAGAGCAAGGCGGTGCAACGGAAATTTCAATTCGAGGCCTTGGCCCTTATCTAGGCAGTACGGTAATGAACGGTCGTGAAGCAGCGAACGGCAGTGGTGACCGCTCTGTAAACTTCTCTCAATTTCCATCAGAGCTTTTTAATAAAGTTGCGATTTATAAAACACAGTCTGCTGAGCTGATTGAAGGCGGTGTTTCAGGTCAAATACATTTAGATACCATCAAACCATTAGATTTCGGTAAACGCCGCTTTCAGTTTGAATATAAAGGTAACTGGAATCCAGACAATACAGATTTAGAAGACCCTATTCGCGACTTTGGCCAGCGTATTACCAGTAGCTTTGTGGACCAATTTGAAACTGATCGATTCGGCGACATAGGTATATCTGTAGGCTATCAAAAGAATGTAACGACCAACCCCGAACAGGAAGCGCGAACAGGAACGAGTTGGGATGCATGCAGAGTTTCACCGGCATTTGGTGACGGAATTAACAGCAGCCGCACAGACTGTGAAGATAACGGCGGCGCGCTAAATTTAATTACTGATGGTACCGGCGCAGCGCCTGATGCTTCGGAGCCGTTTATCTTTTCTCGCTCGCAAAACTCGTTTAGACAAAACGTTACCGACGATGATAGAGAATCATTCTTCGGTGCTATCCAGTGGCGCCCTAATAACAAGCTAGAGGTAAATGCCGACGTACAGCTTTCAGATAGAACCTTTAGTGAAGTAAGAAACGACCTCGTCTTTGCCGAAGTCAACCACATTGATGGCTATACCACACCAGCGTCAGAAAGACTGCCCTTTGACCTTGTGGCTACCTCTAACGGTGCACTAAGACAATTTACAGCTACGCAAAACATTGAAACAAACAGCCAATTTGCAGAACGCCTTGAAGAGTACACTGGAGGAGGCTTACGTTTCGACTATACGGTAAACGATAGACTAAGCATATCTCTTGACCTATCTACCTCTGAAACTGAACGACGCGAAAATATTATTCAAACCAGACTGCAGTCGGAAGATGTAGACATCTACGGTAATGATGTACTGGGAGCCGATGGTAACGGTGAAGTAAGAACTGCAGCACAGATATTTGCCAACGGTTCTCTTGTACCTACATGGACACTTCAAGACTTCGACGTTAACTACCACGGTGCTTTTGCTGATGAAGCAAGAACACGCCTAGATCTAAACCAATTTAGAAATAACAAGATTTCAGCGGTACGCGCTGACTTCGACTACATACCAGACTCTGAATTTATCATTGGTGTAAAAGGTGGTGTTAGATTATCTAAGTTAGAATATGACAGCGTACCTGGTGGCAGTGGTACCAACAACCGAACAGAGGTAACATTCAGTGATGAAGCGGCAGCTATGGCTAATGATGCTTGCCGAAACAACGCATTTCCTGAATCAGGCTTCTTTGACGATGAAACCGGAGGTGCGCCGCTTTTCACCAACGTTGATAGCGAAGGTAACGTAATAAGCGCAGGAACAGGTAACTCTTTCGCTACGTTCGATCCAATCTGTTTAGCAGAGACATTGCTAGGCACAGTGACTAATGATGCGGGAGAGGTGCTAACAATCGCTAACGCCTTCCCAACGGTTGATGATTCAGATAGACAAGATATTGCAGCTGTTGACGTTGAAGAGAAAACCATCGCGGCCTATCTGCAGGCAGACTACGACACTTTCATAAATGATTATGGTGTACGCGGCAACTTTGGTCTTCGCATTGTAAGAACAGAAGTATCGTCTCTGTCATATCGAGGACCCTTACAGGCTACACGCGATGAAAACGGCCTAATTACAGGCATTGCCCCTATTACTGACGAACTCATTCAAGTAGAAGGCGGCGGTGATTACACTGAGTTACTTCCAAGCTTCAATTTAATCGTAGACCTCTCGGATGAGGTTATGTTTCGCGGCGCTATTTATCGCGGCCTGTCACGCCCAGATCCATCAGACCTAGGCTTTGGCAGAAACTTCTTAGGCCTAGACGAAGACAGCGACACTGGCGAGATATCAGATGCGCTTGCGCGCGCAGTGGCAGTAGGTAACCCGGTACTTGAACCTTTCCTATCTTGGAATGTAGACACCGCTATTGAGTGGTATCCAAACGAAGATACTATTCTTGCGCTTGGTTTGTATTACAAAAGCTTTGAAGGTGGCTTCTCAAACACGTCTCAAACCGAAATTTTTGAAGTTGATGGTGAAGAATTAGAAACCATCGTTACTGCGCCTCAAACTAGCGACGATACCAGCACTATCTATGGTGCTGAAATTACCGCTACACACTCATTTTCATACCTAGATAGCTGGTTAAGTGGTTTTGGTATAAAGCTTAGCTACAACTACGCAGACTCGAATTTTGAATTTCAAGATGAGAGCTTCGGCGAATCAACAGTTATCGACCCTAGCTCGGGTGATTTAATTTCGCGTACGGGCATTGTTGCACCAGCTAACCTGTTCGGTTTTTCAGAGCACGTTATTTCTACGCAGCTCTATTATCAATGGGAAGACTTAAGCGCATCTATTAACTACAAATACAGAAGCAACTACTTCCAGCAGTTTGTTAATACGCCTGGCGCTATTCGATTCATAGACGATACGGAAGTATTTGAGGCGCGTGTGTCTTATCGCCTGAATAAGAATTGGAAGTTTAGTCTAGAGGCTATCAATATCTTTGATGAGCCCAGACGCCAGTATCGCCCAACCCAAGACAACTTTGCAGAAATTAATGTGTACGGTCAAAGAGTCTTCGCTGGCGTGCAATTCCGCTATTAACCAAGGTTTCACTGTGAGTAATTGGGGCCCGAACATGGGCCCTTTTTTTCTTCAACGCCAGTAAGGAATGTATATGTTTCGCTTATTGCTTGTTTTACTAACGCTTACTTCGCTAAATGGCTGTGGCTCTTCTTCATCGTCCACAACCTCGCAAACGCCTTTACCAGACGATAGCTCTGCGCCAACACCGTCTCCCATTCCCCCAACAAATGAGACGGAAGCATGTAGCGCGTTACCATTAACAGGGTTAAGCGCATCGGCGACTGAAGAAAAAGCGCCTTTTAATGCATCTAAAGCTATCGACGGCGATACCTCTAACGCCTCTCGTTGGCAATCAACAGGCACTAATTCTGCGCTCGTGCTTTCATTTGATAGCGACCAACAACTAGGTGCTCTTCAAATTAAGTGGTATGACAGCGAAGCTCGCGCTTATCGCTTTTCTATTGAAACCTCACTAGATGGTGAAAGCTGGGATACACAGCGATCAAATATCAACTCAAATACACAGCTTGCGGGTTTCGAGCTTTATTCATTACCAGCGCTTGTAACGTCTCGCTATATACGTGTTACCCCGTTTGGAAACTCTGTTAATGACCATAACGCAATAGTTGAGGTTCAGTTATTCAATTGCACTGAAGGCGACGGTGAAATTTCATCTGCACTTACTTCAACTGCGGGTATCGATTTACAAGACTGGTATTTAAGCATTCCAACAGACAATGATGACTCAGGCACGGCTGATAACATAGGCGAAACTAGGCTTCAGCAGGGGTATACCAACTCCGAATATTTCTATGTAGGTAACGATGGCGCGTTAGTGATGCGCTCTCCTACAATCGGTTTTAAAACCTCTGTAAACACCAATTATGTTCGCGTTGAGTTACGTGAAATGTTGCGACGCGGCGATACCAGTATTAAGACCCAAGGCGTTAATAAAAACAACTGGGTACTCTCCTCCGCCTCTCAGGCAAATCAAGATGCTGCAGGCGGCGTGAATGGTCGTTTACGGGTTGAGATGGCGGTAAACGAAGTTACCACTACAGGCGAGAATTTCCAAATAGGCCGCGTGATCATAGGTCAAATACATGCTAACGATGACGAGCCAATACGCCTGTACTACCGCAAGTTGCCTAGTAATAACTTAGGCGCTATTTACTTTGCCCACGAGCGCAGAGCAGTGGCAACAGCGAATGGTGAGAAAGAAGAAATATGGGTAGAAATGATCGGCTCGCGAGACAGTGATGCAAACAACCCCACTGATGGCATAGCACTTAATGAGCGTTTTACCTACGTTATTGACGTTGAAGGTGACACGCTCACCGCAACGATTTCAAGAGAAGGAAAGTCTGACGTCACCCGTTCTTTAAATATTGGGAATAGTGGTTATGATGAAGATGATCAATATCTGTATTTCAAGGTAGGTGTATATCACGTAAACAATTCTGCAAATCGAGCAGAACGTGCAGTTGCCAGCTTTTATTCAATTGAGAATGAACATGGTAGCTAGCAACCACCGATATGAGGTGGAACGGAGAAGTCCGTTCCCAAATAGCATATTTTGTACGGTAATGGCTTTGTTCGTGCGCTAATGGCTTAGTTAGTACGCTAATGGCTTATTTTGTGCGCTGATGGCTCACTTTGCGTGCTAATGGCTCATTTTGCGCGCTAATGGCTTAGTTAGTACGCAAATGGCTTAATGAATAAAGATCGCGAGTTTGACTGCTTTTCTTTCTCACTTCTTCTAGCGCCTGCGCCTCGCTCGCCGCAAACAGCGCGTCGATTAAGCGATTGAAGTGAGCATGCATAGCAGCTCTCGCGGCCTGTGAATTTCTCGCCTTTAAGCTTTCGAAGATTTCATAGTGCTCTTCCAGTCTATCTTGGTCAGACTGACTACAAACCGTGCTGTAAGCTTGAATGATTTGAGGCTGTGAATCTCGTAACGACCAGAACTTATTTACTGCCAACAGTATGGCTTTATTGCGCGTGGCACGTGAGATAATGATATGAAAATCACGGTCAGCTTCTTCCGCGTTTACCCCGGTTTTCATTGCTTCTAATGTCTTCTCAAGGGCAGAAAGCTCTTCATCAGTAATCGACAATGCAGCTAAAGCAGCCGCTTCACCTTCTACAAGTGCTCTTGCTTGAGTCAGCTCGAATGCACTTATTTGTTCTGTGGTAGCGTCTTCTTTGTCTTTTGGCTTATCGAGTACGTAAACGCCAGACCCCGTCTTCACTTCAACATGCTGAAGCACTTCAAGGGCAATGATAGCCTCTCGGATCGTCGGACGGCTTACATCGAATGTCTCAGCTAACTCACGCTCAGCGGGTAAACGCGTTCCTGGTGGGTAAAGACCTGATGCAATTAACGCCTTTATTTTTTCTGCAATTTGCCAGAACATTCGACGACTTTTCATGTTCGAAACCTTTTCAATTAAACGTAGTGCGCATTACGCGCCCACTGTGCAACTTTCTCTAGCTCTGGCGGTATATTTATTTTTCTGCCGTTGCAGACTACCCGTCGAACTAAATTGCTATTCTTAACTTTATATAGCGTCAATATACACGCAATTGGTAATATTTCAATTCAAGCTCTAAAGCAAGAAAAACAAAAACATTAGCATTTATTATCAACAACTTAATTATAATCGCCTTTTGGCGATTGAACAAAATTAAAACAAGAAATCGAAAAAAAAGTGTATCAAACTACAATTTGGTCATACAAGTAGGTTAGTTAATGAGAACAAAGGGCGGATAAACGCCCCTTCTAAGCAACAAATTATGCGTTTGCCTCTTGGCAAGACTGCGTTATTGCTTCCCAGTTTTCTTCGCTTACCCACTCTTTTTTCGCGACCCACGTTCCACCAACTGCAAATACGTTAGGTAGCGAAAGGTAATCAGTTTTGTTCAATTGATTCACGCCGCCTGTAGGACAAAACTTAACATCGCGAAATACCGATGACACTGCTTTTAAAAAAGGTGCACCACCTGATAGAGATGCTGGAAAAAGCTTTTGTTCAGTGAAACCAGCTTCAAGCGTCATTAGTATGTCTGCAGTATTCGACACACCAGGCAATACCGGTATCTGACATGCCTCTAACGCATTTAACAGTGAATTAGATACCGCAGGCGTAACGATAAAGTCACTGCCCACTTCAATAGCGGCAGATAATACCTCTTCGTTTATCACTGTGCCTGCCCCCACAATGAGTGAAGGTACTTCTGACTTAATGGCGCTAAGCGCTTCAAGTGAGGCCTCTGTTCTAAGCACAACCTCTACAAGGTTTAAGCCTGCCTTCGACATTGCTTTCGCAATATTCACACCTTGTTCAGGGGAATCTGCCTGAATAATTGGCAACAGGGTTTGGCCTGACATAAGTTCAGAAAAGCGTGTCATAAAATGGTCTCTCTATTTGTTGAATGTTAATAGGCCTTAACCTGAAAGGTGTTCTGCAAACAGTGTGATGGATGTGCCACCGCTTACATCTAACAAAAAATAAGTGTCAATTGTTCAGTAATTATTTAGCGTTGTTCAGCTAATGCCGTTTCAACGATTCCTCGTGGGATGATGGCTCCGCGATGCTGAATCACAGTGCCTGCTGCTTTTGCTGCAAATTCAACCGAACGAGAAATAGGCACATCATTAAGCCTGCTGCCTAAATACACACCGTTAAATGCATCGCCGGCCGATGTGGTATCGACTACGTTGGCAACTGGAACAATAGCGTGCTCCAAACGTTCACCGTCTAACACGGTGAGCACTGATAAAGGTCCATTCTTGATAACGATTTCACTGACGCCAAATGATTCGCAAAGGGCTAAGGCATCGTTTGCACTTTCAATATCAAAAAGCTCAATAATGTCTTCCACGCCAACGAGTGCTACATCACAAAGCGAAAGTGCCTGCTTGAAGTTCTTACTTGCTTCATCAGGTGTTTCCCAAAGTCGTGCACGATAGTTAGGGTCGAACACAATTTTTACGCCACTCTCTTTTAACGCCTCAATAAAACGGAAGAACGACGGCCGTTCGTCGCGTGGGATAATGGCAATGGAAATACCAGAGAACATAAACATATCGTTTTCAGACAATGTGCTTAACGCTTCTGGTTTAAGGAATGACATGATGGTTTTAGCGGCAGATTGTGATCGCCAATAGGTAAAGCTGCGCTCTCCCGAAGCATCAGTATCAATTAAATAAAGACCTGCAGAGCGATTTTCATTTGAAAACACGAATGAGGTATCTAGCCCTTCCACTTCAAAGTTGTCCTTCATGCGAGAGCTAAAGGTGTCGTTTCCGACGACAGTAACAAACCCCACCTGTATATCAGAAAAACATCGCTTTAAGTAAACGGCAGAATTGTACACATCGCCTGCGAACGATTGATGTAGCGATGTATCAGAGCCTTCATTTGAGCGCAGTTCAACCATGCATTCGCCCATAAAGCTTAGCTTTTTCATTTGGTACGCCTTGTTTGGTAATTCATAGAGACTGTGGGCTGATAAAATCGAGCCCACAGTAAAAACACTATTGCTTTATTGGTTCGATTTTAGGAATGAGAAGCCACACCGCAGCAGCGGCAATAATGGCAAGCGATGCACCAATAATAAAAGCAGGAGTATAGTTGCCATCGGCGGTTAACATGGGTACCAATGAAGTTAACCCCACAGCGCCTAATTTCGCGGCCATTCCGGAAAACCCAGACAAGGTTCCCACCGACTTTTTCCCCAGCAAGTCGCTGGGTAGTGTTTGAACATTTCCGATAGCCGTTTGAAAACCAAATAAAATGACAGCCATAATCAACACCGCTGTAATTGCAGACCCCGGATTTGCCATCGCCAGTAGCGAAGGAAGCATAATCACACAACCCAGCGTGATAACGAGTTTTCGGGTTTTATCGGTATTCCAGCCTGCCTTTATGCGGTTCTGCGCGAGTAAGCCGCCGAACCATGCGCCCAGCATGGCGCCAACATACGGAACCCATCCATACAGACCAATAGACTTAACATCCATCCCATACACTTCGTTAAGGTAAATTGGGATCCAGAATACAAATAGCCACCAAATAGGGTCGATAGCAGCGGAAGCGATAATTACGCCCCAACTTTGCTTTTTCGACAGTAGCTCCTTTGTAGAGGGATTGTATTCGCTCTCACAATCAGCGGCGTCATCACTCGAAACCATGCGCTGGCCAGTGAGTATGTACTGCTTTTCTTCATCAGTTATCCACGGGTGTGAGCCAGGCGGAGCTTTAACAAGAACAAGCCACGGCACCAGCCACAAAAAGCCCAAAGACCCCACAACAATAAAAATAAGCTGCCAACTAAAGTAAATGGTCATCATAGCGATAGCTGGGATAGCAATTATTCCACCTATCGCAGCGCCAGAATTAAAAATACCCTGTGCCAACGCACGCTCTTTAGTTGGAAACCACTCGGCATTGCCTTTCGCTGCGCCTGGCCAGTTACCCGCTTCTGCTACACCAAGAATGGCGCGAAAAATAGCAAAACTCAGAAAGCCTTGTGCAAATGCGTGAAGCACGGTAGCAAGAGACCACACGCCTATTGATAATACAAACCCAATACGGGTACCTATCCAATCGAAGATTTTTCCGAAAATAGCTTGCCCAAAGGCGTAAGCGAAAACGAAGACAATAGAAATATTCGCATAAATTTGTTTGCGCTCTAATGCAGATTCGTCGGGAAATAGATCTTCAACAATGTCTGGCCAAAGCACACTGAGTGCCTGTCTATCGATGTAGTTAATTATGGTTGCTAGCGCGATAAGGGCAATTACCCACCATCGCAAGCCATTAATTTTCATTATTATTCTCCCACAAAATCTTCGCGAGCTGGGCTAAAAGTATCTATTAGAATGCCGCCTGTAGGGCAAACTGCACCATGCTCTACGTGAGGTGGGATAAGACAGCTATCCCCTTTCCTCAAAATCTTCATTTCACCACCAATGCTGAAATGAAACTCACCTTCTTCAACATACGTCACCTGAGAATGGCGATGTGCATGGGTATACCCTTCTGCACCTTTATCAAAAAATACCTTTACTGCCATAAGTTCATGATTAAACCCCAGCATTTGACGCTTTAAGCCATTGCCTAAGTCTTCAATCTCTGTCTCGTTGCCAAATAAAAAATGTTCGCTTTGCTTATTCATAACGTAAATCCTAAAAAATTACAGCGCATACACAGCGAAACGGCTTGAAAGCGTGTAACGGTTTTTATCAAAATCAAAAGAAACAGACTCGGTCGACTCGCTACCGTCTGTGGTATTTATGGCTATTAGAAACTGCTGTTCAGCTGCCTTTATTACAAGTAAAAGCAATGTGTCGTTTTTTACTGTCTGAACTGATGTAATAATGCTTTCTGCACCCAAGGTATATTCCTTACTAGGGTTGTATTCACCGTGAGGCTCTAGAACGGAAACGAATTGGTGATGTGCCTTACCTTCTACCCTGCGTATCACGCTGCTCTCGTTGCGAAGATTGAAATTTGGGTCACCGGCACCTAGCTGGGTAAATAGAAAGGTTTCGTTGCCTTTTGTAACGCTGTGTTGTGAATAGAAACGGCCATTACTATTTAGCCAAGTCACTCTAGCCATATCAGCTTTCGGAATACCCTTCGCCCTTAGCCACAAGTGCTGATATCCACTTACGCTTCCTAGTGCAGATAACGTATTGGTATAACCCTGATATTCAAAGTTAGTATCAATTAAATGGCCGCTATAATGCAGTGGTAAATCGTAGGTGTGCGGCTTGTCACTAGATACATCAAACACATCAACAACAATGCGCTTATTTAAGGTAGGTAAAGAAAGCAGCGCTATCGTTCTATCAAGTACAACATCGTCATAGGCAGTTTCGATGCTGGCGCGAGCAACTGTACCGTGCTCGTTATTTTCAAAGAAGTGTAGCGTAGGCGCATTCGCATTCGCCTTTTCCAAGTTAAAAGAGAAATGACTTTGCTCATCAACCACTACCGTATTGTGCGCAACGGTTTGTTTGGCATAGCTATTATTTTCTGGAAGGTAACGACCACCAAATTTGGCTTCTACATTTAAGAATCGTGCCGCACCATAGTCGGTTACAATCTCACTGCCTTTATCGTAAAGCTGCCATGTTAGTTTATCGAAATGCCCATGTCCTAAACCTTGGGCTGCAGGTTTAAATAACACTGTTTCACCCTGAGGTTCTTCAGTGCGCATAATTACTAATGCACCTTCATCGCCATCTTTACCGTCACCCAAGGCCATCGATTCGAAAATATAAGGCGCTGCTTTGTTCTCATCCAGCGCCTTCGCTACGTCAACACCATCGCCTGTGAGTACAATTCGCCCTTGCTGCTTGGCAATATCCAGTAAGCCTTTATCTTTTGTTTGCTGATACGCCACAGCAACACCATACACTAACTCAATAGTATCTATGCCTTTGCTTTTAATTGCGTCATTGATTGGGAAGAACAATCCATTGTAGCTAAGCTGAATGGTGGTATTTATTGCTTTAAGCAAAACCTTATCGCGGTAGTCGAAAATATTGCGTTGAGGCTCATTATTTTCAATTGCTTTAGCGAACGTAACGAACGGCATTAGCGCGTAGCGTTGGTAGTACGGCCCTTCGTTATAGTAGCCTTGAGGGGAAAATAGCGTATCGAGCTGTTTTAAAAAACCACCTTTGCCTGACTTTTCAAGGTCGTAAAGTGCTTTTTCAACCCATTCTGGTTCGTTTAACACATACCCTGCCATACCTACGCCAGCGGTAGCCCACGTTCCGTGGTTGTGTACTTTATTAAACGTAGACGGTTGACCCTCTGATAAGAACAACGCGACAGGACGCAACAGTTGGTTCTCAATTACGCTTCGATCTTCTTCATCAAGCGTGTTGTATATCAAGTCGTAAGCTTGAATAGTATTCACAAGCCATACGGCTTCGTTTAGGCTTTGCCAGAAGAAAACACCAGGGTTTTGGGCGTTCACTTTACGCTGTGGGTGTAACCCTAATGTAGGATAAAGTGCGGCATAATCTAACAAGAGACTTTTTACATAATCCGCATACTTTTCGTTATCACTAATTTGGTACACCACGCCAGCGTTATACATAAGCTGATAGTTCTTTTTATGACGTTCGTGAGTGTAACCACCGCCGCCGTCTTTTGGCACAGGAACAACGTTTGGCATTGCTAAATGCAAATCTACCTCTTGCTTAACTTGCAAATAAGCATCTTGGAAACGCCCTTCTTGCATTATGGCGTTGCGCATTTTTACAACGTCGTCTTGCGTGATCACCAAGTTAGGGTGAGCGGCTAGAGAAGAAAAAGAAAGCGAACAAAAAATGAAAAGTAAAAGCGCAGATTTTTGTTGTAGGGAACAGAGGTTTTTAATCATTGCCCATTACCTCTTGTTCGCTTTCGTGGAAACATTGTCATTCAAGACCGCAGTATGCGGACCAGGTGCAAACAGCTCTTTAATCATTTGCATAGGTGTATTTAGGAATGTATTGTTTGTTATTGCGGTAATTGGCTCACCAACGGTGTGATTAACCACAACAGGCTCAGACTCATTAAAGTTGTTATTTTTTAGCGTTGAAACTTGCACGCCATGAAGATAAACACTGGCACTTTGCTTGTTGCGTTTACCACTGCCTACGTTAGTTAGCACGTTGCCCTGCATGTCTAAGTGCGGTCCAAAGGTACTTTCATCGGTACCGCCTCGGTAGAGATTTACAACGCTACCACTTATGTTGCTAAACGTGTTGTTGGTTATGCTGACATACTCAGCGTTATAAATACCGTAGTCCTCTATCTCTTTATCAAGACTTAAAACATGGCCCGTAATGCCGTTAAAACTATTTTTCGAGAGTGATATGTCATCGGCAAACGCGCCTTTGCCAGACGTAAAGAAGTTAAAAGAGTGGTTGATATCGAGACGCTCGATATCACAGTTTTCTACGTTCAAAACATAGTTGTGAAGCATGCCCCACTTTTTCGTTCTTACAACGCTATTGCCAAAAGCGTCTGGGCTGTCTTTCCCTGAAAGCACCAAACCTTCAAGCTTCAAATTTCCATTGTCATGTATTTCGAACAAGGCGGAGCGTTCGAACGACAGTGTTGTAGCTTTGGGAGTCTGTGCAGTTACCATTATTGTCTTATCGATAATAAGAACACTGGGCACAACGATTGTGCCAGGTGCGATTGTAATAACATCTCCGTCACTGGCATTTTCAAGTGCTGTCATAAGTTCAGCGGCATCGGCACTTACGATAATTGTTTTACCTGCAGCGAAGTTCACTTCAGGTACTATTTTGGGATACCAGCTTACGCCGACGTCACTTTTTGATACGACGTTCATGTTAGAAGCAACACCAACATCTTTTGTTTCTGCGCCTTTTACCTCAGGCTCGTTTAGCTTAGCGACGTTAAGCCCATTCTCACCCTTAACAAGGGGCAGCGATGCAGTAGTAAAGCCTTCGCTAAGTTCTTTTATCATTTTGGTATTAGCGACATTGTTAGCGAATGTAATGCCGCTCACATCATCAAATAATGTAAAAGGTTGGTTTAGCGAAGCATTGTAAATAAGGTTATTGGCAAACAATGAGTTTATAGGTGCCGCGCTTCTCTCTTCATCGCTTCCAGCACCAAGTTGGATATGTGACACGTTAATGAATGAGTTATTTGTGATTTGCGCGTTATTAACCTGATGATAACGATTGATAGGCGAGTCAGGCACACCATTCATAACCGTAAAACCACTACCAAAGCGATAACCCGTTAGCCCCTCCAAGTAGTTATTGGTTATCACTTGGCCTTCATTGATAACGCGAATTCCGCCGGTATGGTCCACGCCATTGCCTAAAAACACATTATCTTCAACGCGATTATTATTACCGTGTCTAAGGGTTAGGGTGCCTTTGGCGGATAGAAAAACGTTTCCTTTCAGCAGGTTCTCACCAGACTTAACAGAAATAATTTCAACTTCGCCATTAGTTTGTTCGAATATGTTATTGATAACCTGAGTATTCGAATTACTCAGAGAGTAATGACTTGTACCTATCCTTAACGTCTCTCCACCGTTTGAACCGAATACAGGGCGATAACCGAAGTAGTTATGATCGATACTGTGATGGTTCTCTTGATGTGCCTCGCCGTTAAGCCGAACAGCGACAGTAACCCCCTTGTTACGCTTACCCGTCAGGTGGTTATGGTCAAACCGGTTGTGCTTACCATAAAGTGCAACCCAATAATCTGATTCTTGGCGGTCCGGATTACTGTACTCATCAATGACTACTTCACTTACTCGTGAATAATTAGCTGGCGTTTGTGCATCTTTCCTAAACGCGATAACAGCGCTGCTAGGGGTATATCCGTCTTTGAATACCAAACCCGATACTTCTAAATACTGCCCAGCTAACTTTAAGTTAGAACGACCAGACAGAATAACCTTACCTTTAGTTTGCGCAGTCAGCGTAATGGGCTTTTCAGCGCTACCCTGCCCTACTAGTAAAATTTCAAAGTCTCGATAAACACCATTTTGTAAAATTACGTCGTCACCCGCCTTAAGAGACGATGCTATTGCGTTGTATTCATCTGGTGAGCTAACGGTATATTGTTTAGCGCCCGCGTTTGACGACATAGCGCTAATAACAATAAACACAGCTAGCCACTTAATAAATTGCACTTGCATAAAATACCTGCCTTTTGATCACTTTAAGAGCGATGACGACGTAGTCGATACATTACTTAGTCAGCGTTTTAAAGTAC
Organism: Alteromonas macleodii ATCC 27126; assembly: GCF_000172635.2. Taxonomy (NCBI): domain Bacteria; kingdom Pseudomonadati; phylum Pseudomonadota; class Gammaproteobacteria; order Alteromonadales; family Alteromonadaceae; genus Alteromonas; species Alteromonas macleodii. The sequence continues at coordinate 951,734 of NC_018632.1, read as the reverse complement.
TCGAAAATCTCAGGTACATTACCTTGGCTTAAACCCGCATCAACCGCAGCGTTCAAATTGGCAGACGAGCCTTCCGCTATTTTTGATTCGGTACCTAGGTCTTCAACCATCTTCAAAAAGTAGCCCAGGTCTTTGTTAGCGTTAGCAATTGAAAAGCCTAAATCACTAACGTTATCAACCGCATAATTTTTACAGAATTGCATGAAAGGGGAACTTGAAGGCCCTGTAGACATAATGTCGAAAAGCTGCTGCTTATCTACGCCTGCCTTCTCTGCTACAGCGAAGGCTTGTGACATGGCACAGACCGTGGTCATACCGATGAAGTTGTTAATTAGCTTAGTTGTGTGGCCGGAACCTAAAGCGCCTAAATAAAAGACATTTTCACCTTGGTCTTCCAGCACACCTTTTACCTTGTTAAAGGTATCGATATCACCTGCTGCCATAATGTTTAACAGGCCATCTTTTGCGTGTGCAGGTGTTCTTCCAAGAGGCGCGTCAATCATACCTACGCCCTTCTTCGCCAAGTCTGCGCCAATTTTCTTAGTAGATGCTGGGATTGATGTACCAAAATCTACTAATACAGACCCCTCCTGCAAACCTTCTAACACGCCATTTTCAGCATAGATAACTTTTTCTACTATTTCTGAGGTGGTTAGACACAACATCACGATGTCTGAAGCTTCAGCAAGTGCCTTACCAGTTTTCGCTGTTTTTGCGCCGCGTTCTACACATTTATCCACAGCAGCTTTATTTAAGTCCATTACGGTAACGGCGTAGCCTTTGTTCTGAAGGTTTTCTACCATATTGCCGCCCATAAGGCCTAAACCGATAAAACCAATGGTTGGTTTGGACATGACTGTCTCCTAATGACGATATTCGTTGCATTGTCCGAAGTTGCTTTTCGAACCAAAAATAAAATGACTAGTGCTTTGTAATGGCATTTCGCTTTCAGATCTTGCCAATTCAAGCCTACCCTTACGTTATTATTAACTTACCAATTTGTCAACCAATTGATAGAAATAACGAAAACCTGTAATACCAATAAAGATAAAAGTTAAACCGTATATATTCAGGAAACTTCGCCCACTAATTTGAGCGGTCTGAATGTGGTACATGTGACGACTGTGGTTTACCCAAATAACTTTCAGATTTGACTTAATATCTTGATTGGCAAAACCAAATTGATTGGCCGTGAGAGCATCTGAAAAATTAACGTCCAGACACCTCACCACCATTTTGCGATGTTAGAAGCGATAGTTCGCACCAAGAGTGATTCTTCGGTCAGTCAGACCTTGGAAGCACAGAAGCGCACCTTCGTTAACACAGTACTGCTCTACCTCAGACTCAGTGATGTTTACGGCCTCTACACCAATATTAAGGTTTTCGTTAACATCGTAAGTCACACTTGCATTCAACTGACCACGATCCGCCTGAACCGCTGGGAAACCCCACGGGAAGCTAGAAGTACTTCCGAAGTCATCTGTACGGTAGGCTTCACGCCACGTGTAGCGCATGCGAGCAGATAGACCAAACTTCTCGTAATAAAGCGTAATGTTGTAGGCATTTTCAGAAAGATTTAACAGACCCTGAACCGCACTAACCTCTTGATCGTTTCCTGTGGTTGCTGCGAAAACTTGGCCAGCTCGGCTTGTCGCGATGTTTTCAGCTTCACCACCGTCGAACTCCTGAATAGTGTAGTTAGCAAGCACGCCAAAACCTGAAGCCCAACCTAGCTCGCTTTCAAAACCAGATAGGTCATATTGAACAGCAAATTCAATACCTTTCTGGGTTGTTTCACCTGTATCGTTAATTTTAGTTTCTGTGCCCACACAAACGCCTGTGCCAAGATTTGGACCAAATACGTTGATATCTGCTATTGGATTGAAGATACCACCACCTTCACAAGGGTCTGTTAGGTCTCGATACCCTGTTACTGGATCTTCTGCTGCACTCACAATTTGATCTACGAATAGATCTTTTCGAGTTTTGTGGAAAATCCCTACACTAATAACGCTGGCTTCAGCAAAGTACCACTCAGCTGCTAGGTCATAAGAAATTACTTCTTCAGGCGTTAGGTTAGGGTTTCCAATAGCCACATTTGGGTTAGGACTTGTGCTGAAGGTTACCGATGTCGAAAGGTCGTTAAAATTAGGGCGACGAATGTCTTTGCCAGCACCAAACCTTAGTACAATGTCATCCGTAACATCTGCAACTAGATTGAAACGAGGAAGGATAAAGTCGTAATCGCCGTTGTTAGTAACGCGTGAAACAAGCTCATCACCATTTTCATCAACCGTTACTGAGTTGCCTACAGAAGTTACGTCTGTTTGTAAGTAGCGAACACCGAAGTTACCGCGGAACATTTCGTATTCAAAATTTGCTTGTGCGTATAAAGCGTGAGTTTCCTCTTCAATATCAAAGAAGCCCGTTGAACTTGATGTTGGTTCATCTAATGTTTCGCCAGAACCATGAGTTTCTAGCGCTTGTTGAAGTGCAGCTAAAACAGCATCGGGATTAGACGATACTTGTTCGGGATCTATAAGAAGAAAATCAGCCACATAGAGCTCACGCCCATCAGCATCGTTAAAGTTGTCAGGACCAGCGACTAAAAGCTCGCTAAATAAACTACCTCTCGGGCTATCTTCCATAGACCGAAGATTTACATTATTTCCTATCTCTTCACGCTTACTACCTGATTTGTTGTAGCGATAACCAAAATCAACGGACGTAACCATAGTGTCGACGTAATACGTGAAATCGACGCGGAAAGCATCTTCGAAGTTTTCAGTAGTGTCACGACCAATGTTTACATCACGCAGCACAACGTTGTTTGGGTCAAGTAATTGCTCTGCCGTTGGCGCGTATTCTGCCCCATCAGCAATACCGAACGTTAATGCACCACCAGATAAGTCATATGCGAAAGGCACTGCATTATCGTTTGCGCCACCAGCATCTAAAGGCGCATTTGGGTTGATAAAGTTAAGCGTTGTATTAAAACTCGGTGTGGTAGTATCTGATGATGTTGAGGCAACCTCCGCAAACACGCTCCACTTTTCGCCCTGCCACTCTCCCCCTAAGCGGAAAATCTCGCTTTTCGTTACACGAGAGTTAGTATCACTAGAAAAGCGTAAGTTAGGATCGTCATCGTCATTTTCCAGATCAACTGGAATAACTCCGCGAAGCGCCGCTTGAATTGAGCCCAAGTTTGTACCACCCAATGAACCAAAGTTAATGGTTTCAAATTCATCAGGCACTGACACATCGTTAAGCGCACTCACCCCAGACGCTTGCACCCGCGAACTTTCTTGTAAACGCTCTTGGTCGTTAATGATTGCGTCAAAAAAGAACTTAGTATTATCGTTCGGGGCCCACTCTATAGTGCCCACTAGATTTTTAGTTTCGTACTCGAAGTTGTCGTAGTCTTGAACAAAAAACTGAATTGGCAAAAAGTCAAAAGACTGAGCGCTCGCTACGCCACTATCCGACGTAATGATATTATCTCTATCAGCACGAGGTCGAAACGCGGTTACGTCTTGTTCAGCATAGCTTCCGCTTATAACAATACCAATGGTGCCGTGATCGGTATCCCAGTTATCACCAAACGTACCCGAGATACGAGGTTGAAAGTTGCTATCAGTGGTTAAACTACTGTTCTCGCCTTGCACACGAAACGCTGCTAACTGCTCATTAAGCTGTAAAGGACGAATAGTTTTAAGGTTAATCGTACCGCCTACAGAGCCTTCAATCGTTTTCGCGTCTGGCGATTTAGTCACTTCTAAGCCAGCAATAATAGCCGCTGAAACATCTTCAAAATCGATACCGCTTCGACCTGCGCCTGAACCGACAGTTGAAACCCCGTTTATTTCGGTGCGGTTGGCATCGGTACCACGAATCTGCACGCCTGTCCCCACGCCAGCTTCACGGGTAATCTGGATACCAGTAATATTTCCAATACTTCCGCTAAGTTTTGGTCAGGTAGCTTACCAATATCTTCAGCTTCGATAACTTCAACAAGATTATTCTTGAAGCGTTTTTCATTCATCGCGCTAGCGAGTGACGCTCGGATACCAGATACCTCAATTACCTCTACATCTTCATTTAACTCTTGCTGAGATTCCTGCGCGTTTGTAGTTGCGGTAAGGCTTAGTGTCGTAGCCGAAAGTACCGCAAGCGTTATTTTAGATAATTTGTGTGCCATGTGTGTTTTCCTCTTAAGGATTGAGGAATGTCTAATCACTCATTCCTTACCGCTTAATTGATCTGCAACTTACCTGCCTTGTAAATTTACCTCACACCTACTTTACAAGGATGTTACAAACAGTAGATCAATTCCACATATTGGTCAACAACAAAAATAACAATTGGTCTTAACATCATCACAACAACACCTTACCAATAACAAATTATTTTTTAATAATTTGATATTGTTAAGGTCATAAAAACAAAGTAAGTCATTATTTAACAATGACTTAATGATTTATCACTTATATGGAAATTGGTAATTGAAATTTTTCACCCTCACCTTTGCGCATAAAAAAATTGGTAATATAAATCATCATGAAATGAGTAATCGCTAAAGCCTCAAACTTGCTAAACAAAAAGCAATACCAGCTTTTAAAGCGCCTATATGGCACTTATTACCGTTTCTTGATACGGTTATTCAATAATCAAAAATTTGTGCAGATAAGTGATGACAGCAGAGAAACCTTCTTCTCGATCTCAAGCAGGCTTTTTTAGCGAATCGGGAGAGTTAGGCGGAAGCCACCCTCAATTCAATGAAATATGTACTGCTCTGTATGAAAGAGAAATCGTCTCTCTAGCTCATAGCGAGATAAAAAACCTATCGCTGCTAAAGCGTCGAATGGGCGGGCTTCCTTATCACGTGAAAGCTATTGCTCGATATATGATTAGTAATGGCATCGCAAACAATCCATCCCCGCTAAAAACAGATACCCATAATGGAAGTTGGTATGCCAAGCAATCTGCAAAGTGCCCCGGCATTAATCATTTAGACGATGTAGAAAAGCGAGAAGCGTGGTATAGAAAAAACGGTAGGTATGGTCTTGTTGTACCTGTTTTAATTTTAAATATGGAAGGCTCTCACATTGAGCTTGATTCCATTGATATGGTAAACCAAGACAATACCCAGCTCCATCTGAACAAAAATGGATGGTTTGCCAATTCAGGGGAGTGCATTTCTTCAACTCCACTACGCGATGAAATGGAAGCGGCCACGGCACTTTCAGTTCAAAACAAAATACTGCTGCGGCCTTCAAAGGCGATAATGACCGCTGCATGCTGTGGCCACGCATGGAGCTTTAAATCCAAGCGTTCACCACGTGCCTTATCCCTTCGCGAAATGCGCTTATCTACTCAAATCAACTGGAAGAACTTTACGCTGCTTAATAGGTAACAACGCCCCAAAAAGAATAAAAACCCAGTATATTCGCATAAAAACCACAACCTCTTTTGCATCTCCACAACAAAATTTAGTACAAACATCCTAACCAACATCATATATAGTAAATTAAGCCCCTCATAAATGGCTGTAGTTACTGGTCACGTTGCTCTCAGACTAAGATCTTTAGGACACATATCCTAAATAATTAAAAGAAAGTATTTATACACGAAAAATATACTCATTATTGTAAACAATGGTTGACCTCTTCATGCCACATGGGTACATTGTCGCTATCAACTTGGTCAGCAAAGAAATAACAAATGCGTATTCGTTTCCTTCTTCTATCTCTACTCCTTATGGCAGCCAGACTGCACGGGTAGATTGCGACCAGCGATTTAATTTCACAAAAACCCGTGCCAAGCACGGGTTTTTTTTTAACTATTCAACTGAGAGAGCGTCATGACAAATCAAGTGAAGATCTTTGATACCACATTGCGAGACGGCGAGCAGGCCTTACCTGCAAGTCTAAGTGCCAAAGAGAAATTGCAGATCGCGCTGGCGCTCGAACGGTTAGGCGTTGACATCATTGAGGCAGGCTTTCCTGTCTCTTCACCCGGCGATTTTCGCTCTGTACAAATGATTGCCAAAGAAGTTAAGAACTCCATCGTTTGTGGCCTATCTCGCGCATTGCCGGGTGATATTGATGCATGCGGACAAGCATTAAGCGTTGCTGAGCAATTCAGAATTCACACCTTCATCGCAACGTCAGAGATTCACGTAGGTGCCAAGCTTCGCAAGTCACAAGATGAAATTGTAGATATGGCCGTAGCCGCGGTGAAACATGCACGTAAGTATACTGACGATGTAGAGTTTTCCTGTGAAGATGCGGGGCGTACCCATATTGATTACCTATGCCGAATGGTTGAAGCCGCTATTAGCGCTGGCGCGACGACGGTGAATATTCCGGACACCGTAGGCTACACAACACCTACAGAGTTTGGCGGTATTATTCAGCAATTGTTTAATCGCGTTCCAAATATCGATAAAGCAACCATTTCAGTGCATTGTCACAACGACTTGGGCTTAGCGGTAGCAAATTCATTAGCAGCTGTTGAGCAAGGTGCCAGACAGGTTGAATGTACGATAAACGGTATTGGCGAGCGTGCTGGTAATGCTTCACTTGAAGAAATTGCTATGATCTTGCAAACCCGTAAGAACATGTTGGGCTTTGAAACTAACATTAATTCTACCGAAATATCGCGCACATCTAAGCTAGTCAGCCAGCTTTGTAATATGCCAGTTCAATCAAACAAGGCCATTGTTGGCGCAAATGCGTTTAGCCATTCATCTGGTATTCACCAAGACGGTGTCTTAAAAGCGCAAAATACCTATGAAATTATGACTCCAGAAAGTGTGGGTATTAATAAGAACAACCTAAACTTAACGTCACGTTCTGGCCGTCATGTGATTAAGCATCGCTTAACCGAACTTGGCTATAAAACCGAAGACTATGACTTAGAAGCGGTGTATGACGCATTCTTAAAGTTAGCGGATAAAAAAGGCCAAGTATACGATTACGACCTTGAAGCCTTGTTGTTCTTCGATAAGCAAAAACACGACCAAGCACACTTCCAGTTGCTTTATCTTCAAGCTAATTCAGGCCGTGAAATCATTCCAAGTGCTACCGTTAAAATGAAAGTGGGCACTGAAGAGATTACCCAGTCTAGTATTGGAAACGGCCCGGTAGATGCGGCTTATAAGGCCATCATGTCTATACTAGGTCACGAAGATTTAGAAGTTGTCGACTTTAAATTAGATTCAAAAGGTGAAGGTGCCGACGCTTTGGCGCAAGTGAGCGTTATCGCTACATATAAAGGCCGTCGTTTCCATGGAATCGGCTTGGCTACAGATATTGTGGAAGCCGGCGTTAAAGCCCTTATCTTTGTATTAAACAACACATATTTAGCCGATCAAATTGATCAGCAAAAAAATCAACAAGAACGCGTTGCAGGAGTATAAATGAGCCAGTATTCAATTGCCGTATTAGCCGGAGACGGTATCGGCCCAGAAGTTATGCAGGAAGCCAATAAGGTTTTAGATGCTGTTGAAAAGAAGTTTAACGTCACCCTCAACCGTACTGCATATCCTGTAGGTGGCTACGCCATTGATACTGAAGGCGAAGCGCTACCCTCAAAAACGCTTTTGGGCTGTGAGCAAGCCGATGCGATCTTGTTTGGCAGCATCGGTGGCCCTAAGTGGGACACCTTGCCGTTAGAGCAACGTCCTGAGCGCGCTGCACTACTTACCCTTCGCAGCCATTTTGACCTGTTCAGTAACTTACGCCCAGCTCGCATTTATCCGGGCCTTGAAAGCCTGTCTCCCCTTCGTGAAGACATTGCTAAATCAGGCATAGACGTTTTAGTTGTGCGCGAGTTAACCAGCGGTATTTACTTTGGTCAGCCTAAGGGCCGAGAAGGTGAAGGCGAAGAAGAGTTCGCGTATGACACCATGCGCTATAGCAAACGTGAAATTCGCCGTATTGCTATTGCAGCGTTTGAAGCAGCACAGAAGCGTCGCGGCAAAGTGACGTCGGTGGACAAAGCCAACGTACTGGTAACCAGCCGCTTATGGCGTGAAATTGCTGAAGAAGTGGCAAAAGACTATCCAGATGTAGAGCTAGACCACATCTATATCGACAACGCCACTATGCAAATAATGAAGAATCCGGCGCAGTTCGATGTGATGCTGTGTTCAAACCTTTTTGGCGATATCGTTTCTGATGAATGCGCTATGATGACGGGCTCTATGGGCTTGTTGCCATCGGCAAGCATGAACGAGGAAGGCTTTGGCCTTTATGAGCCAGCAGGTGGTTCGGCTCCAGATATTGCAGGCCAAGGCATTGCTAACCCTATCGCACAAATTTTATCGGCCGCCATGATGCTGCGTTTCAGCATGAACTTGAATGATGCTGCCGACGCAATTGAAAAGGCAGTAGTGGCAACGCTAGAAGCAGGTGTACTTACAGGCGAGTTACTTCCTTCTGACAAACGCAGCCAAGCGGCAAGCACGTCACAAGTGGGCGATGAAATCGTTAAACAATTAATGGCGCAGGAGTAAAACAACCTCATGGCCAAGACCTTATATGACAAAGTGTGGCAAGCCCACATTATTGACCAAATCGGTGAAGACAGCTTAATTTATATCGACCGTCACTTAATTCATGAAGTAACGTCACCTCAGGCATTCGCTGGCCTTAATGAAAAAGGCCGTAAAGTACGACGCCCTGATCGCACGGTTGGTACTATGGATCACAGCATTTCAACCCGTTCATTGGCAATTGATGCCTGTGGACCAGCCAATGCGCTTCAGCTACAAACCTTGGCAAAAAACTGTGAAGAACACGGCATTCAGCTATTTCCAGTAGGTCACCAAAAGCAAGGTATTGTGCACGTTATGGGCCCTGAATTAGGTCTAATTCAGCCTGGTATGACGGTGGTGTGTGGTGACTCACACACTGCAACCCACGGTGCATTTGGTGCGCTGGCATTTGGTATTGGTACCTCTCAGGTAGAGCATGTATTGGCAACGCAAACGTTGAAACAAAGCCGCGCGAAAAGCATGCTTATCAACGTAAATGGCAAGCTTCCTGTTGGTATTACCGCAAAAGACATTATTCTTGCCATTATCGGCAAAATTGGCCACGCCGGCGCTACTGGCCATGTCATTGAATATGCAGGTGAAGCTATCCGCGGTTTAAGCATGGAAGAGCGCATGACGGTGTGCAACATGAGTATTGAAGCTGGCGCGAAAGCTGGTCTTGTTGCACCAGACGAGAAAACCTTCGCCTACCTTGAAAGCCGTGAATACGCACCTAAGGGTCAAGACTGGGAAGACGCTGTCGCTTATTGGAAACCCTTTATACCGAAGAGGGCGCAACCTTTGACACTGTGGTTGAACTTGAAGCGGCAGATATCGCTCCTCAGGTTACGTGGGGCACTAACCCAGGCCAGGTTATTGGCGTAAACACACCGGTACCTGCCCCTGAAGACTTCAGTGACCCGATTGAAAAAGAGAGCGCAGTAAAAGCGCTTGAGTATATGGGGTTAAAACCCGGTGAAAAGCTTGCTGACGTTGCAGTAAACCACGTATTTATCGGCTCATGTACCAACGGTCGTATTGAAGATATGCGCGCAGCGGCACAAATCGCCAAGCACGGTAAAGTCGCCGATTCAGTGACTGCGATTGTCGTTCCAGGGTCGGGTAACGTTAAACGCCAAGCTGAAGCAGAAGGCTTAGATAAAATCTTTATCGATGCTGGCTTTGAGTGGCGTTTGCCAGGTTGCTCTATGTGCCTTGGTATGAATGACGACAAGCTAGTGGCAGGCGATAGATGTGCCTCTACCAGTAACCGTAACTTTGAAGGCCGTCAAGGCCGTGGGGCGCGCACTCACTTGGTAAGCCCAGCAATGGCTGCCGCTGCTGCAATTACCGGTCGCTTTGCTGACGTTAGAGATTATCAGGAGTAACTTATGTCTGAACAAGGTTTTACACAACACACAGGCATTGCTGCGCCGCTTGATCAGGCCAATGTCGATACCGACCAAATTATTCCAAAACAGTTTCTAACTGGCGTAACACGTGCTGGCTACGGCAAACATTTGTTTCACGACTGGCGTTATTTGGATTTAGAAGAGAAAGAGCCAAACCCAGCGTTCGCGCTGAATAAGCCTGAGCACAAAGGTGCGAGTCTGTTGCTAGCTCGCGAAAACTTTGGTTGTGGATCAAGCCGAGAACACGCGCCGTGGGCACTTGCCGACTTTGGATTTAAAACGGTTATTGCCACCAGCTTTGCTGATATTTTTTACGGCAACTGCATTAATAATCAGCTAGTGCCTGTGGCATTATCAAGCGAGCAAATGGACGCTTTGTTTGCTGCAGTGAAGGCAGACCCGGCAACTAAGATCACCGTTGATCTTCCAGCGCAAACAGTAAGTTTTAACGATACAAGCTTCAGCTTCGATATTGCTGAGCATCACAAAAACAACCTTATTAAAGGCTTAGATGCTATCGGTCAAACGCTTGAACTCACAAGTGCTATAGAAGCCTTCGAAGATAAACAGCCCGCGTGGTTGTAAAAGCGTGGGGCTTTAGCGCTTAACAACGCCCTAGCATGACACATGGGTGCTGTCGCGAGATGGCACCCTGTTTATTTCTCTCATCTATGCCTCTACCTTAACTTCGCATCAAGACGCCTAATACCAATCCGCAATAAAAATATCAGTTCACCTGATTTGAGCCATAAGCAACTTCTCGGCACATTTACACGTCACGCGTTTTCTCACGAATTCGGTAATCCTACATTCGCCAACTCTAGCTATACTAAAGACTAATAAACTCCTCACTTTTTTCACTGGAATATCGTACTATTCGTTTCTATTGTAATTGAAGGCTATGGCAACGTTGTGCCTCACAGGAGAGATAATGCTAGAACAGGTACCCATTGATGATTTGCAGCCAGGAATGTACGTCAATCAAGTACTTGAACAAACAGGTTCACTTAAAATGCGCTCTAAAGGCATTGTGAAAACCCAAGCCATTATTGATAGTCTAAAATCGAAAGGTATTTTAAGCGTCGAAGTAGATCTTGCGAAATCTAAGCTGCCCGAGCCAGCTGTACCAACCGAGCCAGCTAAAGAAAAAGAGCCTGAAGTGACTAAACCGGTTGTTAAGCCAGTGGGTCGTGATTCAATTAACGAAGCCAACGAGCTTTACAGCAGCGCAATTGCCATTCAAAGCAGCTTTTTAAAGTCGCTTAAAAATGGGGCGGTAAAAGATTTGTCTCCCATGGAGTCGCTATCGCAAAGCCTGATCGAAAGTGTATTTGATAATAAAGATGCGCTGAGCTGCCTGACTATGATCAAGGATACCGACCAGTACCTTCTTGAGCACAGTATTAATTGCAGTGTACTAAGCGGCATTTTCTGTGAGTTTCTTGGCTATGACAGAGATACCACAGAGCAAGTGAGTTTAGGTGCCCTATTGATGGATATCGGCATGTCTTCCCTGCCAGATGAAATTCGCAATAATACAGGCGAATTTTCCAGTGATGATTGGGAAGTGATGAAAACTCACGTTGAAATTGGTGCTGACCTAGTTGAACAGTGTGGCGATATTTCTGACCTATCGCTACGCATCATTGAAGAGCACCACGAGCGCGTCGATGGAAGCGGCTACCCGAGAGGATTGGTTGGTGACGAAATCTCAGAGTTCGCGCGTATTGCTGCCATTGTGGATGCATACGATGCCATGACATCTAATCGTACGCACAAAAACAGTATCACGCCTACTCAGGCGCTAAAGCGACTAACTGCGACAGAGAACTTAGACCAAGAATTGGTAAAACAATTTATCCAGTGTATTGGCGTGCACCCTGTTGGCTCCTTGGTGAGGTTAAAGAGCGGTAAATTAGGTATTGTTAGCAAAATCAACCCTAAAGACCCCGTAAGCCCTCACGTTATGACCTTTTACAGCGTTACGTCGCAGCATTTCAATGAAGTGAAACGCGTTGATTTAAGTCAGTACGACGATGAGATTGTGTCAGGCGTTCGCCCCGAAGAGTTTAGTTTGAACTTACCAAAATTCTTTAAAGACGTTTTCATCAATCAGATGCCGCTGTAGAACACAAAGTATAACCAGCGAAAAGGCCCTTTTTTCAAAGGGCCTTTTTTGTATTTCTTGTTAGTGTTTTTTGTAACTAACAGATAGTAATTACCAATCGGTTAATGCTGCCATAGTAAAAATCTCATCTTCGAAAGCAAGCACCACACGTTGCGCTTCAATATTGACGATTTGCACTCTATCAGCAATCCAGTCACCCTCACCTATTTGACGGCCATTGACTCTCACCCACCTATCGGCAGGACGAGACGCATACATATGCGCGCTAAAGTTCATGGTTGGAAGTCGTGTTAACAAGCGAACGGGTAACTGATCTACACGGGGTAGTTCGTCTTTAACCGTCACCCTTGTTTGCTCTTCAGCGGGTTTATTATCTTGTGCCTTTGAGTCTAGCGCTTCAACGGCAGCATTAAAACGGGCCATGAGTTCTGGTGACACGGATACGTCAGATTGAGACGTAGCTTCATTTAATACTCTCCCTTCATAATTCCCTGAAGTCTCAGTTTGTCTTGTATCCATTGAAGAGCTACGCTCATATCCACTACTTGGCTCGGCGCCAGAACGTTGGGACACGTCGTTATTGTAGCGATTCTGAGTACCTGTTGTGTTTGGGTTTGTATTTGGAACTGCACCTAAATCAGTATTTTGTGTTGCAGCTAAGTTGCCAACAGACTGGTTATTTACCATAGCGTTCGCTTGCGTGCCTTGCTGAGCTGCACCGCCGTTACTAACGTTGGCATTTACCGCTGTGTTAGCAGTTTCATTTAAACCTGCGCTTTGCCCACTTCCCTGAATGTTAGAAGATACCTGTTCACTTTTGTTGCTTGAAGTGCCTGGTGCTTCATTACTACTTTGCGTGGTCGTAAGCGCTGAAGCGCCTCCGCTTGCTTCAACCTGTGAAACTGAGCTTTCAGAGTCTGCCACCGGTACAGAAGCGGGTGCAGTTAGCATTGGCCACCAGCGTTTTGCCGTAGCGGCGGAAAAGCCAATGCATAAACCACCAAGAATAACGACGGCAAAAAGCGCAACTTGCTTGGTGTAAAGCTTCCATGCTGACGGAAGCCCTTCTACTGTGGGTAAAAACAAGCTTCGATTAAACTGCTCGTTAAGGGATTTATCAAATTTGGCGGTAGTGTCGTGCTCGCCCCGAAGCAAAGCTTGGGTCTGAGTTCTATGATGAACTGTCGGCGCTATTTCCACGGTTTGCTCAGGGTCTATTTCGACCTCTTGCACGCCCATTTCAGACAAGCCCTGCACCATAGCATCGCTTGTCACTAAACCCGACTTTCTAATTTTAACTGGCCCATTTTGCTTGGTAATTTGAACAATCACCATACCGGGTTTTAAATGGTCAATGGCGACGATATTAGACATACAAACTCCCTAACCCGTAGCCGAATATGATGGCCAAAACAAACGCCGATGCGAGATACCATTTACGCTGGCTTTGCACGCGCTGACTAACAACATCTTCACCTAGAATTTGCTCTGCCGCGGCCAAGAATATAGGCTTTTGCACAACCGCATGCTGCTTAGTAAAAGATAAGGTTAACGCTCGGTCGCACAGCAAATTAATTACCCTTGGAATCCCACCAGTAATTTGATGCACCGCGCGCAATGTAGACTTACTGAAAATACTGATATCACCTTCAGCCACGCTTAAGCGGTGTGCTATGTAAGCACTGACTTCTGGCGCAGTTAAGGGTAGCAGATGATAACGAGCGGTAATGCGTTGAGCCAGCTGACGTAATTCATTACGCTTTAACAACTGCTGTAATTCAGGCTGACCTATCAATACCACCTTTAACAGTTTTTCACGATTCGTTTCTAGGTTGGTCAATAAACGAAGTTGTTCTAGTACTTCGGGCAACAGATGCTGCGCTTCATCAACCATTAGTACCGTATTCATGCCTGACTGATGATTCTCTGCTAACTTAGACAAAATCAAATCGGTGAAATACTTAAGGCTTGCTTTTTCAGGTGTATAAGCCAAGCCTAGCTCATCACAAACCGTTGCTAATAGCTCAAGGGCGGATAAGGTTGGATTCAAAATCATGGCTACCTGCGTATTATCGGGTAGCTGCTGCAACAGTTTTCTCGATACCGTTGTTTTTCCCGTGCCCACTTCTCCGGTGAGCATTACAAAACCACCGCTTTCTCTGAGGCCAAAGGTCAAATGGGCCAAAGCCTCTTTGTGCCTTGGGCTCATATACAAATAATCGGGGTTAGGCGCAATCGAAAAAGGATTGTCATTTAACCCGAAGTAGTTCAAATACATGGTTGCTGAAGCGCCTATCTGTTTTAATTTTTAACGACGATTAAACTACCAGACGCAACCTTGAAGTGAAAGCGCATAACGATGTGGCTACGAATTTTATTTGTAACATTGCTATACTGCGCCTCTGTTACCTTGGGAAGGTTGATTTTCGTTACACGTCAAAAGTCGATGTATTCCCAATCTAAAAAGTATTACTGACTAAAAAATCGTTGGAAGAGCATGCAAATATATCTCGTTGGTGGCGCAGTGCGTGACGCACTGTTAAACAGAAAGGTTGTTGAACGCGACTATGTCGTGGTGGGCGCCACGCCGGAAGAAATGCTCAGCCAAGGTTTTACCCAAGTAGGCAAAGACTTCCCTGTTTTTTTGCACCCTAAAACACAGGAAGAATACGCACTTGCACGTACAGAACGTAAGTCAGGAAAAGGTTACACCGGTTTTGTATGCGATGCGTCGAGCTCGGTCACGTTAGAAGAAGATTTGTTACGCAGGGACCTTACCGTTAACGCGATAGCGCAAGACAACCTTGGAAACCTTATCGACCCCTATGGTGGTAAAAAAGATTTAGAAAACCGCCTACTTCGCCACGTATCTGAAGCCTTTAGTGAAGACCCTTTACGCGTATTTCGCGTTGCTCGGTTTGCCACCCGCTATGCTTATTTGGGGTTTACTATCGCCACTGAAACCATGGCTCTTATGCAGTCTATGGCGCAAAGCGGCGAGCTAAGCACGCTAAGTGCAGAGCGGGTATGGCAAGAAACAAAGCGCAGTCTTTTAGAGAAAACACCGCATGTTTTTTTCACTGTATTAAACCAAGCCCATGGCCTCAATGACTGGTTTACTGAGCTTGAAAGAAACGTAGATACTGCTCTGGAAACGTTAAAAACGGCGGTAGCACTAGAAAAGGCTGAAAACGAAAGCGTTGTTAAATACACGGGTTCAGAAACCCCATTACCTGAAAGTAGCGATTCAGAAACCGCTAGGCTGATAACAAGGTTTACTGCCCTGCTCACTCACCTCAGTGAGGAAGAAGCGAAACAGTTATGCAGTCGGCTTAAAGTGCAAAACCAAGTTAGTGAAATCGTCAGCCTTGCCTGCAAATTCAAAGGCTTTCTTTTGAACGCGCAGAACTCGCCCGCCGATTTACTTGCCTTGTTCAATAGCTGTGATGCGTGGCGTAGAGAAGAGCGTTTCACATTGTTACTTAGCGCTTTTGCACCTTATGCTCATAACAAGGGCATAGATTGGCAACGCCAACGAAAGCGAATTGAAAATGCATTATCAGCCGCCAACCAAGTGAACGTGCAAGATATTATTGCCACGGGCGTTAAAGGCCCTGAAATAAAAGACGCGCTTAACCAAGCAAAGCTATCCGCTATTGCCTCTATTAATACATAATTGTGCTAAAGCAATGATCGAAAGAAAAACGAACGGACGCTTTCTCTCACCTTTAGCGTCACCACTTTTTTATTTACTTTTCACCGTTCTCCTTGCGCTTTTTGGTTGCACTGAAGAGACGCGCGTATTACCTGTTCACGAGTTTCGCTTTACCCAAGAGCCAGTGAGGAAAGCTGCGCTTTCGGAGGATGCCCGTCTTGCGGCATTTATTTTTGACGACTCCTCGGTGTCTGTTTGGGATGTAGATGAAAAACGAGAGCGCTACAAATGGCACAGTGACGTGCTTGATGAAGAGTCACTGCACCTCATTACGTTTTCCAAAGACAAGGCATGGTTAGCGCTCACAGGCTATTGGAGCACTACACTGATTAACTTGCACTCAGGTGATGTGGTAGGTAGTTGGCATTTTAGTGGTAAAGATCCCGGCGCCACAGCGTCATCAACTTCCCTATCTCACCATGGTGACAGCGCACTAGTTGGTATGACCGATGGTACCGTATTGCTACTAAATTTTGATAACGGCACTGCATTGCAATACCAGCACAATACAATGAAAGTGCTTCATGTCGGCTATTTTTCTGATGACTATGCGTTTTCTGGAGGGATAGATAAGCGCTGGTTTCTATGGGATTTAGACAAAAACGATGTGTTGCTGGAAAGGCAATATCGCAGTCGAGTTACCGCTTCAGTGCTAGACAATAGAGCTCAGCGAGCTTTTATATCCGATGCGCTGAACAGCCACGAAATTATTGATCTCGCCACCCATGAAGTGATGTCTGGACTACAATTTATGGAACGTTTCCGCTTTTTCCGAAAAGGGTTATTTTTAGAAAACGGTGACTACCTAATGACAACATCACCCAAATCAGTGGTAACGCTATGGCATGCTAACTCTGGCGAAGAGATAGCCTCATGGGAAATTAAACGCTACTCAAGCGAAGCCACCACTCACGCTATGAAACTTAACGAGGATGGTGATGTTGTTACCCTCTCCTCTGATGGCGTGCTTCAAAGCTGGGATTACCGCGCACTGATTACATCACTGTGATATACCTAATGCTTATACCGTCCCTCACAGCCTTTGCCCCACCTTTTTGCTAACAAGTTTTCGTTTACACAACTTAAGCATGTCGCTATTATTTAATTTAGATTACAAATGTAATCCTTAACTATATTTGTGCGTTCTTGTGCAACAGTTGCTCGCTAGTTATTCGTTGCTTGTTCGCAGCTCGTTAAATAACAGCTTCAAAGCGCGCTTCGCTTTAAACAAACGATTCGCCCTTTTAAATGAAAAAATCTGGCATCGGCTTGGAGATTCTTAAGTGAAAAAAACAATAATAACGTACCTTATAACTTTAGCTTTTCCCCTTATAGTTAGTGGATGTGCAAGCCCTCCAACCGTCTACCTTTATGGCAAATATCTTGAGCCGTCCAAAGTTCAAGCCTTATCTGAACAGTTAACGGACCATGGCTTGAATGTTGAAGTAAACGACTTTGATTTTCCTACATCCGTGTCTACAAATACGTTGCTCTATTCATTGCTGCTACAATCACCAGAAGCAATCGACAATACCACTAGCATCGCAGAGCATGCGGGTTACTCTATAAACCGTGTCCAATCGCTCACTCAAGGCAATCATTGGTATACTAAAAACTCTTTGGCGCTGTTCGTGTTTCCTGACGGCAATCGCCCCCACGGAACCCTCCTTGCCCAAGATCTTATCCATAGCTATATCGCCAATGGATGTGGTAACGGCGAGCGCCTCACGCTGTATAAAGACGGTACGTATACCCTCACACTTCAAACGCCCACATCTTCAGAAGACGTAAAGGGTAAATGGAAGTATCGCCAGTTTCCTTACCTAGAGCTTCAAGAACCAAATTCACCGTACGCCAACTACTACTTCGAAATTTCACGGGTTGAAAGTGAGGATAAAGTGAGTAAGCTCGATTTGACGCACTTGCACTTACTTAACGCCAACAGTACCAACCCGTTAGCATCAGAATGTGTATTTACCTACGGTGTGCGAATTTAACGCCAGTTTTTCTCAATGTTTTGGTATAGCAATGCTACAATACGCCCCATTCATTTAGAGCGTTTTTTATACTATGACTTTCGAAGAACTCGAATTAGACGAAGCACTGTGTCACGCAGCTGCCGATATGGGGTTTGAAACTCCAACTAGCATTCAAGAACTGGTTATCCCGCATGCGTTGGATGGACGAGATATCTTGGCCTCTGCTCCTACAGGTACTGGTAAAACAGCCGCTTTCTTATTGCCTGCATGCCAGTTTTTACTTGATTATCCGCGCAGACAGCCTGGTGCTACACGTATTTTGATCCTAACGCCTACCCGCGAGTTAGCGCTACAGGTTTACGAACAAGCCCTAGCCATAACAAAGCATACACAAATTGTGTGCGGGGTAATAACCGGTGGTATTAACTACGGTACCGATAAAGAAACCTTAAGCAAGAATCTCGATATTCTTGTGGCCACGCCAGGTCGTTTGCTTGAGCATATCGAAAAAGAAGCCGCAGATTGCCGTGATATCGAGTGTTTGATCCTTGATGAAGCTGACCGCATGTTGGATATGGGTTTCTCAACGGTAGTTAACCAAATTGCTGCCGAAGCGCGCTGGCGCAAGCAAAACCTATTGTTCTCTGCCACGCTTGAAGGCAAAGGCGTTAAGACTTTCGCTCATGACATTCTCAACAATCCTGAAGTGATTGAAGCGAACCCATCGCGTAAAGAGAAGAACAAAATTCATCAGTGGTATCACCTTGCTGACGACATGAATCACAAGCAAGCATTGCTGGTGAATATTTTGAAGCAAGAAACAACGACGTCAGCGGTTGTGTTTGTGAAAACCCGCGAACGCCTGCAAATGCTTAAGGACTTCTTAGCCTCGAAAGATATCCCAGTGTGCTGGCTACAGGGTGAAATGCCACAAGACAAACGTATTGCAGCGCTAGCCCGTTTCAAAAGTGGTGAAGTACCTATCTTGCTGGCAACGGATGTTGCTGCCCGCGGTATTGATGTGCCTAACGTGAGCCATGTTATTAACTTCGACATGCCGCGCAAAGCCGACGTTTATGTTCACCGCATTGGCAGAACCGGCCGCGCTGGCGCCAAAGGTACTGCTATATCTTTGGTTGAGGCCCACGATTTTGACATGGTAGCCAAAACCGCACGTTACATGGGCGAACCACTTAAAGCTCGCGTTATTGACGAGCTACGCCCCAAAAACAAAACGCCTAAAATTGGCCCGAAAAAGAAGAAAGTGAAGGCCAAAGACAAAGCCAAGGCAAAAGCTAAGCCTAAAAAGAAAAAGTAAAACTTGAGCACGTAGAGGGTGAGCGATGCGATGGCCGAAGGTTGGGAGTGGCTTTCGCAAACACGCGGTAAACACATCCATGTGCGCTCCGCTGCCGCATCCCTGCGGCAGAGGGTTTGCTCAAACCACTCCCAACCTTCGTCCTGAATAACCTAAAGTAACCCGATGAATGTGTTTGAGCTTATTTCAGGAGCAAAGAAAAAACGAGGAGTCTGGCACCATGAAATTCCCAGAAAAAATTGTTTTAGCCACAGGTAATCAAGGCAAGGTGCGAGAGTTTGCATCCTTATTTGCAGATTACGGCGTAGACGTTGTGGCGCAAAAAGAATTAGGTGTATCTGATGTGCCTGAAACAGGCACAACATTCGTTGAAAATGCCATTATTAAAGCGCGTCATGCGGCTCAAGTAACAGGCCTTCCGGCTATTGCTGACGACTCAGGCTTAGTGGTTGACGCCCTTGGCGGTGCACCCGGTATTTATTCAGCCCGCTATGCTGGCGCTGATGCAACTGACGATACCAATATCGACAAGCTATTAGCTGCCCTAGATGGCGAAACCCAGCGTAAAGCGCATTTCTTCTGTACATTAGTGTTTATGCGCCATGCTGACGACCCAGTACCATTGGTTAGTCAAGGTAAGTGGCAAGGTGAAATTTTAACCGCTCGCTCTGGTAACGACGGTTTTGGTTACGACCCGGTATTTCACGTGCCAACTCATGGCTGCACTGCAGCAGAATTGGAGAAAGCCGAAAAGAACCGTATTAGCCATCGCGGCAATGCCCTAGCGATTTTGCTTGATAATATGAGAGCGACTTTTGCGTAATCCACCGCTTAGCCTTTATATTCACATTCCTTGGTGTGTTCAAAAGTGTCCGTACTGTGATTTTAACTCTCACGGGCTTAAGTCTGATTTACCCGAGAAAGAATATGTGGCGCACTTGCTAGACGACTTAGCCATTGATGCAAAACGTATTGCCGACCGCCCTGTTGAGACAATCTTTATAGGCGGTGGCACGCCCAGTTTGTTTTCAAGCGAGGCCATGGCTGACATCTTAAAAGGCGTCAAACAGCGGGTTAACTTAAGCGACACTGCTGAAATCACCATGGAAGCCAACCCAGGTACCGTTGAGGCAGGTAAGTTTGCGGGCTTTTATCAGGCAGGCATAAACCGAATATCGGTGGGCATTCAGAGTTTCCAGCCTAAGCATTTAAAAGTGCTAGGCCGTATTCACAATGAAAGCCAAGCTGAAAATGCGGTAAAACAAGCACACAGCGCGGGGCTACCCACGTTTAATTTAGATCTCATGCATGGTCTACCTGAGCAAAGCGTAGAGAATGCCATGGGAGATTTAAAGCAAGGTATTGAGCTCGATCCTTACCACTTGTCGTGGTACCAGCTTACCATCGAGCCAAACACGCCTTTCTATTCAAAGCCGCCAGAACTGCCAGACGACGACATCCTGTGGGAAATACAGGAAAAAGGCCACAGCCTCTTAGAGCGTGCAGGCTATCACCAGTACGAAATTTCAGGCTACGCCAAAGCCGGGCACCAATGCCGCCATAACCTGAATTACTGGCGTTTTGGCGATTACTTAGGTATTGGATGCGGTGCCCACGGGAAGATTACCGATGCCGCTAACGGCACAATTCATCGTACCGTTAAAGTGAAGCATCCAAGAGGCTATATGGAAATGAGCCGCCCGTATTTAGATACGCAAACGCTGGTTAGTGCAGACGACCTACCGTTTGAGTTTTTTATGAATAGGTTTCGTTTAGTTGAGCCTTGCCCGATGAGTGATTTTAGTGACTTCACAGGTACTGAGTTAACGGATGACGTTAAACGCGCACTGTCTGATGCTCATCACCAAGGGCTGCTTTCTATTTCAGATAGTCACTGGCAGGTAACTGCTAAAGGACGTAGATATCTCAACTCTCTGCTGTCGTGCTTCGTATAATCTTGCCCATTTGAGCCAACCAAAAAGCTAGATCAAAAAAGCCTGCTCACGCAGGCTTTTCAGTCTTTAACCAGAATTAGTACACGTAATACTTATTTCAACTAGTTTTCACTCTTATCATGTCGCGTAATGATATTGTAAGGCTTGAATGCAGGCACACTTGCTCGAAGGTTTTCTTCCGCTATATCTAGGCGCTTAAGCTTTTCACAGAACCACTCGGCTTTTTTACGTAAAGTGGTGGCTTTATCACCCACATCAAGATGCTCGCCCACATTGTTAAGCTGACGAGTAATTTCCGCTACTTTCTCTTGGTTAACCTCGCCGCTTCCAGTGTTGATACCACTGATCGCCGATAATATACCGCCTACTGAGGTAGAAATTGCTTCCTCAAGCTGTGCTTCAATTTCACTATCCACGAATTCATCAACGCTTTCCAGTGATCCAGGGCCGATAAAATAATGATTACTCGCATGCCTGAATTTATCTTTCACGCGGTTTTGAACACGCTTCATAGCAGCATTCAAACGCTCGTAGCTGTCGTGATCACTGCCTACTAAGCCTAAGTAAACATGCTCAATGGTATCAATAGCTAAATCTACACCTTCGGTGGCCAAAATAATCATTTTTGGTACTACATAGTGTAACCCTGAAGAATACTCTTCTAGCCACTGCCGTTCTTGCTCATTCAAGGTTTGCCAACGTCCACCTACAAATAGCTGGTTTTGGTCATTAATCTGAACTACGGTGCGGGTTTTATCCATTACGCGAAGCTGTTCGTTATTAACGGCAATACCGTAAGCAAAATCGATATTACAGGTATATTCAGCCTGCGCCGATGTGCTAAGTCCAGCGAATAAACAAATTGTAAAAAGGGCAGCCTTAAGGCTCGATATCATTTTCATACCAACATTGTGGCTAGCTTACTGGGAAATAAAAAGCCATCATGAGTCTAACGTGCTAAAAATCAGGTTGAACATGTCGATATTATCAATCTACTCAAAACGCAGCTTGATACTAGGTCCTGTAGACTTTTGTTATTCACCAAAGGTCAACAGGCTCTAAGCAAGAGTGTCGATTTTCTTTAAAATTGACGTTCAAACCAAAAAACAAAGCACGCATTATAGAGCGTGCTTTGTTGATAAAAAGTCTAAGGGTCAGATACTAGACGAAAGACTAATACGAAGCGGTGTAGATCTTTATCTACACCTATTCGTTGGTGTAGGTGCGCACCAGTCGTACGTAAATGAAACGGTCTTTCTCTTTAATCGAATGGCTCGCATTAAAGAATGCAACAACCCAGGCTCTGTCTGGATCATCTGCCGAAGGGGTAGAAGTCCAAAAATCATCTGGCGGCGTTGCAGGAAAAAGCGAGCTATTAATCGCCGGGCGTACGCAGTCGCGTTCCGTTAAGGTGGCCAACTCTTTAACGTTGGGCAAGCGCCATCCTAGCAGGTCTTCGTTACTCGCCTGCTGCGCAAGTTGTAGCGCCTGCTGCCACGTATACTTCACCGCTTCACCACTGCAAGTTGAGCCGTCCCAAGTTTGCCCTTCGGAACATCGTCTCCATACTAAATCTGTGGTGGTATCCAACAAAGTACTGGTAGTCACTGCTTCAAAGTTATCGTTGGGCGTGGTTTCTAGTCCATCAGACAAGCACTCTTGAGCGAAAGCTGAAAGCGATGCACTAGCAAGCAACGTCGAGGCCGCAACCATTTTGAGTGTAGTTAGCACTGCGCTTTTCAGTACGCGTTGAGCGGATTTATTAACTTTATTGCTCATGACTATCTCCCTGCTCTTACAAGACGAACACGCGCCGCTGATGACTTATTAAGAAAGTTATCGACACCTGAATCGAAATCCAATGCCCATGCATTTTGTGCATCATCACTGTTTACCCCATCAGCACTTGGCACTGAGGTCCAATACCATAGGGGCTCGGTAGAGACTGCACCGGTGTTAGGGAAGTAATCTTCATCAATGGCCACGTCGTCGGCAATGCCTAAATGCATTAACGAAAAGAGTTCATGGTGAGTAGGTAGTCGCCAGTCGTAAAAACCACACAGCCCTTGTGCGTTAACCGCCTGTACATATGCAGAGGTATTACAGCTGGTTAATAAGCACGTTGCATTCGCGCCTGTCTGGTCGCCCTCAAAACCACCATTTACCTCTTCGCTGTACCAAGAATAGGTGTAGTCTTTATCTTGAAATGCGCCATCGTCAGTTTTAACTTCCCACACCAATCCGGTGACATTGTCACGAACGCACGACCACGTATCTGCGCTGGCGTCTTGTTCGTCGCCATTGGCATTTAAACGGGTAAAGTCGAAGCCGGCTTTACCACGCCCAGCTTTTTCAATTAAGCCGTTCTGTTCAATAATATCAGCTCCGCGTTGTCCGTCTTGGCCAGGAAAATCATTTTGCTGCGCCTCTGTTAACGCATTATTTGTGGCTTGCTGCAAAAATCCCGTGTCGTTCAATAGCGGCGTCGGCATGGGGCGTATTCTAACGTTAATGGTGTCTTCAACACTGTTGTTGTTAGCGTCTGTTACAGTAAGTGTATAGGCCACCACAGTCGCGGTAGATACGGAAGGGGCAATAGCAAACGTAGATAGTGCATCGTTGTCATCTACTGGGCGAGCTGCCACTCCCGTGTTTGCCCCATTGTTAGATGTAACGTTGTTACTGCGCTCCCAAGAATAAGTAAGCGGTAAAGCACTGGGAATACTGGTGCTTGCTTCACCATCCAAAATAACCACCTCACCACTGAAAACGCCTTGCGAGAAGCCTGCATCAACCACAGGCAGTGTCTCGGTTTCAGACTGCACTGAGATTGTCACTGTGTCTACGTCGGTTGCACCTTCGCTATCAGTTACTTCAAGTTGGAAAGTGAGTTCCTGAGACTCGTTAGCGATAGGCGTAGTAATTGTTAAGGTAGAAAGGTTCGTTTCCACCCCCGTAATAACGTTAGTGCCGCTGGTTTGAGACCAAACATAATCGGCAATTTCGCCATCGGACGTAGATGAGTCAGTATCGCTGCTTCCCGTGCCATCAAAAATAATTTCAACACCGCCTGGAAAAGTATTCGCTGGAAGGCCTTCCCACGCAGGCACATCAATACTTGCTTCCGGCGCTATGTTTACCGGCGCAACAGTAATTACCGTGAAGTCACTAGCCGTATTACCGCTTTGATCGTTTACCGAGACGGTAAGCGTGTATTCAGTGGCGCTATTAACTAACGGCGCAACGAAGCTCGCTGCAGAAGCGTTGGTGTCCTCATGTGTAATGGTCAGCGATGGAGACGCGCTCCAGTTGTACGTATACGTGCCATCACCACCACTCACTTGTGCACTTAGTGAATAGGTCACGCCTTCCGTTACGGTAGCGTTAGCGCCTGCATTAACAACTAAGTTGCCATTGCCAGATCCCCCACCACTAGAGTCACCATCTCCTCCTCCGCCACCACCGCAGGCTGCTAGAATGAAAGCACCACCAATAACTGCAAGCCCGCGTATTACGGTGCGAGGAAGGTAGCTTGAAAATGAAGACGAACTTGATTGCATACGTACTCCCATCGCACTCTGTGCTGCTGTTCTATGCTCAGTGCGAGTAAAAACTTGATGTAGATAGAGCCGCAAGATAAACAATATACTCTCACGGATTACACGTAGCGGTTATAAGAAGGTTTTCTTTGCTCTATCTGATTGTGAGCTTGCTTCTTGCGCTTCAGACACTGTTACTTGTAGCGCTTCTAGCTGCTTTTTACCTACCGCTACATCAGTCATGTCGTAAATCATCATACTGATAAAATCCACCTTACCCGTCGCAGAAGTAAGAGGAGAAAGTGTAATGTTTTGGTACATGAATGACTCACTACCTGTAATCGGCCGGTAGTTTGGAAACTTGAACAAATAAGGGCGTTGTTCCCATGTCATAAAGGCACGGGTTTTTAGGTCGAAAACGGGCTTAGCTTTCTTAATAAACCAGTCTTGTTTGATTGCGGGAAATAACGAAAATAACGTTTTGTCTCTTACTTCACTCGGCAAAAGCCCACTGTGACTTTCCATAAAACCGTTCCACACTTGCACGGTGAAGTTGCGGTCTAGTACGACAATGCCAACGTCTACCGTTTGTAGCATGTCCATCATCCAGTGAAATTCTTGTAACTCATCTAAATGCTGGCTCATTAAAAATCCTCCAACAAGTGGGCGAGTTTAGAATTCATCATTTTCATAGACTCTTCCGTGAACAACAAAATCAAATCACACTGAACATTGTAGCCTTCCAAGCCATAGCTAAGCTCAATCGCCAAGGTTCGCTTCCACTTTATTTGATTCATGCTAATAATTTCAGTGATAGCACGATGTTGACCAAGTACGATAGGATGGCCTTGGCTGAAGTTAATGTCCATTTGATGGGCCAGTCCTGTTAAACAGGTTCCAATCAAAATACTCGCAGCATCCATAAGCAGCTCTAACTGAAGCTGGTCGTCAACTACGCCTTCTACATTGAGTATTTTAGCCACGTCGTCAAAGCTTGAGTCGCTCAAAATACACAACGCCTCACCACTAACACCTGGCCCTAAGAAGCCTTGGCATACCGCAGTAACTTGCTCATGGCTCTCAATATCAGAAAGCATCATGTGAAGTTCAGACACTTCAATTAAATTAACGTTGGGAATAGGCAGTTCAACAAACACGTTCATGGTGCGGGCTAAATGATCCCCCGCTTGCCCCATGGCTATGTTAGTGATTTCTTGGTAACAATCGCGAATTTCAGGGTCTAGCGGTGAAACTTCTTCCGGCTCTTCCTCTTCAACATGAAGAATGTTGAATTTATCTAGTACCTCGGCCAGCTTCTTAGGATCCACCGGCTTTCGAATAAAGTCCAAAGCGCCAAGCGATGTCACTCTTTCATGAGCTTCAGGCTGAATATCACCAGACACAACAATAACTTTGGTTTTAAGACCTTGTTTCTGAATTGCTTCTAATGTGCCGTACCCATCTAAAACGGGCATATTGAGGTCGAGCAATAGAAGATCGCCCTTTCCTTCAGCGAGAGCCGATAGAGCATCTTGACCATTCTTCGCAAAATGTACGGCCACTTCCCAATCTTGAGGAAGGCATTTAGCCACTTGCTTGCGCGCAACTAACGAGTCGTCACATACGAGTACAGAAAACATTAAGTTCTTTTACCACCTAGCTTTTGAAACCAGCTACCGCCGGTATTTTCTAGCAATTTGAATCGCATGGGCACTAGTAATTTGGGCTTAGAATCGACGCAATTGGTCCCCAGTGCAGTAACCCGGTTACTTTTTGTTTGAATAGATACCATATATATAGTGATACGAAACACCTCACTAAGAAATAGCACTTTTGGGGAATATTGCCAGCACGTTTTTACTCACAAACATCACGGCGCGTTGATTCTTTGCTACGCGTTTTTACAGCAGCTTGTGCACCTTTTAGTCAAGGCGGGTGATTGCAGGTCTGGTCAGACTAAATCACAACAAATAGATAGAACGCCAAGATACGAGAAAAGCTATCAAACAAAGAAACCAAAAATGACAGGTAATGCCAACGCAGTAAATATACCATTTACACAAAGGCCCAGAGTCGCCATCGCCGCCACGTCTTCCCCCATTTGAATAGCTTTGGCTGTACCAATTGCGTGGGCCACCGTGCCCATAGCAATACCTTGCGCCTGTCGATTTTGTACATTGAGGATCGCAAACACACCAGTAGCCACAATGGCTCCAACTACACCCGTCACAATGACAAAAACGGCAGCCAATGCGGGAATGCCGCCAACCTGCGCACTCGACTCCATAGCAAGGGGCGTGGTGATTGATTTAGCTAACATGGTAATTTGTATTGCACGCGGTGCATCTAGTGCAAACAAAGTAAGCCACGCGGTGAAAGGCGCGAGTATGCCACCAAAAGCAATACTCGCCATTAACCGCCAGCCGTAGTGCCTTAGCTTTTGCCATTGTCTGTAAATGGGTAGTGCTAATGCCACAGTGATAGGCCCTAGCAACCAATGCAACAAAGAAGCCGCCTGTTGATACTCAGTAACCCCTGTTTCAGTTAAATAAAGGCCAGCTGACACAATCAGCGCGGTAACGACAATGGGATGCGCTAGCGGGTGACCTTTGCATTTTTTGTTCACCCAAAGGGCAATAATGTAGCCAATTATTGAAACGCTAAGCCACAATAACCCCGTTAAGCTAAATGCTTGATGTAGAGCCTCCTTCATTCTTGCTTTCCACCCTTGCTTGCCACATCTGAGCCGCTGCCGCTTTTGCTATTAAACAATTTCTGCGAAAACCAAGCGGTTATCCCTAAACTTATCGAGGTCGTTACAATAATCGCGATAGCAATGGCAAGTGCATTGGACTGAATGTCAGCCCAATAAATAGATACGCCAAGTACGGCTGGAATAAACAGTAAGGACATATGCTTCAAGGGAAAAGTAACAAAGCGCGCCGTGTGAACCTCAAGCTGAGGAAAAAGAAAAAGCATCGCGAGTAAAAAGAATAAGCCCATTAATGGCCCTGGTATAGGAAGGGCACTCACATTAACGACAACAAGCCCAAGATAATAAGCAGCAAACACTAAAACTGCGCCCACTATCATATTTCTTACATCTCGCACTATCACTCCTTATTAGGCCTTACAGGTCCCAGTACTTATTCCCAAAATTCAGTGAGTAAGTGTAACGATAAGCGAGTTAGACCACCAGCAGTACCATGGTCGTATAGTAGAATGTTGCACTGAAATGCGCTTTGACGTTCAGTCTGTCAGCCAAAACTGATAGTAATACTTGTGAGTAATCTTGAACGCTTCGCCACCTTGCATGACAACTCGCTGCTGATTGAGTTTTTGCTCCAGGTGCGCGATATGTTTTGCGTTGACCGCCACAGAGCGGTTACAGCGTTTAAAATTCTGCTCTCCCAAACGCTTAAGTAATTCACACAAGGTTGTGCGGACAACGTAGCTTTCTGATAGCGTTTGAACACACATGTAGTCACCTGCAGCTTCAATCCATTTAATCTCTGCTGGATTTAAGCAACACCAACCGTTTTCAGCGCGTATCCCTACAACATTTGGCTGAACACTTTTGTTCAATTGCTGGCGCAATGTAGCTAGAAGCGCAGGTTCAGACACCCCATATTGTTCACAAAGTCCCTTTACCAGCATATTGAATTGAAAGTCCCGTTCATAAAAATGGTACTTGGTTTTGACATGCTCTATAGCGTTTAATACTTGGGGTTCTTCAAGTGGTGATTTAACAAATCCTGACGCGTTATGAGAAAAGGCTAACAGCGCTTCTTCGTCTTTATTTCCTACTGCAAGCCAATACCGTGATGCAAGGTTTCGACTTGACTGAGAGACTGAATAGAAACCGATGGACTGAGGATATTTCTCTGCTAACGCAAGACAATGGCCTACCGATTGAGCGCCATAAACGTGACTGAATACGTCTAGCTTTTCTAGCATTTTGCAAAGTGAGTTTTGCATAGAAACAGAGTGTAAAAAAACCAGTGCGATCATCTGCGATCCCTTGCAAGTGCAAGCAGTAATAGCTGTCAGTGTTATCTATCCCAGTCTTAATAAGTGATGGGATGTAGACAGCGAAAAGTAAAAATAAGCGAAAAAGGGGCTATAAGCTGCATAGCCCAATCGCCAGGGTAGAAAACTCTTCATTAGCGTTTTGCTGTTAGTACACTAGGGCTAGCATTAATGCGACGAGCAATCAGTTGTGCGTTTTTAGATGCATTATGAGTAAGTGCAAAAGTAAGCATGTCTTGCCCGTTGCACACTAATCCTTCATGGATATATCGCATTTTAAAACCCGTCGCTTTCACGGCGCGATGCAATCGCAAACGGCTATCGCTTTTTACCGCTTCACACACTGCAATTAAGTTTTTTTCTACATGCTTGGGATACGGGGCGGCATTCGCTACTGTTGCAGTAAGCGACAAGGTTATTCCTAGTAAAGCAAGTTGGGTAACACGGCGTGACATAAACATAACAAGTTCCTCTGATAATATTCGGCAACGCGGTGACTACCTCTTTTGTCCCCGCACCATTAAATTAGTGAAACTTTGTAAAATTCACGCTATAAAAACGTTAAAGCACCGCTATTTGAGACGTTGCGACAAGTACACAAAAGCCAAGGTTTAATAATCGGTCTAAACTGTTATTAGTCGTACTTAACACACACTTTGCAACATTCTTATAAATGCATACGTTGCAAAGTGGAAAATCATAAGCAAATACTCTTGCCCGCCTAGCGGTGCAGACAATAATCTAATTTTTTAACACGTATTCAAGGAAGAGCCATGTTAGAGCAGCAACAATACCACCTTATTAGAGAGCATATGCAGCCTGGTGACATCATCGCATTTGGTGGCAATAGCCTATTTTCTCGTTGGACCAAACTCACTACACGCTCTGCGGTAACGCATGTGGCAATAGTTATGCAAACGAAGATGCGCGATGAAGATTCTAATCGATATTTTAATCAAGTCATGGAAGCTAAATCTTATAAAGGAAAGCGAGGGGTAATGACCAATAGACTAAGCGAGCGTGTAGCATCTTATGACGGTGATATTTGGTGGCTGCCCTTGTCTAGCGCCTCAAGAAGTATCTTTGAGCAAAATAAGCGAGACTTCTTTAACTTCATGTTTGAACAAGACGGGAAACCTTACGACGTGCTACAGCTATTCGGCTCAGCAGTGGACGCGATTGATGAACATCCCCTGTTCGGCAGCATAAGCTACAATCAAGAAGACTTTAATAGCTGGTTCTGTTCAGAGTTAATTGCTGAGGGGTTGGAGACTGCAGGTGTTGTAAGTGGCGTAAATGCATCGGAAGTCACGCCAGTGGATATCTGCCGGTTTAACATTTTCAAAAAGCGTTACGTACAGCTTAAAGGAAAAGGAAGGGTAATTGGAGGGTTCAATTCACTCAAGGCAGATAACTGGGGCCAGATTGCCTAACCCCATTAATTAAAAACACATCTACCCCAATATGGGGTAAGGTGAGTTTTAGAAAATACTGTCTTGGTGAATCTTAATAAACATGCTCGTCCCAATTTTAGAGTAATCGATTTTATACTCTTTCCCATTTAGGGTTTGTACGAACAATAATGTTTTTTCGTCGCCAAACACATCGCTAGTAGTTACATCTACTAGTTCCATGTCCATCATCTTGGCATCGCGCTTGTTTTCAGGCACTTTGCCTTCGTACTGCTTAATACCTTTATAAGTAACAAGAATTGGCGGATGTTCATCACCATTGATCACCAATAGATCTAATTTTCTTATTTTATGAATGATGGTATTTCGACCACTTGTAATGAAGGGTTTTTCAGTCATTCTCATCTCCGCGACCGCTCACCTGCTTTATAGTTATTAACAAAGAATGTAAGTGATTGAGTTTATCACGATGTTAACAATCAGCACATAAGCATTTGGTTGATATATGTGTGCAAAGTATAAACATAAATTACACAAAATGAGCAATAAATCGCTAATTTTTGCGTGTAGTGTGTGTTTTTACAAATTGCTCGTCGGTTAAACTGCGCAAAAATGCAACCAACGCCGCCTTTTCATCTTCAGAAATCGTAAAGCCTTTTATGAACGGACTGCGGTAAGGGTTAGGGCTTTCAGCCAGATTTCCCCCACGAGCATAAAACTCAATGACTTCATCAAGGGTGGCAATACTGCCATCATGCATGTAGGGCGCAGTAAGGGCTATATTGCGCAAAGTAGGTGCTCTAAACTTCCCCATGTCTTGTTTATTGTGGGTAACGCTGTAAAGTCCCATGTCCGATTCCGGATAACTGCCCTTCCCATCTTCGTTATACAGGCCAGTGTTGTGGAAAGGCTGAGCCGCAAAAGGTTGAAAACTATGCTTAGACGATTGAGTGAAGTTCAGACCTCCGTGGCAATGAAAGCACTCAGTGCGTTCTGAAAAAAACAGATTCAAACCTTCAAGCTGCTGGGCGGTTAGTGCATCGTCATCTTGAGCGTAAGCGTAGTTATCAAAAGCACTATTAAACGACACTAAACTTCTCACGTAGCTAGCAAGCGCCTTTACAATATTGTTTAAATTGGGTGTATCATCACCATAAGCCGCTTCAAAAAGCGCTCGATATTCGCTGCCCTCAAAGCGCTTTAATATACGCTTTTCATTTCCCGTAACGCCCATTTCCACCGGATGTTCATTAAAAAGCGGGATCATCAGCTGCTTTTCTATACTTTCTAAATTGTTATGCGCCCAAGTGAAGGATGCATTATAAGCCACGTTTACTAGCGCTAATGCGTTACGGTTTAGCGCGTCTCCATTCGCGCCTACTGAAACCGTCTTAGGTTCAGAGAAAGCATGCTCTGGTTCATGGCAGCTGCTGCATGAAACCGTGTTGTTAGCACTTAAGCCCTTATCAAAGAAAAGCTTCTCTCCCAAAATTACGCTTTCTTCGGTCACAGGATTGTCTGCGGGAACGGGAGGCGGTGGAATATTGTGAGGCAAATTCCAAGTGTAGGGCGTGGGCGATTTACTGCACGCTCCTAAAATCATTACAACAAGAGCGATAATTGCCGCCTTGAAAGCGAGCAGAGCTCGCCTTCTAGTGCAAATTAGAAGTGCCGCTACTGCCACTTAATCCAAGGCCTGTGCACTAAATTCTGAATAAGCTTTTTACAGGGCTCAGTTTCGGGAGACTCGAACATACAACTTGGCGCTTCGTTTATATCAACTTGCGCGACAATGTTAGACACCGATACTTCCAAATCTAAATCAGTATCAAGCTGGGTCATCGGCAGAATAAACTCCACCCGGTTTGTGAAAGCACACGATTTTTCAGGTGGCCTGACTGCTGATTCAGAATCGCAACCCACGCTACCTAAATGATAAGACCATTTGCGTGTTTCCTCTGAGCCTTTAGACACATCCAGTCGCAAAAACTTATGACCGTTTTGCCAGCTCCAAAACATTGTACTGTCATTCAATGGCGAAGGCTGTGTAAGCGGGTTAGCGTGATTATCGTCGAAGGGAAGACCCATAGTGAAGCGCAAGTTTGTGGACAGCTTTAAAAGCTCTTCCGATACATCTAATACAATTTTGCTATTGGCATCATCAGGGTTGTTGCACTTATTGTGAAACTTTAGCAATGCTATATTCGGCGTCTGCCATTGGGTTTGTTTAAACTTAACCCGCTGCCACTTACCATCAATGCGCACTTCTGGCTTACTAAGGTAAAAACCGAAGTAATCTATATTCCATCGCTGTTGTCCAATACTCATGATCATTGGACATGCCCCCGTATCGACTCCCACCAACTTAAACGGGATTTCACCAGGCTCTCTTCCTTTGAGGTTAATGACATCACAGCCGGTTAACGACACTAGCGCCGCAAAGAGTAACGAAGGCATGACACTCATGCGAAAAGGCATTTTCATTTACGTATGTACTTCCTTTGGATATCTGGTAGTTTTTTATACAAACTACCTTTTTCTAATTACACACTTGCGCGGACGACAAGATGAATGCATTCCCATTAACGCTAATAGTGCTGCTATTAGCATTTGTGAGTCAAGGTGCACAAGCACACACAGACCATGACAAAGCACGTTTTGTTGCCGAGGACGGCGTGGACGCGGGCAAGTGTGACAACCGTTTCAGGCCCTGTAAAACGTTGAGCTATGCCGCGCGACAGGCCAATAAAGGCGACAAAATTCTCGTTGCTGAAGGCCAATATTATTTCGACAACGCTCAGCATGCACAAGTTCTAAACGACAGTCTTTTACCCGTATTAGGAGGCTTTTCTCGTGAAGATCATTACCAGGCACAGAAGCCTGCCTTGCACAAAACTACACTAGTTAATGTGCCTACCTATTTATCAGAAGCCCTTTATGAAAAAGGGTTCGACAGTATAACTGACGGAAAAGCCGCGTCTTCCCTTCAAGCACAGGCATCTTCGCACATGGTCCTTAGTACCGAAGTCAGTGCAAATGAAGCTTGCACAGATGGAACGGCTGCCGACTTCCCATGCAGCAATATCGATCTACTCTCTAACGTACCTGTTAACGTATTGTCGTCGGTATCAAATAGTACCAACGATATTTGGGGGCACGTCGATTTAAACAACCGTAGAGAATATGCCATTGTTGGCATGCAGGCCAGCATTGCCGTCGTAGATGTAACCGAGCCAACAGCACCGGTAGTAGTAGGTGAAATTACCGGTCAAAGTACGACATGGCGCGACATTAAGGTCTATCAGTATTTCGATAGCGCTGCGGGGCGTTTTAAAGCGTATGCCTATGCCAGTGCCGATAGCGTAACCGAAGGTTTTACCATCATTGACCTTAACGACCTCCCTAATGGTATTAGCTTAACGAAGCGGATTAACGACGATAACCGTGCACACAATATCTACATCTCTAACGTAGATTACACGCTAAACACACCGTTAAATGACGCTGCGCCTCAGCTACATTTGGTTGGCCAGGATAGTAACGGCGGAGCCTTTCGTTCATATACGCTAACCTCACCTCAAACACCAACCGCGTCTTACATACCTAGCGGTCTCACACGTGCCGACTATACGCATGATGCGTCATCTATGCACGTTACCGACGCAAGAGCGCAAACTGACTGTGTGAATGCTACGGCTGATGGATGTACGGTTATGCTTGACTTCAATGAAGATGCAATGCGCCTTTGGGATCACACGAACACAAATAGTACCTCTGAACTAAGTAGTATTAGTTATAACGAGGTTGCCTACACCCATAGCGGTTGGTTTAGTGAAGACAAGCAGTACGCCTTTGTACACGATGAGTTGGACGAGCGAAACTTCAGCTTAAATACCCGGGTTATGATTTTTGATATTTCATCACTCACAACACCTGTGCTCGCCAGCATTTGGACCAGTGACAACGGCACTATCGATCACAACGGCTACGTGAGAGGTAACCGCTACTATATGTCTAACTATGAGCGTGGCTTAACGGTACTAGACATTTCAGATCCTACCGCGCCTGTAGAGGCTGGCTTTTTCGACACCTACCCTGCTTTTAACAGCACCAACTTTAATGGTGCCTGGGGCGTATACCCGTTTCTACCTAGCGGTAATATTTTGGTTAGTGATATTCAGCGCGGTTTGTTTGTATTAAAAGACAATACGTTAAGCGCAACAACAGTTGCGGCCTTCTCTCAGGCTAATTATGAAACGGATGCTGATCCAACCTTAAGCCTTCCTGTTAATAAGACAGGAACCGAGGCTATGACAGTTGCGTATGAAGTAATAGCGGGTTCAGCCACCAGCAGCGATGTAATGTTAGCGTCTGGAGAACTCAGTTGGGGAGCATCTGAAACACAGGCTAAAAACATCACGTTAAGCATCAGTGCTAATGAAAATACTGAAAGCAATGAAGTATTTTTCGTAAGGTTATTTAACCCGCAAGGAGGAGGCATCACCTCTGGTAGCGGCTATGCTCAAGTCACCATTAACGGTACTGCCCAGCAAGGGAAAGTTGAATTAAGCACTGGCGAACGCACTATTTTAGAGACCGACTCTGAACTTGCGTTAAACATTGTTCGCCAAGGCGGAAGTGAAGGCGAAGTAAGTGTGAACTATTCACTGGAAAGCGGCACAGCAGTGAGCAATGAAGACTTTGTCAGTCAAAGCGGCACGCTAACTTGGAGCGACGGCGAAACTAATTCGAAGACCGTCAATATTGCGCTTATTAACGATAGTATCGAAGAAGACAACGAACAATTTCGTTTAGTGCTTGCTGCACAAGACACCAATCTTCTAGGTGGTGTGGTAGAAACGCTGATTACGATAAAAGATGATGAGAGCAATCAAGCCCCTGTGGTAAACGCAGGAACAGATGTTGAAACCGATGTAAGAGCCAGCGTTGAATTAACGGGAAGCGCCCAAGACCCCGAAGGCGCGTTAACAAGCGTAGAATGGACGCAAACCGCCGGCGACACGGTTACCATCAGAAATGCAGATACATTAACCATGTCTTTTACCGCCCCATCATCTCAAAGCAATTTAACCTTTTCGTTAACTGCAACGGATGAGTTTGGAGTTAGCGCCAGCGACACCGTTACTGTTACCGTAAACGAAAGTGTAGTGAGCTTGCCAACGGATACTAATTCAAATAGCTCTGGTGGAGGCGGTTCTACGACTCTGTTTAGCATATTAGGCTTGGCATTAGCTCTTGGGTGGCGACGTGTAAAATTACCAAACAAGGCACATAAACTACAGCTTAGTGAACAAAAATAAAGCAAACAAATCACAAAGCCACCAGCGAGGCGTGACAAGGCAAATAAAACTGCTTATACTTGCGCTCGCTTGTGGTTGTTATGCATAGCAATTTGCAATAAAAAACTGCACAGCACATCTCAAAATGGCCCCATAGCTCAGTTGGTTAGAGCATCCGACTCATAATCGGCAGGTCCCCTGTTCAAGTCAGGGTGGGGCCACCATTTCCCTTATAACCCCCAGTAAAAATAAGGCCTGTAGCGCTTTTCTTAGTCTTTTGTTCCACTTCTGTTCCACCTCTTAGGCTACTTGTTCCACCTTATTTGTCAATCCAAGCCTAAAATTCACTATTTTATAGTGAGCTTTCAAATTTTACTTTTTTAGAAACATTGAAAGCAGGTGACGCAATTTAATGTACTTTTTTGATACTATTAAGTTATCCTAAAACGCTAGGATATTAATTAACAAAACTAAGGACAGTATGTGTTAAGCACGTTTGCCAAAATACTTTTGACTAGCACTGCAATAGCGCCTGTAGGCTTTACATATGCTTGGGTGGCTTGGTTTGCAGGGAATAAGGTTTTTGCAGGGCTAGCTGTTTCAGCGTCGCTATCCCTAATTTTGATTTGTATATGGATGCTTCGATACGCGAAAAAAACCTAGAAAGGTTTAATTTCTCTGTAGCAACTGTAGAGGCAGCTGACCGCGAAAACATGGGTTTTCTACTTCTGTATTTGCTTCCCCTTTTTACTTCCAGTTTCACGTCGCTAAATTGGACAATATGGGTGCCTACTTTATTAATATTTGCTGTGATAACGAGCACTGGATATAGCTATCACTTCAACCCCCTGCTAGGTATTATGAAGTGGCATTTTTATAAAGTAGGGACGCCAGAAGGTGTCACGTATGTTCTCATCACAAAAAAAGAACTTAGACATGCCAGCCAGCCACTTATTGTATCTCAGTTAACAGAATATATTGTCATAGATGTAGAGGACTAAAATGACAGCACAACAAAACTTTTTCGCACTTATTAAGGATGATGGCGGAAGCTGTCAGATTAAAAGACTCAGGGTCAACCAATCACTTCAAAACGAGCTGATAGAAATTTTTAATACTCAACGAATCCGCTTTGAACAGGGCATTGATACGGAAATTGCATTTAACGGTGACTGGAAGCCAGATTCAAACGAAATAATGACCCTAGATAATCTTGATGAATCAGAGCTAATGGTGAATGCTATAAACGCTAATGCTTCTTCCTTTCCAGACCTAGACATTTCTAATTTCTCTGATGAGCCAATAAAAGCATTATTTTCTGGCTTTACAGAAAACTCTCAGACAACAGTTCTTGTTCAAAAATTTACTTCACGACAAGCTTTGTCATTAGCAGAATTGCCTATTATCAAAATGCAGACAGGAAATACTTTCGTAAAAACTACAGATACCTTGTTCACAATTGACAATAAGCTGGTAGCAATAATAGAGGCTGACAAGACCAAATTTAAGAGTTTCCATAACGCTAGAATGGTCTTTGAATTAACAGATTATTATAAAGAAGCGACAGACGAAGACCTAAATGATCTATCGTTGCACACTTCGCTTGAAATAACTAATTTAGAAAACTTCAAGGGCATTGCCGATAGCCAAATAAGAAAGATGGCCCACTCTATAATAAGTTCTCAGGTTCTTGACACCTATAGTGTAAGCGACATAACGACTGCTGCCTCCTCTTTTCCTGATATCAGAGTAAGTGTTAACAACGGAAAAATTGTCTTGCCTGAAGATAAAAAAGAATTGAAAGAAGTGATGCACTTTTTGCTAGAAGACATTTATCGAGGCCCTTTATCAGGAAATGAATTTTTAACAAACTCGAAAAGAGAGCTTTGAGATCCTGCGTTTTTACTACTTACTCACTTATCGAAATTCTTAAGCAAAGCGCAGTTCCATTCGTGGACTGCGTTAAATTTCAAATTGAGTACAAAAGACGTATTACTAACTAAGAAGTAAACTTTTAACAAAAGTCCATTTCAATGCTCTGCATATTGATGAGGTCTGTGCTAGTACGCATCAGGATTCACACTTCTTGAGGTGGCCTTTCTCAGCAGCATCTTTACTTCGCTTGGTATTGGCCTTCCTATACGACTTGATTGCATGAAGTGATAAATGCCCAAGCACAGATGCAAGTGTATAGTCATCGCACTCCCACAGTCTCCCTAGCAAAGTTTCCCGAAAGTCATGTAGTCTATACTTGAAGCTTTTCTTTCCATCGTTGTCGGTGGTGAAAAAATTTAAATCTTCAAGCATGTCATACCAGTAAGGGTCAAAGTTTGCCTTGTGGCCTGTTTCCGAACTGTTTGATGGAAAGATATAATCAGCATAAATCCCTCTTGCTTTAAATTGCATCTGGCGCTCAATCACCATATCAATGATGTCTTTAGGAAGATGAATTGCTACTTCTTTGCCTCTTTTAGGCTTAACCCTTACAAAACCGTGTGCGAGGTCAAAATCAGAAAATTTGAGTTTCATTACTTGCCCGTCTCGGAAATGCCCTGATGATTGAAGGTTCATAAAAAAAACGAAGTCTTGGTTTGGGTGGTCGTCAAGGTAGTTAAATATAGACTTCATATCGTTTTCAGAAACTTCGATATGTCTATCTCTATCAATTCGTTTAGCCAATGTGAATGCGTTGGCGTACTCTCCTTGAATAAGCCTCTCCTTTACAGCAAAATTGAAGGCTGCTTTAATCCTAGACACAATTTTATCGTGAACTCCTACCCGCTCCCTAAAGGTATCGAGATATGCGCTGTAATCCTTCGCTGTGACAGCACAAAACGGCTCTTTCATTAAGTTTATAATCTCCGTATTTTTTTTATTCGGAGTTTGCACCTTTACATCTTTCGACAAATGAAGCCTGATCAGTCGTTCTATAGTGTCCCACTCATCTGAACCCTCTCCATGATTGTAGAGAATGTTTACATGTAAATGGTTAAGTATTACGTCGCCTACTGTAGACAGCTTTTTACTGTGAAGCTTGAACTCTTCAGTTTTTGGTCTTCGCCCGAGCTTTTTAAATACGGTAATATAACTAGCTATACATGACTCTAATTTAACGGCGCTAGCTTCTTCATTAAAATCCCACTCCATCAAGCAACAACGATCGTTTTTTCCCCGAATTTTAGCTTTAACAATAAGTCTTCTCTTCTTATTAGAATACTCAAGTTTTAGACCTGTCACAGAGTCATGGCTGATGGGTATTGGGGATAACTTTTCTTTAGCATCAATAATTTCGTCAATTAGAACCTTATTACATACCTCGGTAATATTGAGTCCCTTTGAAGTATTGGCCCGTTTAGCTTTCGCTATAGACTCTTGCTTGGAGAAGCTTTGACAACCACTTACAGCATAGTTCGTAGACTTACGATTCTGGATACTGTTAGTAGGAGGCTTGGTGACGTGTGACCATTGATCAATATTAATAAAGTTAGATAGCGTTTCGCTCTTGGTCGAACGATGCGCGATACTATGAACTCCCCAAATATCTATTTGGTCTACTGGAGGAAACAGCCATTTCCCTGAGCGCAATTGTATTGCTTTGATGTAACCATCTTCAGCAAGACCTATTACATCAGCTTCGTCGATATTTAATTGTTCAGCTATATCACTAGCGCTACTTACTAACGACTGCGAACGCAAAGCAGCAGCCATCACGCTCGGTGGCGTGATAGCTTGATTTTTATTTGCGCTCGTTACTTGCATTCAGTCTGGCTTATCTGGCTTCGAATACAAGAATGTTACTTCAATTAAGATTTCCAAACTTCCGTAAAAAAACGGACTTTGGCAAATTAAAAATTTTTCTGACCTTTTAGTCGTCTTTAGAAGCTAGGCTTTGCGACTATTCAACATTTCAAAAATCACCCTGGCAAACGCTGCTGTTTTCATTGGGTCTGAAAGGAGTTGCATCATCTGCTCCTGATGCGCTTCTCCGCTGCTCAGGATGGCATCATCAATAGCTTTGGGGAAATCTCCCAGCATTGCTTGTTCGGGTGTGTTATTCGCTATCTGCGTCATTACAGCGCTGTTCTCACTAAGCTTGTCACGCACGGTGTATGCGTAGTTAACCATGTCTTTGTCGGTAAGGTTATCGGTGATGAAAACTTCGTTCAGCCGTTCAAGTATTTGAGACAGGAACTCTTCTTTCTTGTCCTTAGCTTTACCTGAACCAACATCACTATTGGGTTCCAGCTTGTAATCAGCGCTGTCTTCCTGAAGCTTTATAGTCTGCTGACGAATTTTAGACAAACGATAATGGCTCATAACCACATTTGCTAAATCAATATCATCTTCGTCAATGACTTTCTCCCGCAGCAATGGGCGCAAATGTCTTGCATATAAGCTCAGCTTTTCGAGTTCTTTATCGTCATAGTCCACAATCTGAGACATGAACTCATAGAAACGCGTAAAGCTTCCCAAGTCTTTTTTAAATATCTCAAGCCTGTCTTTTTCTTGCTTGCAATCTTTAAAGCTGTTTTCAGCGTTAGCTATCAATACAGCATCGCCTGTTTTCTTAGTACGCTCGAACATTTCTTTAGCCTGTAAATAGGCTTCTACGGCAGAACTGTATCGTTTCTGCCATCTATCTACTGCTGGCTTACAGATATTGCTGATAGCGGCATTGGATTTGTTTTTGGTAAAGAAAGCATCACAGAACTGCTCTACCTCGTTCCAGAGGAATATACCGCTAGTACGAAGCTTCTCAAATAACTCAAACACGATATCAGGATTGGTGACATCCGTTAGTTCAGCAGTTTGGTAATAGGGTTGGAATGCATCAAGAATATCTTGGGGATCGTTAAAGAAGTCCAGCACAAAGGTGCCACTTTCAGCCTTACCTGGGTAAGTCCGGTTTAGTCGGGATAGCGTTTGTACACATTCCACCCCACCGAGCTTTTTATCCACGTACATGGCGCATAGCTTTGGCTGGTCAAATCCGGTCTGGAACTTGTTTGCAACTAGCATCAATTGATAACTATCGGTATCAAAAGCCTTTCGCATATCCTGTTTCAAATCAGGGTTCATGCTTTTTTCAGTGAACTTCTGATCTAGTAATGCAACGGCATCAGGGTCGTTAGGGTTAAACTCGACTTCACCAGAAAAGGCAACTAATGCCCGTATCGATTGATACCCCTTTTCGGTTACATATTTATCGAAAGCCAGTTTATATCTCACCGCCTCCTTACGTGAGCTGGTTACTACCATTGCTTTTGCCTGTCCGCCCAACAACCCCATTATGTTGTCTTTGAAGTGCTCTACAATCACCTTAACTTTCTGTGAGATATTGTACTCATGCAAGCGCACCCATTGGTTTAGTTTGACCTTCGCCTTCTTACTATCAACCTCTTTGTCGGCTGCTTCAATTTTCTGTGCTAATTGATACGCCACCTGATAATTGGTGTAGTTTTTCAATACATCCAGAATAAAGCCTTCCTCTATAGCCTGGCGCATGGAATACACATGAAAGGCTTCCGGTTTATTCTGCTTTGAAGCGGGCAGTTCTGGATTAGGTAAACGCCCGAATAGTTCCAGAGTTTTGGCTTTCGGTGTCGCAGTGAAAGCATAGTAGTTCAGGTTAGCGCTACCTTTTCGGGCAGTAATAGTTGCATCGAGAATGTCTTCTGAAGTTAATTCTGTATCATCGTCTGCTTCGTCCGTCATTAACACTTCTTTTAACTGACGAGCCGTCGAGCCACTTTGTGAAGAATGGGCTTCATCGGCTATCACAGCGTAGCTACGCTCTTTCAGCGATGTTGAATTTTCAATTGCACGTAAGACGAATGGGAAGGTTTGAATGGTAACAATGATGATGGGTTGTAAGGTTTCCAGAGCCTGAGCAAGCTTTTCTGATTTAGAACCATCACCTTCTTTATTGTTGATACGTCCTACCACACCATCAGCGTGTTCAAATTGATAGATGGTATCCTGTAACTGGTCGTCTAATACCGTGCGGTCTGTCACTACAATAATCGAATGAAACTGCTTATTACCTTTCGCATTATACAATGTAGATAACTGGTGTGCTGTCCATGCGATTGAGTTGGATTTACCGGAGCCTGCACTATGCTGAATCAGATACTTATTGCCAGTCCCCTCTTCAACCGCTGCGTTAATCAGTTTAGTGACAACGTTCCACTGATGGTAGCGAGGAAAAATTAGCGTTTCTTTTTTGCTCTTACGACCTTCCCAGTCTTCTTTTTCTTCTATCTGGAGGTGAATAAAACGTCCAATAATATTAAGCAAATTATCGGGCGTTAGCACTTCGTTCCAAAGATAATCTGTTGCATAGCGGTCTGCATCTTCTGGAATATTGTTACCCGCACCACCTTCGCTTGTACCTTTGTTGAAGGGTAAGAAAAATGTATCATCGCCAGCGAGTTTAGTAGCCATATACACTTCGTACTGACTAACAGCAAAATGCACGAGCGCACCACGTTTAAAGGCAAGCAGAGGCTCGATTTTCTTGGTAGCTGGGTCTTTGGGTAAACGGGTTCGCTTATACTGCTTAATCGCATTCTGAACAGCCTGTTTAAATTCAGACTTCAACTCAAGTGTTGATACAGGTAAGCCATTCACAAACAGAACGAGATCAATACGCCATTTCTTAGACGCTTTTCCCGTCGCAGCAAGATGCTCAGCCGTTGCATAAGGGCTATATACCAGCTCAGGCACAACACGACAAATATTCTTCTGATACCGAATCAGAGTATCGGGATTTAGATCATGTTCTGGTTTAAACTGGCATAAAGAAAAACGGGCATTACGAATTTTTAACCCATGACGCAATACACCCAATGTACCGTAAGTTCTAGACGCCTGGTCTGTCGCATTTATGTCTGCTTTTTTTAACTGAGAAACCAACGCATCAAGGAAATGGCGCTCCGAGTCAATTGGGAATACCTTATAGAACTTCTCCCACTCTTTAGGTTGAGTTTCCTTTATGAAAGCAAGAACGTCTTGTTCATACAGCGCTGAGTCGCGGTTGTAGTTTTCTGGCTGACCAAGTTGCCAGCCGTTTACCAACATTTGACTAATTATATCGTCCTGGAAAATCCGTTCCTGAGTTGCATCCATGCTCATGCTGTTACCTCCACTTTCTCTGTATTCTTATTATCTATTGGTTTCCAGTTTCTAACATCGATTTTGCCTGTAACTGCTGCTGAGATTAAGGCTGCTCGTCGCTCAAATAAAAGCGCCATCATCTGATTTTTTTTGTTTTCTAGTGCGCTTAATTTACTTACTTGCTCGTCCAAAAACTTTGCAATAGAGAGTTGTTCTTCATAATCAGGCAAGATTAATCGATGATTCCCAATGGCTTGCTGTGAAATTCCTAGAAAAGTAGCACCTGTACCATTGTTTCTAATAAAACCTTGAAAGTGCTCAGTTTGCATTAAGTAAAACATAAACTTGGTGTGAAAAGTCTTAATATCATCTCTTAGCAAGGGTCTAAAGAGTAGCAAATGACTATTGAGGCAGGCTTTTCCTGGCAAGTCATCGACATAAGCAAGTTTCCCCATTGCTGCACCATCTTTCATTAGCAAGATATCACCACTTTCAAGCTGGATATTTGAATCCAACTCATATCTTTCTTCAGAAACTCTAGGGCACATACCCCAGTTTATTTCATGGTTATTAAAATGAGCACTACTTACGACATGAGGGCCATCATCTTTATACTCATCGGCTTTGAGACCTTGCCAACCTAATCGTCCTTTCAATGAAGATAGATATTTAATTGGAGTCGCTGGACTCCAATGTTCTGGCACTTCACCCAACCATTCCACACCAGAATCTTTCATTGGTGCATAAGGGTTCAAGCCTTTGGTTACGGCATGACTGATAACCGCTTGGCGCTTTTCTTTTAGGAGCTTGATAAGCTGTTGCTGCTTTTCGATTAGGGTGTCGATTTTTGCGGTTTCGTGATCTAGGAAATCTATAATACCCTGAATTTCAATTTCGTCTTTTGGCAACGCAACTTTGATACTTCCCACCGTATCAGTATTTAAATTTAACTGAGTCCCCATTTTTCCCAGTCCTTTATAAGCCTGTTCACCTGCAAACACATAATATAAAAATTTGTGTGGGATACTTAAATCTGGAAAGTAGACAAAACCATCGTGTATACAAACTTTGATTTTGTTGATACAAGGCTTACCAACAGTACCTGCAATACTTAAGAACAACTGGTTAGGCTCTAATTTAACGCTCAAAGAACTGCCAATTTTAGACATTTTCTGAGTAGTATGATGGAGATAACTGTTAGAGGCTGTCACATCAGCTATTCGCACCCAAGCATATTCTCCGTTTTCATCGTCAAAATATTTCGGGTCATCTATGGGTCTAGGTGAAGCGCCTCGTTTTACTGGGCTTAGATGCTTAATCATCTTTATTTCCCAAGTAGAGGGGACATCTCCAAGCCAGTCTTCATCTGACTGCTTATATTCTGGATATGCGACATTAAAGCCCATTATGAGTGCACCTCTTGCAACAGTTGCAAGATTTCGGCACTCACTGCATCCAAATCTTTATCTATCTCTCTTAAATCACGAGGCGGCTGATACACATAGAAATGTCGATTGAACGGTATTTCATAGCCAACAATGCCAATCTCACCGTCTTTCTCGTCTCGCTTATCAGCATTTATCCAGGCATCTGAAACATGAGGCGCGACTTCTTTTAAGAAGTAGGACTCGATCAAATCTGACGTAATTTTGCTTGGGTTTAGCGGCACATTTTCGTTATCTCGCAGGTCACCGTCTTGCTTAAACGACACTACTTTACCTTTCCACTTACTAACAGGGCCTTTGTATTCATACGCACCATAGAGCGGTTTCTTGTCACTTTTCAGGGCTTTATCAACAACACATTCTGCATCTGGATTTTTAGTCGTTACGGCATCGAGAAACTGTTTTTTCTCTTTTGCATCAAACTTGATATATAGTGCTTTCAACGCTTTGTTGTAGTCGATTTCGAATTGGTTAAAGTCATCGGAACGCTTATCTCTACCACCTGCAACGTCTGCAAGTTTCGACTGAAGCTCTTGCACCTTCTCCATTAACGCTTTCTGAAACAACCACAGTTTGCTGCTCAGTATGTCTTTGATATTTGCTTCTTTCAGTTCACTGAATTCTGCTTTTATCAGTGCTCGAACCTCTACCTGAACTTGGCTTAAGTCACCGTAATTCTCTTCATTCCACGCTGAACCAAATTCACTGTAAATTCGCGGCATAACCATGTTGAAAGGTTTGGGAGCAAAACGTAGGGATTCGATAGCTTCATCGGTGATTTGAGAAGATAAACGTAATGGTCTTTCAATCGTTATGCGGCGATACCCAAACTCATAGGTATTGAATATTTTGCTAGCAAACGTCTTCGGCGCTTCTTGTTTCGCATTGGCGGACTGACGTCCACGATTTGATTTTTGTTCTGTTGGTTTGTCTATTTCGCGAGCATCAATGACTTCAAAATCACCAAAGGCACGAGTGATTGTTTTAATATCGTCGTCACTCATCTGATTA
The DNA here is from genome assembly GCF_000172635.2 of Alteromonas macleodii ATCC 27126. Lineage (NCBI taxonomy): Bacteria > Pseudomonadati > Pseudomonadota > Gammaproteobacteria > Alteromonadales > Alteromonadaceae > Alteromonas > Alteromonas macleodii. The sequence continues at coordinate 906,836 of NC_018632.1, read as the reverse complement.
CGTTTGGAACCAAGTGACTTACGCATTTTTCCGTAGAGGTTTGAGCCATCGATAAGCTGCACTTTGCCTTTACGTTCGTCTTTTTTCTTATTAGTTAGCACCCAAACGTAAGTAGCAATACCCGTGTTGTAAAACATGTCCGTCGGCAATGAAACGATAGCTTCCAGCAAATCAGCTTCTAAGATGTAACGTCGAATTTCACTTTCACCGCTTCCGGCCCCACCTGTAAAAAGTGGTGAACCGTTCAGAATGATGCCAATACGCCCGCCATTGCTAATAACACCATCAACAGACTGCGTATCTCGCATTTTACTGATGAGATGCATGAGAAAGAGCAAGGAGCCGTCTGATACTCGGGGCAGACCTGCGCCAAAGCGGCCATCAAAACCTTCTAAGTTGTGCTCGTCTTTAATGTCACTCTCTATCTTCTTCCAGTCCACACCAAACGGTGGATTAGAAAGCATGTAGTCAAACTGGTCGGCAGGTAGCTGATCGTTCGATAAGGTGTTACCTAATTTGATACGGCTTACATCCTGCCCTTTTATCAGCATGTCAGCTTTACAGATAGCGTATGACTCTGGGTTAAGTTCCTGACCGAATGCTCGCATGACTGCATTGGGGTTCAGTTCATGCACGTATTCCATCCCAGATGAGAGAAAACCGCCCGTACCTGCCGTTGGATCGTATATGGTTCTGATAATGCCTTCTTTAGTTAACGCATCATCATCTTCCATGAATACCAAAGAGGTTGTTAGCCTTACAATATCGCGAGGAGTAAAATGTTCCCCTGCCGTTTCATTAGAACTTTCAGCGAAGCGGCGGATTAATTCTTCAAACACCAACCCCATATCGTGGTTTGATATGTTTTTTGGGCTTAAGTCTGTAGTAGCGAACTTCTTAACGACTTTGTACAGCAAGTTGGCATCGTCAAGCAGACCTACAAACTCGTCGAATTTGAAGTGCTCAAATATTTCACGGGCATCAGATGAAAAGCTTTGAACATAAGTACCCAGGTTAGCCTTGATGTCACTTTGTCCCATTTTGCCGAGATCCATCGGCGAGGTATTGAAGAAAGACAAACCATCGGGGTTATTGGTGGTTTGCGTTGCCCTTATAAGCATCTTTTCCTGAGCTTCTTCGGGCAAGTTCATTGCCTTTACCCGTTCAGCTTCTTTTACTACTGAGTCTTTTGACTCTTCCAGCACACATTCAAGGCGACGTAGTAACGTAAATGGAAGAATAACGCGCCCATACTGGGATTGCTTGAAATCACCGCGAAGCAAGTCGGCAACAGACCAGATGAAGGCAGCGGTTTGAGAAAAGTTGTTATTCGTTATCATTGTTATTTCCCGAAGTAATTCCGTTTACGGTATTACTAATTAATTATGATTATATTTATGCAGCTACGAGCGATGGGATATTTAAGAAGGACGCATACAATGACACTAAAAAGTTGCCTGTTAGATATGCTATTTAAAGACAATTTCGAATAAGAGCACAACTGAAATCAAGTGGCGTTTTGTATGTCCGTATATCAACCATTACGACTCTAAAACCTCAAGCAGCTTAGGCGTCTAACGACAACGAAAGTGCTTTCAAAACCTAGCATTTTTATTAACATTTGTCAGCAGATTAATGACAAATGGAGGTAGATATGGGTTTGTTTAATTTGCTGTTTGGTTCAGGCAATGCGAGTTCCTCTGTGCCAGAGCAGACTGTTAACGTTGATGGCTCACCAATGGTTGGTGGCGTAGATATAAAAGGTAATCCATAAGGTGTTATCGAGAACACTAAATATGAAAGCAGTAGCTGTGATTTTGATTACACTAGTTCCGAACCTTGTTCCTTCGATAGTTTTGACAGCGATACAAACGGATTCGACGACTGGTAGCAAAATATAATCTGCACTGAGGTAGGAAAGATGACCCATCTGGCTCAATCGCTCAAGCTCTATAACCTGCTCTGACTTTGTCTGTAGGAACCACATTAGGCCGAGATACGGGCGCTAGTAATTTATATTTAACGTGAGCGCGACGAAATACTCGCACCGTGAGCTTAGTTAACACTAGGACAACTACTGAGTATTTTAAATGAGTTCACAAAAAATTGAGTTTCATAAAACTTACACTCGAATGAGTCGTTCGCCCTGGAAAGAGAGCGATCTCGGACGCGTGGCAATGCTGTTTGATCCCGACTCGAAAGCTGGAATTTACCTCCATCTTGGTGATAGGGGCATAAACGGAATGTCTGTCAGTAAATCACTACATCACAAGCTTCCTGAAGCGCTTCAGCAGCAATATATCGATGCTGAGTTAGTGGATGTGGTGATGTATGTATTTCATGCTGAGATAGTAAACTATTGCAGAGAAAGTGTTGATGAACATGCTTTCCGTCGTATTTTTCTTCTCTCGCAAGATTCATTTTTTTCTGACAGTTCACTCTACCGTTGGCAAGAAGCATTCGATAACTTTATGGAACAATGCTGCAATTGACATCCCCACAGTTTGTCAAATTTCCTCATTAGGAGCCTCGAAGGCTCCTTTTTTCTTGCTCTGGTTCTATATATCAATGAACTGGATGAAAATTGCCGACGTTGCAGTTGGCGTCCCAGCATTTCACTGCTGGTCTACTAACTGGCGGGTTCTGCAAACCTCGCCGCCACTTTAGTTTCTTTTCACAGTACGTGAATGTTAACTTTCCCAGTTATAGCTGGACTAAATTTTAAGTTAAAAGACTAACAACGGAAAAGCTCCTTCTGAAAATAGCAGGGGCTTTTTTCTACATAAAGAAATTTGATAGCGATCCAATAATAGCAGCTTCGATATTGACTCGTTGAACGAATTAACCATCTAGTATAGCTGCGCTTTCTTCCCAAAGCATATTGAATATAGTTACATATTGATTAACCGTTTTTTCATCCGTTGCTGGAAAGATTAGCTCCATATTTTGGCTCTTCCTATCAAATACTTGGGTGAAATTTCTAGATGACATAAAGGAGAATTTTTTATCGATCACGACAAACCTGTCGTGAACGTGACTATTTATTTTGATACTAAAATTTTTGCTGTTGCTGTCGTGATATCGAATAGTGCTTTCAACGTGCTCTTGTAATCCAGCGCTCGTTACAAGTTTAACTTTCGCGCTGAAGGACAAAACATTAAGTATGCTTAAAAAGTCAGAATCTATGTATGGAGCACAGACTAATATTTCATCTTTAGTATTTCTTATACAGTTCATCAAAGGTGCAATTACCTTTTCTGCGTGGACAATCTCCACATCTCTAAAATAAGAGAACTGATCAATTTTTTCATAACCACCAGTAGTAAAAACTGATGCCTGAGAAATATCAATACCAGAGTTGTGTTTAAGCAAGTTTTCATAAGGAATTGTTACTTTCCAATTCTTTCCTGTAGATTTGATGGTTTCATCGTTAACCTTCTGCCAAAATATAAGATCATCAACAGGATTATATAAAACAATAATTACAGGGAGACAGTGGCCTAACCAATATTTGTGATGCCAATCACCGAATCTGAATATAAAGCCCTCTTCACAATATTCCTTAAAAAAACTTTCTCCTGATTTAATTTGAACAGCTACTAACTGACCGCTTGGAGTTCCATTGTTACAAACCTCTACATGCGCATCTATTCCATGGTCTGCCTTTGGTTGGTCTCGAAAGATCCACTTTAGTTCCTTTTGGAATACTCTTCCGACTGAATAAACACCTTCTTCAGCAAGTAAATCTTTATCGCTCATATTTACCAATTGCTCTACTTAACAACTTGATAGCACGCTAAACGCGCTTTTCTACCGAAAATATTTTCATTTTTTCTCATAGTGCCAGATCGCTCCAATTACTGAAAGTCAAAGAAGGCGATTCCCTTAAGACACTGAGCCTAAAAGCGCTTCGGACGAAAACACTCAGTTTGGAGTTTCCCTGAATATTGAAACAAAAGAATGTTTTAGACAGCTAATACAAATCGATTTTTTATGCTGCCTCACCAAGTAGACTAAATGCAAAACCAAGCTAAGCTGCGCACATCTGAAAATAGGTTTTGATTCTCCTTATATTACTGCTCTTCTGCTGCGTGTGTAACGCCGTCATCGGGCACCTATCTCTCTAATAAGCGCTAATGACCAATAGCAAACACGTCAGAGTTGAAAGAGTGATTACTTCAAAAACATCTGGTACTTAAACCATCAGCATCCTCTTATAATCAAGCTTTTTCAGATAAACAATATAAAATGCTCAATGACACCAGAACTTGTGATAGAGCATATCGATATATTCACGAGAATATACAAGTTTCAAATGAGCGTTAAACCATTCGGCATCTAGACCGTTTTCTGGCTTGTCGAAAAGTTTCTGATGCACCCTTTCAGCATCTTTTAAGTGTTTTCGTTTATGAGAATAGTAAAGGACTCGATTAAACCTATTTTCGTCTTCTATCATGCGCCGAGTTGCTATCAGACAGTCTTTTCTGTGCGGTATTGTTTTTGCTGACGCTTCAACTTCAATTCCTACAAGTTCGCCAGATTCGATTTCAAAAGCTATTGCATCGCATCGTCTAGTTTTCTTAAGGTATTCCTTCGCTTGTTCTGATTCCGTGACATAGAACTGATATCGCCCTTCTGCGCAGCCTCTCGCAACTATTGCTTGACACATTAAGTCGTGGGTGATTGTTTTGAAATTAAGCGTAGAAGGCTTCACGGAATAATTGAGGGTTTCATCATGATATCTCTGTAAAAGTCTCAAACCTTCAGGCTTAAGCAGAAAAAGTCTTTTATCTCTACAGCTGAAAGTGGCAACTTCGGTAACCATTTCTTCGTTGATATACCTGCGAATCATTCTGTTTATTGTTGAACGATCTAATTGCCATAATTCTTCCAATACAGCCGTGCTCGTGAATCCCCAACGCCATATCCAGTCTAGTAAGCTGAGTAACTTTGCTTTATGCCTATCTTTGGTGGAGGTCGATTGGATGTACCTCTTCAGAATTCCTCTTTCAAATCTCGCTACGCTCATGATCATCTCTCCTTATTGACAACAATAAGTAGCGAAGTGGAAAGCGAAATCCCTTAATTTGTTTAAAGGAGATGGATTACCAACAGGTAATCACAGCGAGGTGAGCAAGCACTACTGCTTGCTAAATCTACTTCGTATAGTGCTTCGAAATTGCTTGCTACCAGCTACATGTAGCCTCTCGCTGCACTTTTGCTTTTAGCAAAACCATTCCAAAGCAGCGCATCGCACCCGCCTTACGGATGCGGAGCATCGTGATTGCGGGAAGAATGCGGGGTGAGAAGGCCCCGCAATCACGATGCTCCGTATCCTTACTGTCACTACGATGCGCTTTACGATTTTCAATCGGCTATCGCTACGAAATCAACTTCGTTATTTCTTGCTAACGCGATTTGTTTCTCATTTTCAATGAGAGATATTTTAGCTTGTCTGAAAGTCAGACAAGCGTGAAGGTTTGCCCAGACTCGTCATCATCATATCTATATATGAAGTCTCTCTTCTGACTCGCTGACAAATGCCTGGATTTGGCAAACGTAAAACGTGTATTACCTGTTTTTTCCTTGTTTCTTACCTCAGCTGTTAGGTCAATTGTCATGTCATTGTATGTATCAAGTACAACACTGCCACAACGTGCTCCCGATTTAGTCATATGATTAATCGTAATAACAGTGTATCCGGCGTATCTGAGATTCTTTAACCATTGTAAAAATGCTTTCATAGCTACTGTATCAGCAGAGTCACAATCAGGTAGAAGGGATGTAAGGTTATCCAATACAATTACCTTTGCTTTTGACTCCAATAGTTTCAGTTCAATAAGCGTCTGTCCTTCCTGTGTTAATAACGACGGTAGTCCATCTGCACAAAATTCCCCGTTCAGAAATATCAGATTTTCCATAAACAAGAGCTTCTGGTTAACGTCCATTTGGTGGCACATTTTCTTGATACGTGTTTTGAGATCCGAAAGAAGCATCTCACCGTCTACGTAAAGCACTCTTGAAGGAGTTTTTGCTTCCCATTTCAAAAATTTTCCAGCTGTCGCAATAGCGGCGCATATAGCCATTGTGATTGTAGACTTACCCAGTCCTGCTTCTCCTGATATATTGTTTATTGTTCGTGATAAAACTAAATGCCCAAGCAACTCCTCTCTTTTGGCTATAGTAGTTTTTAATAACTCCCCAGAGTTCATCATCTTCAGACCGTCTAGGTCTACTTTTCCAGATAACGTTGATTCAGCTTGAGCTTTAAACTTATCGAAGGCAACGCCTGGTGCAGTGATAATGTTAGTAACGCCCTTTCCGGCTGACTGCACGACATCGTTTTCTAAATTTCTTAATAACATTTCAAACCCTTTTTAATAAGGCATGTTTGTCCACTGTTTTTTTGTTTATGTACTGGTTAGCGAAAAGGCAATTCATTGCCCGATGAAGTGTTTAAAGTAACTCGAAAATTTTTTTTAGAAAAAAGCAAATTATGCTTTGTAACTTGCGAAACTTAAGAGTATTTCGCAGATAAGAATCCTACTCATGCAATGAGCATGTCGAAGACGATGCTCATTGCATGAGTAGGATTGTAACTGTTGAAACAATATTTTTTCAAACAAGGTTATGCTTAGTTAGCATAATCACAGCATCAAAAAAACATTACCCTAGGATAAAGTCCTTCCTGATTAAATATAGAAGGAAAAAATTCATGAAGTACGATCATATTGCTCAGTGTAAATTAGCAGCTTTCAAGGTTCGCGAGCAATGCCTCAAAGGTTTAGAGTCCACTAGTTTGCATAAAGTAAACTCCATTATCCAACTTAGCGATGCTAATCTCCTATCGTTAAGCGATAAGTTAAACGAACTAGATAGAGAAATACTTATCCCTCTAAACTTTCTCCTGATGGAGCAAAAAAAAGGGATTGTAGATGTGCGGGATTTAGTAGGTAAGCCTTGGCTTAATGCTTATAAAAATCTGCGCTATTTAGAGCCAAAGTTCGTGAAGTAAAAATAACTAAAACTTCTTTCAAAATAATATTTAGCTACGGAGCCGTAAAATCCTTTCGGTTCTCCGCAGCTTTAATAAACCAATTATATTAAGCGAGAGACTATAACGAATTCTATGAAAATTAGGTTTATAGTCGTACTCATCTGTTAGCCCAGATTGAGTGAAGGTCTTAAGTTTGTCTTTCTTAGCAAGTAGACCGTTAACAACGTTAATTGGAAACATCTCAACAGAATTATTAAACTGTTCTACGCTTCGGTTATAAATTGTAATCGCAGCTGCAACATTTTCACTCTTATCTGCTATTTGACTGAGTAGATCTCTTACAACTTGGGTTGAACCGAGTTCTGGATAGCTTTCTGCTACCGCCTTAAACGTACCAAAAACCTGATTAGAGCGAGCCTCAATTTCGTTCAATTTCTCGATATCAATATCATCTTTAGAGATAGACGATATTGCTGTACGCATAGCTGTAACTTGCTCAATAAAATTCGTTTCGAAGACTTTAAATTCTTCAGTAAGATTTACTAATTTTGGTATTAACTCACTTTTTAGTTTTTCGTAGGTTATTACATCTGACCAAGCTCGCTTAGCCCGATTCATTCTTCCTATAATTGTGTTGTACATTACGATAATTGAGATGACAACTATCGCGATTATTAGGTATGGGACTATGTTATCCATTAAACCGCTTCCTTTTTAATAGTATTTCTTGAGTTCGAATAATCAATGAAGTCTCTTAATGCTCTAAGGGCTTCTATTTTTGGAGGGGCTGACAAATACGATATGTACTCATCACTTTTCTTGATATGAGGAACACCAAAGCTTTTTGGGAATATATCTTTCTTAGCAGATATACAAACATATGCAGAGGGGGTCATATCTAGGTAACGTATATTCTTAAATGACTCTTCAAATTTAAGTACACAAGCGGGATTGAAAAACTTTGCTGTTTCTACAGGGTTGGAGCACCTTATCTTGAACTTTTTGTTAAACTCTTTGCTCGCCGAATCCCATTTCTCTTTGAACTGACTTCTCGTATTAATAGTCATCAAAGGCAAAGATGGCATATGGATAAGGACACCATATTCGTAATGAGTAGTTTCTTTTTTGGTGGTTGTTTTGTTTCCGTCTGAGTCTTCGTCCTCTTCCTCTGTGACATCTACGTACTTGAATTCAAACAATTGGAAGAATGCTCCGTCTTCTGTCTTCCCGTCGTACAAGGCTGTAATCTCCTGACTTTCATCGCCAGCTCTAAACACGCGGAATTGTCTTTTTAAATCTTTCCATAATTCTCGTCCGTTAAAAGCTTCATTAGGAACTAAATTATTTGCTAAAGCTAAAGCCGTATGCCCTAGGTTTCTTCCCACGTTTTTTACTTGCTTTTTCTTTGAGAAAAACGCAAAAACACTGCCTATGAATACTATAAATGAAGCACCTGCAAGCATAAGCCCTTCATCAGAGGACGAATTCGCATAAATAATTAGGGTAAGGAAAAAGGAGATAAATAATAGATATATAACAAACGGTTGTTGAAAGGTATACGAACCTGATTTGGAATATTCTTTTATTTCTTCAACAATACTCGGTATATCATCCCTGGACTTTGCGGATACTCGCAAGTCTTCCAGTTTTGCTAGATGCGTTTTCAAAGCTTCATTGCTCATACTACTTCCTTGTTCTTGTTAGCGCTGATAAAAATCTAGTTTTTCTCTACGCACTTTATTATTTTCGACGAAGATTACAGATTTTTATATAAGGTGTCTAGTGCCCGAAGCTGACAAAATTGAACACGAAAACGTGCTATTTTCTAACGTTACTTTCGGGCACTAGCGGCTATGTTAACTTACATTAAGATTGTCAAACGCTCCGACAATTGAGTTTCTAACTTGATCGATATTGGCGTATGCATAAACCATTGTATGCTTTAACGAAGTATGGCAAAGAGCCTTCGAAACCACACTAACATCAGCTCCTGACTGAATTTGCCAAGTAGCAAATGTCCTTCGGAGATCGTGTGGTCTGGGGCGAATATTAGGGTTATCATGATACAGGCCTGCTCGTTTAATCGCCGCCTTCCACACCGAATCGCCACCTGTTATGTAGCCGTATTTTGATTTCTGCTTGGATGGAAATACAAAATGGCTACTTGGACAAGTTTTTTGACGTTTTCTTAGAAGATAAACTGCCAACGGGTGAAGCGGAATTTCGTAAATCTGATTGGTTTTTGTCCGAGTCGCAGGTATTAACCAAACAGCGTTACTTAAGTTGATATCTTTCCATTCCATAGTCTTCACATTTGTCAGCCTAGCACCAGTAAAAAGAGCCATACGATATATATCAGCTACGTCTTGATTTGAGGCATATTCCAATGCTTTCATCAACTGTCCAGCCTCTTGATAAGTAAGATATCGGCTTCTCGTTACACCTGGCATCTTTTTAATGCGCTCAAATGGATTAAGTATTAATCCTGCATCTTCAAAATCGATGACATAATTACACGCTGCTTTTAACACTGATACTGCTTTGTTGTGAGCGCAATATCCCTTATCTTCGAGTTCTCGGAAGAACGAACGAACTTCTTTTCTATCCAGCTGTGCAACAGCACGATGGCCGAGACTGGCTTTGACATGAAGATTATACGCAACTTCAAGAGCATGTTTTCTGCCAGCAACCGTTCTTCTATGTTTAAGTTCATTCTCTCGATACAACTCAAACATACAGTTAACAGTAAGACTTTTAATACTGCTCGGTACTGAAACGCCATTTTGGCTCTCGTTTTTGAATCCGGAATGCTGACTATCTGCAATTAACCTTGCTGTTGCTAAACTCATGGTCGAAGCATCACCTATCTTCCGCTTTAGGTCTTTCCCATTCTTTTTTGCTCTGTAGTAAAAACTCTTAGAGCCGCTGGGCCGCACAACAAATTTCAAATAGGTTCTGTGCTTGTCGCGAAAAATTTGGCTCGATGACTTCGGCTTGATATCACATAAAAATTTATCGGTTAGGTTCTTAATTATTTCTGGCATGTTCCACCTTTATTCCACTTCGATTATTTAAATTAAGGTGGAACAGAGTGGAATAAAGACTGATAAAACGGGGGTTCGAGTGGCCCTCACACCGTTAAAAATGCCTAAATGGGCATAATTCTAGGAAGGGTGGGGCCACCATTTTTTCTAGAATTACCAGTCACCACTCGCTTATATCATCACGTTATCAGTTTTCTCAAACTTAAAAAAAGCGTCTTTATTAAAACTGTAACACCAAATCTGTAGCCTAACTGCACTGTCTCTTTACCCATAGTTTGGTTCCCCTTAGATGAAGCACACCATGTCACGCCATACGTTTTATTCGCTGACGGTAACCTTCACCATTTTGTCTATTCTTGGCCAACTCTCTACCAGCATTTATAGCCCCTTCTTTTTTGACTTGGCTGCTATATACGACAGCTATGTAGGAATAATTGAAAAAAGCGTGGCCGTGTTTCTTATCGCGTTCTCACTTTCTCAGTTAGTGTCTGGTGTCGCCTGCGACTACCTAAACAAACAAAAGTTTCTACTGTACGGAGTCTTAGTATTCATCGCCGGTACGCTTATGGTGGCACTTGCCACCGAAGAAAATACCTTTCTTGTAGGAAGAGTCATTCAAGGCTTAGGCGGTGGGGTTGGCGTTTCAGTATCGCGCGGACTGTCGCGTCAAATATTTAGCGAAAAGCAGCTGAATGCTTCACTTTCGTTTATCAACATTGCATTCGCTATCGCGCCAGCAATAGCGCCACTAGTAGGTACACTAATTGGCGAGTCCTTCGGAGTTTCATCTATCTTTTATTTTGTACTAGTAATGGGAGTATTCGCCTTACTTTTACTGCTTTCAGTTTCCACCACCCTCAAACAGTATATGCCGACAACCTCAGAGAACGTCTTTGGCGATACTTTAGCGCTTATTAAAAGCACAATGATGAAAATCGTCTCAGTGGGTATGGCCAGCGGACTACTTTATGGCATTGTGTTTAGCTTCATTACCATCTCGCCGTCTATGATAATGCAGCAATTCGGACTCACCAAAACTGTGTTCTCGATATATTCGCTTCTAGCCACGCTGTCTTTTGTGATGGGAAGCATAATCAATATTCGACTAGCCTCTGTTTCACCATTGTTTAAATTCAAGTATTCAAGCTTGTTTATCGCTGTGCTTTCTGTGCTTTTTGGGTTACTTATTTCCCCCTTCGCAATAAAAGGGTTAATGGGTATTTTGACTTATTGCTATATCACCTTCTTTTTTATTGGCATCGCAATGCCCTGCAGCGTAACTATCATGCTTGGCTACTCTGATAAATCCGCAGGTTTTTTAGCGGCGCTAACCGGCTTTTTTCACCTAACAGGGGCAGCAATAGGCGCTTACGCGGTGACCTTAATTACCCTAGAACCTATCATTTCTTTTTGTTTGTCCTCTTGCGGCTTAAGCGTTGCGAGTATCCTCATCTGTACAACACTGAAGAGGAATTAACTAAGCTCTTGTATGGCAATGCCGTTGTATTGATAAAACGTACACCACTTAAGGTGTTGAATAGTGAAAATCGAGTCGTGTTGCCCATTTGATTTCTAAAATCCATCCCCATAATGATGAGGCTCCCGAAGTGGTTGGGAGTAATTATTGTTAAAAGGATATTAGAAACAATGAAACGTACTATTCTCGCCAGTATCTTTGGCGCGCTTTCTTTAAATGCTTTCGCAGCTTCGCCTTCATATGACTTCGTTAAAGCTGGATACGTACAAGCAGATATTGAAGACGCAGGCGACTTCGAGCCAACCGGTTTTCAAATTCAAGGCTTCAAATCACTTAACGAAAATGTATACCTGACAGGTCGCTATGGTCAGTTGAGTGAAGACGAATATGGTGTTGACGGTGAACTTGACTATATCTCTGCAGGGGTTGGTTACCGCTATGGTTTAACTACAACAACCGACTTTTTTGGTGAGTTGACGTATGAGTATGTGGATGTTGACCTAGACTCAAGCTTCGCTTCTGCTGAGGCTGACGACAATGGCTATGGCATTACTGCCGGTATTCGTTCAATGCTGTCAGAGCAATTTGAGCTTCGCGGTGCTATCCGCTATATCGACATTGAAGACGACGAAACAGCTTTTGAAATTGGCGCAGACTATTTCTTTACACCACAATTCTCTTTCGGCGCAACTTACGTTATAGCTGATGATGTTGACCTACTAGGCGTATCTGCACGTTACACCTTCTAACACCTTTGATGGGTTAACGTACTCGCAACAAAGCCACGTTACACAACGTGGCTTTTTTATTGAGTTAAATAAACTCTCACAGAGAGTCACCTAAAAAGGTTTAGAACAAGCGCAACCGACTTAATCTAAATACACCTCAAACTCTGCAATTTGTGGTCGTTGTGTTGCAGAATCGATGACAAAGTTGATTTTATCCAAATTGGTATTTGAAAACGAAATCGTACTTGGAATTGAGTTTCCTGATGCCAATACGCTGCCAGTGTCATTGTTCACAAGTTGCCATGAAGTTACTGCACCTTGAGTAGAAGAGGTCTCAATTATCCGTACAGTATTTACTGTCGTATTCAAGCGTTTAATGCTAATTCTTCCCGTCGTTCCGCTCGGAGACCAGTAAGTAGATACATCCCCATCCCTTACGTTCCCGTAACTTGTTCCACTGTACTTTGAGCTACCGTCAGATTGTGCATTTAACGCTAAGTTGGTGCCGGTTGGCGGATTACCTCCTGAGTTATCATCGCCGCCACCATTATCACCTCCCCCTGTGTCGCCACCTCCTGTATCACCACCGCCGTTGTCACCACCTCCGGTATCGCCGCCACCAGTTGAACCGCAGCTACCGTCTGATACTGCAAGATTTTTGTTGGCACCAGCGGTGTTCTCAAGAATATCTCGTATACAAGATGCCCCATCTAGCGAGTAACTATAGGGAATAGATATTGATGCTGTAGATTGAACGTTTGGCCCTGCAGGTTCATAGTCACTGTCTGAGTCGCTCCACGTTACGCCACTTCCGAAAGTGTTTCCCGCAACCTGCCAATAACCGTCAGTTGTTGTATAAAATGTACCCAGTGGATCTTTACTATTTTCGAAATAGTTGTTTTCTACTTTGACTTCGGCTCCTGCGCGGGAATTAATCCCTGAAGAGCGAACGCCGTCATAGTAGTTATTGTAAATGTGAGCTGTTGCCCCCCTTACAAGGGGAACGCGCGAGTTCAAATTGTCAAAGATATTGTGGTGATAGGTGATCGGACCGTTATTGACTTGTGATTCGCTTGAACCTACCAAACCACCTCGATCTGAGTTACGTAAAATGCTGTAAGATAAGGTGATGTATTTCGAGTTATCCTTTACATCGAACAAGCCGTCATAACCATCACTCTCACCACCACTAGCTTCTAAGGTTACGTGGTCAACCCATACGTTGCGAACGTCTTTTTCTATCCCTATCGCGTCTCCGCCATTTGACGTGGGTGAGCCCGATTTTTTGACGTTTTTAACATGAACGTTTCTTATAATGATGTTTTGGGAATTCCTTATGTGTATACCTAGCTGGTCAAATGTAGCGCCACCGCCTACACCAATAAGTGTCACATTCGCGATGTCTTTTAACTCAATTTTGTCTTCTGCGGTATTACAGCTGTCTCCAGACACTTTTTCAGTATTACCATGATTGATTGTACCCGAGACTTGAATAATGATTGGCGTTTCTGAGGTGTTTCTATTACACAATGCTTCGTGAATTTGTTTACCCGTAGAAGCTTGTACTACTTGTCCACCTTGACCGCCTGTCGTGCCTCCGTTCTGTGTGTGAAAACCTGAAGCAACTGCAGACGTAGAGACGGCAAAGGCAATTGATGATGCAATTATCGTCGATTGAAATATCGGTAAGTTCTTTTTCATTTTTTGTCCTTAGATTAATAATTAGAAGGGCGTACTGCTTCAATTACTCAACAAGACAACATCAATTAGTTCTTCTTTTTACGCGAACTAACGGAACTCAATTACCGCCCATTTGCCACCGGTAGCAAAAAGATATTAGCAGGCAAAAGGAAATAATTAACAATCGTATTAATAACAAATTATTAATAAATATAACAAAAAATATACAAAAGACGGTATAACTTTGAAAAACTTAAAGTTAATTTTCTTTATAGAAAAGAAAAATACAACCTAAATTGCCACCGGTATTTTTTGAGGAGTCAAAAATCACTCGGTGAAAATAAACGGTGTATAGAAAAGAGAGCGATACGGATAAACGCATGTTGACTATTTTTGGCGAAAACTCCCCGTCAGAAGTCTGAGACATCATTTGCTCAAGTCATATTTAGCGAGATTTTTAAGCTTTGGGCGTTAAATTCTCTGTGGATTGAGCTGCACCTTCCTGCTCTAGGTTAAGCGCAGTAATTGGAAATGGAATGACAATCCCTTCTTCATCAAAACGCTTTTTAAGCATTTTTATAAAGGCGCTCTTTATGAAGAAGCGGTTAAAGTATTCACGGGTTCTCAACATCACTGTTAAGTTGATACTAGAATTGTCGAAAGTGTGAAACAGAACAAAAGGTTGATAAGTTTCAACACCAAACTCGTGCTGCTCTAGAATAGTATTGGCAACCTCTAAACATACGTTTTCAACATGCTCTAAATCAGAGCTATAATGCACGCCAACTTCAACAGGCACCGACAGTTCGCGTTCAGGGTAGTAGTAGTTAATCAACTTTGAATTAGACAACTTACTGTTAGGCATGATCACGATGTTGTTAGGTAGCATTCTAACCCACGTGGAGCGCCATCCTATTTTCTCTACAAAACCTTGTTCTCCGGAATCCAGCTCTATGAAGTCGCCTATACGAATGGGCTTATCCATTACCAACTGAATACCCGAGAAGAAGTTTTCAAGGGTTGGCTGTAGCGCTAGTGCTACTGCGAGCGAAGTAATGCCTAACGATGCAACAATGGGTGTTACCGACACCCCCATGGTGCTTAATATAATCAAAATTGCTAATACAGCGAAAAGCGCTCTAACTGCTCCACCGGCAATTGCGCTGGTATTTTTAACTATGGTTGACTGGTCGCGATAACGACTCAACGAGTAAGTGACAAAACGCTCGAAGAAGAGAAATAAAGTAATGATGAGGCCAGCTTCGATAACAATGGTTAGCGCTTTAATCGCCCCTTCATCTTCTATCTGAAATACTGAAACAATACTTTTAACCAACAGCAGGAAAATAACCCAGATAAGCAAATTAAGTGGGGCATTTAACGACAGCACAAGCACGCGATAGATATCAGACATACTGCTGTTTTCTGAACGCGCTTTAGCTTTCAAACGCACCAAAATAAGTCGTTTAACAATGAAGAGCACAATAACAACGCCTACTAATCCGGCTATTGCTATTGCCTGCTGGTTTTCAAGAAGTTGAGTGCTGTCCACGGCTGACGGGGCTCCTGCATATATGAGTAGGCACTTTTTATTTTTAGCTACACCTTAGTACGTGAAAGAAGAGGCAAAAGGTGCACCAGTTATATCAATCCGCATAGATAATTGCCCACTCAGAAGGCGCAGGCAAGTTTCCTAGCGAAGCGCGGGAATGAACGAAGCTAGGATACTTGCCAGACCTTCCCGGAGGGCGAGTTTAATAAAAAAACCCCATGCAGTTTTCACAACATGGGGCTTTGGTTTGTTTTATAGGCCTTTAGAAAGGCAGTTGTTGGTAGGTGACCTTTCTTCTAGTTAGCCTAGATTCTTCGTGTTTTCACGGGCGACTAATTAAGTAAGTTCAAAGGTATTACTTTCCCTGTTACGGGATTAAACTCAAACGTTACTGTTCCCGTTGTCGCATTACCATTTTGATCAACGTTTGCGTCGTTAATATCACTTACAAACTGATCAATAACAACCCGGTATGACGTCGGGCCGTTAGCCCAACCATTCACGCGAACCCGATAGGTTTCTCCGGGGACAATGCCACCGCCAACTTGCTCATTAGAGCCCAAGTTGCCGGAGCTCGCCATAATATTGCCTTCGGCATCGAGCAGTTCAAAGTCAAGATCTGGCACCGCTACTACCTCAACATCAGCGCTCAGCGTTGCAACTACACTTGATGCACTAGGCAGCGCTGTAAACGGGATATCAACATAGTCAACGCCATCAACCAATGCTTCATCCGCTGCACCAATTAAGACAACACCCGTGTGCTCCTCAATATTATGGTAAACCACAGACTGTTCTTTTGGCTCAGACGTATCAAAGGTAGGCGTTTCTCCTCTACCGGTTGACGAAGCGCCAGCTTCGTAGCCGCTGATCCGCGCTTGGAACGTAAAGAGTTTTCCATTTGAGTTATCAAACTTTAGATAACGCAGTGCAGATGTTCTGTCTACATCTAGCGATTGATCGAAACGGAACCTTGCTATGTCGCCGTTTTGACCAGTGCCACCATTATCTGCATTCAATACGGTAATACTGCCATTGCTAATATGAGTAATATCGAAATCAACTGGACCGTAAATTCTCTCGTCGCCAGTATTTATCAACGCAATATCAAAGGCAAAGATACCGTTATTGTAGTTTACATTACCCACCTTGTAGTCAACTTGCTCACTCACATCCACCGTGTTTAAGCCGGTTGAAGCAATCCCTGACATATTAGAAAAACCAACTTGCTGATTAGGGTTAAGGCTGATTGCACGCACTACGTATTCATAGTCAAACGAGTCTATGCCTTGACCTGCACCACGCCCTAAACCTTGCCCTTTGTCTATGTAGCGATTATCGCCCACAATAAATTCAACATGGGTGAAGCCAGAGAATATGAGGTCGCCGTCAAAGTATTCTCGGGTTGGTACACCCGTAAACAAACGTGCACTCGACCCTTTTTTGCGTTTTAGCAATTGATAAGCAAAAGCGTCAGGTACGGTTTCCCACGTAATTTCAATCGCGTCATCAGAAATGATATGCGCGTCTATAGCGTCTGGTGTCGATGGCTTAGCCTGGGTAGCCGTAAACTCGCTCACTGCCGTTGATATAGTCTGTCGACCGCCTAATGGTGCTTTCGCGTTCGCACCTAGCTCTCTAGCAGCAAAAACACGCTCAATTAATGCATGATGACGACCCGGTGAAGTTAAATCTAAAGGATCGGTAGGATATAAAGCGGCATCTGCAATTAACACTGCATCCCGTGCGCGCACGAAAGTGTCTGGTGCAGATATTCCTAGCACGTACATTGAGCCTAGGAAGATACGTTCCCACGTTTCTTTGCCCAAGCTAGTTTCTTGGGTAGGATCGCCGGTAACTGGGTCGGGGCGAACAAAGTCTTGTCTAGGCTGCAGCGCCACCATAAGTTCCTTTAAGTCCCACATTGCACCCGCGTAAATTTCTCCATCACGATGCACTTCAAATGCATTGTCTCTTGTGCCTAACTGCGAATAACGAATTTGGCTCTGTGCAGAACGAATAAACTCAAATGAGTCGGGATTAACCCCCTGCTCTCTTAAGAATTTTCGTAAATCGCACGAATTAACGGGGTAAGTACCTAAATCCGGTGTTTCGCCTACCGTGTATGCCCATAGGTCGGCTTGTCCTTCGTTAAGCGCGCCACCTTCTGGCTCGCCTTCAAAACCTGCGATAGGGGTAATTGTCGCATGGGTGCCTTCATGAATGGGAACCGAGAAGTCCATTGCTAGGTTGTTGAATAAGTAACCATGACCGTAAGCTGTCGGGTTAACCACGACCTCTTCACCTGCAATTTCCTGTGATAACGGCACTGCGAATGCGTTGTCCAAGCCCAATAGCTTAGCCATAAACTCAGGATCTGCTGGATTATCTGGTGGGTCGAGCACATTCGGAATATGTACCACACCAGTTAACGGTACCGCTTCGTTAGGGTAGCTATTTGGAAACGAGCCATCGCCCACGCCACGACTATGCACAGCATCGCCGTCTTTATGAAGGTAATCTAAATATTCGAGCAATGTGGTGATGTAAATAAACTGGCTGATGCCGTCAATGTGATGTGCCGTAGAAGGCGTTACATGATCATCTTCGACAGGTCTTGCCTCTATGGCAGCATCCTCGCTGAAGTGATACGTACCCGTTGCCGCTTGTGGAAAAGGCCCTTTTGTCAGCATCGCGCTTTCAATAAGCGCGTGCTTACCTGTAAGCAAACCTTCAACACCCGTCACTAAGTTAGAATCGTCAAACTTACGTAGATTAATGCGTTCCATCCCTTTCGGTTTGCCGGTGTAGCCACCTGCATCGTCCTCTATCAGACATTCACTTTGCATCGATGGCGTAATGGGTGGAAATGTTGGGAAATAATCCGCAGTCTGCTGAACTAAGCCAACCTGCCCCGTTTGCGTAACTTCATTTTCACCTAAAGGAAGAATGGTTTTGACCCGATCATTACGCGCCAGAATGTCTCCTGACTGGGCATCGATGACATACTCAAACACACCAAAGGGATTTGAAGAGTAATAGAAGAACTTCCATGCGAGTTTCAGTTTATTGTCATCTTGTACCACCACTTTCTGTGGCACTGGCTTGGCGAAAATGCCAAGGCTTTTTTCTATTTGAGAAAAGGCAGGGTTCAGTACATCAAGAGCTTCTATTGGCAATGCTCGTTTGTAAGACGCTAAATCCGCGGTTGCCACGCTGATCGCGCTATTAGCAGAAAGAACTTGAGAGTTAGCAATAGGCGTATTTATAGCTGTATCGGCAAACAGCGCTCTCACCACCTGAGACTCATCTATTAAGAGGCCGACACCTCTATCTTTGATTTTTACACCATCAATGACTTGGTCAAACCTCACTAAATGACCACCCAATGCTGCTTTGCTGCGGTGAGGGTTAAAAAGAAAATCCCCGTCACTTAGTCCACCTAAAAGGGCAGAATGTCGACTAATAAAGTCATACCCCATCTGTTCAGGCGACGTTCCTGAAACATCAATGGCAATACCAAAAACACTATCTAAATGGCCATTAGCTGTTCGTAATGTAGATGATGGGAATGTGGTTTGCAGTTGGTCTAACGCCATTTGAAACAAGCTGTTTGCTGGCGGGTTAACAACATTGTCAGTCAGATTTATTTCAGCAATGCGGTGCGATGAAGTATCTAAGGGTGCGTGTATTTTGGAGGCGCTTGCTACGAAAGGTAAAGCCGCTGCTACCGCAGCATATATAAGGGTTCTTTTTTCATTATTCAATCCTTAAAATTTGGAGCTATCAATGCGTTCAGCGTTAATACTGAGCAACGACTAGATAGCGTTAACCAAATTAGGATCGAGCAAAAAACGCCCATCCACCATAGGGGTTAACCACTAGAGTTAACTGCACCAACCAGATGTGGGAAATGAGATAGTTAATTGCGCTATTAACTTATTACAGGCTAATTAGGAATCAGAGAGCAGAGATAGTTTGCGTTCATATTCGCGAGACAACCACAAAGAAGCTTCGTCAATATCTGTGAAAAAAAGATAATCCATACTTTTGAGCTCGGGGATCCTCTGAAACATTATTCCGCGTATAACAGGTCCTTTATAAACATAAGCTTTCGCGATTAATCCCATATCAGGAAGCCGTTTTATAATACGCTTGAGTATGTCGAAGGCCTCAGGAGTTGCACCTTCAACTTGGCTAATATCTGCCAGAAGGGAAAAGGGTCGTTGATTCAGTCCTATGACTAGTTTAAAAAGACGATCGCTGTAGTCTTCCGCACTTTTTTCATTAAACGCGCCATAGAGTCGAGTGGTGACTACTCCGTTCTCGTACGAAATTGTTGATGAGCTCAGTATTTTTGGCATAGCCTACTTTCACAATTACTTCCTAGGTTAATAGTAGACGATAAGTTTTCGTAAATGCGAATACTCTTAAAGTTTAGGTTTATTTCTCAGCCAATGTTAACAGCGGTTCGTTATTGGGAAAGCGTTCAAGCCCCTGTTTTAGAATTGTATTTGCCTTCTCGGGCATGTTGTTTTCGCGCAAAGCTAATACGTAGTTGTGAACATAAACATGTTGGTGCTGCCCCACTTCATAGCCTTTCTCAAACCAAGCCACTGCTTGGTTGTCGTTTTGCTCTAAGTAATAATTGGCAATCAGGAAATAACTTAACCAGTACGTTGGCCATGTATGCGACGCGGTTTCCAAAAACGCCAATGAACGCGCTTTATCTCCCACTTTAAGCATGTCGTAAGCCGCACTTACATAAGTGAACGGTGTCATCTCAGGCGAGGTTACATTAGGAGGAACTGGTGCCAAATACCAGTAATTTCCTCTTCCCCACGTTCTTTCAAAAAGCTCAAGCGACATTTCGTGATTAGGAGCCCTCATGTAAGAGGGCTTTTTAATATTGAGTTGATGCGTTTCGCTACGCGGGCTTTTTAAACGCTAGCGTTTCCCACAGTGGTACCGTAGACAAACTATGTTTATAGCTGCCAGATGTCTCTTTGGTGCTGTAAGACAAGTAAATCAGCGTTTTTGAGTCGGCATCGTAAATTCTTCGAAGCTTCATGTTTTTGAAAAACACGCTCTTAGATTTTTTAAAAATTACTTCACCTGAATCTGACTTATCAATGGCGTTTAACATCTCAGCCGTAATAGGGCCGGTTTGTCTGCACGCGATTGAACTGTCTGATGGATCCGACAAATCAAGGTTCGCTTCAATACTTGAAATATGGCAGGTTACACCTGTCACTATGGGGTCTTGAAGCGCATCAATTTTAATGTCTTTTGTGGTAAAAAGACCAAGAGACACATCGCCCACTTCGCTGTCGCTACAGCCTGCCAACGTAAACACCGATGCGGCGAGTAACCCCAGCACAGTGCTTTTCACAAAAGAGCCGCTCTTAAAAGTGCCTTTCATAGAAGTACGAGCCTCGTATGAACTTAACCAACGTCCATTTGTTTTCATATCATTCCCACCTCTACTCTATTTATGATCTTTATTTGTTTACTCGAAATACCGAGCCTGTGATCATTTTAGACTAACAGGTTTAACTGTGTCTTATCCATAAGGTCGTGCTGCTTAATAAGTTGCTTGGCCTTTTCAATGTCTGGCGCAAAATAGCGGTCTTTGTCGTAAAACGGCACTTGGTCTCTTAGTAGCTGCATCAACACTTGGAGCTTTTCGCTGGTTTTAAACGGCTTCCTGAAATCTAACCCTTGGCAGGCCGCTAACCACTCAATGGCCAATATACCTGCCACGTTATCGAAAATATCTCGTAAACGCCTCGCGGCGAAGGTAGCCATAGACACGTGGTCTTCTTGGTTCGCAGACGTAGGCAACGAATCGATAGATGCGGGGTGCGCCAGGGTTTTGTTTTCACTAGCAAGCGCCGCACAGGTAACCTGCGCAATCATGAAGCCCGAGTTTACCCCACCATTTTCAACCAGGAACGGTGGCAAACCACTTAAATGCGTATCAATCATTAACGACATTCTGCGCTCCGACAGTGCGCCAATTTCAGATAGTGCAATAGCCAGCATATCTGCCGCCATTGCCACGGTTTCCGCATGAAAGTTTCCGCCAGATAGAATATCGCCAGTTGGCGTATCAGCGTCATCATTATTTTCAACAAAAACCAACGGGTTGTCACTTACTCCATTAGCTTCAACCACCAAAATCTCTTGGGCATAGCGCATTTGCTGTAAACACGCTCCCATCACCTGTGGCTGGCAACGCAGAGAGTATGGGTCTTGCACTTTTTCACACCGTTGATGTGAATGGCCAATCTCTGAGGTGTCTAGCAATATTCTAAACGCAGTCGCCACATCGCTCTGGCTTTTGTGGCCACGCACTTCGTGGATCCGCGCGTCGAACGGCACGCGGGAACCTAACGCGGCCTCAACAGTAAGCGCACCAATACCAATAGCACTATGAAGCGCATTTTCAGTATAAAACAGCCCCTGAAGTGCAAACGCTGTCGAGGCTTGTGTGCCGTTTAACAGTGCTAAGCCTTCTTTGGGTGCCAGCGCAATTGGCTGCATGCCGGCTATTTCAAGGGCTTGGGCTGCACTAATTCTCTCTCCTTTATAAAAAGCTTCCCCTTCCCCTAACAGCACCACACTCATGTGTGCTAAAGGCGCTAAGTCGCCGCTGGCGCCTACCGAGCCTTTTTCAGGAATGGCGGGATAAACCTGTGCATTAAACAAGGTAATGAGCGCTTCTATTACGCTGAGGCGAATGCCAGAATAACCACGGGCCAAGGAGTTAATTTTTAACAGCATGAGCAGGCGCACAGTATCTTCTTGCATAAAGTCGCCCGTACCGGCCGCGTGCGATAACACAATACTGCGCTGTAATAGCTCTAACTCATCAACATTAATACGAGTATTAGCCAACAAACCAAAGCCGGTATTGATGCCATAGACAGTCCGGTTTTCTTTAATGACATTAAGCACTACTTGCTCGGCGGCGTTTATAGCGGGTACTGCGCTTTCATCTAACGATAAATGAACGTGGCTTCGATGTACTTCCCGTAACTGATCTAACGTCAATGTACCTGGCACAAGATTAAGCTGCTTAACACCACCGTTTTCAGTAATAAAAGACGAATGCGACATGACTATTTCTCCCCACCAAAGCTTTTGTTCGCGCTTGAATGTGTGCTTGTTCCATCAGGGCTTTGATTATTAGCCGCGTTATTGATCATGGGAAGATCCAAGTTGTGCTTGGCAGCACAGTCTTTTGCAATGTCGTAGCCTGCATCTGCATGACGCATTACGCCCGTGGCAGGGTCGTTATGAAGAACCCGAGCAATACGCTCAGCCGCTTCGTCCGAACCGTCACAAACAATCACTACACCCGAGTGTTGGCTAAAACCCATTCCTACACCGCCACCATGATGAAGGCTTACCCAGGTTGCACCACCCGCTGTATTTAGCAGGGCGTTCAGCAGCGGCCAGTCCGAAACGGCATCTGAACCATCGAGCATGGCCTCGGTTTCTCTATTGGGTGAAGCTACCGAACCAGAGTCGAGATGATCCCGTCCAATCACAACTGGCGCGCTTAGCTCGCCACTGCGAACCATTTCATTAAAGGCAAGCCCCAGCTTTTGTCTTTCACCCAGCCCCACCCAGCAAATACGCGCGGGCAGGCCTTGGAATTGAATGCGTTCTTTGGCCATATCTAGCCAGTTATGTAGATGGGGGTTGCCGGGTATAAGCTCTTTAACTTTCGCGTCCGTTTTATAGATATCTTCCGGATCGCCTGACAGCGCAGCCCATCTGAAAGGCCCTATGCCCTGACAAAAAAGCGGTCGAATATAAGCAGGAACGAAACCTGGGAAATCGAACGCATGCTCAATACCCTCTTCTAGCGCCATTTGTCTAATGTTGTTGCCATAATCAAGAGTAGCAGCGCCAGCTTGTTGGAAACCAAGCATTGCTTTAACTTGCAGCGCCATCGACTGTTTAGCACTTTTCACAACACCCGCTTCGTCTTTTTTACGCTGCGCCTCAGCTTGATCTAGCGTCCACCCCACTGGTAGATAGCCATTCAACGGATCGTGCGCACTGGTTTGGTCGGTCACAACGTCGGGAACAATCCCTTTAGCTAGCATATCGGGAAAGACTTCAGCGGCATTGCCTAATAGGCCAATTGATACAGGCTTCCCAGCTTCTTTGGCTTCTTCTAGGAGTTGCATGGCTTCATCTAACGAATGCGCTTTTTTGTCCAAATAGCCCGTGCGAATTCTGAAATCTATGCGAGTTTCATCCACCTCCACAGCTACCATTGAAAAGCCAGCCATGGTTGCAGCTAAAGGCTGTGCTCCGCCCATACCGCCCAAGCCACCAGTCAAAATCCAGCGTCCTTCAGCGCTTCCTTCAAAATGCGTTTTGGCCACGCTCACAAACGTTTCATAAGTACCCTGGACAATGCCTTGCGAGCCTATGTATATCCATGACCCTGCGGTCATTTGCCCGTACATCATCAAACCTTCTTTATCCAGAGCGTTAAAGTGCTCCCAGTTTGCCCAATGCGGTACAAGGTTAGAGTTAGCAATTAACACACGAGGTGCATTTTCGTGAGTGGGAAATACCCCAACAGGTTTGCCTGATTGAACCAGCAACGTCTCATCAGTATTTAAACGCTTGAGTACTTCTACAATTTTGTCGTAAGACGCCCAGTCACGGGCCGCACGCCCAATACCGCCGTAAACCACCAAATTTTGCGGATGCTCCGCAACGTCTGGATCCAGGTTATTCATTAACATGCGAAGCGGCGCTTCAGTTTGCCAGCTCTTCGCATTTAACGTACTGCCTCTTGGGGCACGTATTTCTCTTGTAGGGTCGAGGCGTTTCATAAACTTCTCCTAGGCATATTCTTACGTTTGCCGATTTGTTTTTTATTAGGAAGTGTCATCTTTTTAGAAAGTAATGAGTTGCTAGCGCCTTTGGCGCAATGACACTTAGAACTCCAAGTGTCCTCCCAAGCGGTATCGACTACCTGGGTGATACAGCACCGCGTGGCTAACCACTGCGCTTGAACTCGCTTTGGAGCTATTATTTAAGGGTGAATCTGACGTAGCCCTTAAACCGTTCTTTATCTGAGCATTTGCCGTTGACGACTCGCCAATATTGCTCTCATCGCTGGTTATTGCGCTGGGCACTCGAGAGAAGGTTCGTCGCGTAATTTTCAGGCACGGCTCTTTAGGCTTAATCAATAGTGCTTGTGCAATATCTTTTTCAACAACCACAGCTTCTACGCTGTGATCGGCTTGTGAAAGGGGCGCGACCTGATTCAAATAAAAGTTTGCAGTTTGAGCTTTAAAATCTTTATCTAAATAGTCGTTAATCCACGCTGGGTTAACCCACCTGTCTTCATACTGCACGGGTAGATTGTTCTCGCAGTGTACGATAATGCTATGGAATACTGGCTCTCCCACATCGATTCCCAGTCGCTGAGCAATAGCATCACTGGCTGGCGAGGTTTCCAACACCAATATTTCGTTGGTGTATCTATGCCCCCGCTGCTCTATTTCATCGCGAATACTTTTAATCTCAAGCATTGAGCTCATAGGGCGACTATCTGACACAAAGGTGCCTATCCCCTGGCTGCGCATTAAAATGCCCTCGTCCACCATTTCACTTAACGCTCTTCTAGCAGTCATTCGGCTTACACCGTGCTGCTGGGCAAGTTGGTTTTCTGAAGGCACTTGGCTACCCGGCTTCATCTCACCACTTTCGATGGCATCCAAAATTGCTGTCTTAATTACTCTGTACCGAGGTTGCATATCGTGGCCATTCACAACTAAATTGTTAATAATATGATAACAGCATACTTGTATATACAAGTATGCACAAGTACACTGAACTCAAAATTTACACTGCGTTTCAGTAAAGATTCTGGACAAAGCCAGAAAAAGAGCTAGACGACCAATTAAACGAAAAAACCAGACAAGAGGTGGCTTAGAGTGGAGCACGATATGGGTTATCAGTACGACACGCTTATTTACAATGTTCGCATTGCGTCTATGCAAGACAACAAGTTGCCCTATGGCGAATTACCGCCACACGCCATTGCCATAAAAGACGGCAAAATTGCTGCGTTACTTCCTTGCGATGACTCACTAGACGACGTGTTTGAGCAGGCCAAAAGCGTAATAGATGCCACTACCCTAATTCCCCAAAATGAAGGTTCGACGCCCAAACACCCGTGGCTATTGCCTGGCTTCATCGATTGTCATACGCATCTAGTGTATGGCGGCAATCGCGCCGAAGAATTCGAAATGCGATTGCAGGGCGCAAGTTATGTAGACATTGCGCAGCGCGGCGGTGGCATTAAAGGGACGGTTGAAAAAACTCGACGCTCTGACGAAAACACTCTGCTTCACACTGCGATAAAACGCGCAAAGCGACTGTGCGAAGAAGGTGTTACCACCATTGAAGTCAAATCAGGTTACGGGCTGGATTTAGACACTGAAGTGCGTATGTTACGCGTGGCTAAATCCCTTGAGCAGCATCTTCCTGTGAGTATTAAAACTACCTATTTAGGCGCTCACGCCCTGCCCAATGAATTTGCTGACGACTCAGAAGGATATATCGATTTCATTTGCAACGAGGCACTTCCTCACATTGCTTCGCAAAACTTAGCTGACGCCGTTGATGTATTTTGTGAAACTATTGGATTTTCAACTTCACAAACAGAACGAGTGTTTAGCTGCGCACAGCAGCACGGTTTACCCATTAAAGCTCATGTAGAACAGCTTAGCGACAGCAAAGGCGCAGTGCTAGCAGCTAAGTACGGCGCACTATCGGTAGATCACATTGAATATTTAGCTGACAGCGATATTCCCTTACTTGCCCAAAGTGGCACCGTTGCCGTACTTTTACCAGGCGCTTTTTATTACTTAAGTGAAGTTCAAAAGCCGCCGGTAGACGCCCTAAGGGCGCACAATGTGCCCATGGCCTTAGCCACTGACTTTAATCCAGGTAGTTCGCCGTTAGCCTCAATCCTTACCGCGATAAATATGGGGTGTGTGCTGTTTCAACTTACGCCAGAAGAAGCGCTACGCGGCGCCACTGCACACGCGGCTAGCGCACTTGGGCTGCACGACCGAGGTGTTATTGAAGCAGGTAAGCTTGCTGACTTAACACTTTGGGATATCGAAACGCCGGCAGAGCTCGCCTATTGTATTAATGGCCACCGCCCCGTTGCGGTGTTTAAGGAAGGTAAACATGTTTAAGTGGCAAGGCAGAATAGACAGTGAAGACGGCATTGAGGGCCTACGTTGGCATCAAAAAGTTAACGAACTTGAAGTCGGCGAAGATAATTCATTAGCCAACGCCGTTACCCTTGTTGGTTTTGAGAGTGATTTAGGTGTGGCATTTAACAAAGGCCGCGTAGGTGCAGCTGCTGGTCCAAACGCTATTCGCCAGGCACTGGCAAACTTACCCTGGCACTGGCCAAGCGCAGCATTGGCTGATTTAGGGAATGTTACCGCTAAAGAGAACTTAGCCCAGGCACAAACCCAATATGCTGACGCCATTTGCTATGCGCTCAAGCAAAATGATGGTTTGGTCATCGGTCTGGGAGGGGGACATGAAATTGCATGGGGTAGCTATCAAGGGGTTTTCAATGCTAAGCCCGAAAGCGCCCGCATTGGAATTATTAATTTCGACGCCCATTTTGATTTAAGAAAGCCTTCACCAAACACCAGTTCAGGTACGCCGTTCAGGCAAGTGTATGATCACTGCCAGCTACACGACACACCGTTTCATTACGCTTGTTTGGGCGTATCGAAAGCAGCCAATACACCAGCGCTGTTTAACTTTGCCAATACTTCCAACACGCGCTATTTAACCGATGTGGCGTTAAATGATGAATCACTGTGTATGCAGCGAATAGATGAGCTACTATCTCCGATGCTAAAAGACATCGATGAGCTTTACGTCACTGTATGTTTAGATGCATTTCCAGCAGCACAAGCACCTGGCGTTAGCGCGCCCAGTGCATTGGGAATATCCCCCACACTTGTTATCAACACGCTACACTTTTTAGCACAGCACCAAAGTACTTACGGATATCAATGGAAACTGTGTGACGTTGCGGAAATGAACCCCAATTATGATATTGATAGCCGCACAGCAAAGCTGGCTGCACGGCTAATTTTTGAAGCAGTAGATGCAGTAAGTTCGCACACCTAAACTGTTTAACGCTGTTATGTTTGACGCTTTTATGTTTACTGGCCGCCTGCCCTTTCACACGCAGCGGCGGTAAACAAGACATCGGTGGAGCTATTTAATGCTGTTTCAGCAGAATCTTGCAGTACGCCAACAATAAAGCCCACCGCAACCACCTGCATAGCCACTTCATTGGGTATATTAAACAGGCTACAGGCAAGCGGAATAAGCAGTAGCGAACCACCTGCAACACCTGAACTTCCACATGCCGATACCGCAGCGATAACGCTTAACAATACAGCAGTAGGGAAATCTACAGCGATTCCCAAGGTATTAACCGCAGCTAGCGTCAACACGGTTATTGTGATTGCAGCCCCAGCCATATTAATCGTGGCGCCTAACGGAATAGATACCGAATAGGTGTCTTCATCAAGCTTTAAGCGTTTACACAGCGCCATGTTTACCGGAATATTCGCCGCCGAACTACGGGTGAAAAACGCTGTAATACCGCTTTCTTTCAGGCATTTGAACACCAAAGGATAAGGATTCTTTTTGGTTGCCAGAAATACTAACAAGGGGTTGGTCACAAGTGCGATAAATAGCATCGCGCCAATCAGTACCGTTAGTAAATGAGAGTAACCAAGCAATGCTTCAAAGCCCGTTGTAGCAATGGTATTAGCTACCAAGCCGAAAATACCGAAGGGCGCGAGTTTAATAACAAAACCCACCACGGTTGTTACGCTATCTGCCATATTTTGAAGTAGCGCTTTCGTTGCCTCGCTAGCATGACGAAGACCTAAACCTAGACCTACAGCCCACGTGAGAATACCAATGTAATTTCCATTTACTAATGCATTTACCGGATTATCTACCATGTTATAAAGCAAAGTAGTAAGGACTTCCGATACACCTTTCGGCGCAGCTTGGCTAACTTCTGAAGTCACTAAGCTTAAGCTTGTAGGAAAAGCAAAGCTTGCCAACACGGCGGTGAGCGCGGCCAGTAGTGTGCCCATCAAATAAAGCACAAGCACGGGTTTGATAAAGGTTTGCTCGTTTTGCTTATGGTTGGCAATGGATGCCATGACCAAAACAAAAACCAATAAAGGAGCTATTGCTTTTAAGGCTTTTACAAATAAGTTACCCAATAGCCCTGCTGATTGAGCAGCTGAAGGTGAAAAACTCGCTATCGCAATACCGCATACGATACCAATGATAATTTGCAGTACCAAACTGCCATTCATGTAGCGCTGAAACAGGCTGGGGCGTGACGTTGAATCCATAAATGTTGGTCCATTATTATTTTGACGACGCACCATAAAGGATAACGTTACACAAATGAACCTGTTTGGTCTTAGTTACTCGCAAATAACCGTATGCTTGCCGTTTATAAGGGTTTACGTATTAGGGTGGCTGTAAGGAAGTTAGGTAAAGGTTATGATTGCGCGGCAACCTCTCGATTCATGGGGCTGTAGTGAAAATTGCCATCCATAGCGCCGACATAAATCGTCAACAATCAGTAACCCTAGCCCATGGCCACTTTTGCTGCTTTCATTGGACAGGCCCGCTCCATCATCGATTACTTCTATTGCATTGTCGTTAACTAAAATGTCAACTTCCCCTTTCTGGGATGCAGCACAAGCGTTTCTCAGTATATTTCCCACTACCATGCTTAATATTGCCTGCGAAGCTTTGATTTTGGGACTGCTTCTGAAATCCACATTGATTCGAATTTGCTTATCCACGGCATGAAGATTATTAGCTTCGACAATTCTGATTATTTCGCTTTTGTCTACATCTCGCACCTCAATATCGCCCGAGTTCCGCTCGTACCTTACAATGGAAAGCAACGCATCAACCATTTTTATCATTTCTGATACCGCATCATTAATGCGAGCTACTTGTCGTTCTTGCCCCTCTGTTAATTCACTCCGTGACAATAGGTTATTAGCGCCCTTAACAATGGTTAAAGGCGTACGAAGTTCGTGGCTAGCATAGCGGGCAAACGCTTGCTCTCTCTTTAAAACAAGGCGTAACTCTTTGCGATATTGATTGAGCCTGGTAGTTAGTAATTGAAACTCACCCACTGCGCCTTTGCCAATCTTAAACGCACGCGTCGCATCACCTGAAGAGTCGTTGAGTTGATGAGCAAGCTCATTGACTGGCTCAATCAGTTTTTTGGAAACTTTAAACAGGAAAGCACCGAACACAAACATGAGCAGTGCGATAAAAATGATAACAACGATAGCAACAAACGCCATCTCTTCACGACTGAACTCAACTTTATCCACAAAACTTAAAACAACAATATCCTTTTGCTGACCATTTTGGGTGTAAACGCCCTTAAATACCATGTGGCCTGAAGGTGAATCTAATGTGTCCACTTCGCCTAGATAAGTATTTTTATTTTTTAAAAAAGACTTGAATGGCTCTGGCACTTGCGCTTCGTCGTTGTAGGCCGTCGTCAGAGTATCGAGCTTTATGACGCCATGCTCTCCATTTGTAAATCTCTCAACGGCACTGTCGCGATCAATAAGAATGCGTCGCTCACCAACTCTGTCTTCTGACCATTGAAGGGCATAATAAAAAAGTAAAAACGTTAAAACACCGATGACGCATGACATCACTGTAAAAAACAATGCCAACTTACCAGTAAGTGTGCGTGCGTTTGAAAATATGCCGAACAATTTACACTTCCTCCAGCCTGAAACCTATTTTAGGAACGGTAATTAGCATTGGTGAGTGAAACGGCTTGTCAAGCTGGTTACGTAGCTGATAGATGTGGCTGCGTAACACATCATTTTGCGGTTCATGTTCTTGCCATAGCTTCTCAGCTATTTCTTGACGAGACACTATCTCTGGTGCCTTTTGACACAGTAATTCTAAAATAGTGTAGGTGGTAGGGTTGAGCACCAATAACTTGTCATCCCGATATGCTTTGCGAGATTTTTGTATGATCTTAAGCGTGCCAAACTGCAAAATTGATGTTGCTACTTGTCCCTTGTAGCGTTTAATCAATGCATTGGCACGAGCGTCAAGGACGTCAAAATCAAATGGTTTTGTTAAGTAATCATCTGCACCATGCTTAAAGCCATTTAACATATCTTCCCTGTTATCGAGCGCCGTTAACATCAGTATGGGCGTTGTAATACCTTCATCCCTAAGCTTATTGCATAGCGTCAACCCGTCCATTCGCGGCAGCATTAAATCGAGTAAAATCAAATCGAAACTCTCAGCTTTTGCAAGCTCAAAGCCTAATTCGCCATTATCAGCATAATCTAGCTCAACGCCTTTACTTTCGTAATACTCAAATAAAATCCCTGCGACTTCTCGACTATCTTCTATCAACAAAATTTTCTGCATTCAGCTCTCTTCTTCTCGTTCTTATTTTCCGCTTACTGGCGTGAAAAAAATGTGAACAACAATCTTTTCACATCTAGCTTGTTAAGCTCCTCAACTCTGACAGCAGTTTGCTTCTGTAGTTTTAAATTTTTAGAGGTTTGGTAAGTGTTATGGGAAAAATCTCATCTGTTCAAAGTCGCATTAGCCCGCCTACTACATTGAGTGTAGTCGTTCCGTACTTTAATGAAGAAAGTGTGCTTTGTGAGTTTCATGCTCGGTTAACACGAGTATTGGATACCCTTTCAGATACTAGCGAAATTGTTTATGTCAATGATGGAAGCACGGATAACAGCCAATCGTTAGTTGAAAGCTTCTCTTCTCATACCTCCTCAATAAAGTGTATTGCGTTAAGCAGAAATTTTGGAAAAGAGAGCGCCTTAAGCGCGGGGCTCGCTCATAGTTCGGGGCTTGCCGTTATCGCAATTGATGCTGACCTACAAGATCCTCCGGAGCTCATTCCTGCTATGTTAACCAAGTGGCGAGAGGGTTTCGATGTGGTAAATATGCAGCGCTCTGAACGACTTGGAGAAAGTTGGCTTAAAAAGAAGTCTGCAGCAGTCTTCTACAGTTTACTAAACATAATGTCCCAAACAGATATACCTGAAAATGTTGGAGATTTCAGGCTGATTGCCCGGGAAGTCGTCGACCATATCAATGCGTTGCCGGAGCGAAACAGATATATGAAGGGAATTTTTTCTTGGCCAGGGTTCAAGCAAGCAACACTTCCATTCACTCGCGATCCACGTTTTTGTGGTGAGTCTAAATGGAATTACTTCAAACTAGTGGGTCTGGCGATTGACGGCATTACATCATTTAGTATCCGTCCACTCAGAGCTGCAACTGTGCTTGGTTTAATTATCGCTAGCAGCGCCTTTCTATATGGACTTTTTGTAGTGTCTAAAACTCTTCTATTTGGTGAACCGGTTTCTGGCTACCCATCACTTATGGTTGTGCAACTTGCTCTTGGCGGAATTCAACTTATCACAATAGGTTTGCTAGGCGAGTATATAGGAAGAATTTTCATCGAAACGAAACAAAGACCACTCTACCTCATTCAGTCTTACTCTGAGAAAGGCGCTGTTCATAAACAAACCCTTAGCGAGAAACGCGCATGACACTAAGTAGGAAAACGCTATTTTGGACTCTCACTGCAGTGCTATCAATTCGTTTGCTATCACTTAGTAGTTACCCGCTTATGGATACTACCGAAGCAAGGTATGGCGAAATGGCGAGGCTGATGTTCGAAACAGGCAACTGGATAACGCCACAGTTCGACTACGGTGTACCGTTTTGGGGCAAGCCTCCGCTCTTTACTTGGATGAGTGCTGCAGGGGTGACACTGTTTGGCATTAATGAGTTTGCACTCAGATTCCCTCATTGGTTAGCAGGTGTATTTGTAATTCTTATTTTGTTCAGCTTCGCTAAACGCCTGGGTATCAGTGGGGTTGTCGCAGCAATAGTAGTGGCGTCATCGGGCATGTTTTTGATTGCTGCCGGGGCGGTAATGACGGATATGGCATTGACCCTAGGTATTACCATTGCAATGTGGGGCTTTTACCTATGCTGGGAAAGTTATGATCAGGACGTTCCAACATTACGCTGGGCATTTGTCGGATTTTCGGGACTCGGCGTAGGACTCCTAGCAAAAGGTCCAATTGTTATATTACTAGTTGGGTTAGCAATTTTCCCTTGGCTAGTAATTAACTATGGACTTGGTACAGGCATTGTGACTTTTTGGCGTCGCATTCCTATCATTCGTGGGCTGGCACTAATGACGGCCATTGCACTGCCGTGGTATGTTCTTGCTGAGCAAGCTACTCCGGGTTTTCTCGACTATTTTTTTGTAGGAGAACATTTTGAGCGTTTTGTCGTTTCCGGATGGGAAGGCGACTTATATGGTACTGCTCACACAGAAACGAGAGGTACCATTTGGCTTTTTTGGGTTTATGCGGCGGCACCTTGGTCAATCATTCTTCCGCTTGTGATTTTCACGCGAATTGGTAACGTTAAAAAGATCATCTCTAACAATAAAAAGCTATTTAGTTTTTTAGCTTGTTGGATGGCATCACCTTTAGTATTTTTTTCATTTGCAGGCAATATTCTGCCCGCCTATGTGCTACCAGCTATTCCCCCGCTCGGGCTTATTTTTTCATTGATTCTCGCGAACCGCATTTGGCAAACTTTATGGTTCCCAGTTGCTGCTAGTATTGCGCCGCTTTTACTTATTGTTACCAGTATTTATATACACGTACACTGGGGTGAAAAACGCAGCGATAAAGCGCTACTTGCGCATAGTAACCCTAGCCTCCCCATCTACTATATCGGAAAACGTCCTTTTTCAGGACAGTTTTACAGCCACGGGCAAGCTAAAGAAATTGATATGAAAGCGACTCTTCCTGAGCTGAGAAGCGCTCAGTTCATCGTTACCCAAGAATCGCTACCCAAAATTACCGACTCACCATTCTTTGACTGCAAATTAGTTTTTGAAGCACATAGCGGGCGCTCTCTTTATGAATGCCAAACTAAACTATGAAGAAAGAGGTCTTTCGATTTATCGGCGTGGGAATATTAGGCTTTTCTGTTGATGCTGCTACATTTTCTATATTTGTATACGCATCACATTTAAGCCTAATTCAAGCACGCATAATTGCTTTTTTGTGCGCGGCAACGGCTACTTGGCTTGGCAATCGACACATTACTTTTCAGAGAGATGACGCTCCTGTTTTGCAACAATGGTTTCGATTTATGACGGTCGCCACAGTTTCTGCACTGCCTAATTTTATCTGCTTCTCCATTGCGAATGTGAAGCTTGGGCAAACTGGAATCATGCCATTGCTCTCCTTATCAATTGGCATCATTGCTGGCGCAGCTTGTAACTATACGCTGTGCAAGTACTGGGTATTTAATGGAAATAGTACTACGAGGTAACGAGAGTTCTTGCTCTTCTCGAGTTCATTTCCATTACATGCCTTCAAGTATCTTTTGCGTATAAGACGTCCACTGGTAAAGAGGAAGTTCTCCATCAATATAATAGTCTGGCTGAATGCCTACCCCATCAATGGCCATATGCGGAATGCGTAAACTTTTAGTCAGGCTGTAATACAAAGTAAAAGTACCGCTCGGCGAATCAGTTTGATACATGTTAGAAATATCGAGTACACCTGCGGTAGTTTGCCCAAACAACTTTACTTTTTTGCTTTGTTTAGCCGCCAGTAAGAACTGCTCAGCGGTGCTGCCATTACTTGAATCAACAAGTACGCCAATACTCTTCGGCAAGGGTTCAATTTTATCGAATGTCTCCACCGTTACGTCTTCATCAATATTGATGTAGCTGCCGATGTGTTGATTAAGAATGTCATACCCGTCTTTTGCCCATAGCTTTTCTTCTTCACTAAAATGAGGGTTTTGCAAAAAGCCAAGCATTCTAGAGTTGTTAAGCTCGGTAGATAAGTATTCCATGCCTACAGTGCGAATAGGGTTGGTGTATAAAATAGGGAGTAAAGACGCATAGCTTACGTCACTACCACCACCGTTTCCTCGGATGTCGATAATGAAGTTTTCAGTTTTTAAAATCGTGTCTAGGTGCTTAGCGATAACCGCGTCGATGTCTTTTTTGAAGGCATGATCGAAAGCCGGTATGCGAACTAACACAGTGTTCTCTGAAACTTTCTCGAATAGCGGAGCTTTTGTACTAAGCAGGCGAACATAGCGTGTTATTTCAGGGGATGATTCTTGTCGCGGTTCCTCACGCGACATAACAATAAAGCTATTGCCTAACACCACTTCATTGTTACCCAAGTACGTAATGGTATCGATTTGTCGGGCGGAGTGATCGCCCATAAAAAACGTCACTTTTGCAGTATTGCTGTCTGCAGGGTCGTTAAGGATAAACTTTACTTGTCCCGCCTTCCATGAAGGGTTGGTACTTTCAACGATATAAGCTTTATGGACATTGCCCTCTTTTTTTAAGGCAACCGTATAGCTTGAGAATTGCCAAATCCCCTCAAGAGTTTCGTCACGTTGGCTTTTCAAATGTTGTTTAAATGCCGATAAGTCGAAATCATGCACTACCGATTCGCGTACCGCTTCCTCTGAGCCATTCGTATTTAGCGCAAGACCAATGTGCCCCTTGCGAAAAAATGTAAGCCAGTCGCTAAGCACTGCGTGGCATTGCGCTTCGCTTTTCGCGCTTTGTACTCGCGCCAAAATCGCACTATTGTGGGCCGAATAAAGGTCCTGCCCTTTTTTCTCTGCGGTATATTGAAAGCCGGCATCGTTGTTTTCAAACGTGCTTTTTAGCCATGCAAACTCACTTTCACACTGAAAGGTACTACCAAACGAACAGAAAGAGGCAAAAAGAGGGTATATCGCAAATCGTTTCACTAAATATGATGTCCATATCTACTTTTAATAACGATAAAGTATCATAAAACCATGATCTTGCGAGCATTTACCAAGCACATACTTGTAAGCAAACGTTTTAACTACTAATTCCTAAAGCGGTGAGTTCACCCCACCGCATAAGGTTTTTCTAGTGCGCTTAAGCCTACACCGTTGCGTTTAATCACTTTAAGCTGAGTAGGAATACGCTCTTTCATGGCTTCAATATGGCTTATCACACCAATCATTTTTCCGCTGGCATTTAAGTTATCTAGGGCATCAAGCGCCACATCCAAAGTTTCAGCATCTAGGGTGCCAAAGCCTTCATCCAAAAACAGCGAATCAATACTGGTCTTGTGACTGACCAAGTCAGATAAAGCTAATGCCAGTGCAAGGCTCACTAAGAAACTTTCTCCGCCGGACAGGGTTTTGGTGTCTCGCACCACGTCACCTTGCCAGGTGTCCAATACACTTAAACCCAACCCTTCGTTTTCTTTTCGAATTAGCTGATAGCGACCGTGTAATTTATCAAGCTGCTGATTTGCAAGCTGCACTAAGTTGTCCAAGGTAAGTCCTTGGGCAAAACGTCTGAATTTATCGCCGCTGGCCGAACCAATTAACGAATGCAGGTAAGTAATATCATCGTAATAGGCCTCAAACGCAGCCATCTCATCCACAAGCTGCTGCTGCCTTTCGCGGGCTTGATTGTTAGCGCTTAGCTGCTGTTCAATTTGCCCTAAAGACGATAACAGCGTGTCACGCTGCTGAGCTTGCTGGGTAATTTTCGTATCGAGCCACTGTGCACCGTGCTCTTCTAGCTCGCTCTGCCACAATGCTGCGTTAGCATGGGCTTTTAGCGATTGTTGGGTAGCTAGCGCGTTTTCTAGCTTTAAGTCCGCTTGTTGTTTTTGCTGAGTTAATCGCTTTTGCAGTTCAAGCAAGGTGTTGCGGGTATCTTCGTCTAAAAGGGCATTGCTAAACGCGTGCTCATCGGCAAATGGGCTGCTCGCCAACTGACGGCTAAAGTGCTCTGTTGCCTCTGAAAGTGCCTGCTCTTTTTCGCGCATTTGCTCATTAAGCTGGGCAATTTCTGCTTCTAAACGAGACAAAATAGTGTCCGTTTGTTGCAGGCGAGATTTGCATTCATTTACATTTCGCTCAGCGTGTTCTTGGGCAGCGCTTGCCTTATTTCTGGTTTCAGCAATATTGCCTTCAGGGAATACGGTTGAGCGCGAGTCTAGCAGCGCCTTTAGGCTATAATCTAGCTGCACAAGCTCTTCGCATACACCCTTAAGCTGATTTTCGGCGCTCTCGATATCACGATTAACCACAAGCAAGGTGCTACTTACCCCTTGCAACTCATCTTTAAGTTTGGCGTGTAGCTGATGATTGTGTTTATAAGTTCTTAGCGCTTCGGCTTTTTCATTTAACCACGTGGTAATTCCATCAATAGACAGATTGTGAATATCAGCACCGTGCGCCGTCATAGTCTCGCTGAGCGCTAAAATACCATCGTTAACCCTTTTTGTTTTACTCTCTAACTCTGTATTACGTTCGTTAAATTGCTTTTCCAAGGTTTCGCGCTGCTGCAGAGAAACTGCAAGTTCTGACTGCTTGCCTTGTAATGCCTGTTGCGCTTCATTTTTAGCCTGCAGTGCAGCATTTAGAGCTTGCTCGCACTCTTCTAAACGGGTTAATTGAGCACTAATATCATCAAGACGAGTTTTAAACTGCTGGGTAAATTGAGCGACGCTTTGCGATGTATTAATGTCGACCTTTTCAAAGCTCGGTATATCAGCGCTAAGTACGCTTGAAATCTGCTGCCACTTTTCTAGCAGCGTATCTCGTTGCCCGCTTGCCTGTTCTAGCTGCTTATTAACCTGAGCAAGCGTGAATTCAGTTTGTGTAACACTTTCTTTTGCCCGCGCCCCTTGCTGCTCAATATCATCTAACTGCTGCTTTAAGCTATCTCGCTTTTGGATAGTTTCAGGTACATCAATAACCACGGTAGACGTGGTGTGCTCGTTTGCCCCACAGACAGGGCATGGCTCGCCACTTTTTAACTGTGCGCGAAGGTGCGCCACTTCAGCATCTAGGGCGATAAGCGCTTCTATGTCTTTAAGGTTACTACGAGTTTGCTTGTAAGCATCAACCAAGGCTTGGCGGTCAGATTGCTGCTGTGCTAGTTGCTTCGCTAAGTCGACTTTCTGTGCATTCAGCGATACTTTGTCTTGCTCAAGTGCCAAATATTGCTGTTGAATATGCCCTATCTGTAGCACACTATCCCAATGATGAAGCTTATTATCGCGCTCTTGCTGAAGGTTTGCTTTGCTGGTTGTATTAGCACTATTAGTATCACTTGGTTTGTCAGATAGCGTGGCCTGAAGTACCTTTTCGCACTTGGCAACTTGCGCGTTTTTGTCATCGAAGATCTGCGTTAACGCGCTTAACGACTCATTTGTTTTTGCGATAGCGTCATCTAGGGATGAAAGCGCCTGACGATCATTCTTTACGCTTTGTGTTAGTGTTTCTAACTGCTTTTTATCATGTTCAATATGGCGCGCCGTTTCACTCCAGCCACTTATAAATTCCGCTATGCCGCTAAGTGAGTGATGTTCATGTAAGTAGGTTTCCAGTTCACCAAGCTTGGTCTTGTTATCTGCCGAAGCGTTTTCGATTTCTGTGCGCTTTAGCGTTAACGCGTTTATTGACTGCCTTAAACGTGCCGCGTTTTCGTTTGCTTTTTGCTGTTCAGTAGTGAGCTGCGCTATTTGGTTATCTAGTGGAACTACCTGCTCATTTATGCGCTTTTCAAGCTCACTGCTTTGTTGCTTTGTAAGAACTAATGCTTGTTCAGCGTTGGTCACTTCCAAACTGAGCTGTGCCTTTTGCGTTTTTAAGTCGGGCAACTGGGCTGCTTTCTCTTCAAGTTTTTCTTTATAACGAGTTACATCTTGCTGAAGCCCGTTTCTTTGCAAAAATGGCAGGCGAAGCTTTTCAGCTGGCTCACTTTGGGTTAAAAGATCAAGTTCTTGTCTCGCCTCATTGATGGCGTTATTCGCGCTCTGCTGCGCTTCACTGGCTTCTTTTATGGTTAGCTCATTGGCGTTAAACGCTTGTTGCCACTGCTGTTGCTTTTGTAACTGAACAAGTGTTTGGTTAGACGTTGCGACTTGGCTCTTGGTTTGTGCTTGCTCTTCTTCAAGCTGGGTGATTTGCTCGTCGCTAAGCAAAGTTACGCCTTCCAGCTTTATCGCAAACTCTTTTTTCTTTTGTTTAGCGTCACTAAATTGCTGATGTACTGCCTGTGATATCTGCCCGTAAATTTCAGTGCCAGTTAACTCTTCAAGCAGCTCGGCTCGGTCGGCCTCGTTAGCATTTAAAAACGCAGCAAAATCCCCTTGCGACAACATCATAGACTTGGTGAAACGGGCAAAGTTAAGGCCAGTCAGCTTTTCAATCTCTTCACTTTTCGGCCTAACCTGGGTAGCCAGTACCTTGCCGCTTTCAACTTCGGCCAGCTCAACATCGGCACTTTGCAGGTTACCGTCAACTTTCCCTCTGGCCCGACGCATACTCCAAAACGCACGGTATGCTTTTCCCTTAATATCAAACTCAACCTCCGCCAAACACTCCGCCGTGCCGCGGGTCATGATGTCGTTGTTAGACGTTGAAATTGGCCCCAAGCGAGGGGTTTGGTGATAAAGCGCTAAACAAATGGCATCAAGTAGCGTGGTTTTACCCGCCCCCGTTGGACCCGTGATAGCAAACAGGCCATTGTCGATAAACGGCGAATGGGTGAAATCTATCTTCCACTCCCCTTTTAGGGCGTTTAAGTTTTTAAGGCGTAAGGTCAATATTCTCATTGTATTACTCGCCTTTGTTTTCTGTTGTGTTTGCCAATGTTGCCTCTACTGATACTTCGGTATCTTCATCATTGGTATGCACTTGCTCTACTGCTTCATTAAACAACCGCCTTATCCGGTTTATGCGTGAAGCGCTTTTCTCTGAACCTGCTTCTTTTGTTTCTCTGGCGCTTTGGTCGTCATCTAGCAGGGTTTCTTGTGCCGACTCAGTTGTTGAACTATCTTCTATGCTCTCCAATGCCAAACGCGCTTCAAATACATCGTTTACCGATAGTTCACTAAGCTGGACGTTTTGCTTTTCCGTTAAGCTATTTATTGTGCGCTTACGCTTGCGTTTCAACTGTAAAATCTCAGCGTTTTTCCCTTCTAACAAGCCCTGAATACGCTGCTGTAGATCAGTCAGATAGTCTTCTGTTTCAACTTCAATGCATAACCACACTGGGTCTTTAGAGCTAATGGCGTTATCCGTTGCGCTAAGGGGTTTATCCACTTCGCTAACGGCTTTATCCACTTCGCTAACGGCATCATCTGTTTGAGAAGCTAACGTGATGGCATCGCTCTTACTAATGGCCGCCTCAATCGCTTTTAAGTCGCCTTTTATGACTTCCATGGCCTGAAAGCGCGGTACCGGAAGCGTTGAGATAGTAGGCGTTGTGCTTTCAGATTCAAACGTTATCAACACTACTTGCTTTTGTGTGTTTAGTTCATCAAAACTTAGCGGTATGGGCGAGCCTGAGTAGCGAATGTGTTCTGTTTTAGCGACTTTCTGTGGCCTGTGAATATGCCCAAGTGCAATGTAATCGGCGGGCGGAAACCCTTTGGCGTCAAAGCCTTCAAGGGTGCCAATGTAGATATCGCGTACACTTTCTGACTGACTC
This sequence comes from Alteromonas macleodii ATCC 27126, assembly GCF_000172635.2. Lineage (NCBI taxonomy): Bacteria > Pseudomonadati > Pseudomonadota > Gammaproteobacteria > Alteromonadales > Alteromonadaceae > Alteromonas > Alteromonas macleodii. Next base: position 866,652 of record NC_018632.1, on the reverse strand, counting down.
ACGCCTAAAGCGGTTAAGTGCCCTGTAGCAATAATAGGAATAGCAGCGCTATTTTTACTGCCCTCCTCTCCTTGTTTTTCTTCAATTGAAGCGCGCAGTGACAAGGCTTCGTTATAAAGCGCCCCATAATGCTGCTTTATCGCATCGCCAAGCGCTTGACGCTTGTCAGTGCCGCTTTGCCCTGCCTCACTGACAAGCACATCACGTGGGCGAATAAAGGGTACGGCACACAGTACGGCGCTGGGCTGCCCCTTGCGATCGTTAAGCGTAATGACTTGTTCACTCAATTCGCCGTATGTACTGGCAATTACGTGGCTATTTAAGTATTTCAGTAGCGCCTTACTTTCGTTCAATACCGATACTGAATCGTGATTTCCCCCCAGCACCACCAATGTACACTGCATCCCCTGAAGTTCACCGATAAACGCATGGTAGAGCTCTCTGGCGTAGCTAGGCGGCGTGCCCGTGTCAAACACATCACCCGCGACAATAATCGCATCTATTTGATGCACTTCTACTTGTTGAAGAAGCCATTTAAGGAAAGCGGCGTGTTCGTTTTTGCGACTTTTCGTAAAAAAACTCTGACCTAAGTGCCAGTCAGATGTATGCAATATTTTCATGTAGAAGTGAACCAGGCTTGTTGCATTGGAGATAGAGAAACGCATTCGGCGCAATGGCGCTGCTGCTATGGAGTGTCGATGTTGATCAACGCACCGTACAGCAACTATAGAGATTTTGTGGTTTTATGACAATGGTTTGTCTGTGATGCATGTTCACAGGGAGCAGGTAAAAAAAGAGGCACCACACGCTTTAATAAACGTCTGGTGCTCAGGATATTATTTTGATGAAAACAACCCAAAGCTAAAAGCTGGCAGAGTAATCTGTGTTTCACCGTTGTCAGAAGCGGAAATTTTAGCGGCTCCTGAAACAACTAAGTAGCTTTCATACTGCTGAGAAACCGTTACCGTTTGCTGCTCGGCTGACACGTTAAACACAACTAAAAGTGCTTCGTCATTTTGTTGCGCCACGCCTCCGTTTGGCATTGTGTCATTCGCTACGCGGGCGAAGGCAAACACCTGCTTTTTATCATCAAAGAACTTATTTTCTTGCACTCCATATTGAAGTAACGGCTGCTGCTTGCGAATGGCAGCGTACAGTTACATCGCGAGAGAAAAACATCATGGTAACTCCACCCCTTTTGCACTTACGTACAATGCGTACCAGTCTTCCCGCGTAAGCGTCACTGTAACGGCTTCTGCACTTGCTTTAATACGCTTGGGGTTTGCCGAACCAACAATTGGCTGAATATTGCTGGGGTGGCGCATTAACCAAGCCAACACGATTGCGTCGGTCGCTACACCATATTTTTGCGCTAAGGTCGCAACGAGTTTTTTAGTCGCTTCTTCTTGCGCAGTTAGCGCAGCGGGTGCTCCGGTATATTTACCCTGGCTTGCTGGCCCCCACGACTGCATTTGAATGTTGTTTTGCTTTGCGTATTGAAGTGTGCCCGCTGTAAAGTTCACATGCTGCCCATCTGGGTTACCGACATAAATACCTTCATCCACAAAGCCTAAGTTAGTAAGACTCATCTCAACCTGATTCGCAATAAGCGGCTGATTAATATAGTGATTAAGATGCTGCATTTGTACGCCGCTCATATTCGACACGCCAAAGTGCTTAACCTTACCGCTATCAAACAAGGCATCAAATGCAGCGGCAACCTCCTCTTCTTCCATCAATGGGTCTGGGCGGTGCAGCAAAAGCAGGTCGAGATATTCAGTATTTAATCGCGAAAGCGTGTTTTCAACAGAAGTGACAATCCAGTCTTTCGAAAAATCGTAACGTTTGGGCCCGTGTTCATCTTCAAAACGAATCCCACATTTAGACTGAAGCACTATCTCTTCCCGTAAGTTAGGGCGTGATTTTAACACTTCACCAAATGCTTGTTCTGCTTTACCCATTCGGTATATATCAGCATGATCGAAAACGGTAATACCGGCTTCTAGCGCAGCATCGACCGCCGCAAACGCATGCTGGGTTTGATCTTTGGTTAATGGGTTAAAGTCCCACTCTCCACCAATAGCCATACAGCCGTAAACCAGCTGACTGGCGTGTGAAATGTACTGATTTAGAGGAAGGTTTTTCATATGCACCGCTCGCAAAAAAGAATTAATAAAGGCCTTTCGGATAGCTCAAGTTTACGCTTGCAGTTACCACCTTTCAGCGCACAATAGCGAAATCATTATTCTTTATAGCGAACAGCTGTATTCCATATATAATCACTAACTCTACATTTTTTGATGTGACGTTGCTCAAGACGCAGTTTTTCGAGCATGTTGTGAATATTTATCTCCGATGTAATCTCGTGTAAAAAGTAACAAGCCAATGAAACCACATAAAAAAGTCGAGCGATTGATGCTGTTTAGTGCGGTAGCAGAAACCTTAAACTTTGGTGCTGCGGCAGAGAAAATGCAGATTTCCAGGGGCTACCTGTCGGAGCAAATAAGGGAGCTTGAACTTGCGTTAGGCGTAAAGTTGCTGCAGCGCTCAACACGTCAGGTAAGTCTTACCAACGAAGGTAAACAAGTGTACGCCGATACACAGAAGATTAATCGCAGCGTGGTAGAGCTAGAGCAAAATTTAGTACGTGAGCAAACGCAGCTAGAAGGAATTATCGCCATTACGGCGCCGAATATGTTTGCGCACTACTTGTTAAGCGAACTGTGTTTTTCCTTCTCGCAGCAGCATCCTGATGTTTCGTTCCATTTAGATACCAGCTATCAAAGGCACGACTTAAACCGAGGTCATTTCGACTTGGCGTTTCGCTCTACTAACAACCCGCCGCAAGATATGGTGGCCAAGCCATTATTTACTTATAGCCACACAATAGTTGCAGCACCGCAATACCTTAAGCAAGCCGGCACACCCAAAGTGTTGAGCGATTTAGATGCGCACCAGTGCTTTTGCGGCCCCGACCAAGATAACTGGCTCATAAAGGGTAAGCGCACAGCGGTTAAAGGCTGGTTAAAACTTAATGATAATCTGGCGCTCATTCAGCATGTGCTGGAAGGCCGCGGCATTGCAAGACTGCCAAGCTATGTGGCGAAAAAGCATAGTAAGGCGGGTGAACTGGTCGCACTTTTTGAAGAAATTAAGCTGGGGTCGACACCGAGTGAGCCTCCAATAAAAAGCACCAGTCAGCTGTTTGTTGTGCACCCACAGCGCCCCCATCAATCGCTAAGAATAAAAGCCTTTTTAGACACAGTTAAACAAGCACAACACGAAGGTTATTTTAGTGGATAAGTACTCAAACTGTCAGCGCTTACCTGCCGCTATTCACGTACGTAGTGAGTAGCAATAAGACTTGAAAGCTTCGCTTAGGCTTTTCATTCCTTGGCGTACTATTATCGACGTTAAAGGGTCAATCAAACAGGCTGATAAATATTATCCCAGTAGTCATCAAGTATCTTCACAGCATCGTTAAGCGCCCGCGCCACAAAAATATCGCCGTATTGTTCGACTAGTTCCATGTCCACCAGCTTATTAACAGCGTCAGTAACGTCGAAATCGAGCGCACAATCAAGCTCTCCTGAAAAGTAACTTTCTATTACACTATCGAGGGTTGCTAATGTCATTCCACCAGCGGCAATCTCGCGCTCTGCACGCACCGCGCAGAATGCAGCACCACCTTCTACAGACACTTCACTACATTTCAGCAAAAATGTATAAGCCAACAAAGCTTCTTTGCAGTCCTCTTCCTCTGCTGCATCAATTAACGTATGAAACACGCCTGCATTATTGTCTAAATTTTTAAAATAGAGGTTGTCAGACAAGGCTTTCATAAACCTGATTTTTCTGTTTTTAAACTTTGTCCATTCCTTAAATATAAAGCTGCCGAATACACCCATGCCAATACCAAAAGTGATTAGGCTTTGCTTAGTCAATTCCACTTCATCGTCTTTAAAGCCAAGCCAAAACGCCAGAAAAGATGCCATGAGAAGTAGCGATGCGCCTAACTTAGTCACTAGCACCACGGTGCCACCTATTGCCGCCGATGCACTAATGATCAACTTATCTAGCGGACGCATTTTGACTTCGCTATTGGGAAACAGCATCTCCAAGTCTGCTTTAGGTACGTTTTGGAAAAGCTTTACTATGGTGGAACCAGGTTTAAAGGTAACTGGCGTTTGCCCTTTCTCTTTGAAGTAGGCTTCATCTTTAAAAGTGATATAAACGGCCACTTTGTCGTAGTTGGTAAATGACACCTGCTTTTTTCGCAACCCGAAAAAAGTACGCAGCGTTTCAGTTTTTACCGACTCGCCCCGTCGATAAAACACCACATCTTCAAAGTCTTCGAAGCTAACCGCAAGGCGCACTTTAAACAGCGACTCTTCGTTTAATGCTGCTTCTAAATCTTCGTTTGTGACTTTTTCAAAATTGGCTGCGTTTAATAGATTGGCAAACGCATTCGAAAACGCCTTTTGGCTTTGCTTTCTCGTAGCTTCACTTGAAGGTGTAAGATCGCGGGTGTCTTTGTTTGGATCAAAGTCGTTATAGCTATCTTTCAGACCCTCAAGTTGCTCATGATATTGATAGTGTATGCGATTAACGAGCAACGTTGAGAACGTACGAAAAAGAGTCCTCTCTTGCACAATTACGTTTTCACACAATCTACTAACATCATGTTTGCGAAATGGGATAAAGCGTTCTAATGGCATCGAGTGGTCTTATTAGTTCGAATGTTTCTTGTTAGATGAAAATAGTTACCGTACTGTAACAATGAAAACAACCACTTATAGATAAATTAAGCCTAATTGATAATGCCTTAAACATAGGCTTCGCCTAATGTCTAAACGACATAAATGTTAAATATAGTTAACATAGACTACACTAATTCTTAATTATACTTGTAATTTTCGGAGACGTTATGTTCGTATCAAGTTCTCGATACAATAATGACATTTCGGCTCTAAGGGACGAGAGCCAAGACTTGCTTGGCACGCTGGATGCGTTCAAAAACACAATGGCCTATGCCATCTATAGTACTGATGGACAGTGCACATTTGCCTCTCCCGTATTACTTTCCATTTTGGATTACCCAAATTCAACCGCAACGTCGTTTTCCCATGCGGCAATGCGCGTTGAAGGTGTTGAACCTGAGTCACAGTACAAATCGTTTTGGCAACACTTGGTCAATGGCGGCAGCTTTAGCGACACGGTTGCAAGAAAATCGGCGTTAGGTGAAACGAAGTGGCTTAAGGCAAGCTACGTAGCGGTGAATAAGCATGGCGTTACAGAAATTCATGCCATTTACCACGATATCACTGAACATGAAAACGCCTATTTTGCTGGTAAGGCAGTGACTGACGCACTAAACAAGTCGATGGCGGTAATTGAGTTTCATCCTGATGGAACAATTATCACGGCAAATGAGAATTTTACTGCAACAGTGAAATACCGTTTGGCCGACATTCAAGGTAAACACCATCGCATGTTCTGTCGCGATACGTTTTATCAAGAAAATCCTAATTTTTGGGATAACCTTGCCCGCGGTAATTTCTCTTCAGGCCAGTTTGAGCGCGTAGATGCGCACGGTAGCTCATTGTGGTTGGAAGCAACGTACAACCCCGTGTTTGACGCTTCGGGTCGAGTAGTAAAAGTTATTAAATTTGCATCTAACATTACCGATGCAATCAACGAAAAGAATGCAATCGCACAAGCGGCAGAACTCGCAGTATCAACGGCAGAAGAGACGTCTCAAATTGCTTCTGATGGAGCAACGTCACTTCAACGAAGCGTTGAGATTTTCAATACAGCCATGTTAGAAGTTGAGCAAACCAATCAACTTATGCACGAACTGAGTGAGCAATCGCTAAAAATTGAAACCATTGTGACAACGATTAGTGGCATTGCTGAGCAAACCAACCTTTTAGCACTAAATGCCGCTATTGAAGCTGCACGTGCAGGCGATCAAGGTAGAGGATTTGCTGTAGTAGCAGATGAAGTGAGGCAGCTAGCGCAACGTACCAGCGATTCGACTGTGGAAATTGAAAGTGTAGTGGCAGAGAACAGAAAGCTTGCTGACAAATCCACGAAGAAAATGGCAGGCGTTAAAGACAGTGTTGACCAAAATAGTCAACAGATTGCGCAAGTGCAAAGCATTATTGATGAGATTCAAAAAGGCGCATTGAATGTATCTGAAACTGTATCAGGTATTCTACGCTAGCAGTCCTGTTAAATTAGTAAAAAGGGCTGTTGTATAAGCAACAGCCTTTTTTTTAACCCGATTTTTCACACAATCGATTTTTCGCGTACGCATACGTACAAGCCTAGCACCGTTTAATTGTGGGGATTATTTTGCGTGCGCCACGCTAGCGATCTGCTGCTGTTGAATATTCAGGTACTTCTTGATGCTATCCCCGTTCTTGCCATATTGATCAACAAACGCAGCGACCGATAGCCCGTTACACGTCATGTCCTGTGCTACGTACTTTTTATCTAGCGCAGATTCTTTAATTTGTTCATGTAGCTTCCACTTGTTCCCGGTAGCGGCAGCAACGCAAAGGTTAGAGGTGACCGAACCGTCGGTAGGCTTAAATTCTACAGAAGCTAAAGCACTTCCGGTGAATACAGAGGTAAGAGCAACAATAGCGATAGCAGTAATACGTGATTTCATAGCATGATTTCCTTATTGGGACGAAGTTACGTTGTTGTGGCGTTACGCCTTGGCCACACTCATATTCACTATTACAATCACTGCGCCAACTTTATAAAGCCATTTAAATTCAAAAACTTAACTACAAACCCAGAAATAAGCACCCGCTAGAACGGTAAACGAAATACGACCTTTCAAGATAATTCGCCAAATAGTAGTATTTTTGACCACTGCGTTCTATCTGAGCCTATCGTCGTCTAAAATTTCGTTTTATTAAGCGATAAAACACACTGCTTACCTTATTTGGCTTAAATAAAAAATTGTCTTAGCTTACAATGCGCTGATGACTTATCCCGTTCCAGCTAAACAGGTAGAAATCCTGTACGAAATTAAGAAAAGCAAATTCATTGCTTGTGCCGGCTTTGCAAATTCTCGTGAAAGTGCAATGGCGCTTTTAGATAGTGTGAAACAACGGTATCCCGACGCCAGACACCATTGCTGGGCTTATGTTTTTGGCAACCCTAACTCGCCAAGTAGCGCGGCGATGGCTGATGACGGCGAGCCTAGCGGCACTGCCGGTAAACCCATATTAAATGTACTCCAGCACAAAGATATCGGCGACATCATGATTATTGTCACGCGGTATTTTGGCGGGATTAAATTAGGTGCGGGTGGATTGGTAAGGGCTTACTCGGCTGCAGCACAGCAAGCCATAGATGCTCTTGAGGTAAGACAAGAGATAAAGCTGGAACCGCTTAGCGTAGACATCGGTTTCAAACACGAGCAGTTTGTACGTCACTTGGTAGAGCAAGCTCAAGGTAAAATTGCGAACTGTAACTATGGAAGCAGTGTGCTAATAAATGTTGAGCTACCTTTAGATGCACTGGAAGACTTTAAAAAGCAGATGGCCCCCATTGCTTTTTCAGTGTCAGTTGAAAACGAGTAAGCAATAGGAAACAATAAGCAAGGGATAAAATTAAGACTAGCTTTTGACGGTTTCTATATGTAAATAAAAAAGGCTCTGAAAACCACCAGAGCCTTACCTTTTAATCTCACATAACTAGGGCCTGTTAACCTTATCCTTTAAAGGTGCCTCGAATGGGGTAGTTGTTATCCGGGTTACGTATAAACTCCAAGCCTGATACGAGTTGCTCTAAGTCTGGGCGCACAAACGGCGCATTTGCTATTTCAGCAATATGAATGTCGTTTTTTCATTCACTACAAATAGCGCAGGTTCAGCAAAATTGTGGTCGGTTTCTTTATCTGAGCGCGGCTTGGAGATATATAGCCCAAGTTTTTCCATATCTTCTTGCGAGAGACCGTAAGCAATAGGGAACGTAATCGACAGGTCGTCTAGATGCTCATCGAGCTGTGCTTTGCTGTCACCACTTACAGCCACCAAATCAATATTGAGCTCGCGTAGACGACCTTTATAATCTTCTAATTTGTTCAGGAATTTAGTACATATTGGACAGTGTTTACCGCGATAAACAGCCACCATTTTCCAATCACATCCCTCTTCTTTATTGGTAAGCGACACCGTTTCCCCTGTCGATAGGGTTGCTGAGACATCGGGAAATGTCGTTGCTGGATGCATTTTTTGCGTATACATAAAAACTCCTTAAAGTCGGTTTAATCCTTCAAAGTACAAGCGAGATCGCGATAAGCTGCTTTGTACAGATACACATCAAAGTAAAATTTTATACGTTGTACCCAACTTTCAGATCGTTTATTTGAACAATTGTTCAAATTTTTATTATTTTTTCTCTCGCGTTTTCTATACCAGTGACAGACACAAAAAAAGCAGCTCAATTGAGCTGCTTTAATTTTTTAGCCAAGTAACGGCAATCTACAAACGTAGACCTTTATTGTCGTTATCACAAAAACGAAGGTCTTCTTATCGAGACCGGTTCATATGAGTCTAATAAAGTCTTAGTTCACATAGCCTTCATTAGCTTTCACTGTAAGTGGGTGATAGCCCGGTTTCGCTTCTTCAAATGCGCGTTTTGCAAACGCCTTGCCTTCAGGTGTTTTTGATAGCTCGCGATAAAGGGGCTTAACAAGCTTATTGCGCCCTATCGACACCAAGTAGCTATACAAACGATCATAGGCAGGCTGATAGTTATTCTCTACTGCGATCATCAACCAGCTATGAGCAATTTCGTTGTTTTTAGTCGAGGTGAGTGAAAACGCTGAATCTAGCTCAGCCAGGTGTGCGTTGCTTAGCGATTCGGGCATGTTGTTTAGAAAATATAGCCACTCGTGTACAGTCCACTGCGCGGTTTCAATATCCGCCGCTTTCACGTCGCCAGAAAGCCAAGCGCTTCGTGTGTCATCGATTTTAGTGAACGCATCAGATTCTGGCTGTGGCGCTCCCTCGGGAATGCCTGGTTCAAAAATCCACGTTTGGATGCGCTCCGCGTCTAGCTTATCTGGATACTGCTTTAACAAGGTATCATCTAAATAAGCAATAAACGTGTCGGTAGTAATGCTCTTAAAAGCAAAGTCTTTAAAGTACTGCATTAAGAAAGCATCAAAGTTTTCTCGGCCAATCTTTTGTTCAATTTCACGTAAGAACAGTGCGCCTTTTTCATAGGGAATATTTGAGAAAACATCGTCCGGATTGCGACCACGAAGGTCGATAGCCAGGATCTCATCATTTTCCTCTAATGCAGCAACATCATTCTCCAGGTCTTGATAACCGAGCACCGCTTCTTTTTTGAAACGATCGTGACCGTAGATCATTTCCATAATTCGGTAAGTTAAGTAGGTTGTGAAGCCCTCGTTTAACCACAGATCACGCCATGTAGCGTTTGTTACCGTGTTACCAGACCAGCTGTGCGCCAGTTCATGAGCAATCAATGAAACCAAGCTTTTATCACCAGCAATGACCGTTGGGGTGATAAACGACAAACGAGGGTTTTCCATACCGCCAAACGGGAATGACGGTGGTAGAATTAGCAGATCGTAACGGTCCCATTGGTAAGGTCCATAGGTTTCTTCTGTTACTTCTAACATCGCCTCAGTGTCTTCAAATTCTTTCGCTGCACTTTCAAGTAGCGCAGGCTCAGCATACACACCGGTACGCTCACCCATGGCTTTAAATTCTAAATCACCTATTGCCAACGCGATAAGATACGAAGGGATAGGCTGCGGCATAGTGAACTCATATTCACCATCGCGCTCGGTGGTAGGATCGTTTGACGCACTCATCACCGCCAACAGCGCTTCAGGTGTCTTAATGGTCGCGTCATAGGTTACGCGTACTTGCGGTGAGTCTTGAAGCGGAATAAAGCTTCGCGCGTGAACCGCTTGCGCTTGGGTAAACAGGAACGGGTGCTTTTTACCTGCAGTTTGCGCTGGCGTTAACCATTGTACGCCAGACGCTTCAGGTGAGGTTGAATACGCAACCGTTACTGCGTTTGCGGAACTAGGTAACGTAATCGTAAGAGGTGTACCTAAATCAGGGTCAACCTCTCCCATTTCAAAAGGAACACTTTCACCGTCTACGGTAACACTTTGAATGTCTAATGCTCGCGTATCTAACACCAATGTGTTGTTGTCGGGCTTTTCACGCTTTACATCAAGCGTTACGTCGCCAACAAGCTGCTTGGTCTCAAAGTTTGCAGTTAGGTTTAGGCTGAGATGGGTAACTCGAATCTCATTAGGGTTCGCGAAGGAGTGATAATCTACCCCAGAGGCAATAGCCGCGTCAGCTTGGTTTGCTACTGCAACATTTTGTGCTTCAGTGTTTGAAGTCGAGCCTACGCTGACGGCTTGATCTTTGTCTGTCTTGGCTGCGTCTACATTGCTGTTGTCGCTGCATGCGAACAAAACAGGCGCGCATACGAATGTAGCCAGTAATCCGTATTTTTTCATATAACTTCCTAAAGGATGATTGATACGACCTCAGTGTATCAATCTGTTATATGACTGGCGACTCTAATTCGAAGAGCTGCGTTGTAACTGCGCTATATTTCGAAAAGCAGTAAGGGTTAACGTGAATAAGTGCAGGATAGCTACGCCATCTGACGAAGGCGTAGCTATCTGACGAGGGCATTAACTATCTGCGTAAACCGCTGACTCGTTTGCCGTTTAATTAAGCAAGGCTAATATCTACTTCAATGTTACCGCGGGTCGCATTTGAGTATGGGCATACTTGATGCGCAGTTTCTACCAAGCCTTGCGCTTGTGCTTTGTCCATATCGCCCAAATCTACCGTCAGTTTTACTGCAATAGCAAAGCCTTGTTCAATAGGTCCAATTGCAACGTTGCCAGTTACACTAATGTCATCGGCCAGCTTAATTTTTTGCGATGCAGCCACATGCTTAAGTGCACCGATAAAGCACGCCGAATAGCCCGCTGCGAACATTTGTTCAGGGTTCGTCCCTTCTCCACCTGCACCGCCCAATTCTTTAGGTGTAGAGAGTTTAAGGTCTAGCTTACCATCACTTGATTTCGCTGTTCCTTCGCGACCACCCGTTGCTGTTGCACTTCCGGTATAAACGACTTGTTGAAGTTTATGCATAGTTACTCTCCTCATAGGTTTATTTAAACAACTACTTTGCATGCAAAATAAATTATCACCAAACCAACTTGCAGATCAAGTGCTTTGTATGCAAAATATTATTGTTAAGAAAAAGCCGTATCGATAAGGGTTAAGCGTCATGTCAGAATTATTGAAGTTGGAAAATCAGCTTTGCCACCGCTTTTATACGCTGTCGAATGCATTCACTCGTGCTTACCGCCCCCTTCTTAAAGCGCTGGATATCACCTATCCTCAATATGTGACTTTAATGGCGCTATGGGAAAATGATGGCATTACTATTGCCGAGCTTTTAGACAGAACGGCCATAGACGGTGGTGCTATGTCACTGATTCTTAAAAAGCTACAAGACAAAGGCTTCTTAGTTGTCACTAAAGATAAAGCCGACAAACGCGTTAAGCGCGTTCAACTCACTGAAACGGGCAAGAAGAAGAAAGCCATAGCAGAAGACGTGCCTGCGCAGATGCTCTGCAAGCTCAATGGCATGACTGCAGATGAAAGCCGTACGTTAAAAGTCCTACTGGACAAATTAGGCGGCTGTTTCGAGAATGCAGATTTAAAACAGTCCGGATAGATCATCACCACTCAGCCCTGCATTCCCATGCTTTGCTAGGAAACTTACCAGCGCCTTGTGAGTGGGCAATTATCTATGCGTATTGGTATTTTAACCTCTTTTTGTAATCTGATTGTCATCAGATTTTTGACGTTTTCTGTTATTATTTTCGCATTGAGCGAACAAGTGTGCGCTATAATTGTCCTAATGGACGTAGTAGGGAAAATGCTGAACTGCGCGCTTCAATTGAAAGCGCTAGTCGCTGAAATGCTCGCATGTCTTATCGAGAAAGTGCGACAAGAGGCTTTAAGGGCATTTACTACCCATTATTCTTAGAAATAAAAAAACAGGAGCTGTGATGATCCAAGAACAGATTCAGACACAGGCTGTGCCGCAATCAAAAAGCATTCCTGCAAAAGCCTACTCTGTACTGGAAGAGTGGCTGAACAGTATTAGTCATGGGGTTGGCTTTATTGCTGCTATCGTGGGTTTAGTATTTATGTTGTATCGAGCGGAAGATACGCTCGCGTTAACTACTGCAGCTATTTATGGCTCTACACTCATTCTGGTGTTTTTAAGCTCAACCCTTTATCACGCCATTTCCCATCAAAAGGCAAAGGGATGGCTTAAGCTATTTGACCACAGCGCAATATACTTATTGATAGCAGGTACTTACACACCATTGTTACTGGTTTCGATTGGTGGCGTGTTGGGTATTACTATGACCGCGATTATCTGGAGCTTGGCAATTGGCGGCGTGGCGTTTAAGCTCGTCGCGCAGCACCGTTTCCCAAAGGTATCCGTGATGACTTATTTGCTGATGGGATGGATTGCACTGGGTCTTATCTACCCTCTTTATGTCGCCCTTCCCGGTGCTGGCCTATGGTTATTGGTAGCAGGCGGGCTGTGTTTCAGTGTAGGCGTGTGCTTTTACGTGGCAAAAAAGGTAAAGTACACCCATGCAATTTGGCACATGTTCGTGATTGGCGGATGTAGCTGCCACTACTTTTCAATTTATTATTTTGTCGTTTAATAAAAGGCTCAAATTAAGCTGCTATGCCAAAACCATGTAAAAACTTATGCTAACAAACAAGCAAGACGCCGAGAAAAAGGAAAACAGCACTACGTTGACACCAGGTATTGCGTGGTTTTCACTACACGCAGGACAAATATGCTTGGGTAAAAAGCCCGTTGAAAGTGACTTTAAACGCCTTAAGTCACTGGGTGTTACCCATATTGCAACGGTTCAGACCAGTGAAGAACATGCGCCAGTTATACGCGACAATTCTGTTGCAGCTGGGCTAGAGTGGCTATGGGTTCCCTTTGTACATCCATCGTCAGAATCGCCTACTGAGGATACGCATCTTCATCAATACCTTCATGAACTATCTCAAATGTTGACCGAAGGAGCGAAGATATACTTACACTGCGATGGCTCACAGCACCGCTGTAGCCTTTTGTTCTATGCACTTTGCCACTATTGCCGTGTTCCATCTAATAGCGCTTACAATGCGCTGCACAGCTTTGGCGCTAGTGCGGCAAATAACCTTAAGAGATCCGAACTCACTTGGGCAGCAGAATTAGGGCATATTGCACCTAAAATGTAGGCCAATAAAAAGCGCGCCTTCGTTATCAACGTTCATTAACGAAGGCGCGCGTACTGTTTTAACAAAGCAAAGCGTTCATAAGTGCGCCGTGCTTATTTATTTAGAACTGATAAATATTAGCGTTGGTGAGAAGTTTATTCGCGTCTATTTTTTCTTGAACACAGCGCACTATATCAGCACGAGTAAATACATAAATTCGGTCTTTGCGCTCGCGACTCTCGTCCATCTCAAAATCTTTCAGCACCATGCTGATATGTTCATTTTCCGGCAGACCGCGTAAGCCTGACCCAAATCGGCATAAGGTCTCGCTCATGCTCGACTCAAAACCGGCCAGAAACGTTTTGTAAGCTTGCTGCTGCTGCGCTTTTCGCGCCTCCATTTGTTTAGTCTGTTCTTTTTCAATGGCTTTGAGCTCATCCCTCATGCTTTTCTCTTTCGCTTCTAATTGCTTAAGCTGCTCACCAGACTGCTCTTTTTGCGCGAGTAACTCTTTTTTTCGCGCCTCGTCTGCGTGACGCAATTCAAAGGTAATATCTCGCAGTTCACGCTCTACTTCTCTTGCTTCCCAGGCAAGTTCACGCTGCATGTTGCGCAAGTCGCGTAAGCGACTATTGTTGTCAGCAAACGCCTGAGAAAAACGATGGCTGGTTTCTTCTGCGTAAGCTTCCCACTCTCTGGCTGCTTCAAACACAATGTCATCTACATCACTAAACGAATTTGCAGACGGAACTGGTGGTGCAGGTGGTACGGTGGCAACTAATCCTTCTACCAGCGTTTCTATCTCTCGTACCCAGTTACCGCTTTGGCCTCTTACTGAAAAAGTAAATACCGCCCCCTGCCCAGCAAGATAGCTGGTTTCAATTTGACTCACTCTCCAAGAATCAGTCGCGGCATTTTGTCGTAAGGACGTTTTGAGTACCCCAGACATTATTTCTAATTCATTTGATAGCGTGTCATATTTTTGCGCACTTTGTGCGTTCGCAAGACCACCAGCAGCAGAGCAAAGTAGTAAAGCAGTTAATAAACGTTTCATAATTTCACCTAATTACATTAATCATCTAGCGACGACTGTGGATTGTTTGTTTCATACGGCATGGCTAATGGCACTTCAGAACGGCTTTTGGGTAAATTTACCGCGCTGTACCCTATTTCAATGTCATCAATTTCATCCTGTAGACGCGTAAATTGGCGTGCATAGAATCTTTGATCATCAATACGCTGCTCGTTGATAAATTTAATAAGCTCGGCAAAGTCGTGTTTGCGTTCTTCTCTACTCGATGCTAACAAGTACTTAGTAAGCTCCGCACTGCTTTGTTGCTGCTGTGTAGATAGCGCCTGAGCGTATTCTTTGAATAGTGTTTGGTTTGCTTGTTGATAGAAATCACGTTGCTCACCTAAAGCTTTAGCAACTTCTTGCGTAACGCGTTGCTCAACCATTTCATCCACTGCGTTGGCGCTTTTGTTTGAAAACGTAAGCGCTATACCGTTATCGCTATACGACAGCTTTGCACCGGTGAGTACGGCTAACAGCGCACAGGCCGACATGGCCATGGCACACGACGGCAAGCTAAACCAAGACGACAGCGAACGTGGTTCATCTTTCTTAAAAAAGGTCTGTTCTTTGTCCCACTGGGGAAGTGCCGGAGCAACGAAGCTTGCACTTGCGCTGTTCAAACGGACGCTATTTTCTACCGCCTGCGCGAACTCAGCATCTGAATCGCACAACGCGTTAAACTGCTTTTCCTGCTCGCTATCAAGCGAGTTGTCCAAATAAGCTGAGAATAAGGCTTCTTTGTCATATAAGGTCATTATTCCAACTCCAACTTCAACTTCAACTTTGCCAAGGCTGCGTAAAGTCGCGACTTAGCGGTATTTACTGAGATATCCATTTGCTGTGCAATTTCTTCGAACGTGAAGTGGCCGAAGAATTTCAATTCCACCACCGCCTTTTGGCCCAAAGGTAGGGTCTGCATAGCCTGCGTTAATGCTCTACTCTCTCTGTCGCTATAAAGCTGCATTTCAGGGCATGGCGCACCGCAAAGTGGCGCCTGTATATCGTCAATGTCAGAATGCGGCTTTCGCTTGCGATACAGTTCAACGCAGCGACAGTGGGCAATGCGATAGAGCCAACTTTTAAAACTGCCCTCACCTTTAAAACAGGCAAGACTGCGAAACACAGAGATAAAAATCTCCTGCATTAAATCTGCTGCATCATGGCTATTCCCTGTCATTCGAATACCGTATTGATACATAGCGGTTTCGTAGCGAGATATAAGCGTAAACCACGCTTTTTTATTACCCTTTAATGCCTGTTCCACGAGTTTTTCATCTCGTTTATTAAACACGCCGTTCCCCGTTTTTACGCTCTTTTTTTTACTTAACCATTAAGTCGATAAGCTTTGCAAAAAAGTTTGTTTAATTGATAAATAAATTGTCATTTAGGGAATAACGCCAATGAAACTGTGCTTTAAGCGATGGATGAAGAACTTCTTTGGGGTTGGTGCACAAGAAAATAATTGATGTCAGCAATAAAAAAGCGGCTGAACCTATAGGCTTAACCGCTTTAGCTAAATATGAAAGGTAGCGCGCTCAGCGCCAAGGTTATTTTAGTGTAGGAATAGGCAACAGTGGCGAGATAATTTCACCGATACGACGAAACAGCTGCATACGCGTAGTGCCTGAACGCCATACTAAGCCAATCTCACGAAACCCCTGCTCTTCAGCGGGGAAGCTCTTAAGACCTGTGTGCTCAAGAATAGACTGGTTTATCGCAAGTTCAGGTAAGAAGGTGTAGCCCATTTTGCTATTCGCTAATTGCACCAAGGTATATAAGCTGCTTGCCGCTACGCTGCTAATTTGGTCGCTGTGCTGAAGGTTACACGCGCTCACCGCATGCCCGGTCATACAATGTTCTTGCTGAAGTAAGAAAATACTCTTTTTAGGCAGGGTTGAAATGTCGACAGGATTAGGTAGTTGCTCAGCCATATCTTTGTGCGCAATAAGATGGAACGGGTCATGCCCCAAGACCATCTGTTTACACCCTGGTGTTTCCATTGGCAACGCTAGAATAAGTAAGTCTAATCTGCCGTCGGTCAATTGCTGTAGCAACTTCTCCGTCGTGTCTTCCTGCATTTCTAAGTTGATCTCGGGTAAAAATGCAGAAAACGCCCCCATCATGCCTTCAAAAAGAAACGGCGCAATGGTTGGAATAACACCTAGTTTTAAGGTGCCTCGCTGCCAATTGCCCGCGTTTTGCGCATACTCAACCAGCTCTCCCGCTTCCTGAAGTAGCACTTTACTGCGTTCAACAATATCTAGTCCCAACGATGTAAACACAAAGGTTTTATGTTCACGCTCAAGAAGTTGGCTTCCGAAGTGCTCTTCAAGGTTCTGAATGGCCGTACTCAATGTTGACTGACTTACGTTACAGCGCTGTGCAGCACGGTGAAAATGTTGCTCTTGATGTAGCGTCACCAAATAGTGCAGGTGCTTAAGATTAGGCCATTTCATGGGCATCTCACAATTATTTAAAAAGGGATTAAAAAATATTGGATTAATCTAACATAAAGATTAAATAGCGCCTAGGGTTGATACCCATGGTTAACGAGAGCGATCTTCTATTATTCGCAGCTGTGCGTATACAACATCCTAAAAAAAGAGGTAGATAATTCTGTTTATTGTGCAATCTATAAGAAGCTTTTGAGAATTTGACATTTCGCGCTGGAAAGCCCCCATAAGTAGCGTTAGGATTAAATTAAAGCATTATACGCAACATATTTTTACAGCGAAGTAAGACCCGCTCTTGTATCATTCAGTCAATAGAGCGATTAACTATTGAGGGCAGTATGAAAGGACATTATAAGAACATTTTATGCGTATTGAGTGACTCGCATCGTCAAGATGATACGGTAGCCCAAGCACTGCATATCGCCAAAGCGCATCAAGCCTCGCTTACCATTATGCTTTCGTTAGAATCTTTACCGCCCAACGCCAGTATGGTTATGGAGTCTTTCTCTTATGTTGATTCTCAGCAAACCATGGAAACCCAAGCCCAGCATTGGTTAAAAGAACAAGCGGAAAGCTGGGGAAAACACTATCCTGTGTCTACCGCGGTAACGGTAGGTCAGCCGCTTATTGACGTTGTGCGTTATGTAAAAAAGAACAATATCGATCTAGTAATTAAACGGGCAGAAGAGAGCTTTCTAGATAAGTTGTTCGGAAGCTTAGACATGCGTTTATTCCGCAAATGCCCTTGCCCGGTTTGGATCATTAACCACAAGCCTCGCAGTCAGTACAAAAACGTAGTTGCAGCACTGGATTTGAACTATCACTATCCACAGCATGAAGTGTCTATTAGGCGCGATCTTAATCGCGACATTTTGCGTCACGCAAGCCAAATAGCCTTGCTAGAATTTGCACAGCTGCACATTGTCCACGTTTTCGATGCGGTTCCTGAGAACATAGCAAGAGACGGGTTTATATCGGTTGATAACGACAGAATGGAAACCGATCTTGCAAAAATCCATGCCGAGCGTGAATCGGAACTAGACAAATTGCTTGAAGAACTAGGCAATGAATTGGATGACAATGTATTAGAGTATTTGAAACCTCTGAAGCACATTGTTCACGGCTACCCTAGAAGAGAAATTGCAGCCACTACCACGTCCCTTGATACCGACATTATCGTAATGGGCACAGTGGCACGTTTGGGCGTGCCTGGCTATATCATGGGCGACACCGCGGAAGAAACCATTCATCAGCTAAAATGCGCCGTAGTGGGCGTTAAACCACGCGGTTTTGAAACGCCTATCTCTATTGATTAAAGAAAACATTCCACAAACAAAAAGGCCGTGCTTCACTTCAAGCACGGCCTTTTTTAATTCTTTTCGCTTAATGCGAACGTTTTTAAGCGCTGTGTTTTACGCTACGCCAAACGACGCCTTAAGAATGTAGAAGAAGATAATCGAGAGGATTGCGCCCGCAGGCAACGTAACAATCCACGATACGACGATATTTCTCACAATGCCTAGGTTAAGCGCTGATACACCACGCGCCAGACCTACACCTAGTACCGCTCCTACAAGTGTTTGGGTAGTCGAAATAGGTAAACCCGTACCTGATGCAATAACTACCGTGCACGCTGCAGCGAGTTCTGCTGCAAAACCGCGACTTGGTGTTAAGTGTGTAATACCTTGACCAATGGTCTTGATAACGCGATGTCCAAACAGCGCAAGACCCGCAACAATACCTAAACCACCAAGAGGAAGGATCCAAGGTGCAAGTGTAGTGCTAGAGTTAATTTCGCCGCCACTACTTACTACGCTAACTACCGCAGCTAATGGCCCAATAGCGTTAGCTACATCATTTGAACCGTGGGCAAACGCCATACAACAGGCTGTTACTACCATTAGCAGCGCGAATACTTTCTCAACGTTAGCCGCCTGTAGGTCTGCATCTTCAGAACCGCTGAACTTCATACGGCCGATAAACCATTTACCCAAGAAGCCTAAAGCTACGGCAATACCAACAGCCAGTAGATATCCGTTAACGGCACTTAGCTCTAACCCAACGTGTTTAAGGCCCTTCTTAATAGTAACAAGCGACATCACAAAGCCCGCTAACGCCATATAAAACGGCACATAACGCTTGGCATTTGCAAACGGTGAGGCTGTTTGGAAGATGAGCTTGTGCGCGCTCATGAAAATAAGATAAGCAATGATGCCTGAAATAGCTGGGGTTACGACCCAGCTACCAACAATACCGCCCACTTTGTCCCATGCTACTGCGTCCATGCTGACGCCAGTGGCAGTAAAACCGATGATTGCACCGATAATTGAGTGAGTTGTAGATACAGGCCACCCCAACCATGACGCTACCGCCAGCCAGATTCCAGCTGCAAGTAGTGATGAGATCATGCCTAATACAAGGTATTCAGGTATGTCTATAAAATAGGTTGAGTCGATAATCCCTTTTCGAATGGTAGACGTTACTTCGCCACCTGCTAGGTAGGCGCCAGCAAACTCAAATATCATTGCAATGATAATGGCTTGTTTTATGGTTAAAGCTTTAGAACCTACTGACGTACCCATTGCGTTGGCAACGTCATTCGCTCCAATACCCCATGCCATGACGAAACCAACGCCGGCGGCAAGGATTATAAGAATTAGGCCATAACTTTCAAAAAATTCCACGGATAATCGCTCCCGATCTAAACGCGATTTAGGCTGGACGCTACTTGAGTAAGTAGCATGATCTCTTCACCACAAAGGCTAGAGAATGAAGTTAAAGACAAATTGTGTTTTATCATAAGGTTCGATTAAATTTTGCACGATCTGTTCTTGGCTGCGGCGCATGATAACGTAATCATGTTAGAAGCCATAGCGAAAATCACTGAAAAACGATAAAAGTATGCGGAATTATTTGAATGCGATGATAAATCCACCAAATATTTCAGTTTTATGACAAATAAATTTCGCATGTATCCATATTTGAATATCAATACGCAAAATCGTACTGACCAATTGGACAGGATTACGTCAAATCTTCCAATTTTTGTTGCATATTTTCCAACGGTGTATGTCTAACATCAGTACCGCGAGTGAGATAAACCACATATTCACACACGTTTTTACATCTATCACCAATTCGCTCTAACGAGCGCATTGCCCACAACACATCCAGCCAATCCTGCATGTCGTCAGTGCTTTTCTGCATTTCGGAGGTGGTATACGACAGCAGCCGTTTGTACTCACTGTCAATGCGGTTGTCTTGGTCATACACTTCTAACGCCGCAGCCTCATCCTGACGAGCAAAAGCGTCGAATGTGCCGCGCATCATGGCGGCCACGCGCTCGCCAATAAGTAACATGCTGCTCTTAATGGTATCTGAGCTCGGCAACTTATTGCGCGTTACTAGTTTGGCAATACGCTCGATTTCATCGCCCATTCGCTCTATATCGGTAATGGCTTTGGAAATGGTCATAATTAAACGCAGATCGCTGGCGGTAGGATGACGTTTTGCAATAATGCGCAAGCACTCTTCGTCAATTTGAATTTCCATGGAGTTAATTTTTAAGTCGTTCAACACCACTTTTTCAGCCAGAGCGGCATGATTGTGCTTTACCGCTTTTAACGTATCCACCAGCTGCTGTTCAACTTCGCCCCCCATGGTTAATACCGAGTTACGCAAGTTTTCCAACTCGATATTAAACGTACCCGAAATATGCGTGTTTAAGGCTACCTGTCGCATGGTGTTTTCTCCTCGCGGCGTAAGCATAACGAATAACGACAATCAATCGTGCCGCTACCTGTGGCAGAACTATCGTGACAAACCGCTACATCTTGCCAAATTGAAGCATTACGGCGCAAACCCATGTTAGAACACACACCTACTGCTACGTTATCCATATCGCCCCGTTATGTAGTCTTCGGTTTGCTTCTTCTCTGGCATAGTAAACAGCGTATCGCTGTCTGCATATTCTATCAGCCTGCCCTGATGGAAAAAGGCGGTGTAGTCGCTTACCCTAGCCGCTTGCTGCATGTTGTGCGTCACGATAATAATGGTGCATTGTTTCTTTAATGCATCCATCAGTTCTTCGATAAAAAGCGTGGTCAGAGGGTCAAGGGCCGAGGTGGGTTCATCAAGAAGTAGAATGTCAGGCTTCAAAGCCAGTGCTCTTGCAATCACCAAACGCTGCTGCTGACCGCCAGATAAAACATGAGCGGATTCAAATAAACGATCTTTAACCTCGTCCCACAGCGCCGCCTGTTTCAGTGCGCTTTCCACCGCGTCGTCTAAGTGTCGACGAATTTTAACGCCTTGAAGCTTAAGCCCGTAGCACACGTTCTCATAAATGCTCATAGGAAAGGGGTTGGGTCGCTGAAAAACCATGCCCACGTTCGTTCTTAGGCGTGACACATTTACTTTGCGGCTATTGATGTTTTGCCCATCAATAATAATTTCACCATCGTATTTGCAACCGTCATACAAATCGTTAAGGCGATTGAAACAGCTAATGAGTGTAGATTTACCGCAACCACTTTGACCAATTAACGCTGTGATTTTGTTTTTTGGGATCCGCATACTGATGTCGTTTAACACATGCTTGTTGCCAAACCACAGGTTGAGGTTTTTAACCTCTACCGCAGTTTGTTCTTCACCAATGTCGTTAACGTTCAGCGTATTGTGTTCAAACAACTTCAACATGTTACAAAACCTGTATTATCCTTTGAGATAGCGTTTGCGCAGGCGCGCTCTAAGTACAACTGCCAGAATATTTAATACAAACACCACCACGAGTAAAAGCAAGCAAGCGGCAAACATCATGCTTGCGCTCTTTCCATCAGTTTGGCTGTGAAACGCTCCGTCATAAATAAGCACGCCCAAATGCATAAACTGCCTATCAAGGTGGAGATAAGGAAACTCTCCATCTATAGGCAAGGTTGGCGCAAACTTGACCGCCCCCACTAACATAAGTGGCGCTACTTCACCTGCCGCCCTCGCAATCGCCAAAATTACGCCAGTCATAATACCCGGAGACGCAATAGGCAATACGGTACGCACTATAGTCTCAATTTTGGTAGCTCCTAATGCGTAACTGCCCGCTTTCAACCCTTCCGGCACCCTGCGCAAGCCTTCTTCAGTCGCCACAATCACTACAGGTAAGGTCAAAATTGCCATGGTTAAGGCAGCCCAGAAAACGCCAGGGCTTCCCATTGTGGGTGCTGGCAGTGTGTCACTAAACAATAGCTCATCAATACTGCCGCCCAAGGTATAAACAAAGAAACCAAGGCCGAATACGCCGTAAACAATAGAAGGTACACCTGCCATGTTGCTTACACTGACACGAATAATAGTGGTAAGCGCCGTGTTAGGTGCATACTCGCTCAAGTAAATAGCGGCTAATACACCAAAGGGCGTTACGATGATGGTCATTAAAAATACCATGAGTACAGTACCAAACAACGCAGGGAAGACGCCACCTGAGGTATTCGCTTGTTTAGGGGAATCGGTGAGAAAAACACCGATTTCCGAAAACGCCGCCTGCCACTTTTCCCATGTACTTAGACGACTGACAAAATCCACATCTTGAATACTAGATATGGGAATAACAAACGGCGTTTCGTCAGCAAAACTTACCAATAAGGTATACTCGGCTCGTGTTGCTTCTAACGCTTCCACACGCTTTTGGTATTCGTCAAACGATGCCACTAAACGCTCTCTTGCTGGCGCGTCGGCAACAACATTACGTTTATCAAATTGAGATAGCGCTTCGTGAATAGGTGCAAGGTGTTGCGTATTTAAATCTTCAATTTGAGCGCTTATTTGGGCCACTTCCTCTAGCACAATGTCAATGTTACCAAGAGGTTGAGGCGGTTTAGATGGCACGACGATGTATTCAGGAATTGCCAACACACGCCTGCCGTCTAACAGTTTTATTTCTGCGCTTTGGTTTGCAAGTAGAGAAGTCTCTATTTCCTCTCGAGATAACTGGACTTGAAAGCCATAAGGATGCTGAGCATCTGAGAACTTAAGTGTCACATCCTCATTTGTCGATTCATCAAATAGGTTCGCAAGCACCGAAAACCTTGTGCCGTCTTGATGCGTACCGGTAACCGTATAGATGGGCTCTGGCCAAAAATATGCCGTACCTCGAAAACTAATAAGTATAAGAATGCTAACTAGCGCAATAAGCAGCAGGCTGGTGAAAAAAGCCGTTAAGCTAATGACTAACGATTGACGCTGTACCGCACTTAACCCAAACGTTGTTCGATTAACCATAGTACGCCCTACTTCTTATACGCTGTCGCAATAGCTCTGCCATGGTGTTTACCAAGAAGGTAAACAGGAACAAAATACACGCGGTGAAAATAGAATTTGATAGTGCGCCGATGATACATCTGCTTCTGGAAGTTCAATTGCCAAGTTAGCAGTAAGTGCTCGCAAACCTTCTATCAAGCCCCAGCTGGAGATTGGCGTATTCCCCGTCACCATAAGGACTATCATGGTTTCACCAAACGCGCGGCCGAAACCTAGCATAATCGCGGCAACAATACCCGGTAGTGCAACGTGAAGAACAACATGAAGTAAGGTCTGTAATCGTGTGGCGCCTAAAGCAAAAGAGGCGTGTTTTAAATCATTTGGAACGCCGTTTATGGCATCTTCAGCAAGGGAATAGATACTAGGTGATATGGCCACACCTAACGCTAACGCTACCACTATAGTCGTTTTCCCGATGGGACTATCGGACTCGGCCGCAAGCATTGTAAACCCGTCTCCCCCCATTATCGAGAAAATAAGCGAAGGCGCATACTCCACGCTAATAAAACCTAAAAGGAACACTCCGCTTATAGCAAATAGTAGCTCTGCTCCGTGTCTTAGCTTCTTTGGTAAGTATTCCGCAACAGGACGCTGCACCAGGGCAACGACAATAAGCACAAAAGGGATAACGATTAGGAAAAAGGCAAAGGAAAATAAAAACTGCTCAGCTTTTGGCGACAACCAAATAGCCGCGATGAAGCCGATGAGTACACTGGGAATCGCTTCGAGCAATTCGATAGCCGGCTTAATAACGTTGCGAAGGCGGCTTTTAGCAAAAAACGCGGTGTAAATTGCGGCACCGATAGCAACCGGAATAGCAATAAGCAGCGCTAAAAGAGAGGCTTTAATACTGCCTATTAATAGCGGTGTTAAGCTAAACTTTGCCTCTTGAAAATCAGAGGCACTGGTGGTTTGCCATACGGTTTCTTCCGTTTCATACCCTTCGTAGTGCTGCGGTTCAAACAGAGAGGCCCATGTAGTAACGCCGCTTAAGTGCCTGCCTTCCCATACTGATAAGGTGCTATCTGAATAGCCATAAAGCTTATTGCCGTACCAAATGATATTCTCAGCAGAACGCTCTATCTGTTGTGATGCCACTACATCGCCTGATACACGGTTTACCAACAACACTCTTGCTTTATCGGTCAGCACAGCCACCAAGTTCATACTGGCATGTTCTGCCACATCCTTAACGTTCTCTCCTGGTAGCGCTACTTGGTAGGTTTGTTCAAAGGTAAGGCCTTTATCGCTTTTGCTCAGCACCCAGCGAGTAAGTGCCTGTGTATTGCTGTTCATTAGGAAAAAGGTGCGGTCTTTAGCAAGTGGGAATACAATCTTCTCATCTAATGACGCTGTGATGTTTCCTGCTATTGGCAGTAGTGACGCACCTTCATCCGTGAGCCTATTTAGGAAAAGGGCATCATCCACTTGGAGTAACACGCTCTGACTGCCGGGTAACAATACGAGTCTGTCTATATTATGAAACCGTTTATCCACAACCTGTGTAGGACGAAGCCGATTTACCCAACGGATAAACACTTTATTGTCTTGAACGATAGAAACCACTGCCCATTTTGAGGACAGTGCAATGCTCCAGTCACTGCGTCTCTCCCACTCATCTTTGGGAAGCGCGAACGCAATGCTGTTCGACAACGCTGCTTGCGGTGTACTTGTGGCAATATCCTCTGCGCTACCGTCGGTCATGTTGAACGATCTAACCGGTAAAACTCTCACTTGGGCGTTGGGAGAAACGTCTACGATATAGTTCTCTCCCATCACACTGTGGGAAGACAGTCTATGCTCACAAGGACGGATATAATCGTGATTACTTACCAGAGCATCGCCTTTAAGCAACTTTAATCCCAATCGACAGTCAGACTTCCTAACCAGCATTGGCTGACTGTTAATAATGTCGCCTGCGCTGATAATTTTTTCGTTATCTGGCGTTTTCAAGCTCAACAGATGATTTAAGCTAGGGGTATATGCCAACGGCAGAGCTTGGCTGATTAGATGGGTAATAAGAATAACTAACGTCAACAAAACAAGGCCGCCGAAGCCGGTCACTACATAGCGTGACCACCTGTCGCTTCGCTGGCGTTTTTTGTTTGTGCTATTGCTGTCGAAAGTCATGCGGCTGTTTAGTAATTCTTATTTTCGAAATTCTTCATTTTTAAGAAGAATAACCCTAAATTGCACTGGTGAGCAGTGTAAGTTTTGTTATGCTAATAGCAAGTGAAAGTTTAAAGCATTACCTTCGCGCAACCTACTCTGCGCCTATGGTATTACCCAACAGGAAGACGATCAAAGTTTTTCTCTACACGCCCAATAAGGAGCATCGTATGCAATCATTGGTTATAAGCATTATGGGTAAAGACAAGCCGGGTTTAGTAGACACACTGGCTAAGTGTGTATACAAACATGAGGGCAACTGGCAAGGATCGAGCTTTGCGCATATGGCGGGAATGTTCACCGGTTTTGTAGAAGTACATGTTGCCGATGAGAACAAACAGGGCTTAATCGATGCGCTAGACGCCATTAAAGATTTGTCGGTGCAATCTGTAGCGGTAGCGAGCAGTGAAAATAACAACACCACCAAATTGACGGTTGATGTAATGGGCAATGACAAAACCGGTATTGTCCAAGAGCTTACTTCTATTTTAAACCAGTTCAATTTGAATATTCTCACCTTTGCTTCACACTGTGAAAGCGCGCCTAACTGGGGCAGCCTGATTTTCAAAGCAAAAGCAGAAATTGCGGTGCCAGAAGATTTTGACGACGGCGCATTGCAAGACTCACTGGAGTCGTTGGCTAACGATTTGGTGGTGGATATTACCGCGAAGCGATAAAAACAAGGGCGTATTTGTGGTGCCATACACTATCCCGCGTATCACAATTACGAACTCATCATATTGAAAGTTAATGGAATAACCACAACGCAATGCGTGCGCACTTGCACCAGAATACGTGTTGTCACAGTAGTGTCACTGACTGATGGCAGTCTTTGACCATTTTTATGAACGTGAATTGAGACATTATGGATAACGACGTTTTATATTATCCCAAAGAATTAAGCTGGCTTGCGTTTAACGAACGCGTATTGCAAGAAGCCGCAGATAAAAACAATCCCGCCGTGGAGCGAATTCGTTTTCTTGGTATTTACTCAAATAACCTAGATGAGTTTTATCGCGTGCGCGCCGCTGACGTGAAACGACAAATTACCATTGCGCAAAATGACGGCAATGAAGAGGAAGCTGAACGCCAAACCGCTCTTATGGCGCTTATTCAGAAAAAGGTAGTCCAGCTTTCTGAAAAGTTCGACCAAATTCATAAGGATGTGGTTAAGTCCCTAGCTCGCTACAACATACATATTCTTCGAAAAGACGATTTAGACGATTATCAAAAGCAGTGGGTACGCAACTTCTTCGTTAACAAAGCACTGCGTCACATTGCACCTATTTTAATAGATAAGAAGACCGACCTACTTAGCCGTTTGAACGGTACTTCAGTGTATTTATATGTGGCGCTTAGAAGAAAGGACCGCAATCCTAAATTTGCGGTTATTCAGGTTCCTACCTCTGAAATGTCGCGCTTTATGCTGATCCCACCGCAAAAAAGCCGCAAGAAGAAGAGCATTATTATGCTCGATGACATGATTCAGCTGTGTATCGAAGACATTTTCCGCGGTTTCGTGAAGTTCGACGAAATTGAAGCATTCTCGTTTAAAATGACGCGTGATGCGGAATATTCTATCAACGAAGAAATTGACGAAAGCTTCGTTGAAAAGATGTCTGAAAGTATGAAGCAGCGCCTTATCGCTGAGCCTGTGCGTGTTATCTACGACACGAACATGCCAGAGGACATGAAATCTGACTTGCGCAAGCGACTTAAGATAACGAAGCTAGATACCATGCACGCTGCTGGGCACTATCGTAACTTTAAAGACTTTATTGGCTTCCCTAATGTGGGTCGAGAATATTTAGAGCATACGCCGCTGCCTGCTATCGACAGCAAGGCATTCTCTAAGTACAACACCGTTTTCGATGCCATTACTGCACGAGACATACTACTATACTACCCGTACCATCGCTTCCTACACTTCACCGAGTTTTTGCGTCAGGCGGCTTTCGACCCGAATGTTAAGACCATACGTATTAATATTTATCGTGTTGCCAGTAATTCACGCATTGTAAACTCGTTGATTGACGCAGTAGACAACGGCAAAAAAGTAACCGTTGTGGTAGAACTTCGCGCCCGTTTTGACGAAGAGGCAAATATCGAATGGTCTAAGCGCATGACTGATGCAGGTATACGCGTTGTACTTGGCGTGCCTACTCTTAAAATTCACTCTAAACTTTGTATTGTGACCCGTGAAGAACGGGGCAGTTTGGTGAACTATGCGCATTTCGGTACGGGTAACTTCAACGAGAAAACAGCAAAGATTTATACCGACTACAGCTTATTCACCCGTAATCAAGAACTCGCCGATGAAGGCGTGGCGGTATTCGATCTTATTCAATACCCTTACCGACGCTACAAGTTCCAGCATCTTCAAATATCGCCATTAAACGCCAGAACCAAAATTCAGTCGTTAATTCGTCAAGAAATTCAGCATTTGAACCAAGGCCAAAAGGCACAAATCACTTTCAAAATTAACAACCTTGTTGATAAAGAACTCATTGATGATTTGTACCGGGCTAGCCAGGCGGGGGTTAAGATCCGCGGTATAGTGCGCGGTATGTGCTCACTTAATCCGGGGATAAAAGGAATAAGCGAAAACATCGAAATTATCTCTATTGTTGATAGATTTCTCGAACACCCTCGCGTGATGATTTTTGAAGGTGGCGGCGATAGAAAAGTGTATATCTCTTCTGCTGACTGGATGACCCGTAACATGGACAACCGCATTGAAGTAGGTTGTCCAGTGTATGATAAAGGTCTTCAACAGCGCATTGTTGATATAATGGAGCTACAATTTAAAGATACCCTGAAGGCTCGAGTGATTGACAAGGATCAGAGCAACAAGTACGTTCGCAGGGGAAATCGTAAAAAACTTCGTTCTCAGATAGAAATTTATGACTATTTGAAGAAGCTAGAAGACACTTTGTAGGATAGAAAATTAGTACATGACCCAGCACGAATCAGTTTTTAATGACGTGGAAACCCGCGAAGTCAATAAAGTCGCAGCACTAGACATTGGCTCAAATAGTTTTCACTTAGTAGTAGCACGCATTGTTGCTGGGTCTGTGCAGATTCTGCATAGAGTTAAACAAAAAGTACGCTTGGCCGAAGGTCTCAACGACGACGATATCTTGTCTGATGAAGCGATGGAGCGTGGGCTTGCTATGCTAAAAGTAGTAGCAGAGAGCCTTAAAGGTTTTGAGCCCGACTCCGTGAGAATTGTCGCCACTCATACGTTGCGCAGAGCGCGTAACGCCCGCGATTTTATCAGCGCAGCAAAAGATATCCTTCCCTACCCTATCGAAGTCATTTCTGGTGTAGAAGAAGCGCGACTTATTTATTCAGGCGTTGCACATACTAACCACTCCGACGGCCAACAGCTGGTTATTGATATAGGCGGTGGCTCTACTGAGTTCGTTATTGGCGAAGGTTTTACGCCTTTACTTTGCCGCAGCCTTCAAATGGGCTGCGTAAGCTATACCAAACGGTTTTTCCCTGACGGTGAGCTAAAGCCAAAAGCCTTTGATCGTGCTATCACGGCTGCACAGCAAGAGCTTGAGTTAATAGATAATAAATATCGCAGACTGGGCTGGGTCCAGTGTATCGGTACGTCTGGTACCATTCGTTCGCTGTTTATACTTTGTCAGCAAGACAGACCCAATGGCCACGATATTCCGGTGACACTTAAAAGTTTGCGCAATTTAATGAAGCAATTCATAAGCGCAGGGCATATAGACAAATTAAGCTACCCAGATTTAAGTGAAGATCGTCGTGTGGTTATTGCTGGCGGCCTCGCTATTCTTATCGCCGTTTTCAAAGCCCTAGAGATTGAAGGCTTGGTGTACTCGCCTGCCGCCTTGCGCGAAGGCGTGCTTTATCAGATGGAAGATGAGCTTCATCACGCTGATATTCGCGGCAGAACCGCTAGTAGTTTGGCAACCCGCTACGATGTAGATACGTCCCAAGCCACTATGGTGCTTAATACAACCCTTTCACTTTTCAACGATGTTGAAAAAGCATGGAAACTTAAAGGGCGTGACTTTAAAAGCATGCTCGGCTGGGCAGCTTTACTTCACGAAGTCGGCATGCAAATTAACTCTCGAGGCATACAAAAACACAGCGCCTATATTCTTGGTAATGTGGACATGCCTGGGTTTACGCAGGAACAACAATTACTGCTAGCTACGCTCGTGCGATTCCATAGAAAGAAAATTCGAACCAATGAATTGCCCGCATTTAATCTTTTCGATGAGCAGTCGGTTAAGCATTTAATCGCGTTACTGCGTTTGGGTGTACTGCTTAATATTAAACGCCAAGAGGGTTTTGTACCTGACCTCGTTGTTAATGTAGAAAAGAACGAACTGACCATTACCTTCCCCGATGGCTGGTTAGATGAAAAACCTATTATCTCAGCTGACCTGCTACGAGAAAGCCACTACTGGAAAGCGCTTGATTTAAAACTCACAGTTGTTCCTGATATCGAGCAATTACATCCCGCGGTAGAATAAGCAAGTACCGACTATCAGCACCTCAAATTGAACATTTTATAGGCAAATATCAGTATTATTTGCCTATAAAACCGGTATACTACGCATTAGCATTACCTTATCTAAAACCTCCAATTGATGTTATTTTTTATAGGTTCTTAACAGTAGTTATGTTTCGTAGTATCTGGATTTTTTTGTTGCTGATTGTAAGTTCATTTGCCTTCGCATCGTCCAACCATGTCTACTTTCTAACCGAGGTCACCCCACCCTATTACTGGATTAATAAGGATGGAAAAGCACAAGGCGTCAACGTAGACCTCGCAAACGCACTAGAACCTCTGCTGCCATTTAGCAGTTCGTTGGAACACATGCCGTGGGCCCGTGCAGTACAAGAAACCCTCGATAATCCCAATCTGGTACTTCTATCTTTATTGAAAACACCGAACAGGGAAGATGAATTTGAGTGGATTTCATCAGTAAATCACATGCAAGCCTCGCTGATCCGCTTAAAGCAGAAAGAGACAGCACACGTCAATTCCTTAGACGACGCAAAGCAGTTCCGAGTAGGCTCAATACGCGGCTATGGCTCAGCATCGTTTTTGCAGCAAGAAGGTTTTGAAGAAAATAAAAACCTCGCTTTGGTTGCTGAGCCAGCACTACTGTGGAAGCTTTTGTATATGGAGCGCATCGACTTTGCATTAGCCAATTTTGAGACAGGAAAGTATGAAATCAGCGACGCAGGCTTTAACCCTAACGACGCAACGAGCGAATATGTTATCGAAGCATTGGGTGCCGATCTTTTTGTTGCCACTGGCCTTAAGACTGAGCAAGACAAAGTAAGCTCACTTAAACACGCGCTTTCGATTTTAAAAGCGAATGGCGAATATGCTCGAATACTAAAAAAATGGGGCCTTGAACCGATTGAGTCGGCGCATTAGCCCCTCTTAGTCTCAGCACACTAATTATTGAGCTTCAACTTGCGTACTTTGTGACTGTACGCTGTCGTATTTTTTAAACCACGCCAAGATATTTTCAACTTTACCAATCATTCTAGATGGCTTAGAAGCAATCCCGTGAGGCGAACCAGGTACTTTTACCAGCACGCTATCAACCTTTTGAATCTTTAACGCTTGATAGAACTGCTCGGTCTCAGACATTGGCGTGCGCTTGTCCTCCACTCCCGTGATCAGCATGGTGGGAGTCGTTACATTGCCTACTAGCGATAGCGGTGAGCGCTTCCAGTAGTGCTCTTCGTTATCCCAAGGCTTGCCCGGAAATTGGAAAGGGATTTGATATAGACCTGAATCGGCAGTCAGCACTTTCGATAACCAGTTGATAACGGGTTTAGCGACTACGGCTGCTTTAAATCGGTTAGTAAGGCCAATGGCATAGGCTGATGCAATGCCGCCTGCTGAACCACCAGTAATAAACAGTCGCTCTGGATCAGCGATGCCTTTTTCAATAAGCGCATCTACGCCCGACATATGGTCTGAGAAGTCATATTCCGAACTGTATTTCCCTTGAAGTAGCAATGCAAAGCGTTCTCCATAACCTGTACTGCCTCTGTGATTATCATAAAACACCACATAGCCCTCTGCAGCCATGCGCTGCAGTTCGGCCGTGAAGACAGGACCATAAGCGAGATTAGGTCCGCCGTGAATTTCTAAGATAAGCGGATACGTTTTCGAGCTGTCATAGTTTGGCGGTAGAATGTACCACCCCTGGATTTCTTCGCCATCTATAGAAGACGGATAGACAATTTCTTTTACTTCGCCAAGCTGCTTATGACCTAGAACGTCTTCATTGAGCGCTGTTAGCTGTCGCTCGTTTCGCGTAGTGACATATAAATCAGCGGGGCGATCGGTACGTCCTTTGGTATACGCCACTACATCATCAACAGCGTGATAGGTGCCAAACACATAAGGTCGTCCTAACGTAGTACCGCCCAGCCCCTTAGCTACGGCTTTTACGCTGCCCGATAGCGATACCACATCCACCTGCGCTAAACCGCGAACCGACTGCTGAAAATAAACGTGCTTATTATCTTTCCAGTGAAAGTTAGACACTGAATTATCAACGTCTTTTGTTAAGTTTTTGGCATCTGTACCGTCACTTTTCATCACGTACAAATAGCTATTTTTGTACATCACTTTTTCGTCATCGCGGCGTGCGTAAGCAATGTGCTTTCCGTCAGGCGATACGACAGGCGATGATTCAAGGCCTTTGTCGTTGGTAAGCTGTGCGATATTACCCATCATATCCACAGAAAAGATGTCCCCCTCAACAGGCTCATACTCCCAATTGTCACTGCGGTTGGCAGAGAAATAGATTTTGTCGCTATCAGGAGAGAAACTTAAGCGCCCATTGTGGTGATAGTTCCCTGAAGTAAGCTGTCGTGCTGTGCCTCCGTCAGCAGGAACAATAAAAATATGGGTGTAAGCAGGTTCAAGAATGCCTCGGCCATCGGCTTGATAGCGCGCTTTGGTAATATATTGAAAGCTAGGAGACCACTTTGCACCGTCAGGCTTTTTAGGCATTTTAATGTCTAGCGGCTTTTCCTTGGCATCAACGCTCATAGTGAAAGCAATGTGCTTACCATCTGGCGACCAAGTGATGTTACTTGGGTTTGAGGTGACATTTGTTACGAGTGCCGTTTGCCCTGTATCCATCCAACGCACATACAATTGCGGTTTACCTTCTTCATTAGAAAGGTAAGCCAATCGGCTACCGTCTGGTGACCAGCGAATAGAATAGTAACTCTTTTTCGACGACAGTAAGGGGCGGTGTGACTTTCCATCAACCGACGCTAGCCAAACGTTCGCTCGACTGCTATCCGACATAATGTCGTTTGAACGGCGCACATACGCAACATATTTACCGTTTGGC
Source organism: Alteromonas macleodii ATCC 27126 (assembly GCF_000172635.2). Taxonomy (NCBI): domain Bacteria; kingdom Pseudomonadati; phylum Pseudomonadota; class Gammaproteobacteria; order Alteromonadales; family Alteromonadaceae; genus Alteromonas; species Alteromonas macleodii. The sequence goes on along the minus strand of NC_018632.1, from coordinate 833,921 downwards.
GACACCTGAACTTCGCTCACGTATTCCAAATTAAAAATATCTTCCGATTTAAAATAGCGTTCAGAGTCGGTAGTAAGAGATTCTCTCTCATTGCTTGCAAGCGCTGTGGATGGCATAGCTAGCGTGCCTACGCTAAATAGTGCAGCCCATATAGCAAACCGTTTTTTGACTGACGGGTACCTGTGATTTCTCGTAAAAGACATATCTCACCTTAATCTATTTGTTCTTTTCCGTTCTTTTTATGGGGTGATCACGTTGTAGTGATGCATTTATCGTCTCCATATTACTGAATATATTCAGCCAATAAAGATTAAACGTTGAGCGACATCGCGAGGCGATTAAGCGCAGTACACAGGGGCGTTGGCTTTAGCCGAATGGTTAGTTGCGTGATAGCAGTAAAGTGCTAACTTCTATATAAGGCTTAAAGGAAATGCCCATGAATAATCCACACGGCGAGTTTGAATGTAGCGTAAGCGGTCAGTTGCTGCTCTTCTCAGCGCGCGGACCGTGGAATGACGAAACCATGAGAAATGGCGTAGTTAAGATGTCTTCTGACATTTCAAAATTCGAAAAGGGCGCTAAATGGGCACAAGTAAGCTGTCTTTACGGTGAAAGTCTGATGCCCCCTTCCACCTTTGATATTTTTGTAAAACAAACTCGGGTAAGAAAAACCCGCGGCCTGTCGTTTCTTGCCGTGGTGATATTAGATACCGACATTATGCTGACAACTAAGCATCAGATTTCTCAGTGCTACGACGCTGCCGAAGTTCCTTATGGCTTTTACGAAACGGTAGAAGATGCTTTGGAAGCGATGACGAATAATGGCTATGATTTTGATAGTGACGAAGCTGAGCGCTTTTTTGCCCGCTTTAACTTTACGCGTTAACATTTAACGCCGCACGTGTTCTGCTTTTGTCACACGTTGAGTCTGAAATTCACCGCCAGCTTTTGATAAAGGCGAAAAAAAGGAGAGCGAGCGCTCTCCTTTTGATTTTAAGACTGCCATCCGCCTCCGAGTGCCTGATACAAATCGACCAGTGCGGCCATTTGCTGCTGACGAGTTTCTATAAACTCGCTACGCGCTTCCAGTGCTTCTCGTTGCGCAAGCAGCACCTCTAAATACTCACCATGAGCTGACGAAAAAAGCCTATTGGCAATATCAATCGACTGTTCCAGTGAAGCAATTTGATGACGCCTTGCTTCAGCACTTTTCTCCAAATTATCGAGCTTCGACAAACTGTTTGTTACTTCAGCTACCGCCGTTAAAATGGTGAGTTCATATTCGTAAGCCGCTTCAATTTGTTCGGCGCTGGCATTTTGATAAACCGCCTCAATCGCCCTGCGGTTTATTAATGGCGCAAAAACATCACCAGATAAAGAATATGCCAATGACTCAGGCACATTAAACAAGTAGCGACTATCAAACGCCGATAAACCTAACCCTGCTTTTAGCTCAAAAGAAGGGTAGAAGTTAGCTTTAGCCACATCGATATTTAACTCTGCTGCTTGGAGCGTGAGTGCAGCTTGTTTTATATCAGGGCGATTGTCTAATAGCGTAGAGGGTACACCCACCTGCGGGCTTTTTAGCTCGGCGCTGAGCAACACGTTACTGTCCCTTTGAATGGGCTGTGGAGTGCGTCCTAATAACAGATTGAGCGTGTTCTCTTTCTCTAGGATTTCCTGCTCAATCAAGTAACGCTCGCTCTCGTTTTTCTTCACTTCCGCGTTAAAGCGCGCAACGGGTAGCGATGACGCCCGCCCGTATTCTTTCAACGCATTAATAGTGTGAATAACATTGCGCTGTAGCGAAATGGTTGAGTCAAGATTCTCTAGCTTGTTATCTAGCGCCAGCAGTTCATAGTAAGTACGCGCAACTTCAGATACTAACTGGGTAACGAAAAAGTTCTTACTTTCAACCGACGCCAAGTATTCAAGCGAGGCCACTTTAGACGCATCTCTCAGCTTATGCCAAACGTCAATTTCCCACGACGCATTAAGGCCTAGCTTTAAGTTTGCCAGCGGGTCGGGAAATTCTTTATCCTCCTTGATATTTAACTGTTCTTCTACTGCGCCTTCCCGGGTATATTCGCCTACCTTTTCGGTTTCAGCGGCTACCCCCGCAGAGAGTCGAGGCAAATATTCCCCTTCCCGTGCATACACTTCATTCGACGCCATATTAATGCGTTGAATTAATATAGACACCTCTTGGTTGTTCTTAACCGCCGTATCCACCAGCGCAGAAAGCGTAGGGTCGTTAAACCACTCACTCCATTGAATATTTGCTTGTGTACTCTGGTTAATCCCTTGACCAGCCTGAGTATCCACTTGCGAAACTTTCGCGTTAAACTGCTCTGGCAAATCTAGATTAGGGTTTCGCGTTTCAATGGTAGGGATGGCACATGCCTGTACTAACAACGCACTACTAAGCGCTAACCACAGCGGCTTATAAGTAAATCGCTTTTTATTTATCATCGCTTAGCACCTCATCGTTATAGTGGTAAGTTTCAGTAAGAGGGACATGATCTTCGTTTTTGATTAATGACTTACCTTCTTCAAGTTTGGCGAACAAGTAGTAAAGCCCAGGAATAACCAGCACACCAAAAATAGTGCCTAACAAAGTACCGCCTAAAGCAGAAGCACCAATAGTTCTATTTCCCACTGCGCCCGCCCCCGTTGCAATAACAAGCGGAATTAGCCCTGCTACAAACGAGAACGATGTCATTAGGATTGGGCGGAAGCGCTGTTTGGCCGCTTCAACAGCTGCGTCAGCAATCGATAAGCCCTGCTGATTTTTTTGCACTGCGTATTCCACAATAAGCACGGCATTTTTACCGAGTAAACCAACCAGCATAACTAAGCCGAGCTGCGCATAAACGTCGTTGGCCAGCCCCATACCTTTGAGAAACAGGAATGAGCCGAGAATACCGGTAGGTAGTGAAAGAATGACCGCAAAAGGTAGAAGCAGACTCTCGTACTGTGATGCCAGCACGATATATACAAACAACAATACTACGGCAAAGATAACAATGGCTTCATTACCTCGTTTAGCCTCGTCAAATGACAGGCCTTCCCAACCTATGTCATATCCTTTTGGCAGCGTTGCAGCCGCTACTTCCTCAACTGCTTTTATCGCTTGCGCCGAGGTATACCCTGCTGCAGGCTCTGCACGAATTGCTGCCGAGGTATAAAGGTTGTAGCGTGTAATTTCATTAGGGCCTTGGGTTTTAATCAGCTTCATAAAGGCCGAGTAAGGCACCATTTCACCCTCTTCGTTTTCACGTAGTAATCCAATAAGTCACTGGGATAACGACGATATTCTGGCGCACTTTGTGTGTACACTTTGAAGAAGTTATTAAAACGCGTGAAACCTTGCTCGTAAGTACTACCGATAAGAATATTCAGATTCTCCAGGGCAGCGCCAATAGATACCCCTTTCTGCATTGCAGCTTGGTTATCTATCTCAATTTTATATTGAGGATAATCGGCAGCGTAAAACGTGAATAAACCTTTTAGCTCATCACGTTTACCGAGTTCTTCCATGAAGGCTTTGTTGATTTGGTCGAACTCTTGATAGTCGGTAGTGTTGGTCTTATCGAGTAAACGAAATGATAACCCCGAAGACGCGCCATAACCCGGCACAACAGGCGGTTCGAAATACTCAATCACTGCTCCTAAGTGGTGTGTCTTGGCTTCCAGTTCTTCAATGATGTCACGTACCGACTGTTCGCGATTAGCCCAATCTTCAAGATTAATCAAGCAGGTACCAGCATTTGAACCTCGTCCTTCCGTGAGAATTTCATAGCCAGCAAGCGAGGATACCGAGGAGACGCCTTCAACGTCCAGCGCCAAGCTTTGCAGCTCTCGCGCTACTGTATTCGTCGCTTCAAGGGTACTGCCTGGCGGTGTTTGAATGATGGCATAGATTTGCCCTTGGTCTTCACCGGGAATAAAGCCTGTAGGTAATGCCTGATTAACGCCAAAGGTACTTACCACAAAGCCCGCAAGCAGCACTACAGTAACACTGCGGCGTGTAACGATAGCTTTAATAATGCCTGTATAACGACCGGTTAACTTATTGAAATAATGGTTAAATCCATCAATAAACTTGCTTAATGGCGTTGCCTTTCTTGTGTGTGAATGAGGGTTTTTAAGCAACATCGCACACAGCACTGGCGTTAATGAAAGCGCCACAATACACGAGATGATAATTGACGATGACATGGTAATAGAGAACTGGCGATAGAAGACACCTACCGGGCCCGTCATAAAAATAAGGGGCACAAAAACCGCCGTCATCACCAGTGTAATTGCGATAATAGCTCCCCCCATTTCACCCAGTACTTGTTGGGTCGCCATATAAGGGGTTAGGCTGCTGCTTTCTTCCATCTTCGCGTGAACGGCCTCCACGATAACAATAGCGTTATCTACCACAATCCCTATCGCTAATACGAGAGCGAACAGAGTAATAAGATTTATGTTCACCCCTGTGGCCTGCATGCAGAAAAACGTTCCAACCAGTGAAACCGGCACAGCAAGAAGCGGGATAAGTGTGGAACGCCAGTCACCCAGAAAGATGAACACCACCAAGGAAACCAAAATAAAGGCTTCAAACAGGGTATGCAGCACTTGTTCAATAGAGGCATCTAGAAACTTAGAAACATCGTAGTTGATTTCGTACTTCATGCCTTCTGGAAACGTTTTTTCTAGTTCAGCCATAGTGGCTTTCACCTGAGAAATAACCTCGTTGGCACTGCTTCCATAGTTCTGCTTTAGCACTATCGCAGCGGAAGGATACCCGTCTTTGTTTGAGTAAATATCGAAGAATTCACTACTTAACTCAACATCGGCAATATCACCTAATTTGAGCAAGCGACCGTCGGAATCGGCGCGAATAATGATATTTTTATATTCTTCAGGCTCGTCGTAACGTCCTTCGTAATAAGCACGTATTCTTTGGACTGAGCAGTAATGCCTGAGCTTCTGCCAAGTCGTCCAGGGCGTCCAATCAAGCTTTGCTCGTCTATCGATTCCATGATCTCATCTACAGAAACATTGTAAGCACGCATGCGATCAGGCTTTAACCAAATTCGCATGGCGTACTGGCGACTTCCCAATATTTTTGCACTGGCAATACCGTTTACCCGCTGTATCTCGGGGATAAGGTTGATATTGGAATAGTTGTACAGAAACTTTTCATCAGCCGTTTCGTCCGTGCTATAAACGTTTATGTACATCAACATGCTAGGCTGAACCCGCTCTAGTACCACCCCTTCTAACTGCACGAGCTGGGGCAGCCGGTTCATGATCTGGTCAAGCCGCGTTTTCACATTAATGAGCGCCTGATTCGGATCTACATCTAAATCGAAGATAACTTGAATGGTGGCTTCACCCGCGCTGGTCGCATCAGACACGATGTACTTCATGCCCGGCACACCGTTGATTGAACGCTCAATGGTAACCAGCGATGACTTCACCAATACATCAGCGCTCGAACCGGGATATGCCAGAGAAATAAGCACTCGCGGCGGAGCAATATCTGGAAACTGTGACGTGGGTAGGCTAAACACCGACAACACGCCCAAAAATATAATCATCAGCGATAACATGATGGCCATCACTGGACGTTTAATAAAAACTCCAAACATAGCGCCCCCTTATTCTGCGTGCAATGACAGTTCAGCTAATGTGTCGCTGGCTGAAATAAGTTCAGGCTCTATCTCATCGCCGTTCGAAACTCTTCGCAGTCCTTCAATCAAAATAGTGTCGTCCGGCGCTAGTCCGTCTGAAACCAGATAGATGTTAGGGAGTTCTGCAGCGATGTTAATGTGGCGGGTTGCTAACTTGTTCTCGCTATCCAGCACATATACAAAGCTTTGATCGAGAATTTCGAATGTGGCTTTCTGAGGAATAACTAAAGCATCCGGATAGGCAATATCCACCATGACATTACCGGTTTGCCCATGTCTTAGCAGTTGGTCTGGGTTAGGGAAAGACGCACGCATTTCAATGGTACCGGTATGATTATCAAAATCAGCTTCAATGGCATCTATCACGCCTTGATGCGCGTAAATACTGCCATCGGCAAGCTTTAATCGCACTGACGTTTGATCATTTGATGCGCTGTTCTGCGCGTACTTTAAATACTCTGATTCAGGCACATTGAAATACACCCACATTGTGCTGATATCAGACAATGTGGTGAGCAGTTCGCCCTCATCAAGCAAACTTCCCGTTCGAGCTTCCAGTCGGTCCATTTTGCCTGTGAACGGCGCTTTGATATCTGTGAATGCTAAGTGAGTCTTTGCCAGTTCAACTTCAGCCTGAGCTTTTTGAAGCTGTGCTTCTATGACGGCAAGTTCGTTAGGAGAAACAATGTTTTGTTCAACAAGCGACTTTGTATTTTTGTACTCCATCTCGACCGCTTTAGCCTCGGCTTCAGCGCGGTGTAGTTCAGCTTCATATACGTTCGGCATTATTTTGAACATGGGCTGACCACGTTCTACCGTTTGTCCCTCATCAACAAAGGTCGATTGAAGATAGCCTTTTTCCATAGCTCTAACTTCAATATGTTGAATGGCACGTATCTGACTGACGTACTCTTTTACCAGCGTTGTGTCTTGTACGATAGGATGAGTAACGTTGAATTGAAGTTTTTCGTGATGCGCAGCATGTTCTTCATGTCCACAACCACCTAAAAGTGCGGAAACAATGCTTACTGCAAGAAGTGCTTTTTTGCTCATAATGTAAATTCGTAATAAAAAGGCTAATCGTGACATGCCTTATAAAAAGACAGCATGCCACTAGCGCGCTTTCAGCAAATAGGTTCACCGCTGATAATTAAGCACGCAAAAACATCCAGCAAAGCGCTGGTGCGTTGTTAGGAATATCGAATTAACGTGTTTTTTAGGTAGCCAATAACCGCTAAACCTAAAAAACTAAGCAATAGGCGGCGCTCGGGTTAACGGCGTTGCGTAGTTAAGGGATGTTTTGAAAAGCCCACGCGGACGTGGTTTTGCGGTATCCGTGAAGGAGTCCGTAATGTAATCCAGCACAACATTTTGTGGCGGGACGGGCTCTTCCGGCGCACTTTCCTCTGTATCAAACTCGAAGGAATATTCGGAAATAGAAGCATCAAAATGATGCTTGAACGTGATCGGCTTGTAATCCTGTTTAAGTCCAGATAAGCAAGTAAACAACAACGCAATTAATGCGTATATGGTGTACTGCTTCATGTACTGATGATTATTCACCGATGATTATTCCAGAAATTCAATTATATAAGGAAAATTGCGGCGTTATGCTACACAGGCGATTACGCTTTTACAAGAAACATTCTTGCTAGTAAACGCAGGCAATAAACGGTTGCACGTATTTGTCACAAACAAACTCAGAATTCCTGAGTGAGGCAGTGTACGTCATATTTTTTTACTGCAAGCAATAGCGCATTTTAACAGCACGCGTTTTTAAGAGGCCTTTTTGAAAGTCACAGAAAAAGAGATGTGGTTGTGGTCCAACTTATCTACCGTCACGGCTGCCCCAATTGCTCCGCACAATGCACTTACTATTGATAGCCCTAGGCCAAAGTTGTCTTCTGACGTACGTGATGCATCCTTTTGCCACAAGGGTTCAAACATATGTCTCAAATCACTTTCATCAATTTCAGTGTGTGTTGTATTTGTCACTTCTATTTGGGCCTGCCCTGATGGTGTTTTACCTATATACACGCTAATCGGCTCACAATGCTTTCCATGCTCGATAGCGTTGTCTAACAAGTTGCTAAATATAGACTCTACCGCAATTCGGTTAGAGTGAATAACCACGTCGCTCCTTTCTTTCGCAACCACATTAATATTATCTACCGCTTTGCTTGCAACAACTTGGGCGACGAGCTCTTCAATATTAATAAGGTCGTTTAATTGAGTCTGCTTGGCACTGTGCTTTTGGATTAACATCAAACCGGAAATGATGTTTTTCATTCGCATACCAATGCGAAGAATCTGCGGTTTAAAATCTTTTTCGAGTCGCTCCTCTCCTGGAAACTTCATGGCAACTTCCGCCAGATTGATAAGTTCGGAAACCGGCGTTTTAAGTTCGTGAGCAATGTCAGAGGTAAGTCTTTTCTCTCTAAGGTATAGTGCGTAGTTATCGTTTATAAAATGGTTCAAGCTGCTGACGATTGGTTCTAGTTCTGAAACGTTTGTAGAGAATGCTTCGTGCTTGTCTGTGGCAGTAAACCTTAGAGTTCTTATATTGTTGTTCAATGCATCAAGTGGTGCCAAGGCGTAAGACACCGTGTTGCGCACGACGAACCTTACCATTAACGGAATTACAATAAGCGCCACTAAAAACGCGATATCGATAAACCAAAGAGTGAAATTCAACAGCTCAGTGGAGGTTGCATATGCGATAACCATGGGGTCGCGCTGCACTTCGCCTCTGACGCTATAGAATGCTTCGCGGTCTTCAGAGTCAATTTGAGGCACGTATTTGGTGTGAATAATACGCCCAGAGCGACCGTCTGGCAGCGTTATGTCGTTAATCACCGCCTCGTTTAAACTTAAGTTTTCAAACGGCAGCTCGTCGACAGTGTACAGTGCAAGGGATTCCGACTTTTCGAAAATCTGCCCTTTGTACCACAATTGAAAGTATTCTGGAGAAGAGGCACCCTCGAACTCAGGGAAATACTCGCCGGCGAACTCAAACTCAACGCCGTCTAAATCTTCATTAACTAAGCTTTGAAGCATGCCAACTTTGGCTTTTAAACCTTGGTTAAACTCTCTTTGGACCCAGGTATCAACTCCGATATCTGCAGCGAGTAAAACGACAATCACCAGCAAAGAAATAGTGATAGAAAGGCGCCGCGTTAAGGTTTTACGTATTGACTTCATCGCCTTCCACCACTACGTAGCCAAATCCTCGCTTACTTTTGATGGGGAGTGTAGCGCCACATGCCCTTACTTTTTTTCGCGCTGAAGAGAGGTGCGCTTCAATTGCATTTTTTGAGATATAGTCATAACTACCGGAAATAAATTCACTTAATTTTTCTGATGTGACGACCTTGCCTTTGTTTAGGAACATGCACTCTACTATGCGATATTCATTCGGCGTTAAACTAATCGCCTGCTCTCCAAATAAAAAAGACTTGGCCTGAATATCCAATATCAATCCATTAATAGTAATTTGATCGTTAATACAGTTTGTTACGCCCCGTCTCATCAAACTGAGAAGTCGCGCTGACAACTCTTCAAATGAAAAAGGCTTAGATAGATAATCATCAGCGCCTGCTAACAAGCCTTCAACTTTCTCTTCAGGTTCGGCACGTGCAGACAAAATGAGCACCTTGGTCTCTACCCGTCTTTTTCTTAGCGTTTTCAAGATAGCCATCCCGTCGAGTTCTGGCAGCATGCGGTCTAATACAATAATGTCGTAGCTACCAAGAAGCGCCATACTCAAACCATCGGGCCCTGTGGCAGCTAAATCAACTGAATGGCCAAGTTTTTCTAGACCTAAGCTCAGGCTATTTCTCAAAGACAATGAATCTTCTATAAGGAGTATTCTCATGTTTCATTGGTCGATTTTTATTCCTCGCTAAGGTTATGATCTCAATCTTAAGATAAACTGAAGGCGAGAATAATATTGAATTAATTAACGATAGAAAGTGACGGCCTAGGAAGCTTTTTGTACAACTTCACGCCGTTTCTCTATGTATAACAAGTGGTTGCAATGGGAAACCATCTGGAATTGTTGGTTCTATATAAAAATTCCCATTAACGCTAATCCCAAAGTTTTGCTTAAGCTTTATTTAAGTTTTGAAAGTTATCTTGTGCTGCAAGTAGTACACAAGAGAACTGACTTTGAAATTTCCACGTTCGTTAAATTTAAACCCTTCATTAGCCAATTTTGTTTTTATAGCATCAGTCTTAATAACGCTGGTTTTCAACTACCCTTTTATTTCAAATGTCTATCACGCTGTGTCGCCAACTTCAGTAGGCCAGTGGATATTTTTTCTGTCCGTTCCATTGTTGCTTACCTTTTTCAATATCATCGCCCTTAGCCTATTAGGCGCCATTCTTTTGCCAAGATTGACCGTGGCAGTGACGCTGTTAGTCAGTTCACTTCTTTTATACGGTACGGTCGCTTACGGCGTGATATTTGATAAGAGTATGATTCAAAATGTGATGGAGACCAATTCTGGTGAAGCATTTGCCTATCTAAACTCAACGCTTTTACTCTTTTTCTTCTTGTTAGGATTGGTGCCCGTTGTTGCCGTCTTTAATCAGGAAATTAACGGAAAATTAGTTGCTAGAGTTAAGCACTTACTTAAGCTCAACGTATTAGCAGTGGTTGGAATAATCGTTATCGCTGCTGGCCTTTATAAAGACTATGCTGCGGTGGGTAGAAATAACAAAGATTTGGCCAAGTATATTATCCCTTATGCATTTTACGATTCTGGCTACAAATATCTCAGAGATACCTACTTTTATCCACCACTTCCTTACAAGGTACTGGACAAGACACCTTCTATAATAAATAGAAATAACGCTTTGCCTTCTACGACTGTACTGGTTGTTGGAGAAACAGCAAGGGCAGACAAATTTGCCAGTAATGGCTATAGCAGAAACACTACGCCCTTTATGAACGACATAGGCGCGGTAAGTTTCAACGACGTGACCTCATGCGGGACCGCTACTGCGGTGTCAGTACCCTGTATGTTTTCTCGACTTTCAAGGCAAAGCTATGATGTTCGCATTGCGGAAAGTCAGGATAATGTGCTTGATATCATACATCGGGCTGGCGCTGACGTGACATGGATAGACAATAATAGTAGCTGCAAGGGGGTGTGCAAAAGAGTTGAAACTATTGCATTTGACCCATCCCGAGACTCTAGTTTATGTGACGGTGATTTTTGCTACGATGTTTTACTCAACGAGCTTTTGAAGGACGTTTTGTCATCACCTGCGACAACTAACAGGGTTATTGTTCTTCATATGATAGGCTCTCACGGCCCTACCTACTATCGAAGATACCCCGCTGAATTTGCCAAATTCTCTCCCGACTGTCCTAGAAGTGATATTCAAAACTGTGATTCGCAGGCGCTTATCAACACGTATGACAATACCATTGCGTACACTGACTATGTACTTGGAGAGATTGTTAATACATTAAAAAATGTGCCAAACGCTTCCATGCTATACCTGTCTGATCACGGTGAATCTTTGGGTGAAAAAGGACTCTACCTGCATGGATTCCCTTATCAAATTGCACCGCAAGAACAAACTCACATTCCTATGCTTTTTTGGGCGTCGAAGTTTGAAGATTCAGGCTACCGAAATTGTATTAAAAACCTGGCCAACCACCCTTACTCTCAAGACAACTTGTTTGACACGTTACTTGGTTTATCAAGTGTAAAGAGTATTACTTACCAACCTACTATGGATATCTTTAAACAATGCGAAGCCTAAATGAATCAAACCCCGTGGTTAGTACCACCTCGCACTTCGACCCAAGTAACAAACCAAAAGGCCTGCGTCGAGTATTTAAGGCTCTAAAGAATTCACTTCGAGCGTTTAGCTGGCTTACTAAGAACGAAGCTGCATTTAAACAAGAACTCAGTCTAGCCGCTGTGGCATTCGTGGTTCTTGCTTTTTGGTCAATTCCTTTTCTTGAACGTGCAATTTTAATGTCTTCCATTTTTTTCATTTTATTTGCGGAAATCATCAATACGGCAATTGAAGTCACCATCGACAGAATAGGTACAGAGTTTCATGCCCTATCAGGGTTAGCAAAAGACTTGGCATCAGCAGGCGTTTTTCTATCCATCGTTATTGCCTGTGTGTTGTGGGCGGGCGTATTTTATAGCCACATATAAAAGTATTAGTAAAGACCTTAAATCCCCAGAGGCATCCATTTAGCAAGGTTGTAAAGATGAGCTTATTAAGTTGAAGGTGTCACAATACTTCAAAAGAACTCGTAACGAAAAAGAGCGCCATTAGGCGCTCTTTAGAAGTGCTGACAAAAGGGAAGATTACGCCTTAGAGGCTTGGTAAATATCTTCAATCGCTTTATCTAGCGTTGCCTCGAATTCTTCTTGAGACTGCTTTGCAGAAACGCCTTCAGTCAATGCGCGAGAGAAGCTCGCAATCATACCTTGGTTTTCTGCCAGTTTCGCATTTGCTTCTTCACGGCTATAGCCGCCAGATAGCGCCACTACTTTAAGTACACGAGGGTGATCGACAAGCTCTTTGTAGAAATTAGCTTCTGTTGGAAGCGTTAGCTTGAGCATAACTTCCTGGCCTTCGTTTAGAAGGTTTAGCTGCGTTAGGATCTCTAATTTAAGAAGAGCTTCAGCTTCCGCTTTTTGTGGGCTGTGGATGTCTACTTCTGGCTCGATAATCGGAACAAGGCCTGCGGCTAAGATTTGTTTACCCACTTCAAATTGCTGAGCAACAACATCTTTAATACCTTGGTGATTCGCAAGCTTAACAACACTTCGCATCTTAGTGCCAAACACGTCTTGCGCTACCGCTTTAGCTAGCAGTGCATCAAGACCAGGCATTGGCTTCATTACTTGAACGCCATTGCTTTCTTCAGCTAGTCCTTTATCTACCTTTAAGAAAGGAATAACACGCTTTTTCTGCCACAGGTAGTGTGCAGAAGACATGCCTTCAATTTCTCTATCAAGGGTGTTTTCAAACAAGATTGCGCCAAGAACGCGCTCGCCGCTAAAAGGGGTGCTGGTGATAATGCGTGTACGCATTTCGTGAACAAGATTAAACATCTCTTCGTCTGAGCTGTACTCTGACTCTTCGATGCCATATAAGCGCAACGCTTTAGGGGTACTACCGCCGCTTTGATCTAACGCTGCAATAAAACCGGTTTGCGTCTTCAGTTTATCCAGCATTGCCTGCTGAGCTTGTGATGCCATTGCAACACTCCTTTTGTATATTACTGCCTTAATAGACAGGTGTAGGGTTTATTGTTATACCAATTCTATTAAAGATCTGTTTGTCTCAGACACGGCACGCCGACACCTTAAGTAAACACATCTGTAATAAGATTGGTATTTATATCTGCGTACTTCACTGTTTCGCAGATGTAATCGTTTCCGATTAAATGGTCACGCTCAAAATGCTGTTACTGAGCGTGACACATAGTGGGGCAACATTTGTACTAGGCCTTAGCTTTTAGGAGCTTCTATGAACTCTCTAGCGCTATAAAACGCTGCTTTAATGTGCAGCGTTGAGGCTTATTTATTTTTTTCTTCTAGTACTGCTACCGCTGGTAGTGTTTTTCCTTCCAAGAATTCTAGGAACGCGCCACCACCTGTTGAAATATAAGAGACCTTATCGGCAATCCCGTATTTATCAACTGCTGCTAGTGTATCACCACCACCTGCGATTGAGAATGCGTCGCTTGCCGCAATCGCTTCAGACAGCGCTTTTGTTCCAGCACTGAACTGTTCAAATTCAAATACGCCTACAGGGCCATTCCATACAATGGTTCCCGCGTTCTTGATAATGTCCTCTAACGCCTTTGAAGAGTCTGGACCAATATCAAAAATCATATCGTCGTCGGCAACGTCACTGACTACTTTTAGCGTCGCTTCGGTATTCTCATCAAACGCTTTGCCCACGACCACATCTGTAGGTACTGGAATATTACCGCCATTCGCCTGTGCTTCATTCATAAGCTGCGTGGCTTGCTCGGTAAGGTCCATCTCTACTAGTGACTTACCTACATTATGGCCTTGAGCAGCAATGAAAGTGTTGGCAATACCGCCACCAACAATCAGCTGGTCAACTTTTTCAGCAAGTGTTTTGAGTACCGTTAACTTGGTAGATACTTTAGAGCCCCCCACAATAGCAACCATTGGACGCTTAGGGTTGTCTAGCGCTTTGCCAAGTGCGTCTAATTCTGCAGCAAGTAATGGGCCAGCACAGGCTTTTGGTGCAAATTTAGCAACGCCATGAGTAGACGCTTGTGCGCGGTGAGCAGTACCGAACGCATCCATAACAAAGATATCGCAAAGTGCTGCGTACTGTTTTGCTAACGTTTCGTCGTCCTTCTTTTCGCCGTTATTAAAACGTACGTTTTCAAGGATAACCAGTTCGCCTTCGCTAAGCTCAACACCATCTAGGTAATCTTTTACAAGCTTAACCGGTACGTCTAGGGCGTCATTAAGATAATCAACAACAGGTTGAAGAGAGAATTCGTCTGCAGGCTCGCCTTCAGTAGGACGACCAAGGTGAGACATCACCATAACTGCCGCACCTGCGTCTAGGGCTGCTTTAATCGTAGGGATTGATGCTTTGATACGCGCATCAGAAGTTACTTTGCCGTCTTTTACCGGCACGTTTAAATCTTGTCTAATTAATACGCGCTGACCTTTTAGGGCCATATCGCTCATGCTTGGAATTGCCATCGTCTTTCCTATGTTAATTTAAATTCAGTAGAGCGTGTTTGAAGGTAAGACACGCTCAAATTAACTGTGAAAGCTGCGCGGGCTGGTGCTACCAACCCTTGGCAGCATCAATGCTTTATTTTGCGTCGAACATCACTTTTGCGGTATCGAGCATACGGTTTGCAAAACCCCATTCGTTGTCACACCACACCAGTGTTTTAACCAGTTGTTTGTGACTGACTCTTGTTTGTGTGCCATCTACAATACACGAGTGAGGGTCGTGATTGAAATCTACCGACACCAAAGGCTCTTCGGTGTAGTCCAAAATACCCTGTAAACGCCCCGCTTTTGCATTGCGAAGGGCTTGGTTCACTTGCTCAATCGTTACCTTAGATTGAAGCGTTACACTTAAATCCATGGCAGTAACATTGATAGTTGGCACTCGAACCGCAATGGCTTCGAATTTTCCCGCAAACTTAGGCAGAATGCGCTCTATACCGGCAGCAAGTCGGGTATCAACGGGAATAATCGACTGACTTGCAGCACGGGTTCTGCGCAAATCTTCGTGATAGGCGTCGATAACTTGCTGGTCGTGCATAGACGCGTG
The DNA here is from genome assembly GCF_000172635.2 of Alteromonas macleodii ATCC 27126. Classification (NCBI taxonomy): domain Bacteria; kingdom Pseudomonadati; phylum Pseudomonadota; class Gammaproteobacteria; order Alteromonadales; family Alteromonadaceae; genus Alteromonas; species Alteromonas macleodii. The sequence continues at coordinate 818,913 of NC_018632.1, read as the reverse complement.
AATGGTTGTGATCGTACCACTTTCAACACCGAACGCAGCGTCTAGCGCTTGGATAACAGGAACAATGCAGTTTGTGGTGCAAGAGCCATTGGAGACTAATTTTTGTTCACTGGTCAACGTGTCTTCATTGGTTCCGAAAATGACCGTATTGTCTAAATCTGGTGACCCGGGTGACGAGAAAAGCACTTTGCCAGCGCCGGCATCTAAATGTGCTTGCCCCGATGCTCTGTCATCAAACTTGCCCGTACACTCAAGCACAATATCAACGCCCAAGTCTTTCCAGGGTAGGTCTTTAATATCGCTTATCGCGAGCAGTGTAATATCGTCGCCTGCGACATTTAGCGTGTTATTTTCTAAGGCCACATCAAAACGGAACCGCCCGTGGGCGGTATCGTATTTAAGTAAATGTGCTATGCCTTCGGGTTTAGCAATGTCGTTAATGGCCACCACGTTAAATTCGTTGTTGCGCCCACTTTCATACAGCGCGCGCAACACGTTACGACCAATACGACCAAACCCATTTATGGCAATATTTACCATAGGCTTATCTATTACCTCTTACAGAGACAGTGCAGCCTCTACTACAGCGTCAGTGGTAATGTTGAAGTGATTAAACAGGTCGCCAGCAGGTGCAGATTCACCAAAGGTGTCCATGCCTACGATAGCGCCATTAAAGCCAACGTACTTGTACCAGCTGTCTTTAGACAAGGCTTCAACCGCTACGCGTTTAACTACGCTAGAAGGCAGTACGCTTTCACGGTAATCAGCAGACTGACGGTCGAATACGTCAGTTGATGGCATAGACACTACGCGAACGGCTTTGCCTTGCTCGGTTAGTTTCGCTGCGGCTTCAACGGCTAGCTGAACCTCAGAACCGGTACCGATAAGAATAAGCTCTGGCGTACCTTCACAGTCTTTAAGTACGTAACCGCCTTTGGCAATGTTAGCCACTTGGTCAGCCGTTCGCTCTTGCTGCGCTAAGCCTTGACGTGTGAAGATCAGCGTTGTTGGGCCGTCAGTGCGCTCAATAGCAGACTTCCACGACACAGCAGACTCAACCTGATCACAAGGACGCCAGTTATCAAGGTTAGGCGTTGCTCGTAGCGCTACCACCTGCTCTACTGGCTGGTGAGTTGGGCCGTCTTCACCTAGACCAATTGAATCGTGGGTGTAAACGAAAATTGCAGGCTGCTTCATTAGCGCTGCCATACGTACCGCGTTGCGTGCATATTCCATAAACATTAGGAAGGTTGCACCGTATGCCTTAAAGCCACCGTGAAGGGCAATACCATTCATCATGGCAGACATACCAAATTCACGTACACCGTAATAAATGTAGTTACCTGACGCATCGTTCGCTTCAACGCCTTTGCTGCCTTCCCAAATAGTAAGGTTAGAACCTGCAAGGTCAGCAGAGCCGCCTAATAGTTCAGGAAGTAGCGGACCAAACGCATTCAGTGCATTTTGTGACGCTTTACGTGACGCGATATTTTGTGGGTTAGCTTGAAGTTCAGCAATGATAGCGTCTGCTTTGTCGCTGAAATCTGCTGGCAGTTCGCCATTTACACGGCGTTTGAATTCTGCTGCAAGCTCTGGGTAGGCGGCTTCGTATGCTGCGAAAGCGTCATTCCACGCGCTTTCCGCTTTTGAGCCTTTCTCTTTTCCATCCCAACCCGCGTAAATATCGTCAGGAATTTCGAACGCGCCATGGCTCCAGCCAAGCTTCTCGCGAGTAGCGACAATTTCATCTTCACCTAGTGGTGCACCGTGACAAGACTCGGTACCTTCTTTATTAGGCGAACCGAAACCAATGGTGGTTTTACAACAAATAAGCGTAGGCTGCGCAGTATTCGCCTGTGCCTTTTCAATGGCGGCTTTCACTTGCTCTGCATCGTGACCGTCAACGCCATCGATCACTTCCCAACCGTAGCTCTTAAAGCGTGCAGGTGTATCGTCGGTGAACCAACCTTCCACTTCACCATCAATTGAAATGCCGTTGTCATCCCAAAACGCGATAAGCTTACCAAGGCCTAGTGTACCGGCTAATGAACATGTCTCGTGTGAGATACCTTCCATTAAGCAGCCGTCGCCTAGGAATGCGTAGGTGTGGTGGTCAACAATAGTGTGACCATCTTTGTTGAATTGTGCCGCTAGCACTTTCTCGGCAAGCGCCATACCCACAGCATTACTGATACCTTGGCCTAATGGGCCAGTAGTCGTTTCAACACCTGGCGCATAACCGTACTCTGGGTGACCTGGCGTCTTTGAATGCAATTGGCGGAAGTTCTTTAACTCTTCAATTGGCAGTTCGTAGCCTGAAAGGTGAAGAAGAGAGTACAACAGCATCGAGCCGTGACCATTTGAAAGCACAAAGCGATCGCGGTTAGCCCAAGATGGGTTTGCAGGGTTGTGTGATAAGAAATCACCCCATAGTACCTGTGCGATATCAGCCATCCCCATTGGGGCACCTGGGTGACCAGATTTAGCTTGTTGAACGGCATCCATGCTTAATGCACGGATTGCATTGGCGAGTTCACGACGAGAGGGCATGTTGTCTCCTGATTTATTTTGTATCTTTTGTTTCGTATCTTAGCGGGCTAGGCAAGCTAGACGAGCGTAGAGGTAAGGCGTTCGCTCTACTTCTTTATACGAATGAATGTGGCGTTATTCTTACCTATGCCACCTTTCAGTTCAATGGGTTTTCATTGCCAATAGCGAAAGTCATAGTAAAAAATGGTCCATACCCTGACCATCACGTATTCCCATTACAGCAAAAACAGTTATATCTGACGCCTAGTTTTACAAATACATCATTAACTTCGACAATTACGACCTGAATAACCCTATAAGTGATCGGGTTGTGTCAACTATTCGTAACGAAGAGACTTTTAGACGTCTAGAAGTAAAGACTGGTATTTATAACTTGTTTTAGTACAATATACGACTATTTTGATAATTTAACGCTTACGGAGCATTTATGGCCACGCATTTATTCACATCCGAGTCAGTGTCTGAAGGACATCCGGACAAAATTGCTGATCAGATCTCAGATGCGGTTCTTGACGCTATTTTAGAACAAGATCCTCGCGCTCGGGTGGCCTGCGAAACGTATGTAAAAACCGGTATGGTTTTAGTGGGTGGTGAAGTAACTACCTCTGCATGGGTAGATATTGAAGAGCTTACCCGAAAAACAGTTAAAGAAATTGGCTACACGCACTCAGATATGGGCTTCGACGCTGATTCATGTGCGGTATTAAATGCTATTGGCAAACAGTCACCTGACATCAATCAAGGTGTTGATCGCGCAAGCCTTGAAGAACAAGGTGCGGGTGACCAAGGTCTAATGTTTGGCTACGCTAGCGACGAAACTGACGTACTAATGCCTGCGCCAATCACGTACTCTCACCGCCTTGTTCAAAAACAAGCCGAAGTGCGTAAATCTGGTAAGCTAGACTGGTTACGCCCAGATGCGAAAAGCCAAATTACTTTCAAATATGAAAACGACAAGCCTGTTGGCATCGACGCGGTTGTGCTTTCAACCCAGCACTGCGATTCAGTAAGCACTGAAACAGTTCGCGAAGCGGTAATGGAAGAAATTATTAAGCCAGTGCTGCCTAGTGAATGGATTGATGGAAATACACGCTTTCACATTAACCCAACGGGACGATTCGTTATCGGTGGTCCAATGGGCGACTGTGGCTTAACAGGTCGTAAAATCATTGTTGATACTTACGGTGGTATGGCCCGTCACGGTGGTGGCGCGTTCTCTGGTAAAGATCCATCAAAAGTAGACCGCAGTGCAGCATACGCGGGTCGTTACGTTGCTAAGAACATTGTTGCAGCAGGACTTGCTAAGCGTTGCGAAATCCAAGTGTCTTATGCAATCGGTGTGGCAGAGCCAACGTCTATCAGCATCGATACCTTCGGTACAGGTGTGGTAGATGAGAAAACATTAGTGGCACTGGTCCGTGAACATTTCGACCTACGCCCGTATGGACTTATTCAAATGCTAGACCTTGAGCGCCCTATTTATCGCCCAACGGCTGCGTACGGTCACTTTGGTCGTGACGAATTCCCATGGGAAGCAACAGATAAAGCAGAAGCGTTAAAAGCATCGATTTAATTCGATAACCAAATAACGCTTTTAAATACGCCGCTCAGTTTTTATAACGCTTTGCAAAAAAGTGTTGGTATAAACTAGCGGCGTTTTTATTTGGCTCGCAAAATCAACGAAACAAATAAAAAACAGCAAAGAATATTTTCATCATCTATTTTTTGCAGCTATGCTTAAATAACGAACACACTATCGCTTGTAGTTTCTGGTTGTTTACAAGCCATGATAACAACAACTTGGGCTCTTCCATGAATGTGGTTACTGGAATTCTTCTGGCACTTACTTTGGCTGCGTCTATGGCGGCTTCCCCCGTGCTCGCGGAAATAAATGCTCCCCACTACAGTCCTATCCAATTCAAAAGCAAAAAAATAGCGCGGTGGCAGCTAAATAGTATGTACCGCATTCAATCTACAACCGAAACTTATCTATACGACAACAGTTATACCTACCCAGCGGGGTCACAAGGTATGTTTAGCGCCAGCCGGCGGTTTAACACTTGGGTTCCGCAAAAGGTCTATGCAACGTACAAAACCAACAATACCGCCTTTCAGCATTACGCAGAGTGGCTTTATTTACCTCATGATGTAGGTACTTTTACTCGGTTGGGCTGGCTGCTTGGCAAAAGCGAGGGTTTAAACATGGCGGTAGAACTTGAACATAGGCAAGTTGGGGAAGAAGAGAATATGGCTCTCTCATTGGGCGTCAATTACTTGTTTTAAGTCATCCTTGTTTTAGGTCACCGCTACATTGCATTCACAGTGCGCTTTTAGTATTACACCCCATCATAAAGACGAAACGTAGTTGCCGTTATGCCAATGATAAGGTTTTTGCGTAAGTCTGTTGAATTACCATCGCGTCGGAACTCGCTCTATGACGCTTAACATCAAGTTGGCTCGCAAGGCGGCTTTTCACCTCATGCCATTGATTCATTTGTGCTTCAGACAAAATATATTCCAATGCTCTACACGTGAAAGACATTTCTACCTGCGCTGCGGCGTAGAGCTTAATTAGCCACGGGTTATCAACGACCCAACCGTCACTGTAAACAACCGTATTGCCAAGGAAGTTATTTAACTCAACACAGACTTTTCGAGGCTCTTCTCCTCGAGTTTGCAGCATCTGCTGCGTTATGCCGTGCAGTGACTCCGCTTTTCGATCCCAGTGAACCCACGAGTCAAAAGGCCGAAGTAGCTTACACCACTTTGCACCATCATAGCGCACGATACCTATCTCAATAGGGTAACTCGCTGCGCCAAATCCACTTGCTTCAATGTCTATTATTGTTGGCAGGGTATTCTTTCGCACTCACGCTCCAAACCGCTGTTTATCCTTGCTTGCAACATACGCAAACCATTTTTATCAGGCGGTTTTACTGCTACCTCGTCACCAGAGGAACAACTAAACAACGTCGAGCACTGTTTAGCAAATGTACAACCACTCTTCTCGAAATATAAGCTAATAGTAGAATCGTGCCACAATTAATGCGCACTCGTTTAGTACACCAACCCGTCGCCAGCGCTCAAAAATCTCGTAAAAGCTCTCAAAAAAGCATCAAACTTATACTAAAGGATAAGACGTTTACGCTAAAAGACTGAGCACATTGCTATACACTTTTAAGGTTAACATTTAGGTAGCCTATTCATGCGTGCACTTTCTATCTTTCTCTCGCTGGCTTGCGTCTTTTCAATTTTTACTGCAAGTAAAGCATTAAGTTCAACGGAACCTCTGGTGATTGGTATTGATGCCGATCTTTCAGCGGTAGCTGTTGAAGGTGGCATCGCTATTACAAGAGGGGTCGAGCTTGCCGTCGACGAAATAAATGCCGCTGGTGGGATTCTAGGTCGTCAAATAAAAGTTATTGCGAAAGACCATCGCGGCAACCCAGCTCGAGGTGTATATAACATTGAGCAATTTTCCCAAACTCCCAATTTACTTGCGGTAGTAGGCGGCGTTCATACACCTGTAGTTCTCGCTGAAGTCGACCCAATACACGAAAAAAACATTTTGATGTTGGTTCCTTGGGCAGCGGGGACGCCTATTATCGACAACGGGCACTCACCGAATAACATATTTCGCGTGTCGGTACGCGACGCTGAAGCAGCGTCAGTCCTAATTAATCACGTCAAATATATGGGGCTTTCAAATATTGCGTTAGTACTGGAAAGAACAGGATGGGGACGCTCAAACCTTGAATCATTAACACAAGCTGCAAGTAATAATGATATTGATATAACAGCAACCCATTGGATAAATTGGCAGCAGAAAGACTTTTCTGAGGATATCGCGGCAATAAAAAGCGCGAAAGCGGAAGCGATCATTCTTGTCACTAACGTTCCTGAAGGTGTTGTGGTACTCGATGAGATGGCAAAACAAGGCATCGCCTCTCTCCCAGTTGTGTCGCATTGGGGAGTCGCGTCGGGTCAGTTCGCCTCTTTACTTGCAAAGCCCATCGCTAACTACAATGTGTCAGTACTTCAAACCTTCCACTTCAACCACCAGAAAAATACCAAGGCAAAAAGCTTGTTAGAAGCCTATTATAATAAGTATGGCTTGGTGGATGCGACTGCGATTGGTGGTGTGACAGGTTTGGCTCATGCTTATGATTTAACTCATTTAATCGCGGCAGCTGCCGCGAAAGCTGGTAGTATAGAAGTAGACGCATTACGCGGTGCGCTAGAGTCTCTTCAAAATGTGCAAGGTGCAGTGAAGCACTACACAGCTCCATTTTCAGAGGACAGACACGATGCACTCTGGGCAAAGGATTATTTTATGACTACGTTTAACGAAAAAGGTCACTTGGTAACAACGGGCGTGCAATGATGCAGCAGCCCCCAAGGTTACGCTCTCTTCTGCTTTCAAGCATGCTACCGCGACTGGTTTTACTCGTCGCGGTTTTGTCTATCATTCTATTTGCTCTCTCTTTTCACTTCATTGTTAAACAAACCGACCAGCTTCAACAACAATCTGTTGATGGTTTAGAACAAGATATCAATTACATTGTTAGCGATACCACTAGACAGCTAGCAGACTTGGCAGCTAACGATATCATCATCAATTCCTTGGTTGATTTCGAGCAAAGGGATAATTACCTTCCCATGTTTTTCCGCTCGTTAAATTTAACTCAGGCGAAAAGTGTCGAGTTTGCGCTATTTGATTTTGCCGGGAACCGGGTGATTGATAAAAACTGGAATGCTGTTATCCCCGAGTCGCTCAGTAGTGCATGGCGCCAGCAAACCCTTGGTTCATCGAATGCATACTCCTCGGTATCAAAGTACGGCGTATTAATAAGCGTTCCAGTGTTACTTAGAGGCGTAGCGGAAGGCGCACTTGTCATGTATGTGGATAGCTTGCAGTCTTTGCTCGCGCCCTATCCCAGACTGACTAACCAGCTTGTTACCGACTCTAGTGGGCATGTCCTGTTTAGCAGTGAGCCCTCACTCATTGCTCCCAACTCAAGCTTTTCCGATTTTGATGACAGCGGCTACGCTATAAAAAAGGCTGATTGGCAAAATCTAACCTTGTACAGCGTTAAACCCACCATCACCGCATACAGAGAAGCCGCATGGACTGGGATTGTATTGCTGGCAATGATCGTAGGCTTCGTATTTATCATTTTGCATATGGTGAGTATGACGGGAACGCTTGCCGAGCGAACACTTTCGACTTTGTACAATGACATTAAGAATCGACTAAACAGTGATGATAAGACCTCACTACGCCTTGATAGTGACGTTGAGGCCCAAGAACTTGCGGATATTCGCGAAGCGTTTGACAAACTGATTTGGGATTTGACAGAGGTTTCGCTGTCTAACGAACAGTTTTCCAACGTGTTGGAATCAATGGGCGATATGCTTGTAGTGGTTGATCAAGACAAGCAAACTTTACTTTCTAATAAGCGCTTCGACGACTTTTGTCATGACCAGTACGGTGAAAAGAACGGTATTTTGAAGTTCATTATGCAAAAGCTTGCTTCTTCACAGAGCAATGAACTTACACACTTTTCGGTATCAACCGGCCAAGAGCGGTTTGTTCATTGGACTAAAACATCACTGGCCGATGCTAATGGTAATATTCGTGGTGATATCTATGTTGGTAGCGACGAAACTGAACAACGCTCTCTTGAAAGTCACGTTAAAGTGCTCACTCACGCTATGGATGAAGCAACGGTGTCGATCATCATTTCGGACATTAAGCGCGTCGGCCAACCAATAATATACGTAAACAGTGCCTTTGAAGAGCTTACAGGCTACAGTCGTGAAGAAATAATCGGTCATAACTGCAGGTCGATGCAGGGCGATGAAACCAGCAAGCAGACAGTTGACCAAATCCGCAAGGCTATTGCAGTGCGCGAGCCTATTGAAACGACGCTGCTCAACTATAAAAAAGACGGCAGCGCCTTTTATAATCGTTTGAATTTAACGCCGGTAAAAATAAATGGTGAAGTCACTCACTATATCGGGTTTCAACAGGACGTTACTCAACAACGACAAACCGAACAGTATCTTCAGGATGCGCGAGAAAAAGCGGAAGAGTCTGCCCGTCTTAAATCGAGCTTCCTCGCTAGTATGAGCCATGAAATACGCACGCCAATACACGGTATTTCTGGTGTTTTGCAGTTAATGGCTAGCTCTGAACTCACTGAGGAGCAAAAGCACTACCTGTCTCTTGCTAAGTTTAGTATCCAGGGCCTTTTACATATCGTAAATGATATTTTGGACTTCTCTAAAATTGAGGCAGGCCAACTGCAAATTGAAGAAAACCCATTCGACATTTTAGAGTCGCTTGAAAACCTTCAAAGTCAGTACGCGATTATGTGCCAAGAAAAAGGGTTAGCGCTACATTTTCACTTTGATTTACAAGGCTTTCACGTTGTACAAGGCGATGATGTACGCTTTAGACAAATACTCTCGAACTTGTTAGGTAATGCCGTGAAGTTCACCGACAGTGGATGTATTGAAGTCACCACCAGCATTCAGCAAAATGCAGATAACAGCCTTAAGCTTTTATGTAGCGTAAAAGACACCGGCATTGGCATCGCACAAGACAAGCAAAGTACAATCTTTGATGTCTTTACCCAAGAAGACCTTTCTACAACTCGCAAATTCGGCGGAACAGGCCTTGGCCTTTCTATTAGCAAACAATTATGCGAACTCATGGGCGGCGATATAAAACTTGAGAGCGTTAAAGGTCACGGAAGCACGTTCTCTTTCACTATTATGCTTGAACAAGCCGACGAAGCCCTGCTTAAGCCAGTTCACCACTCCTCAGGAGTGAAACGGGAAAAAGGGAAAAAACGCAAAGTATTAATTGTCGAAGACAACGACATTAATCAGGTTATTGTTAAACAGCACCTAAACAACCACACTACATTGAGTGCCAAATCAGGCCTAGAGGCACTTGAAGCGTTGAACAAAATGAAAGTGACCTTTGATGTTGTCTTGATGGACTGTCAAATGCCAGAAATGGACGGCTTTGAAGCAACTAAACGCATAAGAAATGGTGAGGCCGGAGAACGCTATTTGAATGTGCCGATCATCGCACTAACCGCCAATGCCATGAAAGGTGACAAAGAGCGCTGCGTTAACGCCGGAATGGACGATTACCTAAGTAAACCTTTTGATGCTATTGACCTCATCGACAAAGTTGAGCATTGGGCAAGCATTGAAAGAAATAGTGAAGAAAGCGCCGTTCATTAACCTATTGTAGTGGAACATCTTGAGTGAACGCCTTAGCGAGATTAGCCCCTCACATCAAAAAAGTTATTTCGTTTATCTTATTGATTAACGTTTCGCTTTTAGGCGGTGGCGCGACTGCCGATGAAGTACTGCGATATAATCTTGGAACGTCAGGCAGCTCTATCCCGTACGAAAATGCTGTCGACGAAGATAGGGCCGGTATTCTAGTTGAAATCCTTCCCCTTATTATGAATAGAGCAGGTATTAAGACAGAAAAAGTCATGCTCTCTACCAAACGTGCCATGCTTGCATTTAAAACAGGCGCTCTTGATTTCGACTTTTTCAGTCCAAGCTGGCTGTCTAAAGATGAGCCCGCGGGCGACTTCACTTTCTCAGATCCCATTATAGACATCACAGAATACTTTATTACTCTGCCTGAAAACCATAGCCGATACCAAACCGTCGCCTCTATCTACGGTGAAACCGTAGGGATGATCTCCGGCTATGTCTATTTTGATTCTGATAAGTTCGTCAGAATGGACTTTCAAGCCGAGAGTAACCTTATCTTAGCCCTTGGCATGAAACGGATAGATGTCATCATAATGGAGGAAGCAGCGGCGCGTTACTGGTCTTCAATGCACAACATAAAAATAGCGCTGGGCCCCATCCATACCGCAGGCAAAATGGCGTTGCGTATTCACAATCGACATAAAGATAAGCTCCCCGCCATTAACCGCGCCATTGCTGAATTAAAACAAACGGGTCAAATTGATAGAATACTTAACAAGTATTCTGACTTTTCATTATAAGCCACACGCAGTTTCAACATTACGCCGTTGCTTTTTTGCCATAGCGCTTTAAAGCAAAGGGAAATTTTATCGATTGGATTAAAAGGCAAAGACACACCAGCGTCATGCCAACCCACCCCACCGGCTTGAATACTTCGCCAATTAGAAAAATAGCGAAAAGTGTCGCAACCAGTGGCTCAATTAACGTAATAAGCGTAGCTTTACTCGCTTCGGTAGTGCGAAGACCATAGCCAAATAGCAAATAACCAAGAAACATCGGCACAACAGCCATATAGAGTGAAACGCTAATGTGGATAGTGTTAGCAAACAAGTTTTGACCGGTAAACCAGAGGGAAGGCAACAGAGCAACGGCAGCGCAACCGAAAAGTCCGGCCATGGCAGATTTTGAATTTGCGCCAGCGTCAATGTGTTGCTTCGCGGCCCATGAGTATCCAGCGTAAGTTAAACCTGCAATTAAACCCAACATAACGCCGAACACCTGATCATCTTTAGATGCTGACAACGCCATTGCGTCGTGTGCCTTACCCATGGCTAACATGCCAATCCCAAACGCACCAAACACAAAACTAATAAACCATTTTAAAGACACGGGCTTTTTACTTAAAAAATACTCTAAAAGCGCAGCGAATAGTGGTGCACTGGCGATAGAAACCACGGTGCCTATGGCAACGCCTGACAAACGCATTGAGCTGTAAAAGGCCAGCGGATAAATTGCAACACATGCACTGCCAAACAGAAAGGTCAGTGGTGTAGAAAAAAGAATAGGTGCATCCTTTACCAGTGATTTTCGGGCACTAACACAAAGCAATACACCACCTATACCCATTGCAAAGGCACCAATTGCCAGAGGACTGATTTCTGGAGCGAACTGAGCGGCAGTGCCTGTTGTCCCCCACAGAAAGCTTGCGATAACAATTGCTAAGACCCCTTTTACTACATCGCTTGTATTCACTGCCTTCTCCACTCTATTACTCACCTTCTTAGCTTTAACTGTTGAACAATGCTTTCATGTTGTACTTTCTAATTAACCCATCAGCTTTTACTGTGACGCTGATATAAACCGATTGCTGCCGCTTGCTTTTATCACTCAGTCATTTTTGCTCTTAGGGTCAACACCTCGCTCATAAAGATGATACTTAGATTATTGCTTTTGTAATTAGCCAGATAGACGCTTCTTTTGACCTTTTAGACGCACATTCCCCACACACTTCCAATTAACACTAAATTAACAAGAAAAACGTACCGCATTAGATACAACAAAAAGTGAAATATTTGTTTCGCAAGTTATGGAAATAACCCAACTTTTTTGCCACATTACGCCCTTGCCTGATAACAAAATAGAAACAACCAACCTGGATGGACTTATGTTTAAAATAGAAAAATCGTCGTTTAGACGAAGCACACTTAGCGTTGCGGTAATGGGGCTGCTTAGCTCCGGTGCAATGGCGCAGGACACACAACAAAAGGATGACGATGACTTTGAGCAGATCATAGTAACTGCAACAAAGCGTGCAGAATCCATTGAAGACATTCCTTTTTCAATCAACGCACAAACGCAGCGAGACTTTGAACGCAGCGGTGCAGGAAACTTAGAAGACGTCGCAAGAAACGTGGCGAGCGTATCAATTCAGAACTTAGGACCAGGCCAAAGCCAAGTATCTATGCGTGGCGTTTCAGCGGGTCAAATTGTACGAGACCAACCAGGCGTTAAGGAGCAGGTCGGCGTATACCTCGATGAAAGCGTGATCTCGCTGTCTTTATTTACTCCAGATCTCGACCTTTTCGACCTTAACCGCATTGAAACCCTGCGCGGTCCGCAAGGTACGCTTTTTGGATCTGGCTCTATCGGCGGAACCCTTCGCTACATCACCAATCAGCCCGAGTTAGATACCTTTGAAGGTAAGTTTGAAGCTAATCTTAATAGTGTGACAGACGGTGGCGTGGGCGGTCACGTTAAGGGCATGGTAAATGTACCTATTTCCGACACCATTGCCATGCGCGCGGTGGTATACCGCACTGATTACGCAGGCTTTATAGATGCGTTAGGTGAAAACGGCGCGTTTAGCGAAGACGTTAACGACGGCGATAGAACTGGCGGACGCGTAGCTTTCATTATCGCACCCAACGATAAGCTCACGATTACACCACGACTTATCTTCCAAGAATTGGAAATGAACGGGTTTAACAGGCAGGAAGTGTACAATGTGTTTGCTAACCCATACACCACGACCCGCCCACCCATACAATTGGGTGAGCGTGAGCAGTACTTGCTGCTAGAAGAAGGCTTCTCTGACGATACCTTGATTGCTGATGTTACCGCAGAGTATCAGGCTGACGTTGCTGACTTTACCTTTGTTTATAGCTATACCGACCGCGATATTCTTGTAAGTCGTGATGCCAGCGCGCTTTCGGGCTCTGTAAGTATCGATTTAGGGTTTCCGGATGAAGCCGTACTATTACCGTCGAATCTTTTGGACCGAACAGAAGTAGAGCAAGATACCTTTGAACTTCGTGCCGCATCCAATGGCGATGGCGCGCTAGATTGGCTAGTTGGCGCTTTCTACTCTTCTACAGAGCGTGTTTACGACCAATCACTCCCTACCCCTGGGTACGACGCATTTACCGACGCCACCTTAGGTGAAGGCACGTCAGCAGCGGTTGCCAATGGTTTTGAAGCTGATTCTCCCTACAACGCCTATTTACCGTACGACTTGAAGCAGCTTGCTGTGTTTGGGGAAGTGAACTATCAAGTGAACGATGACTTTAAAATGACTGTCGGCTCGCGTTTTTACGATTACGAAGAAGAGCGTCAGTTTATCTCTGGAGGCTTGTTTGCCAATGGCGACAACCAGACCGATTCCACAGAATCAGACGGTTTTACTTCACGTGTAATTGGCCAGTATAGCGTAAACGAAAACGTGAATTTAAATGCTCAGGTGTCTCAAGGATTCAGACTTGGCGGCGTTAACGACCCGCTAAATAGAAGCCTGTGTACCGACCAAGATGAAGCCATCTTTGGTTCGTTCCAAGACTATGACGATGAAAAGCTCACCAACTATGAGATCGGTATGAAATCATCAGGTCGAGGATGGTCAGCTAACATCTCGGCTTTCTATAACGATATTGAAGATCTTCAGGTTACATTGGATGCTGGTTCTTGCTCGTCACGTGTATCATTTAACGTGCCTGACGCCCACACCCAAGGTATTGAATTTGAGCTTACGCGTCAGTTTACTGACCAGCTCTTTTTCTCATTAACGGGTAGCATCATTGAAGCCGAGTTCGATTCAACCGTTGTTGATGGTGATGGTGCGGTACTAGGTGGCGTAGAAGACGGTAACCGCTTAGCTTCAGTACCTGAAGAGAGCTTTGCCATCGCATTTACCTACGATTTAGCGCAGCCTTTATTCTCTTCAAACAGCACCTATTTCCAAGGCTCTTACCAGTATGTGGGTGATCGTATAACCCAGCCTAGTGACCAAGTTGCGGGCGCAGGTATATTCACTTCAGGCCTTGCCTTTGGCGGTGCCACTGGCGCAGAAACAACGGAATTAGACTTGTTGTTAGACGACTACGGCACGCTTAATATGAGCTTCGGTCTTACCTACGATGACTATGAAATATTACTGTATGCAAACAACCTGTTCGACGAAAACGCGCAGCTATCCTTTGATAGAGAACGTGGTGGACGAGCTCGGCTTGGATTTACGGTGAACCAGCCTCGTACAGTAGGCGCAACTTTCCGTTACTTCTTCCAGTAACGAGCGATAAATGTCTCTGCCTGAGGAAATATCCCTTCAGGTAGAGGCTTCACTTTCTTTTGGGAAAAGAGTGGAGTTGGCCGTAAGCCGGGTTCTGTCGTGGGCAACCATTCCTCTAGATCAGCAATCGCTCACTGATTCAAGCAACCTACCCGATCCCCATGCGGGCCACACGTTGAGGGATCCTATTTGGTCTTGCTCCGGGTGGAGTTTACCTTGCCACACTCTGTTACCAGAGGTGCGGTGCGCTCTTACCGCACCCTTTCACCCTTACCGGCATGTAAACATGCTTAGGCGGTCTTCTCTCTGCTGCACTTGTCGTCGGCTCACGCCGCCCAGACGTTATCTGGCACCCTGCCCTTTGGAGCCCGGACTTTCCTCCCCTTTCTTACGAAAGCGGCGATTGCCTGGCCAACTCCGCGGCGCATTCTACATGAAGTACCTTACAATAGCACCCTATTCCTGCTCGCTGTAAAAGCAGTGCTCAACGGCGTTTTTATCAAGCAGTTTGGTGATAATGAAAATTTGATCGCCCATTTCTATTTTGGTACTTCCTTTGGGTATAAGGGTTTCTTCTCCGCGGGCAATCATCGCCACTACCGTATTATCGGGAAGGGCTAATTCACTAATGGTTTTATGTAGTGCCGGCGATAACTTAGATACCTCTATTTCTATAAGCTCGCGCTTGCTCTTAGCGACTTTTACAATCTCCAGCGTGCTCGATTCCTTTACTTCATCGTCCAACACTAAGCCTAACTTACGCGCCGCATAAGGTAAGGTGGAACCTTGCAACAAGGCAGAAATAAGCACGATAAAGAACACGACATTAAAAATGAGCTCGGCGTATGGCATGCCGAATATTAGCGGAAATATAGCGAGTATAATTGGCACCGAACCGCGTAAACCCACCCATGATATAAGCAGCGATGCTTTGAACGAGAATTTTGAAAGCAATAAAATCGGCATAACCACCAGCGGACGTGCAATAAAAATAAGCACAAACGCAATTAAAAGGCCTTCTTTCCAATTAACAAACAGCTCGGTGGGCGTTACCAACAAACCTAAGATAACGAACATGGCAATTTGCCCAAGCCAGGCCAGCCCATCCAGAAACACAAACGTATTACGCTGATAAGCAAAGCGGCTGTTACCCACGACAACACCCGTAATAAAGGTAGCGAGAAAGCCGCTGCCATTTAAGTTCGCAGCAAGGCCAAAAGACAATACACCAAACAACATCACAAATACCGGGTACAAACCGATGGCCATTAAGGTGACGCGTCTGAAAAGCCATACTGCAATATCGCCGATAGCAAGGCCCACTATCGCTCCCACTCCCATTTGACTGGCAAACAGCGAAAGTAAGTCAACTGGCTTAGTGGTGCTGTCTTGAATAAGCGTAATAAGGCCGATTGTGAGGAATATGGCCATTGGATCATTCGACGCACTTTCCAGCTCTAGTGTGGATTTTATTTTTGAAGGAATGCGTATACCAGCGTTGCGCAGAACAGAAAACACTGCTGCGGCGTCTGTCGACCCTACAATAGCACCAAGCAATAAGCCCTTATAAAGCGGTAAATCGAGAATAACCATAGCGGCGATACCGGTGACCACTGCCGTACCAATTACGCCAAAAGTGGCGAGCAACGCGGCGGGTTTCCACGCCTGCGCTATGGACTTTTTTGACGTTTGTAGACCGCCATCAAATAGGATGAGAATAAGCGCAAATGTACCAATGGCATGCGCAGCATCAGCATTATCAAAGAAGATTCGGCCGATACCATCTTCTCCAGCCAACATACCTACACCAAGGAATAAAACTAAAACAGGTACGCCAAAGCGCGGGGACAATTTACTGGCCAGTACGCCCAAAATGGCAAGCACTGCACTGAGTAAAATAATGTGATCAACTGCAAACATTATACGTTCCTTATTGCCCTTGATGCTCTCACGCAAATTATTTGGGTATGCGTGAGAGCATCAAGGGTTCCTGTTAATACTGCTACCTTACCGCGTTTTTGCACCAATGTATTGAGGTACAAAAGCACGCTGAGGTATTGGGGTTAAGGAACTTGTGCCGCCTAAGGGATGTGCGACAACGAAGCCTTAATCTCTTCTGCAGTAGGCTTTAACTGCGCTTTACCTTGTTTCTCTCTTCTACTGCCCAACAAATACAACAGCGTAGAGGTGATAAACAAGGTCGATGACGTGCCAATCACGACAGCAAAAACCATAGGGACTGCAAAACTTTCTACGGCATCACCGCCAAAAATAGCCATCGGTAACAATGCCAACAGCGTGGTAACGGAAGTGAATACCGTGCGGCTTAACGTGCTGTTCACGGCCTCATTAATGGTATCTGCCAATGGCTTGTTTGGGTCTAAACGCAATAATTCACGGATGCGATCAAGCACCACAACCTTATCGTTTATAGAGTAACCAATGAGCGCCAATAGTGCTGCGACAGCCGTTAAGTTAAATTCGATACCCGTAAGCGCGAAAAAGCCTATGGTTTTGGTTAAATCGAGTATCACGGTTAGCAGCGCTGCGCTCGCAAAATGCGCTTCAAAGCGTGCCCACAGATACACCAACATGCCGCCACCTGCGATAAGCAATGCTAGAATGGATAGCTCGGCAAAGCCTCCGCTGACTTTGGGTCCAACCATATCAATTTTATCAAAACTTACCTCACTGTCGGCCTGCGAAATCGCACGCTTTAGTGCGTCAGTCTGCTTTGCGTTGCTATTTTCAAGCTCGCCACTGCTATCTAGAACAGGGGCTCGCAATAAATAGTGATGTTCACTGCCATATTCTTGAATTGCTACCTGATCAAAGCCATTGCTTTCAATCACATTCCTTAGCTCATCGGTAGTAAGGGTTGGTGCGGTCAACTCAATCATGGTGCCACCGGTAAAGTCGACGCCATAATGTAAGCCAGGCTTAGCAAACAAGCCGATTGAAAGCACTGTTAGCACTACCGAAACAGCGAGTGCAATTTTACGCTTTGCCAGAAAATTAATACCGCTTAGCTTATCGCTTAACCGCAAAAGCGGTGATGAAAAGCGCAAAGGAACGCGCTGCTGCGCGCGATCTTGCGTATTCTTGTGCTTCGACTTAACCACTCTTAGCATTAACATTTTAGTTAGGGCTACAGCAGTAAATACCGAAGACACCAGACCAAGGGCAATTGTAATTGCAAACCCTTTAATAGGGCCGCTACCAAACATAAACAACAAGCTTACCGCTATTAGTGTGGTGAAGTTTGAATCCACAATAGTCGCGAACGCTTTATCAAAACCCACTTCTATTGCACTGGCTGCCGGACGACCTTTTTTACTTTCTTCACGAATACGTTCATTAATCAAAATGTTCGCATCGACTGCCATGCCCATGGTTAGGATCAAACCTGCTATGCCCGGTAACGTCAGGGTTGCGCCAAACAGGGTTAATGCGCCAAACACCAACGCCATATTGATACAAAGAGCAAAACTTGCGATAGCGCCCCACCTGCCGTAAATCGCTACCATGAATGCCAATACCAGTAACGCACCTGCCACACCGCTTTCCACTCCGGTTTGAATTGCATCGCTGCCTAAATCAGGCCCCACCGTGCGTTCTTCTATAATGGTAAGTGGCACAGGTAGCGCACCTGTGCGAAGCATTAGTGCAGTGTTGCCCGCCTCGGGCAATGTAAAGTTACCGGTTATTTCACCACGACCACCCGGAATCACGCTATTTATGACGGGGGCTGTAACCACTTTGTCGTCAAGGACGATAGCAAGCACACGGCCGATGTTGTCACGTGTCATAGTGGCAAACTGCTTGGCACCTGCGCTGTCTAATCGGAACGTCACTACTGGCTGGCCATTTTCACTACTTAAGACACCTGCCGCATCAGTAATATGCTCACCTTCTAGCGCCACTTTTTGCTCTAAGCGATAGGTATTACCCGCCGCATCTTGCTTATTCATTACCTGCTCAGACTGGCTGTTCGCGGCCCAGTGAAAAGTCATTTGTGCGGTAGTGCCCAATAATTTTTTAACTTGAGTGGGGTCAGACATACCCGGCATCTGAACTAAAATGGCGTCTTTACCTTGTAGCGTAACACTAGGCTCAGTAAGCCCCGTTTCGTTCAAACGCTTTCGAACTACTTCAACACTTCGGCTTAACGTGTCTTTAACCAGTTGTTCGGTGTATAGCTCGTTAAGCGTAAGGGTAACGGTGCTTTGCTTTATCTCTACATCAAGTGCACTTGAACCATTTGGCTGAGCGGAAATTTGATATGCGGTGTCTTTTACCTTTCTCGCATCATCTGCACTACGCAATGTAAAGACGACACTTCCAGAACGACTATCTTTATGAGTGAGTGAATGAGACGTTTTTGTATAGCGCACGTTTTGACTGCGCAATTCGCTAAGTAAGTCGCTCGAAAAGCTGTTGAGTTGCTTTTCAAACAAGGCGTTGGTGTCTGCGGCTAATAGCAGATGCGAACCACCTTGCAAATCTAAGCCTAAAGATAGTGTGGAAGTGGTGTACCACGTAGGTAACTGCTGTTTAATTGATTGTGGCAATATGTTGGGCGCAGCGCTCAGTAAACCGAGCATAACGATGAGCACATACACAAAGCCACGAAATGAAAATCGTGCCATTTTAAAATCCTGAATAATTTAATTTTTTGAAGCGCCTTAATTTGCAGCTAAGCGAACGTGCTAGCGCATTAAGGCAAAAAGAGAATTAGCTCAGGGATAAAGGTGGGCCGCGAGAAGGTTGGCGGTAGTGTTTGCGAGCACGGGGTACAACATTTGCCATACCCAAACACGACACAATAGCCAGAGCAATAAACCCCAAGGTCAATTCAACAATTGCCTCAGGTCCATCGCCTTGATCGTCACTGTTTTCTAGCTTAGTGCCGGTAAACCGTAACGAATAGCTTTTGCCCGCGTAGTTAAATTGGGCAAGTGGTGACTGCTGACTTACTTCAACTTCATTATTAATTTGACCACTTTGGAAGCTTGCACTAAGGATGAGGCACGAGAGTACCCATGCCATGAAAAGCGGCATGTAGGATGAAAACCCGTGGCGAAAGTTTAGTGCTCTCAAAGTAGTGAATTGTCTATCTGTGAAGGAAAAGTCGCGCTTAAAACACGCGCTGTTTTATAGCGCATATATTGGGGTGAGTATACATTATTCAATATCGTGAGTAACGAGATTACCGTTGAAGCACATAATTTTTGGGTTTTACATTTCTGCCCATCGCTTCTTCTTGTAAGTTTACTCACTTGGATATAAGGTGATTTTTTGTGCTGTTTGTATATCAATTGGCAATGGAGCCATAGCATGACAATCACTGTAGGGATCACACATCATACTGAATACCACTACGATAGAAGTATCAGTATGTCACCGCATACTTTCCGCCTTCGCCCTGCTCCGCATAGTCGAACACCAATAAAAAGTTACTCTTTAAAAGTCTATCCTGAGAATCATTTTATCAATTGGCAGCAAGACCCGTTTGGTAACTACCTTGCACGCGTAGTATTTCCTGAGAAGACTAAAAAGTTCTGGTTCACCGTAGACCTTGTTGCCGAACTGACGGTTATTAACCCCTTTGACTTCTTTTTAGAGTCTTACGCTGAAACCTTTCCGTTTTCGTACGAAAAACGGCTGGCGAGAGACTTAACACCCTACCTTGAGACAGAAGATGCATCGTCTTTGTTTCAGCAGTTAATTGACAATCAGCAGCCTAAAGAGCCTGTTGCTACCGTAGATTTCTTAGTGGGTGTAAACCGCGCCGTATACGACCTGATTGAATACGGTGTGCGCATGGAGCCCGGAGTCCAGAGTATCGACGAAACTCTGCAGAAAAAAGGCGGCTCGTGTCGTGACTCGGCTTGGCTATTGGTTCAGCTATTTCGGCATTTAGGGCTGGCATCGCGCTTTGTTTCCGGCTACCTGGTTCAATTGGCAAGTGATGAAAAGTCTCTTGATGGCCCCAGTGGCCCGGAAAAAGACTTTACCGACCTGCACGCATGGTGTGAGGTATATGTTCCCGGAGCGGGATGGATTGGCCTTGACCCTACGTCTGGGCTTTTCGCAGGTGAAGGGCACATTCCATTGGCGTGTACCCCCGAACCACTGTCGGCAGCGCCGGTTACCGGTGCCATCGATCAATGTGAATCAACGTTTAGCTTCTACAACAACGTACAACGTTTACACGAACCGCCCCGTGTAACCAAGCCTTACAGCGATGCCCAGTGGGCCGCTATCGATAGGCTTGGAGGCCAAATAGACAAAGACTTAGTTAATGCAGGGATAACCCTCACCATGGGCGGCGAACCCACGTTTATTTCCATTGATGATATGGAAAGCGAACAGTGGAATACCGCCGCCGACGGCAAGGAGAAACGCATTTTAGCGCACACGCTTTTCATGAAAATGGTGGAAAGCTTTAGTAATAGTGGCTTTCGCCATTATGGACAGGGTAAGTGGTATCCCGGAGAGCCATTACCTCGCTGGCAATATGCCTGTTACTGGCGTAAAGACGGAACGCCTATCTGGCATAATCAAGCACTACTTGCTGACAACAACGCCACCTATTCTTTCTCACAAAACGAAGCGCAAACATTTGCTACTCAACTAGCCACGGCGTTGGGTTTAAGTGAAAAGGTTGTTGTCACCGCTTATGAAGACGTGCTGTATCATTTATGGCAAGAGGGTAACCTTCCGCAAGACCCGTCACCCGACGCCCCAGAACTGCTTCACGCAATGACCCGCAAAGGCTTTTTAGCCAAGTTGGAACAGGGTTTAGATACACCCGTGGGCTTTATTATTCCCCTCGCCTACGACACGGTTTTTGACGGATGGCAAAGTAGCGTATGGTCGTTTAAACGAGGACACTGCTTCTTGTTACCGGGCGACTCTCCATTAGGTTATCGGCTGCCGTTGAGTAGCTTAGGTAGTCCAGATGCGCTAGCAGAACGGGATCCTGCTGACATGACCGGCACGCTCTCATCCCCAACGTCTCACAAAGGGTATATTAGTGAAAAGTCAGTATTAACCGCCCTTTGTTTAGAAGTGCGCGACGGAAAGTTATGCGTATTTATGCCGCCTGTAAGCCACTTTGAACATTATGCGCTGCTGCTGAACGCTATTGAGTCCATCGCTGATAAACTTGATATTCCCGTGATATTAGAAGGCTATACTCCGCCCTACGACAGTCGCGTTGAAAAGTTTGCGGTTACCCCCGACCCCGGTGTTATCGAGGTCAATGTTCACCCTGCATCCGATTGGCATACTCTGGTAAAAAATACCCATGCCCTTTATGCCATGGCCAAGTCATGTCGACTCGGTACAGAAAAATTCATGCTTGATGGACGGCACGCCGGCACAGGAGGTGGAAATCACGTGACAATGGGTGGGCCGACACCGTTAGAGAGCCCGTTTTTAAAGCGTCCAGACATTCTGCGAAGCTTTATTACCTATTGGCAGCATCACCCTGGGCTTTCCTATTTGTTTTCGAGCCTGTTCATCGGCCCGACTAGCCAAGCGCCTCGTGTCGATGAAGCGCGGGATGAAAGGCTGTACGAACTGGAAATTGCATTCTCTCAAATTCCCGATAGCGAAGTTCCCTCACCTTGGTTGGTTGACCGCCTCCTTCGGCACTTGCTGACTGACCTGACAGGGAATACCCATCGTGCAGAGTTTTGTATCGATAAACTATTCAACCCCGACTCGCCCACGGGGCGATTGGGCATTGTAGAGTTTCGCGGTTTTGAAATGCCTCCTCACGCCAGAATGAGTTTGATGCAAATGCTTCTTCTGCGCACGCTGCTAGCGTGGTTTTGGAAACAACCATACAAGAAGAAACTGGTGCGGTGGGGCACAGAGCTTCACGATCGTTTTATGCTGCCCCATTACGTTCGGCAAGACATCGCTGAAGTATGTAGCGACCTAAACGCAGCAGGCTTTCCCATTAAGCTTGAATGGTTCGATCCGTTTTTTGAGTTTCGATTCCCTCGCTGCGGTAGCCGTGAAGTCGGTCAAATTAAGCTAGATCTCTTTAGCGCTATTGAGCCATGGCATGTATTGGGTGAAGAAGCGACAGGCAGCGGAACTGCGCGTTATGTTGACAGCTCACTTGAACGCGTCCAGCTCACTGTTTCAAACATGCATACAGACCGTTACATAGTGTCGTGTAACGGCCGCAGATTACCGTTAAAACCCACCAATATTCGCGGAGAACATGTAGCCGGAATTCGCTTTAGAGCGTGGCACCCTGCATCGGCGCTTCACCCGACCATTGGCGTGCACGCGCCGTTGGTCTTTGATGTTTACGACAGCTGGGCGGGCCGCTCTTTAGGCGGATTTACCTATCATGTTAGTCACCCGGGCGGGCGCAATTTCTCTACTATGCCGGTCAACGCTTTTGAGGCTGAAGGAAGGCGTATTGCCAGATTCTGGGATCACGGTCATACCCCGTCGGTGGCATCGCCTTCCATGCCTGAGTGGTCGCCTCACTTTGCTACACAGTATGTGGTTGACCATGAAGGTCGCGGTGATTTTGATTTACCTTTGGAAGAAGCCGAGAATGAAGAATATCCAAATACGCTGGATTTGCGCCGGCCTCCTACACTATAGTTTAAGTGACAATCGATTTTATGAGTGAAGATTTCACCATGCCAGAATGGCTTAGCAGCTATATCAATTCGAGCACTGCTGCGGATGAGAGCAAACGTCTGCTCAATACGTTATTTTCTCGTTTGTCAGGCCTTAACAGTGACGAGCTGTCCTTTAGAGCAAATGAAATTCGCCGACTAATGCGAAACAGTGGTTTTGCGGATATCGATGAACACCAGAATTGGCAGCTAGATCCCTTGCCTATGCTCATTTCAAGCCAAGACTGGGAAATGCTCAGCCGCGGCATTGAACAGCGAGTCTTACTGCTCAATAAAGTGCTATTAGACCTTAACTCAGACAGGCAAACGCTAACCAACGGCGTTTTCTCTACAGACCACTTGATGCGTCATCCTTACTATCTTGCCGAGAGCCACACGCTTTCCTCGTTAAACAACGGTGTATTTCTAAGCGCGTTTGACATAGCCCAAGATGTAAACGGCGAGTATTTCATGCTGAACGATCACTGCCAGTTCCCTCGCGGTCTTGGACTGCTGCTGGAAAACAGGATTGTGGCAAGAAGGGTAATGAGTGAGGAGTTTGCTGAATGTGGTGTGCAGCGAATAGCAGGCTTTTTTGAGCAATTTCAGCATGCTATTGACCAGGAAACCGCTGCGATTAATGACCCGCGCATTGTTATTTTGTGCAGAGGTCCAGACGATCAGTATTATTCTGAGCAAGCCTATCTTGCCACTTACATGGGGTACACCCTGGTAAGAAGCGCTGATTTAACGGTGAGGAAAGGACAAGTCTGGCTTAAAGCTTTAGACGGATTACGAAAAGTTGATGTCATTTTGCGCTGGATTGAGGACAGATTCTTAGATTCACTGGAGCAAGTTGACTACTCAGCGTTCGGGATTCCCGGGCTTATTCATGCAGTCCGAACTCAGAACGTGGTATTGCTCAACCCCTTGGGCAATGGCGCTATTCAAATTCCTGCCATCAAAAACAACTTGCATAGGGCCGCTGAGTTTTTTAATGGTGAATCTTTACTGCTTCGCCAACAAGAAACCTTTCCCGCAGAAAACCTTACGCAAAGCGATTGGTCGGGATATGAGTTATTAAGTTATGTTGACCCTGAATTAAAATACGACGGTGAAAAAGACGCTGACGCTATTGCAAATACACTACAAACGGTAGCGTTAACCGACCTATTCTGGCGAAAAAAAGTGAATCTTTCGCATACGCCATTTTGGCACGATAAAGGGCTGGTAAGTAAGCCAGTCATTATGCGTTGCTATGCGTTGTACTCACAAGGGCAAGTTTTTATTCTCCCCTCAGCCATGTGTTTTACGCCCAAGGCAGCGCGCACCGATGGCAAAACAGAAATAAAGGACACGTGGGTTGAAACCATAGGTCCGCCACAAGAGCGTGCGCCTTCTATTCCCAAATCACTGCAATCAGATGCAGACTTAGCGCTAGTCGAGGGGCTACTGCCTAGCAGAACGGCGGAAAACCTATTTTGGTTGGGCTGCGCCGTAGAGCGAAGTGAAAACGTGATTCGGTTGGTCAGGGTATTTATAGACAAATTCACTGAGCTTGCCATTTATCCCGATGAGGCGCACAGAAATGCCCTGCTACGATTTAAATCTGGGTTAGAACAGCAGGCATTAATTTACCCTTACCTTACACCAGACGCAGCGAAAATAACCGTCAACGAAGGAGGATTCAAAGAATTAGTGATATCGCTAATTAACGATAACTCCTTCGCCGGCGGCCTTTACAGTAGCATTAATATGGTGGTGCAAAGCGCGCTGCAAGTGAGAGAGCTACTTTCTTATGACAGCTTGCGCATTATCGAAAGCCTAGAAGAGGAACATCACGAATTTAGTACCATTACCGAGCAGACGCCGACGCACAGATTACAAAGTACACTCGATAAATTAATTGGGCTTACCATGGCGTTTAACGGCTCTATTCAAGACAGCCTGTCTAAAAGTAATGGCGCCTTTATGATAGAAATTGGACGACGGTTAGAGCGCAGTAAACAGCTTGTGTCTATGGTGCAAAATCTGCTGCAATTCCCTCTGCCCGAGGCTGAGCAACAAAACGTGCTGGAAATCGTGTTGGTGGCGCAAGTGAGCGCTATTACCCACAGGCGTCGATACCGTGCGTTTCAAAGTATCGAAACGGGATTAGAGCTATTGCTTTTAGATGCCGAGTACCCACGCTCATTAGCTCATCAAATCCAAAAAATTACCGAGCTTTGCGAAAGCTTGCCGGTAAGCGCCAAGCCCGGTTTTTTAAGTACCACAGAGAAAATTCTGTTGCAGTTAAAAGCAAGCTTCGCGCTGGCTGACAGACAGACCTTAAATATCAACACTAATCAAGCACCTTCGGGCTTAGTGTCTTTACTAAAAAGCGTGACATCACAACTGCAGAAATTTAGCGAAATGATGCAAACTCAATACTTCAGCCACACTAAGCCTGCGTCACAACTGCACTGGTCCGGCATTGGCACCGCGTCTGTACAGGTCGTCGAAAAACCAATAGATGAGGAAGCGACAGCTCCGTTAGCTAGTGCGCCTGATGCCAGTAGTCCGAATGACAGTGAGGTGAAAAAATGAAGTACACCATTCGTCACGTCACTACCTACAAGTATTCCGACAAGGTGAGCCTGACACAAAACCATGCCCGCCTAATACCGCTAAACACCTTTAATCAAAAGAGGATTAGCGCCAGTGTCACCATTGTGCCTGAACCTGACTATCAGGCAGAGTTTAAAGACTACTTCGACAACACGGTAACGGTGTTTGAAATACCCACTTTGCATGAAGAAATGCAGGTCATCGCAACCAGTGAAGTTGAAATTCAAGGAGCACCATTACAAGGTCTGTTTGCGCACAATACACAATGGGAAAGCGTGAGAGATCAAATCCGCTACCCAGTAGATCAGAGCATGTTGGCAGCGCAGTTTTTCAGTATTCCTACTCGCTTAACGCAGGCCAATAAAGCGATTTTAGACTATACCTTGATGTCGTTTACGCCTGGCCGCTCTATCGTAGAGTCGTGCGACGACTTAATGAACCGCATTTTTAACGATTTTACCTTTGACCCGTCCTTCTCGACGATTAACACCCCAGTAAGCCACGTGTTTGAGCACAAGCGGGGCGTATGTCAGGACTATGCCCACCTAACACTTACTTGCTTACGCAGTATTGGTTTGGCGGCGCGCTATGTAAGTGGATATATCGAAACGATTCCACCACCGGGTCAGGAAAAGCTTACTGGTGCAGACGCCACCCACGCTTGGGTTGCGCTTTTTGTACCGGGCTCTGGTTGGATTGATTACGACCCGACCAACAATTTGAAACCCTACGACCAGCACGTTACGTTAGCTGTCGGACGAGATTTTGCAGATATCACACCGCTTAAAGGCATTATGTTTGGTGGTGGAAATCAGGTTTTAGACGTTTCAGTGGATATGAATCGCGGACAATAAGGAGCGTAGTTTGAGTAGTCAAAAACAAAGTCAGACGTTATCGAAAGCTGTGAGTCTGGAACACTGCAATTTTTCCGAGTTTTACGATGAACTGATAGATAAAAATGGAAAACCCCGCCCTCACGGTGCGCCGTTAATGGATTATTTGTCGCAATTAAGTGAAGAAGAGTTAAAAAACGCGCAAGACGCCGCCGAGTTGGTGGTGAAAGAAATGGGTATTACCTTCACGGTTTATGGTGAAGGAAGCTCAATAGACCGAGCGTGGCCCATCGATATCATTCCTCGCATTATCCCAAATAAAGAATGGCAACGCGTAGAAGAAGGGCTTAAACAGCGCGTAAAAGCCCTTAATATGTTCATCGACGATCTGTATCACGATCAGAAGATTATTAAAGATGGCGTTTTTCCTAAAGCGCTTCTCGACAAGTCCGTGAACTTTAGAAAGCAGTGCGTGGGTGTTTCTCCCCCAAACGGTATCTGGGCACATATCTGCGGCTCTGATTTAGTGCGAGATAGCGACGGCACCATTTACGTACTGGAAGACAACCTGCGCGTACCTTCTGGCGTGTCTTACATGTTAGAAAACCGCTCAGTGCTGAAGCGTGTCTTTCCAGACATGTTCGAGAAAATGGATATTCTTCCCGTAAACGACTATCCCTCACAGCTGTTCGACATGTTGTCGAGTCTATCACCGCGTCCTCAGGATAAACCTGAAGTTGTGGTACTTACACCCGGTATCTACAACTCTGCCTACTTTGAACACTGCTATCTTGCTCAGGAAATGGGGTGTGAGCTAGTAGAAGGTCGAGATCTAACCGTAGAAAAAGACGACTGCGTATATATGAAGACGATTAAGGGCCTACGCAGAGTGGACGTTATCTACCGCCGTATTGACGATATGTTTTTAGACCCAGAAGCGTTTAACCCTGATTCGATGCTGGGCGTTCCCGGGCTAATGCGAGCGTGGAGTAAAGGCAAGGTAACGCTGATCAACGCGCCGGGGGCTGGCGTGGCAGACGATAAAGTGGTGTACACCTATGTGCCTGACATGATTCGCTATTATTTGGATGAAGAGATTAAGCTGCCTAACGTAGAGACCTACCGTTGTTATGAGCCCGAAGACTTCAAATATGTTGAAGCCAATATCGACAAACTTGTAATAAAGCCTGCCAATGAATCGGGAGGCTACGGCTTGCTGATTGGACCGAAATCAACCAAAAAGCAGCAGCAAGAAACCCTTGCTCAAATAAAGGCTGACCCCAGAAACTGGATAGCACAGCCTACCTTGAATTTGTCTACCGTCCCCACTATTGACGGTTCTACAATTGAAGGGCGACATGTGGATCTTCGCCCTTTCATCCTTTCATCAGGTACTCACACCTATGTCACAACGGGAGGCCTCACTAGGGTTGCCCTTGTTAAAGGTTCCCTCGTGGTCAATTCATCACAAGGCGGTGGTAGTAAAGATACTTGGATTGTGGATTAGGAGGGACTGACATGTTATCACGAGTTGCTGAAACGCTTTATTGGACGGCGCGCTACGTTGAAAGGGCTGAAAATCTCGCTCGCTTGATCAATGTTAACAACCTCCTGCTGATGGACTTACCCAAAGGGTTTTCGCCAGGCTGGGAGCCATTGCTAGACATAACGGGAAATCGCGAGCCATTTGAGGCCATTTATAATGAATACAGCGAGAAGAATGTCGTTAAGTTTCTTACGGTAGACACACGCAATCCGTCTTCCATATTAAATTCCCTTCAATACGCAAGAGATAATGCGCGCACAATCAGAGACGTTATTCCAAGAGAAGTGTGGGAAACGCTGAACGCACTTCACTTATCGGTAAAAGAGAACAGTACAAGCTTTCTAAGTAAACGCGGGCGCTTTGCAAGTTTAAAACAGGTAATCAATCAGTGTTTACTAATGTTTGGAACCATGGATGCCAGCATGAGCCACGATGAAGGCTATTTCTTCTGGCGCTTTGGTGCGGCATTGGAGCGGGCTGATATGACATCAAGGATAATTGACGTTCGCTCATCGACCCTTACCGAAGACATGAGTGACCTGCCATTCGAAAACATCTTATGGATGAGCGTACTTAGAAGCCTGAGCGGCTACCAAATGTATCGCCAGAAAATGGGCGTTCGCATACGTCCGGGCGATGTGTTGTTATTTATGCTACATAGCAAGGAGTTTCCGCGAAGTGTGTTGTTCTGCTTGAACAAACTAAAGAGTTTGTTCCTCAACTTGCCCGACAATGAAGCGATGATAGAGCGAATTGACCACAGTATTAGTGATTTAGAAAAGCAGCCAGTTGCGACACTTCGAGGACGAGCGCTTCACAACTATATCGACGAGCTTCAAATTGATTTTGCCGACATTCATCAACAACTCGCAGAGCAATACTTCTTACATTAGTGCGCGTTTTTTCCGCGTCTGTCGGTGCGCAAAGCAAAAGAAGTTATAAGTGAACACAGGAAATGGAAGCCAGAACATAAAAGTAAGAAAACAAAACAAAGCCCGCGCTAAGCGGGCTTTGTTATATTCATAGCAAGCTTGTGTTGTCAGGTATTACACAACCGCGATCACATCTTCTTTTGCAAGGCGCGCTTTCGGTAAACCATGGTTCCAATCTTGCTCTGTATCTGGGTAGCCCATGGCAAGTGCCACTTCGCAAACGTGGCCGTCTAGCTCATCTTTAAACTGTTCGCCAAGCAATTCGGCGTCAACACCTTCCATCGGCGTAGACGCTATGCCTAAACGCGCCAGCGTGTGAAGAACATTGCCTAGCGCTAGATAAACTTGCGCTTTGGTCCAAGCCGCGTTGTTACCGTTCTCATCGGTGTTCGCTTCAGCAAATGCGTAAGCGCCCATGAAGTTTTCACGCATATCTTCGGGTAAATGACCAGACGATACTTCTGCATCGACACGCTTTACAAATTTCTCTTTCGTAAATTTAGGATCATAAGCAAACAGAATAGTATGCGATGCTTCTTTAGCGTGATGCTGATTGAACTGATGCTTGTTGGCAAAGCTTTCGTGTAAACGCTGCTTGGCTTCATCACTTTCAACAACCACAAATTTCCATGGCTGAGAGTTGATTGAAGACGCTGATAATCTCAACGCCTCAAGAATTGTCGCCAGATCATCAGCTGAAATGCGTTTATTCGCATCGTACTGTTTAACCGTGTAACGCTTATTTAAATCTTCAATAATTGGATGAGACACAACTAACTCCTCAATACGTCTGCTATTTGTTGTTCACGCATGAATGCTGCGAACAGAAAATTAAAGTACTCAATGAATATGGCGTGTATGGTATAGATTCGGCTTTTCAATGATAAGCCCTATAAAAAACGAATCAGTTTCAAATATTTTTTGATAATAAAAATTCGATAATAGCTAGTATCGCCAGCAGCGTGCATTTCACAATTCATGGGATAGGCGCTATGCTGATTAATAGAATTACAAAAAACCATTTAAAAACATTAGGCTTACCTTATGATTAGGCATTTGCTCCTCCCTCTTTTTCTCGCATCTTCTCCCGTACTCGCAGACAGTGGATCTCGCTTAATTGCATCTGGTGGTATTACAGGTTTCGAAGGCACTGCGGGTGGCGGCATTACGCCTTGGGCATTTATTGGCGGATACGCGAGTAAAGAAGAGGTCAGTTATTCGGCAAATATTCAGTACTTAAGCCTAAGCGATTATTCCCTTACAACAGCAGGGGCAAGTGTTAGTTTGTTTGACCGTATAGAGCTTAGCGTGCAGCGACAGCGCCTCGATATTGCTTCAGGGTTAACAAGCAACGTTTTCGCGTTACTCACAGAAGGTGCTATTACAAACGCCAACAGCACCACCATTGAGCAAGATATAATCGGTGCAAAAGTTAAGGTTCTTGGCGATGGCGTCTTTACTCAAAACTCATGGATACCCCAAGTATCCATCGGCGCACAATACAAGAAAAACAGAGACTACGACAGCTCTCTTTCGCTACCCGACGGTACGACCCCCTTGCCCGGCGTAGGCGTACCAATGCTGCTAGGTGCGAAAGACGACAGTGGTACCGACGTTTACCTTTCAGCCACGAAACTGTGGTTAGGCACTTCATCAGGTTATAATTTACTCACCAATCTTACCGCGCGATATACAAAGGCGAATGTGTTTGGCTTACTTGGATTTGGTTCTGAAAACAACGATAGCGCTAAGCTCGAATGGGAGGGCTCTTTAGCGGTATTAATTAGCCCTACCACAGCAATTGGCACAGAGTTTAGAACGCAAACCAATCGATTAGGAGGCTTAGCTGAAGAAGACACCGTTGTTGATGCCTTTATTGCCTACTTCCCAAATAAATCTATTTCGATTACCGCTGCCTATGTGGATTTGGGCAATTTACCTTTGCAAGAAAGTTCTTCAGGATTTTATCTAACGGTAAACAGCACTTTTTGATAGGGGAACGAAATGATCAGACACTGCTTCCGGTTAATGGTAATTGCTGCGTTAAGCGTATTGATAACCGCATGCGCCAGCGCTCCTGAACAAAGCCTTTATGAAGAAATTGGCGGCCATAAAACGCTCAATACCATATACGGTGTAGCGATTACACGAATTTACACTGACCCCGTAATTGGTCATTACTTCAAAGGTGTTCCCAAAAAACATTTAAGAGATCAACTTGTATTGCAAACATGCGAGCTTATTGGCGGGCCTTGCGAATATGATGGAAAAACAATGTTGGAGTCTCACACGGGTCTCAATATTAAGGAGCGTGAATTTTACATATTGGTGGAGTATGTCCAAGGCGCGATGCGCGATGTGGGGCTAACCTATCAGCAAGAAAACCGTATTCTCAAGCTGCTAGCGCCAATCAAATACGAAACGGTATACTTGTAGGGAAGCGTGTATTTATTAGCCCAGTGAATCGACTAGAACTCTCTAGACACTTAACTACTTTATAATTATGTAGTACTAAGTAAAAATGTTGCCATGACTATCACTTTACTGAGTTTTTCTATAAATATTGTATTATATAAAAACTAAGCTTGTAATTATTGAAAGTATCTAGAAAAGTCTCACCCCATGATTAATTAATTTGTAACCTGAAAGATTCCACAGTCTTTCCAACTACTGACATTTCTTGATTGTTTATGACAATTAACTTCTTATCCTTAAATTTACAAATAAAAATTTTTGGTTCATCGGTCATACATCCTGTAACAATTACGAGTCGATAGTTTTTCTTTCTTTCCTTAAAATACTTATATTCGTTCGGAGTCAATGTTATGTCTGGAGATTGTTGGCCTCTACCTTTTACTTCTACACATAGTTTACCTTTACCCTTACCTATCTCTAGATCATAACCGCAGTTTTCGCTTTCTACGGATTTGATATACTCATAACCGAACTCCTCATAATGCGTTATCGTTAATGCTACAGCTTTCCGCTCAACTTCAATACGCTGTAAATAAGGTGTATTTTTCTACCAGACTTTCTGGGAGAGTTTTTTCTATGGAACCTTTTGAAAAAGAGAAATTTTTAACGACGTTAATATATTTCTTTGGAGTAAAACACCATTGCGATTGGGTCGTGGGCGAAAACTTAGTAGTCCGATCAACTTGTTTTAATAATACGACATCTTCAGCTTTCGCTTTAAATCGATAGTACTTTAGTTGATTTTTTTCGTGCGTTACCATATCTACTGGTAGCCGCTGCGATTTTCGATACACTATTGCTTTTTTGTAGTATCCAATTAAACGGTTTTCATTTATTCCTTTAAATTGTTTACCGCCAAAAAAGAATATTGGAATATCAGTAATAAAATCATCCTCAT
The DNA here is from genome assembly GCF_000172635.2 of Alteromonas macleodii ATCC 27126. Lineage (NCBI taxonomy): Bacteria > Pseudomonadati > Pseudomonadota > Gammaproteobacteria > Alteromonadales > Alteromonadaceae > Alteromonas > Alteromonas macleodii. The sequence goes on along the minus strand of NC_018632.1, from coordinate 786,609 downwards.
CATTAGCACCTAACCTATTTATGGACAATTCAACTTTGTGACCGGGTAAATTATCTCTCTTAACTCCAACATTACCGTAAACGTATCCGTCAGTATGAGTCAGAAAGTTACACACCTCCACACCGCGGCCAGTCTCTTCTGGGTTTTTACCACCGCCAATAATATAGTCACTTTGCGTAACTCCCTTATACTCTTTCATCCAACCAACTCTAATGGCTAAAAAATTCATAATTTCTCTCTATTAAAAACTGTCGGCTAATTATTAACACTGACCTTTCTCCTTAACAACTTCAAACGTAGATACGTATGCAACTTGTACTAGGTAAACATAGGCAAGACTTTGACGAAATAAGGAGGCTATGCCTAATCTGTCATGGGTTAGTTTATACGACTAGTAACTGTTCTGAAGATGGGAAAGGGTTACGTTTTTCTAATAGTTGTTCTGGTGCTGTCGAAAGCCTTACATAGAGTAACCTTCTTAGCCTTGCGATTGCATTGAGCGTAAACATATATCAAAAGGTCATCAAATTTCCAATCTACGAGCTTGGTAAGTCATAAAGTCTATACTATGACAACGAGCTTGTAGAAAGACCAGTGACGTTAAAACAAGTAATTGACAAAATTATACACGCTGACGAAGTATTAAAGCCTATCGTGCCCAACTCATTTAGGAATAAAACTTTAAAAATCGCAATCCAGTTCAAAGGAACTGAATTTGGTAGAAAGAAATGGACAATGAATGTCATTTTAGAAAGGTTTGCAGAAGAGATTTTATTGTTGCTTGATGAACAAGGAGTAATTAGTTGTTATGAAACTAACGTCAGCTAAAAAGCTTATTTATTTCCAAAGTTTTTTAGAAGCCCAAAATTTCGGGCTTCTATTATATTTTAAACAACTTAATTACTGTGAACACTTAGTTAGGCGTAATCGCGTTGTGGTAAACGTCTTGCACGTCATCACAGTCGTTAAGCATGTCCATGAATTTTTCAAACATCGGCATGTCTTCTTCGCTTATCTCAGTTTCGGTCTGAGGCATCCAGCTCATTTCTTCTGCAATAAAGCTAATGTCTGGGTAGGCTTCAGTTAGCGCTGTTTTTACTTGATAGAATTCAGTGTGTGGCGCGTAAACTGTAACTTTACCGTCTTCAACTTCAACATCAGTTACGTCTACGTCGGCTTCCATTAGCACTTCTAGGATAGCGTCTTCGTCGTCACCTTCAAACTGGAATACCGCTTGGTGATCGAACATATGCGATACCGCACCCTGTGCACCAAGTTTCGCGTTGGTTTTAGTAAAGCAGTTACGTACTTCAGTGATGGTGCGGTTTGCATTGTCAGACAAGCAGTCAACAATGACCATGCAGTTACCTGGGCCAAAACCTTCATAACGCATAGGCTGGAAATCTTCGCCAGCGCCACCAGCGGCTTTATCAATCGCTTTTTCAATAACGTGGCTTGGTACTTGGTCTTTCTTCGCCTTTTCCATTAGGCGGCGAAGTGAAAGGTTGGTGTCTGGATCGGCACCACCATTTTTCGCACATACGTAAATTTCTTTACCGTATTTAGAATAAACTTTAGTTTTTTGGCCGGCAGTTTTTGCCATGGCGTTTTTACGAACTTCGAATGCTCTTCCCATCTTAAAATTCTCTTTCTCGCAATTTGAAATGCTGCGTTGGGTTTTATCGGGCTACCTGTTGCCTGACCGTTCATCAGGCGCATCGCTCTGCCTTACTTGGTAGCATTGCCGAACTCGACGTTTCAATAAATGGTCGAACGCGACGGTACTAGAAATTGCCAAGCGAAACACTGCCCAAAATAACGGTAGGCTAAGCGACACAAAAAATTTGGGCGAAATTCTACCTTAATTTTCGTGTAATACCAATGTGAACGCCCCTAGAAAGGGTGTAGGTTAGTAGCTTTCACATTTTTAATGAGGTCAAAATGTACTCTGACCCCATATTTATGCTTACGGCAAATGCTCGGTTGCTAGGTAGTCGTGTGACTGCATTTCCTTTAAGCGGCTAAGACAGCGCCTGAACTCAAAATTAAGTAGCCCCTCGGTGTACAAGCTTTCCAGCGCGACTTCTGCAGATATGATCAGCTTTACATTTCGCTCGTAAAATTCGTCCACCATCGCAATAAAACGACGCGCCACATCGTCATTATGCTGGCCCATTTCCCTAACATTGGCTAAAAGCACTGAGTGATAACAACGGCTTAACTCAATGTAGTCGCTCTGGCTTCTGGGCCCGCCACACAAGGCTTTAAAATCAATCATCAATACCCCGTCAGCGTTTCTAAGCGTCGGTATTTTTCGGTTGTTCACCTCAATATCTTCGCCTTTAGAGCCTTCTTCCGGAGCTAATTGAGAAAAGTAGCTATGCAAGTTTTCGGTGGCTTCGCCATCAAGTGGGTAGTGATAAATTTCGGCTTGCTCTAACGTTCTAAGACGATAATCAATACCGCTATCAACGTTTACCACGCGGGTATTCTGATTGAGTAGATCGATAGCAGGTAAGAACCGCGCACGCTGCAATCCGTTTTTATACAAATCGTCAGGGACTATGTTTGACGTCGCCACCAGCACAATACCGTGACCAAACAGCTCTTCCATTAACGTGCCTAAGATCATGGCATCGGTTATATCAGACACGAAAAACTCGTCAAAGCATATTACCCGCGCTTCTTTTGCTAACTTAGCCGCTACCAGCTTTAGCGGGTCTTGTGCGTTTTTAAGCTGCTTTAGTTCATCGTGTACACGGTACATAAAGCGGTGAAAATGCACGCGCATTTTCTTTTCGAAAGGCAAACAGTCGTAGAATGTATCTACTAAATAGGTTTTGCCTCGCCCTACACCACCGTAAAAGTAAATGCCCTGGATACCAGGCTTCGCATGGCCTTTCCCAAACGCTGCTTTTAACTTTACCCGCCACGTCGTTTTCTTTTCAGGTTGGGTAAGTTCATCAAACAAACGTTGAAGTTCTTTTACTGCATTTTCTTGCGCCGCGTCGTAATGAAAGTCAGACGACTGAAGATCTAGCTGATATTTTTCCCATGGCGTCATCGCCGAAACCACTCCGTACAAAAGTCAATAGCGGCGCTTGCTGCACCGACCTGCTTGAATTTCTCAATTATGACCTTAATTTTAATGGAAATCACGGTAGAATCTCACATTGAAATTCGACATACACCGAATAAATGTCACGATGTATGCGCTTTTCGGGTTCGACCTTGCTATATTCAGCGTATGGTCGAAAGCAGCTTTTAGATCGTAGAAGTAAAGGTCGGCTGCAAGATGTAGATTGATTCGGAGAATATAATGGAATTGTTAGTATCTCTTGCTTTGTTAGTAGTTGGGTTAATTATTGGCTTTTTCGCAGGTCGCTTTTTTCAACAAAAGCAGGGCGCAGGCAATACTGCACAGACTGAGAAGCAAGTTAAAGAGATCCTCGCACAGCAGGCGCAACACCACATTCATCAAACTCGTCAAAGCTTAGAGAGCATTGAAAGCCAGTGCGAAACCTTAAAGCAACAAATTGAAGAGTATGAATTGCTGCTTGAGCAAGGCAGCGATGATGACAGCAAAGTTCCTTTTTATGGGGAACAAGCAACTACGTATTTACGTAACAACCTAAAAGGGTCTGACAAATCGAGAGTTCAGCGTGTATCTGACACACAGCCAAGAGACTTCGCTAACTCGGGTTCTGGGCTGTTCGTCGGCGGATCTGATAAGAATACCGCAGAAAAACAGTAACATCGGGAACTTTATCACGACCTCGGACTCTTTTAGTGAAACCATGCTATGTCGCATATAACATGAAGGAGTGTAAGCGAACATGAAAATGTCTTTCCGCCATTGTCTATTGGCGTCTGCCGTTGTTGTAAGTTCATTGGGCTTTACTGCTAGCACACAGGCGGCGTTACCGTTCTTTTCTGATAAGAAAGATGAAGTTCCCTCTTTAGCCCCTATGCTAGAAGAAGCTACCCCAGCGGTAGTGAGCATTGCGGTAGAAGGAACACAAACCTCTACGCAGCGTGTACCCGAGATGTTTCGCTACTTCTTCGGCGCCCCGCAAGAGCAGGTTCAAGAACGTCCTTTCCGAGGTCTTGGTTCTGGTGTCATCATTGATGCCGATAAAGGTTATGTCGTTACCAACAACCACGTTGTTGATAATGCAGATGAAATCACCGTAAAGTTAACTGACGGTCGCGAGTTTAAGGCGAAAAAGCTAGGCTCCGACGAGCAAAGCGATATCGCGTTACTTAAAATAGAACCTGATGATTTAAAAGCGTTACCGCTTGCCGATTCTGACGCGCTGCGCGTAGGTGACTTTGTAGTAGCAATAGGTAATCCGTTTGGTCTTTCTCAAACAGTTACCTCTGGTATTGTGAGCGCTCTGGGCCGCTCTGGCTTGAACATTGGCGGTTATGAAGACTTTATTCAGACCGACGCAGCAATTAACCGAGGTAACTCAGGCGGTGCGTTAGTTAACCTTCACGGTGAACTGGTTGGTATCAACACCGCTATTTTTGGTCCTAACGGCGGCAACGTCGGTATTGGTTTTGCTATTCCTGCCAATATGATGAAAAGCCTAATTGATCAAATTGCAGAATTTGGTGAAGTTCGCCGTGGCCTTCTAGGCATTTTAGGTAGCGATATTGACGCGGGCCTTGCCGAAGCCATGAATGCGGAAGTGAACATTGGTGCGTTCGTGAGCGAAGTGCAGCCAGACTCTGCCGCTGAAAAAGGTGGTCTGCAAGCCGGTGATATTATTACTGCCATTAATGGTCGTAAACTTCATAGCTTCCAAGAACTGCGCGCAAAAATTGCGAGTATGGGCGCGGGCGCTGAAGTTGAGCTCACGGTAATGCGCAAAGGTAAGAAAATGAACGTAGACGTTGTATTAGATGACGCTACAGACACGACAGTGACGGCTGCTCAAATTCACCCAGCCCTAGAAGGTGCAACCCTGTCTAACGGCACTGACGATGCTGGTAATGCTGGCGTAGTGGTTTCTGATATCGAGCGTGGTGCGCCTGCGGCGCGAATAGGCCTTCAATCTGATGATGTGATAATCGGCGTTAACCGCGTACGTACGTCTACGGTTGCAGAGTTCAGAAATGCACTAGACGAAGCCAAAGGCGTTATCGCACTAAATGTAAAACGTGGAAACTCTACGCTTTACTTGGTAATCAGACAGTAGCAATGTAGCTCTTCAATTACATCCTCCGCTCAGACGCGTTAGTGTCCAAGCTGAGGATTAGCATAAAAACGGCGCTTTATTAGCGCCGTTTTTGTTTTCAAATGATAACCTTTGAAAACAGTGTGCTCCTAGCTTCCTAACGGGGCTTCTTTACGGGCTCCTCTGATAAGCCGCATTCTCAAGCTACACCTATGTCCACGTAAATAAGGCTGTATGAACAGCATGAAAGGTTTTGAAGTACATGCTAGTGCAAATTGAGTTGCACAAAATTTGCGTTTCATTACGGTAGTTTATTAAATAAAGTGATATCCTTTGCCGTAAGATGATAATTTAAGAATGTTGCGCTTTAAGATTGTGAAGTAGTGCTAAGTTAACGGCACGTATTAATTAAGTGCGACAGATAACAAAAAGTGTGATTTGTGACTGGCCGCTCAATTTTTAACTTCTTACTAAAATCTGTATTTCTTGGCGTAGCTGTTGCTGCACTACTGTTAGTTTTCCTACCCGATCTACGTCAAGGCAAAGGCCTTGCTCAAGGATTCTTTAACTCTCCATCAGTAAGCGCTAGTCGCGAAAGCTATTTTACTGCCCTGAGCCGCTCTGCGCCTGCAGTAGTCAATATCTACAGCGTCAGTATTGAGAACGGTTCAGGCCTATTCAGAAATCAATCTCGTGGGCGCACCAATTTGGGTTCTGGCGTTATCATGACAGAAAATGGCTATTTGCTTACCTGTCACCACGTAGTTGCAGATGCCGATAGCATTTACGTAGCGGTTCAAGATGGACGTATTTTGGAAGCGCAAATTGTGGGCACCGACCCACTGACCGACCTTGCCGTGTTAAAAGTCACCGCTGATAACCTGCACATTATTCCTCAGGTGTCAGAACCTGACACCCATGTGGGTGATGTGGTGATGGCGATTGGTAATCCTTTCGATCTGGGACAAACCATTACTCAAGGCATAGTAAGCAGAGCCGGACGAAATGGTCTATCTAATTATGTTGATTTCATTCAAACCGACGCAGTTTTGAACCAAGGTAACTCTGGTGGCGCACTGGTAGATAGCAATGGTATTTTGCTGGGTATCACTAACGCCAACTTCCAAGTGCTAGATTCAAATAATCGCGCTCGCAATGTAGACGGCATTAACTTTGCCGTGCCTTACGAATTAGCTAAGCGAGTCATGGATGAAATTATCAGCAATGGACGTGTTGTTCGCGGGCAGCTTGGTTTTGTTGGCGGTGAAAACCGCAACCGACCAGGCATAGACGTTTCAGCAGTAGCTAAAGGCAGCCCTGCCGACATCGCGGGTATCCGCCCTGGCGACATCATAGTAGCCATAGACGGCGTACGTTTAGAAAGCGCATCAAAAACGTTGGATATGATTGCCGAAACCGAGCCCGGTACAGAACTTGAAATTGAGCTCAGCCGCGACGGGCGTTCGATTACTCTTACGGCAACGGTCGCAGAGCTTCGCGCTGGTCAATAAGTATTGTTGGAGCTGGCAGATTAGTTCGGCTTCCCGAGTTTTAAACGTGAAGATTTAATACCAGCCCGCATAGATAATAGACACAAAAAAAGCGCCAGATAGATATGCTATCTGGCGCTTTTTCGTAGAAGTGCGAAACCTTGAGTTATTCTTTCACTCTTTCAATGATGGCACCCAAGCCACCCAGCTTCTCTTCAATGGCTTCATAACCACGGTCTAAGTGATAAATGCGATTCACGTGAGTCTCACCTTCTGCGATGAGCCCAGCTATCACCAAGCTTGCCGACGCGCGCAGGTCAGTAGCCATTACCGGAGCTCCTTTAAGGCTTGAGCTGCCTTTAGACACTGCTGAGTTCGCTTCTAACGCGATTTCTGCGCCCATACGTTGTAACTCTGGCACGTGCATGAAGCGGTTTTCAAAAATGGTTTCTGTAATTACGCCCGTGCCTTCGGCAACACAGTTTAAGGTAACAAACTGCGCCTGCATATCCGTAGGGAATGCTGGGTGTGGTGCGGTTTTTACTCGCACAGCCTGTGGTTTGCGCCCTTCCATGTCTAGCTCTATCCAGTCATCACCAGTGGTGATTTTAGCTCCGGCTTGCTCTAGCTTATCTAGCACTGCATCTAATGTATCTGGCGCCGCATGAGTACAGCGTATTTTCCCACCTGTCACAGCAGCCGCTACCAAGAAAGTACCGGTTTCTATACGGTCAGGCAGTACTGCATAATCACAACCGTTTAAGGTTTCCACGCCCTCAATGGTTATTTTATCGCTTCCTGCACCGCTAATTTTCGCGCCCATCTGAATAAGACAGTTTGCTAAATCAACGATTTCGGGCTCGCGTGCCGCGTTTTCAAGAATGGTTGTTCCGTCAGCCAGCGCCGCTGCCATCAGTAGGTTTTCAGTGGCACCCACGCTTACCATATCCATGAAAATACGCGCACCTTTCAGACGCCCATCGACTTCGGCTCGAATATAGCCTTCGTCTACTTCAATCTTCGCGCCCATCTTTTCAAGGCCAGTTAAATGAAGATTTACCGGGCGCGCACCTATAGCACAGCCACCGGGCAAAGAGACATTCGCTTTACCTTGCTTAGCTAACAGTGGGCCAAGTACCAAGATAGACGCACGCATAGTACGTACTAACTCATAGGACGCTGTAACGCTTTGTAGCGTACTCGCATCGATAACGATATCGTTAGGTGCGGGTAGTGCGACTTCAACCCCTAATTCACGCAAAAGTGCCGTCGTTGTATTGATGTCACGAAGACGAGGAACGTTGGTGTAACGACAAGGAGAGTCGGTCAGCAAGCTTGTCATCAACAATGGCAAGGCCGCGTTTTTAGCGCCAGAGATGCGCACGGTACCGTTGAGCGCAGGGCCCTTTTTAATTACGAGTTTATCCACGTGCTACGCCTATTATTGAGGAATATTAAACTGGCGCTCACGCTCCCAGTCTTTTACTGAAAACGTCTTGATGGTAATTGCATGCATGCTGCCGTCTGCAATTTTATCAGCCAAGGGCGCATATACCGCTTGCTGGCGCTTCACACGGCTCATTCCATTAAAAGCATCGCTTACCGCAATAATATTAAAATGCGAACCTTCGCCCTTTACATGGACTTCGTGAAGGTCTAACGCATCTTTCAAGATTTTTTCAATTTCAGACAATTCCATAACTTACTTCTTAATTCGCTAACGGGTGTTTATTCTACGGGTAAAAAGCTATCTGCGTCGCTTATTTTAGCAAGCTTACGTAGCTTCTCAGGCATTTTATATAGGCTCATGCTAACACCATTTTGCTTTGCATCCCTAACGGCATTAATAAGCCAAGCCAAACCTGCACTGTCTGCGCGCTCAACATCACTTAAATCAACAAGACATCTTTTATTGTTAATCAAGGTACTACGCTCATTTCCGTCCAAACTATCCCAGAAATTCTTCGACAGCGTTTCACGGTCAAGATGACCGTGAACCACTACATTGCCTTTGTCGTTTACCTCGAATAGGCTCACTCAGCCTCTCCTTCGATTTCGATTGGCTCGCCTTGCTTAAGCTCAACTGGCTTACCAATTTTGTCGCGCATTAGTGCGATAACTGCATCGATACCGTCTTGACGAAGGATTGATTCAAATTCGCTACGCTTGCTGTTTAGCATGCTGATGCCTTCAGCAACCATATCGTAGGCTTTCCACTCGTTCGTTTTACTATCTTTACGAACTTTAAAAGCAATTTTGATTTCAGGGCGGTTTGGATCTTGAACCACTGCACGCACTGTTACTGATTTTTTATCATCAAAAGATGATTCAGGCTCAAAGATGACTTCTTGGTTGTCGTAGTAGCCCATTGCCACAGCGTAGGTTGTTACCAAATATTGACGAAATACGCTGATGTACTCGCCCATCTTCTCTTGAGGTACTGACTTAAAGTGTTTTCCTAGTACCATAAAAGCAGCGAATTTGTAGTCGATATGAGGTACTAATTCTTCTTCCATAATAGTGCGTAGCATTTCAGGATCAGCTTTGATCGCTGCTTGGTTCGCTTTGATGCGCTCAAACGTGCGGTTTGCTACGTCTTGAACCAATTCATACGGGTTTTGTTCATTAACTTCTTGTGCATTCGCTATGCCCGCTACAGACATCATGAAGATGCCAAGTGCTACCATAAACTTTTTCAAAATTACTCTCCTAACTTAAAACTCTATTTAGCAGACCTGATGGCAATCCAATAAGTTTCATCACCCCGCTGGAATAATTTAACGACCTGGTAATATACGTCTGGCCGTAATACTGCGATTAGTCTTCGTCGCTTCCGCGATTAAATAAGAACTGACCAATGAGATCTTCAAGAACCAAAGCTGACTTAGTATCCTGAAGGTAATCGCCATTCTGTAAATTAGCGACACCGTCGAAAGAGAAGCCAGGTTGGAAGCCAACATACTGTTCGCCTAGCAAACCCGAGGTCAAAATAGACACAGAGCTGGTTTCTGGAAAGCCGTTGTATTCATTTAAAATTGACAGCTCAACCACTGGCGTAAAATCTTCTTGGTCTAGCGTAATCGATGACACACGGCCAACCGTTACCCCACCAACCTTTACTGCCGATCTCGGCTTTAAGCCGCCAATATTGTCGAATTTTGCGTATAACGTGTAGGTATCGCCTTCGGTGGCTACCGTTTGGTTTGCTACTTTCAGTGCCAATAACAACAACGCACCGATTGTAAGCATGACAAACACACCAACCATTACTTCCGTTTTATACTTACTCATTCCAATCCCCTACTCGATACCAAACATAAGGGCGGTTAGCACGAAGTCCAGCCCTAATACTGCTAATGATGAATAGACCACCGTTTCGGTAGTCGCTTTGCTGATCCCTTCCGATGTTGGAATAGAATCGTAACCTTTAAATATGGCAATCCACGTCACAACCAAGGCAAACACGAGGCTTTTTATTACGCCGTTTATGACATCCTGGTTCCAATCTACTGTCGATTGCATAATTGACCAGTAGCTGCCTGCATCAACGCCTAACCAATCAACACCCACTAAGTGGCCGCCTAAAATACCAATGGCACTGAAAATAATGGCAAGCATAGGCATCGCTAACATTCCCGCCCAAAAACGCGGTGCGACAATACGTCGTAGCGGGTCTACCGCCATCATCTCTAAACTACTCAGCTGCTCAGTGGCTTTCATTAAGCCTATTTCAGCTGTTAAGGCTGAGCCAGCTCGCCCAGCAAAAAGCAATGCGGTAACTACCGGACCAAGCTCTCTTAACAATGAAAGTGCGACCATGGGGCCTAAGCTACCTTCTGCGCCATAATCAACCAAAATGGTGTAGCCTTGTAGCGCCATTACCATGCCGATGAATAACCCCGACACCATAATAATGAGTAGCGACTGAACGCCCACTACATACAATTGCTTAATCACCAGCGGTACATTTTTAAGCCGAGGAACAGCGATTAACGCACCGAATAACATAAGAGCTGCTCGACCAACCGCAGTGACCTTCCCTATCGTTTTAGCGCCTATTGATTGGAAGAACTTCATTTATCTGCCCCCAAGAAGCTTGCTTTCAAATCAGGTGCAGGATAATGAAATGGTACCGGACCATCTGCTTTTCCTTTCAAGAACTGTTGGACTAATTCAGAGTCACTTTCTTTGATTTGCTGCGCCGTTCCTTCACCGATAACCCGCTTGTCAGCTAAGATATAAATATAATCGGCAATGGTCAGTACTTCAGTGACATCGTGAGTCACCACAATACTGGTTAGATTAAGTGCGTCGTTTAATTCACGAATAAGCTTAACCAGCACACCCATTGATATAGGATCTTGTCCTGCAAAGGGTTCGTCGTACATGATTAAATCTGGATCTAGTGCAATCGCCCTAGCCAAAGCAGCCCTGCGCGCCATACCACCAGATAATTCACTAGGCATTAACTGAGCTGCACCGCGCAATCCTACTGCCTGTAGCTTTAAAGCGACAATTGTCGCAATAACGTCTTCAGAAAGTTTTGTATGTTCGCGAAGTGGAAACGCCACGTTATCGAACACACTCATATCGGTAAAAAGCGCACCACTTTGAAAAAGCATGCTCATTCTACGACGTGTCTCATATAGCGTTTTTCTCGACATAGAAACAATCGAATCGCCGTCGAATCTAACGTCACCTTCATCTGGCGTTAACTGCCCGCCAATAAGGCGCAGCAGCGTGGTTTTACCTATACCACTTGGCCCCATTACCGCAGTAATTTTGCCTTTGGGTACCTTTAGCGATATCCCATCATAAATGATGCGATCAGCGCGCTTAAAGGTAAGGTTATCTACTTCAACTAAATGATCCATAGTTACTTAAATGTCGACCCCTGACGTTGGATTGAGACCTTATAAAATAACGCGTTCAATCCACTTAGAAAATTTTAAAATTATAAGAGTAAGTGAGTATTCAATTTCTGTGCCTTCACTTGATCCACTCTTAAGGTTTACTGCACAGTTTACTTTATGAGCGCATAAAATCAAAAAAGTTTACTCTCCAGTGTACTTTTTTGAATTTATATCGCCAGACATTGCTTAGAACACCTTGTCTGGGCGGTGTAATTTAAGGGCATTGTACGCTTTTTCAAGCCCCTCGCCAAAGTCAAAAAGTTACAAGTTATGTTCGATTAAGACGAATATATACCAGTCCGTATAGATTATTACCCACGCAGCGAGAGTTAAAATGTTCGTAATCGCGGCGTGAAACTTCCTAGCTTCATTCTGGGAATTTGAAAGGGAACAGCCATTCCTGCATTCCCACGCTTCGCTAGGAAACTTGCCAGCGCCTTCTGAGTGGGCAATTATCTATGCGGACTGGTATTCGGTATCTCACGCCCAAGTGCCCATCTAGTATCCTACAAGCCTCCCAAATCAATCCTAATACCATCCTATTTTGTTGTTTCTTAACTGAAACTGAATATGAAGTCTTGTGTGTGTAAGTGCGACCTAATTTGCGTATTCAGCGGAAATTTACGTCAATTGACAGTATTTGGCGAAAATAAAACGCTGCGAGCATAGGCAAATGGCACTCTTTTTGCGACAATCTAGCGAAATACTTTCTATTACAGGTTGTTGTGCTTTTAAACATTGTCATTTTTCTTGTTGGGCTGATTGTACTGAGTTGGAGCGCTGACCGGTTTGTATATGGCGCCTCAGCATTAGCAAAAAACATCGGCATTTCTCCAATGATGATCGGACTAACGATTGTCGCTATGGGATCTTCGGCACCTGAAATTGTGGTTTCCGCCATAGCCTCCGCAAATGGCAATATGAACACCGCCGTGGGTAACGCGCTAGGTTCTAACATCACGAACATCGCGCTAGTTTTAGGTATAACCGCGCTAGTGAAACCATTGCTTGTTTCATCAACAACATTAAAGCGCGAGCTTCCAGCACTCCTTATCATCTCATTGATTGCCATTGGCTTTATGTTTGACGGTGAACTTAAGTCTTATGAAGGTATTATCCTACTAGGCCTGTTCATTTTCGTACTGGCAATGATGGCGTGGTTGTCGCTACAGGTAGATAAAGAAGATCCTCTGGTTGCGGAAACCGCAGATGAAATCCCCAAAGGCGTTTCAAATACGTCAGCCCTCATTTGGATTGGTGTAGGCCTTGTAATACTGCCATTAAGTGCTCACTTTTTGGTGAACTCAGCAGTAGAAATTGCCAGATACATGGGCATTTCGGATTTGGTTATCGGACTAACGATTATTGCGTTTGGTACAAGTCTACCTGAACTAGCAGCAAGTGTTGCTGGTGTACTGAAAGGGGAAGACGATTTAGCACTGGGTAATATCATCGGCTCAAATATCTTCAACCTGCTTGCCGTACTTGGCATGCCTGGGTTAATCGCGCCTGGTATCCTGGACCCTGACGTTTACAACCGAGATATGTACGTAATGCTTGGTTTAACATTATTATTGTTCTTGTTCAGCTTCGATTTAATCGGCAAACGTACAATATCAAGAACAAATGGATTCATACTTCTGGCTTGCTTTATCGGCTATCAATTCTGGCTATTCGGATAATCATGAATACACAAACTCAGATGAACTATATCGACTCAGCGAAGCGCGTTATTGAAATTGAAACACAGGCTATTGCTAATCTGGCAGAGCGCTTAAACAATGAATTTATCGCTGCCTGTAATATTCTCTTTGCCTGCAAGGGTAAAGTTGTCGTGAGTGGTATGGGAAAGTCTGGGCATATCGGAAATAAAATTGCCGCTACGCTTGCCAGTACAGGTACTCCTGCATTTTTCATGCACCCTGGTGAAGCCAACCATGGCGACTTGGGCATGCTAAGCAAAGGCGATGTCTTACTCGCCATCTCTAATTCTGGCGAGACTAACGAGCTAGTTAACTTATTGCCCGTAGTTAAGCGCTTAGGCATACAGGTGGTCGCCATGACCAACAGTGCTTCCAGTTCATTGGGGCAACACGCAGATGTCGTACTTGATATCAGCGTTGAAAAAGAAGCGTGTTCGCTAGGTCTTGCTCCTACGTCAAGCACAACCGCCACACTGGTTATGGGTGATGCGCTTGCGGTAGCACTGCTCGACCAAAAAGGTTTCACCTCAGATGACTTTGCGCTTTCGCACCCAGGCGGTAGTTTAGGCAGAAAACTTCTGCTTAAAGTTAGCGATATCATGCTAAGCGGCAGTGATATCCCCCTTGTCCATGCCAGTGCTTCTGTCGCTGACGCACTGCTGGAAATATCTAAAAAGGGATTGGGTATGACAGGCGTGATAGCGGCAGACGGTACGCTGACAGGCGTCTTTACGGATGGCGACCTACGACGAATCCTCGATGCCCGCGTAGACGTACACAGTGCGACAGTAGAAGAAGTAATGACTAAAGGCGGCAAGACTACCACCGCAGGTCAGCTGGCTGTAGAAGCCCTGAATTTGATGGAAACCCATAAAATTAGTGCGTTAATGGTTACTGACGATAAGCGCAAACCTGTTGGGGCTTTTAACATGCATATGCTACTAAAAGCAGGAGTGCTTTAAATGACAACCACCTTGTACACGGAAATAAATGACTCGCTTTTCGCAAAACTAGCCAAGATAAAGTTGCTGGTATGCGACGTTGATGGTGTGTTCTCAGATGGCCGAATTTACTTAGGTAACGACGGTGAAGAACTTAAAGCATTCCATACCCGTGATGGATATGGTGTAAAAGCGCTAGTGAGCAATGGAGTGAATGTCGCGGTTATTACTGGACGTCGCTCTGCCATTGTTGAAAATAGAATGAAGGCACTGAATGTTGCACATATAATTCAAGGCGAAGAGAATAAAGCAGACGCGCTTAGCGACCTGATGAAGCACCTTGAGTTAAACACTGACGAAGTGGCTGCGGTAGGTGATGACATGCCAGATACGGGTATGTACAAGCACGTTGCGGTTAAAATTGCGGTTGCCGATGCCCATCCTTACGTAGCAAAACAAGCAAACTGGATTACGACCCTTCCCGGAGGGTTTGGCGCGGTCCGAGAAATATCGGATACCATTTTGCAGGCCAAAGGGGTAGCAAATGAGATTTTTGGAGCTAGTGTATGAGCCTGTTTGGCTTTAATCGCTTAGGATTAAGTATATCGGCGCTATTTATTCTGGCGATGCTGATGTACATCCCTACGTGGATGGAAGAGCAGCCTGAAACGCAGGGGAATCGTGAAAACGATGCGCTAAAGCCCGCCTACAAAGCAAAAAATCTAACCACTACGCTGTACAATCAAGACGGTGAGTTAAATCACAAAGTATTTGCAGAGTCGATGGAGCATTACGACCAGCTTGGCTTTGTATTGTTTCAGCAACCTAAATACACCCTTTATACAGAAAACGCGTCATCACCATGGGTGGTAACCGCTGATGAAGGTACACTATACAATAACGAGCTAATCCAGCTGGAAAACCAAGTTAATATTGAGAACCAAACTGGCGATGACTTTGTCAGAAGTATATCGACCGAGTACATTCAAATTAATTTAGAAACCAAGCAAATGACATCTGACCAACCCGTTGAAATACTGGGCACCCAATATGTCATTTTAAGTAATGGGTTTAACGCGAATTTACGCACACAAGAATACGAGCTTTTAGATCATGTACAAACCACTTATTCCCCTAGCAACTAGTTTATTGCTTGCCATCGCTAGCGGTGCGGTACACGCCAGTGAAGATGATTTTTCGCAGCCCATAAAAATAGGCTCGAACACCCAGTTTATCGACGGTAAAAATAAAACCGCGTTGTACAAAGACGACGTACTCATAACTCAAGGCTCTTTGGTTATTGAAGCTGACGAAGTGGAAGTAATTGCCACTGACGGTGGTGGTCGTGAAATATTTATTGCTAGAGGAAAGCCTGCAAGCTATTCCCAGCAATTGGAAGACGGCACGCCAGTTTCGGCAAAAGCTAATGAAATACGCTATGAAGTGGTGAACCGAACGATTTCTCTTGCTGGAAACGCAGAGTTGAAACAAGACACCAGTAAAGTACAGGGTGACAACATCACGTTCGATATGATTACCGAGCAATTGCTAGCGACTGGCGGCGCAGGTAAGGATGGTGAGGGTCGAGTGACCACAGTATTCACACCTGAGACCATTCGCAAAACTTCGTCTAAGAAAGACAAAAAAGACAACGAGGGCAATGAATAGCAATGGCAACTTTGAGCGCTAAAAATCTTGCTAAGGCTTACAAGTCAAGACAGGTTGTTCGAGATGTAAGTCTGTCTGTCTCAACGGGTCAAATTGTTGGTCTTCTTGGCCCAAATGGCGCTGGTAAGACCACCACATTCTACATGATTGTTGGTTTAGTGAATCTGGATAAAGGCAAGATTGAAATCGACGACAATGAGCTAACTCATCAGCCCATGCACGAGCGCGCACGCCGCGGAATTGGCTACCTACCGCAGGAAGCCTCTATTTTCAGAAAGCTCACAGTGCATGAAAATATCATGGCCATTTTGCAAACCCGTAAAGATTTAAATTCACAACAGCAAGAAGAAGAAGCTGATGCGCTACTTGATGAATTTAATATTAACCATATACGTAATAGTACGGGGATGAGTTTGTCAGGGGGCGAACGCCGTCGCGTTGAGATTGCCCGCGCTCTGGCAGCAAAACCGCAATTTATTTTGTTAGACGAACCATTTGCTGGTGTTGATCCAATATCAGTTAATGATATAAAGAAGATAATACAACATCTTCGCGATAGGGGTATTGGAATCCTTATCACAGACCATAACGTACGAGAGACATTGGATGTTTGTGAAAAGGCGTACATTGTGAGTCATGGCGAGCTTATTGCGCAAGGAACGGCGGAACAGGTTTTAAGTAATCAAAAAGTAAGGGATGTATACCTAGGCGAACAATTCAGGCTATAGTTAATGTAACCGAATTGCCATTTTTCAGTTTCGCTCTGGTATATTCAATTTAGAGCATTTAAATAAGACGTAGATGAAACCATCTTTACAGCTAAAATTTAGCCAACAACTTACCATGACACCACAGCTTCAGCAGGCCATTAAACTGCTGCAGCTTTCTACACTTGATCTTCAACAAGAGATCCAAGAAGCGCTCGATTCTAATCCGCTATTAGAAGTTGAAGAAGGTAACGACGAGCCGCAACTAGAAAAGAACAATATCGACAACGATGACAGCGGCTCTGAGGCCACTGCTTCTGCATCTAGTGACACACTAGAAGCCGGCGATGCACTTGAGAAAAACGATCTTCCCGATGAGCTGCCAATCGACAGCACATGGGACGAATACTACTCTGCTTCATCTTCGCCAGCTCCGGGTCCATCCAATGACGACGAGCAAATCTTCCAAGGTGAGACTACTGAAGATATTCAAGAGCACCTTCTTTGGCAAATGCGCCTTACCCACTTCTCGGATACCGATCGCGCAATCGCTACAGCAATCATCGACTCTATTGACGAGTCAGGTTATTTAACCGTTACCCTTGATGATATTTTAGAAGCGGTTAACGATGATGATATGGAAGAGCCGATTGAAATGGACGAAATAGAATGTGTGCTTAAGCGCATTCAGATGTTCGACCCTATTGGTTCTGGCTCACGCTCTCCACAAGAATGTTTGATGGTGCAATTGCGCCAGTTTTCAGAAGACACACCGTGGCTTGCTGAAGCAAAGCAACTGATTGAAGAGTACTCTGACTTACTGAGCAGCAAAGACTATCGTACGCTTATGCGTAAAAGCCGATTGAAAGAAGATCAGCTACGCGAGGCAATGCGTTTACTGCAAACCTTGAATCCTCGCCCAGGTAGTGCTTTAGTTACTAAAGAGCCTGAGTACGTTATTCCTGATGTCTCAGTAACCAAGAAAAATGGCCGTTGGGTGGTTGAGCTGAACCCCGACAGTCTGCCTAAGTTAAGCGTAAATCAACAATACGCTGCAATGAGTCGCCGTGCCAAGAATAGTAGCGATTCACAATTCATCCGCTCACACATGCAAGAGGCTAAGTGGTTCATAAAGAGCCTTGAATCTCGTAACGAAACCTTAATGAAGGTTGCAAACTGCATTGTGCAGCAGCAAATGGGCTTTTTTGAGCACGGCCCGGAAATGATGAAACCAATGGTGCTAAATGATGTCGCAGAAATGGTAGATATGCACGAATCCACTATTTCGCGAGTGACAACGCAAAAGTACATGCATACGCCACGTGGAATCTTCGAATTGAAGTATTTCTTCTCAAGCCACGTTGCAACAGAGTCTGGTGGTGAATGTTCATCTACAGCGATTCGTGCATTGATCAAGAAATTAGTGGCCGCTGAAAAGCCTAGCAAGCCGCTAAGTGATAGCAAGATTGCTTCATTGTTGGCCGAACAAGGCATTAAAGTTGCCCGGCGAACAATAGCAAAGTACCGGGAATCGTTGTCGATCCCGCCGTCGAACCAACGCAAAAGCCTTATTTAATCGGGCTTAATAATATAAGGAAGACGAAATATGCAAATCAACCTTACTGGTCATCATGTCGAAATCACCGACTCTTTGCGTAATTATGTCGATACGAAGTTCAGCAAACTTGAACGTCACTTTGATCACATTTCTAATGTGCATGTCATCCTGAACGTTGAAAAATTAAATCAAAAAGCCGAAGCGACCGTTCATTTAAGTGGCGCTGAAGTATTCGCATCCTCAGAAAATACCGACATGTATGCGGCGATTGACAGCATGGTTGATAAACTCGACCGGCAGGTAATCAAGCATAAGGAAAAACTGAAAAAACATTAGTAGTTAATTAAGCATGGATATACAAGCCATCGTAAGTCTGGACCGCACCGAGTGTGCGGTTCAGTGTAATAGTAAAAAGCGAATTCTTGAGATCATCGCTGATATCGCTGCCAAGCAAAACGAGAACATTGATCAGGCAACGATACTCAACAGTTTGATGGCTCGAGAGCGTATGGGTAGTACAGGCATTGGCAATGGTATCGCCCTGCCCCACGGACGCCTGCCGGGCCTTGAGAAAGTGATTGCCATTGTTGTAACCAGCACGCCAGCAATCGACTTTGACGCCCTTGACGAGAAACCCGTAGACATCTTTTTTGCGCTACTCGTTCCCGAGGAACAGACCGAAGGACACCTTCAAACGCTGGCCACCGTGGCTGGTAAACTAAGCGACAAAGAAACGATTAAAGCAATACGTCGCGCAACGACAAGCGACGATATTCTATCTGCATTAAGTTAAACATTAAGCGCCTATTAACCGTTTAGTAGGCGCCTAATTCAACAACGCGTATGTGATAAAACCAGAGTATTAGGGAGAAAGTAGGTGAAGCTGATAATAATCAGTGGTCGTTCGGGGTCTGGTAAGTCTGTCGCACTTCGCGCATTGGAAGATTTAGGTTATTACTGTGTTGATAATATCCCTGTAAACTTACTTCCCACCTTAACCCATACAGTTGTTGACGAGTACGATCAGGTTGCGGTAAGTATCGATGTGAGAAACTTACCTAAAAATCCTGACGATTTGGTAGAAATTCTAGACTACCTGCCTTCTTCGTGGTCGATGACCATTGTTTACATTGACGCGAGCGATGATGTACTGGTTAAGCGTTTTAGCGAAACACGTCGTCTTCACCCTCTCGCCAAGCTTAATAAATCGCTTTCAGAAGCCATTAAAGCCGAGTCAGCCCTACTTGCTCCTATTGCTGAACGCGCAGATTTATATTTAGACACAGATAAGCTTACCATTCACCAACTGGCAGAGTTAATTCGAGAGCGTATCTTGGGTAAGAAAAGCTCACGCCTTGTGCTTGTGTTTGAGTCGTTTGGCTTTAAGCACGGTATTCCTAAAGATGCGGATTACGTTTTTGATGCCCGCTTTTTACCTAACCCCCATTGGGAGCCCGACCTTAAACATCTGACCGGATTAGACGCACCAGTAGAAGTATTTTTGGGGTCGCAGCCTGTAGTGACCAAGTTCATTTGGCAAATTCAGAATTTAATAACGACATGGCTGCCTCATTTAGAGCGCAATAACAGAAGTTACGTAACCGTAGCGATTGGCTGTACTGGTGGCCAACACCGTTCGGTTTATATCGCACAGACCCTGTCGAAAACCTTCAGTGAAATACACCCTGATGTTCAAATTCGTCATAGAGAGCTGAATCAGTAATGACTATTCAAAAAACGCTAACTATCGTCAATAAGTTAGGGTTGCATGCAAGAGCGGCGACCCAACTGGTTAAACTGGCTAATCAATTCGACGCTAAAATCATCTTAAAAAAAGGCGATAAAGAAGCAGACGCAAGCAGTGTATTGGGATTAATGATGCTTGAAAGCCATCAAGGTGAACAGGTAGACGTGATTGTGGACGGCAGTGATGCTGTTGATGCACTTGCAGCTATTGAAGAGCTTATTGAGGGCAGATTTAACGAAGACGAATAGTCTTACTTGCCCAATCCATTGACCAATTAATCAACACTTAGCGCAGTTATCTTAAAATCCTGCGCAAAACCTACGCAATTATCATGACAGACTCATCATAATTGCGATATTCTACGCCCACTTAGGCTCTATGGCCTGCATTGTTCATCTTTTAGCTTGTAGGAATAACGCCTTATGGCAGAAGCGCTTGTTTCTAAATACGTACAAACTCAGTTACGCGCACTCAACGCTGCGTTGACCAACGGTCAATTCGTATCTGTACGTAAGCTTCTGCTTGAATTACCGCCTTCAGACGTCGCCCACATTCTTGAATCTAGCCCTAGCAGAACCCGTGACGAATTATGGGAGCTCATTGATGGTGACTTTCACGGCGACATTTTAGAAGAACTGTCTGACGATGTTCGAAACGGTATCATTACAAAAATGCTTCCCGCTAATGTGGTTGACGCACTTGAAGAGATGGATACCGATGACTTAGCAGAGACGCTAAGCAGCCTTCCCGAGCCAGTATTGGCCGATATTCTAGATTCGATGGATGCACAAGATCGCGTGCGCGCAGAGCAAGCGCTGTCTTACGGTGAGGAAACCGCTGGTTTCATCATGAACACCGACACCATCACATTACGTCCAGATGTGACCATTGACGTGGTTCTGCGCTATATCCGCTTAAAAGGTGAGCTACCTGAGAATACGGATACGTTTTACGTGGTAAACCGAACTGACAACCTTGTTGGTATTGTTCCGGTTACCCGTTTACTCACCGCAGATACCGACGATAAAGTGTCTGACGTTATGGACGAGGAATCTGAAGCGATTCCTGTGAATATGCCAGACGACGAAGTGGCGAGCCTGTTCGAGCGATACAATTGGCTTTCAGCACCTGTTGTAGATGAAAACCATCGCTTAGTGGGCCGAATTACCATTGATGACGTGGTTGATATTATTCGTGAGGACGCCGAGCACTCGATGATGAGTATGGCGGGTCTTGATGACGACGAAGATACCTTTGCACCCGTTATGCAAAGTACCAAACGACGCTCGGTGTGGCTGGCGGTAAACTTAGTGACGGCGCTAATGGCTGCGATGGTGAGTGATCTATTTGAAGCAACGCTCAGCCAACTGGCTGTGTTAGCTATATTAAATACCATTGTCCCCAGTATGGGCGGTGTAGCGGGTAATCAGACGCTAACGCTAGTTATTCGCGGTATGGCACTAGGCCATGTTAACGCGAGTAACTCACGATGGCTTATCAGTAAAGAAATATCCATCGGCTTTTTAAACGGTGCCATTTGGGCGGTGCTTATTGCCTCTGTCATCGCGTTATGGAAACAAGATTACATGCTGGGCGTAATTATTGCCTTTGCCATGATGGTAAACATGATTGCGGCTGCTTTAGCGGGTGCAACCTTACCTATGATCATGAAGCGTCTTAAGATAGACCCTGCCCTAGCTGGCAGTGTTATCTTAACTACGATAACCGATGTAGTGGGTATTTTTGCTTTCTTAGGTACTGCGACGCTGTTTCTAATTTAAGTTAATTTTGAACTCTCATGCCTGATAGGGCATGGTGAGCTAAAAAATACTCATGCAATAAGCGCTTTCGCTATATATCCATTGACGTTCAGCTTGTAACCCACACCCCAGACGGTTTCTACTAGCTGTCCACCATTTTCAATACTGTTGATTTTATCAAGCTTAGTGCGTAAACGATTTATATGGGTATTCACCGTGTGCTCGTAGCCTTCGTGGTTATAGCCCCACACCTCACTGAGCAATTGATTGCGAGAAAAAACTTGGTTTGGATGACGACAAAAATAATCCAGTAGCGCAAACTCCCTAGCCGTTAACGTTAGCACTTGGCCATTTAAGGTTACGCTATGAAATCGCTGGTCGATTTTAAGGGGTCCTATTTCGATGCGCTCTTCACTACCTTGAGATGGTCTTAAATGTTCTTGGCTAGGCATACTTCTGCGCATATGGGAGCGAATACGGGCAATAAACATACGTGCATCAAATGGCCCTGATAGATAATCATCTACGCCTACTTCATAGTAGTTTGCTTCATCTACCTCTTCGTCGGCCACATCGTCTGTCATCGCGTCACTTTCCACTGCCATCACCCAACTTTCGGGGTTCGTATCAACAAGGCCTTTTATACGATTAAGACAGATAATATTTCCATGCGACTCAACAATAACGAGCGAATAATGCTGCGTCTTAAGCAGCGACTCTGCGGATTGAAAATTAGAGACTGCGTCGTAAAGAAAGCTATGCTTACTTAAGCATTGCGATATGTTCTGTTGAAACTTATTTCCACTGTAGATGATAAGGATCATATCTCGCTCCTAATTCGCCAATAAAAAACAAGACCAGTGCGTTGGTGGTTTTCTTTCACAGTGATTACAATTTTTTTATAAAAAATATAAATTCAGAATTTATAACAGCACTGTTATTTATTGAGACGAATCTGTGTGCGTTTTGTGAAAGTTCTGTGATGAATTGGACATTTTACTGCCCTAAATTTTTATGCGATTTAAGCCATAAATAAGGACAATAAAATGAAATTCACTAAACTTGCTAGCGCAACGCTTTTGTCGCTAGCTGCAGTATCAGTAAGCCAAGCTGTCACTTTAGACGTTGAAATTACCAACCTTACTCAGGCGCAGAGTTTTACGCCGCGCTTAGTCATAGCTCACGATGACACCGTCGATGCCTTTGAAGTTGGGCAACCTGCGTCGTCAGCTTTAGCGTGGTTAGCTGAAGCTGGTGTTATTGACGACGAACAAAATGCTGATTCAAGCGGCGCAAACTTTGAAGCGTTACTCGGCCCTGTTGATACCGACAATGGTTCAAATACGTGGCACCGTTTTGGCGGACTTCTCGCGCCGAAAGCTACGTTAAGCTATCCCTTCGATACTATGGACAAGCCATATCTTTCGCTACTTTCCATGCTAATACCTACTAACGACGCTTTTGTTGGTATGGACAGTATTGAAATTCCAACCGAGCCGGGTACCTACACTTATTACCTTAATGCATACGACGCCGGTACTGAGCTTAACGATGAATTAAATAGTGCCCGTACAGATGTTGTTGAAGCTGGGACCGGAAACGCGCTGGGTGGATATGGCGTACCGGGTGTTGCCGGTGGCGGCGCTCCCACTCGTATTGTTGATTTGGGTACAGGTGGCACGGGTGTGGGTGCACAAATCGTTAATGGCGAAATTGAAGATGGTGAAGATGGCCCAGTACACATCCACCGCAATGCGCTTGGTGATACTGATAGCGCCGCTGGTGCCAGTGATCTGGACTCTACCGTACACCGTTGGTTGAACCCAGTAGCACGTGTAGTTATTACTGTTCCTGCATCTTAAGGAGCCAATACGATGAATAATCCAATAATTAAACTCAGTACATTATTGATGCTTTCAGCGCTTCTTGCTGCCTGCGGCGACGATGGTGATACAGGCCCTCAAGGACCAGCGGGTCCGCAGGGGGAAGCAGGTACTGACGGACAAGATGGTACGGATGGCCAGGACGGTTCGGACGGTTCGGACGGACAAGACGGTATCAACGGTAATTCAGCGGTTTATACCGTACAAATTACCAATTTAACCTACTCTCAGCCCTTTGCACCTGCCGCAGTCATATTGCATGAGTCAGGCTTCCATTCATTTAATGAAGGCGAGCCAGCCAGCATGGGCATTGAAATAATGGCTGAAGGCGGTGACCCGTCTATGGTCATTACTGAAGCCATGGACTCCACGGACTTTTTGGATGCGCAAAACTCTGGGGGCATATTGGGTCCTCGCTCAATGGGCGCAGAACTAACTCTTGTGATTCCAGAACTCGATGCTGACGACCTTCGCCTTACGGTAACGACCATGCTGGTCAACACCAACGACGCATTCACCGGCTTAAACGCTGCGAATGTAAGCAACATGGCGGTTGGTGATATAAAAACGTTCATGACAGTGACTTGGGATGCGGGTACAGAAGCAAACACAGAAACAGCTGCTACTATGCCAGGCCCTGCCGCTAGTGCAGCGGGTGGCGGCGGAGAAGCTGCGGGCTATGATGTGGTGAGGGATGATCTTGCCGATGCAGTAAGACTTCACCAAGGTGTAGTCACTAGTGCAAACGCTGACGATCCAAGCCGTGAGGGCCTATCTACATCGGTACTAACCGAGGCCCATCGCTTTGATTTCCCAACGAGCCGCGTGGTGATTACCCGAACCCGTTAAATGGTCAAACACAGTAAACGTGAAAGCGCCCTATTACTCAGGTAATGGGGTGTTTTTACTTTTGTGCGAAGGGGAAACGGAGATAAAACTTAACGGGAATAAGAAAGATAAGCGCTGGCTTTGCTGAGTAGATAAACTTCACAAAACCAGGCTAATACGTTATTTGATAAGCTATTTAATAAGTTACTTAATAAGCTACTTAATAACTTTAAGGGTAGGTTTACCCTTCTTAGGTGGAACAGGTGCGTCTTTCACGTCGCTTGCATCAGCATCTTCCAGCGACGTCGGGCCGCTAGGTTGAGAAACATCTTCAGATGTTTCTGGACGCTCTTGCTGCGCACGAGCCACATCTTCTTCAGTGGCGAATACTGTACCTGCACCATTTTCTCTTGCGTAAATAGCCATTACCGCTTCACAAGGCATACTTAATCTTCTAGGTTGCCCAGAGAAGCGCGCTTGAAACGATAAGCCATCTAAATCAAGAGAAAAGTTAACACACGCACTAGGTGATACGTTTAAAACGATCTGGCCGTCTTTAACGAATTCCTGCGGCACTTCAACCAACTCGTTGGTTGCATCTACCACAATGTACGGCGTTAAGTCGTTATCAACAATCCACTCATAAAAAGCCCTAAGCAAATAGGGCTGGTTTGACGTCATAGATGTCATAGCGGGTTGTGGATCTCACGCTCTTGGTCAGTCAAAGACGCTTTAAATGAACTACGAGAGAAAATACGGTTCATGTAAGCGTTAATTTCTTTGCTGCCAGCACCGTTTAGTTCAATACCTAGTGCAGGTAAACGCCATAATAGCGGAGCAAGGTAGCAATCAACTAAGCTGAACTCTTCGCTCATAAAGTAAGGCATTTCACCAAATACAGGCGCAAGAGATAGCAAAGCTTCACGCAGCTCGTTACGTGCTGCTTCTACATCACCTTCGCCACGGAAAATACGGGCAGCAAGCGAGTACCAGTCTTGCTCGATGCGGTGCATCATAAGGCGGCTCTGACCACGTGATACTGGGTAAACCGGCATAAGTGGTGGATGAGGGAAACGCTCATCAAGGTATTCCATGATGATGTGCGACTTGTAAAGTACAAGCTCGCGATCAACTAGAGTTGGAACAGTACCGTAAGGGTTAAGCTCCAACAGATCTTCAGACAAGTTGCTAGGATCTGTGTAGCTGATTTCAACACCCACACCTTTTTCTGCCAACACAATACGCACCTGGTGGCTATAAATATCAATTGTGTCAGAGAACAACGTCATAATAGAACGTTTATTCGCGGCTACGGCCATTCAATTTCCTCCGTCGAGAAACAAGTTTACGCTTACAAACGGTAAGCTTATTACGTTAACTCGTGCTACCTGAAGACCCTATTTATTAGGATTTTCAGATAGCACGAGTAAATACCAAAAAAGGGGGCGAGAAGCCCCCTTTTCATATTATACATAAATCTGTGCGATTAGTGCACTTCTCGCCAGTATTCTTTCTTCAGTAAGTAAACAAATACAAACAATACTGCGATAAAGATAAGTACCCACTTACCGATTTTGTGAGATTCAAGTTTAGAAGGCTCACCTGTGTACTCTAGGAAGTTCACGATATCGGCAACAGCTTGGTCGTACTCGTCAGGAGACATTGCGCCAGTACCATCTGACTTAATGCCTACATAACGCTTAACCATCTCTCCATCAACCATTTGCTCTTCATAAGTACGTGTTGGCGTACCTTGAAGTGGTTGAAGTACGTGTGGCATACCTACTTCTGGGAATACTGTGTTGTTCACACCAAATGGGCGGCTTTCGTCAACATAGAAAGAGCGCAGGTAAGTGTAAATCCAGTCTTCGCCACGAACACGAGCCACTAGCGTTAGGTCTGGTGGAGCAGCACCGAACCAGCCAGCAGCGGCTTCTTCTGGCATTGCACGAGTGATGTAGTCAGACACTTTTTCACCCGTGAACTGCAGGTATTCTTGACCTAGTTCGTCAGGAATACCCAAGTCTTGGAATGAACGCTGATAGCGCTGATACTTCATTGAGTGACAGCCTAAGCAGTAGTTCATGAACAATTGTGCACCGCGTTGTAAAGACGCCTTATCGGTTAAATCGATAGGCGCTTTATCTAGGTGTACGTTCCCGCCTGCCGCAAGCGCTACGCCAGGTAGGAAGAAGGCTAAAAAGCACATCATTTTTTTCATTTAGAAATCCTCTCTGGCACAGGTTTAGTGTTTTCGTTTTTGCTGTACAAGAACAGTGCTACGAAGAAACCGAAGTACATTACCGTTGCAACTTGCGACGCAATGATTTTCCAGTTTTCTTGCGGTGTACCACCTAGGTAACCTAGGAAGATAAACACAATTGCAAACACGATAAGGTTTACTTTGTGTAGGCCACAACGATAGCGCCATGACTTAACACGACCACGGTCTAACCAAGGCAGAGCAAATAGCGCAGCAATTGCACCGAACATCGCTAATACACCGAATAGCTTATCAGGAACCGCTTTTAGTACCGCGTAGAACGGTGTGAAGTACCAAACAGGGAAGATATGCTCAGGTGTTTTAAGTGGGTTAGCAATTTCAAAGTTAGGGTGCTCTAGGAATTTACCGCCCATTTCAGGGGCAAAGAACAGCACGTAAGTGAACAATGCTAGGAATACACAGAACGCCACAAGGTCTTTAAGTACGATGTGCGGGAAGAAAGGCAATACGTCATCGGCAATGTCGTACTTGCTTGTGTAGTATTCATGGATTTCATATTTCGTCTTTTCAGACTCAGGCAGTGAACCTTTCTTATGCTTGATAGCAATACCATCAGGGTTGTTAGAACCCACTTCGTGAAGTGCGATGATGTGAAGGAACACAAGAATAACAATAACCAATGGCAACGCAATAACGTGTAATGCGAAGAAGCGGTTTAGTGTTGCGCCAGAGATTACGTAGTCACCCTGTAGCCAGATAACAAGATCAGGACCAACAACAGGAATAGCACCAAATAGCGATACGATTACCTGTGCACCCCAGTAAGACATTTGTCCCCAAGGTAGTACGTAACCCATGAAAGCTTCTGCCATAAGCGCTAGGTAAATAAACATACCAAACACCCATAGAAGCTCACGAGGCTTCTGATAAGAGCCGTAAATCATGCCACGGAACATGTGTAGATATACCACAATAAAGAACGCTGATGCGCCAGTACTGTGCATGTAACGAATGATCCAACCGTAGTCGATCTCACGCATGATGTATTCAACAGAAGCAAATGCGCCTTCTGAAGATGGAACGAAGTTCATGGTCAACCAAATACCAGTAACAATCTGGTTTACCAAAACAATAGTTGCTAGAAAACCGAACACATACCAGAAGTTCATGTTCTTTGGAGCAGGATATTGAAGAGCGTGCATATTCGCAACGCGCATCATTGGGATGCGTTCTTCAATCCAACCTAGGAAAGCATTCATATTACACGGCCTCCGCTTCTGAACCGATGATGATGTTATTGTCATCAACGAATTGATATGGCGGTACAACCAGGTTCAACGGTGCAGGAACGTTTTGGAATACACGTCCAGCCATGTCGAATTTCGAACCGTGGCACGGGCAGAAGAATCCATCTGGAACGCCTTCAACCACTTCTTCAAATGCACCGTCTTTAAGATGCTGTGGAGAACAACCCAGGTGAGTACAGATACCAACAAGGATAAGGTACTCTTCCTTCATTGAACGGAAACGGTTTTGAGCAAAGGCAGGCTGCTGCTCAGCTTCAGAGTTAGGATCTTTCAGCTTATCTTCGTGCGCGCCTAGTTCTTCAAGAATTTCAGGCGTACGACGTACAATCCACACAGGCTTGCTTCGCCACATCACACGTACTAACTGTCCAGGCTCAATCCCGCTGATATCTACTTCAACGTCAGCACCAGCGGCTTTCGCTTTGGCGCTTGGATTCCAGGACGCAATAAAAGGCACAGCAGCACCAACGACACCTACACCACCAACTACCGACGTGGCAACGGTCAAGAACCGACGACGAGTGTTGTTTTCTGGCTGGTTTTCATTGTGTGCAGACTCTGTTGCATCTACAGATACATTGCTCATCCACATTTCTCCAGGTTTGGATAATTATGATGTGTAACCCAAGCTTATACTGGTTTTATCACGCTTGCGTCATGCATCATATGGCTTGTCATGACAGCGACGTAACAGTAAAAATTTACTGGTTTACGAGGTCACGAAAGTTTTCAAAATTTTCGACCGCAAATGATAAAAGAAAAGCCCTTATAAACACAAGGTTTTACTGATATTTAAGCGATAATTTAATTCAAAAGGTGTGTTTAGGTTTAGTGAGGGAAAGGCCTAAAATCAAGGTTTTGAAGAATATTTGGTTAGATAACACCAGCAAATTAAACCTTTGTTATGAATTGTAGAGGCTTGAAGGCTTTACTGAATGTGGGACGCAGGCAACTTGTAATAGAAAAAAAGCAATAAAAAACCCGGCATAAGCCGGGTTTTTGCAAATACAAAAAACGTAAAAATTAACGCTTTGAGAATTGTGGACGCTTACGCGCTTTGTGTAGACCAACTTTCTTACGTTCAACGCGACGTGCGTCACGAGTAACGAAGCCAGCTTTACGAAGTGCTGGACGTAGTGCTTCATCATACTCCATAAGAGCACGAGTAAGACCGTGACGGATTGCACCCGCTTGACCGTTAGAACCACCACCTTTAACAGTGATGTATACGTCAAACTTTTCAGTCATTTCAACAAGTTCAAGTGGCTGACGAACAACCATGCACTCTGTTTCACGACCAAAGTACTCGTCAAGAGCGCGTTGGTTTACTTTAATGCTACCTGTGCCTGGACGTAGGAACACACGAGCAGTAGAACTTTTGCGGCGGCCTGTGCCGTAGTATTGAGTATCTGCCATGTTAATAGCTCCTTAAATGTCCAAAACTTGTGGTTGCTGTGCGGTGTGCTTGTGCTCTGCACCTGCGTAAACTTTCATTTTACGGAACATTGCGCGACCTAGAGGGCCTTTTGGCAACATGCCTTTAACTGCTTTTTCAATAACCATTTCTGGCTTGTGAGCAATTAGTTTTTCAAAGTTTGTCTCTTTAAGACCACCTGGGTAACCAGAGTGCGCATAGTACATTTTGTCTTGCGCTTTACGGCCTGTTACCGCAACTTTCTCAGCATTGATTACTACGATGTAATCACCAGTGTCCACGTGAGGTGTGTACTCTGGCTTGTGCTTACCACGAAGGCGTAGTGCGATTTCAGAAGCCAAACGGCCTAGAGTTTTGTCTGTGGCGTCTACCACATACCAGTCACGTTGTACCGTTTCTGGCTTAGCAACAAAAGTTTTCATTTTCAAATTCACCCGAATAATATCGTCGTTACTGATTTCTGAACACCAGAAATCACCTTAAAATCAACACAATGACCCCTTCGAGCCGGCTGATTCTTCCACCTTCCCAAAGGTGGGCGTAACTGGGCAGGGCGCGAATTATACAGGAATTGAAGGAAATGCGAACCCCTAAGAACAAAAAATATGGATAAAATTCCATCATCTGCCGATGACATAGAAACCGATTTGAGGTAACGTCAAAACGTTGTATTTGGAACCGTTATAAAAACAAAATGAAAATGTCTCGCTTCGTAGCTTCAATGATGATGCTACACACGCTACTTATGGCCAGTGTAAATGCTGAGGAGTTAGTATATACACGTGCGTTTGCCGATGATGATTATGGAAGTTATCACGTAGCTGTACTCAATGCAGTTTTCGCAGCAACACCTGAATACGGTGATGTTGCTTTACTCCCTCACCCCCATCCTATGAGTCAGAGTCGTCAGCTTGTTACTTTGCTAAAGGGCGATGCGGATGTAATGTGGAGTGTCACCAACAGTAACCGAGAGCAGCGTCTTCTGCCCATTAAGTTACCACTGCTGAAAGGTTATTCAGGTTATCGCGTATTGGTGATTAACCCTTCTGAGCAGGCCAGTTTTGCCCAACAAACCGGCGAAGCATTAAAGCAATCAACCATGGTTCAAGGCGCAGATTGGCCAGATTTAAATGTACTTAAAGCAAATGGCTATAACGTAAGCGGTGAAGATTGGAGCCTTTGGTTCCATTCTATGTACTCTATGGTAGATAAGGGACTAGTTGACGCTTTCCCGAGAAATATCATTGAAGTACACCGTGATCTTACCCGACATTCTGAGAAAGCTATCACTTTAGAGAAGCATCACCTTCTCTTTTACCCCAATTACGAATACTTCTTCGTAAAGCCCGACAACATTGCTTTGGCTAATAGACTTCGCGTTGGCCTGATTAGGGTACTCGAATCTGGTGAACTTGAGACTATTTTCAACCGGTTTGATGCACACCGCAAAGCACAACGCATTGCTGACGGCAAAATGCGCAAAGTTCACATGCTGACGAATCCATCAATAGATTACACCCTACCCTATGCACGATGGGATAAACACACCGATCTTGCTATCAATACGCTGAAGCAAACCCAGTATTAGTCACAGGCTTTTCTATTCGTAGCGACACCTACTAAAGTGTTGCTGCGTTTTTTATTTAATCAAACTCATTTGTTTGGAATTTTCATGACATTAAAAAAACGACTTTCTTCTCTTTTCATTGCAGGCATAACATCAGCGTCGCTTGTATCTCCTGTATCAGCCTCTTCTAGTGAATTACTTGAGCTTCAACAACAGTGGGCAACAGTGAATTATCAACTAGATGGCGACGCGCAACTAAGCGCATTTTCAGAGCTTATTGAGCAAGCTAAAGCGCTCGTAGAACAATCGGGAAATAGTGCAGAATCGCTTACTTGGCTGGCTATTTCTCAATCCAGCACAGCCAGTGCCAAAGGAGGTTTAGGCGCCTTAGACTTTGCTGAAAGTGCGAAGGAAAATTTGGAACGCGCCATTGATAAAGAAGAAACGGTGCTAGACGGCACGGCGTTAACTGTTTTAGCTGCCCTTTATCACAAAGTACCAGGCTGGCCTGTCAGCTTCGGAAGTGACAAGAAAGCTGAAAAATTGTTTAAGCGTGCCCTTGAAGTTAATCCACATGGCATGGACCAGAACTTCTTTTATGCAGAGTACCTTTTCGACGAAGGTGAATACAAAGAAGCCCAAGCTTTTTTAACCCGCGCTCAAAACGCGCCTGAAAAAGCCAATCGCCCACTAGCAGACAAAAAACGCAGAGAAGAGATCGCTGCGCTTCAAGAAAAGCTAAATACTAAAGCTTAGCCGGCCTGATTAGTAAAGGTGGTTCAGTTATCTTTAACGTTCCACCTTTACTTTACACACTCCCCTTACCAACGATAGCTTATCACTTTTGCCTTGTTGTCTTTGCTTGCCAGCGCGTTTCGGGGAAGTGCTTTTTCACTTTCTTCTCAGCTTTACCTAGCCGCCAAATTTAATGCGTACACCCGCATTGGCAATAAAGCCATCATTGCGTGACCAGATATCGGTTGTCCAACGTCCACTTGGTGTCTGTGACTGTAATAATAAAGGATGCTCATCGGTTTGCTGAACATCAAGTAAGTTTTCTAAGTTTAAGAACCAGCTGTAACGCCCTGTCGTTATTTGCCCAAGTAAACCTAAATGCCAATAAGGCTTGGTATGCGTGATGTATGGATTATCGTCTACTCGCTGTACGCCAGTGTAATAAGCCTCAAACCCTACCATAAACTTGCCGTGCTGCTCCCACATTGCGACAAAACCAGCAGAATGCTGCGGCGTTAGCGCAAGCTTTCGTCTCCCTGAAGCATCGGGAACTTCTTCTGTGGCGTCTAAGTAAAGATAGCTCGCTGTTAGCTTCAGGTCTTCCCAATAATAACGAAGTAAAACTTCCGAACCTCGAATTTTTGATTCACCTTGCGCGTTCACCAAACGTACATTCGTAGACGGAGTGCCATCGCTACTATCCACAGCTTCTAATCGCGTTACGTTATCTACATTTGAGCCAAATAGGGTAAAGCTTGTCTCTATATCATCAAAGCGATAGGTTACGTCTAATGATGCGGTTTGCGCCTGCTCTTCTTTAAGCCCTTCTACAGGAAGTAAGCGTGATAACCCAGCAGCCTCGATTTCCTCAACAAAGGGCGTAGGGGCGAAATAGCCTTCGCCGTACGATCCTCTTATGGTGACATCACCTGGGCGATATAAGAATGAAACTCTAGGGCTAAATTGAGTACCGTATTCACTGTGGTCATCTAACCGTGCACTCCCTGACGCTGTAAATTCATCACTTATTTGATAGTCCACTTGAGTAAAAACCCCTGGGACTTCATAGCTGTAGTCAAAAGACGCAAACGTCTCAGAGTCATAAATATTAGATTGGTAGGCTACGCCCACCAGCCAATCACTCTTTTCGGTGTAGCCCGCTAAGCTGGTTTCAGCGAGGTAGCTTTCATGCTGATCATTTTCTACACCTGACAACTCATTGCCAAATTGATGCTCATGCTCCTGTGACATCGCTGAAAAGCGTGAATTAAGGGTAAGCGTATCGCCAAGCGGTTTTTCAAATACAAGGCCACTATCGATGCGCTCAGACTCAAGTCCGCGGATAAAAGGAGCTGCCGTTTCTCCAATGCCTACAGTCGCATCTCCTACAGTTCCGCCTTGTCGGTTTTCCGTCATATATCCGGTTGTGAAGTATAGACGCTCGCCATCATCGCCCTCCCAAAAGACGCGAGGTCTTACCGTATAACGCTCATAACCCGCTAAATCGGCCCAACCGTCATTATCAATATCTTCTTCACTTTGATGGTGCGCGCCAGCTGTCACAGAGCCGCTTAGGCTGTCACTAAAAGGTGTAGCCATGTAGGTTGTAAAATCCTGGCCGTCACGGGTGGTGAAATTTACCAACGCTTCTCCTTCAAACTCATCTTTTGGGCGACGAGAGACAAGGTTGATAACACCACCAAGTGCTGAGCCACCATACAATGACGATGCGGAACCTTTGATTATTTCAACGCGCCCTAAGTCTGTAGGGGGAATTTGAAGTAAGCCTATTGATGCAGATTGGTTACCGTAAAGAGGTAACCCATCAGAAAGGAGCTGAGTATAACGGCCATATAGACCTTGCAAACGAATATTTGCACTGCCAAGGGCAGGTGATGTAGTTTGCATTCTGACACCGCCAGTCTCAGCAACAAGCATTGAAATGTTACCCGGTCGCATCGCGGCTTTCTCTTGAATTTCTTCTCTATTAATCAATTCAACGCGAACAGGTTGGTCGTCTGCTATGCGGCCTGAACGGGTAGCCTGAACTACTATCTTTTCGACGTTTTCTTCCTCGTGAGCGTCATGTTCGCTGTGTTTGTCTTCATGGGCGTGTAACACAGAAGAGGGTGAATAAAATGCAGTTAACGCTAAGAGGTAAAGCGAGGGTCTGAAAAATGTCGCTGGCATGACCGTCCATAAAATCCATTGTATGTAGGACGCGCATTACATCATAGTCTGCCATTAAGCTCACACAATTTTGCCTTGTGAAATCATGCATTCAAAGCATACTCCTTTATATTCACTGGCATTCTCTTACTGGCGTATACCCTTTTTAATTCTGAAGTCCTTCTTATAGGCTACGTTTATCCCCATGTATAAATTGTAAACAGTTCTCATTCGGTATCAGCACTCCTATTATGAAAGAAAAAAGGAGTGGCCCAATGCCTAAAATCCCACGTTCCTCAGACAACGACTATACCGATGACATGAGCCGAACACGCCGCGAATTTATTGCGCGCGAGACCGGCACTCAGCTAAACCACTTAGGACACTATTCTATTCCGCCCGAAACCTTGTCGGGAAATATAGAAAACTTCGCAGGCGTTGCACAGGTTCCTATCGGCTTTGCAGGCCCGATGCTAGTGAACGGAGAGCACGCCAAAGGCGAGTTCTACGTTCCAATGGCCACAACAGAGGGTACACTAACAGCCAGCTACAGCAGAGGCATGCGTCTAACAAGAGAAGCAGGCGGTATAACGACCACCGTTATTGACGATGCTATGCAGCGAGCGCCTATGTTCGCGTTTTCTAACGCAAGAGAAGCCCTCGAATTTGGCAAATGGGTTGAGCAAAACTTTGAAGCCATTAAACAAGCCTGTGATAGTACCACCAGCGTGGGCAAGCTGAGGGATATTGAACAATATGCTGCCTCCAAGCTTCGTTGGCTTAGGTTCAACTTCACCTGCGGTGATGCAGCTGGGCAAAACATGGTAAGCAAAGCTACCAAAGCAGGCTGCGAGTGGATACAGGCAAACTACTCGGGCCCTATTGAACACTTTGTGCTGGCTGCAAACCTTGATACCGATAAAAAGCACTCGCACTTAAACTCGCTGCATACCCGCGGAAAGCGCGTTGTAGCAGAAATCACCTTGCCAAAACAACTTATGACGGAGATTATGCATTGCCCGCCAGAGGCTTTGTTTAAACAGCGCCAATATTCAAATATGGGCGCATTGATGGCAGGCAGCGTTAACAATGGTGCGCATTTCGCTAACGGCATTACCGCCATGTTCATCGCTTGCGGGCAAGATGTCGCTAATGTGGCTGAGTCGTCGGCGGGGTTTACCTACGCTGAAATTATGCCAAATGGTGACTATTACTTCTCTGTTACTATTCCATCGCTCATCGTTGCTACCTATGGAGGTGGAACGGGTCTGGCTACACAAAATGAATGTTTAAGCGTACTTGGGTGCACAGAAAGAGGTAGCGTTAACAAGTTTGCAGAAATTGTTGCCGCGACGGTGCTATGTGGCGATCTGTCTCTGGGTTCTGCTGTTGTAGCGGATGAATGGGTAAGCAGTCACGAGCGACTAGGTAGGAACCGTTAAAGGCGCTAAACAGCAGGGACGTTGGGGCGCGTAACAACAAAGTACGCGCCTATTCCCATGAATAGACCTATGCCTATGTACGCTGGAATAGGCATTGATGCGAACAGGCAAACCAGAATAAAGCTCACCAACATACTGCAGCACGCTATGCATTTCACTTTTTTCGAAATTGCACCATGTTTTCGCCACGCAACAAGACTGGGGCCATATTTAGGGTGTTGAAGTAACCAGTTTTCAAGGCGCGGTGAAGATTGAGTAAAACAAAAAAGCGCACCTATCAAAAAAACAGTTGTTGGCATTACCGGCAAGAATGCGCCAATAATACCTAGAAGGGTAAAAAACAACCCAAGTGATAAATACAGTACTTTTTTCATGAAATAGTAACGCCCAATCCAGTCCAATTCCTTGGTAAGTGTCATGACTTAACACCAGCGACACACCCTTCCAATATGCCAAATTTATACTCAGATATTAGATAAAGTGGATCTACATTGCTTTGTCGTAAATCAAACCTACTCTATAACCATACGCCAAAATAATGAAGTTTCCATCTACATTGGTCTAATTTACTTTGATGCGAATTGACACCTATCCATCTACGTTGCTGCACACCATAACTCTCGCTTACTGATATTGATTACAACACGACAAATGGCATACAACTATAGATAAACGATAATAAAAACTGTTATCATTTATACTAAAGTATTGGCTTTTCATCACGCTCCTTTTATCACACAACACTTGGATTTTTTTGCAATGAAATATTTAGCCGCGTTAATAGCTGCTTCGTTGACCTCCCCTGCTTTATCACAAGACATTGAAACCTCTTCGGATACACGTGAAATATCACCCGCGAAATCCGACCAAGTAGAGCGTGTGGTAGTGACTAGTAGAGCGATCAATCTATATCGCAATGGTAACTCATCTACAGGTAAGTTAAGTGTTGACCCACTTAATTCGACCCAACAAATCACTACAATCAACGAAAGCTTGATACGCGATCAGGGTGCGCGCAATGCAAAAGATATTTATCGTAACATTGCTGGTGTTAGCCAATTTAGCTATGCCGGTGTAACCGCCAGGGGTTTCAGACAAGAGGAAATCTTCTTCGATGGCTTACGCGGAGACCCTTATGTAGGTTTTAACGTACCTCAACTATTTAATATCGAGCGCGTAGACTTTTTAAAGGGCCCTGCCGGAATGCTCTATGGGCCGGGGGCGCCAGGTGGCTTGTTCAACTACGTCACAAAAAAACCTACGTCAGAATTCGACGCCAACGCTAGAATAATTGCTGGTTCGCATGCTCGCTTTGGAGGCTCAGCAGAAATAAATGGGGCAATTAATGACGACCAAAACGCCCGTGCAGGTGTTTTTTATGAGCAGCAAGATACTTATCGAGACAACAGCGACAGTGAAGTATTTATCTTCGATTCTGGCTATACATACGACCTTCAAGGCCACCTACTAACGCTTCAGTACACTCATTACTCACAGGATTTGGGCGCTAATCGACTGCGCGGAGTGCCCGTCGACGACAGCGGTAACTTTCTCACAAATCCAGACTGGAATCATAATGAAGCCAGTGACTTCCTAAATTTGCGCTCTGACTCTGTTCAGCTCTCTCTAGAAGGACAGCTTAACGATGCAGTAAGCTACAATACACGTTTGCGCTACATAGATAATGAACAAGAGCAGAACTACCATGAGCCACGTGCTCTTATTGATAGCGATGGAGATGGGAACATAGACCTTGTCGGCCGTGAATTTAGAGATCAGTTACGCGAACAAGAGCAACTTAGCTTTGGCGCCAACTTTGTATATTCAGGTGAGTGGTTGGGTGCAGACCATAGAACGGCGTTCGGCATTGACCTTTATAAAGGAAAAGAGGACGCGCTTTTAGGTGCTGCGGCTTTTCAGCAGGATTTCGTTCTTCGTTATCTAAGCGGGACTTCACTTGAATCAGATATCATTCCACTAACGCTTACTAACCCTAACTACGGTATAACGCAGTCTGAAAACTACAATGTACAATTCAGACCATTGAGCACAACCGAGCAAACGCGAAACGGTGCCTACGTACTGAATGAACTCGCTTGGGAGCAGTTTACCTTTGTTGCTGGTTTGCGCTACGACCAGTTTGAAGATGAAACGTCTAGTGCCATTTTCGACGATTCAAACGTAAGCTTCAGGGTTGGTGGTATTTATAAAATTAGCGCTAATATTTCACTTTATGGTCAATGGGCAGATTCATACGAACCACAGTCGGTAAGTAATCAGCAAGTTCAGGCGGGTGGACCGTTTGAACCAACGACCGGAGATATTATTGAAGGTGGTGTGAATGCAGAGCTGTTCGATGAAACCACCTTACTGCGATTGGCCGTGTATCAAATCACTAGGCAAAACCTCCTTCAGTCTACTGGCGAAGACCCTGAAGGCGATGGCATTGATAATGTCGCGCCCGTGGGTGAGGTGACCAGTGACGGATTCGAAGTTGAGGTTATCACTGACATAACGCCAAATTGGATCTTGAGCGTAGCTTACGGCTACAACGACGCAAGAATCACTGCAGATAATGGCGGTGGCGGTATTAGCAATAGTGTCGGCGACCGCTTCGCTAATGCGCCTCAGAATCAATTTGGTTTCTGGACGCGTTACCAAATACCTGAGTGGGATCTTGCCTTTGCCTTTGGTGGAAACTATGTTGACGACCAACTGAGCCTGTCTGGTCAGAACGTGAAGTCATATTTCATTGCAGATGCGTCGATAACTTGGGAAGTAGACAACTACAGCGTACTATTTAGAATAGATAACCTATTTGATAAAGAGTATGCCGAATCAGGCTTTATTGAGCGCACAGGTCACTTCCCCGGAAACCCAAGGAACGGTTTTGTAGAATTCACCTACAAGTGGTAAACACTGCGTTTTTTAAAATTCGGGATTGGCTATGCGCATGAATTCTGCTTAGAGTTCTGTTTATAAGTAGCGCTTTTAAGTTAAATTCTTGCGCTTAGCCCTTCTTTCTTTCAATTATACGCCATGCTTTTTACTATGTTCCCTGCACCATGCAGGGATTGTCTTTTACCTTACACAAGTATTTCATGACAAACGATAAAACCGCGCAAAGAAAGTACCTAAAGAAGTTATACAACTTGCACGCGTGGGTAGGTTTTCAGCTCTCACTTGTGCTTTTTATTATTGTTGCAACGGGCACTATTGCTACGGTATCCAATGAAATTGATTGGCTTGTGTTTGAGGAAATGCGCACGTTTAATACGCCTCCTAGCAGCCTAGACAGCGTCGATGATGAAATTGTTAAGTGGAACAGTATCTATGAGGCTACGCTTAACTATGCAGAACAAGCAAAGATGAAATCCATCTCGACCATGGGACATGATAATTTCACTTACCGTGTCAGAGCAGAATTCCCCGATGGTCATGACCGCTTTATCCACGTGGATCAGTACACCTATGAAGTGACAGGTGATATTCCTATTTTAACGATTCAGCGGTTCTTTCGAGACTTTCACCGCTATCTGTTTATGCCTAATTATCTTGGCTTACCAACGGTTACCTTTTTCGCATTCATTCTTGCTATCTCGCTGTATACGGGCCTAAAAACAACCCGAAACTGGAAAACCGCCATCACCCGTCTCCGCCTAAACCAAGGCCCAAGAATACTACTGAGCGACCTTCATAAACTGCTTGGGCTGTGGAGCCTCTGGTTTTTCATTATCATTGTTATAACCAGTTGGTGGTATTTATTTGAATTCGGTGCCGCAGTTGCAGGCAATCGATTTGAACCTCGCCCACCAAAGGCCACCGTCATTTCAAATTATGAGCAAGTTAACCCAGTATCAACCACGCAGTTTTCCAGTGCGTTTCAGAAGGCATCGCAAGCCATTGAGGACTGGCAGATCACCGGTGTACTATTTCCTACCTCAGACACAGCAGCACTGCGATTCACAGGTATAGGCAATAACCCTTTACTACGTGAGCGCGCGCATAAAGTAGATATTGATATAACCAATCAGCGTATTGTTGGCGTACAAGAGCCCAAAAGTATGGCCTGGACTAACTACCTCAATGAATACGCAGACCCACTGCACTTTGGATACTTCGGTGGGCTTTTGACTAAGTTAATTTGGTTTGTATTTGGTGTTGGTTTAACAACGCTTTCTGCAACGGGGGTGATGATGACTTGGAAGCGTACGAAATCCTCTGCTCTAACCAAAACACAAAAGCGAACGCTGCCCATCTTACTTCTGGCACTAGTCTATTTTGTCTTTTGGCTGCAGCGGTATTTGTAATTCGTTCTAACTGAAGACTCACATACCTCTGCACTAACGCGGCATTCACGTTATTAGTCTAAGCGGCGCTTTTAGTATGCTGCGCCGTACAACTACTTAGTGTTAGACGACTGCTTGACCTGCTGCCACAGCGCTTCCATTTCATCAAGCGTCAATACGTCGAGCTTGTCGCCCTGTTCAGCCGCTAAGCGCTCTACGCCTTTAAAACGGTTAGCAAACTTGTTACTGGCGTTTCTAAGTGCGGTATCAGCATCTACCTTGCAATGTCTTGCCAAGTTAACCATGGCAAAAAGTGCATCACCAATTTCTTCTTCAATGGCTTTTTGGTTGTCGGGCACGCCACTGTTTAGAGGTGCAATACCAGTATTCAGTGCCCCTTGTGCTCGCTGTTTGAAATCCAGCTCTTGCTGAATCTCTTCCACTTCCTCACGCACTTTCTCTATGACAGGTGCGGCATCAGGCCAATCAAATCCTACCTTTGCACAGGCTTTCTGCAGCTTTTGCGCGTACATAAGTGCTGGCATACCTTTAGGCACATTATCTAGAATACTGTTTTCTATTGCTTCGTTGCCTTGCTTTAAACGCTGCTTTTTAAGCTGCTTTTCTTGGGCTTTGATAGCATCCCACTGCGCGTTTAAAGCACTGTCGTTCAATTGGGTACGTTCGACCGTGACGTTTTCATTTGTATCGCCTGCACCTTCAGATGCAAGCGCGTTCGCAAACACATGAGGGTGGCGACGCACGAGCTTATCACTAATGCTTTGCGCCACATCGTCAAAAGTAAATGCACTAGATTCACTGGCTATCTGTGCGTAGAACACCACTTGAAACAGCAAATCACCCAACTCATCTTTAATGTCATGCATATCACCAGTGGCAATAGCATCAGCCACTTCGTAGGCTTCTTCTATGGTGTAGCGAGTTAGGCTTTCCATGGTTTGTTTTACATCCCACGGGCACCCAGATTGCGGGTCGCGCAGCTGCGCCATAATGTCAAGCAGCCGCTGCGTTTCACTAAGCTTAGCTTTGTTTGCGTTTTGCATCAGTCACGCCTTTAAGCTGTCGCAATCGGGTTAACACTTTTGATACGGTGTCGAGATCGTGCACCTCTATCGAAATGGTGATAAGCGCCGTCTGTCTATTTTTATCACTTAGGCTGTTCACGCCTAAAAGCGGCACGTTTTCATTCGCCAATACCGTAGTAATATCTCGCAACAGGCCAGTTCTATCGTGACAGAATATATCTATGCCTGTCTCAAAGCCCACTTTAAGCTCTTGTGACCAATTCACTTCTATTTGACGCTCAGGGTGTTGTGACAACAAGTGTTGCAGCTGGTCGCAGCTTTCTTTATGAACGCTTACACCACGGCCTTGTGTGATATAGCCTAAAATTGCTTCGCCTGGTACCGGCTTACAGCAGTTCGCCAGCTGGCTCATTAAGTGACCCACGCCCTGCACTACCACTGCATCTTTTTTGCCTGATCCGGCAGCAGTTTTGCGCGTTTTAACCTTAGGGCTAATTTCGGGTTCTGGGGCTGGGGGCTCCTGCAAATGATGAATAAAATTAATCACCTGCATAACGCGCACATCACCGGCACCTACCGCAGTGTACAAGTCATCGAGGGTTTGTAAGTTAAACTTCTCAAATGCCTCATTGGGTACTTTGGCAGGTAAGTGGGCACGCTGAAGTTCGCGTTCTAGCAGCTCTTTACCGGCAGCAAGGTTTTTATCTCTGTCCTGCTTTTTAAAGAAGGAATGGATAGTGGCACGCGCCCGTGATGAATGCACATAGCCAAGTCCTGGGTGCATCCAGTCGCGGCTTGGGTTTGGCTCTTTTCCGGTGAGCACTTCTATCTGATCGCCACTTTGCAGTAAATAAGTGAAAGGCACTATTCGCCCATTCACTTTTGCGCCAATACAACGATGTCCCACGTTACTGTGAATGTAGTAAGCAAAATCAAGCGGTGTAGCGCCTTGGGGAAGGTCAATAACATCGCCTTTGGGTGTGAACACATACACCCTATCGTCAAACACCTGGCTGCGAAGTTCTTCAACTAAATCGCCA
Source organism: Alteromonas macleodii ATCC 27126 (assembly GCF_000172635.2). Classification (NCBI taxonomy): domain Bacteria; kingdom Pseudomonadati; phylum Pseudomonadota; class Gammaproteobacteria; order Alteromonadales; family Alteromonadaceae; genus Alteromonas; species Alteromonas macleodii. The sequence continues at coordinate 744,974 of NC_018632.1, read as the reverse complement.
GATTCGGCCACTTCCTCTTGCCACGCTAATATGCGACGAAGCCAGTTTATACGCTCGTCATAGCCTGACTGCTTGCCCGTACTGCCCTCTTTATATTTCCAGTGAGCAGCCACACCCAATTCTGCATCCTGATGCATTTTCTGCGTGCGAATTTGAATCTCTACCGACTTCCCTTCAGGCCCCACGATAACCGTGTGAATAGACTGGTAACCGTTAGGTTTTGGGGTTGCAATGTAGTCGTCGAATTCGTTCGGTAGGTGCTTATAGCTGGCGTGAACCGTACCAAGCGCCGCGTAACAGTCTTGAAGTCGCTCGGCAATAATACGCACCGCACGAATATCAAAAAGCTGCTCAAACGTAAGGCGCTTTTTCTGCATTTTTTTCCAAATGCTGAATATGTGCTTAGGACGGCCGTAAACCTCTGCGCGAATTTCTTCGCTATCAAGCAAGCCTTGCAAGTCGCCTACTATGGTTTCTATGTACTCGGCACGCTCTCGGCGCTTGCCGTCAAGCTGATGAGCTATTTGCTTGTAGGTGATGGGGTGTAGATAGCGAAACGCAAGGTCTTCAAGCTCCCACTTTAACTGGCCAATGCCCAAACGGTTTGCCAATGGCGCATAGATGCTAGCGCATTCGCGGGCCACCATAACGCGGGTTTCTTCGTCGGCTTTTTTAACCTGTTGCAATGCACAAATGCGTTCTGCCATTTTGATCACAACGGCACGCACGTCTTCTACCATCGCAAGCAGCATACGACGAATACTGTCTATGTGCTGTTCGTCCGACTTTTCTGCAAAGCCAGAGCCTTTTACTTTACGCGCATGTAGCGACTTGATGGCATCCATTCGGCGCACGCCAACGATCAAATCGCGTATTTCCCCGCCGAATTCTTCATAAATATCGTCTTCACTTAAGGCGTGCTGTTCGCAATATGGAAAAACCAAGGCTGCCTGAAGCGTTGCGTCATCCATATTGAGCTGACACAAAATCTCAACCATTTCCTGACCAACCAACAGTCGCTCGGGAATAGATGACACTGCACTTAGTTTTTCTTTTGTTTCTGCACTTAACTCAAGGCTATCTAACCACGCTTCAAAGGGTGGTCGGTCGGCTTGGTGGACCTTTCTTGTCGATACCATATCCTTTACTCGTTACTGCTGCTTTCGCGTAAACAAGGCCATCATTTCCATGTGATGGGTGAAGGGGAACATTTCTGCTACGCCCGCTTTTTCCATTTCATAACCTCCGTCTATCAACACCTTCGCGTCTCTAGAAAACGTACTTGGGTTGCAAGAAACATACACTATCGTTTTTGGTAGTGCTTTTACAAGCGCATGACAAACGGTCAACGCCCCTTCTCTTGAGGGGTCGAGTAGTACCTTATCAAAGCCCAGCTGTAATGAAGCCTCGACGTTGGTCTTATCAGCCAAATCTAAATGCAGCCACTCTACATTTTCAATGCCCTGTTGCTGTGCATTGTCTTTGGCGCGGCGCACCATCTCTGCCACACCTTCTACCGCCTGGACCTTTGCACCTAACTTAGCAATAGGTAAAGTAAAATTGCCCAGCCCGCTAAACCAATCGGCAACACGCTCGTTGGGCTCTGGGTTTAGCCAACCTATTGCCTGATTAACCATTTTTTCGTTAACCACTTTATTAATTTGAATAAAGTCGTTAGCACTAGGTGAAATCGAGCAGCTATTTACCGTGTTCATCACCATATCAGTACCACGGCCCACACTGCGAATTTGCGCCTGCTTATTTTCAAGCTTTAATTCAATACCGCAGACACCAACTGATGAACTCGTGTTCACCAATTCGCTCACTGCATCAATAAGCTCAGCTTCAAGGGCTTTGGTGTGTTTAATAACAAGATGCGAGGTGTTGTCGCCTGCAATAAGGCTGATATGTCCAATATGACGCGCTGACTCAAACCCTGTAAGCGCATCTCGTAAAGGGCCAATAAGTTTAGATAGCGGGTCGACCAGTATTGGGCAGGTTTCTGCATTGATAACGTTACTGCTATTTGCTTCACGAAAGCCCAACTTAATTTGATTGGGGTTGCGGGCATCTATAGCCAGCCTTGCTTTTCTGCGATATTGAGGGCGAGGACCTGCTAAAGGTGCTTGCCAAACGTGTGGCTTCATTGAAAGCTGGCGTTCCATCATCACTTTAAGAGCACGGTCACGTTGCTCAAGGGCTGCGTCAGGCTTTATGTGCTGTAGCTGACACCCACCACATGCATCAAACACAGGGCAAAAAGGCGCTTGTCTTGCATCACTTGGCGAATGAATGTTTGTCGCCCTGGCGTTAATGACTTTCTTTTTGCTAGATACCACCTCTATGTCGCAGGTTTCTCCTACAAGGGCACCTTCAACAAATACCATCGGATTGCCGCGCACTACGCCATTGCCCATCCAGTCTAAATCTTCAATGGTGACCGTGTTAGGGTTTTGACTTTCACTGGTATCCGCTGCATTTTTGCTTTTCCCAAATCGAAGTCCTGCGACCTGCGCGTTGGCTCTGGCATTCCCTTTTTTTGAAGCGCCACGCTCAGTAAGCGACGTTTTGCCTTTTTGCTTGCTGCGAGATTGTTTAAAAAGGTTTGCCAAGTGTGACTCCGGTTACTTGCTTTACGTGGTTTGATGTTAGTAGAGCTTCTTGCGCGCGCTCACCAAATAGAAGTTGCCTAAGTGGGTTAGGGGCAGTTGCTCTATTCAGACTCTAGTATAACGGTGGCGACAGCATAATGCTGCTCATCTGAAATACTGACCACGCTTCGCGTGATACCTCGGTTTTTGCACATTGCGGCAAACTCGCCAGAAAAATGAAGCTCTGGCGCACCTAAATCGTTATTGCGCACTTCTATATGCTGCCAGCTGATCCCGTTTCCAATCCCTGTACCAAGGGCCTTCACTGCCGCTTCCTTGGCGGCAAAACGTTTGGCTAAGAAGCGAACTGGCGTACCGTGTTCGCTGAACTGCTGCCACTCGGCAGGCGTAAGTACTCGCTTGGCCAAACGCTCATTAGCACCGTCGCCCTTACCAAGTCGCGCTATCTCTACAATGTCAGTACCTAGCCCTGCAATCGCCACGTTATCTGCACCCTTTTGAATTTAAGGTTAAATGCCCGCTCGCGCTTCAAGCATAAGTTTACGCATATCAGCTACAGCCGTATGAAGGCCATCAAACGCGGCGCGAGCAATAATAGCGTGGCCAATATTAAGTTCGATTAACTGAGGGATAGCCGCAATAGGCTTAACATTGTGATAGTGCAAGCCATGACCGGCATTCACTTTAAGCCCTAAGCTATCGGCGTACTCGATACCTTCAACTAAACGCGCTAGCTCTTTATGCTGCTCTTCTTCGCTGGTGGCTTCTGCATATTGGCCTGTATGAATTTCGATGTAAGGAGCGTTACATGCTGCTGCCGCGTCAATTTGCGCTTTGTCTGCATCAATAAATAACGACACCAAAATGTTCGCATTAGCGAGTCGCTCACACGCCGCTTTGATGTTCTCAAAATTCCCAGCCACATCAAGACCACCTTCGGTAGTCAGCTCTTCGCGCTTTTCTGGTACTAGGCAGCAAAAAACAGGCTTTACCTCTTCTGCAATTGCTAGCATTTCTTCGGTTACCGCCATTTCCAGATTTAGGCGGGTATTTATGGTCTGCGCTAAAATGCGTACATCGCGGTCTTTAATATGGCGGCGGTCTTCACGCAAATGAACCGTAATGCCGTCTGCACCTGCACGCTCGGCAATATCCGCTGCGTGCACTGGATCTGGGTAATGCGTACCACGCGCATTGCGTAGCGTTGCAATATGGTCGATGTTAACGCCTAATAAAATCGTGCTCATTTCACCACCTAGCCTGTAAGAGCGATAGAAGAGGTCTGCTCTTCCTGTTTAATACGTTGCTTTAAGGGTAAAAATACCCTTTTAAGGAAAGTCGCAATTGTAGCAAATTTTTTTGTAGAACGTGCTTATTAAGCGTTTGAGTTAAGAGAAAATAATTTAATGCTATTACCGCGGCTTGGGCATAAAAAGCTCGCGGCTTTTAAGTGGCTTTTCACCAATTAGCGGTTTCAGCAAGTCACGGCAAAGCACCTTAGCCACTTTTTTACTTAGCGGCGTAAACTCCCCCTGTGACAAACTAAGCAGCGCTTGTCCGGGAAATCCTCGCATACCGCGGGGACCAGCCATATCTTCGGGAATAGGCACAAAGCCCGCATCTATCTGAAAGTTATAGCTGCCTGTTTCTTCTATGGGCATTTCGTATTCTACGTCAGTAGTAAAGTCGGGCAGTAGCCCCATTTCGTCAAGCAGTGCAAATTCGAACTGTCGCAAGGTCACTTCTATGTCGCACTCATCGCGAAGGGACAGCAGCGCATTTTCATAAGCGTTGTGAACGCCATCGCTGGCAAGCCCCGCCGGCATAACACGATTAGTTAGTTCGTTAACGTACATGGCGCAAAATAACGCCGTTCCCACAAGATTGATGGAGGGTGAAACACTTTCAACGTGACGTAAATTTTTTAACTCCGACTTTCCGCTTAACTGTAAGCGAAGATGCTGAAAAGGTTGAAGCAGGCTTTTCTTATCTGATTTGCTGTTTTTTACCCCTTTCGCCACGGCACTAACACGCCCTTCTTCTAGGGTAAAAAAGTCAACAATATAGCTGGTCTCCCTGTAAGGGCGTCTATGCAGTACATAGGCATTTAACCATTCATTATTCATTGTTGTTCACTGTGTTTTGATTGTGGCCAAAGTGTTACCGCTGGCAACGTTAATATCAGCTGCGCTTAATTCGTACCACTTTCATGGTTTCAAACTCAATGCCAGCCACCTCTTCAACGTGGCGATAGTAGGTTACGTTCACTCGCGCGCCTTTTAAGCTTTGGTATTGCTGTTTACGCCGATAGATAAAAGGGACATCAATACCTTCTAGCATAATGGTGTGGCGAATCCAGTCTCTTTCTTTCTCTTCTCGCTGAACGTGGGAAATCACTTTTGCATTGTCGGTTTGATTCAGCTGACTATGCTTATCCACCAGCTTTTGTCTTTCGCTTTTCACCTTTGCCCCCTTTTTTTACACAACTTTAGGCTTATTGCTCGTTAGGCTTACTGGCCATCCGTCTGCGTGTGAACTCGCTCCTGCTAACGCGCTTCTATTTGCTCTACAATAAGTTGCACGGTTTCCTGACCGCGAAATACGTTGATATCGAGCCGATAGGCAATATGCACGCGTTTGACCATGGCATTCGGCCATGATTTTAAATCAACGTTAAACGCAATAGCATCGACCTCGTTAGCACCGTCACTTTTTAACACCATTTTTAAGTGCTTTTGGCCAACTAAGCGCTGGTCAAGTAGTGCAAATTCACCATCGAATAGCGGTGATTCAAAGCCCTGTCCAAACGGACCTGCTTGACGCAGTAAATGCGCAAAGGGTAAACACAGCTCTTTCGATGACAAGTCACCGTCGGAAAGTAAAGCATGATTTCCATCAAGCTTTGCCATGTGCGCTCGCGCAATATCAACAAAAGCCTGCTCGAAGTCTTGAAGCTTAGCTACGGGCAAGCTTAATCCAGCGGCCATGGCATGCCCGCCAAATTTTTCGATAACGCCAGGGTAGCGCGTATTAACTTCATCAAGTACATCGCGAATGTGCACGCCGGGAATTGAGCGTGCCGAACCTTTAATGATCTCGTCGTCTTGATGGGCAAAAGCAATAACGGGCTTAAGGTACTTTTCTTTCAAACGCCCTGCCACAATACCAATAACCCCTTGGTGAAAGTCTTCGCGATAAACCACCAGTGCGCTTGGCATATCGCCTTCATCCAGCGCCATTTGCTCTAGCACGGTTTCTGCTTGCGCTTTCATGCCGGTCTCAATTTCACGGCGTTCTTTATTAAGCGCATCGAGTTCCGCAGCGATCATTCGCGCTTGAATGGTTTCATCTTCCAACAAGCACGCAATGCCTTGCGACATGTCGTCTAATCGACCCGCGGCATTAAGCCTTGGCCCAACCACAAAGCCTAAGTCAGTTGAGGTTAAGTGAGCGCAATCGCGATTCGCTACTTCGACCAATGCTTTAATGCCAGGTCGACACTTACCCGCCCGAATGCGCTGAAGGCCTTGATGAACTAAAATTCGGTTGTTTTTATCAAGCACTACTACATCGGCCACGGTGCCAACCGCAACAATATCAAGTAGCGACGCTAGGTTTGGTGGCGCTACTCCCGCTCTTTCAAAATGCCCTTGCTGCTGTAACTCGGCTTTAAGTGCTAGCATGATGTAAAAGGCAACGCCAACCCCAGCCAAATTTTTAGAAGGGAATTCACAGCCAGGTTGGTTAGGATTTACTATCGCATCAGCAGGAGGTAGAACATCGCCTGGCAAATGGTGATCGGTAACAACAACCTGCATTCCCAACGACTTTGCATGGGTCACACCGTCAATACAGGAAATGCCATTGTCCACTGTGACAATAACCTCTGCCCCCTGTTTGGCAGCTTCATCCACAATAGGCACGCTAAGTCCGTAACCAAAGTCAAAGCGGTTAGGTACAAGAAAATCAACGTTGTGATAGCCCATGGCTCGAAGCGCCAATATACATACCGATGTACTGGTTGCTCCGTCGGCATCAAAATCGCCCACAATAATAATACGTTTATTTTGCACAACAGCATCAGCGAGAATTTGCGCGGCCTGCGGCATCCCCTTCAAGACATTGAAGTGTGTTAGCCCTTTTAGACCATTCTCCAAGTCATCTAAATTCGCAATATTACGACCGCGATAAATTCTATCGATAACAGGATGTAAGTCGGAACTAAGCGAGGCGCCGGTAACCTCACGGCGAACAATAGGCAAAATCATGAAATACCACTAACCAATACTGTAAATGCAGTTGTCGATGCCAGTTCAAATAGGCTTTAAATAAAAAGACTGGAGTCGGGACACTTGATAATTAGTGCAGATTCCAAGTAAACGCCCGAGTGAACTGCAAAGCAAAACTGTACGAAAAAACGCTAGAAAATATGAGGACGAATCATACCGCAGAAAACAAAAAAACGCACAAAGCGTGCGTTTTTATCATATTTAAGGTTAAGGACTGAATGGCTATTCAGCTTCCTCCAATGCTTTAGCAAGCAACGCAGCTGGCTGATAACCAGGAATCAATGAACCGTCTGGCAGTACGATATTTGGCGTGCCATTCACGCCTAATTTTTGACCCAACATGTACTGCTCTGCCACTTTATTTTTACAGCTTGCGCTAGCTACGTCGTTACCCGCTTTAGCTTTAGTTAACGCTTTTTGCGGGTCTTTCGCACACCACACCGACACCATATCGTTGTAGTTTTCACTGTTTAACCCAGAACGTGGAAACGCAAGGTAGTGTACGGTGATGCCCGCATCGTTGAGTTCATCAATCTCGTTGTGAAATTTACGGCAATAGCCACACGTAATATCAGTAAATACGCTTATTTCATGCTTTTCGTTTTTGGCCTTAAACGTAATAGACGATGATTCCATCTCTTTTACGCCTTCTTTGCGCAGCCCAGAAAGTGCCAGCTCTGTTTCGTTACGCATCTCTTCATCAATGTTAAAAACACGAGCCTGAAGCAGATACTGCCCGTTTTCACTTACGTAAAATAAACCGCGGTTTGTTGATACCTGAACCAGCCCTGATACTGGAGAGTCAGCAATAGTTTCTACATCTAACCCTAGCATTGAGGTTAATTTATCACGGATAGCCGCTTCATCAGCCGCTTGCGCACTAAGCCCTAATAGAGAACCTGCCGCAACTACACTGGCTAACAATACTTTCTTTACTGCTTTCACTAAATACTCTCCATTTTGCCATTTAAGTTCTCTTGTACTTATTGGCTTAACATGCAACTGCTTGAATCGGTACCTTCCATTTAAAGCAATTGCTAAAAATTTTTACATTCATAACGTTCAGACCGTAAAACTTAGCAAAAAATTGCACGTTAAACGCTAATTTTCTTTTAACCTCAGTACATTTAACGTCAACATTTAAATTCAGCCGCGTTAAAGCACTAACGGAAAATGTATTTTCTAAACGTTTTGCATGGCTCGTATCCTATCATAGACCTTTTTATTTTATATACGTCGTCACTGAGCCTCGTCGTACACAGCCCCCAATTTATAGCATTCTTTATTTGTATATTTAGCCACGTGGGTGATGACTGTGGATTAAAGTTTGAAGTCGCTCTGTCGCTACATGGGTGTATATTTGAGTCGTTGACAAATCGCTGTGCCCCAACAGCATTTGTACAACACGTAAATCAGCACCGTGATTCAAAAGGTGTGTCGCAAAGGCATGACGCAACGTGTGGGGAGAAAGGTGCTGCTCAATTCCCGCTTTCACCGCATAGTATTTAATGCGATGCCAAAATGTTTGGCGCGTCATTTTCTGTCCACGCTTGCTTAGAAATACCACATCAGAAGCCTTACTGGCGAGTATCGGTCTTGCTGTTTTAATATAGGTCAGCAGCCATTCTATTGCATCTTCACCAAGGGGCACTAAGCGCTCTTTTTCCCTTTACCCACAACCCTAACTACGCCTTGCTGAAGGCTTATTTGATCCATTGTTAACCCAATAAGTTCACTTACACGAAGGCCGGTTGCGTAAAGCACTTCAAGCATGCTCTTGTCCCGACATTCAATAGGGTCGTCGGTAAGGGGGGCATTTAGCAAATCTTCAACTTGTTGCTCACTGAGTGAAGAAGGCAAAGCTTTGGGTGTTTTCGGATTAGACAGCGCGGAAACTGGGCTATCAACGCGAACCTGCTTACTAATTAGGAATACGAAAAACGCCCGGATAGCGCTAAGCGCACGTTGGGTGCTGCGTGTGGACAGCCCCTTGTCGTGACGATAGGCTAAATAGTCCTGAAGCTGCTCAGTGGTCAGCACAGCGATATCTTTTACGCCTTGATTGTTGCTAAAGATAGCAAGCTTAGTAAGGTCGGTGCGATAGCTCTGCTGAGTATGATCGGACAGTCCTTTCTCAAGCCAAAGCATCTCGATAAAACCATCGATATGCGCCTGACTCGCTGCCGGCACATAAGTTAACTCACGTTGAGTTTTTGCCATCTAAAAGCCACGCTTTTGCTTAATCAGCTCGTAGGCTGATTGAATATCTTGCGCTTTCTTTTTCGCAATTTCCATTGCCTGTTCAGGTAGCCCTTTAGACACCAGCTTATCGGGGTGATGCTCAGACATGCGCTTCCTGTAGGCACGCTTTATTGTCTTTTCATCGTCAGATGCCGCCACACCCAATATATGATAGGCATCATCTAAACTTTGCTGTTCTGAATAGGCTGATTGGCTGTGCTGACGTTGACCTGAATGAGTGCGTTGTCCTGAGCCAGAGTTAGACCGCTGCCTAAAGCGTATTTCAGCTTCATACATTGAAATTAGATAATCTAAATCACGACGCCTAAAGCCTAGTGGCTTCGCTACTTTTTCAAGTACGTTGTATTCTTCCTGTGAAAGCTGACCGTCGGCGAAAGCGGCTTGAATAAGGATCTCTAAGAATACTTGAAGAATATCCCGTCTACCGTGGCTGGCGTCGTAAAAACCTTTCAACGTATCGACTAAAGGAAAGTCTCGTGCTTTGCCTTCTCTAAATGCATCCTGAGCTTCACGACGGGCATCTCCAGTTAAACGCATCTCGTCCATTAATGCTGTGGCGATTTGAATTTCTCTGTCCGTTACTTTGCCGTCAGACTTAGCAAGATGGCCTAACGCACTAAACAAACTATGAAAGAAAATAGCTTGCTGCTTCAGATTGTCCTGATCGGTAAAAAAGCGCCCAAAGCCACCTAGCTGATTGAAGTCTTGGCGATAGGCTTTATCAAAAAAGTGCCCGACTAACAGCCCTAAGATCGCCCCAGGTATTTTAAGAAACATAAAGCCGAACAAGGCGCCGAGGATTTTTCCCCAAATTGACATCGCGTCATACTCCGTTGGTGCACTGTTTAGAAAGTTGATGTTACTGTAGTGAAATCACGCCGTGCAGAGCGCGTTATACCAATCATCATATCAAATACATAAGTTAATTAACTAGGGCTTGTGCAGCTTGAAATCAAGCTTACTGCCACTAATTGCCTCCGTCTTTGATGTGTTGTGCATATAAAAGTGCATTTTTTTGTCTGAATGGTTGGTAATTACGACAGAAGTGCTTAGAATTGAGCGCTTATATAAATAGTAATAGCGAGTGAAAGCTACATTAACTCTTTGCCAAGAAGTAATGTGCATTATCACTGTTTTTTTAAACGTTATGTCGAACTAACCGAGACGGACGTCGTCTTACTTGGGTTTAAAAGCAACATACAACAAAACAGGCCGCCCATTAACGCATGAAAAACACCTGCGCCATGCTTGTTTCCGCGACTCTTTTGCCTACAGTCGCGTTTGCACAGGAAACGACAGCTTCAAATTCTAAACCAACGTCAGATGCAGTCCCTCTTGCATTCTGCTCAGTCGAACCTGTTACTTTCAGTAGCCAGGCATTAATGCCCAAAGGCCACGTTAAGGTTGAAGCTAACCGTACTGAAATTATCCAAGATACCGTAGCGCTGTTTTCTGGTAATGTTGATATCACGTCAGATACTGCGGTAATTAGTGCATCTCAAGCACAAATTAACGGAAGTGGCAGAGACCTTATTGCGAAAGGCGACGTAACGTATCAAGACTCGCAGTTAAAAGTAGAAAGCGATGCTGTGACCCTTCGCTCTGAAGAAGAGCGCTTAGAAATGCAAAATACCCGCTATCAGCTGACGGGTTTTGTGGGTCAGGGAGCCGCAAAAGATATTGTATTAGATACAGACACGGGAATTGTGCTCAAAGAAGTTAGCTTCACTACGTGTCCTGAAGGCGATGAAGACTGGCTAATACGCGCCAGTGAAATTAGTTTGGAAAAAGGGACCGTATGGGGCCAAGCCAAACACACACGCTTCTACATTGCCGATGTTCCAGTGTTTTATTTACCGTATTTTGCGTTCCCTGTTAGCAACGAGCGCCAAACGGGCTTATTGTTTCCAGAGTTAACCAGTTCAAGCAGAACGGGCGTCGACTATACGCAGCCCTTTTACTGGAATATTGCCCCCAACTATGACATGACTATCTCACCGCGATTGATGACCCTTCGCGGTCTTCAGCTGAATACTGAGTTCCGCTATCTAACGGAGCGTAGCCAAGGCAAAGCATACGTGGAGTACTTGCCGAGCGACTCAGATATTAGTGGGAACCCTGACCGATATTTTTATCGCTTGGAGCATCAAGGGCTTATAGCTGACAACTGGCTACTAAACGTTGATTTCAACGGATTAAGTGACGACAACTATTTAGTTGATCTTGGTTCAGATTATTATAGTCGCGCTGACACCCACCTATATCGTAGCATTGGATTAAGTTACTACTCGCAAAATCTATCCGTAAATATGCAGATAAAAGATTTTGAAGTACTGGGTAATACTGCAGATAGCTATCGCGCCGTACCTGAGATCAAAATCAACTACAACAAAGCGTTAGGTGAATATCTAGAGTTCAACCTAGACTCAGAAGTCGCACACTTTGACAATACTCTCGATACCGCTCCAACGGCGACTCGTTTTCACGTTGCACCTACTTTAGCGGTGCCGCTTCGCGCAGCATGGGGTGAACTTGTCGCAGAAACCACGCTTTTTCAAACGGTTTATCAACAAGACAATGTTGAAGGAACTGACTTAAAAGAAGATGTTGAACGCACATTAGGACAAGCTCGCCTTTATGGCGCATTATATTTTGAAAGGGATAAATCGTGGTTCAGCGACGATATGTCGATGACTTTAGAGCCAAAGATTCAATATCTTTATACATCGTATGAAGACCAAACTGCGATTGGATTCTATGACTCAACGCCGCTGTTAACCGACGTTGAAGGATTGTTTAGAGGTCAGGAATTTACTGGCCTTGATAGGATAAGCGATAACAACCAAATCACCCTTGGCGCGACCACACGCATGTTGGATAAAAACAATCGGGAACAATTTGTTCTTAGTGTGGGTCAGATATTCTACCTTGAAGATAACAAAGTCATTGCGGCAACCAAGAATCAAGATCGTTCAGCGCTCGCCGCTGAAGTGGATTGGCGCTTTAATAAAAACTGGTTCTTCCATTCTGATGTGCAAGTGACCACTGACACAGACAAAGTTGACTTAAGCAGCGTGGGTATTGAATACCGCAAAGATGATTCGCGCTTTATTCAATTAAGTCATCGCTATGTTCGCGATCTCAGTGGTGAAACCATAGATCAAATTGGTATTTCGGCAAGCTGGCCTATTTCTGAAAATTGGCAGTGGGTTGGCCGTACTTACCGAGATCTTGAACGCAATAGAAGTGTAGAAACCTATGCAGGTATCCAGTATGAATCATGCTGTTGGGCGGTGCGATTAGTTGCGCAGCGCAGTCTGAACAACCGTTACAATGCTAGCGGCGAACAGACAACAGACGATTTTGATTCTGGAATATCGCTACAATTTATTTTCAAAGGCATCGGGTCATCTGGTACCCAAAGAAGCATGCTTCAAGACGGTATGTTTGGCTATCGTCAGCCTTATAGTTTAAATTAACCCGCAGTTGAGCGCTTACAGCGCTTAAATGCAATCAACCAATAATAAAAGAGTGTGTATGAAGTTCATTATCCGTGCATTGATGTTAGGTGCCCTACTCTCGTTTAACAGTGTTGCGCAAGAGGTCATGCTTGACCGCGTGGCCGTAATTGTTGACCAAGGTGTTGTGCTTGAAAGCGAAATTGATGCCCTTGTACAAGACGTTAAACGCAACGCAGAAGCTAATAATCAACAGCTACCGTCAGATCGTGCGCTTCGTACACAGGCAATTGAGCGTTTAATCACTAAGAGCCTTCAGCTTCAAATGGCAGAGCGTATGGGTATTCGCATTAGCGATCCACAGCTAGAGCAAACCATTAGCAACATTGCAGCGAATCAAAATGCAACGATTGAAGAACTTCGTGCCCAATTAGCGGCAGAAGGTATTGCATACGATGATTACCGCGAAGACATTCGCGAAGAAGTTATCATGGGTGAAGTTCGCCGTGCTAACGTACGTCGCCGTGTTTATATTACACCTCAAGAAATTGAAACCTTGATTGACCTGATGGAACAGCAAGGCGCTACTCAAGCTGAATATCGCTTAGGTCACATTCTTATTGGTTTCCCGCCAGAGCCTACAGATGAAGATATTCAATCAGCACGTGAGCGTGCAGACAAAGTCATTTCACTATTAGAGTCAGGCTCTGATTTTGCTAAAATCGCCATTGCGTCATCATCAGGTAACGAAGCGCTCGAAGGCGGTGACATGGGCTGGCTTAACATTAACGCCATGCCGACGCTTTTTGCTGAAGCTATTCAAAACAAAGACAAAGATGCTCTTGTTGGACCTATTCGAAGCGGTGCAGGCTTTCATATCCTAAAAGTATTAGATACGCGCGGTATCGAGAAAGTCACGGTGGAAGAAGTAAACTCTCGCCACATTCTTGTTAAACCGTCAATCATTCTTAGCGAAGACAAAGCTAAAGCCATGCTAAACCGCTTCAAGGAAGAGGTGAAAAATGGTGAAGCTGATTTTGCAGAGCTAGCTAAAGAGCATTCAGAAGATCCTGGTTCAGCCCTTCGCGGTGGCGAGCTTGGCTGGTCGGATCCAAATAATTACGTGCCTGAGTTTAAAGACGCACTTGCACAGCTTGAGCCTGGAGAATTTAGTGAACCTGTTCGTACCGTGCACGGCTGGCATTTAATTCAGCTTATTGAACGTCGTATTGATGACGCTACCGATAAGCGCAAAGAAGATAAAGCTTACCAGCTTATCTTCAACCGTAAATTTTCAGAGGAAACCGAGAACTGGTTACGTGAGATGCGTGATGCCGCTTACGTAGAAGTTGTCGACTCGTAACAATAAGTTATTCATGAGTACACCAATTAAAATAGCAATAACGCCGGGAGAACCGGCGGGTATCGGGCCAGATTTGATCATAAAACTGGCCCAGGAAACATGGCAAGCTCAGCTTGTCGTGTTTGCCGATGGCGAAATGCTCAAAGCACGAGCAAGCGCCTTGGGGCTGCCATTAACGCTAATCGATTACGATGCCACTAACCCGCAAATTCAAGATGCGGGTTCGTTGTTTATAAAGCAAATAGATAAATCCGTTGACGTTACGCCAGGCGAGCTTGATAGCGAAAACGGTTTATACGTAGTAGAAACTCTGCGCCAGGCGTGTCAGGCAAATATGGATGGCGACTTCGACGCCGTCGTTACCGGCCCCGTACACAAAGGCATTATCAACAAAGCAGGGGTATCATTCAGCGGTCATACTGAGTTTTTTGCGTATCAGTCCAATACCATTGATGTGGTTATGCTTCTGGCAACTGAAGGTCTTAATGTAGCGCTTGCCACCACGCATATTCCCCTTGAGTATGTAGCGAAAGCTATCACCCGAGAGCGTCTTCATAAGGTCATTCATATCATCAACACCGACCTTAAATTGAAGTTTGGCGTTAAAGAACCTCACATTTATGTGTGTGGCTTGAACCCTCACGCGGGTGAAGATGGTCACATTGGCACTGAAGAAATTCATACCATCATTCCGGCGCTTAACGAACTAAGAGAAGAAGGCTTAAAGATCACAGGCCCTCTACCTGCAGACACCATATTTCAACCCAAATATCTGGAAAATGCTGACGTAGTGCTGGCTATGTATCACGATCAAGGCTTACCCGTGCTAAAATATAAGGGTTTTGGGGCTTCAGTGAATATCACGCTAGGGTTACCTTTCGTTCGTACATCGGTAGATCACGGTACTGCATTAGACTTAGCAGGAACAGGTGAAGCCGACGCCGGTAGTTTCAGAAAAGCATTGGAAAAAGCCATCGAGCTTGCACATCATCAACAATGAGTAAAACACACTTAGGCCATACGGCCAGAAAGCGATTCGGACAAAACTTCCTTCACGATGATTACGTGATAGGCAAGATTGTTGCGGCCATCGCGCCAAAAAATGAACAAAACCTGGTAGAAATTGGACCCGGTTTAGGCGCATTAACAGATCCTGTTTGTGAAGAAGTAGATGCACTCACAGTCATTGAGCTAGACAGAGATCTTGCTAAGCGATTGAGACACCATCCATTTAACGGCAATAAGCTAACGGTTATTGAACAAGATGCAATGACCATGGACTTTGGCGCCCTTTCTAAAGAAATGCCAGTCAAAGACAAAAAGCTTCGCGTATTTGGTAACTTGCCCTACAACATTTCGACACCACTAATGTTTCACCTTTTTGATCATGCTCACTGCATAGAAGATATGCATTTTATGCTTCAAAAAGAAGTGGTAAACCGCTTGGCAGCAGGACCAGGTTCTAAGAATTACGGCAGGCTTTCCGTTATGGCGCAGTATTACTGCCACGTCATTCCGGTACTCAATGTTCCGCCGGGGGCCTTTAAGCCACCCCCGAAGGTTGATTCTGCAGTAGTGAAGCTAGTGCCGCATCAGGCTCCGCCAGTAGACGTTGAGTCTGTAAATACGCTTGAGCGCGTCTGTGCACAAGCGTTCAACCAGCGCCGAAAAACCATTCGCAACTCGCTGAAAGACAGTTTAAGTGAAGAGGAGATCCGCGAGCTAGGTATCGATCCTACCTCTCGCGCAGAAGTATTATCACTTAACGATTTTGCCACAATAGCAAACGCTGTGTCGGCAAAAGAGCACCAACAAGAGCAGTAAGTTCTCTATGGATGTACTTGATATTAAGGTGCGGGTGAAAACCCGTCACCTTCCCGACCACCTTCCGTCAGATTCAAAGCAATTTGCCTTCGCGTACCACATTACGATTGAGAACAATAGCGACCATACGGTGCAATTACTCAGTCGCTACTGGAAAATTACCGATGCAAATGGCAAGACATCAGAAGTTGAAGGTGATGGGGTTGTAGGCAAGCAACCTATCATGAAAGCGGGCGAGCATTTTGACTATACCAGTGGCGCTGTCATTGACACACCGGTTGGGAATATGGAAGGCTACTATGTAATGGAATTAGAGAGCGGCGAGCGTTTTCGCGTTCCTATCGACGTTTTCCGATTAGCCATTCCAAGTATTCTTCATTAAGGTTTCTATGTCGCAAGGTAACACGTACGTCATTGGTGATATACAAGGCTGTTACGATGGTCTTCGTCGCGCGTTAGATAAAGTAAAATTCGACGAAGAAAACGATACGCTACTCGCAGTAGGTGATTTAGTTGCTCGAGGAGAAGATTCTTTGAGCACATTGCGCTTTTTAAAGTCTCTAGGCAGCCAGTTTAGCAGTGTTTTAGGAAACCACGACCTTCACTTACTTACCGTTGTAAACGGCATCCGCAAAGCAAAAAAATCCGACAAATTAGAGCCTCTACTTAATGCTTCAGACTTGGCCGAACTTATTGACTGGTTGCGTCAGTTCCCGTTGGCAATGAAGTTAGATGAGCAATCAGTAATGGTGCATGCTGGACTCTATCCTAAATGGTCTATCGATGAGTGCGTTTCACTTAGTGACGAAGTTAGTAACATCCTAAAATCCGACAATTACGCTGCTTTTCTTTCAGAAATGTATGGTAATAAACCCAACAACTGGTCAGATAAACTTAAGGGTGATGAGCGACTGCGTTTTATTGTGAATGCGTGTACGCGCATGCGTTTTGTTCATACAGATGGCACACTCGATTTTGATAACAAATCTCATCCCAGCGCAGTATCCCACAGCACTAGTAGCACGTTAAAACCATGGTTTGAAGTAGAGAATAAAAAGCTCGCTGACGATCAACGAGTGATATTTGGGCATTGGGCAGCTCTGTCGGGCCAAACGAACAGTCATCAATTTATCGGCTTAGATACAGGCTATGTTTGGGGGCAAAGCATGACTTTGCTAAACCTGAACTCCGCTTCGCTCGTGAGTGTTTCTGCCTAAAACCAGAGTATACTGGCTCCGCAATTATCCAATTCGCACATATTTACGTGTATAATTTTACGCATCAACTGGTATTACCAGTTAAACTTTCTACACTTAAGTGCTAAATAAAATAAACATTAAGTTATTGTAGCCGATACACTTACTTACGATAGTAACGATAATGTCTCATTATCTACTCAGTAATTAAGCAAACTAGCTTCTTTAATCGCTATATTTTGTTTGCTGAGACGGGTAATATCGTTAGGGATAAAAATAAAAAACACTCATCCAGGAGTTCCGATGAAAATAACGGTAGCCACACGCGTAATCGGGGGATTTGTAGCGATTAGCGCACTTCTGATCGTCATTAGTGTTGTTTCACTTTATAACCTCAACTCAATAGGCTCAGCAACGGAAGAAGTAAATGACGTTGCATTACCCACAGTAGCAGGCAGCAATGCACTTAAAGCCAGCTTTCTCAATATGGGCCGACTTACCTTCGAGAGCTACATCGAAGAAGATCTAAATGGCTTAAAAGACAAACGAGCGTCTTTTAACTCTGCCAAAGACACCTTTGAGAGTGAATATAAGAAACTGGCGCAGGCCGTTAATAACGAGCCTGAACTAAAGAGCACGCTAAATACTGTACGTGAGTCATATGAAGCATATATCACCAATGTTGAAGCGATGTACAAAAATCACCAAATGTACCTTGATATACGCAACACAATTCAAGACAGACTGGGTGACGCTGAAGACAACGCAGACGATGCATCTACCTACCTTCTAGACTTCTCAGACTTAGATGCTGTTCAGCGCGACCCTAACCTACGACGTGCGGCAGAAATCGGCAGCCAACTTGAGACGTCGCTGCTTTCTTTGCTAACGGTTTCATACGAGTACATTAAAACAGAGACACTGGTTCGTTCACAGACGCTAGGCAACGAAGTTGATTTGGTTGTCGAGAAAGTGGTCACGCAATTAAGCGACATGATGCAAACTGCGGGCGGCCGCGATGATTCTGGTACTCTTGATGATATTAACGACTTGGTTAACAACGCAATCAATGCGATTAAAGCTAACGATGGCGTGGTTCAGCTTCATGTTGATCGTCTAGAGCGCAGAAATGATGCTGAAAAAGCGCTTAACGCTTCAGACTCAAATATCGCGCAAGCGGTTGTCGCTCTAGAAAACCTGCTCAATCTTGCAGACAAGAAAGCGTCACATGTAGAAAGTCAGGTTAACGGCGCCATTGCGACGGGCAACACGTTCGTTATTGTGGTTGTTATTATCTCGATTGCAGTAGCAGCATTTATTGGCTACGTGACCGTACGCGCAATCACACGTCCGCTTTATCGTGTAAATGAACTTCTGACGGTGGCTTCATCGGGTGACCTTACTCACCGTCTAGACGATTCGGCGCAAGACGAATTTGGTCTTTTAGCCCGAAACTGCAATACGCTAATTGGAAACCTGAAGGAGCTCATTACAGCCATTAACGTTCGTGCTGAACAGCTGGCAGCCGCCTCAGAACAAACGTCTGCAGTGACGGCGCAAACGACGCATTCAATTCAGGATCAGAAATCACAAATTGGCCAAGTAGCAACAGCAACCACAGAAATGCACTCTACGTCGCAACTGGTTGTGCAAAACGCTGAAGATACACTAAGTCAAATTCGCCATGCGGATGCTGAGGCTGAGAACGTGCGCCAAATCTCACTAGAGAATAAGAACACCATTGAGATCTTATCTCGTGACGTTCAAGAAGCGGCAGACGTTATCAATAAGCTTCATCAAGACAGCGCAAGCATTGGTGGCATCTTAGACGTTATCCGTGGTGTTGCAGATCAAACCAACCTGCTCGCCTTGAATGCTGCTATTGAGGCAGCGCGTGCTGGTGAACAAGGTCGAGGCTTTGCGGTTGTTGCTGATGAAGTAAGAACCCTCGCCAGCCGAACTCAAGAATCGACACAAGAAATCAACGCAATGATTGAAGTGCTTCAAGCGGGTGCTGAAAAAGCGGTATCGGTGATGAATCAAGGTAAAGAGCAAACTGCGGCGTGTGTGGCACAAACTGAAAAGGCTACACAGGCATTGGATATCATCTCTGACGCCGTTCACAAAGCCCATGACGTGAGCTCTCAAATTGAGCAGTCTGCCCGTGAACAGAATACGGTATCACAAGAGATCAGCGAAAAGCTTGAAACTATTGTGGGTATCGCTGAAGAGACGACAGCTGGAGCACAGCAAACGTCTGAGTCTAGCCATGAAGTGGCTCGACTTGCTGAAGAGTTACAACAGTCTATCAGACAGTTTAAAGTGTAACGCTTTTTACGAACCTGTTTTAAAAAGGGGCTTTTAGCCCCTTTTTTGTGTCTAACAATTAATCTGGCACACTTTAGGAATGCATAGATAGTTACTTAAGAACAGTTTAACTGAGCATTAATCGGCTTTAATTCGTATAAGGACTATTCGTAACAAACCACTAAAAAAGAATGATATTTTCCCGTTTTCGCTTGCCTCTTTTCATTACTACTTTATTGGTGTCAACAATGATCCAGGCTGAGCCATTATATTACAAAGATACAGAAACCCTTCCCTATTCCATTATCGAGACCCTTGATGAAGATATTGAAGTGAGGCATTACAATGAAGCGTTAGGCGTAATGTCTAGTGGGAATGAAGATAACGGAGCATTTCAACTACTCTTTAATTATATCTCTGGTGAGAATACATCCAGTAGCAATGTGTCAATGACGTCCCCCGTAGAAGTTGGAAAGCGCTCTCAAGAAATTGCAATGACCTCTCCTGTCGAAGTCTCATCTTCAGAAACAATGATGTTTTTCTTGCCCAGCAAATATGACATTAAAAGCGCTCCTGTGCCTACGCACAAAGATGTATCGCTGGTTACTGTACCAGCGAGAACGGTAGCCGCTATTCGTTATTCAGGTTTCAACAAGGACAGCGATAAGAAGCAGTATACGAATAAACTGCTTAAAGCCCTTAGGGACAATAATATTGAGCTTGATGGTGAACCTAGCTATATGGGCTACGACTCGCCTTTCACCCTACCGTGGAATAAACGTCACGAAATCATTGTACCGGTCGACATTTTGAAATCATCTACAAACTGATGTGAAATAAAAACGGCCGCCTTTAAGGCGACCGTTTTTTGGGGTCATTCAGCACAGTAGGTGCTTATTCAAATAACGCCGTGTGAAGCTTGCGAACCACGTCGTCACTGTCGGTCTCGTTAACCAAGAACGATAGGTTGTGCGGGTTGGCGCCAAAGCAAATCATACGCAGGTTGAAATCTGAAACCGCAGCTAAAATCTTGCTAGAAACACCAACAGCGGTTTGCATGTTGTTACCTACAACCGTGACAAGGTCGTAACCTTTTTCTACTTTCACATCACAGATAGTTTCAAGTTCGGCAATGGTTTCTTTGTTTAGTCGCTGAGCCACAGAGTTTGCAGGGTTATCAAGGGTAAAAGATACCGAGATTTCTGACGTGGTAACCAAATCAACACTTAGCTTGTGCTTAGCGATGATGGCAAATACCTGCTGTAGGAAGCCTTGCGCATACATCATCTTCGGTGTTTTCACTGTCACCATTACCTGCTCTTTACGGCGAGTAATAGCGCGATACGGTGGTTCGTGCTCACAATCACGCACAATCCATGTACCGCCCTTTTCTGGCTCCTTACTAGAGCCTACAAACACCTTTATGTCCTTGCGAAGCGCAGGCTCCATAGTGGCAGGATGTAGTACCTTGGCACCAAAAGTGGCCATTTCCGCCGCTTCTTCAAAGCTGAGTTCAGGTAACGGATGAGCGGCTGGCGTAATGCGCGGATCAGTTGTGTACACCCCTGTTACATCAGTCCAAATCTCACACGATTCGGCATCAAGCGCTTCAGCAAGTAGCGCCGCCGTAAAATCTGAACCACCACGACCTAGCGTTGTAGTACGGCCTTCCTCATCGGCTCCAACAAAGCCTTGAGTAACCACTATCGCGTCTTTAATTTCAGGTGCCAGCAATTGTTTAGACAGCTTTTCGATTTCTTCGATTTGCGGCGCACCTTCTCCAAACTCACTGTCCGTACGTAACACCTTACGTACGTCAAAGTTCATGGTTTTTACGCCCTGCTCTGCAAGCACTGAAGAGAACATCAGCGATGACATCCGCTCACCCATTGAAAGCAGCTGATCTTTTAAATCATCACGGTGAAGGATTTCTTCATGAAACGCTAAGCTTCGCATTTCATCTAACAAGTCGTTGAGTTTTGGCTCAACCGCGTCTTTATCTTTCAACTTGTTAAGAATGGCAAGCTCAATATTAATAATGGCCTGACAGGTCTCTTCAATTTGCTGTTGCGTCATAGGTGTGTGCGCTAAGCTTACTAGGTGATTGGTTACACCTGCCGCAGCGCTCACTACCACAATGCGCGTTTTGTCATTACCGGCAACAATTCGGGCGCAGTTTTGCATTACTTCGTAATTCGCAACGCTAGTTCCACCGAACTTAGCTATCGATAAGGCATTTGTCACTATATTTAACTCCAGAATAAAACTAGCATTTCGCTAGCAGCAACCGCGCCTTTTGCGCGGTTAATCAATCGTTATTTGGTCGCCTACTTTTATATTATTCTCGGCAAACCACCCTTGGTTCATTTCCAACGCGTAAAGTACCTCTTTCGATGATCCGACCGACTCCAAACTATGTGGAGTGAGAGGTTTTATATCCGTTATTACGCCTTTTCTGTCGATAAATGCTACGTCTAGAGGAACAAAGGTATTTTTCATCCACATGCCCGCAAACTTTGGGCTAGAAAACTTAAAAAACATACCACAGTCTTCACACAAGGCTTTGCGAAACATAAGGCCCTGTGCGCGTTGTTCAAAGGTTTTGGCATACTCAACTTCATAGTGCTTGCCGCCAATCTCAAGTGTAATGGATTCAAAGTCCACTGAATTCAGCGACGATACAGGGTCAACCTGCGCTTTTGCACACCCTAAGGTTAATACAAGTGCAGCAACAATAAAGAAAGATTTTCCCATTAGACATTCCTTTTCGCCATAAAAAAAGCCGGTCACCTTAACGGTCACCGGCTTTGTAGTTTATACACTATTTTAAGCAACATTCAATGTTGGAATAATGCGCGCTTTTGCTTCTTCCTCAGCCTTTTTAAAGCTAGGCATTTTGTCGAAGTTTAAGTAGCGGAATACTTCACCCGACATTGCATTAATTTTGCTAGCGTATTCCATGTACTCTTCAGCAGTTGGAATGCGCCCAACAATGGCACCCACCGCGGCAAGCTCTGCTGAGGTCAAATATACGTTCGCCCCATCGCCCAAGCGGTTAGGGAAGTTACGAGTAGACGTTGAAAGTACGGTTGTTCCCGCATCCACCCTTGCTTGGTTACCCATACATAGTGAACAGCCGGGCATTTCTGTACGTACGCCTACGCGACCATAAATATTGTAATAGCCCTCTTCCATTAACTGGGCTTTGTCCATCTTAGTCGGTGGCGACATCCATAAACGGGTTGGCAGTGTTTTGTTGTACTGCTCAAGTAGCTTACCGGCTGCACGGAAGTGACCAATGTTTGTCATACATGAACCAATGAAGACCTCGTCTACCTTATCACCTGCAACGTCAGATAAGGTTTTCGCATCGTCAGGATCGTTAGGGCAGCACACAATTGGCTCTTTAATTTCGTTAAGATCGATTTCGATAACCTCAGCGTATTCAGCGTCTGCATCGGCGCGCATCAACTCTGGGTTAGCTAACCATTCTTCCATTTTTTGCGCTCGACGCTCTAGCGTACGAGGGTCGCCATAACCTTCGTTAATCATCCAGCGAAGCATGGTAATGTTTGAACGCAGGTATTCAGCAATCGACGCTTCAGATAGATTGATAGTACAACCGGCTGCTGAACGCTCCGCCGACGCGTCAGAAAGCTCGAACGCCTGTTCTACGGTTAAGTTCTCTAGCCCTTCGATTTCTAAAATACGGCCAGAGAAGGCGTTGATCTTGCCTTTTTTCTCTACCGTTAACAGCCCTTGTTTGATGGCGTACAGCGGAATGGCGTGTACCAAGTCGCGTAGCGTAATGCCCGGCTGCATTTCACCCTTAAATCGCACCAATACCGACTCGGGCATATCTAGCGGCATAACGCCGGTTGCCGCAGCGAACGCGACTAGGCCAGAACCCGCAGGGAATGAAATACCCAATGGGAAACGAGTATGCGAGTCACCACCCGTGCCTACTGTGTCAGGCAACAGCATGCGGTTTAACCAGCTGTGAATAATGCCATCGCCAGGACGCAGCGATACGCCACCGCGGTTCATTATAAAATCAGGTAGCGTGTGCTGCGTTTCTATATCCACCGGCTTTGGGTAAGCGGCGGTGTGACAGAATGACTGCATGGTTAAATCGGCAGTAAAGCCAAGACAGGCTAGGTCTTTAAGCTCATCGCGGGTCATTGGCCCTGTGGTATCTTGCGAGCCCACGGTTGTCATTTTAGGTTCGCAGTAGGTTCCTGGGCGAATACCGTCGACACCGCACGCCTTACCCACCATTTTCTGCGCTAGCGAGAAACCCGCGCCGCTGTCTTTTGGCTGTTCAGGCGTACGGAATAAATCCGTTGGGCCTAAACCTAGTGTCTCACGCGCCTTCTCGGTAAGGCCACGGCCAATAATCAGGTTGATACGTCCACCTGCGCGCACTTCATCCAGAATCACCTTCGACTTATAGCTGTATTCTGCAAGAAGTTCACCGGTTTCATGGTTGGTGATTTTGCCTTCAAACGGATAGATGTCTATCACATCACCCATGTTCATTTTTTCCACATCGGCTTCAAACACCAACGCACCGGCGTCTTCCATTGTGTTAAAGAAGATAGGCGCAACTTTTGAACCAATGCACACACCGCCGCCACGCTTATTAGGCACACCCGGTAAGTCTTCACCAAAGAACCACAATACAGAGTTAGTTGCCGACTTGCGTGACGAGCCGGTTCCAACTACATCACCGACAAACGCTACGGGATACCCCTTACTTTTGACTTCTTCTATTTGCGCCATTGGGCCTTTAACACCTGGCTCTTCTGGCTCTAAACCTTCGCGGGGCATCTTGTAAGCTGCCAGGGCGTGCAGAGGAATATCTGGGCGAGACCATGCGTCAGGGGCTGGCGACAAATCATCAGTGTTAGTTTCACCTGTTACTTTAAACACGGTGTAAGTGATTTTATCGTCCATTAACTTACGCGACGTAAACCACTCACCTTCAGCCCAAGATTTAATGATGTCAGTGGCATGCTCGTTACCCGCTTTGTGCTTTTCTTCCACATCGTGATAAGCGTCAAACATTAAAAGAGTATGTTTCAGCTCTTTCGCTGCCAACGGCGCAAGCGCTTTATCATCAAGTAGCTCCACTAAAGTGGCAATGTTGTAGCCACCGTGCATATTTCCTAGCAGTTCAACGGCTTTCTCTTTAGAGATAAGCTCACAACTGTCTTCACCTTTTGCGATTGCACTTAAAAACCCAGCTTTAACGTAAGCTGCCTCATCAACCCCAGGCGGTACACGTTCTGACAGCAATTCTAAAAGAAACTCCCCTTCGCCTGCTGGCGGGTTCTTTAATAAATCAACCAGGCCAGCTACCTGTTCAGCGTTAAGCGGTTTAGGTGGAATATTTTGAGCGGCACGTTCTTCAACGTGATTGCGATAGTCTTGTAACACAGTCTCTTCCTCTAAGTTAGCTTGCGCAATGGGAGTAAACGGTCTTGTACGCACTTGACGCAAGGTGTGTTTAATAAATCATCAACAGTATAACTTCACGGGCTCATTTTTTAAATTTAGCGCCCTTTTAATTCACTTATAATCGCTATTCATACCATTACTTTTAAACGGCAAAAGCGATTAAAAAGAAATAAGCAAAGTAACTTTAGCAATTAACACGTAGTAAAGTTATAGGGCTTTATGACTTAAAGACAAGGGGTTAGCTGTACACGATGATTCTTCAATTGAAGCAAACCGTAAACGATTAATACCAGTCCGCATAGATAATTACCTACTCAGCGAGAGTTAAAATGGCTATGAAGCTTGCCAGCGCCTTCTGAGTGGGCACTTATCCATGCGGATTGGTATAACAACAGTAAGTGAGAGGCAGTTCATTGTGACTATACTGGCAGTAAATAATTGTTAATTGGGCAAGTCTGTCTGAGGTCTGGTGCGAAGATAGCTTGCAAACTTTGGCTTTCCATTTTTAGTTAAGCCGTAGTACTTAAAGGTTACCCAGCTACCGATAGCGGGCGGAGATTGGCGCTCATTTTCTGAAAAGCCCGTTCCTAATTTAAATTGAATGCCTTCTCGCGTTTCTACAAGAAGCGAGCCCATCATTCCCTTAAATCGTCCTTTTCCCGGAAGCAATGCCAGCACTTTCCCTTCTGCATCTTCAAAGCGTTTTACTTTGAGCAACATGTCACTTCGCCCGGATGTGTACAGCGCTTGTTCATGATGAAGCATTAACCCTTCTCCGCCTTCCTGGGTTACTTGCTCCAGCTTTTCATCAAGTGAAGCAATAGACGTAAGCTTAAATTGAGGGATAACTGCAAACGTTGGATTAGGTGTAGATTTACTTAGGCTGTTAAGCCTGTTGAGTCGCCGACCAAAGGGCTCACCCATCATAGGCATGTCAAAGGCCATAAATCTAACTTTGGCCCAGCGTTTTGCAGATAGAGAATTTGCTGCGGCTATAGTGTCTGCTGAAGACACTGTGCTAGATGAAGCGTTAGCGACAGAATGCAGCTCGATGTTTGTCATCGTTGAAAGCACAATAGAAGCTGTACGTTCAAACTCCCCTCTTCCTATCCAAAGTTCGCCGTCAATAGTGGTTTCTGGCCAGTTAGCGGTGAACCATGTTGGCGCGAATATCTTGTTCCCATTGCGGGTAAGTAATTCAGTACCGTTCCATCTTGCGCGAATACCGTCTAGCTTCTCACTAACCCAATAGTCAGCTACGTTGATATCAGTGCGACTTTGATCGTATTGCTTAGCAAGCTGCAGCCCTTCGACAGTATCGAGCATGTGATTAGCATTAACGTTAGCTATGGCGGTGATTGAAAGTACATATACAGCAGTCAAAAAATTTCGCATCGGCTCTTCCTATAACGTGTTAACCTTTGCTTGCTTTAATGCTTTTAATAGAGAAGCAAAAACAAAGAAGGCAGAGTAAATTACTCTGCCTTCTTTGCTTTTATAACTGTACGTAGGAAGGTTTTTTCGCTTAATCGAAGCGGCTCTAGTCGGTAATAATATCAATAACTGAGATCAGCACGTCTTCAGCAAACGCTTCACCTGCCGTTCTTTCTTTATCACGTCGCAGTTTGTAAGTTTCCAAGCAAGCATTTAGCTGCTCGTCGGCGGTGTACACCCCATGAACATCTGCGTTGTTAGCTTGCTCAATACAGCGATCGGTTTGGCCTGTCGTGACGGTACTGCACCCGCTCGTTCCCAAGGCCATTCCGACCATACAAACCGCAGTGGCGATCCAGTTTACGTGTTTAACTGTGCTTTTATGGTTCAAGATAACTTAATCCTTCAATAAAGACTGCAAGCGTTTTTGTCTATTAACATAAACCTGATGGCCATCGTGCTCAGACGAGGAAAGTGCTAAAGCTTGGTTCACGCTTTCCAGCGCTTTTTTGTACTCGCCCATCTGCTCATAACCATAAGCTAAGCCATTATATGCGTCAGGCGTTTGAGGATACTCAGCAATATCGTATTTAAACAAGGCGATGGCTTTGTCGTAGTTTTGTTCACCCACATAGTGATAACCTAACTCGCGAATAACCCATTCCGGCGCGTCGAGTTTCTCGCCTCTCTGCTTTGAAACACGGGCGTAATAGTCTTTAATACTTTTGATATCTCCACTGAACTGCTGTGGCCTTAAATAAGCTGATAAGAACAAATGATGGTAAGCGCTGAAAGTTGACGCAGCTGAGACCAAATTGTGGGTAACTCCCTCGTAGGCTTCGTTCTCCCATCTTAATCCGGCAGGTTGATTTGCCCGCATTCCAGAAATCATATCGTTATAATACGGGCGCATGGGCGCGCCTTCATTGCCGATAGACGTGTAAATGAAGTGGTCTAATTGATTGGCAGATTTTAAGAATGCAACCGTACTTTTTGCAGATGCGCCATAGTTCCACCACACCGCAGCACTGTAAGTCAGCGCGGCGTTAAAAAGCTCAGGCTTCTGGGTAAGTGCGTACAACGCGAATACGCCTCCGGCTGATGCACCCTCTATCACTCGAAAGTCATGCACGCGATATTTCTTCTCTACCATCGGCATAAGCTCAGTGGTTATAAAGGAAAGAAAGTTTGCACCGCCACCGCCATAGCCTACAGGCCCGTTTGGATCTTCATTTGCCGTGGGATATAAATCGCGAAGTCGGTCGGTATTTTCAATGGCGACTATGATGACTTCCGGAGCAGCATTCTGAGATTGCAGCGATTCTAGCACTGCATTCATCATAGTAAGATTTCCCGAACCATCTAGACGATAAATAACGGGGTATTTCTTGTCGGGGTTTTCGGCGTAGCCTTTTGGAAGCTGAACAACCACTTCTCGTTGCTCGTTTAGCACTTTAGACTGGAGTTTCTCTACTTTCAATTCGTAACGCTGGCTGTCGCTGCCTGTTTCGCTGTTAGCCGAAAGGCTCGTGAAAGCAAGAAATAGCAGGGCAATTATAATATGTATTTGTGACTTCAAACTTAAATCCTTTTATAAGACGCTTTGCTTTTCGCAGTAATACTATTTACTTGATTGGGCCAAGCGAACTTTTATTATTATCTATTGTATAACAGGGGTTTATTCGGATTAATGACAATTTCATAGCCACATTACTCTGTATATTCCCCTTTAGCAATACAGGAACTTTCTGTAGACATTTCTCCGCCCAAGTATTTAGTTAGCACAGCGTGTAGTTCCGTTTTATTGACTGGTTTTGTGAGATATCCATTCATCCCGGATGCTAACGCTTTATCTATTTCTTCGGCAACCACCGCAGCAGTGAACGCGATAATAGGAATAGTGATGTTAGCTTTTCGCAACGCTAAAGCGGCTTCAGAGCCGTTCATTTCAGGCATGTGTAAGTCCATCAATATAAGGTCGAAATGCTGCTTTAGTGCAATCTCTACTGCTTCGTTACCGTTATTAGTAAGCGCAACTTTCAATCCTGTGTCTTCTAACAATGATTTTGCTACGACCTGGTTAATGTCGTTATCTTCTGCAACCAAAACAGTAAGGTTTGGGAACGACGGTGTGCTTTCCTGTTCTTTAGCGCCAATTACACTATCTGCAATTTCAAACGGTAGCTCGAAATAAAATTCACTCCCCTGACCTACCGCGCTTTTTAGATAAACCGTGCCGCCCATAGCTTCAACCAAGCTTTTTACTATCTGTAAACCAAGTCCCGTTCCCCCGTGCATTCGATTAATGCTGCTGTTGGCTTGTGTAAATGCATCGAATACGCGCTCTTGTTCAGAAGCATCAATCCCGTCCCCCGTATCCTTTACTGAAAATCTGACAAATTGATGGGTCTTTGACGCTTCACCTTTCGATAGCCCTAAAGTGACACTGCCCTGATGCGTAAACTTTATCGCGTTGCTCACTAGGTTGTTTAACACTTGAGAAAGGCGCGTTGCGTCCCCTACAACACAAGTATTTAGTGTTTTATCTACTTCTATTCTCAGTGAGATACCTTTGTTCTGCGCCAATTGTGCATAAAACGCCACGCAATCTTTGGCAGTACTTTTTAGGTCAAAGGGAATGATCTCCAGCGCAAGTTTTCCCGCATTCAATTTGGAGAGATCTAATATGTCGTTCAAAATGCGGTTTAGCGAGAGTCCTGAACGCTGAATCTTCTCGAGGTTAGGCCGTGCACTTTCCGAAATATCATGAGAAAGCACTACATCGGTCAATCCCAAAATACCGTTTAATGGCGTGCGAATCTCGTGTGACATAGTGGCGAGGAATCGTGATTGTGCAGCCGACGCTTGCTTTTCGCTTGCAAGCGCCCTGTTTAGCTCAAGAGTTTTGTTTTTACTCTCAACAAGGGCTTTCTCTAATTGGCTCGCTAGAGCATAGATAAGAAGGGACACAACAAGGTTGGTCACACAAAGCCTTAGCCAAAGGCCCTTGTCATAATCCCCTTCGTAAAACGGCACAAGAAAAGTACAGCATGCGAGTACTACCATTGCACTTATTCGCCAACCATTAGAAAGCAGTAAAATGGGAAAAATAGTAGCAATTGGAACTAAGGTTGCGGGCATGAGCCCATTGCTTATTACAAGGTAAGGCGCGACGGGAATGGTGAGTATTGCCCACAATTTCGCCAAAGGGTCTTTATAGTTAGAAAAGATAATTCCCGCTACCGAAATTGCACACCAAGACAGGCCGAAAAATACTGCCACATACACATTTTGGGGTTGGGCTATGACGATTACCGCTAAGATGAGTAAAGAAAAAACCAGCAGAATTTTGAAGCCAGCTTTTTGCAAGGCCGATGTGACTTCGCCAAATGATTCAGGCTTTGTAGGGTACTGCTTTGGCATTAGAGTTTCTAAGCATTATTAAATGACTAATAACTCAGTATAAGTACCAAACAACAACTCTGCATAAAAATAATGGGGTCAGAGTACTTTTCTAGCTGTTTACCGCTAGCTCTATTAACGTACTAATGTACTCTGACCCCATTATTCAAGTTGGCTATCGCTGGGATCATTACCCTATTAATGTACTCTGACCCCATTATTTCGGGTACAAAAAAGCCCCAACCGAGGTTGGGGCTTTTAAATGCGTTTGAAAGCGTTAAGTACTTATACGCGCTTAACAGCTACATCTGCTTCGAACTTAGGCTTAACTGCCAAGTCTTCAGAAGGTGGAGCAAACTTAGTTAGGTCAATGCCTGCAACTGCTTGCTTGTACTCTTCTGTCGTTGGGAAACGACCAAGAACCGTTGAAAGTACTACTAGCGGCGTAGAGCCTAGTAGTGATTCACCTTTCTTCTCAGCAGAGTCAGCTACAACACGACCTTGGAAAAGACGTGTAGATGTCGCGATAACTGTATCGCCTGGCTCAGCCTTTTCTTGGTTACCCATACATAGGTTACATCCAGGACGCTCTAGGTAAAGAATGTTGTCGTACTTAGTACGCGCCGCTTCTTTAGGTTTAGCATCATCGAACTGGAAGCCTGCATATTTAGCTAGAACGTCCCAATCGCCTTCCGCTTTAAGCTCGTCAACGATGTTATATGTTGGTGGAGCTACAACTAGTGGCGCTTTGAATTCGACAGAACCGTTAAGCTTTTCTAGGTTACGCAGCATTTGTGCGATGATTTGCATGTCGCCTTTGTGCACCATACAAGAGCCAACGAAACCTAGGTCTACTGGCTTACCATCGTAGTAAGAAACTGGACGGATAACGTCGTGGGTATAACGCTTAGATACGTCTTCGTTGTTTACGTCTGGGTCAGCAATCATTGGCTCGTCGATTTGATCTAGATCGATAACCACTTCTGCGTAGTATTTCGCGTTGTCATCTGGCGCAAGCGCTGGCTCTTCACCAGACTTGATTTCAGCAATACGCTTATCAGCTAGATCAATTAGGCCTTGAAGCATGTTCGCTTCGTTGTCCATGCCCTTGTCGATCATGATTTGGATACGGCTCTTAGCAAGTTCAAGCGACGCAATCATTGTCTCGTCATTTGAGATACAGATTGATGCTTTCGCCTTCATTTCTGCAGACCAGTCAGTGAATGTGAATGCTTGGTCAGCCAATAGAGTACCGATTTGAACTTCAATTACACGACCTTGGAACACGTTCTCGCCAGAGAATTGCTTAAGCATTTGCGCTTGAGTCGCGTGAACCACGTCACGGAAGTCCATGTGCTCTTTCATGCTACCTTTAAAAGTAACTTTCACAGACTCAGGGATTGGCATTGCCGCTTCACCCGTTGCAAGTGCTAGTGCTACCGTACCTGAGTCGGCACCGAACGCTACACCTTTAGACATACGCGTGTGCGAGTCACCACCGATGATAATGGCACGATCGTCTACTGTAATGTCGTTAAGCACTTTGTGAATAACGTCAGTCATTGCATGGTAAACGCCTTTAGGATCACGTGCAGTGATTACACCAAAGTTGTTCATGAACGACATAAGCTTAGGGATGTTAGCTTGTGCTTTTTTGTCCCATACTGATGCCGTGTGACAACCAGACTGGTAAGCACCATCTACAACAGGAGAAATCGTTGAAGCGGCCATTGACTCAAGCTCTTGGCACGTCATTGGGCCAGTCGTATCCTGCGAACCTACAATGTTTACTTTAACGCGTACGTCAGAACCAGCATGAAGCGGAGCATCTGAATTTACGCCAACTGCATTACGGTTAAAGATTTTTTCAACCGCTGTTAGGCCTTGGCCTTCGTGAGACACTTCTTTCGACGCTGCATATACGGCTGGCGCTTTTGTACCTAGAGTACGTGCTGCGAAAGACTGTAGCTGCTTACCGAATACAACTGCGTAAGAACCACCGGCTTTCATGAACTCCATTTTTTGAGGAGTAAATGATGCAGATACGTCAGCAAGTTCTTCTGAACCGTTGTAAAGCTTCTTCGCCTTAGTATCGATAGTTAGTACAGTACCAGTTGCTACTGAGTAAGCTTCTTCAAGTACTGGGTCACCGTTTGCATCGCGAACGATTTCACCGTTTTCATCAGTTTTCTTAACCCAGTTCTTAAGGTCAAGACCAATACCACCGGTTACGTCAACGGTAGTAAGGAAGATTGGCGCAATACCGTTAGTACCAGCAACAATTGGCGCTTTGTTTACAAATGGAATGTAAGGGCTTGTTGGCTCACCTGCCCATAGTGCAACGTTGTTAACACCAGACATACGAGATGAACCTACACCCATTGTGCCTTTTTCAGCGATAAGCATCACTTTAGCATTCGGGTGCTTCTTACCAAGTTCAACAATTTCTTGCTGCGCTTCAGGAGAGATCATGCACTGGCCGTGAAGTTCACGGTCGGCACGTGAGTGCGCTTGGTTACCTGGAGAAAGAAGGTCAGTTGAGATATCACCTTCAGCGGCGATGTAAGTCACAACTTCAATTTTCTCTGGAACATCAGGAAGCTTGGTAAAGAATTCAGCTTTTGCGTAGCTTTCTAGTACGTCTTTAGCAATAGCATTGCCAGCTTTGAATGCATTTTCAAGACGCTCAGTGTCAGCTTCGTATAGATAAACTTGAGTCTTCAATACTTCTGCCGCAGGCTTAGCAACCGCTTCGTCATCAGAAAGTGCTAGGTCTAGTAGTACTTCTACAGACGGACCACCTTTCATGTGTGAAAGTAGTTCAAGCGCAAACTCAGGGGTAATTTCTTCTACTTTTTCTTCGCCAAGTACAATTTCTTTTAGGAATTGTGCTTTAACACCCGCCGCAGGTGTAGTACCTGGAAGCGTGTTATAGATAAAGAATTTTAGAGAGTCTTCGCGATGCTCGTTTGTTGTATCTTTAATTTGAGCAATAATTTCAGACAGCAGATCTGCACTGTCGATTGGCTTAGGGTTAAGACCTAGTTCCGTTTTACGGGTTTCGATCTCTGCCAGATATTCTGAATACAAACTCATATAGTTCTCT
The DNA here is from genome assembly GCF_000172635.2 of Alteromonas macleodii ATCC 27126. Taxonomy (NCBI): domain Bacteria; kingdom Pseudomonadati; phylum Pseudomonadota; class Gammaproteobacteria; order Alteromonadales; family Alteromonadaceae; genus Alteromonas; species Alteromonas macleodii. Next base: position 712,261 of record NC_018632.1, on the reverse strand, counting down.
CGGTCTTAGTTTTACTTGGGCGTAGTGTTAAGTCGGTCTTAGCTATACGCATATAAAAATGAGGGATATTTTAACCGATTTTTAGCGGTTACGTAATGACTGAAAGTAAACAGTTAGGTATTCACCCGCCTAAACTGTCGTTGTGTTAAAGCACTTACATTTTTACTAGAAAAACGAATTTTAATTAAAAGCAAAATTAAGCCAATAATTTCATGTAGTTAGAAGCAAGCCATTTGAAATCAATGACGATATTTAGCTTGAATGGTTTGACCAATAAAGATAAATAATAGTGTTGTACTTATGACAGACATTCATTTTATTTATGGTGCTACCAGTACAAATTACCATCAATTTTGAAACAAAATTTCATTTATTAATGTTTTCTGTGCCTAATTTCCTCTTGGCGATACCTCGATCACTCTTCCATTTTCACCATCGGTCAAAAGAAGCAGGTTACCTTGATGATCAAGCGCAATATCCCGCAGCCGTTCCCCAGGTCCCTCAAAAATTTTTGTAGAGATATATTCGTTCGATACGGCTCTAACTGCATACAAAGCTTTGGCTTTCAAGCTGGTAACAAGTAACGTATTAGCTAGCATCGGGAAACGCCCATGGGAATAGTAGATCATGGAGGATGGCGCTATAGAAGGTGTCCAGTCTACAATGGGGCCAGTCATACCCGGATAGGTCGAAAAAGGCGAAATTCTAGCGCCGGAATAGTCTTTGCCTAGTGTAACAACTGGCCAACCATAATTTGCGCCTTGTTGTAAAAGGTTTACTTCATCACCGCCATCTGGGCCGTGCTCATGCAAAAATAGGTTGCCATCACTCCCCTCTACAAGTCCTTGGGGATTGCGGTGTCCAATACTAAAAATAAAGGGGTTATCAGGAAAAGGAGGGTTGGCCAACGGCTTGCCGTCTATTGTGAACCCTAGCACTTTTCCTAGTTGTGAACTGATAACTTGCGCTTGCTCGCGATAATCAAAGCCATCTCCTGTCGTAACCAAAAAGCCCTGTTTTGTGTGTAAAGCACTGCCCTCTAGTTGAAGCAGTTTCCCACCGTAGTGCACAGGCGTGTCTTTGGCTTGTGCCAGTGCTAACACTGGCTGAATGTTAGTAATGCCAGAAGTAAGGGAAAGCTGTCCTTTTACTATGGCAAGACGGTTTGCACTATCGTTCCCCTTGGAATAACTCAGCAACACGGTTCTGTCTTCAGGGAATTGCGAGGGTATAAGAAGATCGAGTACGCCTCCTTGCCCTTTGGTGTACAAGTCATCGAGCATTAAAGAAAACCGCGCACTTTCCCCCTTATTGTCAATAATTACCAGCTCACCATCTCGCGTTACTATCAATATATGGGTGCTTGCCTGAGCCTTATCGATAACCGTCGTTAAGGCCTTGGGAAACGCCAGTGAGGTAGCGATATCTTCTGTCATGACATGCTGGTCGAAATTTTCATAGGCCGTTAGATTTGAGCTACCTGCTTCACGTTGCTCATTATTAGATGCGTGCTTTTGAGTGAGTTCAGAGGCAGTAGTTACGGCAAAAGCAGGAGCCAAAGCAGCTCCCAATAAAGAAAAAGCCAGTAAACTGATCATCGTACGCCATGACTTCATTGTGATTGTCCTCTTTTACTTAACATACTATGGTATACCCTATTGCCACGCTCAAACCATTTGAGGCCTGTTGAGTTTTGTTCTAATGCACTGTGCGACAAATCTTGGACTACAAAAATGAACAACCTAATACGACGCACTATTTTCCATTTTTTACCATCATGGGCCGTCGGCTTTCTACTAGCAAGTACGTTTCACTCGTGTGCCGTTTTAATCGGACTCATTCGAATTGATGTCGATATGAATCCAAGCGATTGGTTTTTCATGATATGGCAAGATGCACTAGGCCTTTTGCCTACTTACGGCGTGATTATTGCTGTTACCTTATTGTTGGCGTTCTTGGCGACACATTTCATCGTTAAACGTCTTAATCAAAATGCTAGTGGCTCTTCCAACCGTACCCGATTTATTCTTTTCACAATAGCGGGAGGCCTGTCGTTCTTATTAATGCTCATTGCCATGCAGCCCATATTGAATGTGACCCTAATTGCAGGCGCTCGCACTACCTTAGGACTTACCGCACAATGCATGGCAGGCATCTGTGCTGGTGGGCTATATAGTTACTTAAGTAATAGTTCTACAAACAATTGATAACTAAAAATTATAATACTAAATAACCCAACCCTGATGTAAATGAAAAGTTAAGTTTGCTACTGTAAGGCATAAACACCCTACTTACTTTGCCCTACTAGGAACAAGCAACATGATAACTTATCCTGATAACGTGACCTGCTTAGCCGATTATATTGAAAGCGTTTTGCAAAAATTTGCCGACAGGCCAGCGTATACGGCGCTTGGACAAACACTTACATTTGCCGAGATAGACCGTAAGTCATCAGCGTTAGCCCGCTACTTTGTTCACGAAGCTAAATTGTCTCCTGGTACCAAAGTCGCCATACAACTTCCTAATTTAATTCAAAACCCTATTGTTGTTTATGCTGCCTTACGCGCAGGCCTTGTTGTAGTAAATACAAACCCGCTTTATACCGAACGCGAGATGAAGCACCAGTTCACTGATAGTGGCGCGAAAGCTCTGGTTATTCTGGGTGATTTGCTCCCCAAATTTACTAGCATAAAAGATGATACTAGTATCGAAACCGTTATCACCACATCGGCAACAGAGCTTTTAGACCCTAACACTGCACCAAATCTCGATGGTACGGTTTCATTCACACAAGCAGTGGAGCTAGGCAATACACTGCCTGCATTTGAACGTCCTTCTATTGCTCTAGATGAACTTGCCATGTTGCAATACACCGGTGGTACTACTGGGGTATCGAAGGGCGCAGCCTTAAGTAATAAAAACGTTTTAGCTAACTGCATCCAAATGCTCGACCGTATTGGTGAGGGCTTCAAAGATGGTGAAGAAGTATTGGTATGCCCATTACCGCTTTATCATATTTATGCATTTACGGTTGGAATGATGGCGCTCTTTGCCAAAGGTACTCAGATAATTCTTATACCCAATCCACGGGATATCGACGGTTTCATTCAAACACTCAAGCCCCATAAAATTTCAGCATTCATGGGGATCAACACCTTGTTTGTTGGTCTTGGGAGACACCCTGAATTTGCAAAGTTAGACTTTTCTAAATTACACCTCACAATGTCTGGCGGCACCGCACTTACTCAAGCCGCAGTATCTATTTGGCGAGACGTAACCGGGAACACCATCACCGAGGGCTATGGGCTATCAGAAACTGCGCCAGTTGTATCTTTTAACATTCCAGGTAAAGAAGAGATTGGCACGGTGGGGCATGAACTAGAAGGCACTGAAGTTGCGTTACTGGATAGCCATGATAAGCCGGTGGCCGATGGTGAGTCGGGGCAAATTGCAGTTCGCGGACCTCAGGTTATGCTGGGTTATTGGAACCGAGACGACGAAACTGCCAAAGTCATGACCCAAGATGGCTTCTTTAAAACCGGGGACATTGGCATTCGCACCGAATCTGGGGCAATTAAAATTGTAGATCGTTTAAAAGATATGATTATTGTCTCTGGCTTTAATGTCTATCCAAACGAGATTGAAGATGTACTTACAACTCACCCTAGCGTGATGGAAGCCGCTGTTGTGGGTAAACCCGATGAAAAGACCGGTGAACGAGTATGTGCATTTATTACTGTTTCAAGCGATGTATCGACACAAGACGTCATTGATTTTTGTAAACAGCACCTCACAAATTACAAGATCCCTAAGTCGATCACGATACTTGACGAGCTACCAAAATCTACCGTCGGAAAAATTCTACGTAGAGAGCTTCGTTCGGCTTAATGACTCCCCCACTTGCGCCGCACAATCAGCGCGGCGCTTAATACCTAGTTTTACGCGTTTTCCATTGAAAATCAGGTTATTGCTACCAAAGGATAATCTGATTTCATTGGAAATAAGCGCGGTACAGACTATAACTTATCTATACCCCATTCACTTTTGTTGCACATATGCAATTTATGACATTGTCTGTCAAAACTAGCCGTCGTTCTGTCCTGCAATTCAACAATGTTGTAGGAGAGTTCACATGAGCGCGCAGCTTTTACAGCGGCAGGCCATGGATAAACACGGCATTGTTGCGACAATGGACGTAAACGGTAAAATTCTAAGCGCTAATGACAAGTGCAGCCAACTATCTGGTTTTTCAATTGACGAGATAATTGGGGAAAATATCTCCGCATTCGATATTACCAATATGTCCGAGCAGGAAAAATCAGATATTTTTGTTTCGCTATCTCAAGGCCAAACCTGGCAAGGCGAAGTACATAGTCTGACTAAGTTGGGCGAACCTTGGTACGTATTTGCCACTCTGGTTCCCGTCATTAAGTCACCGCCGCGGGTAGACCACCTAATTGCTATTGCCACCGATATATCAGAACAAAAGCGATTAGAGACGAGACTTTCCGAAGGGCGCGCGTTCTATCGAAGTATCACTGATAGCATCGGCGAGGGTGTGTATGCCGTAAACGGTGAAGGTACAACACAGTTTCTCAATCCCGCTGCCTCGCGATTATTAGGATGGTCGCTTGACGAATTACAAGGCCGACGTTTCCACGACACGGTCCATTATCAAAAAGGGGATGGAACCCTCCTTCCTAGAGAGCAATGTCCAGTTAACCTCACTATCCGAAGCGGTCAGTCTTACACGTCTTATGAAGACTTCTTCACCGATAAACGGGGCCGCCTTTTTCCCATATCTATTGTTGCGGTTCCTCTGCTTGATAAAGAAGGAAAGCCCGATGGACACGTGGGCGTATTCAACGACATAAGCGGTCAAAAAGCCATAGAACAAAAACTCCAAAAGGCGTATGACGAAGCCCAAAGTGCTAACAAGGCAAAAAGCGACTTCCTTGCCACAATGAGCCATGAAATAAGAACACCGATGAACGCCATTATCGGCCTCACTCACCTTGCCCTAGAATCCACCGACAATGAGCAACGTCAGCAATATTTAGAAAAAGTGCAGCGTAGCTCTACAGCATTGTTAGACCTGATGAATAGCATTCTCGATTTTTCTAAAGTGGAAGCAGATAAAATAGAGATAGTTGATGAGCCCTTCACCTTAACAAAAACCATCGATAAACTCGCTCAAGTCTTTCAAGTAAAGGCGCAACAAAAACAGCTTCAGTTGCTTTTTGATATTCGGTGCCATACTAATTTGCAATGCCGTGGCGACAGCGAAAAGATATACCAAGTACTGCTCAACCTTTTAAGTAATGCTATAAAATTTACCGCCAGCGGCCACATAATACTGACGGTTGAAAAGCGCGAAAATCAATTAGCATTCAGTGTTTCCGATACCGGTATGGGTATCAGTGAGCATGTAAAATCAAAACTTTTCAAAGCCTTTGTTCAGGCTGATGCATCCATTTCCAGAGAGTATGGGGGAACCGGCCTTGGCCTTGCGATATGTAAGCGTCTGGTTGAACTGATGGGTGGTGACTTAACCTTGGAAAGCGAGGTAGACAAGGGAAGCTGTTTTTCCTTTGCATTGCCTGTCTGTTCTGATGAAGGCCCTGGTACAGGCCCTCAACTTCCCGTATCGGTTCCCGACAATGTACTGTGCATTCAAACACACGAAAGCGTGAGCCAAGGATGCGAAATACTTGCGGCAACATTGAACAGACATAACATTCACTGCCAAATAATCGACCAGGTTGAAGGGCTATTGCCGAGTAAAGCCTCTCAAACTATCGCATTTCTACCAGATGATGAGCAAAGCTGGAATAGCTTCATTAAACACATGCAGTTTGGTGAATATCAGTCGCTAAACCTTACAACATTAATCAGTCCCCTCAACAAGCAAGACGTACAAAAACGAATGGGAAGTGCCCTTGTTCAAAATATAAATATCATTGAGCTTCCGTTTACCGACACAGAACTTATTTCAACACTATCTCCAGCTCAACTATCACTCAGTAAGCGGACACTAGAAGGCCTTGAAAGTCGAAAATGGCGAACCAGGCGCCTTTTAAACAAACATGTGCTTGTGGTAGATGACGACGCAATTAGTGTAGAGATTAGCCAGCAAATACTTTCTGATCTAGGTATTAATGTTGCTGTTGCTTCATCGGGTGAGCAGGCACTTGCGTTATGCGAAATGAGCAAATTTGACGCTATACTCTTGGATTGCTACTTACCCGGCGTATCGGGCTATGAAGTTGCAGAACAACTTACCCAGAAAAAGACTGGTATACGCCAATTATTGCGCTTAGTGCCGATGAGTCTCAGGAGGCTTCTGAAAGCGCGCTTACCGCCGGTATGTGTCAGCACTTGGTTAAGCCCGCTACCGCGGATGAAATCGTTCATACCATCGATATTCACATACATTCAGGCTACATTGAAATAAACCCTCCGGACGAAATGAGCCAGTTTATCTCGTCGCTGCTAACATTTTATAAAACCTACAGCCAGCGTGGTGTTATGTCTGACTTGCTCGATATTTTTCATACACAGACGAACACGTCGAAATTGTTAACCTCTCTGCTTGAAGATGCTCAGCTTATTGGCGCCACAACGCTTGAGCAAAGCCTGCTTCCTCTTATAGAAGCACAAGAGAGAAATGAAGCTGTTAATGCAAGACACGTAACAAACTTATCGTTTCAGCTAGATGCAACGCTACGCCTAATTGCTCACACTATCGATAAAAACGACACCGACAATATCCATCAAAGCGGTACGAACTTCGATAAATCCTCCATGCTATCGACCCTACGCAACGTTGAGCAGGCGCTTCAATCTTATGACGCGAAAGCGGTTGAATACATCAACGTATTGGCAGCCAATTACAGCGAGTCGGTCTATGCACATAAGATTAACCGATTGAAACAGCTTGCTACCATTTACGATTTCGAAAGTGCTCAAGCGGTTATTACGCAACTGATAGGCGATATTACCGATGAATAATCAACGTAATGAAGCACATAGGTTTAGCATATTAGTGGTTGATGATGAGCCCGCAAATATCGATATTCTATTAGGCATTTTAGGCCCTTACTATAATGTAAAGGTTGCGCCTTCGGGAACAATAGCACTTAAGATTACCCAGCAGTTTACTCCCGACCTTATATTGTTAGATATAATGATGCCCGGTATGGACGGGTTTGAGGTATGTAAAAAACTCAAAGCTAACGAGGCGCTTAGCCATATACCTGTTATTTTCGTTACAGCCTTAACTCAAGGAGAGGACGAAGAAAAAGGTTTCAAACTTGGTGCAGTAGACTACATAACCAAACCCGTATCACCGAGTATCACCCTCGCTCGCGTTAAAACTCACATTAGTTTAGCCCATCAAATGCGGATGGCCGAAAACCTTGTAGCGGCGCGTACTAAGGAACTAAGTAAAAGCCAACAAAGCGCAATCAGCATGCTAGCTGCCGCTGGTCATTACAATGATACCGACACCGGTCATCATATTTGGCGGATGGCAGCTTACAGCCAATGTCTTGCTCTGGCTCACGGTTGGCCTTTCGAAAAAGCGTGCCTGCTCGCGCAAGCTGCTCCAATGCATGACACAGGCAAAATAGGTATTGCAGACGCAATATTAAAAGCACCTCGGCGATTATCTTTGAGCGAAATGGAGGTTATGCGCTCCCATGCTGAAATAGGGCACAGAATACTGTCTCAATGTGATACCCCGCTCTTTAACCTCGCAGCCGAGATTGCTTTATGTCATCACGAAAAGTGGGATGGCACAGGCTATCCAAGAGGATTAAGGGAAGAGGCGATACCTGAAAGTGCACGTATCGTAGCTATCGCCGATGTTTTCGACGCCCTTACAATGAAAAGGCCTTATAAAAAAGCGTGGGCTGACGATGATGCTTTTGATCATCTTAAACGAGGTTCAGGCCAGCACTTTGATCCCGTATTGGTCGACTGCTTTCTTTCGATAAAGGAAGAGGTTTTAGAAACCAAACGCTATTGGAACCAGTTAGAGGCAGAAGGAAAGATGGCCTCGGTGTCTGACTTATTGCCTCAAGTACTTTTCCCTAGCGCATAAAAAAGGGTCGAATATATTCGACCCTTTTAAATGATGTATTAACGAAAGTACGATACTTAACTTGTACCTAGCTCAGCTGCAATGGCGTCTGCCTGACGCTTTTCGCCCTGTACAAACTGCTTCCATTGCTGTGCCATGGCACGACTCTTCTGATGCTTTTCTGCTTCAGCTAGCTGATTAAGCGCAAGGGCATATTGCTTCTTGTTGTAAAGTGCCATGCCTTTAATTAGGTAAACCAAACCAGGGTTTCTCAAATCGCCCTTTTCAACCGCTCGGTCTGCCGCAGCAATTGCATCGTCGAAACGCTCTTCATTAAGAAGAATTTGCGCTAACTGTGCATCTAACTCACCGTCTTCAGACAGTTCAGCCGCTTGCATCATAACGGGAATGGCTTTGTCTTGCTCTTTAGCAAGTGACCAGCTTTGGCCTAAGAACTTAAGGTTGCGCAAGTTTTTCTCTAGCACGCCGTCGTTCATCGCCTGCTCCATCAACTTAGCACCTTTGTAAGGTACGCGATGATAGTAATAAAGCTGCGCCATATTAAACACATCAGCGGATGTATTAACGAACCCGCGCTGATAAGCGGTTTCCATAATAGCCAACTGCTTGCGCTCTTCGCCTAGCTCACCGTACATACCCGCTAGCTGGATCCAATACTTAGGCTCGTCAAATAGCTTCACCATTTTAACCAGAACGTCTTTAACCTTTTGAGGCTGCTTGAGTTCATAGAAAATAGCACGCTGAAGAATTAACCACCCTTCATCGGGAATCATGCCTTCTGCTTCGTGGTCGGCAACGGCTTCAGAAATCCACGTTGCGGCTTGCTCGTACTGCTTATTCTGATAGTACGCTTGGGCCTTGATGACTTTGTTTTTCACCGGCACAGGGCCCGCATTAAGACTTTCCCAACGCTCTAAGTAAGTGATGGTATCGTCGTAATTACCCTGCATAAGGTTAAGCTGCGCCAAACTGAAAAGTGTAGTCATTTCGAACTTTTCAGGAATAGGCTGTTGCTCTACTACCTTGGCAAACGACTCCAACGCTTTTGCATAGTCTTCGTTGTTGTAATAAATGAAGCCGAAAAAATTGTACATCATCGCTTTTTCGTAGGCGTTCATAGAATGAGACTTATCTTCCACTTCTTTCAAAATGGAAATAGCTTCTTCTACATTGCCCGCTTCATCAGCAGCCGTTTGTGCACGGGCTAGCTGCTCGTAGACTTTACCGCGAAGCGTAGGCACGCGACGGGTTTGCTTATCGCTAGCTTTTATCTCTTGTCCATCTTGCTGCTCAGCCTCTTGCGCTGTAGCGTTAGAAGCAATGAACATAGTAGGTACAGATACTGTGGCCGATGCAAATGCAAACGCCAGTGCACTAAGCAATGTATTCGTCTGTTTTCTCATCATGTTCTGTTACCCGTCAATTTGGAACGTAATACGGTTTTGTACACCAGACACTTCCGTTGCTTCGCCATTTACCACTCGAGGCTTATATTTGAACTTCATTGCCGCATCAATCGCCGCTTGTTCAAAAATACCTGAAGGGTTAGCTTCAACAACAATTGGGTCGCGTACTGCGCCTTGTTTAGTTACTGTAAATTCAACAATAACGAAACCTTCAATACCCCGTTGAAGTGCACGTCGTGGATACACTGGCGCAACCTTAACAATAGGAAGATATTCACCGTCACCGGATTCGAGGGCCAACCCGCCTTCTAGCGAGATGTCGTCTCCTACTTCAGCACCAAAGTCCATCGACGTACCTTCTGCATCTGGAGAAGGTGAGTCCATTTGAGGCTGCTCCATTTGCGGTGGCGGCTCTTCAGGCTTAGGTGGCTTCTTCGGCTTACGATCTTTTTTCTCAACCTGTTCATCCTGCTTAACCCTTACGAAGTCAAGCACGCTTCCCTTAGGCGGCTCAGTTAGTGCGCTGCCACCCATCTTGATAAGCGATTGCATCAAGAAGAACAGGCCTAACGTGATCGCAAGGGAAATAACAAATGCGATTAAATATCGTGGCATGATTTATTGCTCTTGGGCTGCAATCGAAACATCGTAAACGCCAGCGGCTCGCGACGCGTCCATAACCTTAATCAGTGTTTCTGTTGTGGCTTTTTTGTCAGCCTGAATTACAACAGAACCCTGTGGGTTTTCTGCGCGAAGACGCTCAATGTTCGCTTGCACTGCGCGAACGTCGATACGGCGCTTGTTAATCCAAATTTCGCCTTTATCTGAAATAGCGATAAGGATATTAGCGCGATCCTTTTTCACAGCAGTTGCTGCTTCTGGACGGTTAACATCGATACCTGCTTCTTTCACAAATGACGCAGTCACAATGAAGAAGATCAACATGATAAATACAACGTCCAGCATGGGCGTCATGTCGATGGCTGCTTCTTCTTCATCGACTAAGTTTTGAAAGTGCTGCTTCATAATAAATACCTTACCTTAACGCTTAGCTAGCATTAACGTTGAATAATCAATGCATCCTCAAGATGCGTGCGTTCTGATTTCACCATACGAGTTAACCAGGTAGCGGCGAATACGCCTGAAAGTGCGCCAACCATGCCCGCCATTGTGGGGATAGTGGCTTTCGATACACCTGAGGCCATTGAACGAGCATTACCTGAGCCCGCAATCGCCATTACATCGAACACTTCAATCATACCGGTAACCGTTCCCATCAAGCCTAGCAGCGGACAAAGCGCAACCAGTGACTGGATAATTGGGATGCTGCCGTTTAGGCGCATGGTTAACTGTGAAATTGTTTTCTGACGAACCTGCTCTGCGAACCAAGAAGAGCGATCGGCACGTGCTGTCCACATTGCTATCGCTTCTTTCTTGGCTTGCTTGTGCCAAACCATCAGATACATCGCACGCTCGAGGATCAAAAGCCACATAACGAATATCAGCAGACCGATGACCAGGAGAACCTGGCCACCTGTTTCTGTGAAATCGCGAATTGCTTCTAGAAACTCGATCATGATTAGCCTCGCTCAGCGCGCTCTGCAATTACGCCAGACGCCTGTTCTTGTAGGATGTACACAATGTTCTTAGAACGTGTGTTAAGCATTGCATAAAGCAGTGTCATTGGAATCGCTACAACTAGACCTAGTACTGTTGTTACAAGTGCTGTTGAAATACCACCTGCCATCAGTTTCGGGTCACCCGTACCAAACAAGGTGATAGCCTGGAAGGTGTTGATCATACCGGTTACCGTACCTAGTAGACCCATAAGCGGTGCTACAACAGAGATAATCTTAATGATAGTTAGGTTACGACCTAACTTAGGCACTTCGCCCAAAATCGCTTCTGTAAGGTGAAGTTCAAGTGCTTCAACGTCGGCGTCTGGGTGCTCGTCACGTACTTTAAGTACACGGCCAAGCGGATTGTTTGTGTTTACTTCTTTGCTCTTAAGCTGTTTGTTCACTTTCATGCGAATAAGCGTCAGCGTTACAAGACGCTCAAGGGCAAGTAGAAGACCGAATGCACCAACGATAAGAATGATGTAACCTACAACACCGCCCTGCTCTACACGCTCTTGAAGGTTAGGCGCTTGAACAAGAAGACCTAGGATTGAACCACCCGTTGGGTCGATACCGAACTGCACTAATTCACCGCTTGATGCTTGTAGTTCAGCAGCAGAATCCATGTAACGGTCAGCAGGCTGACGTACAAGTTCAGATACTGTACCTGTTACACCGTTGTACTCTAGGTATTTACCATCAGCAACAAGTGCAAAAGGACCTACGCGAACAACAGACTTATTCACTTTTTCACCGCCCGCTTCAACAACGTCTGTCTTGAACGTAGTGACTTTGCCGGCTTCAGTCATTTCGCGTTGCATTTCAAACCAAACGCGCTCAATTTCTTCAATTGATGCAAGTTTTGAGCTTGAACCCATGTCTTGTGCCATCTTATCAAGGAAGTCAGCACGGCCAGGGATTTGTGCAGAAACCACTGAGTTATAGAATTTGTTTTTGGTGTCGCCAGCGATTTGCTGAAGCACACCGAATAGCTCTTTAAGTGAACCAAGACGTGTGTCTAGTGCACCGTTTAAGTCAGCCAGTTTGAATTCGTTTTCTTCGAACTGAGTTTCAAGCTGCTCTGATTGTGCAAGCATTTGGTCGCGCTTTTCACGAGTTTCGCGAAGAATGCGATCTTGCTCTGCACGTTGCGCTTGGAAATCACGCTCGCGCTGTTTGTTTTGCTGAGACTGTGCGAACTGACCTTCTTCTAGTTGCTTAAGAAGTGCGTCTAAGTCCATGGCACGGTCGCTTTGTGCGAAAGCACCAACGCTGATGCTAAGGGCTGCTAGACCAACAGCGATACGTTTTACTGTGTTAAACATTCTCATCAACCTCTTAGTCTGTAATTGCCACTGGCAGCATTAGCAAGTCTGGTGCAAGTTGCTTCTTCGCCATGCGCAGACCTTTTGTAATTTGTGTACGGTAGCTGCTATCAAGCTCTTCCCACTGACGAGTTTGCTTGTTCCAAACACCCTGCATGCTTGCATCACGTGTTTGATAAATTAGCGCTGTGCGACCAAGGCGTAGGAATTCAACGTCACGCTCTTGACCGTTAATTGAATGAATACCGCTGTACGCTTCCATAGTGCGGCCGTAGTCCATCTCTACTTGATACGCTTCCATTACGCGGCGGAATTTCTCAGACGCAGCAACGTCGGCACGGTCCATCATAGCGCGAAGGTCAGCAACGCGATTCGCGCGCTCTTCTGGAAGGAATGGTACGTCTAGCGCAACAAACTGCTCTAGGCCGTCAATCATGCGCATCATTAGTGGTGTGATTTGACGCTCAACAACAGACACTTCATCGATAGCAGCATTTAGGTCTGCCATTTCTTGTTCTTGGTTATTGATTTGCTTACGAAGCTGAGTGTTATAAACCTCAAGGCCTTCGATTTCTTTCATCAATGTTTTGAACTGTTGAAGTTTGCTGTCGATTTGATCGGTAATACCGTTAATCTTTTCTTGCGATTTCGCCGCTGACTCGTTTATTTTCGCTGCCTCATCGACAACGGGTTTTAAGACTTCATCGTCTTGTGCAAGCACGGGTGTCGCTGCTAGCGCACCTGCCACAAGCAAGGCATTGATAAGCTTCATACATTCAAACCTTTAAAGTTAAAAGAAATCGGTTGTATCCGACTATAAATTTCTGCGCGTAGGATAGGAGTTTTCTGTGACAGTTTTATTACGAAACTGTCATAAATCGATGACTATTGTCACAAATAGAAAAGCCCGGCAAGAAAACCGGGCTTTAGATGATTGTTGCTGCTCTGTTTTTGAAGAAGCAGCACTGGCTGTATTTTCTTAGAAGTTATAAGTAATTGAAGCGTTTATACCTGTACCCACGCTTAGCTTACGCAGCGTAAGACCTTCTTGCTCAATTTCTTTCTCGTCGTTGAAAATGTTTTGCACACGTAATTTAATCGTAGTGTTGAAGTCTGGATAGTAAGTATAAACGGCATCCAATGAATGGAACGGTTTTTCAATACCATCTTCAAAACCACGTACGCCAGGCGCAATGATACGTTCACCGAATGAGTTATAGACTAATGACGCTGAATGCTCACCGTTATCAGAATCCCAACCTAGTTGAAGGTTAGCAACCCATTCTGAGTGACCCACTAGGCGACGTTTGTCGTTAGTAATGGTCGCCGTGATAGTACCGCCGTATGCTTCACGAGCCTGCTGAGAGAACAGTGATTCTTGGTCGCCACTACCAATAGTTACTTCTGAGTCAGAAAGCGTCATGTTTCCTGATACAAAGAAGTTACTGAAGTTATCACTAATAAAGCCAAGGTCGTGCAAGAATTCAAACTCGATACCGTACAGCTCACCTTCCTGTCCGTTAGCCGTTAATAGTTGAGGTACACCTTCACCGCCGTCAAATTGCACCATCTCGATAGGGTTTTCCATATCTTTATAGAAAAGTGCAACAGACAAGTTGTTACCTTGTGACATATACCACTCCCAGCGGAAGTCGATATTCGTCAATTCAGTTTCAACCAATGAAGGAGAACCACGTACAAGGAATTCTGTTAGCGGGTCGATAAAGAAGGTTGAGCTGATATCGCGTAAGTCAGGACGGATTAGCGTTTGACTGATGTTAAAGCGATACTGCATTTCTTCACTTGGGATATAAGTGAAAGCTAATGACGGTAGTACATCAGATTCATTGTAGATGCTGTCAATGATGGCATCAGTGTCGTCAGCAAACTTATCCGAGTGCTCGATAAATGGAATCGATACTTGCTGGAAGTCTTCATAACGAGCACCGCCACTTACGCGGAACTTCTGGTTGAAAAATGCATCAACCATGAAATAGCCTGCGGTAAGTTTAGTTGCCGCTGAGTACTTATCACCTGCACCTGTATTGTCCTGAAACACAGAACGACCCGTTGAGCTGGTGTAGAAGTCGTCGTTATAGATATTTTCTTGTGAGAAAATTTCATTCAAACGGCTACCTTCTTTAAAGTCAGAAGAAATACCAAAGTGACGCACCGCTAAGTCAATATTGTTACCGTCACGGGTTTTGTCGTAGTAATCCATACCGGCTTTAAGTTCAACGTCGTAGCCATCGCCGAAGAACGCGGTAGACACGTTGAAGCCATAGGTATCAGACTCATCATAAAGCACCTGATATTGGCGGTTAAGGTTAGTTCCTGGCGTATCATCAAGACGCTCAAGCTCTAATGCACCCGACTCATCGTAGAACTGCTGGAATGTTACTTCCATGATATCTGGCGCTTCACGAGACGCACGGCTAGTTCCCACGTACCAATCGAAAAACACACCATCTAACAAGTTAAGGAAGTTGTGCGTGCCTTTAAGCTGTGAAGAAACCATTTCACGCTCTTCGAAAATGATATCCATGCGGCGGAATTCTTCCACGCCAGGGTTAGATTCACTTTCGTCAAAGTAGTATCCATCGCGAACACGGTCACGCATGTCGTGAAGGATCATGTTCACAAGTTCTACTTTGTGATTGCTGTTGTACTCGTAACCTACGTTGAACATACCGCTCCAACGCACGTTTTGCTCAGTAGACACCATGTCGCGATATTTAGTGAAACGTGGATTTTCCTGACCACCACCAATATCGTTACCTAACATCTCTTCGGCAACTGTCCATTCATTGCTGTAAGAAACCGTTGCAAGGAAACCAAGTACAGAGTCGTTGTCGAAAACGTAATTGTTACCAATGGTCGTACCCAAGCTGAAGTTCGGGTCTACAGACTTTTCGTCTGGGCCGATGTCCCAGTTAAATGAACTTAGGATATCCTGCGTTTCAGCCAGTGTTCTTGTACGGTCACCCTCGAAGCCTGCAGAACCATTTGCAGCAAGACCCGAGCTGATAATGTCAGGCAGTGCACGAGTACCGTCATCACGACCTGTCCAATCATCGCCGCCACCAGAATAGAAAACACCAGTATCGCTGTTCTGCGTATTCCAACCGCCACCTGCACTTACGTTGAATACAAACTCAGATGGGATTGATTTAGTACGAATGTTTACGTTACCACCACCAAAGTGCCCAGGCATATTGGGTGAGTAAGATTTCTGAACGTTCAGGCTTTCGATGATACTTGATGGGAATAAATCAAGCGGTACAACCGAGCGCGTAGGATCCGGACTTGGTACCGTCATGCCATTTAGCTGTGTGCTTGAATAGCGCTCACCTAAACCACGAACGTAAATAAATTTACCGTCAACTAGCGTAAGACCTGTTACACGTCGAAGTGCAGCAGCGGCATCGCCGTCACCGGTACGAGAAATTTGTTCTGCGCCAAGAATATCAGCAACGAACGCCTGATTTTGACGCTCTTGTAAAACAGCCGTTGCGGTTCCTTTAAGTCGCGTGCCCGTAGCAACGACTTCTTCAATTAGTTCGTCTTCTGACTGCTGTGCTACTGCTGATAACGGTAACGCGCTTGCGCCAAGAATGGACGCGATAGCCAGCGAAAGTCCACCGACTTTAAATGCTGACGTTTGATTGTTTTTCATTGTGTAACTCCTAAGAAACTGTAATCAGGTAGCTGCGCTTACACAAAAGCTAAGGCGTAAAAACGCCTTAGCTTTACTGTGTCTCGCATTCACTTATTAGTCTTGAAGACCAACAGTTACCCAACCCAGTGTCCAGTCAGACTCACCGTCGAATGCACCTTGGAAGTCTGTGCTATCAAAGAAAGCGTCCAAAGTAGAAGCGTCGAAGCCTGAACCTAATAAAACTGAATTGCTTGCAGGTACGAAACCTGTTGAATCAAAGCCAAGTGCTGCAGTTTCAGCAAGAACGCTGTTGCCGTCTTGACCTTCAAACCACGCTTGCGTGCTGTCTGTACCAATTGTGTCTGAACCAAATGCGCTCGCAGATGAACATGCTACTGTTGAGTGTGTCACAGTTAGTGAACCTGCTGCTGCGTTAGCAATTGATTCATCACCATTCACTCGTAGGCAGTTGCTGTA
This sequence comes from Alteromonas macleodii ATCC 27126, assembly GCF_000172635.2. Lineage (NCBI taxonomy): Bacteria > Pseudomonadati > Pseudomonadota > Gammaproteobacteria > Alteromonadales > Alteromonadaceae > Alteromonas > Alteromonas macleodii. Next base: position 695,672 of record NC_018632.1, on the reverse strand, counting down.
GTTTGCGCCACCGGTAACCACTAGGTTTTTGATTGTTCCCGCTGTACCGTTGCGAAGACGTACACCGTTTGTATTGTCTGCACCTAAAATTGTTACGTTAGATACTGTTGGTGTCGTCAATGGTGTCCACGCAGGGTTATCTTCGTTGTTGTCAGCTTCGAACGCATTGTCGCCGCCCGCTGCATCTTGCTTGATAACTACGTACTGCGCCTTACCTGTCCAACCGAATGACCAGTCTAGAGAATCATCACCGATAGCAGTTAATACTAAGTGACTTACGTTTACTGTACCGCCGAAGAACTCAACGCCATCATCTAGGTTTTGGTGAACTTGGATGAAGTCAACTTCAGTGCCGCTACCTACACCCGCAAATGAAATACCGTTTAGCTCATCACCTGCCGCAAGTGCTTTACCTGCGTGCTTCACGATAACGTAGCGAAGCGTACCTGAGCTATCTTCACTGTCTGCACCACCGTATAGGCCTGCATCACCTTCTGCGGCTACACCACAGTTAGCCAGTTCAGCTTCAGACGTATCACCGTCGTCACCTGTGTTACATAGGTTTGTTGGTGCGTTACCTAGAATAACTAGGCCGCCCCATTGGCCGATGGCTGTTTCGCCGCCAGTCATATCTTCTGAAGATGTGAAGGTAATTGGCAGTGTTGCAGTACCAGACGCTTCAATCTTAGAGCCACGACGAACAACTAAGAAATCATCACCATCTTCACCGAATACTGTAGTACCGCGCTGAATGTAAAGTGAAGCGCTGTCAGCGTTGTCGTTACCTACCGCTGTACGACCTTTAATTAGCCAGTGAGCATCGTTAGTTAGCGATACATCAGCAGTAAACACGGTGTCAGTAGCAAGCTGATAAACAGGCTTGTCAGTAATATCTGGGAAGCTAGCAGACACGTCGGTCGCCAAGCCTTGCTCTAGTGCCGTTGTAACGTCAGCAGGAATGCTATCGTTTACCGCAACAGTCCAACCGTCCATCCAGTTGTTGTCACCGTCAAATGCACCGATATAGTCAGTTGCTGCGAAGAAGTCATTCTCTTCTGATACATCAACGCCCGCACCAAGAAGTGGTGAGCCAGAGCGAGGTGTAAATCCATCGTTAGAAAGCATTAGTGCATCAGCGGTAAGCACGCTGTTACCTGTTTGGCCTTCGAACCATGTTTGAGTAGTACCACCACCGATAGCGTCTGAACCAAAGTTATTACCTGCTTCACAAGCAACCACTGAATGTTCTACAGAAAGCTCGCCAGATACTGCGTTAGCAATCGACTCGTCGCCGTTAACTCGTAGGCAGTTAGAGTAGCCTTCACCAGCTGTAACAACTAGATTGCGGATGTTACCCGCAGTACCGTTGCGTAGACGAACGCCGTTAGTTGTGTCAGCGCCAACGATAGTCACGTTAGAAATAGTAGGCTTAGTGAGTGGAAGCCACGCTGGGTTGTCTTCGTTATTATCCGCTTCAATAGCGTTGTCGCCACCAGCAGCTGATTGTTGGATATAAACGTTTTGCGCGTTACCTGTCCAACCGAAAGACCAATCTAGCGAGTCATCACCGATATCAGTAAGTACAACGTTACGTACGCTAACTGTACCGCCAAAGAATTCAATACCGTCATCAAGGTTTTGATGAACTTGAATGTACTCAACTTTAGTACCTGAACCGATACCTGCAAATGAAATACCGTTTAGCTCGTCACCCGCTGCAAGAGCGCGGCCTGCGTGCTTAACTACTACGTAGCGAAGTGAACCTGTGCTATCTGCAGGGTTATTACCGCCGTAAAGACCCGCGTCACCTTCAGCAGCCACACCACATGAAGCAAGTTCAGCGTCAGAGGTATCTGAATCGTCACCGGTATTACATAGGTTAGTTGGTGCATTACCTAGAAGTACGATACCGCCCCATTGGCCGATACCCGTTTCGTCACCGATAAGGTCTTGTACAGAGGTAAACGTGATAGGTGCGCTTGCTGTACCGTTAGCTTCAATCATTGAGCCACGACGTACTACCAAGAAGTCATCACCTTGCTCACCAAACACAGTCGTACCTTGTTCGATGTATAGTGTTGCGCTGTCTTCGTTATCGTTACCTACTGCAGTACGGCCTTTAATTAGCCAGTAAGCATCGTTAGTAAGTGTAACGTCAGATGTGAATGTGGTGTCTGCAGCAATTTCGTAAACCGGCTTGTCTAGGTCGAAGTCAGCCGATACGTCTGTTGCTAGACCTTGTGCAAATGCGTTTTGAACGTCAGTTGGGAAACCGCCGTTTACGCCTACCGTCCAACCTACAGTCCAGTCTGTGCCGTTAGGATTGAATGCACCAATATATTGACCGCCGCCAAGTGCTACAGGAGAAGAGGCCGTTGGGAAGTAACCGTTGTCTTCAAGCATTAATGCAGACGCAGCTAAAACGCTGTTGCCATCTTGGCCTTCAAACCATGCTTGAGTAGTGCCACCGTTAATGGTGTCAGAACCAAAGTTGTTCGCAGGTGTTTCACACGCAACAATTGAATCAGTGATAGAAAGCTCGCCCGACTCAGCGTTAGCAATTGCTTCATCACCGTTTACACGTAGGCAGTTGTTTGCAAGTGCAGAACCCGTTACTAGAACGTTTGAAAGCACGCCCGCTGTACCGTTACGTAGACGTACACCATTGGTGTTGTCTGCACTAACAATAGTCACGTTTGAAATAGTTGGCTTAGTTAGCGGCAACCAAGACGGATTATCTTCGTTGTTATCCGCTTCGATTGCGTTGTCGCCACCGTCAGCTGACTGTTGGATATAAACGTTAGTTGCGCTACCAGTCCAGCCAAATGACCAATCTAGTGAATCGTCACCGATATCAGTAAGTACAACATTACTTACGTTAACTGTACCACCGAAGAATTCAATACCGTCATCGAGGTTTTGGTGAACCTGAATATAGTTAACTGTGGTGCCTGAACCGATACCAGCGAATGAAATACCGTTTAGCTCGTCGCCTGATGCCAGAGCTTTACCCGCATGCTTAACTACAACGTACTCTAGCGTACCTGAGTTATCTTCTGGGTTATTACCGCCGTAAAGACCTGCATCACCTTCTGCAGAAACACCACAGTTTGCAAGTTCTTCGTCAGACGTATCTGCATCGTCACCCGTATTACAAAGGTTAGTCGGTGCGTTACCAAGTAGAACTACACCGCCCCACTGACCGATTGAAGTTTCTTCACCAGTAACGTCCTGTACCGATGTCATCACGATAGGCGCTGAAGACGTACCAGATGCGTCAATTTGAGAGCCACGACGAACAACTAAGAAGTCATCGCCGTCTTCGCCGATTACTGTTGTACCTTCTTGAATAGTTAGTACCGCTGCATCAGCGTTGTCGTTACCAACCGCCGTACGACCTTTGATGATCCAGTGAGCATCGTTCGTTAACGTCATATCTTGAGTGATAGTTAAATCGGTATCTAAACGATAAACAGGCTTATCTGTAATCGTTCCTGAGAATTCGCTTGATACGTCTGTGGCAAAGCCTAGAGAGAACGGCGTATCTACATCAGGGGTAGTCGGTGTTGTTGGTGTTGTAGGTGTAGTTGGTGTTGTTGGAGTTGTTACTACTTCATCACCTTCATTAATATTGATGTCACCGCCACAGCCTGCAAGGACAAGCGCAGTCGTGATAGCACTTACCTTAAATATGTTACGAATTTCCATTAAATTCTCCAGATTTTTGTAATACGGATTCTAAGGTTTGCTAGAGAGTAAAGGAGATCGGTGACATTTTTGTTACAAAGTAAAAAACTTATCGAATTTATTTGAACTTTTTCAGCTTTGAACTAAAGCCAGCGTAAAGCTATTACTTTTCAATTAGATAAAACAAGATTGATTAAAAATAAAACTAAAAGCATGGCCTGAGGTGTTTAGTTTTTCGTTCTAAACCATTTGGTTATGACAGTTTTGTGACCACGAGTGACAGGTTCTGCGAAATGAATACTGTTAAGGTTGGGGTCGCCAGAGGGCAGCAAATTATTCCAAAAGAGTGCCATTCCCTTTTTCGGTTTTACTGCAATATCTAGCTTGGTGAAGCGGGTGTGACCGCCGTCACATTCATCATTCAAGTAAATCATGCATGTCCACGTTCGCTGACCACGCGATAGACAATGCGCTTTGTACTGCGGGCTTCCTGGAGGAAAGAAGTCGTAGTGAGGTTTGTAATATTCCCCAACATTGTAGTGCTGGGCCTGAATAACTTCTCCTTCTCCCACGCCCAAACTAAGGGTTGAAACAATGCGATTATCAACGTCTTTGACTAGCTTATTACCAAGAAAGGCTAATTCACATGTTGAAGAGGTTCTAATGTCATCAGCGCTAGCGGCTCCTGCCAATTTAGAGGGCGCGAGTTTATCTTTGGTCAGAGCAACAATGTCGTCACACTCTTGGCTGCTCAAGAAGTCATCGTACGAGAAGAGCTGAATGTCACTGGGCTCGGCAAGCGGCTTAGCCTGCTCCACGCGGGCGATAGCACTTTTTGCTAGCTTCTCGTAGAAACTTGAAGAGGGTGAAAACTGATAATTAGTGGGCAAATTGGCGCCGAGCACTTTTTTAATAGTGTCGGGAGAAAAACCGTTTTCCGCTAGGGTTGTCACGATAGTTGGCACAGCTGTCCCTGATAGCAGGCATTTGACAACCCATTGTTTCCACGCTGGCGGCATATACGACACAGTTTTATCCTTTGCTTTTAACGGCGAGTGATACGGCTTCTACTTTCGCTTTTCTATTCCAATAATCGACGTTGGCGTACCAGTACGTCTTCACGAATGGGGAAATATCCGTCTCTTAACACCTGCTGCTGCCCTTCCTGTGACAAGATATAGCGCAAAAACTCCCTTTCCAGAGTAGGTAAAGGCTCACCGGGCTTTTTATTTATCACTAAATAAAGAAACCGGGCAAACGGATACGTTTCGTTGCGCACCGTATCAATAGAAAGAGGGATTAAGCTGTCTAGCGACTCACCTAAAGGCAGAGCGCGAACTCCTGCGGTTTTATAACCGTAAGCGGCATAGCCAATCGCGCCTGTACCGCTGGCCACGGACAATACTACAGATGCAGAGCCAGGTTGTTCGTTTACCGTATTCTTAAAGTCACCATCGCACAGCGCCATCACTTTAAACAAGCCGTAAGTACCCGATACTGAATTTCGACCGTACAGCCTGATAGGAGAACGATAGCCTATATCGTCAACGCCGAGCTGAGACCAATTGGTAATGGCGGTATTGCTGCCACAAAACTGGGTTTCAGAAAACACCGCGTCAACTTGCTCAAGGGTCATACCCGGCAGCGGATTGCGTCTATCCACAAAAATGGCGATGGCATCCATTGCCACTTTTAATACCGTAGGCGGGTAACCATGGGTTCGCGTAAAATCCCGTATTTCACTGGGCTTTAATTCCCGGCTCATAGGGCCTATGGTGGCAGTACCTTCAATAAGTGCCGGCGGAGCGGTAGATGAACCAGACGCCTGTATTTGAAAGCCGACCTGAGGATAAAGAGTTTTGAACTCCTGTGACCAAAAGGTCATTAAGTTTGCCAGCGTGTCTGAGCCAACAGAGGATATTTTTCCTGCCACCCCAGGCTTGCGTTCATAGGCAGGTACTTGATAGCTACCAGAAGCAGATGACGAGCTTTGAGTATTTTGAGAATCAGCCAGGGTTCCAAATGGTAACAATAAGCCTATTACTAAAAGTAACGTTGAAAGGCGATAGCGTTGCTCTTTCATCTTGTCATGCTTTTTGCTCACCAACACTTCTCGCCTCTTAGGGTTACAGTTGCTCTGCAATCAACTCGTTATCCAGCACAAACGAGAAATTGCTGCCCTCACCCAATGTACTGGTTATATCTAAACGAGAATTATGATGACTTAGTACATGTTTTACAATGGAAAGACCTAAGCCAGAGCCACCGGTTTTGCGAGAGCGCGCTTTATCCACGCGATAAAAGCGCTCGGTAAGACGGTTTAGATGATTTGGCTCAATACCATCACCGTTATCTACCACAGAAAATTGCGCGCCATTTGGTTTACGTCGCCAGTACACATTAATTTCGCCACCAGCAGGTGTGTAGTGCACCGCATTAAACACTAGGTTTGAGCAAGCACTTCGAAGCTCGGTCTCTACACCGAAAACATAGAGTTCTTTGTCGATGTGGAAGTTTATTGTGTGGTTTTTCTCTTTATTAAGCGCCTGCGCTTCTCTTTCCACTTGCGCAAGGACCACAGGAATATTCACAACATTTTCGTAGATGCGTTCCGAACTTGCTTCAATGCGCGACAACACCAGCAAGTCTTCTATCAAGTTTTGCATACGGTGGGTTTGCGATGTCATTTCTTTCATCGCTTTTTGCATGAATGGATCGGAGTCTTCATCAATAGGAAGAATTTCAAGGTATCCGTTAATGACCGTTAGCGGTGTACGCAATTCATGAGACACATTTGCCACAAAGTCCTTACGCATTTCTTCAAGCTGGGACACCCGCGTTATGTCACGGGCAATCAGCAACAAATGCTCATCGCCATAAGGCATAATCCGGTATTCAAAGGTTTTGTTGGGGTTGGTAGGTGACGGTACTTCAATGGGGTATTTATAATTCCCTGCATGAAAGTACTGAATAAACTCCGGATGGCGCAACAAGTTGTCGATTCGACGCCCAGAGTCTTGCGGCCATTTAAGCCCTAAATCCAAGCGAGCAAGGCGGTTACACCAAATAATGCAGGCCTTAGCATCAACCACTACCGCCGCATCAGGCAAGGCTTCAGACCCCTCTCTAAAGCGCTTTACCAATTCACCAAGCTCTTTGCGCTTATTGCGGTTACGACGCTGAAGGTAATAAATCCCTTCATAAATATGTTCCCACACGCCACGCACGGTAGGTGGAGACATTTTACGACTATGCCATAACCAGCGATTTAGCTTGTAAAGATGCCAGTAGTTAAATAGCAGTAGCAGGGTTGCGCCAATAGCAACGGCGAATAACATATCATCTAGATACCACCCGACTAGCGCAAAAACCACAAGGAATAGCACTAAGCGCAATGTACTTCTCAACCAAGAGAACGGGTAATACATGAAATAGCTCGCGTTGTTAAAGGTGGAATTGGGCGCATGCCCAGATGGCGCAGCGGCATCAAGGGAATAACACTATGTTACTCCCTAAACACTACATTTATTACAGCTTAGTAGAAAAACGGTAACCCGCGCCGCGTACTGTTTGGATCATAGCATCATGTCCGTGGCGAGAGATAGCTTTGCGTAGACGTCGAATATGTACATCTACCGTTCTGTCTTCTACATAAACATTGGTTCCCCAAACATTATCTAGCAGTAGCTCTCGGCTATAGACACGTTCTGGGTGCGTCATAAAGAAGTGCAACAATTTAAATTCAGTCGGCCCCATGTCTAACGGTTCTTCATTCGCCATTACGCGATGTGATACCGGTTCAAGTTTAAGACCATTAAATTCAATGGGCTCCTCGCTTGATGTAGGCGTTACTCTTCGCATCACTGCTTTTATTCTTGCCACAAGCTCTTTCGGCGAGAATGGTTTAGTAACGTAGTCATCAGCACCTGCATCCAGGCCGCGAATTTTGTCTTCTTCCTCGCCACGGGCTGTAAGCATGATGACGGGAATGTCACGAGTAAACTCGTGCTGCTTTAAACTTTTAGCTAGCTGTACACCGCTTCCTCCCGGCAACATCCAATCTAATAAGATTAAATCTGGGTAAGGTTCGCAAATTTTTTCTTGCGCGATGTCGAAATCTTCGGCTTCAATAATGTTAAAACCAGATTGCTCAAGCACAAACTTAAGCATTTCACGGATAGGCGCTTCGTCCTCAACCACCAACACTGTACGAGACATCGTAATATTCCTGCTCATTTTTAAACGCCGTTATTATTAATGTGGTCTGTGACAGTTTTATTAAAACGATTACATTTATGTGTCAAGTTTAATACAAGCTTGTTCCAAAGTTTAAATACATAATCTTGTTTATTCATACGATTACGCATATTCTTGAAATTACATAAAACCGACTGTTATTGTTGCAAAGGTGAGCTACTACCAAGCGTTGTCGGTGATTTAAAAGGTCTGATGTAACAGGGGTGTGTTTATCGATGGCTGCGGTCAAGACAGGGTTATCAAGGAAACTCTTAGCCAGAGTGTTGTCAGTGTACTTTTCTCTCACGCTGCTAGTGACGGTAGGACAGATCTTTACAGAATACCTCAGCACGAAAAATCACGTTGAAGGCGAGCTTCAAACGCTAAAAAACACCTTTTCTTCTAGCCTGACCCGCGCTTTGTGGGAACTTAACCACGACCAAGTGCGTGCCATCGCCGAAGGCCTTATGTCATTGCCTATTGTTGAAGGGCTTCAAGTTCGTGGTGAAAACGGTAACTACATTGCCGAGTACGGCATCCGTGCTCAGCGCTCTCCTGCTCCGGTTGACCGTGAAATAATTGAAGATCATCCCGGCGGCGTATTTAGCTACAGCTTCCCACTAGTATTTAAATTCTCAGGTCGCGAATCTACGGTTGGCGACGTTACCTTATATTCTAGCTTTGATACTATTTTTAGCCGTATTGAAGTAGGCGTATTTTTTCTTATCGGTAATGCGTTAGTAAAAACCACCTTTCTGGTCTTCTTGTTCATGACCGCATTTCGCACCATGCTTTCTGAACCGCTGCAAACCATTACTGAGCAAATGGGTAATTTCGATCCTCAGCACCCAGAAGAGAGCAAACTCAGCATAAAGCTCGATGATGACAACGAGCTATTACAGCTTAAGGAATCTTACAACCACGTTATTGACGACCTTATTATTTCAAACAATAAGCTGAAAGACGCGCAGAATGAACTCACTCTTGCCAACAAGAAGCTAGACGACCAAAACCTGATTTTAGAACAAGAAGTGGCAAAGAAAACAGCGTCGTTGTCTCAGATTATGCTCGACTTAGAGCAGCAAAAAGACGAGCTTATTGCCCACCAGCGAGAGCTTCGCCAGGAAAACGAAAATCGTCAGTATATAGAAGCCGAACTGCGCAAACGTAACCAAGAGCTAGCCAGTTCGATGGATACACTTCATCAAGCGCAAGAGCAATTAGTCGAGTCGGAGCGCATGGCGTCGCTTGGCGGTCTTGTGGCCGGTATCGCGCATGACGTAAACACGCCATTGGGCGTGAGTGTGACCGCAGCCAGCTTTCTACAAGAGCGACTTAACAATTTAAAGACCGACTTCGAAGATAAAAGCCTGACCAGTAAGAACATGGCAAGCTTCATCGATGAAGCCGAACAAACTGCGCTATTACTTTTAAGTAACCTAGAACGCGCATCTGATCTTATCGCCAGCTTTAAACAGGTGGCCGTTGACCAGACCAGTGAAACCGAGCGCGAATTTGTGTTGGGCGACTATATTAACGAAATTATTCAGTCACTTAAGCCAAGTTTTAAGCATACTGAACATCAAATTAACGTATCCTGCCCCGATAATTTAGTTGTGACCTGTGCACCTGGCGCCATCGCTCAAATCGTTACCAATATGGTGGTTAACTCAATTACGCACGGCTTTGAAGGCAAAGCGGCCGGCTCTGTAACACTAGATGTAAAAGAAGATGGTGATAATGTTGTGATCCACTACCAAGATGACGGAAAAGGTTTAAGCGAAGAAGAGCTCAGTAAGTTGTTTGATGCCTTCTTTACTACCAAACGCGGAGAAGGTGGTAGCGGTCTAGGCACACATATTATGTACAACCTAGTTACACAGTCACTGCATGGACATATAGAGGCCGACAGTACGCTTGGCAACGGCTTACAGTACACCATTCGTTTTCCGAAAAAGAGTGCTTAACCTTTCTTGCCACTATCAATCTAAGGTGCCCGCTTTCTAGGGCCTTTTATTCAATTGCACCGCGAGTCTTACGTTGGTAGGCTTGCGCCCTATTTTTATCAAGAGAATGCTTACACTATGTGGTTTAAAAATGTAAAAGCCTATCAAATTACTCAGCCGTTATCGCTAGACGAGGGCGATTTAGAACGTGCCCTTAACGAACACGCTTTTCGCCCGTGCGGTAGCCAGGACTTAGCAACCATGGGGTTCGCCTCTCCGTTTTCTCAGGCGGGTAAGCAAGGCACCATGTTCCATGTTGTTCAACAGCGTTTTTGGATAACCCTAAAGAAACAAGAAAAGATCTTGCCCGGCGCAGTGGTAAATGCCGAGCTTGACGAAATGGTGGCCAAAATTGAAATGGAAACCGGTTCGCCGGTTGGTAAAAAAGCCAAGGCAGATCTTAAACAAGAAATTCAAACCCGCTTGCTGCCCCAGGCATTTACGAAAAACACCTACACTCACGGCTTTATTTCGCTTGCTGACAACTTAGTCGTAGTTGACGCATCATCTGATGGCAAAGCCGAAGCCTTTTTGGCCATGGTAAGAAAAGCCATAGGCTCACTTCCAGTAGTGCCATTTACGCGCAGAAGCCTTCAAAGCGAGCTTACGCACTGGGTTACTGAGTCAACACCAGAAGGTGTAGGTCTACTTGAAGAAGCTGAGCTTAAATCTACCGATGACACTGGCAGCGTTATTCGTTGTAAGAACCAGCCGCTAGACAGCGAAGAAATTAGTATTCATTTGGATGCCGGTAAGCTGGTTCAAAAGGTTGCATTCGAATATGCAGAGACGTTGACGGCTATTATGTGTGAGGATGGCGCCATTAAACGTGTTAAGTTCACCGATCGCATTAAAGAAGAAACTGACGATGTGCCAAAAGATCAGGTTGAAGCGCGCCTTGATGCAGAGTTCGCGCTTATGTCAGCCGAAATTTGTACACTGCTTAACTTCCTTCGTGGTGCGCTTAATCTTAACGACGATAGTTTATAAACTTATGGCAAATAAATATTAAGCCGATGAAAAAGATAGCCTAGCGCTATCGAAAAGCCTAATTACCTTGGGGTAGTTAGGCTTTTTATTAGGTCCTGTTAATTAACTTGCTTGTTTGAACTGGCAACCGTCATTTAGCGCAAATACTTCTTCGCTGTTTTCCTAGCCTTTCTCCTAGCCTTTTTCCTAGCTTTTGCAAGAAAGTTTCCCAACCGCTTTAAGTTGGATAGTGAATAACCACAATAAAGCGCGTTTCTCCTACTTCATCTCGATAACCGTGGGGCTGGTCTGCGCGTAATATACACTGCTCTTGCGCTTGATAAGTTTGCCATTGACCATCTTGCAAAACCCCTAACTTTCCTTGTAGTACGTGAATATGTTCGGTGACGCCTATTTGATGCGCCGAAGAGTGCTGCTCATGAAAGTCCGTTAAGCATAGTTCAAACATTTCAAACTGGGTGGCTGAGTTAAACGGAAATAGCGTTTTTATGGTTACGTTTGGGTCGTTAGCGAACTTGTTGTCGGCATGTTGGGACGTAGGTGCGGTTTCATCACCTGACAAGAAAGAAGAAAAAGAACACGCAAGACCGGTTGCTATCTTCCACAAGGTAGCGATTGTGGGGCTAGACTCGCCTCGTTCTATTTGCCCCAACATGGCTTTAGACACTCCCGTCAACTGCGCGGTTTTATCAAGGGAAAGCCCCCGAGCTTTACGAACAGACTGCAGGTGGTGTGCAATACTTCTTGAAATAGCAGAAGGCTGCGCATTTGCTTTTGTCATGTAATGAAGGCCTTTTATTTTGACGCTGAGTTTAATAAACCAGTTGTGCGCTATAACGCACAGATGTTAAGTTAACTATTGTACGTTATAGCGCACAAAAAGGTAGAGTAGCACATTCGATAGACACTAAAAGCGTGTTTCATCGCTCGGTCGATTCCAAATCGAAATTCCATCACGAGGGTTTTCATGAGCAAGTGGAAGTTAAGTCATATCAGCGCAGGGCTAACCGCGGTTATAGTGGGTTACAGTAGTTCTGTTGTCATTATCATTGATGTAGCGCGTAAAGCCGGCGCCAGCGACGACATGGTAGTGAGTTGGTTGTTGGCGCTTGGGCTCGGTATGGGCATTACCTGCATTCTGTTTTCGTGGCTATCCAAAGTGCCCGTTGTTACCGCTTGGTCTACCCCAGGCGCGGCTTTTTTGTTAACCAGTATCGGTGACTACCGTTTAAGTGAAGCCATTGGTGCATTTATACTATGTGCCTTGCTTTCTCTTGTAACTGCGCAAAGCCGTAGCCTGCTCAAACAAATAAGTCGGATTCCCCCTGCAATCTCATCGGCGCTTTTGGCCGGCATTCTCTTACCTATATGCCTTGCGATATTCAGTGATGTTAATGACGCACCGTACTTAGTTGCGTTATTTATCGCGGCTTATTTAGTAGGAAGCCGACTATTTCCCCGCTATCTTATGCTGTTGTTGCTGATCATGTCGGTGACCATTAGCTTGTTTATGAGTAGTGCAGATGGTGTGGTTGCTCTATCAAGCGACTCACCAGGGCTGCCATCAATATTCACCCTGCCCGAGCCTATTTGGGTAACGCCCACTTTCTCACTGAGTGCTGCCATTGGATTAGCATTTCCCCTTTTTCTTATCACCACGCTTTCTCAAAACTTGCCAGGTATAGCTATTCATCACGCCCATGGCTATACGCCCGACCACAAACCCATTTTGTCAGGCATTGCCATTGTTCAAGCCTTATTAGCACCTTTCGGTGGTTTTACCTTTAACTTAGCGGCGATAACGGCAGCGCTATGCATGGGCGAGCAAGCGGATGATGAAAAGTCGCAGCGCTATAAAGCCGCTATAGCAGCGGGGGTGGTGTATTTGTTCATGGGGTTATTAGCGTCTGTGGTCGTTGCGCTATTTGTGAGTATGCCCAGTATCATTATTCATCTGCTTGCTGGACTAGCCCTATTAGCTACGCTGCAAGGAGCGGTGGTTCGCGCCATGGAAGTAGAGCACCACAGGGCTCCTGCGTTGCTTACCATGCTGTGTACGGCGTCAGGATTTAGTTTATATTCCATGACTTCAGCGGTGTGGGGATTGGGGTTAGGTTTATTACTGCTTTACGTTCAAAAGAAGCCTGTTAGCGCGTAGCGGCATTTGTTTGCTTTGTGCTGTTTCATTGTCAGCTTTCCATAACGAAAAGGCCGGTACTGAAGTTATGCTTCAGTACCGGCCTTTGCAGTATTTTGTCGCTTAAAACACTTACAAGAAGATCTGCTTCGCTGCGCTTGCAAGCTCTTCAAACTCATCAGAGTGAAGCTCGCCCATATCTTCAACCACACCGCGCTGAATAGCTAAGTTTAAGATCGCATCTTTTTGACTGTCTACCGCACCTGAAACTGCAGCGCCAACACGAACGAAATCAATGTAGGTTAACTCTTCTGGCATGTAGCTTAGGTCTTTCCAATTTTTTGAAACATTAACGAATGTTTCTCCGAAGCCCCACTCTGTCATAATGCTTGCACCAATACGGCCAGCTAATTTATCGATTGCCACTTCAAGGAATGAAGGGTTCGCAAAGACTTCAGGGTGACGCTCAGCCTCGGTCAAAATAGGCAGAACACCAATGTTGTGAACCAGTGCCGCTAGTGTCATGGTATCCATGCTCATTTCACGCTTTTTGGTACGCGCTATGTAAAGCTGAAGCACCGCCATAGAGTTAGCCACGATATTAACTGTATTTGCCCACTCTTGTTGTAAATAGCGTGCAACTACATCGTTTTTAGAGACGAATAATTGCTCCATAGCGAGTGCAGTAGAGATGTTTTTAATTTGGCGTAAACCAATTCGTGTAACCGCTTGGCTGATAGAAGTAACTTTTACGCTACGTCCCATATAAGCACTGTTCGCAATTTTGATCATTCTTGCGCTAAGTGATGGATCTTGACCAATCACATCACCCATCGCGTTTAAGTTAATATCGGGATCGTCTGCCGCTTTGCGGACTTTCAATGCAATAGCAGGAAGCGTGGGAAGGACGAGTGTGTCATTGTTAATTTTTTCAACCAAAATGGTTGAAAGCGCGTTCTGTGTAGACATATTTCTACCCTTAGAAAGTTCCAAATAGCCTCGTGAAGGCGATAGGTTGCTTTACCAGTTAATCATCTCGACCACCAGCAAAACTGATGACTAAAATAGATTCGATGTTTGTGCGTTGCATTCCGTGCGTTAACTTACATAGGCCTCTATGCTTCACGCTAAAATACAAACCGTTTATTGTTTTATTATGGTATTTCTATCACCATACTATAGTAGCTCTTTAGTTTCGACCAACTAAAAAAATACAGTGTCGATGCGAATTATTAGCAACGGTAGAACCACCAGAGCTTTTTTTAAAGTATAGTCAACTGGTAGCAAACCACTATTGATATTAAGCAAATATTTTTCATACTTTTGTATTAAATCAAAAGCATAGCTATAGTGAGCTATCTATTCACCGCCCCGCATACTGTAAATCAATGCGGTTAAACCACACGGTAAGAGTCATTATGAAAAAAACAATTACAACTTATTCTCCTATTGCAGCTGCAGTAGCGGGTTTATTTATGCTGACCGCGTGCAGCAAAAGCGCCGATACAACACCAACTCAGACAGCAAAGCCTGAAACTGCTTCCGAGCAAACCTTACTTGTTGATGAGTCTCGCTTGTCTATTTATCACGGCGTAGATCTTACCAGCGATTTGTCACACCTGAGTGACAATCAACACAAAATGCTTTCACTGTTAATTGATGCATCGAAAATCATGGACGACTTATTCTGGAAACAAGCGTTCTTTGAAGATAAAGATGCATTTCTTTCATCAATTAGCGACGAAAAGGTCCGTCACTTTGCAGCGATCAACTATGGCCCTTGGGATCGCTTAAATGGCGATACGCCTTTTTTAAGTGGCTATGAAGACAAAGCGCTGGGCGCTGAGTTCTACCCCCATGATATGGAAAAAGAGGAATTTGCCACGGCAGATTTTGGCGACAAACAAGGCCTTTATTCCATGGTGAAGCGCGATGAAGCGGGCAACCTTTATTCGGTGCCTTATTCTGAAGCCTTTAAAAGCGAATTAATGAAGGCGTCTGACTTACTTAAAAAAGCGTCAGAGCTTGCTGAAGATGAAAGCTTTAAACAATATTTGCAGCTGCGTTCTGAAGCCCTACTATCAAACGACTACCTGGCTTCTGACATGGCGTGGATGGATATGAAAACCAACCCTGTTGAGCTGGTTATCGGTCCTATTGAAAGCTACGAAGATCAACTCTTTGGCTATCGCGCAGCGTTTGAAGCCTATGTACTCATTAAAGATTTAGCATGGAGTGAAAAGCTAGCTAAATACGCGGCCTTCTTACCTGAATTACAGCAAGGCCTTCCGGTTGCTGAGGCATATAAAGCGGAAATGCCAGGTTCTGATGCAGACCTTAACGCTTATGATGTTATTTATTATGCCGGCCACTCTAATGCAGGCAGTAAGACCATTGCAATTAACTTGCCCAATGACGAGCGAGTACAGCTAGAAAAAGGTACCCGCCGTCTGCAGCTTAAAAACGCAATGCGTGCAAAGTTCGATACTATTTTGGTGCCTATTGCGGATACGTTAATTGTACCAGAGCAACGTGAACACATTACGTTTGACGCCTTTTTCGCGAATACCATGTTTCATGAAGTGGCACACGGTTTAGGGATTAAAAATACCCTAGATGGATCAGGGACTGTGCGCGGAGCACTTAAAGAGCATGCGTCGGCTCTTGAAGAAGGCAAAGCGGATATTCTAGGTTTGTACATGGTACAAAGTCTTCTTGAAAAAGGTGAAATCACTGAAGGTACACTAGAAGATTATTACGTTACCTTTATGGCTGGCATTTTCCGTTCTGTGCGCTTCGGCGCAAGCTCTGCACACGGAAAAGCGAACATGATCCGCTTTAACTTCTTTGCCCAGCAAGGCGCCTTCGAGAAAACAGAAGACGGCATGTATCGCGTAAATATGGAGAAGATGGGCGCCGCAGTAGAAGCACTATCTGAACTAATCCTTACGTTACAAGGTGACGGCGATTACGATGGCGTAGCGAAGCTAGTAGAAACTATGGGTGTAATTAAACCCGATCTTGCTTCAGATTTAGCGCGCCTAGAGGCAGCGAGCATTCCAGTTGATATTCACTTCAACCAAGGTAAGAAAGTACTGGGGCTTGCTAACTAAGTAAGCACTGTACTCATTAAATAAAAATGCCGCCCTGAGATAACATCTAGGGCGGCATTTTTGTATTCTTATCTTTCCACGCTACTCTACGTGTTGCTTCATATTTTCAGTGTAAGGAGGCCAGCCTAGCGGTTTTCCTGCCAACACGTGAAGGTGAATGTGATATACCGTTTGACCGCCGTATTCATTACAGTTCATTACCGTACGAAAGCCTTGGTCAGCAAACCCTTGCTCCTTTGCAATTTTTGCTGCAACAAATGACAAGTGCCCCACCACTTCGCGATCTTCTTCGGCTATATCATTTACCGTTGCAATTTGCTTTTTCGGAATAACCAGAAAGTGAGTCGGTGCCTGAGGGTTTATATCTTTAAACGCCAGCGCCAATTCATCTTCGTACAATATGTCCGCTGGAATTTCCTTGCTGATGATTTTGTCAAATATTGTTTCTGCCATATCTCACTTCCCTTACCAATTAGGTGATTACCAATTATGTTAGCGGTGTTAAAACATTTGCCTGCGAACATAATTAAAAATTAAGTGCTATTGTGCGGCGCTGGGGCACATTCTCATGCGAATAACCCCCTCATACGAAGACCCCTCATACGAAGAATAGCGCCCTTTTTTCTTTATTTAAGCGAAAACAAACCACAGTAGTATTACGCCCAACGCCAAGCGATAGATAACAAAAGGCAGCATGCCGATACGCGATATCCAGCTTAGGAACAAATAGATACAAAGGTAGGCGCTTACGAATGAAAACGCCGCGCCATAAAGCAGCGCATACCAGTCTACCGCTTCGTTGGCATTAAGCAGGTCGAGAGTGGCTAAAAGCCCCGCGCCTAAAATAACTGGAATAGACAGCAAAAAGGAAAAGCGAGCACACGCTTCGCGCTTAAGGCCTAACATTAAACCCGCGGTCATCGTAATACCTGAGCGAGATGTGCCAGGAATGAGTGCCAATACTTGGGCTAACCCGATATAGATGGCTTGCTTAAGTGTCAGTCCTTCTAGCTCTTGTTCGCGTTTTGCAGTGGCATCGGCGTACCATAGCAGCAAACCAAAAATAATAGTGGTACCCGCTATTACCAGCGCCGTACGTGCGTTTTCTTCTATCCAGCCTTTCATTAAAAAGCCAATAATAACCGCTGGAATAGTTGCCACAATAACGTACCAAGCAAGCTTACTGTCGGTAGATTGTTGCTTGCTAAACCCCTGTGTTACCCAAGCTACGGTCATCTGAGCGATTTCTTGACGAAAATAGATCATAACCGCAAGCAGGCTTCCCACATGAACGGCGACATCAAACGCTAAGCCCTGACTTACCCAACCAAAAAGTTCAGCGGGCAACAACAAGTGTCCAGAGCTGCTGATAGGAAGAAATTCAGTAACGCCCTGAATAATTGCTAAAATAATAATTTCAAAAAGTGTCATTCCTTTGCTTAACTCCAAGTAAAGTCAATCGGCCATAATTGCTGTTTCTGTTTATCAAAGTTTTGCCACATTTTGGCATAGGTTTCTTGCGTTTCAGGGTGAATGTCGTTGGGAACAAGTTCAGCTAACGGCCAAAGCACAAACGCGTTGTAGCAAATCTCTTCGCGAGGTAAAACCACAGGGGTTGTGGTCACCTTACTATCATAGGTAAGCAAGTCGAGATCAAGGGTTCTGGCACAGAATTTTTTGTCTGTATGCACCCTGCCATTGTCTTTTTCAATGGCTTTAAGAATTGCGCACACCTCTTCTATACTTTTTGATGTCGTCGCCCGAGCAGCTGCGTTATAAAAAGGGCTTCCATTGAAGCCCACCGCTTCGCTCTCGTAGACCGAAGACACTGCGACATCTGAGAAGTGCTGTTTCAGGGCAACTAAAGATTGCTTGGTGTAATGCTCACGTTCAATATTAGAACCAATGCTGATTAAGATGGTGTGTTGTGACATTAATTGCGCTCTTTACGCATTTCAACAGCAACCGTTTGCGCATTGGGAAGGATATTAGGCTTAACAATTTTAAGCGTTATTGACGCAACGGTGAAATTATCAAGAACGGCGTCCATCACTTTATTACCTAGAGCTTCAAGTAGCTCAAATGTGCTTTCTTTGCCTACTTCTACAATACACTCTGCCACTTTTGCATAGTCTACAGTGTCTGCAACATCGTCGCTTTGCATCGCAGCGCTTAAATCAACATCAAGTGTTACATCAAGAAGTAGCTGGGTGGTTCTTACTCGCTCCCAATCATAAACACCAATCAGGGTGTCTACTTCAAGCCCTGTTATATAAATTTTTCCCATGGAATTTTTCATCTTGTACTGTTATCAAACCAGTTTATCGCCGTTTTTATTAGCCCTACTACTGGTCTTACTACTGCGCTTTCACCCACATATTGCTGGTAAACGGTGGTATATCGCGTTTGGATGGAGTAGCTTTACGCTTGTGTGGCACAACTATACCGCTGTATGACAACTGGGAGCAACCAAGGTTTCACAATTTAATGCGACTAAAGCCCATTGAACTTGCACACACCAAATTTAACGTAATAAAAGGCAATATTTTTAATAATTAGAATGACAAAATGATTTCGCTAACTCTTTTGATGATCGCTGTTGCCTATCTTTTCGGTTCACTTTCAAGTGCTGTGGTTATAAGCCAGCTGTTTGGTTTACCAGACCCACGAACCGCCGGCTCTAAAAACCCAGGTGCTACCAATGTGTATCGACTGGGCGGTCGTGTTCCAGCACTCCTCGTGCTTGTCATGGATATACTAAAAGGCACTATTCCCGTTTACGGCAGTTACTTTCTGGGCATAGAGCCAATCATGTTAGGCGTCATTGCTATTTTCGCGTGCTTGGGGCATATCTTTCCGCTCTATTTTGGTTTCAAAGGTGGAAAAGCCGTCGCCACTGCGTTTGGCGCTATGCTCCCTATAGGCCTCGATTTGGCAGGTTTGCTTATTTTGAGTTGGGTAGTAGTGGTGTTTCTTACGGGCTATTCTTCATTAGGCGCGCTTATCGCAGTATCTCTTGCGCCGTTATTTACATTTTTGATTAAGCCTTTATATACCGTGCCCGTGGCAATGCTTTCGCTGCTTATCATTCTACGCCACAAAGACAACATTGCCCGTCTTTTAGCGGGCAATGAAAGTAAAGTATGGGATAAGGGAAAAGTTAAAGAGTAAGCGCCTTTTCCAGCACATCTAACTTACCATCTATCGGCGTAACCGGCGCAATGCCAAGTATTTTGGCCAACGCAGGATAAACCTCCAGGTTGCTAAACAGAGGTAGGGTGGTATTCGTTTTAAACGCAGGTCCCACTGCTACAAACGTCGCCCCCATATCAGGCAGCGTGTTCATGTAGCCATGCCCACCTTTACTAATATGCATGCTGTTGGCGTTTTTAAAGCGTGCTGGCGGGGCTATCTCAATAATAATATCGCCGGTTCTATTTCCCACTTCCATATGTCGCTCAGCGCGCTGGGTATCGTTAAGCACAATGTAACGGTTTTCGGCTATATGGGTAAGACGCTCTATTTCTTCGGTGATTTGTTTATCGTTCACGCCCACTTTGGCGTAAAGATGAACTTGCGCTCCCTCATTTTCAATAATGAAGCTATCAGGTATAGATAAAGACTCAACTTCTATAAGCTGACTTTCATCAATGGGTGTCATGCCGTGATCCGACACCACTACCAAGTTTACCGGCAAATCTAATGCGTTAATGCGTTCATAAAGTTGACCAATAAGCGCATCCACTTCCTGCACCGCATCATTGGTTTTGTCGGCAAAAGGTCCTTCATCATGTCCAACCGAATCGGTAAGCGAGAAATAACCCGCAATAAAGCGAGGGCGCGACACCTCAGGCAGTTTCAACCAAGTTATAATTTGATCTACCCGCTGCTGGTAATCAGCGTATTTAGAGTAGTGATAGAAGTAGCTAGGCAAGGTACCTGATATGCGTGAATCAGACTCTGGCCAGAAGAAGGTAGCTGCCTTCATGCCATGATATTCCACTAAGTTCCATAGCGGCGTTGCCGTAATCCACGTGCTGTCCATGCCGCCGTAACCCAGCTTGTACTGCGCGTAGCCTTCTTTCGTTGGGCGAGACTTATCAAAAAATCGATTGTTCACGATGCCGTGGTGTTTCGGTAATAACCCAGTGATAAGTGAAATATGGTTGGGAAAGGTATTTGAAGGATAAACAGGGGTCATAGACGACGCTCTTACCCCTTTCTTTGCAATAGCACCAAGGTGTTGCGCGTTGTGTAATTCGATATAGTCGTGGCGAAATCCATCAAGAGAAATGAGCACGACATACTGATCTTGCTGCTCTTGCTTCAGGCCTTTTACAAAGTCATTCAAGGGTGCTTTGCTTGATGCAAATGCATTGGACGCAGTGAGCGCTGCAAAGGTAAGCGAAATAAATAACGACAATGCTAAATAGAATAGCGGTGCATTTTGTTTTGTTCCGTCTGTTGCTAAGCGCATGGTGTTTAACGTCCTTACTCAATGTTCATTTTAGTAAAACAAAAGGCAATGGAATGCGCTTCCATTGCCTTTTATTTATGCTTTTTTGTTTTACCTGCTTGCTATGCTCAATATTTCCCCAGTGAACTTAGGGAAGACATAGTAGCGTTTACAACGAGGTGTGGCGCCTAATTACCGGTTTTTTATGAATACCTAAATCGCCGATAAAGTATCAAGGGGCCAGCGCGGCTTGGCTTGTGAAGACAAGGCCAAGGTTTCTCCAGCTTTCAAACGCTGCATGCCCGCATAGGCAATCATGGCACCATTGTCTGTACAATACGCTAAGCTAGGATAAAACACCTCACCTTTTAGCTCTTGCATCAGGGCTTTCATCTCACTGCGCAACATTGTATTTGCACTTACGCCGCCAGCAATAACCAAACGCTTCATGCCAGTCTGCTTTAATGCTCGCTTACATTTTATAATAAGCGTATCAACTACTGCTTCTTGAAACGCGTAGGCAATATTGGCTTTAATTTGCTCAGCATCACCACCAGTTAAATCAGCATCGCGAATGGTGTTCGCCGCAAAGGTCTTTAAACCACTGAAACTGAAATCTAGTCCTGGTCTGTCGGTCATCGGGCGAGGAAACTTATAGTGTCCCGCTTCTCCCTTTTCAGCCAATCTTGCTAAAAGAGGGCCGCCTGGGTAATCAAGGCCAAGTAACTTGGCGGTTTTATCAAAGGCTTCACCAGCGGCATCATCAATAGACTCACCAAGTACTTCATATTGACCAATGCCTTCGACTTTAACTAGCATTGAGTGGCCACCTGAAACCAATAAAGCAACGAAAGGAAATTTAGGTGCGTCGTCTTCAAGCATAGGCGCTAATAAATGCCCTTCCATATGATGAACGCCCACTGCTGGCACATTCCACGCGTAGGCCAATGAACGCCCGACAGACGAACCCACTAACAATGCGCCCACTAAACCGGGACCTTGGGTAAAAGCAACGCCGTCGATCTCTGATGGTTGGGTGTTAGCGTCTTCCATAGCCTTTTCAATTAAAGGAATGATCTTTCTCACGTGGTCCCGTGACGCAAGTTCAGGCACAACACCACCGTAGTCTGCGTGCAGCTTTACTTGGCTATATAGTTCGTGCGACAGCAACCCTTTTTCATCGTCGTAAACGGCGATGCCAGTTTCGTCACAAGATGTTTCTATTCCTAAAATACGCATGGGGAGTAACCCTTTTACTACTAACTTCAATGCTTCGTTTTTGGATTTGCTGTCGTCTTTTTATCACAACACGTGTTCACACAATTGTTGAGAACCATAATGACTAAGCAAATATCAAAAACTGAGAAAATAATTCTGGCGATCTGATGCGATCATCTTTATGATCCCGTCGCGATCATAACACTACCCTAGTCAGGATCATATGATTCCACACTTTTGATCACTCATTTTTCAAAAGGGAATTGAGCAAGAAAACATTCTGAAAAGGGCGCTTATACAAGCCGAGTTAAACAACACGGTGCTTAACGAGCGCAGAGTTTACCTTTAATCCTGCATTCATGGAATGCCAGTGAACAGGTAAATGAACGGTAAATGCACAATATTGGCTATTTTTTGGCAATTCATCCTTTACTTTCTCTGTAGATATGATTAGAATTTCGCACCATTTTTAACCCGGGTGGCCTTTTTAGCGCACAATTTTACCCGGATTTACACAGTAAAAGTTTTGAGGTGAGTGTTTAATGCCTATCGTTAAAGTTAGAGAAAACGAGCCGTTTGATGTGGCGCTGCGTCGTTTTAAGCGTTCTTGTGAAAAAGCAGGTGTTCTTTCTGAAGTTCGTCGTCGTGAATTCTTCGAAAAGCCAACTTGGGAACGCAAGCGCAAGAAAGCTGCCGCTAAGAAGCGTCATCTTAAGAAGCTAGCTCGTGAAAACGCACGTCGCGTAAAACTCTACTAATATAGGGTTAAGTAACGAGTCTGAAAGGTGTTGCAATTGCAGCACCTTTCGCGTTTCTGGGCCTTTATTTTTTTGGCCTTATTCTTAACGACTCCATTTTTTCCTTTTCAAATGGTTGCATTTGATTTTCAACCTGGGGCTTAATAATACCAGTCCGCATAGATGATTATCCACTCAGCGAGATTTAAAATGTTCGTAATCGCGGCGTGTTATCGCAAGTATAGTGGTTCTACATCAAGGTGACGCAACAAAGAATACGGACATTTTCTGAGTGGGCAATGATCTATGCGGATTGGTATAAACTCTACTAATAAAAAATCAGGAAACATCATGGCACTAATTGATGATTTAAAAGCAGCGCAAAAAGATGCGATGCGTGCAAAAGAAAAAGTACGTCTTGGTACTATTCGCATGGCAATGGCTGCCATTAAACAAAAAGAAATCGATGAACAAATTACGCTAGACGACAGCGCAATCTTAGCGGTACTAACCAAAATGGTTAAGCAGCGCCAAGACGCGGCTGCACAATATGACGCAGCAAACCGCGACGACCTAGCTAGCAAAGAGCGTGAAGAAATCACTTACATTGAAGATTTCTTACCTCAGCCTTTGACTGACGATGAGCTAAATGCACTTATCGACGAAACTATGGCTGCGACCGGAGCAACGGGTATGCAGGATATGGGTAAAGTCATGGGCGCCTTGAAACCTAAGGTTCAAGGCCGCACCGACATGGGTGCTTTGAGTGCAAAAATTAAGGCGCGTTTGAACGCTTAAACTCTGCCCTTTCGTAAAAGTGAAGCGTGTAGAAGGTGTGCATTGTCACACCTTCATTGTTCTCATTTTTACACTTCCCTGTTAAAGTAGATTACTGTTTTCATAATGTTGTAGCCTGTCGCTTGAAGCGCAGTTACGACTTGTGCTTTTCTCATTCTTTTTGAACTGAATCTTTTTTAACTAACCCTTTTTGAAAGTACCCTCATGGCTGGAAAGATACCTCGCGATTTTATAGACGACCTGCTGTCACGTACCGATGTGGTAGAAGTAGTAGATAGCCGAGTTAAACTTAAAAAAGCAGGTAAAAACTACCAAGCGTGCTGCCCTTTTCATAACGAAAAGTCGCCATCTTTCACTGTTAGTCAAGACAAACAGTTTTACCACTGTTTCGGCTGTGGCGCTCACGGTAACGCTATCTCGTTTATTATGGAATTCGACCGCTTAGAATTTGTCGAGGCGATTGAAGAGCTAGCGCGCTATCACGGGCTTGAAGTCCCCCGTGAAAAGGGCAGCCGCCCTGCCATGAGCGAAGAGAAAAAGCAGCAACAGCAAGACGATTACGCAGTAATGGAGCAAGTTGCACGCTTTTTCCAGCATCAGTTACGCCAAAATGGTAATAGCAAAAAAGCCATCGACTACTTGAAAAACCGTGGATTAAGCGGCGATATCGTTAAGCAATGGGAAATTGGCTACGCGCCAGACAGTTGGGACGCGTTGCTAAATACCTTTGGCAAAGATCAACAGCGCATCAAGCAACTGGTCGATTTAAAACTGGTCAATAAAAACGACCAAGGACGTACCTACGACTTCTTCCGCGACCGCATTATGTTTCCTATCAGGGACAAACGGGGTCGTGTGGTGGGTTTCGGCGGCCGAGTATTAGATGACGGCGGCCCTAAATACTTAAACTCGCCAGAAACCCGCATTTTCCACAAAGGCAGTGAGCTCTTTGGCTTTTATTCTGCCAGACAAAAAAATCGTAGCCTGGATACCGTCGTTATTGTAGAAGGCTATATGGACGTAGTGGCGCTCAGTCAATTCGACATTAATATTGCTACTGCTGCGTTGGGCACAGCTACCACACCTGAACATATTCAAATGCTGGTTCGCGCTACGTCTCACATTGTATGCTGTTATGACGGTGACCGCGCAGGGCGTGAAGCTGCATGGCGCGCGTTAGAAAACGCCCTGCCCGCGTTAAAAGACGGCGTGCGTATTTCGTTTTTATTCTTACCCGACGGCGAGGATCCTGACACTATGGTGCGTCAGGTGGGGAAAGATGCGTTTATGGAAATGCTAGATGACGCTATGCCGTTATCCCGCTTCTTCTTTGAAAACTTATTAAAGACGCACAATGTGGGCACGCCGGAAGGTAAAATTGCCCTTAAGAAAGCGGCAATGCCGCTTATTGAGAGCACATTAGGTGATGATCAAAAGCAAATGCTGCTGGAAGAATTAGCCAAGCACACTGGCGAGTTTGACCGATTTAAACTTCAGCAAGATATCACCAAAGCCAATCAAGGTTCGAAGCAAGCTTATTCTCCGAATCGCAATCAAGTAAACAAGCCTAAACTATCACCGCTTCGCATGCTGATACGCTTGCTGCTTGATAAACCTGAATTAGCCACACTATGTGAAGACGTTCAAATTGATATTTTTGCGGGCAGCAACGCTGCTGGCATGGATTTATTACGCGATGTGCATAGCTATTGCGTGAGTCACCCTCAAGCAAAAACCGCGCAGCTTGTTGAAAATTTCCGCGACCATCCCCATTCTTCTACTATCGCGAAATTATTGTTACAAGAACACTTGGTTAAAGACGAGGATGCTGAACGGGTTTACAACGACAGCTTCGCTCGCTTACTGGACGGGCATTTCGATAGCCGCATTGAAACCTTAATTTCACGCTCGCGGGTTCAGCCGCTGACACAGGCGGAAAAACAGGAATTGAACCTGCTTATGAGGGAAAGACAGAAGAGTTAACCTTGGGCAAACTGACCTAGAGGTTAGCCTGTTCTTCTGTAGGCTTTTGCACAAGGCTTTTTTAAACACTTATGTTGGTGAGATTAAGTTAACAAGATTAGTTTAGCTAAAATACGCGCTGTAAGTATGCGCTGTTTTATAGCTTAAAAACACTGGCTAAAAAATCGGCCATCAATCTGGTAAAACCACCGTTTATTCTGCTATACTGGCTAATTCGCTGTGGGCACAGATAAACGTGTCTCATTCACTATAAAGTGAACAAAAATACAGCAGCACGAGTAGCAAAGATATAGCCGAACATAACGGGCAGATCCGAACCCGAGCAGATGTGCATCGCAACATAATGGTTTAGACCAGCGTGGCATCGAGCATTAACGGCCTTGATACAAAAGCAGTACTACAGCAGAACGGGGAACATACCTAGACGTATGTTGTCTTTTCTATTGCAAACTAATTGAATGTGAGAAGTGTAGGTTATATGGCGCAAAGCAAGCAGTCTCAGATTAAACTCCTGATTGCAAAAGGTAAAGAGCAAGGTTACTTAACCTTTGCAGAAGTAAACGACCACCTGCCGCAAGATATTGTCGATTCTGATCAAATCGAAGACATAATCCGCATGATTAACGACATGGGAATTCAAGTTTCTGAATCAGCTCCTGATGCAGACGAACTTCTCATGCAAGAAGCGAATGCTGATGAAGATGCTGCAGAAGCGGCAGCTCAGGCACTAGCTACTGTAGAAAGTGAAATTGGCCGTACGACTGACCCAGTTCGCATGTACATGCGTGAAATGGGTACGGTTGAACTTCTAACTCGTGAAGGCGAAATTGAAATCGCTAAACGAATTGAAGATGGTATCAACCAGGTACAATGTTCAGTTGCTGAATACCCAGAAGCTATCACTTATCTATTAGACCAGTGGGATCTTTACGAAGCAGAAGAAATTCGCTTGAGCGACATCATCTCTGGCTTTGTTGATCCTAACGATGAGCAAGACCTTGCTCCAACGGCTACTCACGTTGGTTCTGAATTATCTGAAGAAGAGTTAGATGATGAAGACGACGATGAAGATGATGACGATAGCGACGAAGACGATAGCGGTGTTGACCCAGAGTTAGCCCGTGAGCGTTTCACTGAGCTTCGTGAGCAATACCTTAAAACTCGTGAAGTTATCGAGAAGAAAGGCCGAGCTCATGCTGACTCTCGCACGCAAATCAATGCATTAAGCGATGTTTTCAAAGAATTCCGCCTAGTTCCAAAACAGTTCGATCGCATGGTTAAGAACATGCGTGAGATGATGGACAAAGTGCGTATTCAAGAGCGCCTAGTAATGAAGTTTTGCGTGGTTAACGCAAAAATGCCGAAGAAAGACTTCATCAAAGCATTTGCGGGCAACGAAACGTCTAATGCATGGTTACATGAAGCAGTTAAATCAGGTGCACCATACGCCGCTGACCTTGCTGTAAATCAGGAAGAAATTGAGCGCTGTATTAGCAAGATGAACCAAGTTGAACAGGAAACTGGCTTGGTGATCGCAGATATCAAAGACATCAACCGTCGCATGTCAATCGGTGAAGCGAAAGCACGCCGCGCGAAGAAAGAAATGGTTGAAGCTAACTTACGTCTTGTAATCTCAATTGCTAAGAAGTACACCAACCGTGGTCTTCAATTCCTAGACCTTATTCAAGAAGGTAACATTGGTCTAATGAAGGCGGTGGATAAGTTCGAATACCGTCGTGGTTATAAGTTCTCAACTTATGCAACGTGGTGGATTCGTCAGGCGATTACTCGCTCTATTGCTGACCAGGCGCGTACTATCCGTATCCCTGTTCACATGATTGAGACGATCAACAAGCTTAACCGTATCTCTCGTCAAATGCTTCAGGAAATGGGTCGTGAGCCTACTCCTGAAGAGTTGTCAGAGCGCATGTTAATGCCTGAAGACAAAATTCGTAAGGTACTTAAAATTGCTAAAGAGCCAATCTCGATGGAAACCCCTATCGGTGATGATGAAGATTCACATCTTGGCGACTTTATCGAGGACAGCACAATTATTCAGCCCCTCGACTCAGCAACTGGCGGTAGCTTGAAAGATGCAACGCAGGAAGTACTAGCAGGCCTGACCGCCCGTGAAGCAAAAGTACTTCGTATGCGCTTCGGTATCGACATGAATACTGACCACACCCTTGAAGAAGTAGGCAAGCAGTTTGACGTAACCCGTGAGCGTATTCGTCAAATTGAAGCGAAAGCACTTCGCAAACTTCGCCACCCTAGCCGTTCTGAGCAGCTACGCAGCTTCTTAGACGAATAGAAAAAGCATTGCTTTGACTAAAAATCCCCAGCCTTGGCTGGGGATTTTTTTATGCCTTCGTTTTATCCTAATTCAGCTTTACTAGCGCTAGTAACAATGACTTTTGAAATGTAACTGGCGCCTACAAAAAAGCCTCCTTGCGGAGGCCTTAAATAGCATTTGATAAGGTGTTACACTCTGAATTGCTTCGCAATTGACTCAAGGTGCTGCGCCAGGTCAGCAAGCTCATTACACATGCTGCCTAATTCACCTGAACGGCTCGCCGTTTGCTCGGTACGCTCATGAATTTCATCAACGTGACGAACTATGTCAACCGCTACAGTGCGCTGGTCTTCGGTATTGTGCGCGATTTGCTCGTTCATTTGATTGATGCGCCCAATAGTACTGGTAATGGTTTCTAGACTGCTTCCCGCTTTATTAGCCGTTTCTACACTGCTAGTTGCTTGTTCAGTACCACGAGACATTACCTCTACCGCTGAGTGAGCAGCATTTTGAAGCTGTTCAATAGTACTTTGAATTTCTTCCGTAGACTGCTGTGTGCGCGATGCTAGCGTTCTTACTTCATCAGCTACCACTGCAAAGCCTCGACCTTGTTCACCCGCCCTAGCTGCCTCGATAGCGGCGTTAAGCGCCAATAAGTTAGTTTGCTCTGCAATGCCTTTAATCACATCCAGCACCGAGCCAACTTTATTAGAATCAGACTCTAAACGAGCTATAACGTCAGCGGTTTCGCGTACGTTCTCAGCAAGCTGCTGAATACTGGTAACGGTTTGCTGTACGATTTGACGACCTTCACTGGCCGCTGTTGTTGCTTCGTTAGCGTCACTGGCCGCCTGCGCTGCGCTATGTGCAACACCGTCAACAGAGCCACTCATCGTATCTACCGCACGCTTAGCATTGGTTGCAGACTTTTGCTGTACATCAATAGTGCGCTGGGTTTCTTCCGTTACACCGCGTAAGTTCTGCGCTAGGTTTGATAGTGGTAAACTCGCTTCTACCACATCACGCACTACGCCTTGCAATTTGTCCATAAATTGGTTGAACCAATACACCAATTCGCCAATTTCATCTTCGCTTTTGGTTTCTATACGAACCGTTAGGTCACCGTTTTCTTGAGCAATATCTTTAAGGGAACGAACCACGTCATCAATACTTTGCTTAATGCCGCGAACAATAGGTACCGCTGTTCCAAACAGCAATATAGTCACAACCACGGCTAAAATGACGCCTGTGCTAATTAACGAGGTATTGGCACTGTCTGTGTTTTTAAATGCTTCTTCAAATGCCGCCTGTTGAGCATCACGAAATTGAGACATCGCAGCGATGGCACCATCGTATGACTGATTCATTTGGGCTGAGAGTTCGCCTAAACGACTGAAGTCGGCAGTGCCGTTGACCATAGACTGTGATACGTCGTAGGCAACATTGAAATAATTATCAAAGCCTGAGGAGATGCGGGAAATTTCACTACGAAACTCAGGGCTAATAGAAGCAATTTGGTTTAAGCCGCTTTTTGCTTCTTCGGCGAGCTCTTGCGCCATAGTAAGGGTGTCTTGATCACCAGTGGTCACTGCGCTCGCAAGGGTATCGCGAACCTTTTGCATATCAACTAAGGTCGATGCTGATAGTTGAAGGGCAGGAAATTGAACTTTCTGAACTTTTTCTAGCGTTGCACCATTATTGAGTGCGGTATAGACAGTGATAAGCAAGTAAATAATAAAACTTAGCGCTGCGATCCCCGGTATGAGGAAAATCTTTGTCGCAATTGGCATTTTTTTTAGAAAGTTCATCAGCTATCCCACTGTTTTTTATAATTGCTTAACTACGTTTCAGTTTTACCTGAAAAAACATCATAACTAATTTATCTACCCAATAGCTAAAATCTTTAATGAAATTATGGCCTCGCACCAAAATGCAAGGCCATAACGAGTAGTTAGAACGTATAGTTTACGCCTACTTTGAGCAGTGTTGCATCATTTAGATCGTTTAGATCATCTGAATACCAAGTTACGTCAGTTTTAAGTGCAAAACCTGGCTCAACGTCGTAACGAAGACCAACAGTAACTGCAGATACATCTAGCTCCTGTTGAGCAGCAATACCTGCCGCAGTTTGGTAAATACCCGGCGAGCCATTTGCGCCGTTCCACGTAGCATCAACCACGGCATCACCTGTCGCAATCGTAGCAGGCAATGCAGCAATTAAACCTAGCTGAGTACCATTATCCGCTTCTTCAACTTCGTAAGTAATATGTGGTGTAAACTTGCCAAAGCGCATACCCGCGGTAACGTACCATGCTTTATTATCGGCAATAACAGAGCCATCAACTTCTGTTTGGGTAAATTCTGCACCCACAAACCAATCGTACTTATCGATATCAACAGCAACTTCAAAGAAGGTACCTGTATCTTCGTTAACACTCAGGCCTTCAGCGGCTAAAGACGCCGCAGGAATAAAGGCACCATATTGATTTAAACCACCAACAAATGTGTCAAAGTCAGCATTCGCAGCACTTGTTTTACCACGTGCTAGCAAAGTACGCGCACTGAACCAATCACGTGTTGCTTCAAATGAAACAGCGACCACGTTTTCCAACTCTAACGCAGCAGGCGTTCCTGAAATGGTGGTATCAGCCTCAACACGACCAACGGTAAACTGCGCACCATATTCCCAGTCACCTGAATAGTTCATGTAGTCAACACGAACACCGTCAATGTTGTTGAAGTCAATGCCGTATACAGCATCTGGTGGTGTTAGCCAGTGATACGAGTAACCGATATCTAATGACGCAGAGTACTTAAATAAAGGCATACGAAGACGGCCTGCACTGATGTTGAAGTTGTTGTTCAACATATAGGTCATGTACGCCCATTCAAAATCGGCGTCGTAATCTTCACTACCACGGCCAACCAGCTGGGCGGTCGCAGAGAGCTTATCGCTAACATCACCACGAACCTGAAGGCCAAATACACTTGCAGGGTCGAAGTTAAAGTCGCTGTCGTAATCGTACACTGACTCGTCATCGTCTAGTGTCATACCACCAATAAGGTTTGCAAAGCCGTTGATTTGAATATCAGCCAGTGCCGGAGTAGCTAACAGGCCAGCCATAGATAAGATAGCAAGTTTGGTTTTCATGCGTGTTCCTTAAATTCTTTGTATAAACGGTCAGTTAAAAGGTAGCGACTACTCGTACGCTGTCGTTAACAGCGCCAGCGTCGACGTAACCAATTGCGCCAGGGTTTCCTGCTACTGCGATACAACTTCTGCATCGCTACCCAGAGCTTTTGGTGGTTGACCTTTACCGGTAAATACTAGTTTTGACCAAAACGCAGTTAATTGTGCTGCGGTTTTGTTTAATACCTTGCCGTTAAATTCATCAGTGGCAGATTGGCCTTCAGCTAACGCAACTGGCTCGGCTTGCGTACCGCTTGGAAACGCCTTTGCTTTATTTAGAAATAAACGGCTAATACTATCTTTATCGAGGGTGTCAGCGTTACTTGGATGAACAATAACTGCTACATCGGCAAAAGCTACGTTACAGCACAATCCTGCTGCAAGTATCCATTTCTTCATGATATGTCCTCTAGAGTCTGTTGAATGCTTGCTCTTCGCTTTTAACTTTCTTGCTAACCCGTTTGCACGGAAAGTGGAGCTTTTAAACGGCTTGAGACAAACATGTGCGTGTGTGCTCATACTCATACAACGGGGTAAGTATTGGTCACAATTGCCATATTCGCCAATTTGAGCGTGAAAATTTTAGCGTTTAAAAATTAATGACTTATACAAGCGTTTGATTTTGGCGCGAAGTGTAGATGAAGTTGTAAGTTAAGCAACTATACAAATGTCTAATACATACCTTTATGCATTATGGCTACAAATAAGAATTAATGATGAGAACAATAAAAAGCAAATTATTTTATCTTATTCAGTAGGTTAAGGGAGTTCACCACAAAACGTTTAGTGATAAGCGATGATATTTACGTATATAAAAACATACGCAAAAGATAATCCTTACAGCCCCTTCCTGTATATTTTTGAATCAGCACTTGTTGAGCGTGTATTGAAGAAAATAAAGGATAAGCGGGGCTTGTACCCCGCTAATGGTTACGATTCGCCTTTTTTATAAGGGATCGTCTGCTCCAGCTTCTCTATCTCCATTGTTCGTTGAAGTGGAGAACCGGTGTTTCTTGCCAGCCAACTATAAGCGGTGGGAACAACATAAAGTGTCATGAAGGCAGAAACGAGAACACCAGAGAAAATGACCATGCCTATAACCATTCTGCTTTCTGCTCCTGGTCCAGACGCGAGTACAAGTGGTAAGGAGCTAAATACCGTAGTGAAGCCCGTCATTACGATAGGACGTAGGCGCTGCGCGGCTGCGCGTTTAAGCGCATATTCAAACTCCATACCGGCATCCCGTAGTTGGTTTGCAAACTCGACAATAAGAATACCGTTTTTTGCGGCAAGTCCAATTAGCATAACCAAACCGATTTGACTGTATATATTGATTGTCATATCGCTAAAGAATAGCCCGATATAGGCTCCAACAAGCGCCAACGGTACGGTCAGCATGATGACTAACGGGTGCACCCAGCTTTCAAATTGCGCAGCCAATATTAAGTAAGTGACAGCGAGTGCCAGCATAAATACATATACAAATGAATTACCCGCTTCCTGATACAGCTGTGACTCGCCTTTGTAATCTATTGATACATTGTCAGGCAGCTCTGTACTTACAATGTTTTCTAAATATTCAAGTGCCTGCCCTAGCGTATAACCGTCCGCCAAGTTGGCAGAAATAGTGACAGCACGCATTCTGTTGTAGCGATTTAACTGTGCTGACGTGGCTTGCTCTTCAAACGTGAGTAAATTGTCCATAGGAATGAGCTCGCCAGTACGGGATGAACGCACGTACAAATTTTCTATGCTGTTAGGGCTTCGAAAATCTTCCTCTATACCTTCCATGATGACATCGTATTCTTCGCCCCTATCAAGGAATGTTGACACCCTACGCTGACCCAGCATCACTTCCAGTGTGCCGCCAATATCACTAATTGATACCCCAAGATCAGCGGCCCTGTCGCGGTTAATATTCACCAATAGCTGTGGTGAGGTTTCTTTATAATCGGAGTCTAGTCGAATGAGCCTTGGGTTCTGCGCTGCCTTTTGTAGAACAATGTCTCGCCATTCAACCAGATTTTCGTAGGTATCGCCTTGTAAGACGAACTGAACAGGACGGCCGAGGCCTCCTCCAGAAATCCCGCTGCGCATGATGGCAAAAGCACGAACGTCAGGCACGCTGTTAAGTTTGGCGCTGATTTCATCCATGAGCGAAAATGTACTGAAATCTCGCTCATCCCAGTCTGCAGACCCCACAATTGCGATACCCGCATTACCGCCGAAACCAGGTGTTCTAACCAAAAGGCGATTGATTTTCCCACTCTCGCGGTAAGGCATTAAGATACTTTCAATCTTTTCGAGATTCTTTGCGTTACTTTCGAAACTAGCCCCTTCCTGCGCGTTCATCAAAATGAAGAAATTGCCTCTGTCTTCTTTGGGAACGAACTCGCTAGGCACTTTTTCAGAAAGCTGTACCAATGCAACGATAGCAATAGCAAGCATAAGCAGCATCAAAATAGGCTGATGCAACGTTTTACCTAGCGTATTGAAGTAGCCGTTCTCTAGTTTAGAGAACTGCTTGTCCATCCAACTTCCAAAGCCAGACGATCGGGTTCTTTTTTTAAGGATTTTCGACGCCATCATGGGCGACAACGTAAGTGCGGTAAAGCTTGAAAACGCTACCGCAGCAGCTATGGCCAATGCGAACTCCGTAAATAGCCTTCCAATGTTGCCCTCAAGGAAAACCAACGGTACAAACACAGAAATAAGCACCAGCGTTGTTGCAATAACCGCAAACCCAACTTCTTTAGCGCCGCGGTAGGCGGCCAAAATAGGTGGTTCGCCCATTTCTATGCGTCGGTAGATGTTCTCAAGCACAACTATGGCGTCATCCACCACCAAACCGATGGCTAGCACCATAGCAAGCAGGGTAAGAAGGTTGATCGAAAACCCCAGTGCATACATCACGATAAAAGCGGCAATAATAGAAACGGGTACGGTAACTGCCGGAATTAACGTGGCGCGAATATTACCTAGGAAAAGGTAAATAACGATCACCACCATTAGCATCGCTATACCTAAAGTCTCATATACTTCATCAATCGACGCCTCAATAAATACCGACGAATCATAGCTGGGTACAATAAAAATATTATCAGGAAGGGTGGCTTCAATTCTTTCAATTTGCGCTTTCGCTGCACGGGCAACGTCTAAGGTGTTGGCTTTGGACTGCTTAATAATACCGAGTCCAATCATATTGACTCCATCACCACGAAACTCGGTTTCGTCATCTTCTGCGGTTAATTCAACATGGGCTATTTCGCCAAGCCGCACAAGATAGCCGTTGTCGCCTATCGCAACCGTCAGCGCGGCAAAGTCGTCAGGCGTAAGAAAGGTTCGCGCAACCCGTACTTCAAAGTTACGATCAGTACTTTCCACTTCCCCCGCCGGCAATTCCACATTCTCGGCGCGAATGACTTGCTCTACATCGTTAACTGTAATGCCTCTTGCCGCCATTGCATTGCGGTCTAGGAATACCTTCATGGCATATCGTCTTCCGCCACCAATTTGGACTCGGGCGACACCATCGACAATTGAAAGCCTATCCACTAATACGCGCTCGGCGTAGTCAGTTAGCTCCATGGTATTTAGGTTTGTGCTTCGCAAGTTGTACCATACCACTGCACTTTCATCGGAATTTGCTTTAGACACCTCAGGAGGATCAGCTTGATCAGGCAAGTTATTGAGTGCGCGACTTACTCGCTCGCGCACGTCATTCGCGGCAGCATCAATATCACGAGAGAGCTTAAATTCAATGGTAATGTCTGAACGACCATTACGAGAGGTCGAGGTAACGTTTTTTATCCCCTCTATACCCGATATTCTATCTTCCAATAGCTGGGTGATCCGAGTCTCAACAATATTAGCCGATGCCCCTGTATAGGTCGTACTCACCGAGACAATCGGTGGGTCGATATCAGGGTATTCACGCAAACTCAACATGGTAAAAGCGACAATACCGAAAATGATCAGCAGTAAATTAATAACCGTTGCGAAAACAGGGCGCTTTACAGAAACGTCTGACAATAACATGACGATATGCTCCCTTAGCGGTTTAACACATTAACCGGAGATTGGTCGCGTACCCGAAGCGGGCCTTCGGTAATGACCTCATCGCCTTCGTTTAACCCACTAACAATTTGTACCAGCCCGGGACGACGCTCACCAATTACCACTTCAGTTTGATGTGCAACGTTATCTTTAACGACATACACATACTGCTTGTCTTGAACGGGAACCAGCGCCTTTTCCGGCAATACCAAAGTATTCAGCACGCGCTTTTCAACAATTACGGTAAGCAGCATACCTGGGCGTAGACGATTATCTTGGTTGTCTATCGTTGCACGTACCCGAATGGAGCGGCTAATCGGGTCGAGTCGCGTGTCAATGTTAGAGATTTTCCCTGTAAACTCTTCTCCGGGGTAAGCCACCGAGGATGCACTTAATGCCTGCCCTTTAGCCACGCTTGCAAGATGGTTTTCAGCGATACTGAAATCGACCTTAATTAGACTGATGTCATCTAAAGTAGTGATAGTGTCACCAGGTTGCACCAAAGAGCCGATACTGATTTCGCGATTACCTAGTAGTCCGCTAAATGGCGCGCGTATCTGCAAGTCGTTTAGCTGAGCTAGCGCAATATCTAGCTGAGCTTGTAAGGCTTTAACCCGTGCTTGCTGCTCGTCAAGAAGTTGTTCAGAGGTAGCGTTTGACTGACGCAAGTCAGAAATTCGCGTGAACTGGCGTTTGGCCTCATCAATATTCGCCTTAAGTTCCTCTACCCTGGCGCGTTCTTCCGTATTGTTTAGCTGAACCAGTAACTCGCCTTCGGTGGCTTTATCGCCGTCTTCAAAATTAATCGTTTTTACGGTATCGGTGACTTGTGCGGTAATATTCACCGACTCGTTGGCGGTAGCAGTACCTAATGACTCAATAGTAATGGGGAATGCTTGTGATGATACCAAGGCTGTTTTTACCGGCGTCGCCCGCACGCTACTATTACTCGCGCTCTCTTCTTCGGGCATATTCAAATACACTACAACACCTGCAAGTAGTACTACGCCAAGCAACAAAGGCGATAAAGATAATCGTGAAGACATAACCTTTCCTATAGGTAAAAAAGTATCCCATCACGTATTTTTCAAAACGTTTAGGATACTCAAGTACACAAAATCCGCTTACGATTCTTCGCAAGCACCGCTATACGTTAAGATTGTGTACCGCGTTATTATTGTTAGTTGTGTTATTTTTATTTTTGCGTAGAGTCTGTCATTTAATATTGATTATTTTTAATAACAATCACAAACAGCTTCTAGAGTATTTTACCCAAATCGATGGTCATCTTATTTCGCTTATCAGCTATATTCGCTGTTTTAACGCTTTTCGCATGTTCACAGTCTTCACCCAACGCGCCGGTTTGTCGCGTTTCCGATAGGCTTTTATCTCAACAAAACCAAGTCGGAGAAAACAGTCCAGCCCCTTTGATTGCTGCCGCGTGCCTAGTCAAAACAAATAACAAGGTACTGTTAGTAGAACACCGTCTTTCGGGTAAATTGGATTTTCCTGGTGGAGGGGTGCTTGAAAATGAATCGGTCGCCTGTACTGCACACAGAGAAACGTGGGAAGAAACTGGGTTCAATGTTGAAGTTACCCAATATTTATCCACCACATCTAATGGACTGGCTATATTTGGTTGTGATTTAGATGCTGGTATTGAGACCCTTCCAGACGCCTTCGATGCGCCTCCTTGGGCCAAATTAGAGATAAAAAAGCTCGTAAAAACCGACCCCTTTACCCTTGACCACGACGCAATGCGTTTCGCTGACGATCTTATTCCCTTGCGCGATGGCTACACCCAATTCGATATAACGCAGCACTGACAAAGCATTGTTCATTGTTGCGGGTATTGGTAAATTGTCACCATGAAAAGAATAGGAGAAGTGGCTTGTTTTCACTGCCAACCTTAAGCCTTAAAGGCAAAGTATCTGAACAAGAATGGCAAACTCGTGTCGATTTAGCAGCATGCTATCGGTTAGTGGCAGATATGCGATGGGGCGACCTTATTTACACTCATATCTCAGCTAAGGTACCGGGCACTGATCATTACTTGGTTAACGCCTTTGGCCTGACGTTTGACGAGGTTACCGCCTCTAACCTGGTTAAGGTCGATTTAGAGGGTAACATCCTTGACGATACACCTTACGGCATCAACCCTGCTGGCTTCACCATTCACAGTGCTATCCACGAAGTGCGCCACGATGCCCAATGCGTTATTCACCTGCATACACTAGCCACAATCTCAGTCGCATCTGTCAAAGGCGGGCTTAAGCCCTGGAGCCAGTATTCAATGTTTTCGCTACCTTCACTTTCTTATCACAGCTACGAAGGTTTAGCCGTTGATGATAGTGAAAAGAAACGTTTGCAGGACGATCTTGGCGACACTAATCACATGCTTTTGCCTAATCACGGCGGTCTAACCCTTGGCCCCACCGTTGGTGACGCCTTTATGCGCTTTTATGATTTGCAGCGTGCGTGCGAAATTCAGCTTGCCCTGATGCAGTCTAATGAAGAGGTTATCGAGATACCGCAAAGCATTATTGATGGCATATACGCACAGGCTAATGTGGTTCACAGCGGCGAAACAGGCGGCCAAAAAGCATGGCCTGCCATGCTTCGCAAAGCTTACAAACTAGACCCGGGCTTCTGCGAATAATTTAGCTTAGCCAGCTAAACGCCAACTTATTTCAAACAGGAATTGTTTATACATTATGAAAGTCA
This sequence comes from Alteromonas macleodii ATCC 27126, assembly GCF_000172635.2. Taxonomy (NCBI): domain Bacteria; kingdom Pseudomonadati; phylum Pseudomonadota; class Gammaproteobacteria; order Alteromonadales; family Alteromonadaceae; genus Alteromonas; species Alteromonas macleodii. The sequence goes on along the minus strand of NC_018632.1, from coordinate 658,048 downwards.
AAAAAGTAGAAATTTTTGATATCGAATGCCCTAAGCGCCCTCAGTGGAACCCGGTTTTCGTACGCGTTTACACCGACGAAGGTATTACCGGTGTGGGCGAAGCAGGACTGGCTTATGATTGGGGTCACAGCGCCGCTGCACACATGATTAAAGAAATTGCCGAAGCCATGCTGATTGGCTTTAATCCTTTTCACACTGAACTGCTATGGTCGAGAATGCTGCGCGAAGGCTTTTGGGGATTAGGCGGCGGCCCGGTTATTTATGCTGCGATGAGCGCTATTGATACTGCACTTTGGGACATTAAAGGCAAAGCGCTTGGCTTACCGGTTTACGAATTACTGGGTGGCAAAACTAATGGCAAGCTCCGTAGCTACGCTAGCCAGCTACAGTTTGATTGGGACAAAGAAGTAACCAAGCTTAACGACCCCGCTGACTATGCTCGCGCCACTGAAAAAGCACTTAAAGATGGTTACGATGCGGTTAAAGTTGACCCCATCGTTTACGATAAAGACGGCAACACCCATTTCGACAGAACCAAACTATTCACTAAGCCCGAGCTTAAACTTTTCAAAGCCCGTCTTCAGGCGATTAGAGACACAATGGGCGAAGATGGCGACATCATCTTTGAATGTCACAGCTTATTAGGTGCATCAACGGCTATCCAGCTGGGTGACATCGTTGAAGAAATTGGCTGTCTATATTACGAAGAGCCAGTGAATTACCTTAACTCGAAGCTTCACGACAAAGTAGCGAAGAACGTGAATGTGCCTATTGCGGGCGGTGAGCGCTTGTACCACCGCTGGGATGTACGCCCTTACCTTGAAGACCAATCTATTGATGTACTTCAGCCTGACGTTGGCCTTTGTGGTGGTTTCACCGAAGCGAAAAAGGTGTGTGATTATGCCGACATTTACGATGTACGTATTCAGGCTCACGTTTGCGGAGGCCCTGTAGCGACAGCGGCAAGCCTGCATCTAGAAACGGCCATTCCAAACTTCTTAATTCACGAGCACCATACCTACGCTATTAAAGACTGGAACCGTGAACTTTGCATTCAAGATCCTCAGCCAGTAAACGGCTTCATTGAAGCGCCTGACACACCGGGAATTGGTATCGATCTAAACGATGAGGTGGTTTATCGCTCGCCGCACATGACGGTAACTGCGCTTAAATAAAGCTGAAATCCAACGGGTTTATTGAAGGCAATAAACCCTAGGCTAGTTCAGCAGCTCAAGTAAGCTAGCTTTATGCGATGTCGTACCATCGCTTCGCATTTTCGTACAGCAGCGCCGCTTTTTGAGTTACAGAAAGCGGCGTTGTAATGTCAACGAACCCGTGCCAAAGCGCGGCATACGGCATTGCCACTGACACACGGGAAGTTGCTGGAAACATCAGTGATCTGTGCCAACGGTGTCCAGCAAGGTTTCAAAAATATAAGACGCACGCTGCCACAGCCAACGGCGATCTTGCATTTCTAATCCTGAGAACTTAAACACAACTTGCTGCGTTTCATTCAAGTCGCGAATATTCTGCCGCCATGTTTTAAACGCAAAGCTATTTACATCAATTGGCGCTATTGCGGCATGATTTATAGCCACTTTTAGCGAGGGTGTTTGTTCTAGTACCGTTAGCAGCGCATGCACAGCATTGCTATCTGCAAGATTTAACTGCGCTTCAAAAGACAAGCCTTGCGACGCCATATGATGAACTCCCCATTTAACCTTAGGGGTGCGTAAAAGTACTTTAGCATCGTCATCTAATATGTGACGAAGCCCACGTATTGACTGGTACCGCTTTAGCTTGTCGATATGACTGCCAACATTATTTCCCGTTAAATCGATACACCCAACCGAACGGAATGGCAGCGTACAATGACGCTCCAAGAACGCAATTTCACGCCAGGGTCTTTCGTTATCGTAACCCGCTTCAATGTGAACAAAACCGGCTAACTGCCCTAACGACGCGCGATAAAGCATGTGCTCTGTAGTATGTTTTGCAATCGCTTTTTTATCTGGCCAAAAGGGGGCATTGGCTGGTTTCAGCCAACCATAGTGCCCTTCGTTTAAGGCAAAGAAGTGAATATGAGGGTCTATCCAAGTGATTGAAGGCTTGCTCATCTTTGTTTATAAAACCTTGGTTTATGCTATTGCTGATAAGGCATTTCGCGTTGCTTTTCTGTTCAGCCCTATCTATTGTGCTCTTTCTATTGTGCTGTGTAGCCCCCATCCACCGCATACAAGCTACCCGTGATGAACGACGCTTTGTTGCTGCATAGGAAATAAGTCAATTCAGCTACGTCTTCGGGCTGGCCCAAACGTCCAATAGGTTGTGCAGCGGCTTCTTCAGCTACCACTTCAATTTTATCTGCCCCGGAACGTGCCACATAATTATCAATGGCGTTATGAAATAGAGGGGTTTCGATGGTACCCGGGCATACCGCGTTAACGCGGATATTATAGGGTGCGTAGTCAAGCGCGGTGGTTTTCGCCATAGACGCCAACGCACCTTTGCTGACACCGTAGGCGAACGAATTGCGCTTTCCAATAAAGGACTGATCTGAACCCATCACCACAATCGCGCCGCTGCCCTGCTCTTTCATGGTTGGCAGGCAAGACTTAATCGCGCCATACGCCCCTTTTACGTTCAAGTTTAGTACCTTATCAAGCAGCGCTTCATCAGTGTCTTCAATGGTTGCTGAAACATGTATACCGGCATTACATACCAATGCGTCTATGCGTTGATAAGAACTAATAACCTCATTCACCGCGGCTTCAATATTACGCACAACACTTACATCACACGGCTTCCAGATAGCATTAGGTAACGCTTGCTCAAAGTCTCTGATATCTAAATTAATGACTTGATAACCGTTTTGACTAAACAGCTTGCATACCGCAAAACCGATACCCAAGCTTCCCCCCGTTACAATGCAAACCGGGATCTGCGCATCATCACTGCTATGTTTAAGGTTTTTCTTCGCGCTTTCTGGATTCATGTTTTTATGTACCATGTTGCTTGTGCGTATGTGAACGGGTTATTTCAATGTAGGCTAAGCATGCCAGTGAGAATTTGAATTGCAAGCGAGCTTACCACTTGAGTTCACTTTTCTATATTAACATCAATGCGTCAGTCATCATCATCAGAGCCTGTGTGACCTTTACTGCACATTTAAAGTCCACGAGTCTTGGTAAACCTATGTGTTTCTCTCATATCAGTCCGCATAGATCATTACCCACATCATCCAAATTTATTATTAACTTTCCTTTAACGGACTATTCGGACTACGCTTTTTGTGACTATAATAGACAAAATTAAAACACTTGTTTGAAAAAGGAGTCATCCATGCCTCTGTACCACGCCCCTACGACTGATTTTCAGTTCTTGTTAAAAGACTGGCTTGGACTTGATGCTCACTACGAAAAGCTCGGTATCAGCGACTTTGATAGCGAACTTGCCAACGAAATTATTGCACAGGGTGCAAAGTTTGCTTTGGATGTGGTTGCCCCTCTTAACCGTGAAGGCGATGAAGAAGGCTGTACGCTAAAAGACGGCAGCATTACCACGCCTAAAGGCTTCGCTGATGCCTATCAGGAATATGTTGCTAACGGCTGGAATGCAATGCTAGGTACTGCCGAGTACGACGGGCAGGACTTGCCGTACACCATGGCTGTGCCTGTTCACGAAATGCTAAACGCGGCGAACTTAAGCTGGCGTTTAACCACCATGCTTACTGAAAGCGCAACACTTGCGGTTACTAAACACGCCAGTAAAGAATTAAAAGATATCTACCTTGCTAAGCTAATCAGCGGTGAGTGGACAGGTACCATGAACCTGACCGAACCTCATGCAGGAACAGATTTGAGCTTGCTTAGTACCAAAGCAGAGCCACAAGGCGACGGCAGCTATAAAGTCACCGGTAATAAGATTTTTATTACCGCAGGTGATCACGATTGGAGTTCGAACGTTATTCACCTTGTTCTAGCTCGTCTACCTGACGCCCCTAAAGGTGTTAAAGGCATCAGCTTATTCTTAGTGCCCAAGTTCCTTCCAGATGCCAGCAATGAGCCTGGTGAGGCGAACAGCTTGTCAGTGGGAAGCATCGAACACAAAATGGGAATCAAAGCGAGCCCGACTTGTGTGATGAATTTTGACGGTGCAACGGGTTACCTTGTAGGTGAAGAAAACCAAGGGCTGGCATGCATGTTCACCATGATGAACGATGCACGCTTCCAAGTAGGTCTGCAAGGTTTAGGGGCGGCAGAAGCCTCTTACCAAGGCGCGCTGACCTATGCCCGCGAACGCGTTCAGTCTCGCGCACCTCAGGGTATTCAAAATCCAGAAGGCAAAGCAGACCCGATCGTCTTTCAACCTGACGTAGCGCGTATGTTACTTACGCAGAAATCACTGATTGAAGGCTGCCGTGCACTTTCACTTTTCTATGCCAAGTTTATGGACGTTGAGAAGCTTGGTGAAGGTCAAGAAAAAGAAGATGCCGACAAGATACTTCAGTTTTTAACCCCAATCTGCAAAGCTTTTATGACGGATATGGGCCTTGAGACCACCAGCCTAGGTGTACAAGTATTTGGTGGTCACGGCTTTATTCGTGAATGGGGTATGGAACAACTTATGCGCGACGTGCGCATTGCTATGTTATATGAAGGCACCAACGGTATTCAGGCGCTAGACCTTATTGGTCGTAAGCTTACCCGAGATGGCGGTCAAATGATGGAAGCGACCTATAATGCGTTTAACGCTTTAGTTAGCGACATTCAAGACAGTGAGGCGAAGGGTCTGGCTCAAGGAATTCTTGATGACTGGCGTGCATCTTCAGCCGATTGCTTAGGTATGGATGCCACCACCGCTGCAGCCGCTGCTTGTGATTACTTGGCATACAGCGCTTATTCCTTGATTGGTGTACTGTGGTACAGCATGGCCGACAAAGCGCAGGCATCAGGTAATGCGGTACTTGCAGCGTCTAAGATGAAGACACGTGACTTCTACATGGAACGTATCTTAGTACGTCGCGATGCGCACAAAGCCGCTTATAAAGTTGGCCCTGAAAGCACCCTTGCAATATCAGGTAATGAGTTTGATTATCTGTAGGCAGCTTATACTGCTATAGCCCGTGAAATATGGACTATGAATGCAAAAAAGGTCACTATATGTGACCTTTTTTATTATGATTTGAATGAAACTATTAGTCGTTCGCTGCTACTTGGGTTGAAAAGGTATCTGAAAACCAATCGTTAAGCATCGCTTTTTCATAAGAAAGCGATTCCGTGCGATTGCGACGAATATTCGACTCCATAAAATCCATATCTTTAAGTTTCACATCTTCACCACTTAAAATGACCTGACCGTCGGCATTAGCCAACGAGTAGCTAAATGTCATTCTAGGAATATCAACGCGCTTAATGATACGGACGTCGCTACCGGCGCCGTTACCGAAACCGACAAACTGGCTTGGCCAAACTTGGCCAGCTAAATCAACGTTTGTTACTGTCATTGACAGCACTTGCGACTCAGGTAAATCACTGGCCAAATCTACAATATGTTCTTCAAGCTCTTGTAGCGTTCGTTCGCGGAACCGTTTACGAGATTCATTGGTTGGTCTTACATCGCTATAAGACTCAGGTTCTTCCCACGTTATCTTCACCTCAGCGGCTTGAGTGGGAGCAAAAACGGTAAGGAGTCCCACCGCTGTGGCGCAGCTTAAACAAGAAAAAGTACGTAATTTATTCACTTTTATGCTCCTAAATTCAGTCGTTTAAACTATGAGTTAGCAAGACATTTAGAGAAAGCTTAGCATGCAGCAATTGTCGGCTTTTATATCAGCTTTATATTTAACCAACCTTGTTAAAATTGGCTAGTCTCGCTTTGCTACTTGCATAACTGACGACTGTTTAATGATTAGGCATAGTTGAACGCGTTTAGTTCCCGTAAAGTTGGGGTTTATATCGTCCTTTTCACAATAGGTGTGATAAAAACGTTTAACGCTTGCGCTATCAGCGGTGATTTGCTGAACATATGTTTGCTGGTAAGGCTTTAAGGGACTCAGCTGGATATTAATTTTATCTTGTAAACTACGCAGTTCTTCTCGCTCCGGTAAGGTGGCAATTGAAACTAGCCATTCAGAAAGCGAGTTCTGGATATCTTCAAAGAGATACTGAACAAAAGGAGACCGCAGCACAATTACCAAAACAATAATTTCAGCAGCGATGATAAAGAACCTTAACATGACTTCTCAGCTAACTTTGACAGACGTTTACTACAAATAGCGCCAATTTTTTAGCACCTTTCTCACTATGTGCTCAACTACACTTTGCCAATTTACATTTTCACAATGCTCACTGTACACGATTCAAACGGTAATTGACCACATTATTATCGACGATAATAGGGTCATATCGGTTTACCTGTAAATACAGCAAACTATACTCATGTATAGTAGGTAAAGCCTAATCGTCGATGTTGGACATCAAATGGCATCTGGCCGTTATATTAATCCTCATTATTCACGTAGCTGTATTTAACTATTTACAAAGTTACATAGACTGAGGAAATCAAAACAAAAAACGACTTACGTTCTGAAGTTTCAGTATTGACTGAAACTTTAAAAAGATACACCATACGCCGCATTATTGATCTACATTAAATATGACGTTTTGAACGCAGTTATACTGCACAGGCAGTTCGTTACGTCACACAAGGTTAAGCTATGAATGAACAAATACCGGTAAAGACCGTTACACCGGTAAAAGTACATAAACCCAAAGGTGGACCTGAGGGTAAACGCCACGACTCTCGTAGCCGTATTTATGTGCGGGCTGTACAAGGCCCTCTGGAGACGTTTAGACGCATGTTTGGCCTTTTCTTTTTGGGCCTCTTTGCCATCATTCCATGGATTCAGTACAACGGGCATCAAGCCGTGCTACTCGACATCGGCGAGCAGCGATTTACTATATTCTCTCTAACCTTATGGCCTCAAGATCTCACTTTACTGGCCTATATATTTATTGTTTCCGCCTTTGCGCTGTTCTTCGTCACCACTTTCGCTGGTCGAGTGTGGTGTGGATTTATGTGTCCTCAAACAACGTGGGTATACATTTATACGTGGTTCGAAGAGAAATTCGAAGGCCCGCGCAACAAGCGTATAGCGCTAGATGCACGCAAAATGGATGCAGATAAATTTTTGCGTAAAACAGCTAAGCACACCGCTTGGGTATTGGTAGCGCTGTTAACGGCTTTAACCTTCGTTGGCTACTTTACGCCAATTGATGAACTGTTTATCGATTTTGTAACATTTAACACCAGCTTCTGGGCAGGTTTATCGGTTATTTTCTTTGCCGTATGTACGTACGGAAACGCTGGCTACATGCGCGAAATCATGTGCACGCACATTTGCCCGTATGCGCGTTTTCAGTCTGCCATGTTCGACAAAGACACGTTTACGGTATCGTACGATGCAAAGCGTGGAGAGCAACGCGGCCCGCGACCACGCAAACTTAGTCACGAGCAAGTAAAAGAAAAAGGGTTAGGCGACTGTATAGACTGCAACCTGTGTGTTCAGGTATGCCCAACCGGTATCGATATACGAAATGGCTTACAATACGAATGCATCAACTGCGGCGCCTGTGTTGATGCGTGTAACGGTGTTATGGATAAAATGGGTTATCCTAAAGGCCTGATAAGCTTTACCTCTGAAGAAGAACTAGCTGGCGGTAAGACTCATATTTTACGTCCAAAGTTAATTGGTTACTTTGTAGTTTTAGTGGTGATGATAGGCTTGCTGTTTGCCAATATTTGGATGCGCAGCCCCACCGAAGTTGACATTATCCGCGACAGAAACTCGCTATACCGCGAAACGAATGAAGGGCTAATTGAGAACGTTTATACAATAAAAGTACTTAACAAAACTCAGCAAACCCAAACCTACTCTATTGCTGTAAAAGGTTTGCCTGACTACAAGTACATTGGTGAGCAAACTGTAACAGTTGAAGGCGGTGCGGTGTATAGCACGCCAATTTCAGTTGCAACTGACGCCTATAATCTGGAAGATACGGTTACCGATATTTTTATCAGTGTAACCTCCACTATTGATGGGGAAACGGTTACCGTTGATGAGCCAACTAAATTCCTTTATCGATGACAGATTTTTCATTCTCTGGGCTTAGCCCAGACACCATATTAGATGCCCTGGAAAGTCAGGGCATTTTTCTTCAAAGCGGTTTGCTAGCACTAAATAGTTATGAAAACCGCGTCTATCAGTTTTTGGCTGAAGACGGTCAGCGCTATGTAGCAAAATTCTATCGCCCAGGTCGATGGACCGACGCTCAAATTCTTGAAGAACACGCGTTTGCTGCAGAGCTAATCGATAACGAAATTCCATTGGCTGCGCCCATTTCTCTCAATGGCAGCACGCTGCATCATCACACCGTGGCCGAAACTGACTATCGATTTGCGTTATTTCCTTCGGTGGGCGGTAGACAATTCGAAAATGACAACCTTGATCAACTCGAATGGATGGGGCGTTTCATTGGCCGTATCCACCGCGTGGCCCATGCTAAAGGGTTTGCACATCGTCCCTCGATTGATATTGAAAGTTACCTCGATGAACCGAAGCAGGTGCTTATGAAAAGCACACTGCTGCCAGAGCATCTAAAGACAGCATTTTTGCCATACTTAACCCCGTTATTGATGCCACGAAAAAAGCGTATAAGCCAACATCAAGTATTCGGCTTCACGGTGACTGCCACCCAGGCAATATACTGTGGCGCGATGGCCCTACCTTCGTTGATTTAGATGATTGCCGCATGGGCCCTGCTATCCAAGATTTGTGGATGATGCTAAGCGGCGACCGCCAACAACAACTATTGCAGATCGATACTTTGGTTGAAGCATACGAGGAGTTTCACCCGTTTGACACTGCACAGTTGCCACTTATTGAGCCCCTCCGCGCTATGCGAATGGTGCATTACATGGCATGGCTTTCACGACGCTGGGAAGACCCTGCTTTTCCGCGGGCATTTCCTTGGTTTGCTGAAGACAAATACTGGGAAGGCCAAATACTTGCTCTGAAAGAACAGCTATCGGCCCTTCAAGAGCCTCCACTGAAATTAGGATATTGAGCCAGCCCCTTTACTGCTGAAAAAACGCTTTTTCGATGACCGTTGCCGATAATCTTATGGCGGTTACGAAAAAGCGTAAGGTATAAGAAACCGTATTCGCTATCACTTTTTAACTTAGATATAATCGACAGTGTGTAGGTGCTCTTGTCTAGCTCCGTATTATACCAGTCCGCATAGATAATTACCCACTCAGCGTGAGTGGGCAATTATCTATGCGGATTGGTATTAACTACGGCGACAAGGGTTAAACGGGAAATCAGTGAAAAACTGATGCTGCCCCCGCAACGGTAAACTCAACGCGTTGTCGTTTTCTTTTCATACGCCACTGTCTTTTATGCGTTACGTATTAAACGCCATTAGATGGGAAGGCAAAAGAGCTATTACATTTTTAGTAATGGTGAGTAAGCCCGGATACCGGCCTGTACTTCATGGTGTCGTTTGCTTGCTCACATCCATAATTAAGCAATGCGTGCACTTTCCCTAATCATGTGCTCGGGTGGAGCGCATCAAAGACAACATAAAAACCATGCGTACACATTTTACTAAAGCAGCCCTTAGCGCTGCAGTTATTTCGTGCTTAAGCACACCTGCCTTTGCTCAAACTTCTGACCAAGATATTGAAACTTTAACAGTAACAGGCACGCGTTTGCCTATTTCGTTAACCAAACTTCCTGGTTCAGTATCGGTGCTAACTGAAAGCGACATTAAAGCTTCGGGCGCACTTCAACTTACCGATCTAATTCGCGGCCTACCTGGCGTTAGCTTGTCTCAGTCAGGCAGTCCTGGTGGCTTAACAGAGCTGCGCGTGCGCGGCGGTGAAACCAACCATCTACTTGTTTTAATTGATGGCGTTGTTGCCAACGACGTAGGCCAAGGAAGCCTAGTTGACCTTGCTCACTTAACTAGCGCAAACGTGGTGCGCATAGAACTTCTTCGAGGCCCGCAGAGCGCAAGATGGGGCAGCGGCGCTATCGGTGGTGTATTGAGCATTACTACGAAATCAGGCCAGTTTGCCGATAATGCGTCACACGTAGACTTCTCTGCTGGCGTTGGCACACAAGGTACGTTGCAGGGCAGCATGAACGCGCGCTCGCAAAGCGATAACGTAGGTATTTCTGCATACGCCAGCTACATACGTACCGACGGTGACAACGTATCTCGTGTTGGTAACGAAGATGATGGCTACGACAACATGACCGCTGGCATTAATATTAATTATGCCGCAACGTCGGAGCATACGTTAATAGCTAACCTTCGCACGGTTCAGTACGAGAACGATTACGACAGCACTGATTTTGTGACGACAGGCCTTCCTGCTGACTCAGATAACGTGACGGATGGTTCACAAATTAGCGCGAAATTAAGATGGGAATTTGCTCCGGAAAATACAGGTTATCGCTCAGCGCTAAGTGCGCATTATCGCAAAGACGATAACGATAACACTGAGTCAGGTGCAGACACTGGCGGCACCACTGGTGAGCGCATAGAGCTAAACTGGACAGGTTTCTATACCATGGATAACTGGGATTTTGCTGGCGGTGTTGAATACCTACAGCGCCTTTTTACCCAGCGCGGCCCAATTGCATTTGGCGATCCGAACCAGAAGCAGCACGACAATACTTATAGCGTATTTGCCGAGACAAATGGCCAGCTAACCGAGTCGCTAACCGCAACACTAAGCGCACGATTCGACAACAACAGTGAGTTCGACAATGCCGTAAGTTATCGCGGTGGCCTTACATGGCAGCTTAACGATTACTACGCTGTTTTTACCAGCTATGGTAAAGCTGTTAAAACCCCCACCTTCACCGAGCGCTTTGGCTACTTCCCAGCAAGCTTCATCGGCAACCCAAACTTAGAACCTGAAACCAGTGAAGAATGGGAAATAGGCGTTAAGGCAAACTGGAAATCACTGTCTGCACAAATCAGCGCATACACTACCGACCTTGAAGACGAAATCAATGGCTTCGTATTTGTGTCAGATTTGGGTGCATATAGTGCCGATAATATCGACGGTGAAAGCTCGCGAGAAGGTATTGATCTAGAACTTAACTGGGACAGTGGCTATGGTGATTTTACCGCAGCGTATAGTTATCTAGATGCGGAACAAACCGACAATGGTATAACAACCACTGAACTGCGTCGTGCCCGTCACCAAGGCTCATTAACCTACAACACTGACTTTGGAACGGAGAAGTTCAGCTTTTACACCAAGCTAGCTTACACAGGGAGTCATTACGACACCTTCTTCCCTCCTTTCCCTGAACCGTCTCAGACTCTGGCGCTGTCAGCCTATACGCTTGCAACCGTTAATTTAGGCTATCAGATAGATAAGCAGTGGCAGGTCTCGTTGAAGGTCGACAATGTATTTGATACTGATTATGAAGACATTGTAGGTTATGCAGGCCAAGAGCGTCGCGCTCTACTTTCAGTTAACTACAGCATGTAAGTGATGTAACGTTAATGAACCTTCTGTTGAGCGTTGCTTAAAGGCAAAACTCAACGTGAAATCAACAAACAATAAAGGGCTATACATGGTTATAGCCCTTTTTCTTTGAGTTTCTGTTAGGACCTGATGATTCAGACTCTGTTCATCATGCGTATATAAAATACTGCATTTACCTAAACCTTGAGTCGCGTTTTTTAGTGAGCTTGTCGCGTACTAAGGCATTAAAGTAGAACAGGTCCTAGTTAAGCGAACAAGCCTGTGATAACCTCGGTATCGATAATAGTTTTTTGAACATAGGATTATATTCCATGAAAAAGTTTGCAGTAATGTTTGTCATGGCAATGCTTTTGCCACTAACAGCATGCGCTCAGGAGCCAGCGTCTAAATGGAAAGAAGGTACGCACTATACTGTGCTTGATAAAGAAGCCACAGATAAGCCTGTTATTACTGAGTACTTCTCATTTTGGTGCCCTCACTGCTTCCAGTTCGAACCTATCGTTGCGCAAATTAAAGAAAAGAAAAGCGACGGCACGAAATTCAATAAGGTGCATGTAAACTTTATGCGTTTTACTGGACCAGAAGTTCAAGACGATGCAACTAAAGCCATGCTAATTGCGCGCGCTATGAAGCAAGAAGACGCGATGAACGGCGCTATTTTTAACTATATCCACAAGCAACGTGCATCTATCACTGGCTTGAAAGACCTTCGCAATATCTTCGTTGTAAACGGTGTAGACGGTGAAGAGTTTGACAAAATGGCTAAAAGCTTCGGCGTAAATAGCATGGTGCGCAAGAATCAACAGCAAATTGATGAGTATCGTGAGCACCTAACTGGTGTGCCAAGCTTTATTATCAACGGTAAATATCAGCCTACTTTCACTGCTGACATGACCTTCGACGACATCGCTGACCTAATCGTGTGGCTATCTGAGCAAAAATAATTTGGTTAATAACCAATACACTCATTAGACCTTGAATAATTAAATGGGCGCTCAGGCGCCCATTTTTACGCCTTGGAGCATCCCAATGTATGCAGTAAGTGACTTTGCTGACTTTATCTGTGAACTTGACCAGCTAAAAGCAGTTAAGCGCCAGATCACCCTACCCTGTGATAACTATCGACAGGAAAACTCCGCAGAGCACAGCTGGCATGTTGCATTAATGGCAAATATGCTAAGCGAATATGCGGCTAAACCCATAGATGTGACCCGCGTTATTCGCATGATCCTTATTCACGATATTGTGGAAATTGATGCTGGCGACATGTTTGCTTTCAATCATCAAACAGATCACGACGCACAAGCCGAGAAAGAAGTAGCTGCCGCTAAGCGCATTTTTGGTTTATTGCCGAGTCCACTTAGTAGTGAAATGCTCGATTTATGGCTTGAGTTTGAAGCAGCGGAAACCGCCGATGCAGAATTTGCAAAATCAATGGACCGCGTACTTCCCGTATTTCAAAATATGAAAGACAACGGAGGAAGCTGGAAGCGTCACGGTATTGCAAGGGAGAAAATTGAGAAGCGTAATGCTCACCTTAAATCTTGCGCACCGGCTTTATGGGACTACGTTATGCAGCAGCTTGATGTGGCCGTTGAAAAAGGCTGGCTAAGTCAGTAACGACTCAGCCAGACCTGTAGTATTAATTACAACATAACGTTGTAATAGTGTATTGCAATTAGAAGCGTGTACCAATCCACATCCAGAAGCGATTGGTATCCACCTTTATATCTCCCGCATCGTAAGTACCGTACTTAATGCCAAAATTGTACTTACCTGCAAACTTCTTCGTATACTGTACATTAATTTCGCTGCCTAAGTCGTCAGCACCGTTACTGCTGTCGTCAGCGCTGAAATCGTGGTAAGCCAAAAGCCATTTACCACCGGCTAGCCCACCTGATAGAGATAACTTAAGATCTTTTAAGCCCTGTGCTGGCGTGCCCAAGAACTGATCAGTCCAACCGTTGAATTTGTGCAGCGTAGCTAGCGGCGTTGCAAACCCGTACAACCCATCGTCAGAACCTAGTATTTCGTAATCGACCTTAGCCGTCACGCCAGAAAACGTGGCTGCGACATACGCATTTAAATAAGAGGCGTCAAAGTCGGTGGCCGTTTCGCCCGCGCCAGCTTCGCTTGATTGCGTGGCAAACTCACCACCGTAAGCCCAACTCACGCTCTCACCTTTCATCTTTCCATCGTAGCTCACGCCATACGTGTCCAACGCGTTATCCGTGTCGTTGTCCACTTCTAAAAGGTAAGCGTAGGCCACAAACTTGCCAATTTTAGATGTATAAGTAGCATGAAGAATATGATCTTTAGAATCTAAATCTGCCGCCTCAGCAAAAATGCGGTTGCGTTTGTAAAGATAGCTATAGAATAGTTCTAGATTGTCTGTTGCCGCATATTTAGCGCTTACGGCATCAAAGGTCTGGCGGTCTTGTCGCCAGCCAACGTGGCCAACAAATCGATGGTCATCCAACGTAATTACTTGTCGCCCTACTCTGGCGGTAAAGTTATCTGCCTTATACTGAATAAAAGCTTGATCAACTTCGGTAGTTTCAGGGTCGGCAATGACCGAATACTCACCTACGTTAAAGCCAGTAGGCCCCACAGTGAACTCATCTTGCCCAAGTACAATACGACTGTCTTCAACTTCAGCGGTAAATGAGAAACCATTAACGCTACCCGAACTAAACCCTAGACGCGTACGCAAAGTCAGTGCACTTGCGTCTTCTAACGCATTGTCTTGATCAACAGCTTCGTAGCGTAAATTCAGATCCGCCCATGCCTTTGAATCGCTTAATGCGCTGTGAATGTCAGCGGCCATTACGCTTCCACCCAATACTGTCAAAACAGATGCTGTTAGCATCTTAATGCCAAAGTTTTTTAACGTGTTCATGTGTATTCCCTATCGGTATCGATTTTTATTAGTCAACACTTACCCAGCCAGCAGTAGAATGCTGGTTAAAAGTGATGGTTTTGGTTAGTTGGCGGAAAAGGCTTCCGCCCTAGTCAGGTGCCGATAAAGCTAGGCGGCATCTGACTTCTTAGCGTCTTTTTTTTCAGATGACACCCCGCTGGGTTTTGCTAGCTGTTGTGAATGTTTGTTAGTTGTAAGCGCTTGGTTGGCGCGTGACGAAACGGTTTCAACCTTCTTTTGTTTGTCGTAAAGGAAAGTTAAGACTTCATGTCTGTAGTGGTTGTACTGCTTGTTATCTGCAAGTGCTAATCTATCTCGCGGACGCGGCAACTCAATATCTAGAATTTCGCCAATGGTGGCTGCCGGGCCGTTATTCATCATAACAATACGGTCTGATAGCAATACCGCTTCATCCACATCATGAGTAATCATGATAACCGTGTTACCCAAATCAGCATGAATTTCCATTAGCGAGTCTTGAAGATGAGCGCGAGTTAGGGCGTCTAGCGCACCGAACGGTTCATCCATTAGCAGCACTTTTGGCTCCATTGCCAACGCTCGTGCAATGCCCACTCGCTGCTTCATACCACCTGAAATTTCACTAGGCAGTTTGTCGAGAGCGTGGGTCATGTGCACAAGCTCTAGGTTGTGCATGATCCAGTCACGCATCTCGTTTTTACTCTTGCCTCGCATGGTCGATTTTACGGCCAGCTCAACATTCTTGTATACCGTAAGCCAAGGTAATAAAGAATGGTTTTGAAAGACTACTGCGCGTTCAGGTCCAGGCTGCTTCACTTCTGCGCCATCTAAAATTACGCCGCCGGTAGTAGCTTGGTGCAAACCTGCGACGATATTCAGCACCGTTGATTTACCGCAGCCCGAATGGCCAATTAACGACACAAATTCACCTTTGCTGATTTTAAGATTTACATCTTGAAGCGCAGTAAATGGCCCCTTCGGTGTGGGGAAGTCGATACCCACCTGCTCTAACTCTAAGTGTTTAGTGTGCATAAAATTCTCCTCAAAATTAGCGTAGTACGCTCGACTTGTCCCAGCTTACAGCGCGCTGAATCGATAACATTAGGCGGTCTAGTACAAAGCCAATAGCGCCAATGGTGAGCACTGCGACCATGATTCTCGCTAGCGACTCTGAACTTCCGTTTTGGAATTCATCCCACACAAACTTTCCTAGGCCCGGGTTTTGGGCAAGCATTTCTGCCGCAATCAGTACCATCCAGCCAATACCAAGCGACAATCTAAGTCCTGTAAAAATCATGGGGATAGAAGATGGAAGTACTATTTTGGTGAGATGAGCAAACGGCGTAAGGCGCAATACCTTACTTACGTTGATTAGGTCCTTATCAATATTTGATACGCCTACTGCGGTGTTAATGAGGGTTGGCCATAAACAACAAAGCGAAACCGTAAAGGCAGAGGTCACGAATGATTTAGAAAAGGCCGGATCATCGCTGACATAGAGGGCACTTACCACCATAGTCACGAGCGGCAGCCATGCCAATGGAGACACTGGCTTAAATAACTGGATAAGTGGATTTATTGCGGTGTAAGCAGATTTACTTAGACCACATAGTATACCCACGGGAACCGCCACGACTGATGCAATTAAGAATCCAACCATAACGGTGTAAAGGCTTGTCCATATCTGATCAAAGAAGGTTGGCGCACCGGTGAATTCTCTAATTTTTGGCTGATAAGTAGGGTCCTGCGCTACACGCGCTGCATTTCTTGCTTCTTGACGTTGATAGAAAGCGTCCGCTTTTTCACGCTGTGCAATATGTTCGTCAATTAACGCACCGGCTTGCTCAAAAACTTGTGCAGGCCCTGGGAACTGCCCCAGCGACGTGTCGATACTTTTTGCTACACCATTCCAAATGGCCAAAAACATCAGCAAGCCAATAACAGGCAGCAGCAACGCAGGCGTGGATTGATATAAACGGCTCAACAAAGAGTTGGCGTTTGACGGCGACGATGGAAGGCGAAGAATGGTTGTCATCTTGCTCATTGCTTGCTCCTGACACTTGATGTGCGCTTTTGCGCTGTTTATGCCCCGCCCTAGTTAGAAATGAAAGCAGGGCCATTAAATCAGACACTTACAGTACAGTGTCGCCCTTCAGACCAATCTTGAATTGCTCCAAGTAAGCGTTAGGCTTGCTTCCGTCAAACGTCACGCCATCAATGAATTCGCTCTGAGGCGGCTTGTAGCCCGTTTCCGTCCCAAACTCTGGAAAGTCAGACGCCTTAGCTTTACCTTCGGCAATCAACGCTTTAGCAGCCTGAGCATAGACCTCTGGTTTATAAACTTTTTTGGCTGTCTCTTTATACCAATCGTCAGACTTAGCCTCTGAAATTTGACCCCAGCGGCGCATTTGTGTGAGGTACCAAATAGCATCACTGTAGTATGGGTAAGTGGCGTTGTAGCGGAAGAACACATTAAAATCAGGCACGTCGCGCTTGTCACCTTTCTCGTATTCGAAAGTGCCTGTCATGCTGTTAGCCAGTACGTCTTCATCTGCACCTACGTAGTTACTTTTAGCAAGAATCTTTACCGCTTCAGGACGGTTAGCATTGTCGTTTTCATCCAGCCACATTGCCGCTCGAATTAGGGCTTTAACCACGCGAATGTGCGTATTTGGGTATTTGTCAGCCCAGCCTTGGCTTACGCCGAACACTTTTTCAGGGTTATTTTTCCAAATTTCGTAGTCGGTGATCACAGGTACACCAATACCTTTAAACACAGCCTGTTGATTCCATGGCTCGCCTACGCAGTAGCCATAGATGGTGCCGGCTTCCATCGTCGCTGGCATTTGCGGTGGGGGGGTGACTGACAACAGTGCCTGAGCGTCTATTTGGCCCGCGGTATCGCCTTTATGCGGCGCATAATATCCAGGGTGAATTCCACCTGCCGCAAGCCAATAGCGTAACTCGTAGTTGTGTGTAGATACTGGAAATACCATTCCCATGTTGAACGGCTTTCCAGCGTTGCGGTATTCATCAACCACTGGCTTTAAATAATCAGCTTTAATAGGATGAACTGGCTTGCCATTTTCCTGTGGAATATGGGCCTTCATTTTGTCCCAAATTTCATTAGAAACGGTAATTCCATTACCATTGAGGTCCATACTGAACGCTGTTACCACATGCGATTCCGTGCCGAAGCCAATGGTTGCACCAAGGGGCTGGCCAGCCAGCATATGAGCGCCATCTAATTGGCCGTCGATTACGCGATCAAGCAGCACTTTCCAGTTAGCTTGCGCTTCCAATGTAACGTAGAGGCCCTCATCTTCAAAAAAGCCTTTTTCGTACGCCACAGCAAGCGGTGCCATATCAGTGAGCTTGATAAAACCAAACTTAAGTTCTTCCTTCTCAGGCCAGCCTACCGCTGGCGCTTGTGCTGCCACACTCGCAGAAAAACTTGCTACAGAGACGGCAAGTGCTGCACATACTCCAGCACTCGCCGTTCGAAAGCGTTTTAGCAGTGATGTTGTCTTTAACCCAGTCATACGTGTTCCTCGTAGCCAAAAAAAAACCCACCAGCGTACGACGTTTAACCGTCGAGCATGGTGGGCTTCGTTGCCGTGTTTGTAATATCGGAGTTCTTACAAACGCATCAAGTTGTTAATGGTAAGTCAGGAATTCCCGCTCACACACCTCATCTTTAAGGGAGGTTTATTAAAAGCTTTAGCTTATAAAACCATCTTTATTTTTTATTATTATGCACTTGCCATAAATGCCGGAGATGATGATGCTTCCTTACCGTTCTCCGCTGAATCCTATTTGTTTACCCTATGGTAAGTGTTGTGCACTCCACTCTGCCATCGCATTTGTGTTTGCACCCGTTGCTTTGTACAGCAACGTTGTTGTTGCACGGATTAATTAGCACCCATCGTGCCAGAAATGTAAGCCATTAAAATTTATGAACATTTACACTATTGAGGTAAGAGAAAAGTGAGAATGAATTCGTTTTGGTGCACCAAAACAGGGGGGGTGTTCAACCTTGGTGCGCGAAAGCAGATACCAAGGTTGAACAAATATGGCCAATGACTAAAGCTGTCTGATTGTGTCGCTAATTTTCTAGAGGCGTTTAGTAAATTGCCCGATAGCGTTTACCACTTCATTGGCACCGCTTTGGATTTCGCTCATTGCTTTGCCTGACTGCGTTGAATACTCTAAGGCTTCGCGCGCTTTTTCCTGACCCGCTTCAATTAACTGAACTGCATTTTCTGTTAACTTTCTGTTTTCTACGACAACGTTTACGATTTCTTCAGTTGCGCTACTGGTTCGCGACGCTAGCTGCCTGACTTCATCGGCTACTACCGCGAAACCACGCCCTTGATCGCCTGCACGTGCAGCTTCAATAGCAGCGTTAAGCGCCAATAAATTAGTTTGGTCGGCAATTCCGCTAATACTTTTAACCAAGTCCGCAACTTTTTGGGATTGCTCATCAAGGTCCTTAATACCTTCACTCGCATTACCCATCTGTTTCGTTAATTCGTTCATCGCCTTAACCGTAGAATCGAGCACTTGGTTTCCCTTACGTGCTTGCTCTCCAGTTTCTTGCGAAATATTGAATGCAACGTTGGCGGCTTCAGAAATGGCGAACTCCCGCTTCATTTGCTCTGTAATTACCGTTGCAAATTTCACTACTTTATAAAGCTGACCATCTTCGTTTCTGATGGGGTTATATGACGCTTCTAGCCACACTTCATTCCCTCGGCTATCAATGCGTTTGTAGCGTCCAGATTCTAACTGTCCTTGCGCTAGCCCACGCCAAAACTGTTTGTATTCTTCCGAGTTCGCCTCTTGCTCTGTGCAAAAGATCCTATGATGCTTTCCAACTATTTGCTCCAGCTTGTAGCCCGTGCCTTTCAAAAAGTTTTCGTTGGCTTTTATGATGGTGCCATCAAGGTTGAACTCAATAACAGCAGAAGAGCGATGAAGCGCGGCAATCATATCTCTAAGCTCATTACTGTAAGAAATATTGCGCGTTTGCTCTGCCATATAGAAAGAAATACACTTCACATTTCCATAGGCGTCATCTATGGGCTGTATGATTCCTCTTACCCAAATCTCATGGCCTTTTGCATTATTGAAGCTAACTGCGCCATGCCAATGACGATGATTTTTAACAGCGCCTAGCATATCTTGAACGTCCGATTTCTTAAGCGATTTCGGGTCCATTAGGCTTTCAAGGGACTTCCCTTCTAGCTCTGAAATCTTAAATCCTGTTGCTTGAGTACATAGATCATTAATTGCACGTATACGTCCATCTGCATTCAACTCAATGTACAACATTTCTTCACGAAGCTCTTCCTTAACCGTTTGATATGCCGCCAGTTCCTTTTCCAAACGTTGGTTTTCGGCTATCAACTCTTTATTTTTGAAAACATCCCGCGCTCCTAATGAACTTCGTTTCACGCATTATTTATCAGCCGACTTAGCTCATAACGAAGCCACCCTGACAAAATAGGCACTGGCGTATCACACTGAAATACGGTTAGTTGTCTGAAACGATAAGCTAGTTTTTGTTGGTTTTGATTAAAGATAGCAGAGGAAATGAAGTTTATTGATGTTTCACACAAATAAAACTGAAGTTTTTTTGTTCAATAAAGATTAGAGATAGCCCAGTTTGGGGATTGACATAAACCCGCCTCTTTTTACTATACAAAAATACTCATGGCAGCGATGAAAACACGCAGCGATTCCGGCCGCCCGTTTTGGCGTCGTACAAAGCTTTATCAGCGGTATTAAGGATCGAAGTTAACGTCCAGTTGTGGTGATTAACGAAATTGACCGTTGCAACGCCCAAACTTGCGGTAATTACGGGTGAAACTGTGCTCTTGCTGTGCTCTATCCCTAATGATTCTATCGCATCTCGAATCTCTTCAGCTTTCACCTTCGCGCCTTTCTCATCGGTATTGGGCAAAATCGCTACGAACTCCTCACCACCGTATCGAGCACAAAAATCAGTGTTACGGGTAATGACTTCATTAAGCCCAATAGCGACGGCTTTCAGGCATTCATCCCCTTTAGGGTGACCATAATTGTCATTGTAAAGTTTGAAACTATCGACATCCAAGATAACTACCGTCAACGGCCAGTCATACCGTTTTGACATCGCTATTACCTTTTCCATTTCCATTTCAAATGCCCGTCGGTTTGGGATGTTAGTCAGCGGATCGCTAAGTGACAAACGAATCAATTCGGTTTCCTGGCTCTTTACTCTCTCAAAATACAGTGCGAAGGTTTTAGCCAGGCGAGATATCTCGTCACTGCCTTCGAAGCTTGCTACTTCTTCACTATTTTTTTCAACCAAGTTGGTTAAAGCAATTAAACGCAGAATAATACGTTTGTAGATATAGAAGATGATGGCGCAACAAATAATCATCACAATTAATGAAAGTGCCAATGACAGGGTTATTTGTTTGGACACAGCTTGGTTGGCAGATAATGCGTAAAAAGAGGTGTCTTTTGTGATTGAAGATGCTCTAAACTCAATATTTGACGCGACTTCTTCAGCCAAGTGCTCAACAAAACTGCCTCGCCCTCTTGAACGTCCACGAATGCGCATGACATTAGCTTGTTTATCAATCATGCCCCATTTACCTAATACCCCCTCCTCTAGCGCACTTACCAGTTCGCTGCTGCGCTTGTCGAGCGTTGTCGCCTCACGCAAGGAAGCGATGCTTTCTTCAATATTGTCCTCTAACTTGCGTAACTCATGCAGTTGGAACTGCTGATTTATTTGGGCAATTTGTAATATCAGAGGAACCAGCGTTTGAGAAGATTGAATACCCACATACTGCGATTTATTGTCTTCAAAAATATTGTTCAAGTAAGTAAATAGTACTTCCCTTTCCACCCGCACTTCTTTTTCGACATCAATCCGCTGACGCACTAATGCGTTTAGTTCTTCTATTTCTAATGTAAGTACATTCAGCTGCGTCGCTAAGTACTTGTCTCCTTGCTCAAGCTTCAAATTGGAGGAATCCAGGCGCTCTATCGTTTCATCCAACTGGGTTTTGACGATACGCCGAGACGATTGGCTCTCAGACGATGTTAATCGCGCAGTAAGTGAAATTAAGTGCTGAACTTCTCGCGTAATTTCAGTAGCTTGGCTAAGAGTGGGGATAGAAGACGAGGTGATATCGTCAAGTACTTTTCGCACGTCATTTAAACGCAGCAGCGACAAAACCAGTATCAAAAGAAAAAATCCCATCACACTGCATTGCGCAATGATAAACAGATACAAGGTCTTTTTCTTATGCTGCATCTGATCAACCGCCTTTTGCCATGTTTATTATGCGGTTATCAGTTTTAGGCTTTATATCGTATTGATTGACGATGGCCTGCATCACAAGGTCTGATATTTGAGGGGGGCGTGTACTCAAGGCCGGACGCTTTTCGGTATTCTTTAACGCGTAGAAACCGTCTCCGCCATTGGCCAGAAAGTTACTTGTAGCCAGTGAATAGGTTTTCGACTTATCTATTCGCTTTCCATTAATGGTGACATTTTTTACTCGTTGAAGCACTTTCGCTGAAGGGTCGAAACTATAAGACATACCCGATACATGAGGAAAACCGCCTTTTAAATTTTGATATTGCGAAAGCCCCTCTTCCAGAGCTTGAATTAACTGAGCGCCAGTTATATCCAAAGCCACAACATGCGCACGAAACGGCATTTCGGTGACAATATCTTGCCGAGTAATTGGTGTACCTGCCGTATATTGTTTGTTGCCTCGGATACTGCCTCCGTTTATCAAGGCAATTTCAGTATTGGCATAGCGTTTAATGGTATCCGCGACAAAGTTCACAAAAGGATTCTCTTCACTTCTCACTTCTTTGCGCGCAGTCGAAACGGCAATCTTCCATTCGCCAATTTGGATATTTAACAACCGTTTTAGGCGCGCTTCATACTCAATGAGTTGCTCGTTTAACTCAGCATCAGCCTCTATATCTTCTAACGGCTGTTCTATATACGACGTTGCTTGCCACCCAGCATTTTTCACAAAACTAGCAACGACAGCGGTTCCCTGCTGTGTAAGTACCATCCTATTAGGATGACG
Source organism: Alteromonas macleodii ATCC 27126 (assembly GCF_000172635.2). Lineage (NCBI taxonomy): Bacteria > Pseudomonadati > Pseudomonadota > Gammaproteobacteria > Alteromonadales > Alteromonadaceae > Alteromonas > Alteromonas macleodii. The sequence goes on along the minus strand of NC_018632.1, from coordinate 635,470 downwards.
CGTAGTTTCGAGCATATTTTTCTCGTCCAAGCGACTGTCTGTTATAAAAGCGACATCAATAATACGTTTGTTCAGCATGGTATTAATAAAAGGGAACGGGTAGGAATAGTGCAGCAAAATAATATCTGCGCCTTGCTGTCGCAATCTTTTAGACTCCTCCATGATGGCTTTTTGAGGAGGCGTTATAGCAATATCAGATAATTGGTACTCTTCTATCACTCTCTCATGTAAAACTGATATAACACCAAGAGTTAATTCTTCTTTTTCTACAATCACAGAAGTGTGCAGGCCATCAGGGGAGCGCCCCACCCGGTTGTCTATTACGTTGCTGGCTACCAATGGAAAGGCTGCTTCATAAGAACGAAGAGATAATTCATCCTCATAGAAACTAAATTCTCTCTTTGTGACCCCCATCACATCTGGCTCAAGGGAATTGAGAATATCAATAATGTGGGAGCCACGGTCAAACGAGGATAGCGCGCTCGGCCCAATCGAGCCGCCGCCGAAAATGAAGAAGACGGTTTCACTAATTTGCCGCTGTTGTTTTACGAGGGTTTGAAGATTAGCGTAACGCCCTGTGCGTGCGTCGCTAATATTAGGCATATCTGCGGTTAGTACGAAAGTTACGCTAGAGGTTGTGACCTGTTCTCGATTTTCAGATACAGCATAACCTGCTCGAAATAAGAGCGACAGGCTAGCTAAAAATACGAGCCATTGCGTGATTCGCATAACACCACTTAAGGAAAACTTGTTAATACTATTAACAAGTATAGCAACGATTAAGTCAATGCGACGATTGGCTATTTTTCCTTAAAAAGAAGGGTTTTTATCAAGCAATATAGATAATTGCCCGCTCAGAAAACGCAGGTGACCTTAAAATGGCGTTGCGCTTTTATCGCGCTGTGCCCAAAGCTGCCTTGCCTGGGACAGGGCATCTGCAACATCACACTTTTGTAGCAGTACCAAATAGCTGGCAAGTGTGCTTAAGATGGCTTGTTCACCGTAAAGGCTATTCGCGTTACCCGCCCACACATCAAGCATGTCGTTAACGTTCATGTCTTTATCTTTAAGCGCCCATTTGTCAGCAACCACCGGCATTATTACTTCTTCGGTCTCACCATTTCTGGTAATAAATAGCTCAGTTTCCCGTTCACCATTAACTTCAGGATCTCCGCCATCACCACGAAAACAAAGCGCATCTATAGATGGATAATTTTCATTAACGCGGCAGTGTTTGTGGTCAAGATGCATATGGTAAACGCCCTGTACGCAAAATTGTGCAGCGGTGGGATTCAACAACCTTGCGAGGGTGTTAGCGCATGAACGCAGGCCAAATACCTCACGAAGCTTAATAATTGTGTCGAGCGCAGGCAGCAAATAAGACAAATCAAGGTAAGTCACCCCTTTATCCGTTAACTGCTGTTTGGCATCTTCAATACTGCTAACTTCAGACAGGCCCAATTGGGGTAACGCTATACTTGCATAAAGGCGTCCCGAACCCGGTTCATGCGCACCGTGGAGCATAACCGAGTAACCATTGTTGGCTAGAACCGCTACGGCCAATAAGTACCACGGTAACTGGCGACGCTTTCCCGCGTAGCAGCCAATATCTAACGTGGGGGTGAGGGTTTTAACTTCTGGCTCTATCAGCTCTCTGCATGCATCGACAAAGCCAATAACTTCTTCTGGTGTTTCTTCACGGGTACGCAGCAACATAAGAAATGCGCCGCGTTGATCGCCTGTCACTTCATTGGCCAATACCATTTTCATGGCATGATAAGCCTCATCACGGGTAAGGCTACGCCCCCCTTTTTGACCTTTTCCAATAATTTTTATGTATTCACTAAATGGTTGCTGCATGCTTGGATGAATGTAATAGAAGAGTATTTACCTGTTGACGAGACTCTACCACCTTTCCAAATATAAGTAACGTAGGCCCCGTTAAATTTGCTGCTTCTACCTTGCTATGAATATCGGCAAGCACGCCAGTAATCACGCGCTGTTCAAGCGAAGTGGCATTTTCAATTGCCGCTACTGGCCATGTGGTTGGCACGTTGTGATGAATCAAGCCTTTGCATAGCCCTTCAAGTCGGCTTAGCCCCATATAAACCACCATGGTTTGCTTCAATACATTTTGCGCCATGGGTGCCATCTCTGGCCATTGATCCACGTCCTTAAAATGTGCGGTCATAAAACACACCGACTGAGCACAACACCTGTCGGTTAAAGGGATCCCCGTATAGGCTGACACACCCGATGCTGCCGTAATACCAGGAACAATAGCAAAAGGAATGTTGGCTTTTGTGAGTGCATCGGTTTCTTCGCAGGTTCTTGCAAATAGGGCTGGGTCACCGCCTTTTAACCGTACGACAGTGTGACCGTTGCTTGCCAATTCAACCACTCGCTTGCATATAGCGTCTTGGGTAAAGCTATGCTTTTTGCAGCGTTTCCCTACATATTCTTTCACCACTTTAGAGGGAATTAGCGCGAGAATATCTTCGCTGACTAAAGCATCGAACAGCACGACATCGGCTTGTTGCAGAAGACGAAACGCTTTTAACGTAAGTAACTCGGCATCACCAGGGCCAGCACCGACGATGAACACCTGCCCTTGTTTATGACCTTCAGTTTGCCTGTTTGCTAACTTCAACCACTTGCCAAAGTATGAATGCTTAGCTGGAGCTTTTGGATTATCGGAGCGCTGGCGCGTCGTCACGGTCGTGACCGAGGTAGAAATAGCATCGCGATAAAAGAGGTTTAACAAAGGTTTCTGCGGTTTAAATAAGGTGCGCAAAAACGGTAACGACCAACTAGTTGCAATTGACATGATTTAACGCTCCTAAACAGATTGAATTTCAATGACTAAATGCTCGTCTATCAGCTGAGACAAGGCGGGCTTACACGAGCCACAATTCGTACCACACTTTAATGCTTCACCAAGCTCTGCCACCGAACTACAGCCTTCTTCGATGGCATGTGTAATGGTTTTTTCGCGCACTTCAAAGCAGCTACAAACTACATCACCATTTAAAAATGCGTCGTCTACTTGGCCACGTATTAAATTGCGCTGTATGTCTGTAGAAATAGATGTGTTGAGAAGGCTGGCGAGCCATTCGTTAGGTACTGACCATGTGTTTTTTAAATGTGGCGCTGCCTGCGCTATTGTATGTGCAGCTGCTGGTGCCCTTTCACCCTTTTCTGGCTCATCGCCTAAAAACGCCGCGAAACAAAGAGTATCATCGACAAGCGCAAGGCATACTGAGTATGTATGATGATGAAACTGCAATAGCACCGCGTTTTGCGGCAGCAGAGGTATCAACCCTTGGGTAAAATCCCGACGACCTTTGTTCGAAGCAACATTCAATACTGATAATGCTGCATCCGAGTTATTTAAAGGTGAAGACGCCTCTGTGCTTTCAAGCGGTGTCGTATTCCAGTAATCACACGCATGCTTTAGTGCGTCTTCACTAAACGGATTAAGTTTTGAATTATGTGCTGATTGGTTTACTGATGAAACAAAGAGCTTGCCGTAGGTAGCGAAATGAGCAGGCGCGATAGCTACCGCCGCGTGTTTTAACTCTGGCTGCCCTGAAATAGGGTCTACCGCGCTGGCGTAAAGTGCGCCTAGTTTACTGTGCGAACCCCATTGCGCCGACCAGTGAATGGGAATGAATACTTCCCCTTTGCGCATATCCGTATCCGCTTTAACCGGATAAATAACAGGGGCGTCTTTACACACTGCACTTGAAAGAGAAACGAGGCTTCCGTCTTCAACGCCCAATTCAGCAGCGTCTTTAGGGTTGATATGCACGCAAGCACTTGGCATATGAGCCAGTAACTTTGCCGCTTTACCCGTGCGTGTCATAGTATGCCACTGATCTCGCGCTCGCCCGCTGTTCACAACAAAAGGATAAGCGTCTGATGTCACCTGCAGTGGCGCTCTGTAAGTTACGGGAATAAGCCTAGCCTTGGCGTTGGGTGTTGAAAACTGCTTGTCTTCAAAAGGACGTTTACTGGTAAGGCTAGGTTGAGAATTAGAACTGGCCGTATTCTCAGCTTTTGTAACTGCTTGAAAGGGCCACTGCAAAGGCGATAGCCCGTTGTATTGAGCTTCACTTAACGCTTGTAAAGGTGACAGGTCTAATTGTCGCTTACCGTTATTTTGATAGCCGGTTAGCCCAGCGTATTCGCAGAATATTTGTGACGGATGGGTAAAATTAAATGCCTCGCCAAAGCCCATTTTACCCGCCACTTCACACAGTATTTGCCAGTCGTGTTTTGCACTACCTGGTGGAGGCAATATACCGCGCTGACGTGATATACGGCGCTCTGAGTTTGTCACCGTGCCGTCTTTCTCCGACCACCCCGTGGCAGGAAGGGCAATGTGCGCGTAGTTAAGCGTATCGTTAGACTCAACGATATCAGACACCACCACCATGTCACATTTAGAAAGTGCGCGTTCAACTTGACCGCGATTTGGCATACTGACAACGGGGTTCGTCCCCATTATCCAAACGAATTTTACCTTTTCACTCTCAATTGCATTAAACAAATCAACAGCTTTAAGCCCCTGCCCTTTGGGCATAACAGGGGCATTCCAATAGGTTTTAACAGCGCTGATATGCTCATGGTTTTCAAGGTCCATATGTGCAGCTAGCATATTGGCTAACCCACCGACTTCACGCCCTCCCATGGCATTGGGCTGGCCAGTAATTGAAAACGGGCCACAACCGTTCTTAGCAATTAAATCCATTGCTAAATGACAGTTGATAATGGCTTGGGCTTTATCCACACCAGCAGAAGACTGGTTCACGCCCATAGAATAAAAAGTAACTACGCTAGAGGCTTCACAAAAGGCATCAAAGAAGGCCTTAATGCTGTTAATGTCCAGGTCGCATACTTCAGCAACGTCATCTAACGTTAAGGCATTTGCACTTTTGAGCGTTTCTTCAAGTCCCTCGGCATAGGTCTCAACGGCGGATTTGTCTATTCGACCTTGTGCGTTTGCATAGCTGAGTAAACCGTTAAATAGCGCTACGTCGCTACCCGGTTTTATAGGAAGGTGTAAATCGGCAATGGTACAGGTTTCGGTTTTGCGTGGGTCAACAACAATGACCTTCATATTCGGATTTTTCAGCTTTGCTCGCTGAATGCGTTGAAAAAGCACTGGGTGCGCCCACGCCGTATTACTCCCGGTGATCACCAGTAAATCTGTACATTCTAAGTCGGTGTAATCGCAAGGCACTACATCTTCACCGAACGCACGCTTGTACGCGGCAACGGCTGATGACATACACAGGCGTGAATTCGTATCGATATTGGCACTGCCGATGTAACCTTTCATAAGCTTATTGGCAATGTAATAGTCCTCGGTGAGAAGCTGACCTGATACATAAAAAGCAACGGCATCCGCGCCATACTGCGCAATGGTAGAGGTGATCTTATCCGCAATCACATCGGTGACCGTGTCCCAATCCACCGATTGACCTGCCATGGTTGGGTGAAGCAAACGTCCGTTTACGTCGTTTGTTTCAAGCAGGTTTGTTCCTTTAACACACAATCTTCCATAATTGGCGGGATGCTCTGGCGTGCCTTTAACAGTGTCCAGGGTTATGGCACGCGGGCTTACGTTGCAACTGATATCTACACCACACCCTACGCCGCAGTATGGGCATGTTGTTTGTCTTAATTGTTCAGACATCATGTCGGGTTGTCGTGTAGGCATATTCATTTCATTACCTTTTTCGGTTTCACAGCTTTTGAATGCATTTTGCTAAAAGGCTTTATTCATGTGGGCGTATAAAAAAGACAGTTTGCTTAAACGCCCACAAAAACCTTTTCGCCCTCTACCTTCACAGCGTAAGCCGTGACGGAAACATCGTCGTGTTCTTTACACAGCCCGGTTTCTAAAAAGTAATGCTCTTTGTATAGAGGCGAAGCAACAACAGGCGCACAGCCTATCGACCCTAGAAGCCCGCGATAGAGTACGTTTGCTTTACCAATAGGGTCGTAGTTACTAATGGCGAAAACCTGGGTTTCGCCGTTTATCTTCAAACTGAAAATTGCCACTTGCTGTGAGTCGACAAGGGCGCAAACCCCACTGTTTGTCACTAAGTCGTTCGTCTCACAAATATAGTGCCATTGCACTTGCTGTGGTTCTGACGCCATTACATTTTGCGCTGCTGACATAATTTGATTCTCCTAACAGGGTTGATAAGCCAGTGGCTATACCATAGAGACAGGAATGAACTGATCTTTACCTGCTACTTTTTCAGCTTCAGTAGCTGGGCGAACCTGGCCTCGCTCTGAAACAAACTGAATATTGGTGTCGCTAGCATTGCTGTTTACGAATTGACGGAAACGCTTGCGCGACTCAGGGTTTTCAATGGTGGTTTTCCATTCGCACTGATAAGCATCAACCACAGCATCCATCTGTGCTTCAAGCTCACCATTAATGCCAAGAGCATCGTTTATCACAACGTCTTGCAGGTAAGCTAACCCACCTTCTAAGTTGTCCATCCACACCGATGTGCGCTGTAGGCGATCAGCCGTTTTCACGTAAAACATCAGCACGCGGTCGATGTACTTAATTAGGGTTTCGGTATCTAGGTCGGTGGCAAACAGGTCTGCATGTCGAGGCTTCATGCCGCCATTCCCGCAAACATACAGGTTCCAGCCTTGCTCGGTAGCAATAACGCCAATGTCTTTGCTTTGGGCTTCTGCGCACTCACGGGTACACCCCGAGACGGCAAATTTAATTTTGTGCGGCGCACGTAAGCCTTTGTAACGATTCTCTAAGTCAATGGCAGTGCCAACAGAATCCTGAACACCGTAGCGGCACCATGTGCTTCCCACACACGATTTCACGGTACGCAGTGCCTTCGCGTAAGCATGGCCGGTTTCAAAACCACCAGCGACCAGTTTTTCCCAGATATCAGGTAAGTGCTCTACGCGCGCTCCAAATAAATCAATGCGCTGACCACCCGTGATCTTGGTGTACAGGTTGTATTCTTTTGCCACTTCGCCGAGCAGAATCAACTTCTCAGGCGTTATTTCGCCACCAGGTACACGCGGTACAACGGAATACGTGCCATCTTTTTGCATGTTGCCAAGGTAGATATCGTTGGTGTCTTGTAGAGGAAGATGTGAAGCCTTAAGAATGTAGTCGTTATACACCGAGGCTAAAATTGAGCCGACAGCGGGCTTACAAATTTCACACCCTAGACCTTCACCATGCTGCTCTAGTAGCTCGTCAAAGGTGCGAATGCCGTTTACCTTAACAATGTGAAATAGCTCTTGTCGGGTATGGTTGAAGTGCTCACAAATGGCTTTTGATACTTCCACACCGCGCTTTTCAAGTTCGCTATCCACAACATTTTTAAGTAAGGCAGCACAACCTCCACACCCTGTGCTGGCCTTGGTTTCGCCTTTTACATCGCCAACGCTACAACAGCCGCCTTCAATGGCTGAAACAATATCGCCCTTTGTCACATTTAGGCATGAACAAATAGACGCGGTGTCTGGTAGTGCATCGGCACCTAACGCCGGTGCGGCATCGGATGAGGGCAGAATTAGGCTTTCTGGGTGTTCAGGTAATTCAATATTATTAAGTGCATACTGTAAGAGCGTGTCGTAGTCGCTGGTATCGCCAACGAGTACAGCACCAAGCACGTACTTTTGCTCGCTATCTACCACCAGCTTTTTGTACACGCCTTCTGGCTGATTTAAATAGGTGTAGCTAAGCGCACCGACTGTGCGTTCATGAGCATCGCCAATTGAGCCCACTTCCACACCCATTAGCTTGAGTTTGGTACTCATATCTGCGCCAGCGAACTCGGCATCGCCGCCGGTTATATGACTTACAGCCGTGCGCGCCATGGTATAGCCAGGTGCTACCAGGCCAAATATTTTGTTATCCCACAGCGCACATTCACCTACAGCGTAAATGTTTGGGTCAGACGTCACGCAGTGATTATCAATGACAATACCGCCGCGCTCACCCAGTGTTAGCGCTGACTTTCTGCCGAGCTGGTCGGAAGGTCGAATACCGGCAGAGAATAAAATCATGTCAGTTTCTAGTGCAGTGCCGTCAGCAAACACCATTTTATAGCGGCAGGTATCACCGGCCTCAATAGTTTGCGTTGCCTTTTGGGTGTGAACCGTAACGCCCAATGCTTCTATTTTGTCCTTAAGAACGTTACCACCTGCTTGGTCTAGCTGAACCGCCATAAGCTGCGGGGCAAACTCAACCACGTGGGTGTCGAGACCGGCTTGCTTTAATGCGTTAGCGGCTTCTAAACCCAACAGCCCACCACCAACAACAACCCCTACTTTGCTCACTGCTGCTGAAGCTTCAATAGCGAGTAGATCGTCTATAGTACGGTACACCAAGCAATGCTCTTGATCGTTGCCAGGGATGGGTGGCACAAATGGGTATGAGCCCGTAGCTAACACAAGCTTATCGTAGCTAAACACCTGCCCTTCAGAAGTCGTCACTTTATTATTGTCACGGTCTATATCGGTAACCAAGGCATTGGTAACTACGTTTACGCCCCACTCGGCGTACTGAGCGGGTGTAGTGAGCGCTAAGTCATCAGCACTCGCGCCGCTAAAAAAAGACGACAGATAAACGCGGTCGTACGCAAGGCGTGACTCGCCGCATAAAACGGTTATTTCTACATTGGCATCGCTTTGGTGAAGCTGCTCAACAAAATGATGCCCCACCATGCCGTTGCCTACGACGACAATTTGCGTTTTTGAGTCCAATGAAGTCATGGTATTCCCCTTTTTTCGGGACAAAAAAAAGCCCGCTTCAACTTTCGTTGATGCGGGCTTCGTTGCCTATTTTGCCAACGGTTTAGGTCGGCTAACACATTTTACGGAGTGTTATAAATCACACAATTTTCAGCGATTGACACAAATCACCAAAACACACTTTACGTTTATAGCTATCCAAGTTCAGTGCCAAAACCGTAAACAATTGTTTTTATTTGATTTACTACAAAATAAGCATTATTCAGACTTCACAACTGCACCAAACAAACGCAAAACTGTGTTTACTTGGTGCATTAAGGCTTTCAAATAACTTAGGCCAGCTTATCCGTCGCTACGCGGTAGCGGGGATCTTCAACCACATTAATTTCAACAAACTTATCGGCCTTGCGAAGCAGTGAGCGACACTCATCACTGATATGGCGAATGTGTAGCTTTTTACCCTGCTCTTCGTATTTGTCAGCAAGGGTATCTAGCGCATCGATACCTGATGAATCCCAAATGCGAGAGTCTTTAAAATCAATAACTACATCATTAGGGTCGTTGGCGATATCAAACAGGTCTTTGAAATGCGATACCGAGCCAAAGAACAGCGGGCCGTCTAGCTCATAGACTTTCCAACCGTCGTTATCGATATGGGATCTCGCTTCAATATGACGAGCGTGTTTCCATGCAAACACCAGTGCAGAAACGATAACACCCACCACAACCGCAATAGCCAGGTCAGCGATAACGGTAACGCCTGTTACTAGGAAAAGTACGAACGCATCTTCTTTGTTTACGCCGCGAATAATTCTGAATGACGCCCACTCGAAGGTAGCGATAACCACCACGAACATAACGCCAACAAGGGCAGCGAGAGGAATCATTTCAATTAGCGGAGCAGCAAATAGAATAAAGCCTAATAATACAACCGCCGCGGTGATACCAGACAAGCGGCCACGGCCACCAGAGTTAATATTAATCATACTTTGACCAATCATGGCGCAACCGCCCATACCGCCAAAGAAACCGTTTACGGTATTTGCAACGCCTTGGCCAACGCACTCTTTGTTGCCGCGCCCGCGGGTATCTGTCATTTCGTCAATTAATGAAAGAGTAAGAAGCGACTCAATTAGACCAACCAAGCAAAGAATGACTGAGGTAGGCAAAATGATCATGACGGTTTCCCAGGTGAACGGCACCATAGGAATAGCAAAGCTAGGAAGTTCACCCGCTAGCGTCGCGGTGTCGCGCTGGTCAGCTGGTAGCAAATCGCGAACAAAGTCGATTACAGTGCGCGCTTCAAGGTCAAGACCGTGTACTAACAAGGTTACCGTAACAATCGCTACAAGCGACGCCGGTACAGCTTTGGTTAGCTTTGGCAATAAATAGATAATGGCCATGGTTAGCGCCACAAGCCCTAACATCCAATATAACAGCGTACCTTCCATCCACTGTAATTCACCCGCTGCGTTGGTCACTTTGAACTGGCCTAATTGCGCCAAGAAAATAACAATTGCCAAACCATTTACGAAGCCTAGCATTACCGGATATGGGACCAGACGTATAAACTTTCCGAGCTTGAAAATACCGCACATTATTTGCAGTAAACCAGCCAAAATAACCGCGGCAAATAAATACTGCACGCCGTGTTGGGCAACCAGTGCCACCATTACAACGGCCATGGCGCCGGTAGCACCAGAAATCATTCCTGGTCGGCCACCAATAGCGGAAGTGATCAAGCCCATCATGAAAGCCGCATAAAGACCAATCATTGGTTCTACGCCGGCTACAAATGCAAATGCTACGGCTTCAGGGACCAAGGCTAGCGCCACGGTAATACCTGATAGCACGTCGTTTTTAACGTTGCTGTCTTTACTGGTAATTAAATCGAACATGTTCTCTCAGAAGCTAAGATGTTAAACACAACAACCCACCGTGGCGTAAGCTGCGCAAAAGCAGTACACCAAGTAGGTAGGAGATTTTTTCGGCGATTCTATCACCATTGTAGCGCAAAATCTTTTAATAGATTGTTACTAGGGCCTGTTGAACGTTGATGTGCAGCAAAGATCAACAGGCTCCAGTCCGAACTACTTGGCGCTTACGTGATAAGCGCAGGGCTCTTTGCCCCTTTCCTAATGCTGTGAGCTTGTCAATTTTTCATGTTCGGTCTCAGGGCTTAATTTAATAGCGAATGCTGACAAATTGCATCGTACATGGCATCGTATAATGGTTTTTATTAACCGCGTCGTTCAATGCGCTTCGATTTCTAATACGGGGCTACGGTAAGACGTCGCAATAAGGCACAAGTCTTATTCAACGAGGAGTTAAAGTGGTACCTTATATTCTGACTATTTTGTGCGTGCTAGTGGCAGGCGCTATTCATTGGATGTCGCCGAAGGCTTATTGGAAAGCCACTATCATGTCGACCGCCGTTATTTTACTATTTTCTGTAGCGGCATTGTTCATCTTTAAAGCATCAGGAATGCTGGTTAGCGAGCACACTGGAGAGAATGCTGACTTTTCTGGGCAAATGTTAACTATCACCACAATGATTGCCTTCTTCGGTTTCTTAATTTCACTGTTTGTAGGTTGGTTTCTTCGCGTAGTCAGAAACTAATCTGGAAAGCAAAACCACAGATTTTGCGAGGCTGCACCATTTTGGCGCAGCTTCTTCCCTCTCAACTTCCCTCTTAACGCCGCTAACCTTCCCGTCCCCCTTATAAAGTCACCTTAAGCAAAAGTTCCAGCCGCACCACACCCCGCTATATGTCAGCACTCCGGGCGTTTTTGTTCACTCTAACGCTTATCTTCATTAATTCTAATAAACAGGGCATAAGTGTTGCTTGGTACACGTATTGCTCTGCTGAGTGCAGGGGACTAAGAGCAAAGAGTTTCAAAAAACGTTTCGCCAATAGATGCACTCATCAATAGAAAATTCGAAACGTGTGTACCGAAGATTAGCAGGCCTTAACATGCTTCATGAACCAGAACAGACCATTGCGCTTTGTAGCGACGCCACTAAGCGCTTTTTGCTAGCGGCCAAGCACGCCGAAATAACCGTACTTGAGCAATTATCTAGTAATTGTCGAATTGTAATTGCCGTTCGAGAACTCATCCATGAACTGCAAAAAGAGCGTGGGGCCAGCAATATCTTTCTTGCTTCAAAAGGCGAGCGTTATGCCGCTGAGCGAATGCAGTACGTCAGTGCTAGCGAGCAAGCGGAGTCAATGTTGAAAAGCCACTTGAAATCTCTCTACCTGACAGATGAGATCACCACGGGTAACCCGCGGTTGTTGAGCAGCATTACACTTGCTATGCAGGCGACGGACTACCTGCCCAGACTGAGAGAACAGGTAAGCAAGCAGCTGCTGACACCACTGGAATCTACACGAGCATATAGTCGTCTAGTTGCCAGTTTACTTACGGTTATTTTTGAAGCGGCAGATATTGCAAGCGACCCAACAATCACTCGCTTATTGGTTGCACTGTTCAACTTTATGCAGGCAAAAGAATACGCTGGGCAGGAGCGGGCGTGGGGCGCTATTGGTTTCGCAGAAACTCATTTCGATGTTCGCCTTTGTGAAAAGCTGGCCGCGCTTCAGCATGCCCAAGAACATCACTTCAGTATATTCTGTGAGTTTAGCTGTAAGCCGCATAAAGATGCATTAGACGCGTTGAACAAAAGCCCTGCTGCAATCGATATTACACAGCTTAGAAATATGATTGCACAGCTTGGTGACGGCAGTCCGATTGCCGGAGAAATATCGGAAGTTTGGTTTTATGTAGCAACACGTCGAATGGATGCAATGCAGACTATCGAAGTGGCGCTCACTGAGGCCCTTACTCAGCAAGCTAACAGTAAAGTGGCCGATGCAAAAAATGAGATGGCCAATCATCAGCAGTTGCTTACGCGCTTCAATGATGAACACGCCACTGATGGCTCACCGCTCACCTTATTGTTCGATCCAAGCATGCCTGGACTCGCGGAAGACACTAAAGAAGACGAAATCAAAACGCTATCACTTAACGAGCAAACGAAGACTTTATCTGCTCACCGCTCTTTTTATGATTTACTGCGTTCACAGGCCCAACACATAGAAGATATGGGGCGGGAGCTCGAAGAGGCCAAGCGTGCAATACAGGAACAAAAACTGATTGGGCGAGCAAAACTGGTAGTAATGGAGCAATTCGGATTAAGCGAAAATAACGCGTATCGTCGACTGCAAAAACAAGCTATGAGCGAAAATACGACCATAGCGGCTATTGCCGCTAAGATCGTAAATATTACAACGAAAAACTCAGCAGGAAGGTAAATTCCGGCTCAACACAAATTCCGACTTTTTGTGCAGCGCCCATTAATAGGCTTCCACTACAGAATATTTCCAATGTATCGATTTATTTAAGTGCGAATACTTGCTCAACTGGAATAGCAAAATATTCGGCAATTTTTAGAGCAATAACTACCGATGGTGTGAAACGTCCGGTTTCCACGGTACTTATAGTTTTTCTGGAAACACCTATCGCATCAGCTAACTCTTGCTGAGAGATTTTATGTTGCAATCGGAGCTTGTGAATGTGGTTATCTAAATCTTCATTCATCTAGCTCTTCCTCGCGCAACTTCCACAAAATGGATGTTCCATGAGCAGCCGCGGCTACACCAAGTAAGACTTGAAGAGCATTGGTAATCTCAAAGGGAGCAATTACTTCTACAAACCACCTACTGTCCCCCCAAAAAGCGAGAATCAGTGTGCCGAAAATCAGTATATGACAGGTAATGCGCAAGCTAAATGAGCTGACGTAGTCCACATATTCATCGTCAAATGTTAGTGTCCAAAAACCCAACCGGGATATATTTTTGGCAAACTTCGTTGATTTAATACCTAATGCTACGCAGTAAATGGCACTTGCTAATGAAGCTACCTCTAGTGCCCAGTGAATAACTGAGTCTGTATTGCCAATTACAGCTAATGCAACTTGGAATAGCACAAATAAAGCTAAGGCGAGACTGACTTTACCCGTGATTGTTAAATACTCTTGTTCCGTCTCTGGTGGTACCAAAATTGATGTTGCCATTTTTAAATTCCCTATTATTAACGGCGCATTGATGCCGATTAAAGCTCACTGCGTTCTAATGTCACATATGATACCTAAACGGATCATATGTAACCCTTAGGTATCAATGATACCCAAAGGTTACATGAATGCAAGTTTTTTATGCAACACACGTGTGCCGCGTTTACTGTAACTACGTTCTTTCGTAATTTTTTCGACGATAGGTACAGAGGAAATGCCGGGATAAATTGGCTAATTCGTAATGCTTTACTGATAGTATGAATGCAGAAATGAACAATGTATTATTGTGCAGAAGAACGTTTATTATGGCTTTGATTAATCAAAGTATAGTCTGAAACATTGCGTGCCAATTCGTACAAATATGTACTGCTTTCCAGTTATTTATGAACTTTCAACAAAGGCCAAACAGTAAGCCAATTCTTAGAAGCTAGTCGCTGTTTAAAAACTTCGGGCCTTGGATATTTTGGGTTAATACTTATGGTGCCGGCGAAGTTTGCTTCCAAACCAAATGGCGCGAGTATGTCTAAATCATCATTGGCTAAAAGACGAACCGCAACACAGGTTTCTCGTTCTATCCAATAAGAAATAGCGTCGTGGCAATTTTGATAGGGAGCGTGCGCGTGAGCTACGTGCATACGCGCTTGGTTTTTAACTTGCCAATTAGCTTGAGGAACCATACGCGCTAGCTCGCGTTCTATGGCGTGTTCTTGTGCTTTCAGCCCTGGTTTAGCAGCTGCAGAATTTGGTGAGTAAGCTTGCGGTTGAGGTACTGATTCCAATGTATTATCGGCACTCGCAACACTTTGCGGCGGATTAATTTCACCACTAAAGTAAATCACATCAATATCGTTAAGGGGAGTTGGTGTCGCTCTTGCGTGTAACTCATCCCATATGGCATTTCGAACAAATCCAGCACCAATGTACCCTTGCGGTAAATCGAGCGCTCTCAAAGCGCGAAGGCAACGCATGCGAAAAGGATCCCGCTTAATCATGTCGCCTAGCCGCTTGAAATCTTGCACGTTTAACCTTCGCCTTTTATACGCAGTTTGCGTTTCCACTTGATGATATAAAAGCAAAAGGCAGCCATACTGCCACCAGCAAACCACCCTGCAATAATGTCGCTAGGCCAATGCACGCCCAATAAAATGCGGCTTAAGCCAATACAAAATACAAGAAAGGTGGCTGCCATGTAGATCCACACTTTTACTGAAGCGTTTTGCGTGAAGTACGTTAACAAATAGGCGATATAGAAATAAACAAGCGTAGATAAGGTAGCATGTGCAGAGGGGAAGCTTTGTGTATACACACTTACATCCTGCATGGGCAGCGGAGGACGAGGCCTGTCGATGCCAGCTTTGAGTAAGAAAGTCGTTGCGATCCCCACGGCAACAGCAATCAAAAAAGTCAGTGCCTTTTTCTTTTCACCGGCCATCGCCAAGGCTCCGGCAACTGAAATCGTGACAAAGATAAGTGCCGTATTACTGCCTAACGCGGTGATATCGCGAAGCGCGTCTTCTTTCCAACCCGATACATTGCCTGCTTCACTAATTACATTGAATAACGCATCGTCAAACGTAGTCAGCACGCCCATGTAGACAAACAACATCATAAGCAAAAAACCGGTGCCAAGTAGTAACACCTGAATAGAGGGTGTTTTAATGATGTCTAAGTAAGAGGCTAGCGCGCCGCTGTTTTTCGTTTCACTGCTTGTCATAAATCTACTTCCATTTAGTACAAAAAGAGCGTTATTGGTCGTGCTTGCTACCACCTAGGCAGTTTGGCGATACCATAGATTGCCCACCTCGAGCTTCCCACTCTGTCGGCGTATACGTGTGAAGTGCCAACGCATGAACAGGCCCCTGCAGCGCTTCAGCCGCAAGACCGTTAATTTCTCTGTGTCTCGCTATTAAGCGCTTACCCTCAAAAGCATCGCTCACTACCGTTACTTTGAAATGACTTTGAGCCCCTTCTGGAACATTGTGCATAAAACTCTCATCTACAACCTCGAGAAAACTCGGATTAAGTGCAGCTTCAATCGTAGTTTCCAGAAACGCTTTTACTTGCATTTGGCTTACCTTGTTCTGTGAATAAGATGTCGGAATGTAAGATTAATTCTACCACCGATAGGCTTAGCCGTCTTCGCAATACCGTGCACATAATGACTTTGTGTTGTTCCTGCCATAATTAATACACTGCCGTGCTCAAGCACCTGTGTATACTTTTCCTTTGTTTCTTTGTGCTTAAAAACAAAGGGCCTTGCTTCACCTAAGGTGACGGATGCAATAACCGGGTTTATACCCAACTCAGGCTCATCATCTGAATGAAAGCTCATGCTATCTTGTCCGTCACGATACCAATTCGCTAACACACTGTTGAACTTTGTATTTTGGGTTGCAGCACATAACGCTTCACAACAATCCTTAATGCTTAAAAGGCTGTTCGTCCACGGATTTGGCGACATGGTTAAATTCGAATAGGTATAGGTGCAATCGTCATCGCCGTGCCAGCTCTGAAGGCGGGGAATTTTTACCGGCTTGCCAAACAATCT
This sequence comes from Alteromonas macleodii ATCC 27126, assembly GCF_000172635.2. Taxonomy (NCBI): domain Bacteria; kingdom Pseudomonadati; phylum Pseudomonadota; class Gammaproteobacteria; order Alteromonadales; family Alteromonadaceae; genus Alteromonas; species Alteromonas macleodii. Next base: position 619,091 of record NC_018632.1, on the reverse strand, counting down.
GATCGAGTCCTGACGCCAGGGTAACTCGGCCTTCAGTAACTCAAAAAAAGTATCTGCATCATTTTTTGATAGCGCCTGAGGAAAATAAGTGACGTCGCCCTCTGACAGCGGGAGCTTATGAGATGAGCTATTGTTTTCTGGGGTCTCGAAAAGAGAAAACTGCATGCGTAACTATAATATTTCCGGTGATTTTTAATTTTGGCTATGGGCACTTGATCTCAAAAGTGTTTAAACACACTTTTGAAGTTCCCCCAATTACACCTTAATTACGCATGCATTGCTAATGTGGATTGATGTTAACTTCTATAAGCGTGATTTTTCTTTGAAGTCGTCATCTGCAGGTGTGGCACTGTATGCACCGCTGTCTTGAATAACGCCTTTATTCTTGTTCATCCACGTTTTGATTACGGTACTGCTCGCCGATGCGCTCGGTACTTGGGTATTGCTTCCGTCAAGTGTCAACGGGCTGAAAGCTCGTGACCAAAAATAGTGAGTCACTGCAGCACCGTGCTTCTCAGCCACTTGCCACCAAGAAAAATTCCATGGTTTTAGCTCTGAAAATGCAATGCTATTCATTAGGCTAGCGTTATTGTCACCAGCAAGAAATGTGCTGGTAACCGGCGAGCTACGATACGCTTCAATGGCAATTCCCTTAGCTTTTAGTGCATCAACAATGCTTTTACTTCTCTCACCAGTCCAATCGTTATTCAGATAAGATTTTTCGCCTATGGAATAGAAAGGGTCGAGCAATGCGATACGATTTGGCCGATATGATGATGTCAGAACACCTCTATTTACCGCATCGTCTAATTTCTCTGAAATAGTAAGCGCGAGCTGATTCCCCAAAGAGTGACCCGCTATGCGGAGCTCGCTACCATTAAAGTTAGGCATTCCATTCGTGAGTGAGTTGTAAAGTAACTGTGTTACCGAAGAGCTTGGTCCCGAGCTGTAGCTGCCATTTGACGACTTCCAGCGCATATTTCGAGGACCAGAAGCCGAATGAATCTTGGCTTCAGCATCTTTAACTTCAGACTCATCTGCAAACTGGTTCCAATACAGAATCCCTACATTATACCCTCTATCTAACCAATACCATGCGAGGTCTTCGTTAGGTCCTCCCGAGTTTGAACGATTCAACGTCTCGCGACGACGCTCCGTTACCGAGCCGTTTTGCCATCCGTGAATGTAGATGACCGTTTTATTATTGGCGTTGTAGTATGGATTAGGTTCATTAACATTCGCTTTTTTTGCGTCGTTGTAGTCAAACCAATACAAACCGTAATCTAAATTACTAAAGGCGGCATCAGGGAAAGTTACTTCAGCTTTAACATTTAGAGAGAGCGTTGAAAAGGCAATGGACAGTAGAATTATCAGTCGTGTTTTCATAGTTTTCTCAGTTAATTATCAAGTGGTCAGATGAGATTTAATTAACAATATTTTCACATAAATAAAACAAAGTAAACGTTTTACCTTTTATTATCATCGAAACATTCGCGTTTTGAGTCTTCTTGGCTGTTAGAGCCGCGTAGCTGATATGATAAGATAGGCAACGCGTACATAAACCAAATAGGCATTCCCAAAAGTATGTGAGTGCTTTGAGCCTTCTCTGAAAACAGACTCCAATGAATACAGAATTTATTTTTGCCGACCGACAATTCTCGCTTATTCGCTACCCTGAAAAGCACCAGCACATAAGCCTTCAAGCATGGGATAGCGCTGATGAACTCGTTATTGAGCACATTGAGAGCTTATTAAGTGAAGCGTCGCTTTCAATTGGCAGTGGCGACAATGATGGCTCAATGATGATTTTTAACGACGATTTCGGCGCGTTAGGTTGTTGGTTTTCGCACTTAGCACCTTACTGGGTATCTGACTCCTACATATCTTTGCGATCACTCTCTGAGAATTTAAAAGCCAATCATTTACTGGGTAATGCAGAAACGAGCAATAAAAACGGCCTGCTAACCGCGCCGCTGAAAACCTTGACTAGCGTGCAAAGCTTAACGTTTAAGCCAGAAAAGGCGCCGAGTCTTGTTGTGCTGAAGGTCCCCCGCGCCCTTGCACTTCTTGAACAGCAGCTTATTGATTTACAAAAATATATAACACCTGACACGCGTGTTATCGCAACCGGTAAAGTGAAGACCATCACAAAATCCGTACTCAACCTATTTGAGCGATATATTGGCCCCACCACCACGTCCCTTGCCAAGAAGAAATCGCGGCTTGTGTTCGCTTCGCCTCGTGAGTCAATAAAACTATCTGACTCGCCCTATCCGACGCGCTGGCAGTGTAAAAGTACGATGGGAACGGCGTTAACTATAGACAATCTGGCGAATACGTTTTCCCGACAGTCATTAGATATAGGCGCTCGCATTATGCTTGAACATATGACGGTGAGCGCTAATGATGTGGTGGTAGATTTAGGCTGCGGCAACGGAGTACTGGGGGTTAATGCCCTTTCTCTTGCCCCTGATGCCAAAGTAATATTTGTGGATGAGTCCTATATGGCATTAGAAAGTGCCAGACTCAATGTGCTCAACAACTTCCCGGATAAAATTGATCAATGTGAGTTTGTTGCAAGTAATTGCCTTGAAACATTAATCAATAGAGAGAATAAACCTGCTGTTACCAAAATTCTGTGTAACCCACCGTTTCATCAACAAAACGCAATCACTGACCATATTGCATGGCAAATGTTCACTGATTCCCGGGACGTACTTATTAAAAGCGGTCACTTAGTGGTGGTTGGTAACCGACACCTCGACTATCACATTAAACTTAAAAAGTTGTTTGGTGGCGCTAAGGTACTTGCGAGTGACAAAAAGTTCGTTATCTTAGGCACTGCAAAACGATAAGCGATCAAAAAACATGCGCGAATTAAGGAAAACATTTAAAGGCATTTTTATGAAGAAAATACTTTTATCACTGCTGACCGCTATCATGCTAATAGGCAGCAGTTCACCCGTTATGGCCAAGAAAGACGATGGGTCTCAGGTTCAGCCAGATAACTATTACCCTCGGGTGAAAATAGAAACCACCATGGGCGATATTGTGGTTGAACTGGACAGAAGACGTGCGCCAATTACCGTAAATAACTTTCTTCGTTATGTTGATAAGCGCGCCTACGAAGACACCATTTTTCACCGCATCGTGCCTGGTTTTGTTGTGCAAGGTGGTGGTTATACGGCAGACTTCAACGGCAAGTCGAACTTTCCAGATATCTTCAATGAGTCTGGTAACGGTTTGACTAACGACCTGCACACCATTGCAATGGCAAGACAAGGTGACCCGCATACCGCAAACCGACAATTTTTCTTCAACGTGAATGACAACAGCAGCTTAAACCCCGGAAGAGACTGGGGCTACGCGGTTTTTGGCGTAATTGTTGAAGGCGAAGATATTGTTGATGCCATGTCGGAAGTAGAAACTGAATATTCGATTCGCCTTAACGCGAATAACGTACCCATTGAGCCGATCATTATTAAAAAGATGACCGTGTTACCGCCCTTATAGCGATTAACAGATACAAACAGCCATAAAGAGCAATGCTTTATGGCTGTAATTCCAACCTGAACAAATGCTGTTTTGGGAACGTTTTGTCGAAGTAAAAGCCCTGCTTGTTAAATCCTAAGCGCTGTAAAAGCTTTTGCGACGCCATATTTTCTGGGTGCGTCATGGCTGTTAAAAAACGATAGCCCTTAGACGCAGACCACGCTATAACACACTGACATGCCTCATAACATATACCTTTGCCTCTTGCTTCAGGCAGCATGGCAAAGCCTAAATCTGGACATTCAAATGCAAAGCGATTGAAGAGACCACAAACCCCTAACGGTTGTTTGGTTTCGGTTAATTCGACAGCCAGCAGGCCATACCCCCACTCTACGCGCTGCGCATTTGTTTTGCCAATGTAGTCACACGCATCGTCTACTGTATCGACATTTTTACTTCCAATGTATCTAAGCCATAGCGGGTCCTGCTGCAGCGCAAGTACCCAGTGTTTATCATCAAAAGTAAGCGGCCGTAGCGTTATTTTATCGTTTGTAAAAATAGCGGTGTTTGTGTTCACACTAATCCTTTTAGCAAAGTTTTTATGACGCGCATGTAGTACTCGCTTTTGTACCTCTACATTTGAACGTATAACTAGAAGTAAGACCTAAGGCAAACACTATCTCTTTGATAGAAGCCTGTCTATGTGCTCAAAGTGGTCTGGGTTGACCACTGCCGCGCGGGGGTACTTCGGGTTCGCTCTGTCGTTTACTCTTGGGTGCTCCCACAACGATGTATGGACGATAAATCGCTCGGCTTCCTCTATACCACCGTGCTCTAAGCATCCACTCAAGCATGTATCTACGTACGTTTGATGTACGGGATAGGCGTCATTTGCCTGTGTACAATCGAGTGTTTCGCAAATCCAAAAGGTAAATTGTGCAAGCACATCGTCTAAGGACGCAGACCCCTTGTGTTGATGAAAGTTGAGTGCTTTAGCGCTTACTTCGACAAACCGATAGTCTTTTTCTCTTTCCTGTAAGGCAGGGTTAATTTGTGTTGGGATAAGCTGGGCGTTTAATTTGCAATGCGCATTGGCCACGGCGCCAACGTAAGTCTGTTTTTCATGAAGACTACGCGTCACCCATGCCCTTTCGAAGCCTGAAACCGTCACAGGGATCCCTGGTGTAGAAATGTTGGAGTAGCGCTCTCGGCTGTCTTTGCTAAGTAAGCTTCCATAACCTAACACCATGTGTTTTTCGGTTTGCGTACTTAACCAATTCGCTATTTCATTCATTTTCACCTCTACTTCACAACCGCTCGACGTTTACCATCTTAAGCATGTTTATCTTTACAGTTTATTCAACTAGAAAAAATCGTACTGACCACTTTCCCCCGAGTATAAAAAAGGCGATGTACTGAGAGCCCCAATACATCGCCTTGTATACCGCAGTGGAGTTGTTTAATTAAAACAACGCTCTCACACCCATAGTAAAGTTTCTACCTGGAAGCGGTGCTTGGTCTTTTAAGAAAGATGTATGAACACGGGCTTCCTCGTCAGTTAGGTTTTCACCGCGCGCAAACACTACCCAGTCAATGCCCTGCGTGCCAAACTCATATTGCACGCTTGCGTTAACCAAGGTGTAGCCGTCGGTTGCAGTCTCAAATGACGCAACGTCATTTTGGTCGTCGTACCACGTAAAGCCAACGTCAGCACTTAAACCATCGTTCACGTAGCTTAATTCACTACCAAAGCGCATAGGCGGCGTGCGCGGAAGGTTGTCGTCTTCAATTTCTGCGCGGATATAGTCACCAAATACGGTTAAGCGTAGCGTGTCTGTTAAATCAACGTAAGTTTCTGCTTCAAAGCCCCAGATGTCAGCGTCAGCCTGTTGGAAATAATAAATTGGCAAGCCTTCTTCATCGCCGTGTTCATCATGTCCATATTCTTCGTGCTCGCTTTCTAATCCTTCCTCTTCGTGCTCATCGTGTTCTTCGTGCTCGCTGAGCGCAATTAAGCCTGTGCTTGTTTGGAAGATATAGTCATCTGCTTGATTGTAGAAGAACGACGCACTGTAGCCCCAGCTTCCGGTAAACTTACGGAAAGTAATATCTAGGTTGGTACTAACTTCTTCTTTTACGCCTTTAAGTGTTTCTTCGATATGGCCTTCCTCGTCCATATCAAATACTAGACCTACTTCGTAGCTTTGCGTTGCTAAGTGCTGGCCAGCAGAGAAAAGTTCTTGCTGGCTAGGCGCGCGTTCGCTGCGTGATAAAGTCACTGCAATAGAGTGTCCTTCCTGGTATTCCCAGTTAGCGCCCGCTGAAAGCGACAGGCTGGTGAAGTCATAATCAGGGAAGTTGAAAGCAACAGCGTGCTCTTCATGTTCTTCACCCTCATGCTCTTCATCGTGCTCTTCGCCTTCGTGCTCCTCACCTTCATGCTCATCATGTTCTTCATGTAAAACGTCAAGTTCTACTTCGCTTGCGTCAGCATCCAAAGTCGTTCGCTCTAGTCGGCCACCAAGCTCAAAGGTTACATCACCTACTTTCTTTTGTTCTATAACATAAAGTGCGTAGCTCGATGTAGTATTAGCGGGGGTAAAGGCTTCTTCGCCTACGGCATTGTAATCGCTATGATTAAACTGTAGCCCGAATACGCCGTGCCAGCCGTTCACTTCTTCGTGGTAAGCAGAAAGACGGATATCGCTCGACTCATTAGTAAATACAGTACCTGGTTCACCGTCTTCAATTTCAGCATGTTCGTAATCGGTGTAGGCTGCGGCAAACTTAAGGTTTGTAAGTCCACGTACTGGAGAGTGCCACTCACCGGCTGCTTGATAACGGGTCATATCTACATCAAGTAACACGCCTTCTTCAGCGTGTTCTTCATGATCATGTTCTTCAAGGTCGTGGTCTTCGCCCTCATGCTCTTCATCGTGCTCTTCCTCACCATGAGCATGACTATGGCCAGGTACGCCATATTTATTGTCGAGTTGTTCAACAGCAAAACCGAAGTAGCCTTCTTCGGCCACGTAAGATAAACCTGCAACGACGTTACGCGTCTCCATTGCGCTGCTTTCTAGCACACCGTTTGGTTCATCTTCATCGGGGTCGATAGATGCGAAGTCTGGGATGTCAGCATTGTCTGTGTCGCGATAAAAGCCATCTACATGCCATACGATATTACCGCTTCCGCCAGTTACATCAGCACGGGTATAAGAACCGTTATTTACTGTGCTGTAGCTGGTCTCGGCTTCGCCTTCTACGCCGTCTATCTGATACTGAGGAATACGTTTGTCAACAACGTTTACAACACCACCAATAGCGCCACTGCCGTATTGAAGCGTCGCAGGACCGCGAAGTACTTCCACCTGCGTTGCACTTGAGAGTGTGGTGGCGACATTGTGATCTGGACCTACTCGAGATACATCAGATACATCCAAACCGTTTTGAACAATCTTGACACGCGGGCCATCGTTACCGCGAATAACTGGGCTGCTTGAAACCGGGCCAAAATAAGTGCTGTGCACACCAGGCGCGTTTTTTAGGGTTTCCCCTAAGGTTGGTGCTTCTATTTTACGTAATTTTTCAGCACCAATTACGGTCACTGGCGTAACAGATTCCAGTACTGATGATTGAAGCGCATTGGCGGTAACCACGATATTTTCGACGGATGCAGGCTTTAAAACGAAGTCTACATTTTGATCCGTATTTACGTCGCCTAAGTCGTTATCACCATGAATGTAGTTAGAAGAATAAACATGTAAATGAATGTGTGGCTGCTTTACATCGTCAAAACGGTAAATACCATTTGCATCGGTGTATGCTACACGGCGGCTGCCTTCAATCTTTACTTCAGCCCCTGCAACAGGTTGCCCTGCCGTGTCGGTGACTTTTCCCGTTACTGTGGTGGCATACACAGGCGCACTTAACAGCCCTGCTATGGACAAACTTAGCAGCGAACGCATTTTCATGGGTATTCCTCTGAGGATGTTATAACATTATCTAGTGATGTTATAACATTTTTCAGCATTGCCGTGCTCATGTCAACCGCAGGCCAATGTAAGTTACCCCTTATCTACGCTAATTTAATGTTTTGTAACTATTTAGGTGCAAAGCCTTCGCATTTCTGCCCCATTAAAAGTCTCTAAGCTCTGCTTACCGTAAAGTTGATCACTTCTTGTATGTGTTTTGCATTGGTTTTAAGCATAAGCAAACGATCGATGCCCAGCGCCACACCCGCACACGGTGGCAAACCTGCGTCAAGCGCACTTAGAAAGTTTTCATCAATGGGCTTAGTGGGAAGGCCATGTTCTTCGCGCTTTCTGTTATCCGTTTCAAAGCGCAGCCGCTGCTCTTTTGCTGCACTTAACTCATGAAAACCGTTAGCAAGTTCAGCGCCTTGGTAATACACCTCAAAGCGTTCGGCAACCCGTTCATCAACTGGGCTTAGTTTAGCAAGCGCCGCCTGAGAAGCAGGGAAATCGTAGATGAAGCACGGTTTTTCGTTACCGATTTTAGGTTCGATTGCATAGCTGAATAACAGTTGTAACTTACTGTCATAGCTTAGATTTTGCGGCGCATGAATATCTATGTTCTGCTCTTCCATTGCCTTTAGCAAAACGTCGTTATCAGCACTTAACGGGTCAATATTTAAATAGGTTTGAAAAGCTTGCTGATACGTCATCTTATCGGCCGAAGCCGTGTTTAAGGTTTCTTGCAGCAAGGCGTCAACCTCGTCCATTAGCGCAAAATGATCAAAACCTAAGCGGTACCACTCTAGCATGGTAAACTCTGGATTGTGCCAGCGCCCTTCACCTTCATGGCGAAACGCTTTACACACTTGGTAAATACTACCGCTGTCAGCGCACAGTAACCGCTTCATGGCATATTCAGGGGAAGTTTGAAGATACAGCGTAGTTGGCTTACCGGATGAGGCAAAATTGAATTGTGTATCAAACGCATCTAAATGCTCATCGGTAACCGTACCGTTTGAAAGTAAAGGCGTATCGACCTCTAACACGTTTCTTGCGTAAAAAAACTCACGGATTGTTCTGAGTAATTCTGCTCGCGCAACACGGGCTTCATAAGTGGTAGTAGGCTGCCAAGATTGCATGTATTCAAACCTAAAAAGAATAGCTAAAACAAAAAACCGGTACACTAAGGCACCGGCTTTACACGTATACAGAATGTCTCAGATATTATTTTTGTGCGCGAGACACGTATTCGCCAGAGCGCGTATCTACACGGATAACTTCGCCTGTTTGAACGAATAGAGGAACGCGAACAACTGCACCAGTGCTAAGCGTTGCTGGCTTACCACCAGTACCTGCTGTATCACCTTTAAGACCAGGATCAGTTTCAGTGATTTCAAGCTCAACGAAGTTTGGCGGCGTTACTGTGATAGGTGAACCGTTCCACAGTGTAATGGTGCAAACGTCGTTTTCTACCAACCACTTGGTATTCTCGCCTACCGCTTTTTCGTCTGCAGCGATTTGTTCGAATGTATCGTTGTTCATAAAGTGGTAGAATTCGCCGTCGGTGTACAAGTAGGCAAGTTCCGTATCCATTACGTCAGCGCCTTCTACTGATTCACCTGAGCGGAAAGTTTTTTCTAAAACTTTACCTGAAATAAGCTTGCGGATTTTTACGCGGTTAAACGCTTGGCCCTTACCCGGCTTTACGTATTCGTTTTCTAGAATGTTGCAAGGTTCGCCGTCCAGCATGATTTTCAGGCCGCCTTTGAACTCGTTAGTGCTGTAATTAGCCATAATTCCTCTGTCTAAACATAAGGTACAAAAAGTTTCGTGGAACAAATAATACCTAAAAAACCGATTTCTGTAGAGCATAACTGGCAAAAAGAATTAGCAAGTAGCTTTACTGATCCTGCAAAGCTATTGCAACACTTAGGTTTAGACCAAGAAAAATACGCACAACACATTAAAGCACGTCGTCTTTTTCCTATGCGTGTTCCACGACATTTTGTGGATCTGATGGAAAAAGAAAATCCCAACGACCCGCTGTTTTTGCAAGTCATGCCGCTCAGCGATGAATTCCTAACATCACCCGGTTATAGCGAAGATCCGTTAGACGAGCACGACACCGCAGGCAAAGGCATACTGCACAAATACGATTCTCGCGTGTTGTTAATGGTTCGCACTGGCTGTGCAGTAAACTGCCGTTACTGTTTTCGCCGCCATTTTCCATACGCCGACAATGCGGTAAGTAAGCACCAATGGCTTGATGTGCTTGAATACCTTCGCAGTAATAACAAAATTAATGAGGTGATTTTTTCAGGTGGCGACCCACTGATGGCGAAAGATGAACATTTGTCGTGGTTAGCCAACGAAATTACCACCATTCCCCATATAAAACGCCTGCGTATTCATAGCCGTCTGCCGGTAGTGCTACCAGAACGAATTAGCCATGACTTTGTTGAATGGTTTACCGCATTGCCGCTTCAAAAAGTATTAGTGCTGCATGCAAACCACGCAAATGAGATGTCAGAAACGCTAAAATCCCGATTAAAAACACTACGAGAGAGAGGTGTGACTCTGCTCAATCAGTCGGTATTGCTAAAAGGTGTAAACGATTCCGGCGATGCCATAAGTGATTTAAGTGAAACGCTATTTGAGGCTGGAGTACTGCCCTATTACTTGCACGTGTTAGATAAAGTGCAGGGTGCGAGTCATTTTTATGTGAGTGATGATGAAGGCCGCGAAATTATGGAAGAAGCGATAAAGCGTCTGCCGGGCTTCTTGGTGCCAAAACTGGTGAGAGAAATTGGCGGTCAACCCGGCAAAACGCCTATCGACTTACATTTGCATCCGTAACTTACGCGTAGGTATCAATGTTGGCGCCTAACGCGGGGTTTGAAGATGACGTTTTTGGTACGTCAGCGGCTGATTCCAGCAGCTGAAGCGACGCTTTTCCCTCTTGCTCTTGCTGGCTTTTTGCCAACTTAAGAGAGGCCAACTCAAGTGACGCACCGGACGTTCCAGAGGCACTAGTACCTTGTAGATCCATACCATTTTCCTTTGTTGCTTGTAGCAAAGTAAAAAAATGGGCAGAATTGCCCACCCTTACGGCGTGTTGTCCATTACATAAATAGCAAGCGGCTCAATTACCCGCAGACTTCGTAATTTACAACTGACTTCAGGTTATCGGCCTTGAAAGGCGAAACTTTAATCATTATTTACCGTGATACATTCGGCGTAGCATATAATGATAGCTGCGCAATATATATGAACATTAAGTGTGCGGCTAACTCGTGCACCGGATTACATTAGAAACAAAAGGCGTGACCATGCAACAGAGCCAAGAGATGCAAGCTGTCCATCAACAACTTCAAGAAACACTTCAAACGCTGCACCGCAAAGCTGTTGATGCCGACCAAATACTAGATAGTTTACAGCGCGATCAAAAAGGGAAGTTTGCAGCCGTTTTCGCAGATGACAGTGGGTTTAGCACATCAGCAAAACGCTTTGGTCCATATGTTCAAGAGATTGCAAATGACTGGCAATTGCTAAAGGAACTGGATGATGATGCGGCCAAACAAGCCCTAGCGCCATTAGTTAAAAAAATAGAGTTGGCGCTGGTGACCATTGCGCAATTTCAGCAATCCCTATCTAAAAGCTAGCGCGGACTAAAATATACCTATGAACGAAAAGCCCGCTTTATTTGCGGGCTTTTTTTTGACATTAGCTTCTCGCTTACGGCGAACTCTCACGCGCCTTACCGCTTATTTTTGATAAAGCGGTAGCAAGGCAATTCTCCGCTTAATTTCCTGCACTTCTTTCAAATAGGCTTCACTGTCCACCCGCTGATACTGCTCGGTAAATACTTGCTTACTTAAGCCTTCGGGCAGCCCTTCAATAGGCGGGATGATTTCAAGTTCACTTTGAATGCGCGCAATCGCGTTTTGCACTTCCATCGCTGTATTTGGATGGGTAGCGACCTTTGCAAACTCAGTACCCGACATGTCTGCCGCTAAGTCTACAAAGCTATAGCCCGAACCACCGTTGCCCCGGTCCATTAGCTCTTTAAACTCACCAATTGCTAGGGACATACCTTGTTCTGCCATTAACTCTAATGCAGCAGAAATAATAAAGTGACGAGCCAAATCGTTGCGCTTGTGCAGCACAGCACCTCTGCGAGGCTTTAACGCTTTTTCGGAATCTGGCTGTATGTCGCCCACTAGAGTCCCAACACGATGATGCCCAACGTAAACCGCTAAAGCGAGGATTACCGCATTATTATGCAGTACTGCATCTTGAGGGGTTTGGCTTTGCTCTCTCGCCCGTGCCATCCCCTCGCGCAAGTATTCAATAAGGGATACCGGTTTACTTGATAAGGCTATTTCTCTACCAGACAAATAACGTAAATAGTACGCTGATAACTGCTGAAGCTCGGTCTGTTCGCTTACCGACATGTTCGACGCCACCACGTTTAACTCGCTTAGCAGCTCATCTAAACGCCCAACATCAAGGGTAAGTTCACCGCTTCTCATGGTCACACGTTCAACCCGCGATAACGCAATGGTGGCTATTTCTGATTGCGTATAAGAGTTCACCGTACGCTCTAAAAACCCAAGTAAAAAACGACCCGGAATGGTTAAGTCGCCAACTTGGACTTGCTCTATACGCAAGCTATCTCCAGGCAGTACTAGTGCTGACGCATTTACATAATAGCCCGTATTGTTGATAGCGTAAGTGACGTTAATGGTTCCCGCCAACGGCGTGATATTCACTACGCCCTTAAAGTCAGGTAATGCACGCTGTAACACACCCACTAAGCTTTCGACTTGGGTTTCGGTGAGCGTAACTTTATGCCCCTCTTCTCGGCGGGAAAACGCCTGTTGCAGCTGACCGAGGAGTTCATTAACGCTATCAGCACCATCTAGCTGTGTGGGCGCTGTCGATGCGACTAATGGCGTTTTTTGCACAGCCATAACCGTAATCGTAGCAACGCTTACTACAAGCAGAACAACAATGATGGCAAGAGTAATCAAAAGCCATTTTACGCTACGCAAAATCATGAGAAATCAGCTGTACCTGTCATTACAATGAATAAAAAATAAGTTAGCGCCTCTGGCGTTCTTTGCTGTAAAACAAAGAAAGTTACGCCCTAACGTGCTGGTTATACTACGTTATCTATTTTCGCGCCACCAGTGACAAGTGGCACGACAAGTCGGCAATTAACCTCCACCGCATTCGCTAAAAAACGAGTTCGCAGTCCACCCAGTCTTTCAAGCTTGTATACCGCACTGTGGCACCAGACAAGTTATGATGTTTCGACAAATCCGTGGGTATCACAACGCAAGCTAGGTTTGCAGCAAGTGCCGCTGTCATGCCGGTTTGCGTGTCTTCAATTGCCACACATTCACCGGGTATTTTTCCTAGCTTGTCCATTGCAAGCGCGTAACAATCAGGTGCTGGTTTGCTGTTTTCGACATCTTCCACGGCAACCACGCAAGAGATAAAAGCACTCAAATCATACTGAGATAAGGTTTTTTCCACCGACTTTTTACTTCCCCCAGTCACAATGCCAATGGTATAGCCTTTGTTTGCACATTGTTTAATAGCTTCCTTAGCAAACGGCATTAAGGGGAAAGCTTGCTTGTCTAAGTAGTCGCTAATGCTTTTGTGTTTTTGCTCTGCTAGCTGCTGCGGCGCTACATCAATATTAAAATGTTCGACGAGATCGACAGCATTTTGCTTTACTGGAATACCCGCCATCACTTCACAATAAAAATCTTCGCTTAGTTCAACATCGTACTTCAGCAAAATGTCTTTCCACAGGTCAAAATGTACGGATTCTGAGTCAATAAGGGTACCGTCGTGATCAAATAATAGCGTTGTGGTTTTGTCGCTTACCGCTAACTGGCGGGTTGATGAAGAAACTGAGTGCAATGCCAAAATAAACCTCCTTGCTAGTTCAATACCGGTTTTGAAAACATATTGGGTGTCATCGATACCGAAAAAACGATAACACCTTTAGCCCCTGCTGCAGTGCTTTGTTAAAGGTGATTGTTTGCATGCCATATGTCAGAACATGCCAGAACAGTGCCAGTCCTGTGATACACTGGGGCATTCACGAGCTAGAACATTTTCAACGTGGAGAAAATTGGGTGCTTTACCACATACTAGGCTTTGCCAGTGCCGCGCTGTTTTTACTGACATGGTTAGGATTATGGTCACAAATTAAGGCCATGACGCGCTTTCACGTGCCCGTTTCTAGCGAAAGTGACGATGCTAACCACAGTCTGTCACTTAACCAGTTTGGCTCTAGCTATTTTGCCTTTTTCTCAATTTTCCTATTTGGCATTTCGGTAGAGCCTTTCAACCATTACTTGGTGTGGACACGATTTGGCGCGCTCATACTTACGCTCATTATCATTTGGAAAATATGGCAACACAGGCGCACTACAATTTCAGGTTACGTTGCCGCTGTTGCTCTGCTAGCCCTTATTGGTGGCACACTTTCCATTGCTTTTCGGCCATTCCCAACGCTTGCACAGCTTGGCGCAAACACATTAATGCTGGTCGTTACCGTTATCTTATTTCAAGGTTCACTGCACCAGTGGTTTGTACTGCAGCGCAGACAAAAAGTGGGGTCGCTGTCATTTGCGCTGTTTCGCAATATATTGATAAAAGACGTTAGCACTTTATTGTTTGGCCTAACAATGCCATTAAGCCAAAGCTGGCCGCTGCTTATCTTAAATGGTACGAGCGTAATTATGCGTGGCAGTATTTTATTGCAAATGCACAAACTAAAACGCCGAGAAATTTCCGTATCAGGATAGTATCTCGGCGTTTTCGATTTGCTTCATGTAGCGATAAGGTTGCTTGTCTAGCGGTCACTTGTTTGAACAGCGTTATCGATACACGCTTCTATAAATAAGCACAAAAGCGGCGCGTTTCTGCAATCTACAACGCCACTTCGGCCATATTACCTTTGCTTTCAAGCCATGTTTTACGGTCGCCAGAACGCTTCTTAGCAAGAAGCATGTCCATCAACTCCATCATTTCTTCCGCGTCTTCAATGGTCAGCTGAACAAGCCGACGGGTGTTCGGGCCCATGGTTGTTTCGCGAAGCTGTAGCGGGTTCATTTCACCCAAGCCTTTAAAGCGCTGTACGTTGACTTTACCGCGTTTCTTTTCCGCTTCAATTCGGTCAAGAATGCCCTGCTTCTCGCCTTCATCTAGCGCGTAATACACCTCTTTGCCTACATCTATTCTAAATAGCGGCGGCATAGCGACATACACATGACCTTGTTCAACCAAGGTTCTGAAATGACGTACAAAGAGCGCACATAATAAGGTAGCAATGTGTAGCCCATCGGAGTCAGCATCGGCAAGAATACATATTTTACCGTAGCGCAAACCAGACAGGTCCGTCGAGTCTGGGTCGATACCCAGCGCAACTGAAATATCGTGAATTTCCTGTGAAGCCAGTACCTGAGAAGAGTCGACTTCCCAGCTATTTAAGATTTTACCGCGCAGCGGCATAATTGCCTGAAACTCTCGGTCTCGCGCTTGCTTGGCCGAGCCACCCGCCGAGTCACCCTCTACTAAAAACAGTTCAGAGTAAGAAATATCTTGTGATGAGCAGTCGGTCAGTTTGCCTGGTAGTGCCGGCCCTTGAGTGACCTTTTTACGCGCAACCTTTTTGGTTTGACGCAGGCGGCGCTGTGCATTGTTGATACACATTTCAGCAAGCGCTTCAGCAATTTCAGTGTGTTGGTTTAACCAAAGGCTGAATGCGTCTTTCACCACGCCTGATACAAACGCGCTGGCCTGACGTGAAGACAAGCGTTCTTTAGTTTGACCAGCAAACTGCGGGTCCTGCATCTTAGTCGACAGGATATAGGCACAACGGTCCCAAATGTCATCTGGCGATAACTTAACGCCACGAGGCATTAAGTTTCTAAATTCGCAAAATTCGCGCATGGACTCTAGTAAGCCTTGGCGCAACCCGTTAACGTGTGTACCGCCTTGCGCTGTAGGAATAAGGTTAACGTAGCTTTCCGTTACTAAATCACCACCTTCAGGCAACCACATTACAGCCCAATCGGCGGCTTCTGTGTTGCCACTAAATGTACCTACAAATGGCGTGTCAGACGGCAAGGTTTCAAACTCTTCTACCGCTTGATAGAGGTAGTCTTTAAGACCATCTTCGTAATACCACTCTTGGCTTTCTTTGGTGATCTTGTTGTCGAAACGAATGCGCAGACCCGGGCTTAATACCGCTTTAGCGCGCAAGTTGTGCACAAGTCGACTGGCTGAGAATTTAGCCGAATCGAAATATTGCGGGTCAGGCCAGAAGTGAACACGAGTTCCTGTATTGCGTTTACCACAGGTATCAATAACTTGTAAGTCTTCGACTTTGTCGCCGTTTTCAAAGGCAATTTGGTATACGTTACTGTCTCGTCGAATAGTTACTTCTACGCGGGTTGAAAGCGCGTTAACTACCGAGATCCCCACCCCGTGAAGACCACCAGAGAAGGCATAGTTTTTATTTGAAAATTTACCACCCGCGTGAAGCTTACATAGAATAAGCTCTACGCCTGATATCCCTTCTTCAGGGTGGATATCTACCGGCATACCACGACCATCGTCGATAACTTCTAACGATTGGTCTTCATGCAAAATTACTTTGATGTTAGAGGCGTGCCCAGCAAGCGCTTCATCCACACTGTTATCGATGACTTCCTGACCCAAGTGATTTGGGCGGGTAGTGTCGGTATACATACCAGGGCGGCGTTTTACGGGGTCAAGGCCGTTTAAAACCTCGATAGCATCTGAATTGTATTGATTTGACATAGTTATGGTTGTTATTTAAGCCAGCGACAAAGAAAGAGGTACGCGGCACTTAAGCAAAGCGCCGCACAGCATAGGTTTGATGTTAGCAGGGCGAGTACAGACTGGCAATGCGCTTATTTCAGCAAAAACTCGGCAATAGCAGGCAAGTGATTTTCGTAACCTACAAAGCTGTGATCGCCGCCTTCTTCAATAACCAGATGACTTTGTGCGTACTTTTCAGCCGCTAAGCGGTAATCCAGTGTTTCATCCTCGGTCTGAAGTAGCACTTTGTAATTACCTGGCGTTTTAATTGAGGCAGCTTCTAATGCTTGGATTACCCCCATATCGCTTTCTACTATTTCAAACTTTTCTTTGCTGTAAGGGTTTTCGTGGGCACCGATAAACCCTTGCAATAGCTCGTAAGGGCGAACAGCGGGATTGATTAACACGGCTTTGCCACCAAACTTTTCAAGCAAAAACGTAGAGAGATACCCCCCCATTGAACTACCAATAAGTTTCAGCCCGTTTTCAAGCAGTGCCGGTGTGTTCTCAATAAGTGAAATTAGCTGGTCTTCCACTTTGCTAGGAAAATTAGATAGCTCAGGAATGTGCAAGGTAACGTTCGAGTGATGCTGCTCAAAATACGCTTTGGTGGCTTGCGCCTTAATGGATTTCGGCGAACTTAAAAAGCCGTGGAGATATAAAATGTGCTGCATATTTTTCTCTACTCTGTGTTCTCTGTTCTTTTTTGTTTCTTTGTTTGCTCTAAACTCGATGCGAGTATGAAACGGGTTTTAACGCCAAACGCACCTAGCGCATCCTTCAAAGCCAAGCTCGACTGAGCTAAACCCTAACAACGGTAACGTTTACCGTGCCATCACCCATTAAACTCATCACCTGATACCCCGGCGCTTCATTGCTAACACCAAACTCGGGCCGCATTTCCCACTGCCAACATGTAGAAGGGCTGCCGTAAGAAGGCGTATTGTGTTTTCCTATCTGCTGGCGCAACGGCGAATGCACGTGTCCGTGTAGGAAGGCTTTTATCTGCGGATATTCATCTGTAAGCGATACTAACCGCTGAGCATCAACCAAAGAGTGCTTATCCATCCAACTGTTTGAAGGCAATATGTGATGATGAAGCGCAACAAGATGATTTGTCTGCGGCGACGTAGTTAACGATTGCTCAAGCGCCTGTATATCGCTTTCTTTTACTCCCCCCGCTGCCGTATGCATATTACTTGTAGCGCGGGTATCCATGCCGTGTATTTGCCAATTGCACAAGCTTAACGAGTCATTGTTTTGTAAGTGCCGACTGCCAACGTACTTTTCGAAGTACGGATTATTGTCATGGTTTCCCGCCAGCACAAACCATTCTATATTTGCTGGCTCAATATGTTGCTCCATCAATGCAATAAAATGCTGATAGCTCTCAGGGGAATTATCGCCGCTAATATCCCCAGTAACCAGCACGACTACTTGGTGCTTTGCTCTCTGTTCTGGCTCACTGGCAACTTCTTGAACAATGTAATTTTGGATATCAGAAAGCACGCGTGCTAGTGAATCATAGGGCGCGATGCCCGCATATCCCGTCTTATCTTTGTCTTTTAGTAAGTGGCAATCACTTAGCTGAATGAGTGTTATCACGCTTCAGAAGTAACGTTTGAGGAGTGTTGCAAACAGAAGTTTAGCCATTCAGCTAAAAAGATATTCACCATGTGCTTTTCGTTACGCTGACGCATTTTTAAATTCGGATACTCGTACGACGGTTCAAGCGCTCCCGTATTTTGGCTATTGATAACCTCTGCCATACGCGCATCGTGATATAAGCGTACCGTCATGCTGGGCGTTAAATATGAGGGCATATCTTTAGTGGTTTGCTTAATGCTTAACGTACTGGTGTAGCGAGCAGACTCTACAATACGTATTTCATAAGACAGGCCGACACCAACCGAAAATTCATAGCTCAAATCTTCCGTATCGCAATCAGGCAAAATTCTCAGAACATGGGAGTAGTTCAGTTCGCAAAGGGCCTGCATTGAAGGAAGATGAGGTACGTATTTTCGTCGATTGCGTTGTGTCACGATGTCTGCCACTGCTCCAGAAGTTGTGTTTTGTGCATAAAGAACCATTGTAGCGCAATTACCGCTGCGGCGTTGTCAATATGGCCATTTTCCAACCATTCAAGGGCGGTATTTTCTTTTATTCGATGTACTTTAATGTCTTCAGACTCGCTTTCTAGGCCGTGAATGCCTTGCGCTTGGCTAGCATCAGTCTTTGCTATAAAAATGTGTAATCTTTCGGTCGTGCCGCCCGGGCTCGATAAATAACTCAGCGCTTTGGTTAATTTATCTAGGGTAATACCTGCCTCTTCCATCGACTCTCTATGGCATACAGACTCCGGTGTTTCTCCTTTGTCGATCATGCCCGCGATAATTTCTATTAACCAAGGGCTTGAAGATGTGGCTAATGCCCCAATTCTAACTTGCTCAATGAGCACAAACTCTTGGAGTTCAGGATCGTAGGGTAAGACCCCCACCGCATGACCGCGTTCAAATATTTCTCGCGTGACCGTGTCGCTCCATTCTCCATTAAAACACTTGTGCTTAAATTGATACTGATTCATGGTAAAGAAACCACGATACACTGGCTTAATGTCGGTAATTTCGACGTCATTTGAGGTAAATGAAAGGAATTCCTTGCTCATTTGCTGACACTTATGGTTCAAATAGATTTATCATACATAGTACATTTACACACCAACCATGTATACGCATGAAAAATGCGATACGGCGTGTGAGCGAATAACAGAAAACTCATATTACAAGTCGTCTATTACTATAATAATTGCGTGGGTAGATCACATATTCTGTTACAGTTAATCGAATACTGTTACGAGTTTGGACTTTCGGTTTGTGGTTGAATTTTCATACACTTGGTTTTAATAAGTCGTCTCAACGAATAAACGACGACGCAACTTGAACACAACAGGAAGACGTAAGCATGAAACGAACACTTCTGTCGCTAGTTATCGGTGTTTCGATGACAACTGGTGCGCTAGCCGATGACCTAATGCAGGTATATCAACAAGCACTGGCGAACGATCCATTGGTAAACCAAGCGAAAGCGCAACGTGATGCTGCGTTCGAAGGAATCAGTCTTAGCCGCGCAAGCCTACTACCCCAAATCTCTGGCTCTGTGGGTTACACTCACGCCGAGTCTGAACGCTTTCAGCAGCTTGGTCCGGATACGTCCTTTACATCAGATACTACTGTCGACACCACGGATTATGGTATTTCCCTAACAATGTCGCTTTATGACCACGCAAACTGGCTTAACTTGAATCGCGCCGAAAAAATTGCAGAACAAAGCGATGCACAACTTGCCGCTAGCATGCAAGACGTTATCGTGCGTACGGTTACAGCTTACTTTGACGTATTGCGCGCTCGTGACAACGTAGAATTTGTAGGTGCTGAAAAACGCGCCATTGAGCGTCAGCTTGAGCAAACACGCCAGCGCTTCGAGGTTGGGCTAACAGCTATTACTGACGTACACGAAGCACAAGCGAACTACGACAGTACAGTAGCTCAAGAAATCCAAGCGAAAAACCAGCTTGAGTTTGCCCTTGAAGCACTTCGTGTTATTACCGGCAAGTACCACGACCGCCTTTTCGGTCTAAATACAGAGAATTTCTCTGCGACTATGCCAGTACCAGAAACGGTAGACAGCTGGCTAGAGACCGCGCAGGACCAAAACCTTGCTCTATTAGTTGACCGTTTGGCCATGGACGTGGCAAAAGAGGACATCGCCATTGCACGTTCAGGCCACTTACCAACCTTGGCATTGTCGGGTCGATATGGCCGCTCTAAAGACGATGTTGAAGGTGAGTTTATTACTGATGATGGTCAAACCGCACCCGTTGCTTACGACACGCCGTACCTTGATAGTAAGTCTATAGGTGTAACGCTCAGCGTTCCAATCTATCAAGGCGGTAGCGTAAGCGCGCAAACGTCGCAAGCGAAGTACAACTACGTAGCGGCCAGCCAAGCCGCAGAGCAGACGTATCGTCAAACGGTACAGTCAGTTCGTAGCTCGTTTAATAACGTAAAAGCGTCTATCTCTACTATTCGTGCTCTTGAGCAGTCAGTGGTGTCTGCAGATAGCGCACTTAAAGCCACAGAAGCGGGCTTTGATGTAGGTACACGTACTATTGTTGACGTATTGGACAGCACCCGTAACTTGTTTGACGCTCGTCGTAACCTTGCGGGCGCACGCTATGACTTTATTCAGTCAGTGGTTACGCTTAAGCAAGCGGCAGGTACATTGACAGGTGAAGATGTGGCTATGATCAACCGTGGTCTTAAGCCAGCAGAAACCAAAACCAATGGCTAACATTAAGTAGTTGATTGCGCCAAGCGCTGTCAAAAGAATGAAAGGGTAGCCTATGCTGCCCTTTTTTATGCCTACTAGTTTTACTTAGTTGATAGCAAAAGCAGGCTCTATCCAAACGGTGATGAGAAAGGAATGCTACGCTGCGGGCGTAAATCTTTTTAGTGCACTGAGCAGTTGGCGATATTCTGCGCGCAAGGCTTCAGCATTTTGTTTTGTTGGCGCGAAATTAGATAGGCGTTCAGCCACGATATGCAATTTCTCTTGCAACAACCGTAATTCATCATCCATGATTATGCCCTTTATTTTTAAGCCTATGTATTTGGCTAGATAAACGTTTAGGTCACGTGTGGCGACACAGGTTTTAAAACGCCTTTTGTGCCCCTACATTTGTAAGCAATAAGTGCCTTTATTCAGCACTACTGATTATTTAGTATACCGCCAATCGCGCTTACCACAAGCCTTTGGTTATTTGGTTTTTCTTTGAGTGATAAATAGAAATGCAAGCCTCTGAACTTCAAAATAAATTTGAGCGCATTCGAGCCAATAAATGGTTCGAAGCCTTTGTAATTAGCGTTATCGTTATTTCAGCGCTTCTCGTAGGTGCCAAAACCTATGAATTGCCAGCAGGCATGTCATCCGTCACGTTATTCTTAGATTGGTTTATCAGTGCATTCTTCCTGACAGAGATCACCATACGATTTTTGGCTGAAAAACGTAAACGCTACTTTTTCAAGAGCTTTTGGAACTGGTTTGACACACTGATTGTGGTTATTAGTCTCATTCCGGCAGACGATACCGAACTGGCACTTATCGCCCGTTTGGTGCGTGTGTTCCGCGTATTGCGTATGATTTCGATCATTCCCGAGCTCAGGATCTTATTAGTTTCTTTGGTTAAAGCACTGCCCCAATTAGCATATGTCATGCTGTTGATGTTTATCATTTTCTACATTTACGCAGCTATAGGCAGTACTTTATTCGAAACCATCAATCCCGTGCTGTGGGGCGATATCACTATCTCGATGCTAACGCTCTTTAGAATTATGACATTCGAAGATTGGACCGATGTAATGTACGAGACTCAGGAGGTTTACTCGCTAAGCTGGATTTTCTACCTTACCTTTATTTTCTTTACTGCGTTCGCGTTCTTGAACATGGTGATTGGGATCGTGGTGAACGTGATGGAAAGAGAAAACGAAAAAGCACGAGCAGAAAAAGAAGCCGCTTTACTTGAAGAGCAAATTGCACAAGGAAACGTAGAGCCAACCCTTCAAGATGTCATGAAAGAACTACGAGAGTTAAAGGCGCAGATTACTGCTAATAACGAACATAGCACAGTAAGCAAAACCAGCTAGGCGCGTTTTGCTCCAATAGCATGATTGAAAAAGGCCACATTGATGTGGCCTTTTTCGTTTCTCGCAAATGGAATGTTTAGATCTAAGCTAAAGCATAATAAGCTATACGAGCCTAAAGCCCGTACTGCTGCTTAAGCGACTCAGCCCTTTGTTTTGCAGCTTCGGACTTAAACTCTCGACTTGCTAGCTTGCGCGAGGCGAGCGCTTTTTTATCGAGTTCAAGCAACACACTCACGTGGTTTAAATACACATCGTCGTTCGCAATAGGACGTGCAGAAACTTCTTCGTACAGTTTGAGGGCAGCGGCTTTATCACCTTTAGCCACATAAATTTGCGCTAGCGTATCTACTGCGTCAGCGTTCTCACGTTGCAGCGATACAGCTTTTTTAGCAAGTTCTTCGGCTCGAGTAAGGTTTTTATCTTCAAACGCCAAATACGCTAAGTTGTTTAAAACAACAAAGTTATCCGGTGTTTTAGTTAGCACCTGCTCATAGGTTTTAATGGCTGCAGCTCTGTCATTGCCGATTTGACGCTCTGCTAACAACATGGCACTTGGAATGTCGTTACTGTGCGCCTGAACGTGTTTTTCAAGAAACGTAAATGCCTGAGCTTTTTTACCCGACATCTCAAGCGCCGCTATCAACAACAAAGCGTTATCTGAGTTAGGCGTAGCGTCATAGGCGGCTTTGGCATGCTCTACAGCTTGCTCAGGCGCTTTATCGATAAGATGTAAGCGCGCTATTACGCCTCTAACGAAAGGCAGAGTCTTAACATCATCGGCCGTGCTATTAATGATTTCCCATGCAGGTTTTGCCTGCCCAAGTCGGCTGTGAAAATAAGCTTTCAATAAGGTTAACTGTGCATCTGGACGTTTAGCCAACACCTTATTGGTTAACGTCAGCCCCTGATCAAATTGCTTTTGAGAGTCGACAATCAACAACTTACCCAATACCGCATTTTTATCTTGCGGGTAAAACGATAGCCAACGATCAAAAAACGCTGTCGCGTCTTCTACGTTGTTGGTGGCGATAAGCGCTTGACCCTTTAAGTTCCAAAACGCTTGTGGCGACGCTTCATTACCTTCTACATCTGACAAAAGCGAAACCGTTTTATCAAGCTGACTGTTTAACGAGTACATTCTTGCAAGAAGAAGTCTTAAGTTCAGATTTGTTTTATTGGTATTGAACTGTGTTTGAGTATGCTTGATAACGTCCTGTGCGTTCCCCTTTTCCGTTGCAAGGGCAAACCAAAGCGCTAGCGCCTGTACATCGGCGGGGTTCTTATCAATAAAGGCGCGAACAAAAGAAATCGCGTTATCTTTTTTACCTTCGGCTACCAGTAATTTAGCGCGAGAGTAAAACACCTCATTCTTTGCACCTTCTAGCTCGCTAGCTTTATCTAGATATTGGGCGGCCTCTTGGTAGGCTCCCTCTGCCGTCGCAATATTCCCTAGGTAAATAAGCGGAGCTGCAGTTTCAGGTGACTGTTCATGCCACTCTTTCGCCGCACTTTTTGCTTTTTCAAGCTGACTAGTAGCAATATAGGCGCGAAGTAATGTAGCCTGTGACGTTACAGACTCTGGCGACTGCTCTACGGCTTGTTCAAGATTAACTAAGCCATCAATATCATTTAGTGATAACTGCAAAACACCTAAGCGAGATAAGTCTTCTGCCGTGGTACTCACCGCTTCAGACTTTGCCACCATTTGCTGTGCACCGACTACGTTACCGTCTTTTAAAAGCTGATAACTTGCCTTAGAGAATAGTGCGGCATCAATACCTTGCTCGCCTTCTACCCTCGCTAATACTTCAAGCGCTTCATCATTTTCACCGAGCTGCAGCATGCTGTCTGCCAGCATACGAAGACCAGGGTGATTATCAGGAAGACTAGAAGCCACCATTGTCAGGTGACGCTGTGCCGCTTCAAAGTCTTGAATTTGATATGCACTGAAGCCCGCAACCAAACGCACGACCTGATCACTTCTTCCATTTTGAACGGCAATTTCCAAGTGTTCGAGGGCCTTAGCATAATTTTCGTTGGCCGACTCAATGATGCCTTTAAAGGTATTAAGCAGCGGATGGTTTTCATTTAAGGTCAACAAGTCATCTACAATAGGTTCTGCTTTGTCGAGCTCTCTTATTTCAATCAGTAGCGCTGCATAGGCAAATTTGCTGGTTACGTCGTCAGGATACTGACTCACATACACGCCGTAGACTTCGGCAGCTTTACTCGGCTCACCTTTTTGAAGATAAATTTTTGCTAGCTGTTGTAGCACGTCTTTATTGGTGGGGGCTTGTTCTCGCAGCTTCTCGGTGGCGGCTAGCGCTCCATCCATGTCGTTGTCTAAAACAAAGGCATAACTGTCAATAAGGCCTTTATAGACTGAGCTCGTATCTAGGGTTGATAAATCAGCCAGTAGCGTTTGAGCTTCTTCGTTTTTACCTAGCTGCATTAAAGCCTGTAGCTTATAAAAACCCACCTCGGCTGATTCAACTGCTGACATCCCTTCTGCGCGATAATCTACTTCGGCCAGCGCATTTTCTGCCCCTGACTGTTGGTAAGCGACCGACAATAGAGGAATGACTTGGCTAACAGGATGCCCAAGTTCCATTGCCTTGTTGAGTTCTTTTTCAGCAGCTGAAAAATTACTTTGCTGCAAGTACAGCTTGCCAAGTTCAAAGCGCGGTGCTGCGGCATCGGGCGCTTTTTGAATGGCGTTTTTATATTCAACAATGGCGGCGTCGATTTGTTGAGAAGAGGCGTAGTTCCTTGCATCTGCCAAATGGCTTTCCACTGATTTTTCACTACATCCAGATAAAAGCGCGCTGGTCAGCATTACCGCTAACGTTGTGCGTTTAAGTAATGTATTGGGTTTCATTTTTGTCATTGTAATTCCTTGCCCTACCTCAACTTTTTATTGTCACATCGCTACACATTGAAAATAGCGCATGGTTTACTGTCTATTATTTCATCTAAACTGTGCAATTTCGTGGCAACCTTGCCATTATTCGAATATAATATGGTTTTTTGCAACACTGCTGGCAAGCATATCGCGAAATACGCTACGAATACGCTTCATAAACTCGCCCGAAAGGCCAGTTCATCGCTGTATAGCGTCTTGCGATAATAAACCGAAAAAGTACGGTTTAATCGTATGCCGCACCCTCCTTACTTAATGCACCAGGATCCTTAATGACCACAACTGTCGACATGACATTTAAAGACCTCAATTTACCAGAACCTATCTTACAAGCCCTTGAAAAAGTTGGCTACGAGAAACCGTCTCCTATTCAAGCTGAGAGTATTCCTCTTTTACTTGAAGGGCACGATTTACTCGGTCAGGCACAGACAGGGACAGGAAAAACCGCTGCGTTTGCCCTGCCCATGTTGGCAAATATCGATCCTGAAGAACGTAAGCCGCAATTACTGGTATTGGCCCCAACCCGTGAACTAGCTATTCAGGTTGCAGAGGCGTTTCAGGTTTATGCGAGCTTTAGTCAAAAAATTAAAGTACTTCCAGTATACGGCGGTCAGTCGTACGACAACCAAATTCGCCAGCTTAAGCGCGGCGTTCAGGTTGTTGTAGGTACACCAGGCCGTATCATCGACCACATTAAGCGCAAAACGCTAGACTTAAGCGAACTTAAGTTCTTAGTGCTAGACGAAGCTGACGAAATGCTTCGTATGGGCTTTATCGATGACGTTGAACTTATTCTTAGCCACGCACCAGAAGAGCGCCAAACCGCACTGTTCTCGGCAACTATGCCTGGCCCAATTAAGAAGATTACTCAGCGATACTTGAAAGACCCTAAGCACGTTAAAATTGCGTCTAAGGTAAGTACAGCTAGCACCATTCGCCAGCGTTATTGCCAAATTGCACCACACCACAAGCTTGAAGCGCTAACGCGTATCATGGAAGTGGAAGTGTTCGACGGTATGATCATATTCGTACGTACGAAAACCGCTACGGTTGAACTAGCAGATAAACTCTCTGCTCGTGGTTACGACGTAGAACCACTAAACGGTGATATTCCTCAGGCTGCTCGTGAGCGCACTGTTGAAAAACTTAAACAGGGTAAAATCGACATTCTTGTAGCTACTGACGTAGTAGCCCGTGGTCTTGACGTTGAGCGTGTAAGCCACGTTATCAACTACGATATCCCGTACGACAGTGAATCTTACGTACACCGTATCGGCCGCACTGGTCGTGCTGGTCGTCAAGGTGATGCGATCCTATTTATCTCTCATCGCGAAAAGCGCTTGTTATTCTCTATCGAGAAAACTACCAAGCAGCCAATTGAAGCAATGCCAATTCCTTCAATTAGCGAAATTAATGAAACACGTTTAAGCCGCTTCAAACAATCAGTTGCCGAAGCAACCCAAGACGATAGCATTGAATCACTAATGCCTATTGTTGAGATGATTAAAGAAGAAAACGAAGCGTCCCCTGAAGTATTGATGGCGGCACTGCTTAAAATTGCGCAAGGCGACGAACCGTTAATTCTTAAAGAATCAGATCGTCCAGATATTAACAGCAAGCCTCAGCGCGACAGCCGCGAGAGAAACTCTCGTGACCGTGATGGTCGTGAGAGAAAGCCAAGAGTACCTCGTGGAAACCGCAAGCCTGAAGAAGGCATGCAGCGCTTCCGCATTGAAGTAGGTCACGTACATGGTGCGAAGCCTGGAAATATCGTTGGCGCTATTGCTAATGAAGCAAACATAAATTCGAAGCACATTGGCGCTATCGAAATTTATGACAACTTCAGCACGGTAGACCTTCCTGAAGGCATGCCTAAGGAAACGCGCGATACGCTACAGGGCACCCGTGTTGCTGGTCAGCGTTTAAACATTCGCGAATGGTCAGATACACCGCCGGCTAAAGGTCGTGGCGATCGTGGTAACCGTGGTGACAGAGCGCCTCGCGGCAATCGTGAAGACCGCCCTAATCGCGGAGATCGCGAAAACCGTAAGCGTAAGAACTGAATAGCAATACATTCAGCCTTTATATAACTAATAGCAATATAAAGGCTGTTTTCGTTGTTTTCTAATTAAAAAGAATTGGCGCAAAATAGTGTCAGTTCTTTTTTTGTATTTGAAGCTAAGAAAACCTTTATGGATTACTTTCCGTTATTCCTAGACGCCAGAAAACTCAATGTTCTAATTGTTGGGGCTGGTGAAGTAGCTGCCCGTAAGCTAGAGCTTATTATGAAGACACCTGCGACCATCACCGTGGTGGCGCCTTGGGTTTGCGATACGGTGAAGCAATTGGCGCAAAATGAGAAAGTGACACTTATTGAACGCGAGTTTGAAAATAGTGATCTCACCCATAAAGATATGGTCTTCATTGCCACAGATAAAGGCGATGTTAATCAACATATTCACGACTTAGCACGCGCTAACAAAGTGTTGGTGAACGTGGTGGACAATACGCCGCTTTGCCAATTCATCACCCCCTCTATTGTTGACCGCTCTCCTATCGTTATTGCTATGAGTAGTGGTGGTGTAGCGCCTGTTTTGCTTCGTTATTTACGTCAAAAGTTAGAGACTGTACTGCCTGCTAACTTAAGTCGACTTGGCGCATTTTCTGAAAAATTCCGCGAAAAAGTAAAACAAACGCTTAATGGCGTTACCGCTCGCCGATACTTTTGGGAAGACGTGCTCGATGGTGACATTGCTGAAATGGTAGAAAAGGGCCAAGACAGCAAAGCCGATGATGCATTCGAATTAGCACTGCAAGCCGCGGCTCAGGACAAAAAAGTAGAAGGGCAAGTGTATTTGGTGGGAGCAGGTCCTGGCGACCCCGATCTTCTTACCTTTCGCGCCTTGCGCTTAATGCAAAAGGCCGACGTGGTAGTCTATGATCGCTTAGTATCGCCGCAAATTCTTGAGCTTGTACGCCGTGACGCTGAGAAAATCTACGTGGGTAAGGCCAAAAGCAATCACACGCTTCCTCAAGACGACATTAACCAGCTAATGGTTGATGAGGCCAAAAAAGGCAATCGCGTAGTGCGTCTAAAAGGCGGCGACCCATTCATATTTGGACGCGGTGGAGAAGAAATTCAAACCCTCATTAAGCACGGTATTGAGTTTCAGGTTGTGCCGGGCATTACCGCAGCAAGCGGGGCATCTAGCTATGCGGGTATTCCCCTAACTCACCGCGATCACGCACAATCCGTGGTATTTGCCACCGGTCACCTAAAAAATGGCACTATCGACCTCAACTGGCCAGCCCTTGCACAGAAGAATCAAACCGCTGTGTTTTATATGGGTTTGACAGGCTTGCCGATTATCTGCGAAAAGCTCATTGAACACGGTCTTGATGCCAATACGCCTATCGCTTTAGTTCAATCGGCGACTACCGAAAAGCAGGCGGTACTAACAGGCACGCTAAGCAATATTGTGGCTAAGCAAGAAGAGGCGCAATTACAGCCTCCTACACTTATTATCGTCGGTTCAGTTGTTAGTTTACGTGACGAGCTAAACTGGTACCAATAATCCCTTCCTGCCCCTTTGTGTAAATAAAGGGGCTCTGTACCAGCTTTCCGTTTATGAACGTCGGCTTCGACTTACCTCCTCTTCAACATTGCTCTGCCGCAATTTCCCAACCGACTACCAACATCTGCCCCAATAATTTCCCTGTGTATTATTGGCAGTAAACAATGCTGCCTGTACTCGTAGTTAATTGCGCTATTTCCTGACTACCGACTAATTATGTAAACGTTTCCACTTACATTTAAGTCCCATTTAATATACATTTAAGAAAAACCAAATCATTAACATTTTGTTTTCATAAAGTAGGCTTTGGGAAAAATATGCATCAAGCGAATAGCGCCCTTCGTCGTATTGTTGTTGTAGGTGGTGGTGCCGCTGGCTGGTTAACCGCTTCAATCATCGCTGTAACGCACAAGCACGATGACAATATTAGTGTCACTTTAGTTGAGTCACCAGATGTCAGTATATTGGGTGTAGGCGAAGGGACGTGGCCTACTATGCGCAGTACGCTTCTTAAAATTGGTATCAGTGAAGAAACCTTTTTAGCCCAGTGCAATGCGTCTTTTAAGCAGGGTACCAGTTTTCACAATTGGCGCTCAGACACCATTGAACATCAGTACTACCACCCTTTCAGCCTGCCATTTAGGTACTTTGAAAGCGACGTTGCGGCATGGTGGCAAAGCTACGCAGCAGAGCAAGATTTTGCACATGCCGTATGTTCCCAGGCCGCATTATGCGACCACCACCTCGCCCCCAAGCAGCGTCAAACGCCTGCGTATGCTGGCATTGCAAACTATGGTTATCACCTTGACGCAAACAAGTTTGCAGCCTTACTTCAAAAGCACGCGACAACGGTTTTAGGTGTTCAACATATTGTGGATCATGTGGATGATGTGGTTGGCTCATCTTCAGAACCTATTGCTGCAATAGTGGGTCGTGAACACGGTAATATTACTGGTGATCTATTCATAGATTGTACAGGCTTTGCGGCAAGGTTAATTGGTCAGCACTATGGTGTCCCCTTAACATCTTGCTCCAACGTACTGGCCAACGACAGTGCTATCGCAATCCAAGCTCCCTACGTTGACAGCTCAGTTGATATTGCCTCTACCACACACTCAACAGCTCAAGACAGTGGCTGGATTTGGGATATTGGTTTGCCTTCGAGAAAAGGTGTGGGATACGTGTATAGCTCGGCGCATTGCAGTGAAGATGAAGCAAGAGCAACACTGGAGACCTACTTAAAGCACGACAAGAAAACCGCTGATGTGGATGTTAGCAAAGCGAGAAAGATCACATTCTCACCGGGCTACCGTAAAACGCTTTGGGTAGAGAATTGTGTCGCCATCGGCACATCCGCTGGCTTCCTAGAACCTTTGGAAGCGTCGGCGCTTGTTATGATTGAATTATCTGCCACCCATATAGCAAAACAACTGCCTAGAACATATAAAGAATGCCAAGCGGCTGGTCGACAGTTTAATCAGGCTTTTGAAAAAAAATGGGAAAGAATAGTCGACTTCCTAAAGCTTCATTATGTGTTGAGTGAACGTGAAGCTTCTGCTTACTGGCGTGATATGCGGAACCAAGAGAGCTGCTCCACCCAGTTACAAGATTGGCTAACCCTGTGGAAAAGCCGCAGCCCTATTTCATCTGATTTTGAACTTCGTGAGGAATTGTTCCCCGCTGCCAGCTATTTGTTTGTTCTATACGGCATGGGATTCAGGTCGCAGTACAATGATGTCTATCAAGCTAATTTACACACCCCTGAACAGCGGCACGCCTACGCAAAACATGTACAAAGTATTCAGCAACAACTCAGTGGTTTACCCACTAATCGACAGTTTTTGAATCAAGTAGCACAATCCCAAGGTCTCTCAATGCATTATTAACGCTCACTGCCCTTTGCTAGGGTAATGGGCCGGCACGACCCATTACCCTAGCAAAGGCTTCAAAATAGCCTTTGCCTTGTTTTTTTCATTTTCACGCGCATACTCACAAAATGAGTGATCAATTATTGAGTTAACCCCACGATAACAATGAAGCTTCATACTTCCTCGAAAAAAAAGAACATTTGGCGCTTTATTAGCAAGGTAACGAGATACCTTGGTCTCGCTACGATCCCTGTGGTTTTCCATGTTCAGCATGCGCTTTCTGAACAACTCGAGTTCAAAAGAAAGAAGACTGATACCGGCATGCAGTTCTATTACGAATGGATTGACGGTGCGAAGCAGCGACATAACCTCAGGTTTGAAATTCCCTTTGAGTCAATTGAAGACTTGCCGCTCAGGCAAACTAATTATAAGCCCAAAATAGCACAGCGACACGTGACTGTTGCGTTGACCAAAGCAGCAAAGGCTATCGACCCCAAGGACGCAAAAATAACAATCAAGCCCTTGAGAGAAGCCATTAATATTAAAGTGTCGGGGACTGACGAAGAGAAAATAGAAGACGTTCAAGCGCATTTACGTGACGTACAGCAAAACGCTTACGATAGCTACTTGCATGAACATTACTTCACGCGCTTTACGACCATATTTAACCAAAGTGCCATAAAGCCAGATCACCTGCGTTACATCTCTGAGTCAGTAAAACCTTTGGTGTCCGTTTCTCAAGCGTTTTACGAGAAAGTTGCGTCTGAGTCAGATTCTAGAGCCTATTTTTCTTTAATTCTCAGTTGGCTGCAAAGCATCCCTTACGACACGTTAGAAGATAGAGTAGTGAGTAATGGCTCTGGGTATGCGCCGCCCATAAGTGTGCTTATGCAGAACCTAGGGGACTGTGACAGTAAAGCAGTGTTAGCGTCTTCAATGGTAAGAGCTTTTTTACCCACTACAAAGATGATTGTACTTTACCTGCCCAACCATGCCTTGCTTGGAATTGCATTAACCCCCATGGCAGATGACCGAACCATAGAGCACGATGGCGACGTTTACGTGCTCTATGATCCTACGGGTCCGGCACTCATTCCTTTCGGGCAAGTATCCGAAGATACAGAGCGCAACATTGTGACCGGGCGCTACCAGGTAGAAGTAGTAGAGTAAGTTTCATCTACATTTGCCTGTTATTCCCTGAATAGAACATCACTTCATTGCCAATCACACTGTTGGTAGATTTATCGATAATAACAAAGCTAACAGATTGCATGGTATTAGCCATTGGCGACAATGCTTCAACTGAAAACGGCACATTTCGCTTTTCGCCTGGTGCTACGTTTATAGTCGGTACGTTAATAAGCTGCATATCTGATGGCGTTTCTATAGCAATTTCATAGGTTTTGGCCACGCGGGATTTATTTAAAACGGTTAACGTATAAGTGTTTTCAATGTGTCCCGCGTTGTTCTCTCTGTAAAGCGCGTTGCGGTCACGGCTAATTGAAGCTTCGAAGTCCTGCCTGTCGATAGCCCACTCGCCCATTGCGAGCAGTATGGCAATGATTGCGGCGCCGTAAAGATAGTTAGTGAATTTACGCCCCGAATTTCTGCCGGCTCGCGAAAAATTGATAAGTTTGAGTGGATAGCCAAATTTGGCCATGACCTTGTCGCATGCGTCAATACACAGGCCACAGTTAATGCACTCGTACTGAATTCCTTCACGAATATCGATGCCTGCTGGGCAGACTTGAACGCATAAATTACAATCCACACAATCGCCCAAGTCTTTGTGCTGTGAAAAACGCTTCCTTGGTCCGCGACTTTCTCCTCTGGTTTCGTTGTAAGTAACCAATGACGTACTGTTATCAAACATCGCAGCTTGAAAGCGAGAATAGGGGCACATGTGCGTGCACATTTTCTCTCGAAGCCAACCGGCATTGGCATAAGTGCAAACGGCAAAGAACATTGTCCAGCCTGAAATTAACGCAGGCGCAGAGAACGTAAAAAACTCCGTATATAGACGAGATGCCGGATAGAAATAAGACATAAAAACCAGCGCAGTAATAAGGCTCAATACCAACCATGCACTGTGTTTTGCCCCCTTTACGACTACTTTTGTTAGTGAGCTAGGCTGCTTATCTAAAGCCTTGCTTTGATTGTGCGTACCTTCAATACGGCGCTCTACCCAATTGAAAGCGAGAGTCCATACGGTTTGAGGGCAAGTAAAGCCACACCATACTCGCCCGTAATGACGGGTGACTAAAAACAAAACAAAAGCCGCAAGAATAAACAGAAAGGCAAAAATCATGAGGTCTTGTGGATACAACACCCATGTAAAAAGCGTGAGGGTTTGACGCCCCACATCAAACAAAATCGCCTGCTGTCCTTGGTATTGAATAAAGGGGAGCGCAACAAACAGCGTCACTAATACTACATTCAAGTATCGACGTATTTTTTGAAAGTGCCCAGTTTCCTCACGGATATAGATTTTTTTGCTTTCTACGGGTGTACAAGCAATGATGTCTTCTTGCCGAATTTTAACTGCCGTCATTAGCTTTCTCCGAAAATTTTGCGCTAATGGTAGGGATTTAAGGCCGTTAAAATAGAAACAGATTAGGGCTTTCTTTATAGATCAGTTGCAATAGTTTTTAAGGCGCAGATATTTAAGGCGTAGGCTTTGAAGTCGCAGATTTTTAAGGTGGATGTTTTTCTTATTTCAAACCTGCACCCTATACATAATGTGCAAAAACTACGGTTTGCGTTACACAGAGTGATAACGCGTTATTTATGAAAGACTTTTTATAAATAGCGAAAGCTTAAGCAGTTGATTGCGCTTCGCTTCATTCAGAGCAAACGATGCATTTAAACGAAAACAATGGTTAAACTCATTGGTTAAGCTAAACAGTTTTCCTGGCGCAATGGTGATGTGTAAACGCAACGCTTCTTTATAAATAGCCATTGCATCAACATGCCCCCGGCATTCCACCCACAAAAAATAGCCGCCGCTATGTGTATGAATAGTCGCAACGTCTGATAGAAGGTCGGTAAGCAGCGCCGTTATCGTCTTCTTACGAGCGATGAGTTTTTTTCGCAGCTGCTTTAAATGAGACTCGTAATTTTTTGTGGATAAATAGTCTACAAGCGCAAGCTGTATCGGCGCACTGGTTGCCAATGTACTCATAAGCTGCTGTTTTTGTATTTCAAGGGCACGCTTACCTGCGGCGACCCACCCTATTCTGTACCCTGCCACTAAAGACTTGGAGAACGATGAACACAACATGCTATCTCCCTCTTTCATAAAATGCTTAATTGGCAGAGGTGGACGCTTATCAGCATAAAGCTCGGCATACACATCATCTTCAATAAGGGCAACATTATACTTATCGAGTAACGCGGCCACCTGCTGTTTTTGACCGTCACTCAATGAGTATCCAACAGGATTTTGAAAGTTGCTCATAAGCCAGCAAGCTTTCACATTATGATTTTTAAATGCGCGCTCAAGTGCAGCTACATCCAGGCCAGTGTTGGGTGATACCGTTACAGTAATCGCTTTTAGACCTAAACGTTGAAGCGCCTGCAGCGTTCCGTAAAACACCGGCGACTCGACCACCACCCAGTCTCCTGGTGTGGTGCATGCCTGCAAACTCAAGTTCAGCGCCTCTAGCGCACCAGCGGTAATAATGATTTCATCAGGCGATATATTCACGCCTTTGGCGGCATAGCGCTTAGCGATGATTTTTCTAAGGTCCAGGTTACCTGGAGGCAAATTATCCATGGCGCTGGTCAAGGAAATTTGCTGGGCGGCAGCTGCAATAGACTTATTTAAATGTTGCCTTGGATAAAGGCTTGGGTCGGGGTAAGCAAATCCTAAACTGAACATGTGGGGGTCGCGAGAGGCCTGCAGCACTTCATATACAAAGTCGTTAATGCTGACGGCTTCTGTGGCCTGTACACGTTCTTTTGAGGCATTGCTCGCTTTAGCTGTTACCAGAAAGCCCGAACGTTCTTGGGAGCTTACTATGCCTTGGCTTTCTAACATCTGATAGGCGTGCAGCACTGTCATTAGGCTGAAGCCTGTTTGTGCTGCCTGTTTGCGAAGCGATGGGAGCTTTTCATTTTCTACCCACACGCCGCGCTCAATCTGCTCTTTAAGTTGGTGAGCTAAAACTTCGTATTTAGCCACGTTATACTCCGATAGTTCCCACCAGCGGAGTATAACAGTGAGGACAGTATTCTGTTATAAAAACAATACTACCAATTTACGCGTTATCTTAGGTTAAAGATTCTCTTCAGCAAAACTCGCAAGACGACTTCTTACCACGCCGTCTAGGTTAATGGTGGCACTGCCCGAAAAGTCTTTAAACTTCTCAACCAAGTAAGTAAGCCCCGAGGTCACTGCGCTCAGATAGTTACTGTCAATCTGCGCGAGGTTTCCGCCCACTATCAGCTTCGTTCCTTCACCACAGCGTGTGATGATGGTTTTAAGCTGTGACGCGGTTAAGTTCTGCGACTCATCCAAAATCACAATCGCATTTTGAATACTTCGGCCTCGCATAAAGTTCACCGACTTGTACTGAATGTTGGCTTTTTCCATGATGTAATTCATAGAACCTTTGGTATTTTCGTCGTGCTTGTGGAGTACTTCCAAAGAATCGGTAATTGCTGCCAACCAAGGCAACATTTTTTCTTCTTCCGTTCCCGGCAAGAAGCCAATGGACTCAGCAATTTCCGGCGTGCTTCGCGTGACAATGATTTTGTCATACATGTTACGCTCTACCACCATTTCAAGGGCCGCTGCTAGCGCAAGAAGTGTTTTACCACTACCTGCCGGGCCGGTAAGGATCACCATATCAATATGCGGGTCTAGCAACGCATGAAGTGCCATTGCCTGCCCAATATTTTTAGGCGTTATGCCCCACGCGTGGCGACCCATTAAGCGTTCGTAACCTAAATCCAACACCTCTAAGTGATCGTCGGTAATCTCTTCTACCAAGCCAGCAAATTGCTTACTTTCATCTAGTAAGAACTCGTTTACATACGCTTCTGGCAACATAGACTTGGGGATGGTGTGAATCGTATCGCGTCCTTCGCTGCGACTATCCACGCTCTTTACGCTGTCCCAAAAGTTACCTTCAAAGGTGTGAAACCCGCGAGATAGATATTTAATGTCAGTAATAAGCTGATCGGTACGATAATCTTCAACATGCGCAAGGCCTGCTCCTTTCGCTTTAAGGCGCATGTTTAAATCTTTAGTAACCAACACGACCTTCTGCGGCGCAAAAGTCTTCTGCAGATGTAGCGCTACGTTAATAATGCGGTTGTCATTCTCGTTGCTGGTAAACACTTGCTGAGCCTCAACCATGTTGAGGTCGGCGAATATAGATAGACTCCCTGTAGGTGCCGTTTGACCCGCGCCCAACCCTTCCATCGATACACCCGCTAGCATATCTTCTGGCGTTGCGTCGTGGAGTAAATCCTCCATTGCCCGAATGGATACCCGTGCATCACGCGCCACGTCTTTTTTGCTGTCTTTGATGTAGTCGAGCTCTTCCAATACGGTCATTGGAATAACAACGTCATGTTCTTTAAAGGAGAGAAAAGCGTGAGGTTCGTGCAGCAGAATATTGGTATCGAGGACGTAAATCTTAGTATCGGTAGAATTTTTTCTTGGCATCCTTCACTCCGGTAAATAAAGCCAGGTTAGACGTATTGTTCATTTATGAACGCACGCGCTAACAAGCTACAGTTACGGTTGTAGGAGAATGCCGCTCGAAACAGGACTTCTTCCCCTACTCGCGTCGACTGAGAAGCAGTACTACTCTTTCTGCCTCAAAGGTTCGTTTGTTAAATTAGCGAACCCTTAATTCCACCATAATCCAGTTTTTGAGATTTAGCACTGTTTTTTCTTTTTTATTTTTCGTTAGAGCAAGTGATAAGCGAAGAGCAGTCCCTTCACGTAATATGAGATAGCACAGCGCTCCCATTCTGCATTAACAAGAAACTGGCATACTTGGTTCGTAACAAATGCTCACACTTTAACTACAGTTAGCGCAGCTTTAGTTGCGTTTTTAATACCCAAATAGGCTAAGGTGTATTTGTTGAAGCGGTGAATTAAACACGGGTGCTAACCCAATGCCACAACACCTCAGTAAAGTGGATGCGTTTAAATTAATAACACTCAGGGAAAGGTCAGCTATGAATTGGCTTAACATCACAAAAATAAAAACGGCCATAAGCATGACGTTAGCGCTACTAGCGTACTTTAACGCTGAAATTGCATGGGCGAATAGCCAAGCGCACAATGATTCTTCCCCTGCTAACATTCTAATCAAGGTTGAGAAAAGCACGGCTGACACGTCTGAAAAATGGGTAGTCACCTACACATTGACTACGCCAGCCAAAACGCTGGCTTTTGTTAGAAACCCAGATACATCAAGAACAACACGTTGGTTCGCGCAAGACAACGACATAGAAATCATCTTTGATGACACCAAACACCAAGAACTTGTGCGCTCGAAGTCAGGCAAGCCCCTCTCTACCGTGTCATTTTTTCTGACGCCCACCTATAAACATTTGGGTAAAGATTACGCACCATTTTCTCCTTTTTCTGATGGTGGAAATGCCTTTCACTCTGGACGACTGTTTGCTTGTGCTAATACCTGTACTGAAGAAGATAATAAATGGCACCTGACACTCAATGTTCCCAGTGATGAACACATATTGTTGAATGGCAAAGTAATGAAAAGCAGCGTGTCGTGGACAGATAACAATGATGGAAGAGTCGTGTATGTGGGTAAGCAACAGCCAATTATTACCGATGATGTGGTTGCCCTAATTGATCCCGGGCTTCCTGAAAGCATTAAAGCTTCGCTAGAAGAAGATATACCCAACATGATGGCGTTTTTCTCCCATTCTCTTAATCCGCTTAAGGGCGAAAAGCCCATGTTATTTGCCTCTTACGCAAACGTAGACGATCACTCTACACAAGGTGGAACACTACCTAACCAGATATTTATGCATTGGAACAGACAAGACTTAAATGAGCAGGCCAAAAACAGCAGCTTTGTTAACCAAACACTTTGGTTCTTTGCTCACGAAGTCGCCCATTTATATCAGCCTGGCAGTACCGAAGGTGTATCAGAGAACGAGGATCAGTCTTGGCTGCACGAGGGCAACGCCGACTACTTTGCGGCAATCGCCATGAACTTCCTCTACGAAGACGCCAATAGCTATGTTGAAAGCCGAATGACCCGCGCTTTCGAGAGCTGTACTGAAGGGCTGGCGCAGACAACGCTGGCTCGTGCTTATAAAAACGGACACTTCAATCTTTATTATTCATGCGGGATGATAATGCACCGCGCCATCGATAGCGTGGTGCAACAAAAAACGTTAGGTGAGGAGTCGCTGTTCACCGTATGGAAGCGACTTCAAAAAGCAGTGAATAATGGCATGCCGCCTGGTACAGCGACGTTCCTAACCTTGTTAGAGCCCTACAATGCACCTGAACTTATCAAAGCCATCAACAATGCAACGAGCGATCATGCTTTCAAAGCCATTCAAGGAATTGAAACTTTGTACCAGTTACCTGGGTAGGCTACTTAATGAAGTAGCCTATTGCTTTATATTCGCCATCAACTTCCACCATAGAAAGGGTCTCTACTTTCATTGTGGTCTGGGAATCAAAGTCAGTGGTGAACGACAAAATTAGGTAGTTTCCTTTAGGCAATCCAGGCAGTGAAGTTGGCGCTTGTGCTAACGCGATTTCCCTCGACTTGGCCGCCCCCAATGGCTCCCTGACTAGCTGCATCGCCTCGGTCCATTTAGCGATTGAAATACCGCTTCTAAAAATAGCCCCACTCTCTTTCCAACTTTGTTCATATTCACCGCTGTCGATAAGTTCCAGCCAACTTGTTGCATCTTCAAGGACTTCGCTACTGACATTAACTGGCTTGCCAGCTTCAATTACTTGGTTGCTACCATTGTTTGCATTGACCGTTTGCGCATAATAAATAGCAACGAACAAACTGATGGCGAGCGCTAGCGTGATCCAAAGAACATGTTGGGGATTCAACGACGTTGGCCGGTCACCCTGCAGCTTAATTGAATGATGAGCTGCGGCATTCTCGCCCGCAGTAGAAGTTTGCGAGGTTGGCTGCCCTTGAGCATGACTTGTAGTGGCATGGGTTTCACCCATTAAAAGCGCATCGGGCGTCGTTTCGAAAACTGAAGCAAGTGCGCCTATTGAATCGTGTGATGCAGATTGTGTTTTCTCAATTCGCTGAATAGTACGCAAACTCAATCCAGACACATCTGCCAGATGCTGCTGACTCCATGCCCTAGCATTGCGAAGTTGTATAAGCTTTTGACTGTCTACTTTCATATCCATCTCGCGCTTCCTCCTGTTAGCTGCGATTCACATACGTTAAAAACGTAACGCGGTTAACAGTAAGAAATATCCATGGTCAGTGATACGACAGTTTTACGCCAACCCTGTGACAAAGCAAGCCTGATGGGCACGTCAACGTTCTTATTCTTTTGCTACCAGCATTCTCGTTGTGAAGCAAAGAAGGCCTACTAGTGCTAATCGTCTTGTTAACGCAGGGCATAGGTACTCAATCCCCCCACCTGCAACCGCAAATCAAATGAGCTAGTATTAATGACTTATCACAACGCAATGCGTACAATACCGCCCCCCGAAAAATAGGTTGGTGATTTATGAGTTCAAATAGTCAATTTTCAGTTGGTCAGCGTTGGTTAAGCAACACAGAAATAGAGCTGGGGTTAGGTGTCGTTATTGGTAGCGACTTCCGTTCTGTCGAAGTGTTGTATCCAGCAACAGGCGAAGCGCGAAAGTATACTAAGCAAGATGCGCCGCTTACGCGACTAATTTTTGAAATTGGCGAAACGGTCAAAAGCCAAGACGGCTGGGAAATGACCATTACTGAAAAAGAAGAAAGCCAAGATCTTTTCATCTATCACGGGCTTCGCGAAGACACCAAAGCGCAAGCGCGATTACCTGAAACCATGCTAGACAGCCACATTCGCTTGAACCAACCTGAAAAGCGCCTGTTCAGTCAGCAATTAGACAACCCTAAATGGTTCGATTTGCGCGAGCGTGCTTTAGATCATCAATACGATTACTTACGTTCAAACACCATTGGTCTTGCAGGTGCGCGCATATCGCTTATTCCGCACCAACTCCACATTGCGTCAGAGGTAGGCGGCAGACACGCACCTCGCGTATTACTTGCCGATGAAGTAGGTCTTGGTAAAACCATTGAAGCCGCGTTAATTATTCACCAGCAGCTTAAAACAGGCCGCGCAGAGCGCGTGCTTATTTTGGTTCCAGACTCGCTCATGCACCAATGGTTAGTTGAAATGCTTCGTCGCGTTAACCTTCCTTTTGCCATTTACGATGAAAGTCGTTGCGAGGCTATAGAGAAGAGCGAAGGCTTACAAGATGACGAAACATCTGACGCGAGCGCTGTGAATCCATTTGAAAACGACCAGCTAGTACTTTGTAGTATCGACTTCCTAAGCAAGAGCGAAAAACGCCAGCAGCAAATTCAAGCTGCAGGATGGGATTTAATGGTTGTCGATGAAGCCCATCACCTTGCGTGGTCAAGTGAGGCTCCCTCTGCCGAATACTTGTGTGTGGAAGCGCTGGCAAACCAAACGCCAGGCGTATTACTGCTTACCGCAACGCCTGATCAACTTGGTCACGAAAGCCACTTTGCCCGCTTGCGCCTGCTCGACCCGGCTCGCTTCCATAGCTACGATGCATTCTTAGATGAAGAATCGAAATACAGCCAACTGGCCGATGCGGTAGCGCCATTACTTTCAGACGCCGAGCCTAACGACAAACAACGCAGCAAACTCGCAGAATTCGCGCCTGACGTAATGGAACATGCGGGTGATTTAAGTGCGCCGGAAAATCGCCATGCGTTGCTGCACCAACTTATCGATTGTCACGGCACAGGTCGTATGCTGTTTAGAAACCGCCGCGCCAATATCGAAGGCTTTCCGATGCGTAAATTAAGCGCTTACGAACTGGCTTTGCCTGAGGTTTATTCAGATGCAGTGAGCGGCGGCGACTTAACCTATTCACTGTATCCTGAACGTATGGCAAGCGTGGTTAACAGCTGGACCAAGCAAGACCCGCGCGTTGAATGGCTGCTTGATTTCATGCAAAGCGTTAAGCCAGAAAAGATTCTGCTTATTTGCGCAAGCGCCCGTACAGCGCAAGAGTTAGGTGAGGTTATTCGCACGCAAACCGGTATTCGCCACAGTGTATTCCACGAAGGCATGAGCATTGTGGAGCGCGACAAGGCGGCCCATTATTTTGCTGATGAGGAAGACGGCGCACAAATTCTACTGTGTAGTGAAATTGGTAGCGAAGGTCGTAACTTCCAGTTCGCTCATCATTTGGTGCTGTTCGATTTGCCTATCACGCCAGATCTGCTTGAACAACGTATTGGTCGTCTTGACCGTATTGGCCAAACCCAAACCGTACAAATTCACGTGCCGTATTTAGCGAAAACCGCGCAGCACGTATTACTAGATTGGTATCACGAAGGGCTGAATGCCTTCGAAAAGACCTGCCCCACGGGCTCTGGTGTATTCGACGACGTTAAGCCTCTGCTTATTGGTGCGTGCTTACACCCTGACGATATGAGCGCGCGTGACGAGCTAGTGAACATGAGTGTTACGCTTAATAGCCAGCTCGTAGCGCAGCTTGAAGCCGGTCGCGATCGTCTCCTAGAGCTTAATGCTTCGGGAGAGGGCCGCGTAGAACAACTGCTTGAAGACATTATCACCCTTGATAGCGAACAAGATTTGTCGCGCTTTATGGGTCGCGTATTCGATGCTATTGGTGTTCAGCAGGACGAAAAAGGCAATGACTGCTTTATTCTTATGCCAACTGAATCGATGGTGAGCCAGCTTCCAGGTCTTGACCCAGAGGGCATGACGGTTACTTACAAGCGCCGTGTTGCCACCACGCTAGAAAACGTGCAGTTTTTAAGTTGGGATCATCCACTTGTGCATACCGCCATGGACGTAGTACTCACCGACGTGCACGGAAAGAGCAGCATGGGCTTTATTGCCGAGCCGTCTTTGCCAAAAGGCGCTTATTGGGTTGAGGCGTTGTTTGTGCTGCAGGCGCAAGCGCCTAAAGCGCTTCAGTTAGGCCGTTTCTTACCTCAAACGCCCGTGCGAGTGTGTTTAGATGCGCAAGGAAACCCGTCTGAATTGAGCTTCGACGTTAAGCGTAAAATTGGACGTAAGATCTCGGCTCAGCTTCTAAAAGCCTTGCAACAGCCGCTTGAGCTTGCCATTGAAAAGGCGCGTAAGCTTGCCCATCAGCAAGCTAACCAAAAGCAACACGACGCACTTAACAGCATGCACAGCACGCTTAACGAAGAAATACAGCGCTTGCGCGATCTTCAAAAGCGTAACCCAGCAGTACGTGACAGCGAAATTGAGTTTATTGAAACGCAAATGAACGCCCTTGATAAAGTTATTCAGGATGCAGATGTTCAGCTGGACGCCATTCGTATTGTGGTAAATAACCCGTAACCTCGAAAGGTTAAACATTCAAAAGCGACTGTGAAGTAACGAGTACATAATGGCGAACCCAAGTTTTGTTTATAACCCACCGATGACACCTTATCTTGATATTTTGTATCAAGATGAGGACATGGTGGTTGCGCATAAACCTAGCGGGCTATTGAGCGTTCCGGGCAAAGCATTAGAGCACCGCGACTCGCTGATTAGCCGGGTGAACCGTGTGTATCCCACCGCCACAGTAGTGCATCGCTTAGACATGGCGACTTCGGGTATTTTGGTGCTGGCGCTTAATAAAGACAGCCATCGCCATATCTCGAAACAGTTTGAATTACGTCAAACTAAAAAGCGCTACTTCGCTCGGGTTCATGGACATGTAGAACAAGACAGCGGAGAGGTTAACCTTCCCCTTATTTGCGACTGGCCAAACAGGCCAAAGCAAATGGTAGACTTCGAGCGCGGTAAAAAAGCCGTAACGCACTTTGACGTCATTGAGCGCACACTGGATGAAAAAGAGCGACCCTATTCTCTCGTTGCCCTTTATCCCATTACCGGTCGCTCTCACCAACTGCGAGTACATATGCTTGCTTTGGGTCACCCTATTTTGGGAGATAGACTCTATGCGCATGAAGAAGCGTTATCCATGGCGCCTCGTTTACAGCTTCATGCTGAAAGCTTGAGTCTTTCGCACCCGACACTTGGGCATTGGCTGCACTTTAATGTCGCCATCCCTTTTAGTCCGTTTTGCCCAAAGCCGCTCTCAGAAAGTTTTGAGTAGCGTTTTAACGCTATTCAACTTTATCAATAGACTCCATTTTAGTTTTAACGCACCCTGCCGATAACCTTCGTATAACGCTTGATGTACGAATTAATTTGATGCTGTCCAAGCTGAATAGATCCAGATTAAGGTAAAGGCAAACCACATTTTATGAAAAGGCACGCTCTCCTTTTAACATTTGCTGTTATTGTTTCGCTATTGCCTATGACAGCTCACTGTGACTTTTTCACAGATGTTAGTCACGCCTATCTGCCTGGAGAAGTGAAACCTTTGATGATTGGAGAAGTTGAATCCCCAATTATTGAAATTGAAGCGCAAACACCATTACCTTTGGGTGTGGCTATCATACTCACAGAGCCTTTTCCCTCTAGCCTTACGCTCGCGCAGGGAAATAGCCTTGCCAACATGCTTGCTGAAAAAGGCTGGAATGTAGTGATAAGTCCGTTTAATTTGCCGGTCAATGTCACGTCCCAGCAGAACCTACCTGCTGAATCTACAAACACCGACATGTCAGACTCTGAAACTACGTCTATGTCAGCCCAAAATATCCACCCCAGAAGTAATCAACTTACGCAGTATCTCAATTTTGAATCAGCAACTTCAGCGCTGAGTTTACAACTCAATGCATTGAATAATTATTTACAAGACAATTCAGGCTACCGTATGGTCATTGCACAAGGCATGCTGGCCACAACTTACTTGTCCGTCGTAGAGCAACAGCCTCAACTTCATCCAGACACTTTCGTAGCCATTTCACCTTTTTGGCCAGAAGAATCAACGAACACATTAGTTATAGATAATATAGCGCAGTCCAGCTTTCCAATATTGGATCTGTCACTAAGTGGATTTAACGACTGGGCGAACAGTACCACGCAAAAGCGAAAGATTAGCGCAAAAAACGCACTAAAGATGCACTATCGGCAAATAATTATTCCCAGCAATTTATTAGCCTTTAGTATAAAGGAGTTTCAGAAATCCCCTCATATTCAGATAGTTGCAAATAGCACTATTGGTTGGACTCGCCACCTAGGCTGGTAATTCGATAATTAACCGATTACGCTAAATTAGTATCCAAAACAATTACCTAAATTTAATGGTGTAAATAGCAAGCCTCTGTCCTAAGCAGTAAGATTGTTATGAACTATAATACTTTTAGCAAACATAAACGGTTGAGTTACTTGTGAGTGTTCAAGATTTCGTAGATAACAAAGCAAAGCAGCTGTGTTTCTATTTGAGAGCATTTTGGCAAGGAGAGCTTCCTATCGAGGAGATCGAGCTATTCTTTTGGGATAGTATGGAAGAATGGGGGCAAATTGATTACACCTTAACGCAGCCCTACACACAAAAAGAACGGGTTTTTTGGCATTTACTTCACCAAGTGCATTATTGGAATGAAGACAAGCTAATTAACGACCAGTTTCTTGTAGATGAACTAAATAACTGCG
Organism: Alteromonas macleodii ATCC 27126; assembly: GCF_000172635.2. Lineage (NCBI taxonomy): Bacteria > Pseudomonadati > Pseudomonadota > Gammaproteobacteria > Alteromonadales > Alteromonadaceae > Alteromonas > Alteromonas macleodii. Next base: position 574,901 of record NC_018632.1, on the reverse strand, counting down.
TGAATTTCCTTGAAGGTTTGGGTCATTGCCCACTCGACTGCGTAGGCATTCGTCCATAGTAAAACTTTCACTTCAACGCGTTATTGCTTCTCACTCTGGTTCATGGCTCAATATGCTTTTGTATTCTTGCCTAAGGCCGCAGTTTTGCTCAACGCTTTAAAAACGTTTAACGACAAACGATACCTCAGTATATTTCTTTTCGGCATTTCCAGTGGCTTCCCTTGGATCATGATTGGTTCAGTGCTATCTGCTTGGCTCAAAGATGAAGGTTTGTCTCGCTCGGCCATCGGCTTATTCGGCATTATTTTCGCGACATACTCTTTTAATTTCCTCTGGTCTCCGCTTGTCGACAAAATCAAGCCCCCACTATTAGGTCAACGACGAGGTTGGATTTTCGCTATGCAAGGCTGTGTAGTTTTGCTGTGTTTAGTGATGTCTCAACTCACTGCAGACCAAGATTTGTTTTATGTTGCATTAATCGGTTTGCTTATTGCTATTGCCTCAGCCACGCAAGATATCGCCATCGATGGTTTTCGCATTGACTGTATTGCCCAAGACGACAAAGACGGCATGTCAGCTGCGTCTTCAGTAGCCACCGCTGGCTGGTGGACAGGTTATGGCGGGCTTGGTGCTATCCCGTTCTTCTTGGCTGACATGACATCTTGGACTTGGCCAAACATTTATCTTTTACTCGGTGCTCTCATGGCTTTATTAATGTGCGCCACGTGTTTAGCGAACGAGCCACAAATTGACCGCGAAGCCTTGCTTGAAAAGATAACAGCCAAAGATACAAAGCAGCCTCCCGTTTTTCACTGGATACAAACTACTCTGGTCACGCCATTCGCCGAATTTTTCAATCGAAACGGCGTTAAATTAGCGGCGTCGTTTTTACTGTTTATCTTTCTATTTAAAATCGGTGAAGCCTTTCTAGGCCGCATGAGTATCGTGTTTTATAAAGAAATTGGCTTTTCTAATAGCGATATCGCTACTTACTCAAAATTGCTCAACTGGTGGGTAACCATTGTGTTTTCACTGTTAGGTGGATTGGTTAACATTCACTACGGTATTTACCGCGGATTAATGATTGCGGGTGTGGCCATGGCCGCGTCTAACTTACTATTTGCACTGATCGCGCAAACAGGCCCTTCCACATCTCTTTTAGCCATAACCGTTATTGTCGATGGCTTTACAGGGGCTTGGAGCACCGTTGCTATGGTCGCGTTTATCTCACTATTGTGTAATCGGGCGTTTAGTGCAACCCAATACGCACTCATGGCTTCCCTGAGTGTTGCGGGCAGAACCTTGGTCGCTTCTAGCAGCGGCTTTGTTGTAGATAGTCTTGAAGGCAATTGGAGCTTGTTCTTTATTCTCACAGCAGTCATGGTAATTCCCAGCCTTTGCTTTTTGTATTCAATTAGGCACCACATAAAGCGCGTTGAGTCACCGTAATTTTATTCTACTTCCTTGCAAGTTAGCGTTAGTTGCCTACATTTAAGGTAGGTATCTCTACCGCGTATTACTTGCAAGGATGAACGTGAGCTCAAACCAGGCTGGCCAGTCGCAGCGCAAATCATCATCAATTTCGCGGACATTCACTTTTTCAAAAGTGAGTGTTACAGCACTGTTGATCGCTATGGTTGTCATTGCGGTTTTAATCGCGCTGATGAGCAAGCAACAAGCACTCATAACAGCCTTAAAGCAGCAGAGTTATTTAGAGGATAATATTCTTGCCACTGAGTCTAGTATCAATCAATTTACGTTTCGGATGGAGAGCAGCGCGTTTTCTGGACCCGCGAATTACACTATTTTAAAGCGCGAGCTACAAGTCACCGTTCAAGGTATATCTGAATACCTTCGCAGTAGTGCAGGCCAAGCAATCTCGCCCACAGTCTTATCCGAAAGAGACTTTGCAATAGCAAAAGAAGGATTGAATAGCGCGTCTGCACGACAGGTCGCGCAAACCACACTAGATTTACTTCATACTCTTATTGAGTTACCGATAGCCGACGCAACTCAACGTATTCAACAGCAATTTAGCCTGCTGCCTATGATCAATGCCATGCAGGCGGAAGAAAACGCGTTGTTACTGCGTATTCAGGCGTTGCGCAATAAGATGCTTCTCACTACTATTTTGGGCGCAGTCGTCATTGTACTTTGGTATTTTATTGCATGGCTTTTTTACAAAAGTAACGCAAACAAGTCGCCTAAAAAGTTTGGTAAATCGAAGTTGAGACTTGCCATGGTGGATGACGATGGAGATTTGCAAAACAAAGAGTTTTTGCAGCTGATTAGCCATGAATTCAGAGCGCCAATAAGTGCAATTATCAGTGCTCTTGAACTTATTCCTAACATGGAAGAGCAGCGCACCAGACTAATTCAGCAGGCTGAACAATCCAGCTATCGACTTCTTAATCTTACCAACAACCTTACCGATGTATTAACCAATAACACTGAAGACGACCTGCACTTTTCAGATGTCGACCTAATCAGCTTGCTCGACGAATGTATCTCGCCGTTTTCTGTACGCGTAAAAGACAAAAAAATCGAATTTAATATGCACTGTAGTCACAGTGTGCCCCATTACGCAGAAACGGATCCTGTCGCCCTTTCTAAAGTGGTAGTTAACATTCTTGATAACGCCGTTAAATTTACGGCTAATGGACTGATCGACGTCACCGTTACAACCTTGGTGAAAAACCAAGGGATTTTTCTCGTTATTATAATTAGTGATACTGGAATAGGAATTGATGAGGCGACGCAAAAACGCATGTTTGAACGCTTCTATCGCGGCGAACACTCAACTGGCCAACGTTTCCCGGGTGCAGGGATTGGCTTATCTGTAGCTAAACGCAGCGTTGATAAGCTGGGCGGTGCACTACAGGTAACCAGTACAGTTGGAGTGGGTACAGAGTTTAAAATTTTACTGCCTCTGAAACCTATTGAGGATCTTCCCGCTACAAATTCAGCACCGTCTAATGCGACCTTCGCCGTAGTTGACGATTTAGAGATATCTAGGCTGCATTTACAATCAATTATTACCAAAGAGGGCTTTAGCGCACGCACGTTTTCATCTGGTGCGAACTTGCTCAATCTGCACGAAGAAATACTCCAGTTTTCAGGCATTATTGCCGATTTGTATATGCCGGGCATGAATGGTCTTGAACTAGTGAGGACGCTTAAGGCGATTTTTGGTGAACGGGTACCGCCCGTTATTGTGCTGTCAGCAACCCCAGATATTGCCAACATTATTGCAAACAGTGAACTGCCCATCTATCAAAGTTTTGTTAAACCCATCGATAGAAACCGCTTTGTAGATGCGCTCCATCACCTTACAGCAAGTAACGCAAGAGTTGTTGAAACAAAGAAAAAGGCCAATGTGTTGCTGGTAGAAGACGAGCCCATTAATGCAGAAATGGTGGAGTATATGCTTCAATGTATGGGCCACGAAGTTACTGTGAGTTACACCGGTGACGACGCTATTATTAGAGTGAGTGAAAATGCGTTTGACTGTGTGCTGTTGGATATCAACTTACCAGATATCAATGGTTTGGAAGTCGCTAAAATAATGAAAGAAGGTCACCCTGACCTTCCGATCATCGCCCTTACGGCCAATGCCCACAGAAGCGATAAAGAAGCGTCGCTGCAGGCAGGTATTCGATATCACTTAGTGAAGCCTGTCACCTTTCAAGAGCTCAAAAACACCCTACGCCTAGCACTATAACGCGCCAGGCGCTGCATAAATGCGATATTGATTTCGGCCGTTTTCTTTTGCTTCATAAAGCGCCTGGTCGGCACACTCAAGCCATGCCATCGCTCCTTTAAAGTCAGGAGAGAATTGTGCAAGGCCTAAACTAACAGTGAAACTTATTGACTCACCTTCGTGTTCTACCACTAAACGCTGTGCTAATTGTCGGATACGTTCAGCAACGATCTTGGCATCTTCAACTGAAGAGTCATTCAGAATAATGGCAAATTCCTCTCCACCGTAGCGCCCTGCAAGGTCGGTTTCCCGCACACAGCGCTTAATCAGCGCTGCTAACATCTTAATCACCTTATCCCCAGCCTGATGACCATAAGTATCGTTAATGCGTTTGAAATGGTCGATATCGAGCATAAGCGCAGTACTTGGCTTTTCTCGGCGCACACAAAGTTTGTGCATCTCATCAAAGCGTTCCTGCCAGTAGCGACGATTATATAGCCCAGTGAGACCGTCCACGCGGCTCGCAGTTTTCAACTCTTCGTTAAGATGCTCCATTCCACGCTTACCGAGCGCCTGCTCAGTGACATCGTAAACAAGCATACAAAACCGCTCTACGTTGCCGCGCTTATCGACAATAGGGAACATGGTCACATTTTGGTACATGAACTCTGCAGCGCTGGTTACAGGGCGATTACAACCAAACTTAAACAAGTAAGGACGCTGCTCCCAAATAATAAACACCGGGCTCTTCAAATTGAACACAGGGTCAACTTTGGTTCTCAGCCATTTTTCTTCTATTTCCGGGAAATGAGAAAAAAGACTGTCTCCAATGATTGCTTCCGCTTTCTTTGCACCATGGTTTTCAAGAAACTTGTTCCACACTTGAACGTTGAAGTTGCGGTCTAGCACTGCAATGCCCACTTCAATGGAATCGAGAAGCTCTGCGGGTACTTGAGAAGAATTAACTAAAGCACCGGTGGAAAGTGCGTCTGTAGATGCATTCATAGACTTTCCTTGTCTTGTGTCACAGCGTCATCATCGAGCAGCCGAGAATAGATATGGTTCATGGCATCACCAGGAAATAGCAACAGCAGGTCAAAGGAAATATCTCTGGCCTTAATGGCATAACCTATTTCGATAGCCATGAGCTTGCCCCAACGCTGCACGTTATCACTTAAAAGCGTTGATAGTCCTTGGTGCTGCCCCAGTAACACCGGATGCGTGTGGCTAAAGGCGACATTTAACTGCTCTGACAAACCGTTTAAACAGGCCCCGATAAGAATATTGGAAACATCCATTAGTGCTTCTAGCGCTAGTTTGTCGGAGGAAGCCGACGGCGGATACTTTAATAGTTCAACGATGTTTTGAGAGTTTGTGTCGTTAAAAATAACCAGCGCTTCGCCGCTTATACCTTCACTAATAAAGCCTTTTGAAACTGCCGACACGCTGTCGTTACGATTAATTTCCGCAACCGCCATAGACAGTTCGTTGCTTTCAATTAAGTTGACGTTTGGGATAGGCAAATCAATAAATTCACCTAGCAGTTGAGCAAGATTCTCACCCGCACGCCCCATGGCAATATTGACCATTTCACGACATGCGTCTAATTGATCTTCTTTACTCATCTGGCGCTTGGCTAAAACGGCATTTGAGTCGCTATCGTCTTGCGCTTTTTGTAAGCTCGCACCAGAAGAATGCGTCTCGCCACTGTAAATCCCGTAAGAGGCTAGGATGTGGCTGAGTTTTTCGTTATCAATTGGCTTTCTTATGAAATCCAGCGCACCAAGAGCGAGCATTTTTTCTCGCGCTTGCGCTTGTACATCACCGGAAACGACAACTACCAAGCAAGGAAGATCCTGTTGGCGAATGGCTTCCATGGTTTGATAACCGTCCATTACCGGCATGTTTAAGTCGAGAAACACCACATCGCCTTTGCCTTCGCGAACAAGCGCGAGGGCTTGCTCGCCATTCTCGGCAAACGAAATATCCACGTCCCACCCATCAGGTAAACTGCGCGCCATCTGGCGCCTTGCGAAACCTGAGTCGTCGCATATTAATATAGGAGTACTCATGGTAACTCCTTATATGGCAACAGGGGCTTTAATGTGTGGGTGTGACTGGTAATTTTTAAGCGTAAAGTCGTCGAAGGAAAACCCGAAGATATCTTTCACCTCAGGATTAATTTCCATAGTTGGGCGCTCGAAAGGCTCACGACTTAGCTGCAACTCTACCTGTTCAAGATGGTTTGAATACAGATGCGCATCGCCTAGCGTATGAATAAAATCGCCGGGCTCTAAATCACACACTTGTGCCATCATCATGGTCAGTAAAGCATAACTTGCAATATTGAAAGGAACGCCCAAGAAAATATCGCCGCTTCGCTGGTAAAGTTGGCAGCTAAGCTTACCGTCTAATACGTAAAATTGGAAAAGTGTATGGCAGGGTGGCAGTGCTTGCTTGCCCATCGCTGCATTTTCTTTAGGAGAATAATTAGTATCAGGGAGTACCGCAGGGTTCCAGCCGCTAACGATAAGTCGACGAGAATCTGGATTGTTTTTGATTTGCTCAACCACTTCGGCAATCTGGTCTACCGATGTGCCATCACCGCGATCCCAACTGCGCCACTGGTGTCCATAAACCGGACCAAGCTCGCCTTCTTCGGTAGCCCACTCGTCCCAAATACTCACACCGTGCTCTTTCAAATAAGCGATGTTTGTCTCGCCTTTAAGAAACCAAAGTAGTTCGTGAATAATGGATTTAAGGTGACACTTCTTTGTTGTCACCAAGGGGAAACCTTCCTGTAGATTAAAACGCATCTGATAGCCGAATACACTTAGCGTACCTGTACCAGTTCGATCTTCCTTTTTCACACCCGTATCACGTACATGGCGCATTAGAGCGAGATATTCTTTCATCGTTATTCTTATATTTTTTGCTGTTCAACATGGTCTTTTCCGCGCATGTAAGCACGGACTATTAATCCTATTCCTAAAGCTATCATAGGTAAACAAAGAAGTTGCCCTTGGCTTAGTCCCATTTGATATAAGCCAATATGTGCGTCGGGTTCTCTGAAGTATTCAACGATAAATCGGAAGGTGCCGTAACCAAGTAAGAACAAGCCGCTGACCGCCCCTACTGGACGCTTTTTGGCAGAATATAGCCATAGGATAATAAAGAGTAGTACGCCTTCAAGCGCAAACTCGTACAATTGGGACGGGTGCCGAGGAACATGACCCGCGTTGGGGAAAATGACCGCCCAAGGCACATCGGTGCTACGCCCCCAAAGTTCAGCGTTTAAGAAGTTACCTATGCGTCCGGCACCCAAGCCGATGGGTACTAACGGGGCAACAAAGTCGCCTAGTCGAAGGAAGGTCGTGTTCATACACTTGGCGCGCCAGAATAAGGCTGTTAGCACCCCTAAAAGCCCGCCGTGGAAGGACATTCCACCAGCCCAAATTTTGAATAAGTACAAGGGATCGTCGAGAAACATGCCAAACTGGTAGAAAAGCACATAGCCTATTCGACCGCCTAATATTACGCCAACGAAGCTCCAGAAAAGCAGGTCGCTTAATTGCTCACGGCTCCAGTTGGTTTGTGAAAGACGCTTTTGTGCCAATAGGTAAGCGGCGATAAAGCCCACCAAATACATAAGGCCGTACCAGCGGACACTTAACGGACCGACACTGAAGATAACGGGGTCGATACTGGGAAATACCAGATAACTGCTCTGTTCCATTACTTTATTCAATTCCTAAAATCATTCTAATGCTCACCAACACGAGTAAGCACGCCAACATCGCTTTTAACACACGAACATTTACTCGCTGCCCAAGCTTTGCACCTATGTTTGCGGTAAACATAGAGGTGGCAACGATACCAGCTGTTGCAGGTAAATACACATAACCTAAACTATGTTCTGGTACATCTATCGCATTGTAACCGGCCACGATAAAACTCGTGGTACCAAAAACGGCAATAATAAGTCCGCAAAAGGCTGCACAGCCAATTGCCGCCCGTACATTAACACGAAACCATACCAGCGCAGGTACCAATAATGCACCGCCACCAATCCCCATAAGTGCACTTAGTAAGCCAGCTCCACCACCAACAGTCGCAAGCGTACCTTTTGATGCGTCATTTTCTGAGGCTTTTTGCTTACCAAATATCATCTGCATCGCAATCAAAATAACCAGCACCGCAAACACATCTTTAAGCAGTTCACCCGAAATATGGCTTGCTATCTGTGCTCCGGCAAATGCGCCAAAAGCAATACCTAAGCCTGTGTAAAGTACAACATGCCTTTGAATATTACCCAGCTTGTAATGCGCGAAGGCCGACGACATTCCTGTGAAGATGATGGTAGATAATGAGGTAGCGATAGCGACTGGCATTACGGTTTCAGTGGTCATTCCCATAAAATGTATAAGCAAATACGACAACACAGGAACGATGATAAGCCCACCGCCAATGCCCAGCATACCCGCCAGAACACCTACCACAGAACCTAAAATAAGGCAGCTGAGAACTATTACAACTAATGGTTCCATTCCTTAAGCACCTGCTCGGATAAGGCCTCCCAGGCCCTTGGTTTCAAGATATTGATTCAAGTGCACAAAAACTTCTTCTTGGCTAACAGAGGTGAGCGCCAATGACAGTAACTGCTTACATTCATCCAGCGTGACTTTTCTAATAAGCCAGTTTATTTTTCTTAAGTTAAAGCCGTTCATACTTAGGCGGCGATAACCCATTCCCATTAGCAGTAATGCTCCAGCTGGCTCACCTGCAATTTCACCGCAGATAGTTACGGGCACTTGATTTTGATTGGCTTTTTGAACCACGTCGTAAAGCGCCCCTAATACCGCAGGATGATAGCTATTGTAGAGCCCTGCCACCCGCGTATTGTTTCTATCCACCGCGAGCAGATATTGGGTCAGGTCGTTACTGCCTACCGAAAAGAAATCCACGTGCTTTGCTAATTGAGGTAGCTGATAAAGTACCGACGGGACTTCTAGCATAATACCTAACTTAGGCTTGGTTAACGTTTGTCCTGACTCTGCAATCTCATCACAAATTTCATAATATGCCTGATTAATTAGTCGCTTAGACTCCTGCACTTCAGATACGGTGGAGATCATTGGCAGCATAATTTGCAAATTGCTTAGGCCTACACTTGCACGCAGCATGGCGCGAACCTGAACCAAGAAAATTTCTGGATGATCAAGGGTTAGGCGGATGCCTCGCCACCCCAAAAATGGGTTTTCTTCATTAATGGGGAAGTACGGTAGTGGCTTATCGCCTCCTACGTCGAGAGTACGCATAGTGATAGGCAATGAAGGCGCGGCCTCAAGCACCTGGCGGTACAGCTTTACTTGCTCTTGTTCTGAAGGAAAACGCTCGCGTAACATAAAGGGGATCTCGGTGCGATAAAGCCCCACACCCGCGCCAATTTGTTCAGCGTTTAGCTCGACTTCAGCTGAAAGGCCAGCATTGATATAAAGAGACATTCTACAGCCATCAACACTTTCGCAAGGTTTATCAGCCTCGGCGTCAATTTTCTCTGCGATGGCCGACTCTTCTTCAATGAGCTGTATAAATTCAGACTTGATGTTACGTTCAGGCGATACAATGACCTCGCCTGAATACCCATCAAGCAAAATCTCTTTGTCTTCGAGTAGTGCTGGCGTAACGTTTTGACAGCCCATCACTGCAGGCACGCCCATGGCTCTAGCCAATATTGCCGCGTGTGAGTTATTTGAACCGCGAATAGAAATAATGCCTTTTAGCTTACCTCTTGGAAATTCGGCAAGCATAGGCGCTGACACTTCATCAGCTACGAGAATACTGGCTTCGGTTATCGTTTTTTCAGTAACCTTTTTGCCATTCGCTTCATACAAAATGTTAGCAAGAATACGGTCGGATAAATCGACAATATCAATGGCACGCTCTTGCATGTAAGGGTCGTCCATTGCCTGAAAGCGTGCGGCATAGCTTTCTACAACCATTTTTAATGAAGACGCCGCATCCCAACCTTGGCGAATTTTTTCTTCTACTTCCCGCCCAAGGCTGTTGGCATCTAGCAGATGATGATACAGCTGAAAAATGGACTTAACATCGTCGGGGATGCCGTCATCTAACCGCTTCGATAACGCATCGACATGACCTCGCGTAACTTCAACCCCTTTGCGATAGAGTTGAATTTGATCTTGAGGAGATTGCGTGCGCTTTACGATCCAGTTTTTAAGGTTAATAGATTTGTCTGGAGACACTCCCTTGCCAATAGCAAGGCCTGGAGAACCCGCAATACCACGCACATTTTTTTGCCGCGCAGTATTGTCGTTCGAATTTGACAGCGTCAAAGCCCCGCGAATATCAGCATTGGTTATTTCTAACGCGAGCTGCGCAGCAAGGGTGACTAAAAATGCTTCTTCGTCTTCACTGAAGCGGCGCATTTGTGATTGCTGAAGGGTAATAACACCAAGCACACGCCGTTGGTTGATAATAGGCGTACCTAAAAAGGCGTTATAGTTTTCTTCCTGAACTTCGGGGTAATGTTTGAATCGAGGATGGCTATGAGCATTAACGATATTAAGAGGCTCTTCCCGCTGACCTACCAGCCCGATAAGCCCTTCTGAGAATCCAATGCGTACCTGCTCGACTGCATCGGGATGTAGTCCGTCAGTGGCTTTAAGGATAAATTCTTGGGTGTCGTAATCGGCAAGGTAAATAGAGCATGAATCGACATCTAGGGTCTGTTTAACCCGTGAGGCTAGCCTAAACAACGCCGTATCGAGAGCAGGAATTTGATTCATTTCCTGCACGATACGCTTTAACGTGGTTAACATTGTTCCTTGCTGGCTCTGAGGGCTCACCGGTTTTTCCTTTTTTACTCGCAGTTTACTCGCTGCTTACTCCGCACACCTCTGTCTTGCGTACCTGAACTTCGCATACGCTTATCCACGCCTGCGTTTCTTGCCACGTTTATGTGGCGCTGCGTTTTGGCGCTGTTGAGGCCGATGCTGCGCAGACATAACTACAGGCGAGAACTCTTTCATTACTCGTCTGTATACATCGCGCTTAAACGATACAACGTTTCTTATTGGATACCAGTAACTTACCCACCTCCAGTCATCGAATTCAGGATGACCTGTTTTAAGTACATTAACGTCTCGCTCGTTACAATCGAGCTGCAACAAGAACCATTTTTGTTTTTGCCCTATACAAACAGGGTTACTGCCTTGTCGAATTAATCGCTTCGGCAGCTTATATCTAAGCCAGTTACGGGTAACACTTAAAATAGTGACATCTTTCGGTGTCAGCCCTACTTCTTCGTGAAGCTCGCGGTACATAGCTTGTTCAGCAGATTCCCCTTCATCAATTCCGCCTTGAGGGAACTGCCATGAATGTTGACCATAACGTCTTGCCCAAAATACTTGACCCATTTTGTTGCAAATCACTATGCCCACATTCGCACGGAATCCATCGGCATCTATCACATAGACTCCCGGGCACACTATACTGTTATATGTTTTCATTCTTCCACAAACTATGCTCCAATCATAGTCTTAATATTCGTACCCGCTTTTCAAACAGGAAATTAGCCATATTTATGCAGCCACCAGCGTCTCCCCCGTCATCTCCAGATAGCCTTTTAGCCCGTTGTCATGCGATAGCAGGCTTGACGCTTGGAGAGCTTGCGGATATGGCAAATGTAGCCATTCCGGCCAATTTACAACGTCATAAGGGGTGGCCAGGCATGCTGATAGAGAAGTGGCTGGGCGCGAGTGCAGGTTCGAAGCCTCAACAGGACTTTCCTGAACTTGGCATCGAACTTAAAACCATTCCCATCGACGCCCATTTTTCGCCTTTAGAAACCACCTACGTCTGTTTTGCCCCGCTTTTGATGGCGCCCGGCATTACATGGGAAACGTCTAACGTGCGAAACAAACTACAGCAGGTATTGTGGCTACCTATTGAAGGTGACAGAGCTATTCCGCTGGCCCATAGGCGGGTAGCAACAGGCTTTTACTGGCGACCGAATGAACACGAAGATGCGGTATTGAGACACGATTGGGAGGAACTGGTCGAGCAAATTGCGACTGGACAGGTTGAGTCGATCACCTCTCGTCAAGGCGAGGCCTTACATATTCGTCCTAAGGCGGCAAACGGGAAAGTGCTCACCGACGCGCTGGGGCCAGAAGGTCAGCGTATTAAAACCCGCCCTCGCGGCTTTTATTTACGTAAAACCTTCACCCATCAAATATTGATAAATGCATTTGGTGGCTAACGCAAACTCAACGTCTAGCACAATACTCTTGTTATCTTAGCGGCGTGGAGTTTAGGTGTTTAACCAAATACTCACTCAAGAACTTTTCTGAATTTATCCCCATGCGTTTTGCCACGGCTTCAAGTTTAGCGTCGCTGCGCAGCAGAACATTCTTTGCGTACTCTAAGCGGTAGTGGAAAATGAAACGTCTAAAGTTTTTCTTTTCAGTAAGTTGCAAGGCCAATGCGCGAGGTGGGGTCGATATCTGCCCCTTTACAAAACTCACTGAGGGTAAGGAAGCGAACCTTGTACGCCTTTGATTCTATGGTGTAGCGTTCTGCTTTAGAAATAATACTGCTAATTTCATAAGGCGTTGCCTTGCCTTCATCTAAGCGTTCGTAATCGAGCGGCGATGGAGACGTCCGTCGTATAAAGGTTAGTGAAAACAGTACAACTAGAATTGCCGTTCCAATCATCAGATGATGAAACCCTTCCCAAAAAGGAACAGGGAAGAAGCCGAATGTTGCGGCCGTCACAAGTAAAATACTCATAAACGCTACGCCAACCAAGCTCCCCATTACTCCGGCAAGCCTAGGCATTTTCAGGTTTTTTATATCCACTGCCTGCTCTGGTAAGTGCCTATGGTACATTTGAATATGCTCGGTAATAAGAATACCTATGAGCAACACGCTAAACCCCGTTAACAGTGATGCAATATAGGCAGGCCACAATAGCAGAGGCTGCCCATGAGGTGACGAGGAGAGCCATAGCTGCTTATCGTCTACGGGTATCAGGAGAATGGCGCACTGAAAAACGCCGGTCACTACTACCGGCCACCACAACCGCTTTCGTGCCGTAGGATAAGCTAACAGCATGGGTTTTATTGCGCGGTAACAACACGTAATCGCGATAACAGCAAATACTTCTGATAACCCGTAAATACTAGCCAGTCCTGTGGCATTTGCCATACGAAGCCACTCATCCAGCATAAATACAGGCCAGCACAAAAACGCTGCCGTTAGCCAGCGTCCACTGCGTAAATTGACTTTTTGAACGAACAGACGCACAAAGCCAATGGCATAAATGCCAAGCAGTGCGTAAAGGAAATAGTCATTTATGGCTGAGGTCATCAGCGCCCTCCATCCTTGAGATTCGAGTTGCCTTTACCGTGCATGTTTACAGTAACCACATATGCATAGAAAACAATTACCAGTAAACGTCACGTTGCATAGCCACTGTGCGAGTTCGTTCCATAATTCGAATAAGCGTGCTGAGTTTCTCTGCTGTCCATTTACGCACTTCGTCATGGGAGTCTACTTCGGCGTCGTCTATTGACTGCTTTAACATAAGCAGCGCATTCAGCTCATCAATACCAGTGAGCAAATCTAACCACGGCGCGCGAAAATTACCCCGCTCTTCTACAAACAAGTCACCGAGCAGAAATCCACTCCATAATGTCTGCCTAAGCATCACTTCTACAGCGCTGTAATTGGCAGGCCCCATGGTTTTGTTTAGCGGCATGCTTTGCTGCACAGTTTGCCAACCTTGCGACAGCCAGCCTTTTGCATGATCAAGCACGGGATGATCAAAACCCGTTGCGACTTTTTGCCACGGCTTATTCTGAATAAGACTTATGGCGTGTAGCTTAATGTCTGTGGCATCGTTGTCGAAAAACAGCTTTTCGGGCTCATGAGCCTGCATTAAACCTGTTTGTCGTCCTTGCAAATAGCTTACTACTGCAGGATGTTTGCTGAGAGTTTTGTTAAACATGCTCTTTTTAGAGAGCAAGTAACGCAAACTTTGTAAGTCGTCTTGCCAGCCCCACTTTTGAGCATGGGTGACCAGCTTTTTATGCAGGGCTAGTAGCTCAGGGCACTGCAGAACCGGCAAGTAAAGCGATACACTTTGCAGTAACAAACGTACGCTTTTAGCAACTTCAGCCAGCATTTTTATTGAGCCACTTTCGCAAAACACATGCTCGTGGTGCTGCCAATGCGCCAATGCAGTTTGAACCGCGTGGCTAAATGCTTCTTCCGTGGTGGTTGTGTCTTCAAGCGCAAGGAAATCTGGCAGGTGTCGAACTTTAGCGTTAAAGCCGTGAAGTAATTGATATCCCTGCGCCGCTTTTGATACATCACTAAGGCGTACCGGCATGTTGTCGTTTATTAGCACCGCCAACGTAAACAAACTGTTGATATCACCTGACATCAATTCAAGCTCTATTTCGTTGATTGGGGAACTGGCTTTTTCTGTACTTGCTTCGCCACAGTCCAGCACAATCTCAACCACACTTTCACCCACACTAACCACATAGGCATTGCGAGTAAAGTGAGTGCTAAACTGTTTAGATAGACGCGTGTTTTTTGCCGCCACGTCCCAATCTTGGGGCCAAGCGCTGGCTTCAAATAGCGTGAGGTCGGGCCTTGAATTATCAAGGCTCACATTGTATTCCATGCGTTTGTGCAGACCACCGCTGACCACGCCGTTAGTCTTTAGCGTCTGTTCGTATTCACCATTGTTACCTCGAACACGAAAGCCCATTTTATTGTTTTGAAAATCGAGCTTATCTGTATCGTAATAGTCGTTCTCAAGGCGCATTTCACGATGAGAGTTAACCTGAATACTGTTTTTTTCGAAAAGAGGAAGTACACGTTGACTAAACGCATGGTGGGCGTTGTCACCCGTTACAAATTTTAATTCTATTTCTGACATGGTTGCGCTAGGCACAGCTTATGATGCTGACACCTTACCTTTGTCGCTTACTTTTCGCAATGCTGGCGCCATGAAACAAGATGCTTTAATTAGACAAAAGTGGAACAAACTTGCCTTTATCGCGGTCAACCAATACCATCTTCACGTTTTAAATTCTAAAATTGGACTTCATATGATTCGAAAGTGGTTAGCAGCAGCCCTTATTGCATGCTCTTTTCAAGCATTTTCGCTACAAGATACCGCTGATTTAGAAGCGTCTTCTTCGCATTACATAAGAGATGACTTGTTTATCTTTATGCATACTGGACCTGGTCGTAACTACCGTATTCTAGGTTCAATTGAAGCAGGCACACCTATTACTGTGCTTGCACGCGATAACGATGCTGAATTCACGCAAATTACCGACAATGAAGGTCGCGAAGGCTGGGTTGAAAGCCGCTTTGTGTCCAATACCATGTCGCAAGCCGAGCAATTGCCAATCATAAGTGAGAAGCTAGCTGAGAGCCAAAGCGCACTGCAAACAGCGCAGTCTGAAAACGCCAGACTTCGCCAGCAACTTAACGATGCACGTCAGCAGGTATCGAAGCTTACAACAACTAGCGAGGAACAAGCCTCTGAGATAACTCGTCTTACCGCCAAAGTAGATAGCGCGAATAAAGATGAGCTGGTTACCTGGTTTACACGCGGTGGTATGGTAGCCGGTGTGGGTATATTACTGGGCGTAATGCTGACTTACCTTCCGAAGCGCAAACGCAGAAGTAGCGAGTGGATGTAGTGTAGGTTTTATAGCTGGACGCTAAAAAGCGAAAAAACGCCGATGTTAGCATCGGCGTTTTTTATTGGGCTTGTTTCGGTAAATTGAATTAGAAGTGACAAAGTGCAAACACTTTGATGAGTTATATGCGCCTATTATCGTACCGTAAGCACCACTCTATACCCTCTTGTCATACGAGAAACATCACCTTGGTCATCATGTGAACCTCGGGCTGTTATCCTCTCATGTGCATAACCCCATTTAAGCTTCGCACAAAGCTTATCAATGAGTTTTAACCCTATTCCAAATCCGCCATCTAACTCACTGATAGTCGGCGCAGATAAAGTCGCTTGGCCTTTTTCGTTAAGCGCCTCTTCTTCAAGGCCGTCCTCTTCGTTGAGCACGGTGAGCGTTGCATCAGAAAGACTTATTGTGACTCTTCCTTGCTGCGTGTGCTGATAAGCGTTTCGAATCACATTTCCTATCACAATTTCGCTCGCCGTTTTCGCCAGCGTTAACTCACAATCGCTCAATTGCAGCTGCACACTCACGTCTTTTCCCGACAGCAAATACATTAAATCTTGGCTTAGAGCCTCAATCATTGCTTTAAGATTAACCTTTTCTTTGGGTAAAGCTGCTTCTTCATTTCTTCCTAACCAAAGTAGAGTTTCGGTCAAATCTGCCATGGTTTTTGAGGCATGATCCACCCGCGCAAGCGCGTTATTGCCTTTAGTATTTTCACTATCGATCACTCTGTGCAGTAATGCCGCGCTACTTCTAATGACGGCAATCGGCGTTCTAAGCTCGTGACTCGCATGGTTAACAAATTCCCGTTCTCGATTTAGGGTGTTGCGCACGTTTTGCAAGCTGCCATGTATCATCCCTGCTAGCGCGTTAAGTTCCTTATAACGAAACTCCGGGATAGGCTTATCGAGCTCTTGTTCATCCAAAGACGCCGCCCACCTCTGCAATGACTCTATGGGGCGAGACACGCTGCGCATAAGAAAAAGCAAGGCGACAAAGAACGAAACCAGTGCAACTACGCCCACAATGGCGCTGTAAATAACATGGTTTATTCTAAAGTGTTTTTTGCCGTCAGAAGGTGGCGCGACAAACACTTGGGTAACGTATCGCGATTCTCCATTTTCTAACGGAACTAACACGGCAAAGTGAGCCGAAATAGGACGGGAAAACCAATCAGGTTTGTTGATATCTTTCATAAGTGAAAACGGTATAAAGCTCTCTTTGGAAAAGCTCTGCTTCACTTCGACAGGCAAACTCTCGTAGTTCGCAAAAACATGTAAATCGAGAATTTGAGCATGCTTGTTGTCATCAAGCTCTGCGCTTTCTGCCGCCCGTATCATGGTATTTCTCAGCATGCCGTCCATACCATCGAAAAAGCTATCGCTGCTTTGTATTGAAAAGAGCACGATAACTACGGCGGCCAAACTTAATAGCGACCACAAGACGTAGCGTCTTAAGCTGATGCGAAGGCCATTTACCACTGATCGTTTCCTTTATTTGTACTTTTTGGTTCCGCGCTTGTACTTTGCACTGAACTGGACTGTTCTGGTTTTAACGTCACACAAAAGCCTGTGCCGGCTACTGCTTTTACCTCAATGCTGGCATTTGCTTGCACCAGTGATTTACGCAAATTATGAAGATGCACTTTAAGCGCATTGCTCTCTGGCGCATCTTCTCCCCAAACCGCATCGAGAAGACGCTCCCGTGGCATAACTTTTCCTTGTTGCTGTAACAATGCCTTTAGCAGCGTAAATGCTGTGGGGCTTAACTTAATAGGCACGTTCTCAACACTTACTACTTCGCTTCCCATTGCTAGACTTACGTTGCCAAAGCGCAGCTTTTTCACTTGTGATGAACGCCTGTGCGCCAGTGCAAAAACCCGAGCAACCAGTTCAGGCATGTCAAACGGCTTCACTAAATAATCATCGGCGCCTTTTTGAAACCCTTCTAGCTTGTTTTCCAACTGGTCACGGGCGGTTAGCATAATAATAGGCGTATCGTTGCCGTCTTCCCGCACCCTCTCACATACGCTTAAGCCATCAAGTCGCGGTAAATTAATGTCCAGCACCACAACATCAAACGGATGCTTTTGGATAAGAGACAGCGCGGCTACACCGTTTGCAGCGTGGTCACATACCATGTCTTCAAGCTCTAAATAGTCGATAATATTGCCCGCCAGGCCCATATCATCTTCCACTAGTAACACGCGGATCATTAGCCGTACTCTCCGTTAAAGGTTTAACCAAATGCTTTGCCATTAGACGGCTTACATCGTCATAAATTAACAGTAATGCGGGTATTAATAAAAGTGTGATGACGGTGGCAAACAATATACCGTAACCCAGCGACGCAGCTGCCGGAATTAAGAACTGCGCTTGTACCGACGTTTCGCCCAATATGGGATATAAGCCTACAAAGGTGGTAATTGAGGTCAACAACACAGCTCGCAAGCGACTGGTACAAGCTTCAATAACTGCCGTTTCCACCAGCACACCTTCTTCTCGCAAAGCGTTGAATCGTGAAACCAACAACAAGCTGTCGTTAACCACCACACCGCTAAGCGCCAATATGCCGTTCAGCGAGAGCAGACTTATCATTAATCCATTCGACCAGTGGCCGATAATGGCTCCGACTATACCAAAGGGGATGGCGGTCATAATAATAAGCGGCTGTACGTAGGATTTAAGCGGAATCGCCAACAACGCAAAAATAGACAACAAGGCTAATATAAACACGCTCTGCATAGAGCTTTGCGTTTCAGCTTGCTGCTCAGCCTCACCGGCAAAATAAAGCGATAAGTCCTGATATTGACGCGATAGCTGAGGAACAAACTCGTTGTTTAAGTAATTCACCAGTTCGGTAGAGGTAATAACATCGCTATCCACTGACGCGCTAACCGTTAGGGCGCGTAGGCCGTCTATACGTACCACCTGTTTTTCTTGCACATCTTGAATAACGTTAGCCACTACAGAAAGCGGTACTACGGTGCCATCGTCCAGACGCACTTGCGTGTTCATTACATCAGACGGATTCATTCTGTCTTGTTCAGGATAACGCACCCGCACTTTTACTTCGTTTTTATCGCGCAAATAGCGCTGAACAATTTCGCCACCAAATGCTTTTAACAGTTGCTGCGATAGGCTTTGCGTATTCAACCCCAACGCTCGTCCTGGGTATGTTCTAAGCGCATCATGGCTTCGCCGGGTGTCAGCGAACTCTCGACTGCATATACACCATCGATATTGTTAAGTACTTCAATAAAGGCATCGTTAGCCGCCGTCAGGGTATCGTCGTTAATGCTTTTAATTTCAACGTTAAACCCGTCGACCATCTCTCGGCGTGAGCGTATTTTTAGACTTTTTACGCCTTCTAAATTGCCAGTTAACGCATTCCAGCGTGCCGACAATTCATCAAGAGAATAAGAGGAGTCTTCATCAAGTGAAATGGTGATTGTGCCGCTTTGATCGCCACTCGCCGTCACTTGCAAACTGCTAATGCCACTTTTATCTGCGCCATTTTCTTGGGTTAATTGGCGGTCTGCCTCTAGCGCATTTTTCTCTAGCAGCATTAAGTTGCGTTCGTTCTGTCCATAGCTGGCATCGCTGTAAAGCGACATATTGGCCGAAACCGTGTCGCCCTGCATGCTGGGGAAGAAGCTTACTCTTACCGCACCTGTAAGCGGTAGGCTAACCACCATGACAAATAAGGCAATAAACAACAATACAGCGGCATAACGGTAGGCTACGGTGACTTTCAATAGGCGCTGATACACGCGATAGTTAAACCACTGAAGTCCACCATCCGCTTTTTGCTGCACTTTGTTCCATACGCTACCTAATCCCCTCCGCGCTTTTTGCTTGGTTGGCAGATGGGCTAAATGAGAAGGTAAGATCAGCTTCGATTCCACCACCGACAGCAACAAACACAAGGTAACGATAGTGCCGAACTGAGAATAAAGCGTACCTAAGCCGCCCGATACGTTCGATAATGCGAAAAAAGTGGCCACTGTGGTTAGCACACCAAACAGTGTGGGAACCGCCACTTTATGGGTACCTAAGATGGTATTTTGAAGCGTATCGCCATGCTGTTTACGCGTGGCGTACACGCTTTCCCCCACCACCACGGCATCGTCCACCACAATGCCAAGGGCCATGATAAAACCGAATGTGGTCATTTCGTTTAGCGTCATTCCCGTATAGCTGTCGGTCATGAAGTACAAGGTACCGAAGAAGATAAAGGGCAAGCCTGCCGCCACCCAAAATGCCACGCGTAAATTTAGAAACACGGCAAGAGTAACAAATACCAACACAATGCCCATAAGCGCATTACTGGTAAGTAACGTCAATCGCTCGGTAATAAGCGTGCTTTTGTCATACCAGGTTTCAAGCTCTACGCCTTCAGGTAGCAAGCCTTTTTCGTGCCATGCGTCCACTACTTCGTGAGCCTGCTGTACCATTTTTGTTACGTCACCATATTCGTCCATAAGCACCTGAATTTCATAGCCATTGGTACCGTTGTAACGTGACAAGTGATAGCTGTCGTCGGCAAACATATCGCGCACTGTAGCAACATCGCCAACGGTGAGTATGACGCCATTGGTATCGGTAATGAGGGGGATGTTGGCAAAACCTTTCGCCCAGTAAGACTGTTCAGACGCTTTTAAACGAATCACTTTTTCTTTGTTGCGCAAGCTGGTTGTAAGCGCGGTATTCGACTCCTGGTTAACGGCATCAGCCACGTCTGACAGCGTTAATCCGTAGGCTTGAAGCTTACCTTCGTCTATTTCAATAGACATCATAGGGTCGACAAAGCTGCCTGCGCTGACTTCGCGAATGTCATCTGTTGCCAGTAAATCTCGCTCTAATTGCTCACCCAAGTATTGAAGCGAAGCGTGGTCGACGTCACCATAAAGCTGCACCCAAATAGCGTGTTCTTGTCGGCGTGCTTTGCTGATAACAGGGTTTTCAGCATCCGACGGGAAGTTAGAAATACTATCTACTTCGGTTTTGATGTCGTTGAAAAGCGTGTCTAAATCGTATTCGGTTTCTTTTTCTACCTGCACACTTGCGCCGCTGGCGTTCGAGGTAGAGGTAATTCGCTTAATCCCCGGAATTGCTTCCAGAGCGGTTTCAATTTTGATAGCTATCCCTTCTTCTGCTTGTTTAGGGTCACCACTATCGTATGTCATTGAAATGGTAACAAAGCGTGGCTCCATACTTGGAAATGCCTCTTTGCGGATATCGTTCATGGAAACCAAGCCAAGCACAATAAGGCTGACCATGAGCAAATTGGCCGCTACTGAGTTCTGCGCAAACCAAGCGATAATTCCCCGGGAGTTATTCCCACCATTCCTATTACCATTCGGACTCTCGCCACCATCAAACGGCGCGCCGTTTCGATTATTTGTCATCGGCTTGCCCTCCTGTTTGTCCTTCCACTACAGGTAATACTTTGGTATTCACCAGATAGCTGTTTAAAGGGCGCGCAACCACCAGCGCTTGGCGTATTTCGCCAACCTGTTCTGACATGCTGTTGCCGCTAGCGTTACCCGAGGTTTTACCCGCAACATTACTCACAATATCGCCCGTAACATCACTGGTTTTTGGTGGGGTGATGTAGGCATAACCTTCGCTTTCAAACAGAACCGAAGGCGTGAACTTTGCCAACTGCCCGGTAGATGGCATTACTAACCATACTTCTTGCTTTTGCGAGATAGCAGAAGCCGGCAGTTTCCAGACATTGTCGAGAGCTCTTCCTTCAATATCTGCCTGCACAAAGCTGCCGAATAAAAGAGGCGTTGAGTATGCTAACGGCTTTTCAATAACCGCTATGGCGTTACGCTGACGCGTTGTATCACTTTGATGCCATTCAGCGCGAACGATATTGGCAACCCAGGTATTTCCCGTAGTGGTATCGGTAAGCGTTACCGGCCAGTTAAGGGAGGCATCACCAGACAACTGCGTTTCATCACCAGAAGGTAGTTGAGCCCATTGGCTAGGTGAAAGGCCAATAGCCACTTCGGCAATATCTGCAGAATAGAGTGTGGCGACCGCACTTCCAGTTTGAACATAGCTCCCTAGCGCAATGTCACGGCTGACCACCAATGCATTAAAAGGTGCACGTAACGAGGTAAACGCCAAATCTCGCTTGGCTGAATTTACACTTTGCTCGGCTTCATCCAAAGTGGCCTGAGCCGCCTTTAGCTGTGGCTCACGCAGTACTAATGCCGATAAAGGTTCACCATCAAGCCCTGAACGTGTCCATTCATCTTTCGCTTGAATACCTTGTAATCGCTCTTCTTCCAGACTTACCACAGCCGCTTGATAGGTAGCATTTGCACTTGCTAACGCCTGTTGATAGTTGGTGTCATCAATACGTGCCAATACCGTGTTATTTGCCACTAGGGCACCAGTTTTAAAAGACGAAGATATATCAGTAACTTGACCACTAACCTGTGCGACTAAGCTCAAACTATCTTGCGGAACAACCTGACCATACCCCCTCACCTTAGCGTTATAGCTGTCAGCGGTTACATCAATAACGCCTACTTGAGCCAGCTGAGTATTGCCGCTTTGTTCTCCCTTTGGGCTGCGATTAGTGGTATTCACTGATGACGTGTCGCTTGCCTTGTTAAACCTGTTCACACCGCTATCGGCAGCAGGTAATGCTGCTGGCCTTTCACCACCTGCAGTTTTCTTTGCCTGAGCGGCATTTTGTGGTTGCTCAGCATTCGCGGAAATTGCTGGAGACGTTGGCTTTGATTCGGTCTGCGGTTTTGCGCCGGGATGTTGGGCACCCATATTCATCATGGTATACATAACCGCTAGCGCAATACTTGCAGCGGCGAGTAAGGTTACAATAATTCGTTTGTTTCTCATTGTGACACTCCAAGGCCAAGGGCTAGGCCTAAGTCAATTCGGTTTTGTAATTTCTGGGCGTGCAGCTCAACTGCCTGAGCTTGTAAGTTAAAGCGCGTGTCATATACGGAAAGTAAGTCCAAGATGTCAGCAAGGCCCTGTCGATATTGACCTTCAATGGTAGAGACGCTGCGCTCTGCATTTGCTAGCGCCACGTTGATGTGGCTAATTCGAGCACTCAACGCAGTCTCGCTATCCAGCGCATTTTGGGTTTCCTGTACCGCCGTTAATAACGTTTCGCGATACTGCCACCAGGCATTGGCTGAGGTTAGCTTTGCATCTTCAACTTGCGCCCTTAGAGCGCCCCCCTGAAACAGTGGCGCGGTCATCTGTCCAAGCAAACTCCACAAAGGGTTAGTAAACAAAGCTTGTGAAGGTGTAGAGGCATTATCAGAAAGGGATGCAGACAAGCTAATGCTTGGCAACAGGGCTTTGTACGCCACATCGACTTCAAACTCTGTTGCTTTTAACGCATAAAAGGCCGCCTGAAGATCGGGTCTACGTGCCAGATCCTGTTTCGGCAAAGTTGTTAGCGGCAATAACACGTCGGGAAAACTAACTTGAGTGTTGAGCTCGTTTAGCGATTGGTTTTGTCTGCCTAAGAGTACGGCCAACGTGCGCTTTGCTGTTAAAAGTGCATTTTCATATTGGGCAATAGTAGCGCGAGTATTTGCACTGCTTGTACGCGCAGTATCTAAATCGTCTAGGCTTCCTAGCCCGGTGCTATAGCGCTTTAAAATAACGGCTTCGTTATTTTCTAGTACCGTTAACCGAGACTGCTCAATATTCAGTAATTGCTGCTGAGTGAGTACGTCGATATAGCTTCTTACTACGTTAGCGACCAGAGAATCTCTGGCAGACTGATAGCTGGCTCTGGCACTTGCTGCATCTAAGTTTGCTGCACTTATTCCATCGCTGATTTTTTGCCATAGGTCCAGCTCCCAACTGACATTCATGCTCGCACTATAGCTCGGACTGCTCGAATTAGAGCTCGTACTGGAGTTGGTATTTGAGCTGGTAGATGCACTGCTATTGGTGGTTTCACTTTTTGACGCAGAGAAGCTCGCGTCAACATTAAGGTTCCTATCCGCTTTTGCACTATCAATGGCTACTTGTGCTTTTCTAAGCGTTATTAACGACTGCTGCAGACTAGCATTAGAAGACAGGGCTTCATCAATGTAACCAGCTAAGTGGGGTAACTCTTTGATATCAATGACATCGGTTAACGTCGTGTCCGAATTCAGCTGCAAGGTTTGTGTTGATTCTTGTTGCCGTCCTTGAGACTGCCACACAACATTGTTACCCGTTGACGACGATACCGATTCGCTCAACGCTCTGTCATCAGTACTTGTACATGCAGACAGCAAAATGCAAAGGGTAATGCTATTTACCGTCAGTTTTATCTTGCCCATGACTTGTGCCTATTATTTGGCGCACAGCTTACTTTCGAAGGTCTATGCGCAGCTTTTTTAAATTAACTGACACGAGTATTTCAAACGCAGGGTTAAGGTCCGGTTAAGGAAAGAGCAAGGAATTAGAAATAAATGAGAAAGGTAGGAATAAGGTATTAAAAAGGCCAGCTTAGCGCTGGCCTTTGAATGACATGTTGTGAAGATAGCTCTCAATTAAATCGCTATCTTGACAAGTCGGTATTTACCGCAAGTATTACCGCTTATTCATCATCTTCAACTAGGGTCATCAACGATGTGTTACCACCTGATGCCGTAGTATCAATACTGATGGTTTTTTCGGTCATCAAACGCTGAATAAGGTTATCGTTATATTCAGCTGTGATAACCGGCAAGATAGCGCCTTCGCGAGATGACAGCATTGCTGTAATACGCGCAGTACGCTCAGTACCAGAGTCGACCACCACGCCAGATAAATCTTCATCCATTAGCAAGGTATCTAGATGCGCAAGACGCGCTACCTGGAATAAGCCTTTTGGTGCGCCAGTTGATTCAAACTTGTTTTGAATTTCAACGGCTTCTTCATAGAAGATTTCAGACACAACTGATACTACCGGGTTACCCGTTGATAGCGCGGTCACAATAGACAGTAACCAGTATTCAAAGGTTACTTCTTTATCGGCAAAACACACCAAGATCCCGCGAGGCTCTAGGTAAAGCTTGTTCGATTCACCTGTTGGCCCCGGCAAGGTTTGTGGCTTGGCAAGCTTGCGTTCAACACTGGTTAACTGCTGACGCGCCGTCGCAAGCGTACGGTTCAAGTCATCAGCAAGCTCGTCAACGATGTCCACTTTCGCAATTTTAGCAAGAAGCTGACGTACCATAGAAATACGGTCATTCAACGGCGTATGACGCCACTGCACTTCTACCGCTTTCGCTTTATCCATCATTACGTGCGCACGCTCGGCAATCTTTTCATCACCGACAAGCGCTGCATCAGTACCATCTACATCATCAATGTGCGATGGCTTAGGTGTGGCACGCTCCATCATTAAGCGAGGCAGATAGTTAGGGCCACCCGCTTTTGGACCTGTACCAGACAATCCACGTCCACCGAATGGCTGAACGCCAACAATAGCGCCAATCATGTTGCGGTTAATGTACACGTTACCCGCGCGGCTCTTCGCTGCTAGCTCGTTGGCACGCTCTTCAATACGCGAGTGAATGCCCATAGTCAGGCCGTAACCTGTGCCATTGATTTGCTCTAGCACATTATCAAGGTCTTTCGACTTAAAGCGAACAATATGTACCACAGGACCGAACACTTCTTTTTCAAGCACATCAATGTTCTTGATTTCATATAAGGTCGGCGCAAAGAAAGTACCGTTTTCAAAGCCTGCTGGCATTTCATTGCGATAAAGCAGCTTAGCTTTATCTTCCATATACTCTTGGTGATCGGTTAGGCTCTTAAGCGCCTTCTCGTCAATTACAGGGCCCACATCGGTAGCAAGCTGCGTTGGATCACCAACGGTAAGCTCTTTCATGGCGCCGGTTAGCATTTCGATAAGGTCATCAGCAATTTCATCTTGTACGAACAATACGCGAAGCGCTGAACAGCGCTGACCGGCACTTTGGAAGCCAGAGTGGATCACGTCATCAACTACCTGCTCTGGCAGTGCAGTTGAATCAACAATCATACAGTTTTGACCGCCCGTCTCTGCAATCAATGGCACCTGTTCGCCACCACGTTCTGCAAGCACTTGAGAAATTAACGTACCGGTTTGCGTTGAACCTGTGAACATTACCGCTTTAATGCGCTCGTCTGGTAGAAGGGTTTCGCCCACTTCTTTACCAGGCGACACAATAAGTTTCAGTGCGTCTTCTGGCAGGCCTACCGAGTGCATAATATCTACCGCACGCTGCGCAATAATGCTGGTTTGTTCAGCAGGCTTAGCAATAACCGTGTTACCTGTTACAAGTGCCGCTGCCACCTGGCCTAAGAAAATGGCTAGTGGGAAGTTCCACGGGCTAATACAAAGCACAACACCACGAGGAAGTAAGCGTTGATCTTCAGCAAGCTCTTCTGCACGCGCCGCGTAGTAGCGACAGAAATCAACGGCTTCACGCACTTCATCAATACTGTCTTGCGCTACTTTACCGGCTTCACGCATACAGATAGCGATAAGTTCTGCCATGTGGCGCTCAAGCGCATCTGCTGTTCGATTAAGTATTTCAGCGCGCTCGCTTACATCGCGTTTAGACCATGCTTCAAACCCAGCTTCGGCTTCATCTAATGCTTTACGCATATCATCAGGCGTAGCGTAATGGTGATAACCTACCACGTCGTTGTGGTTAGTTGGGCTAAGTACCGCTGTCGCACCTTCTGGCACTTCACCGGTCACTTTGTAGTAATCCTGCCAGCGTTCAAGTTCGTGTTTAAGCGCCGTTACCGCATTGGTGTCGGTAAGGTCTAGACCACGCGAGTTATCGCGCTCTGGCGCATACAGCCCACGTGGGGTTTTGATTAACTTGTTATAGCGTACTTTCAGGCGTTGTGTTTTCTCTACCGGATCTTCAAGCAAAGACTCAACCGGTTTTTCATCGTCAACGATGGCGTTTACAAACGACGAGTTCGCGCCGTTTTCAAGAAGACGACGTACAAGGTAGGCCAATAAGTCTTCGTGTTCACCTACAGGTGCATAAACACGGCACTGAATTTTATCCTGTGTTACCACCTGATCGTAAAGAGTATCGCCCATACCGTGCAGACACTGGAACTCAAAACCTTCTTTGTCGTCACCAGCAAGCTCAACAATTACAGACGCTGTGTAGGCATTGTGAGTCGCAAACTGCGGGTAAATGGTGTCGCGATATTCAAGTAGACGGTTCGCACAGGCATGGTATGACACATCTGTTGACGACTTACGGGTAAATACAGGGAACTCTTCAAGGCCCGCTTGTTGAGTAAGCTTAATCTCAGTATCCCAATAGGCACCTTTAACTAAACGCACCATTAGCGGACGACCTACCTCTAGGGTAAGTTCACGTAAGTGCTCTATAACGTGGATTGCGCGTTTTTGGTACGCCTGTACGGCCAAGCCAAAGCCTGTCCAACCGTTCAGGTCTTCATCGCGAAATACAGCTTCAATAATATCTAGAGAAAGCTCTAGACGGTCAGCTTCTTCCGCATCTACGGTTAAACCGATATCGTATTCTTTCGCCATCATACACAGCGCTTTCAAGCGCGGCGGAATGTCTGCCATGGCGCGTTCGCGGTGAGAAAATTCAAAGCGTGGGTGAATAGCAGAAAGCTTTACCGAGATCCCCGGTGAACGCTTAGGACCGCGTCCGTTAGCCGCTTTACCGATTACTTTTATTGCTTTTACGTATGCATCGTAGTAACGCTCAGCGTCGCGCATAGTGCGTGCGCCTTCGCCTAGCATGTCGTAAGAATATACGTACCCTTTGGTTTCTTTCTCTTTGGCGCGATCTACCGCATCTTCAATGGTTTCGCCCATAACGAACTGACGACCCATAACGCGCATCGCAATGTTCATAGCGCGGCGAATAACAGGTTCACCTAAGCGGCCAAGGGTTTGTTTTAATAAGCCAAACTGTTCTTTCTTGCGCTTGTCGGCATAGTTCACCATGTTGCCCGTAAACAACAAGCCCCACGCCGATGCGTTAACAAATAACGACTCTGAATTCCCCAAGTGAGGTGTCCACTGTCCCTGAGACAGTTTGTCACGAATAAGCTCATCTTGAGTGGCTTTGTCTGGAACACGCAGCAAGGCTTCAGCCAAGCACATCAATACCACACCTTCTGCTGTAGATAGCGAGTATTCATTTAATAATGCGTCAACACCACCGTGCCCTTCTTGCTCTCGGCGAATTTGAAGCACCATCTTTCGTGCGCGTTCCCATGCACGGCTTCGTGCACGTGGGTTTACCTCGGCAATGGGAAGGATTTGATCCACAGCCACCGACTCACTAATGCGATAGTAGTCTCTTATACGCTGGCGTAGGGGTGAAGTTGTATGAAGTGTGTCGTTAATGAGCATTGCAACCCTTTCATAGAAATAGCTGTAACAAAAAGCGTTCCCGCCGTGTAAGACTGCTCACGGTTACATGGAAGCGGCTAAAAAACAAGCAAAGTCGAAACCCTGCGTTGACCTGTCGTTCTTCTTTTAACTTTATACTTTTGGATGAAGATCACGACAGTGCCAAATTTGCGCGGATGGTAGCACACAAAATCGCCCTGCCAAGCCCCTACCAGCAAAGTTTTTTTGATTCTCTGTCAAGCTACGTATTCAGTGCGTTAGATGACATTTCACACGCAGCTCAACAAGCCCTGTTTTTCACTTTTCATCAAAAGAAATAACGGTCACGCCAGGTTGTGAATATTTGTCCATTTCAGTCAACGCTTTAGGCGCTTCTTGAAGTGAAATTATCTTTCCAATCAGGGCTTGGGGATTCAGCTTTTTTGTGGCGATCATGCCAAACATGGCCTCGTAACGATACGCCTGCATACCGTGACTACCTATTACTTCAAGCTCATGTGCAACGACCGTATCCATGGGAATAGGAGGCGTTGACTGTTCAGCTAATAGCAAACCAACTTGAACATGTTTACCACGCTTTCTTAAGCTATTTACCGAGTTAACACAGGTAATAGGATTTCCTAAGGCGTCAATTGACACGTGCGCACCGCCTGATGAGAGGCGCTTAATTGTCGCAGACACATCCTTTTCATTTTTAGCATTTATCACCACATCAGCGCCAAGCTTTTGCGCCAATGCTAGTGCGTCATCTGAAATATCAACGGCAATAACGTTTGCGCCAATACTCGATGCAATCATCACAGCAGATAGCCCAACGCCACCACAGCCGTGAACAGCGACCCATTGCCCAGCGCTCACCTTACCTTGGTCAACCACTGCGCGAAATGATGTAGCAAAACGGCAACCCAAACTAGCCGCAGTCACGTAGTCTATTTCTTCAGGGAGATGAACCAGATTAACGTCTCCAAAATCGATTTCTACATATTCTGCAAACGAGCCCCAGTGAGTAAAACCCGGCTGTGTTTGGTTACCACACACCTGGTGATTACCCGAAGAGCATTCTGAACATCTTCCACACGCACTAATAAAAGGCACCGTAACTTTATCGCCCGCTTTGAATCGCTTTACATCGCTTCCAACGGACTCTACAACGCCAGCAAATTCATGACCCGGTACATGAGGTAAGTTTATTCCATCATCATGTCCCATCCAGCCATGCCAATCGCTGCGGCACACGCCTGTGGCTTTTACCCGTATCACTACTCCGTGAGATTTTGGCATGGGCTTCTTTACGTCCTGAATATTTAATTGTCCACCAAACGATTCAAATACCACAGCTTTCATGATTACAGCCCTCCAAAATAAGACTAATAAGTGTTCACACCATTGTGACTAATTCTAAAAGAGTGCTCGCGAAATAACCTTGCTTTCTATTTAGCTTAAATAGCCCAAATTGAAAGAAGCTTTTAATTGGCATTTAATTTAGGAAAGAATCCATCAAATAGGACGTAAAGAAGAGCATGGATAATGTTGATAAGAAAATTTTAGCCTTACTTCAAAAGGACGGAAAACTGTCGAACGCCAAGCTGGCTGAAAAGCTCAATATGAGTGAAACACCCTGCTGGAGACGCGTAAGACGATTAGAGAGCGAAGGATACATTGAGAGTTACCAAGCGAACCTGAACAAACGAAAGCTAGGGTATGGCGTGCTGGCGTTTGTACAGCTCACTTACACAGCCCATGACACAAAAACAACGAGTGACTTTATTGATATTATTCAACGCTGCGACAACGTTTTAAGCTGCCACAACATCACAGGTGGCGCTGATTTCTTACTACAAGTGGTGGCCAGAGACTTGGATGATTACGGCCACTTTGTAGATACAGTACTGCGAAAACTCCCCGGCATATCAGATATATCATCAAGTATTTCCCTTAAAGAGCTTAAATCAACAGTTCGACTGCCTTTAGATTGCTGAATAAACACCACAAAAAGTGCCATACTTAAATTTTGGTACATTTGTCTAATTTAACTCTGGAGTAATAAGTAGAAGTATAAAAACCGTCTACACTTTAAAAAAACAAAAATACAAATAGATAGGTATTTGCCGATGTGGTTAAGAAAATTCAGTTTAATTCAACGTTTGGGCATTATCGTTGCCCTAATTACGCTGTTATTTGTACTTCTTACTGCCGTTGTTTTAAACAGGCACTACGAAGCATTAAAGCAAAAGTCTTATGATGAAAATCAGCACCTGGTCGAGGTGGTTCATACCATGCTCAGTAGCTTCGCGGCGCGCACCGACGTAGACGAGGCAACCGCTAAGCAACAGGCGTTAGAGGCCGTCAAAGCGCTACGATACGACGGAAGCAACTACTTTTGGATCCAAGACCAAACGCCATCTATGGTTATGCACCCCATCAAGCCCGCCCTTGACGGTCAAGATTTACGAACCTTTAAAGACGGGAATGGCAAAGCCTTCTTTATAGAAATGGCGCAAAAAGTGAAATCGAAAGGTGAAGGTTTTGTCGATTATGTATGGCCGCTTCCCGGTGAAGAGTCACCTACCGACAAAATTTCCTACGTTAAAGAGTTCAAGCCGTGGGGATGGACAGTGGGCTCTGGTATCTACCTTACCAATCTTGAAAAAGAATTTGCTCATCTTCGCAATGTGATTGCGGTGTTTTGTCTGGTTAGCATAGTGCTAGTTGTGGTGCTTGTTTATGTTATTGGCGGCAGCATAGTGAAACCGGTTCAAGAAGTAAGTGAGCGAATGAAGGATATCTCACAAGGAGAAGGTGATCTCACCCGCTCGTTGCCTGAAACTGGCCAAGATGAAGTAACGCGTTTGGCACGCTACTTTAATGAATATACCGAAAAAATGCGCCATTCGCTGTTGGGGATCCGTGAGAATATTAATTCACTGACCCAGCAAGCAGAACTTGTAGAAACATCAAGTAAAAATAGTAACGCTCAGGCACAGACGCAAAATGAAAACATGCTTCAAGTTGCCGCTGCCATGGAAGAGATGACAACGCAGATAAATGAGGTTAGCAATAACGCAGATTCTGCAGAAAAAAGTACCAGCAGCGCGCGGGGTAACGTACAAAACGGCGCCTCGGTTGTGGATAGTACCGTTAACGATATACGCTCTCTTACCTCTGATATTGAAAGCGTAAGTAGCGCGGTTACCGAACTTGCTGCGCAGACTGAAAGCATTGGTGCTGTACTTGATGTAATCCGCGGCATTGCCGAACAAACTAACTTACTGGCGCTTAACGCTGCTATAGAAGCAGCGCGAGCTGGCGAGCAAGGACGAGGTTTCGCCGTCGTAGCTGATGAAGTGCGTACACTGGCAAGTCGAACCGGACAAAGTACCGATGAAATCCAAGCGATGATAGAAAAGCTGCAAAGTAATGCCAAAAGCGCAGTAGATGCAGTAAAAGTAAGCCAGTCAGCGTCAACCAAAACGGTAGACAACGCTATACAGGCGAATCAAAATCTGCAAGAGGCTGATCGCTTAATGACTGAAATTGCAGATATGAGTAGCGAAATAGCGCGGGCTACCGAGCAGCAAGCGGAAGCCGCTACCGAAGCGAATATGCGCATCAATGCGCTTTCGGGTGCTGCTGATAGTAGCTTGAGAACGGCAGATGAATTAGCAGCTGCGAGCCAGGCGTTACGCGCAAGCTGTATAGCAATAATGGACATTGCGAACCGCTTTAAGCTTTAAAGCATTTTACATTTCAACGAGCCTGCTGCGCTTTGCTGCAAAGCATTGAGAAGCAGGCTCACTTTACTGCTGCTACCACTCCATAGCTCAGGGTAATTTTCTTTTAAAAAAAGTAAACTTTGCCGAATTTTGCTTCTCTTACGTCAAGTTGTTTAAAAGCTCACATGGTTTAATCAATACACCTACCTTCTGCGTATGGAAGAAAAGACCTGAGTGCATTACACTCAGAGGCACCATAAGTGGCGGTTAATCGATTACTTTTTATTGAGCGATATACTAGCCACCAAAGTAGTGACTTATGCGCAATAAAAGCCAGACGCGCAAAAAATCAAGGAGTTGAATATGAGCAGTGGTTCAAAGGGTAAGCCTATTTTATTATGGGTTGTCGGTTTTTTCGTGTTGCTATTTTTGGTGTATTTCCTGTTCGCCAATACCATCATCAAATCTATTCTTGAGTCCAAGCTGGGCGAATCCTATGGAGCAGAAGTGAATATCGACGAGTTCGACCACTCTCTTTTTCCAACAACTGTTACGCTGAAAGGTATTGCACTCACCAACCCCACAAAGCCTACTCACAACCAAGTTTTTGTAGGTGAAGCTCACGCAGACGTTGAGCTGAAGCCACTGTTAGATGATCAAGTTATCGTAAACAATCTTGATTTACTGAAAGTGCAGTTCGATACACAGCGCGAGTCTGAAGGTGAAGTTTATCGCGTTCCAGAACGTTCACTGTCATTTGACGAAATTAAAGCAAAAGCCAAAGAAGCCGTGCCTACGGTTGACGAACTTCTCGCCCGCAATCCACTAAAAACCACTGCTGCCATTGAAAATGCGAAGTCTGCCTACGAAACTTACGGCAAGGGCCTTAAAAACGATTATGAATCTTTACCTGATAAGGCGCGCATTGAGTACTATAAAACGCAAGTTGCCCAGCTAAAAGAAACGAACTACAAAGACCCTCAAGCCTTGGTACAGGCAAAGTCTTCTTTTGATAAGTTGAAAGAAGAAATGCAGGCAGACCGCGCGCTTATTAGCAATTTCACGGAAAAAGCGAGCGATGCCAAACAAGCCCTTAGTGAAAGTGTTGAAGCACTTAAGAAAGCGCCACAAGAAGATTACGCGTTGCTGAAAGGGGTAATTGCAGGTGACCAAGCGGCACTTTCTCAAGTCACTTACTTTGTGTTTGGCGACAAAGCGGCGGAATACACTGAGTACCTTATGGCAGCAATGCAAATTGTTATGCCGCTCATTCAAGGTGAAGAAAAAAGTGAAGCACCGACTGAAGTGCCGTCGATTTTGGTGAAAGAAGCCAATGTATCAGTGCTTTGGCAAAATGAATCTATCACCAGCAAATGGAACAACATTACAAACGTTCACGAAGTATTCGGTAACCCCACCACCTTTACTATTGAAGCAGCGGGCGAGTTACTAAAGTCGTTTACTTCCAGCGGTGAATTCTGGATTGACGGCAACGGGGTTGACGCTAGCCAAGTCTGGCAGCTAGCCGGTGTGAATATGTCTAACATTTCATTTAGCGGTAATGAAACACTAAATGCGGTGCTTAAATCAGCGCTGATGAAAACCAATGGATCGATGAAAGTCACTGATAACATGCTTACCGGTACGGGCGAAGTTGACCTTCAGCAGCTCGTTATGGAAGCAACTGGCACCAGTGATATCACCAGTGCTATTGCGCAGGCACTGCAAACGTTAACCAGCCTAAACATGACGATGCTGCTAGACGGCACGCTTTCAGACCCTGGCTTTAACATTAAGTCTGATCTGGATAATAAGCTGGCTAAAGCGGCGCTTTCACAGCTTACTGCCAGCCAAAAAGACAAGCTGGATGAATTAAACAACAAACTCAACAGCATGATAAGTAACGAACAATCATTGCTATCAGGCGAGCTTGTTGACGTAAACAGTATGCTTAGCGCAGCCCAAGGCGACAGTGCCGCCCTTCAGGAGCTGCTTCAAGCTCAACTTAACAACGTTGTTGAGCAGCAAAAAAGTAAGCTGTTTGATAAATTGAAGGGAAAATTGGGCCAAGGTGAATAATGCGCCTTTGACTCGACGCTGCTTCGCGGCATAATAAGACACAGCAGAGGCGAAGAGCCTCTGCTTTTTTCCGCTTAACCACATTGTCAGGTGAATCTGTGTTGCAAGGTAAATGGCTTCCCATTGTATTGATAGTACTGCTTGGTCTATTGCAATACAGGCTATGGTTTGGAAAAAATAGTATTCCCGATTACTTCAACCGAAAACAAGAAGTTCACTCTCAAGCCCTTCAAAATGCCAACCTCGCTCAGCGCAATGCCCTACTTAAAGCTGATATTAGCGATTTAAAAATTGGTCTAGAAGCCATTGAAGAAAGAGCCCGAAATGAACTCGGTCTGATCAAAAAGGGAGAAACCTTCTACCGTATTTTGCCCGCAGATTCTAAGTGAAGAAAATGACATCGCCCCGCGTTGTTGCGGTTATCCCCGCAGCCGGAGTTGGCAGCCGAATGCAGGCTGACCGCCCAAAGCAATACCTCACCTTAAATGGTAAAACCATTCTTGAACACACTATTGACGCGCTGCTACAGCATCCGTTAATCGATGACGTGATCGTAGCGATAAGCCCAGGTGACGCGTATTTTGATCAATATCGGTTACGTGAAAAACCCATTCGCGTTGTAGATGGCGGAAAGGAACGCGCTGATAGTGTATTGAACGGGCTTATGTCACTTGGCGAGAACGATTGGGCACTGGTTCACGATGCCGCGAGGCCTTGTATAGAAGAGAGCGATATTTCCGCACTGCTCGAATTAATGAGCAGTGATAACGTTTCTGGCGGTATTCTAGCTACCCCTGTTCGTGACACCATGAAGCGGGTCAGACCTTCAACAAATGTTATTTCTCACACTGAAGACCGGGACGGTCTTTGGCACGCTTTAACGCCTCAACTTTTTCCAGCAACATTGCTAAAACGCGCGCTTCAAAATGGTTTATCACAGGGCGCAAATATCACAGACGAAGCCTCTGCCATGGAGCTTGAAGGCTACAAAGTTGCCATGGTAAGCGGAAGTCCGGCAAATATAAAAATAACGCATCCGGCCGATCTTCCTTTGGCAGAATTTTATCTTAAGCAAAAATTAAGCGCGCAAGGCCAGAACGGTCAAAACTACAGAGTTCAAAGCCACAGCGCAAAAAATCAAAAGGCACAATCATAATGCGAATTGGACACGGATTTGATGTACACAAGTTTGGCGGTGAAGGCCCCATCACAATAGGTGGCGTCAGTATCGACTATGAGCAAGGACTGTTAGCTCACTCAGATGGCGATGTATTACTACACGCACTGTGTGATGCAATGCTAGGTGCAGCAGCACTCGGTGATATTGGCAAGCACTTCCCTGACACAGACGACGCATACGCGGGTGCAGACAGCCGCGTGCTGCTGCGTCACGTTGTCAATGTAGTAAGGGAGAAAGGTTACCGCTTAAGTAATGCAGATATGACCATTGTGGCGCAAGCACCTAAGATGGCGCCGCATATTACTGCTATGCGTGAGATTATTGCCCAAGACTGCAACGTATCGCTTGACGACATCAACGTAAAAGCAACGACCACTGAAAAGCTAGGCTATACAGGCCGTAAAGAAGGCATTGCCTCTCACGCCGTTGTTCTACTGGAAAAATTATGAAGCCTTTACACACTGACCACTGGCAGTACTATTTCGCAAAACCCGTATCCACCGGTATTTTTAAATTCCAAGCCGACGATTTTCAAGTTGTCGAGGATTTGGGTTATACCCCTTGTGGTGAAGGCGAGCACCAGTTTGTATTTATTGAAAAAACCAACACCAATACCGCGTTTGTCGCTGAGCAGCTAGCCCGTTTCGTTAACCTTCCATTACGCCAAATTACCTATGCTGGTCGCAAAGACAAATACGCGGTAACGCAACAGTGGTTTGGTATTCACGCGCCGGGTAAGCCTGACTTCGACTTCAGCAACTTTGAACTGGAAGGCGTTAAAGTGCTTAAGCAAATGCGTCACAATAAAAAGTTGCGAACGGGTCAGCTTAAAGGCAATCACTTTACGATTACCTTGCGCCAGGTACTGCATCCTGAGGCCATTGAAGAGCGTCTTCAAGAAATTGAAAAGCACGGTGTGCCGAACTATTACGGCGAACAACGCTTTGGCGTGATGCGCTTAAATGACATGGGTGAAGTGCAACGCGGTGGAAACCTAGTAATAGCCGAGCGGATGGTAAACGGTGAAACCATCAGACACCGCAACAAACGTTCCATGGCACTTTCTGCACTGCGCAGCTGGCTATTTAATGAAATGCTTTCTGCACGCTTAGAAAAAGACATGTTCGACAAGGTCACTCACGGCGACGCGCTGGTGCTTTCAGGTTCTAACAGCTTTTTCATCAACGAAGGTTCCGACGGCTCTGAGCAGCAGCAAGACGCACAACGTCGTTTTAATGCCAAAGACGTAAGCCCTTCAGCACCGCTGTGGGGTAAAGGAGCACTTGTTACGCAAGCTGACACACTAGCGCTTGAGCAATCTGTTGCAGAGCAAAATAGTGAAGTTATCGACTTTTTAAGCCAGTGCGGGTTCGAACAAGAGCGTCGTGCGATAAAAATTTGGCCTTCACAGCTTGAATGGCAGAGTAAGGGTGATACATTTACTATCTCGTTTGCGCTTCCAAGTGGCTGCTTTGCAACCTCAGTCCTTAGAGAGTGCGTGGAAACCTTGTCCCCAATTAACAGGGTGTAAAGAGTATTGAGAAAGCGTGGCGCGCAACAGACTAAACCTCGCGTGGCTGTGGATAAGAATAAAGGAAAGTACGCAACATCATGAGAGCTTCTAGAAAAGGAGACGCGTTAGCACAACTGCTTTATAACGAGGGAATACGTTCGCAAGCAGTATTGAACGCCATTGCTGGTACGCCGCGGGAAAGCTTTTTACCCGACGCGCTGAAACATAAGGCCTATCAAAATACGGCATTGCCAATAGGTCAAGGCCAAACCATTTCGCAGCCTTATATTGTTGCGAAAATGACAGAGTTGCTGCTAGATAGCCCTAATAAACCCGAGAAAGTGTTAGAAATAGGCACGGGTTCAGGTTATCAGACCGCTATACTCGCGCAGCTTTTTGCCAAAGTATTCAGTGTTGAACGTATTAAATCATTGCAGTTCCAAGCGAAACGTCGAATGAATCAGCTCGACCTTCACAATATTGCAATGAAACACGGCGATGGTTGGAAAGGTTGGGCATCCAAGGGCCCTTACGATGCCATTATTGTCACCGCCGCCGCTGCAAGTCTTCCACAGGATCTGTGCGATCAGCTTAAAGAAGGCGGGCGGTTGATTATTCCCGTAGGTAACGAGCAACAATCGTTACTATGTATTGATAGGATTGAAGGTGAACTAAAAACATCGACCATTGAATCGGTCCGATTTGTTCCCCTTGTAGCAGGAGAGCTAATGTGAAGCTTTTTGAGCCATGTTATGACATGGCGTTACGCTGGGCGAGACATCGTCACGCAACCAAATATTTGGGCGGGTTAAGCTTCTCAGAGTCGGTTTTCTTCCCTATTCCACCTGATGTTATGCTTGCGCCAATGGCACTGTCCCAGCCTGCTAGAGCATGGCAGTTCGCTTTTATTACGACCATCGCGTCGATTTTGGGCGGTATAGCTGGCTATTGGCTTGGTTACTTTGCTTTCGATGCTTGGCTGGCTCCGCTTATCGAGAGCTGGGGGTATACCCACAAAATAGACACGGCAATGCAGTGGTTTAAAGACTACGGCGTATGGGTAGTTTTTCTTGCTGGTTTCTCACCTATCCCTTATAAAATTTTCACTGTGAGTGCTGGCTTCTTGCAAATGGCCTTCTTGCCATTTGTACTGGCATCAGCTGTTGGTCGAGGCGCACGCTTCTTTTTGGTCGCAGCACTCATGCGCTGGGGGGGCGCAGCCATGGAGCAAAAGCTAAGGCAGTATGTAGAAGTGCTTGGATGGGGAGTAGTCATCCTCGCAATATTCGCTTATTTACTATTGCGATGACATGCGTAGGCCCCACCTTCACATAGGAATTTTGTTATATATTTGTGTACTCATCGGGGGCTGTGCAGGAAGAAGTGCACCCGCTCCCGTGGTTTTATTAAATAGCCAAGTTTCAGATGGAAGCGAAGAATACACAAAAAAAACCTATAAAGTTCAACGGGGAGACACCCTCTATGCGGTGGCATGGTACACGGGAAATGACTATCGCGACTTAGCAAAATACAACCAATTATCAGCTCCTTACACCATTTTCCCTGGTCAAGTTTTAAACGTCACACCACCTTCGAATGTGGCTACAGCCCCCGTTATACCTAAGTCCAAGACCAATCAGTCAACAGCTCCGACCACATCAAATGTAGACAAAAGTTTGGTTGACCGCCCACAACCACAGGCGTATCGTGAAAGTGAAAAAGTTGTTAAGCCACAAAATGTTACAACTGTCAAGAAGCCGTCACAAAGCGTCAAAAAACAAACACCGACGAGTTTTCCAGACAAAGTACAAGAGTGGGTGTGGCCTGCAGAAGGTAAGGTAGTTGGAACCTTCAGTAAGTCAGAGTCAGGCAACAAAGGTATTGATATCGCTGGTGTTAAAGGCAGTAAAGTCGTAGCGGCAGCAGATGGAAAAGTTGTTTACTCAGGTAGCGCACTAAGAGGTTACGGTAATCTGGTTATCATTAAGCATACAGATACCTTTCTAAGTGCCTATGCCTACAACGACACTATTTTAGTCAAAGAACGAGAATGGGTGTCGGCAGGGCAGCAAATTGCAACCATGGGTGACAGCGGAACAAATTCGGTAAAACTTCACTTTGAAGTTAGGTATAGAGGGAAATCATTAGACCCTATGAAATACCTGCCAGCATTAAAATAATAAAAATAAATAACAATAAAAAAAGACAAAGGAGAAACGTCATAAGGTAAACCTTGTAGCAGGAGATTCATGATGGGTAAGTCAACGAAAGCCTTAGAATCAACACCTCAAGATGATGTAGAAGTCATCGATATGCCAGCTGATATGAAAGCTGACGAAACCTTAACGAACGACGCTGACCTAGAAAATGACGACGCTATTTTCAGTCAGGATGACCAACCTAAAAACCTGGATGCCACACAGCTTTATCTAGGCGAGATTGGTTTTTCACCACTGCTAACCGCAGAAGAAGAAGTTTATTTTGCGCGCCGCTCACTGAAAGGCTGCGAAGCCTCTCGTAAACGTATGATTGTAAGCAACCTTCGCCTTGTTGTTAAGATTGCTCGCCGTTATAACAACCGTGGGTTGGCTCTTCTAGATTTAATCGAAGAAGGCAATTTAGGACTAATTCGTGCCGTAGAGAAGTTTGATCCTGAACGTGGATTCCGCTTTTCAACATACGCCACATGGTGGATACGCCAAACCATCGAACGCGCTATCATGAACCAAACGCGCACCATTCGTTTGCCTATTCATGTAGTGAAAGAACTAAACGTTTATTTACGTGCTTCTCGTGAACTTTCACAAAAGCTTGATCATGAGCCAACTGCAGAAGAAATTGCACTAGCGCTTGATAAGCCTGTGGAAGATGTCACTAAGATGTTGCGTTTAAACGAGCGCATTACCTCTGTCGATACACCTATTGGTGGAGAAAATGATAAAGCACTCCTCGACATTATTGCTGACGAGAAAGAGTTTAGCCCTGAAGAGAGCTTACAAGACTCAGATATCAAAAGTAATATTGTAACCTGGCTTGAAGAACTAAACCCTAAGCAACGCGAAGTACTTGCTCGTCGTTTCGGTCTTATGGGATATGAACCTTCAACACTTGAGGATGTGGGTGCCGAAATTGGCTTAACACGTGAACGTGTTCGTCAAATTCAAGTAGAAGCACTTCGCCGTCTTCGCGATATGTTGGGTCATCAGGGTCTTTCATTAGAGAACCTGTTCGACCAAATGAAGTAGCATCTGCGCGCAACGCAAAAATACAAATGCCAGTGTTGTGAAGCTCTCAATTTTTGAGTTTCACAACACTGGCATTTTTTTATTTTAAATTGGACCTAGTTCCAATCTCTCCGTTAGTTTCGAACGAGAGTAACGAATGTGTAAGGGTGAGGATTTTTCTCATCGGCGTCATGTTCATCACGTGATACTTCCGTCCAACTTGCTGCCGCCTCATAGTCTGGGAACTGTGTATCTCCGTCAACAGTCAAATCAATATGTGTGAGATACAAAGTGTCAGTGCTATCTAAGAACGTTTGGTAAATAGTACCGCCACCGATAATCATTATTTCATCGTTGTCGCTGTGCTCTGCGCTTAGCGCTTTGGCTACCTCAATCGCTGACTCTGGTGAATCTACTACCGTCGCGTCAGATAAGCTGTAGTCAGCATTACTCGTTATAACAATGTTTGGCCTGCCAGGTAATGCCCTTCCGATTGACTCATAGGTTTTGCGGCCCATTATGACGGCTTTGCCTAAGGTGATCGCTTTAAAGTGTTTTAAATCAGCCGGTAAGTGCCACGGCATATCATTATCTGCGCCTATAATTCTGTTTTTCGCCATAGCAGCAATCATCGCTATCTTCATTTCATTACCTATAAAGCCGTTTTTATTGTTGAACCGCGGCAGTATATCAATATCAGCGACCAAATGTGTATTGGCTCAAAGGGTATAGCTTTAACACTCAACAAATAGAAACAGTTATCATTTGCATTATTATTTTAACTGTTCTAGTGTGTATACAGGAGGTCGCGACAATGCAAATAAACTATCTATGCCCTAAACACGCAGATTGGGTTTACAACAACCCAGAACAGGCCCTACACGTAATGGCGCGCGATGAAATGCAAGGCACAATGCTTATGCAAAGCGGTCAGTTCAGTGAAGCAATTCCATACCTTGGCTGTGCGTTTGATATCGCCGTTATTCTGCTTGAGGTAGACGGCGGTGAGAACAACGCAATGACAGCTAAGATTATGGGCTTAACAAGCTTGCTTGAAGAGACATACTTTCATCTGAAACTGCCTCACCACCGAAACGCCATTGTCGACAGAGCTCATACTGTCATCAGCGCCTCGAACAACATCGTGAACAGCAATGTACCACTGCGCTTCGCCGTGTAGTTGCACCGATACTTATGCGCCTAACTACTTCACCTTACTTTTACTAACGCTTTAGGAGAATTCATGAAAGTTAACCTTAAACGCTCAGCTCTAATGCTATACGCCGCTGTATTTAGTTCAGGCGCATTCGCTCATGCAGGACACGATCATGAACACTGGACTAGCGGTGTTATGCATGCTCTGTTTTACGCGTCTCTTGTAGGCTGTGCAGCTGCGTGTGGCTTTGCGGCTTACAAATACTTCAACACTAAAAAGCGCTCAGCAAAGTAAGGGGGTACAAATTATGATTCATCAATTACTCTCAAAACTTCATGCCGTTAGCCCCTTCCCTGCGGTTAGCGCACATTGCGACATTCCTTGCAAAATTTACGATCCGTTTTCGGCGCAGTTGGCTGCGTTGAGTGTTATTCGTTTCGTAGACCTACTTAACGAACTGGCCGAAAAAGAGACACTTACGTTCGCAGACCAAGCGCAAATGAGCCGCCTAGTAGCAGAAAAGGAAACCCATGCAGAGAAAGTAAAGCAAGAAGTCAGGGTAATATGGGGCGATTACTTTAAAGCCCCTCAGTTTGAGAAGTTTCCAGATACTAACGAGCTGGTGCATAAAATCATGCTGGCCGGTTCTGGGTGTAAGCAACACGTCAGCAGAGAAAAAGCTGAAGAGCTGCTTTCGTTAGTGAATGAATTTGCAGAGCGTTTCTGGGCAACCAAGGATGTCGCAACCAAAAAAGCAACGTGCCCCTATCCACCTTCTGAAGAAGTGGTTTATCCCGACCTCTAAATGTTTAAAATTATGCGGGTTACGGGGAGCAGCATGTTGCCTTCTCTAAGTGACGGTGATTTTGTCTGTGCAATGAGATGGCCTTTTAGGTGGCTGCGTAGCGGGCAAATCGTGGTTGTTAAAAGCAGCACTTACGGCGTAATTATCAAAAGGGTAGACCATGTTAACACCGACGGAACGTTTACCTTAACGGGCGATAACAAGGCCCACTCTGTAAGCCAAGAGGCCATGGGTAAGTTTACTCGCGCTCAATTGATGGGAAAGGTTATCTATCATACCAATGAGTAAGCCAGCACGATGAGGGTGCATTAGCCTAACCGCGTTACTTACAAAAAAGCTCGCACGTTGTCTTTGCAACGATGCGAGCTTTTTGTTGTTCTAATTTGCTTTAGAGCACTGGTTATCAGTAATTGTTTCGCAATTGACTGTCACTCAGCGATTGTTTCTCAACGACTGTTTCTCAGCGATTGTTTCTCAACGACGATACTCAACTTCCACGTCGTAATCGTCTTCGTCCCAGTCGTCGTCATCTAGGTCATCTTCAAACTCATCATGAGCTTCAAGTGTATTCTTGTGGTAAGTGTCCCACTTGAATTCTACTTCTTTCTTCTCTTCTTCCTCTTCCAGTTCAGCTGGAAGAGTTTCAATGAAGTCCATAATGTCGTTACACAAAGGATCTAGGTTCATC
Organism: Alteromonas macleodii ATCC 27126; assembly: GCF_000172635.2. Taxonomy (NCBI): domain Bacteria; kingdom Pseudomonadati; phylum Pseudomonadota; class Gammaproteobacteria; order Alteromonadales; family Alteromonadaceae; genus Alteromonas; species Alteromonas macleodii. The sequence continues at coordinate 532,703 of NC_018632.1, read as the reverse complement.
TTTTGGAACGCAGAGATTTGATAAACTGGGCCTTCCCAACCTAGTGCATCGATCACGTGCTGACAGCGTTCTTCAGCTTCTTCTTCAAGTAGTAAATCGACTTTATTAAATACTAACCAACGAGGCTTTTCTGCCAATTTAGGGCTGTATTTTTCAAGCTCTTCAATGATCGCTTTTGCGTGCTCGGCAGGATCCGTTTCATCAACAGGGAAAATATCTACCACGTGGAGCAAGATACGGCAGCGCTCTAAGTGTTTTAAGAAGCGTATACCTAGGCCAGCACCATCGGCAGCACCTTCAATCAAACCAGGAATATCCGCAACAACGAAGCTTCGCTGTGAATCTTGACGAACCACCCCTAAGTTAGGCACCAGGGTTGTAAACGGATAATCAGCCACTTTAGGCTTAGCTGCTGATACAGAGCGGATAAAGGTTGATTTACCTGCGTTAGGCATACCGAGTAAGCCAACATCGGCTAGAAGCATAAGCTCTAGCTTAAGGTTACGAATTTCACCTGGTGTACCATTGGTCTTTTGACGCGGGGCACGGTTCGTACTGCTTTTAAAGCGGGCATTACCTAAACCGTGAAAACCACCTTGTGCCACTTTAAGCTTTTGACCATGACGAGTCAGGTCACCTAATACTTCGCCAGTATCACTATCAGTAGCACGCGTGCCAACAGGCACCATTACGGTGAGGTCTTTACCTTTCTTACCAATACAGTTGCCGCCTTGACCATTTTGGCCACGCTCAGCACGGTGAAAGCGCTCAAAGCGATAATCGATCAATGTATTTAGGTTTTCATCGGCCTGTAAAAATACACTGCCGCCGTCACCACCGTCGCCACCGTCTGGGCCACCTTTAGGTACGTATTTTTCCCTTCTAAAGCCAATTGTACCGTTGCCGCCGTCACCGGCTTCAACGCGAATTTCAGCTTCATCTACAAATTTCATTTATCACTCCGGGCTGTAATGCCGTGGGTTATTAACTTATTTAATGCGAATACTAAGTTTACACCAAATTGCGCATCGGCGCTTTTGAGTCTACTCAGCATTCTAAAAAATTGAGAAGTAAAACCTTGCTCAGCGCTAATTCATTTTCAGAATATAATCGCTATTAATTAAGAACAGAAAAAGAAAGAAAGGTTTCACAAAACAAAAAACCCCGCAAGCGCGGGGTTTTTCTAAGCCTGTTCGGCGAGAAGCTTACGCGCTTACTCAGCTACGATGCTTACAAATTTACGGTTCTTCGGTCCTTTAACGTCGAACTGAACTTTACCGTCTTTTAGTGCAAACAACGTGTGGTCTTTACCGATACCCATGTTGTCACCAGCGTGGAAACGAGTACCACGTTGACGAACAATGATGTTACCAGCAAGAACAGATTCACCACCAAAGCGCTTAACACCTAGGCGTTTACTTTCTGAATCACGACCGTTTTTGGTACTACCACCAGCTTTTTTGTGTGCCATGTGTTCGTGCTCCTATTATGCGTTGATACCAGTGATTTTCACTTCTGTGAACCACTGACGGTGACCCGCTTGCTTACGAGAGTGCTTACGACGACGGAACTTAACGATTTTTACTTTATCGCCACGACCGTGTGTAACAACCTCAGCAGTCACCTTACCACCAGCAACGATTGGTGTGCCGATTTTTACGTCGTCACCGTTGCTTACCATTAAAACTTTGTCAAATTCAACCGTTTCGCCTGGGGCTACTTCGATTTTTTCAAGACGAACGGTTTGGCCTTCGGCCACACGGTGTTGTTTACCGCCACTTTGGAAAACCGCGTACATAGTTAACTCCGCTCTGCGTCCACTGACGCTTCAATTCAAAAAACAGGGCGCGAATTGTACGTGAAACATCCGTAAATCACAACCCCGATTCGCAGAAAAATAGATTATTTTTCCAACATGGGGCGAATTATGCCCCAATTGCGTATTTGATGCAGCTTCAAATGCCCAAAAACCGTTAAAAATTCACAAATTTTTTTGAAAAAACAGTAAAAATTTTTAGGTCGTATTAAATCAAAATGGAAATATTGATAGGTCAAATTACATAGAAATGCGATCCAAACAGCGCAAGATCACGCGAGCGAGATCGGCAAACGATCCCCAAATATGCATTGCGATCAGACTGCGATCGAGCTGCTGGATCCCACGAATAGGATCGTTTTTACGATTACTACTTCCCCACTTTGTATCTGTGACTTGGGGCAATGCTACTCCCCTAATTGAGAAACAAAGTTGCTCTTAAACACTTCGTTTTCTTCATACAAACGTCAAAAAATAGCGACTTAACAGGAAAAATTATCGAGAGCACCTATAATTGCATGTGATCGCATGATTAAGGGGGCGTACGTGCGGCAAACCGCTAAACACAGAACAGAATTTATATGAAGAACGCAGCCCCACCTTTTTCACATCTGGTTTAACCGTATTTGAGGAATTACACGTAAATGCGTTAAGCCGTCATTTTTTAAGACAATTTGGTGGATAGTACAGATGATTAAGGTACAATCGCCACCAATAATTGCCCAAGACGTAAGAGTAAGTATTTATTGCCATGCCTATGGATATAGATCAAATCCGCGCCCTGTCTAATGATGATATGCAGGCGGTCAACCAGCTGATTCAACAACAAGTCGACTCTGATGTTGCCCTAATTAATCAGCTTGGTTTTTACATTGTAAACAGTGGCGGCAAGCGATTACGCCCACTTCTTACCGTGTTAAGTGCGCGGGCTATGGGAATAGACAACAACGATCACCATACCCTTGCGGCGATTGTTGAATTTATTCATACCGCTACCCTGTTGCACGACGATGTAGTTGACGAATCGACCATGCGCAGAGGGCGGGAAACGGCCAATGCCATTTTTGGCAATCAGGCATCAGTGTTAGTGGGTGACTTTCTTTACACCCGTTCTTTCCAAATGATGGTGAGCCTTAAACGCATGCGCGTTATGGAGATACTGTCTGAAGCCACAAACCAAATTGCTGAAGGTGAAGTGTTACAGCTGATGAACTGTAACGATCCCAGCACTACAGAAGCTCGTTACTTTGATGTTATTTACGGTAAAACGGCGCGTTTGTTTGAAGCTGCTACGCAGTTAGCGGCTGTGCTGACCGACCAAAATGAGCACATTGAACACGCTATGCAAGAATACGGTAAGCACCTAGGCACAGCCTTTCAGCTAGCTGACGATATACTTGACTACATGGCTGACAGCGAAGAAATGGGCAAGAATGCGGGCGACGACTTAGCTGAAGGTAAGCCTACTCTGCCATTACTTTACGCTATGTGGCACGCAAGAAATGACGACGACAAAGCGCTTATTCAAGAAGCTATTGAACAAAGCAATGGCCTACCACACTTGACGCGGATTCAAGGCATTATGGAAGAAACCGGTGCTTTGGACTACACACGTGAATGTGCGCAAAAAGAAGTACAAATGGCCATTAACAGCTTAAACGCTATTGAAGATTCTGAATATAAAGAGGCGTTAATCGCGCTGGCACATATTTCAATTGAGCGTACAAGCTAACTAGCAATAGATAACTAATTGTCGATAAGTGATATGAAAAGGCGTGTTGTAAGCAACACGCTTTTTTTATTGGCAATTACCAATTACGAAAACTAGCTAATTATTAAAAAGCTAGCCTTCGAGCATGAAGCCTATCATCCCCACTAAAAAACCAAGAATACCGCCAAGCGGAGGAAGCCAATGGTTTTCCATACGAATTTGCGGTGCAATATCCTGAAACACCGAATAGAGTATCCCACCTGCGGCAAACAGCATTATACCGCTCATTACAACGGGGAACTGCGCTAGATAATAAAAGCCTAACAAGCTAAACAAGGGGCCAAGTAGCGCCATTAATACAAAGATAATAATGAGTTTGGTGCTGCGCTGCTTGTTCTTTGGCAACATTTCCCTATATGCATTAAACCCTTCTGGTAAGTTTTGAACTGCAATCAGTAGGCCTAATAACATGGTACCTCCGCCTAACGCTGCCGTAGTACCAAGTGCGATAGACTCAGGCACAAAATCACTGAGCATGGCGGCTAACTGGCTGCCTGCGGTTTTCTTTTTCGCCAAGTAAATATCAAGGGCCATAAAAGCTAAAGCACCGCCTACGAAGCACATTATGGCCGCAAATACCGATACGTCTTTTATGCCTTCAGGTACAAGTACAAGACCCACCGCCGAAATTAGCGCTCCTGCTCCTAACGCTAAAATACCATGGCGTAATTCTTTTTCTAGCCACTTAGGCTGAATGCCTTGGTAAGTCGCTAAAATAGCGCCAGCAGGCATCGCTAAGCCTGCTACTGTTGCCATTATTAATAAACCTACAATATCGCCTTGTGGCATAACGACTCCTTTCTAATCATTGCTTGTACATCTTCCTATTGATTACTACACACAGCACCATTGGTTTACAAATAATACCAGTCCGCATAGATAATTACCTACTCAGCGAGAGTTAAAATGTTCGTAATCGCGACGTGTTACCGCAGGTATAGTGGTTCTACATCAAGGTGACACAACAAGGAGTACGAACATTTTAAAAGCGCGTAATGAAAAAGAGCAGCTTAAGGCTGCTCTTTGCATTTATAACGATGGGTTGTGTTGGCTATACACAAAAAATCGATTAATTTAAGTCCAAATCTCGTGTCATGTTCTCGTTCTTATCGCGATGCACAATAATGTTGTCTTCAATGCGAATGCCGCCAAACGGTTTGTATGCATCAATGGTATCCCAGTTAATGTACTTAGACGCAGGCGTCGCTTTAAGGTCGCGCAGTAGACTATCGATGAAGTACAGGCCCGGCTCAATAGTGAACACTTGACGCGCTTCTACCATACGCGTGCAGCGCAAGAACGGGTGATCATCAGGAGCAGGCTTAGGCGTGCCTCTGTCATCATTAACCAATCCGCCCACATCGTGTACCTGCAGCCCCAAGAAATGGCCAATGCCATGTGGGAAGAACGTGCGTGTAATCCCCATTTCCACAATCTCAGGTGGCGTTAAATTCACCATGCCGGTATCGTGAAGAATTTGCGCAATACCATCGTGGGCTAACAAGTGAATGTCTGTGTAGGCTACACCCGGCTTTAACGAATCGACTAAGGTCAGCGTTACCTTATCTACCGCTTGAATGAGGTCGCGGAACATCGCTGAATTATGAACACCTTCTTGAGCGTAAGTACGTGTAATATCTGCCGCATAGCCATGATAATTTGCACCCGCATCAATCAGAAACGAACGTGATTCTTTTGGCGCTACGGTATCACACTGCATGTAATGCAGAATTGAAGCATGCTCGTTAAGTGCCACAATACTGGTATATGGTACGTCGTTGTCACCTTGTCGGCTTGCTGCGGCATAGGCAAGATTGATATCAAATTCGCTTTTGCCTTCACGGAAGGCTTGCTCAGCGGCCTTATGGCCTGCCACCGCCAGCTTGTTAGCTTCACGCATGCAGTCAAGTTCATAGTCGGTTTTATAAGCACGTTGATAGTGCAAATAGTGCAACACGCGGTCTGGATTTACATTGTCAAAACCCAACGCTTTTGCCACTTCAATATATTCGCCTACATAGGCAAAACGGCTTTTATCGTAAGGCAGAAATTTCTCTACCGCATCGGCCTGTTGAAGTAGTTTAATGTCGAAGCTGTCAGTCCAAAAGTCATTTGGCTCTGGTGGCACTTTGTGCCAGAAATCTTCAGGGCGATAGAAAATAAGCGTAGGCTTGTCTACACCGTTTACCACCAGCCAACAGTTAGGGTTATCAATAACAGGCACCCATGCTTTGAACTGCGGGTTTACCTTAAATGGGTAGTGATTATCGTCCAAGAAAAGACGTTTGCCCTGCCCTGAGTGAATAACTAGTCCGTCTAGCCCTTCTCGCTGTAGTGCTTCGCGAGTTCTAGCTTGAAGCTCTTCGATATGCTGTTGGTAGGTTGCTTTATGTTGCGACATAGCCCCTCTTATCTTTTTAGTCGTTAGTTAGCTACTAGTGTATCACGAGGCCAGCATGACATGCATACTGGCTCAGACCGCTGTGCTGTTGTATACGTTAAGTTTCCCATACTGGTAAAATAATAACGTAATGAAAGGCGTACCCGTATACGCCTAACCTTTGACAGCTATCGCGGTGCTAGTTGCAGTGTACCTGTTACCGGATGTGTACTTACTGCATCTGCCGATGGGATCATATCGCGGGTAAGTTGAGGGAAGATATTCTCGTTTCCACCTAGCTGCTGGTCGTAAATATGCTGATACGCCATCACCGCCTTCACGTAAGCACGGGTTTCTTTGTAGGGAATATTCTCAATCCAAATATCCACGGGCAGCGCTTCATTAGCAGGTAACCATTCCAACACTTTGCGCCAACCAGCGTTATAAGATGCGGACACCAGCACAGGGTTATTGTTTAACTTGTCCATTAAATAACGCAGGTACTGCACGCCGTATTCAACGTTATCGTCTACCTGAAACAGTGTGTTACGACTCACTTTCTCTTTTGCTACATAACGCGCTGTTCCCGGCATAAGCTGCATGAGTCCAGCCGCTCCCACCGAAGAGATAGCATCGCTTCTAAACGAACTTTCGCGGCGTGCAATAGCCATAGCCAGCGACTTTGAAATGCTGTATGCCTGCGACTTTTCGCTGAATACATCGTTAAAGGCCAGTGGGAATCGGCGCTCGACATCATCCCAATAGCCACTTCGCGCAAAACTGGTAATAGCTTGATCGTACAAGCCCCACTCATACGCCAAAATGCCCGCATCGGTCACTTTCGATTCGGGTAAATGTGACAGTAAATAAAACCACTCACGGCGCGCTTCTGTGGTTCTGTCTAACCTGAAAAATTCAACAGAGCGCATGGTGGCAGGGGTTTTCGCCACACTGGCAATAGCTGCCGTGTCTCTTGGTGCTGGCGTGTGTGCAAGCGACGGAATTTCGCCTATGTGCGCACTTGCCATAAAGCCATAATAATGGCGTTCTTGAGAAAGCTCTTTATAAAGCACGGTAGCCTGCATAGTTTGACCAAGCGCTTCTAAAGCTCGGGCTTTCCAATAGCGATAGTTTTCTTCTTGCTGCAAACTGGCAGGAGCGCTATCAATAACATTAACCACTTCCTGCCACTTTTTCGTGCGAAGCAAATGGGAAATATGCCAAAGCTTTACATCTTCACTGGCACCCTGCACATCAGCAAGTTCAAGCCAATGATGCGCTTGAGGAAGGCGGTCTAGCGTGTAGCTAAGCGCTATTGCTCTTCGCATAACGTGCTGCTGCGCTGGCGAGAACACGTTTTTGTCGTTGTAGCGGTTAAATACCGTGCCGGCTAAGTCAGGGTTTCGCCAAGCAAGTTTCTCGACCGCCCATACGATTACCTCAGCTTCATGCGATGCATTTTTTAGTGGAAAGAGCGCCGTTCTATTTACTCGGCTGGTGTCTCGGGTTACCGATAGCCACGCGTCAGCCAGGTATTGCTTATCACCGGGAAGTTGGCGCTTAAGATAAGAGATAATGCTTCGGTTATCTTCTTTCGCGGCAATCTCTATGCGCTTGATCACCATTTCGGGTGTCATCATGCCCGCTTTTTTCCACTTAGCAAAAAGCGGATCGCATTCATCCGGTTGCGATTGACCGTGAAGCCATAAAGCGTCAACTTCGGACAAAATAGCTTGTTCGCTTTCACCTTCTTTTAAACGGTAATTAAGCGCAATACAGGTTAGCCTTGCGCCCATACCTGGGCGATAATTGTCTAAAAAAGTGCTGCGATAATCGTGCTTAGCAAGGTAATTAAGCCATTTATAACGCACACCGTAGCTTACCGGCTGACCATTGAAATCTTCCAGAAACTGCTTAACCTCGCGCTTTGTTCTTATTGACATAGTGCGCTCTAGCTTGAGTCTAAGTAGATAAGGATAAAGCGGATAATGCGCCAGTTCATAAATGTCGTTATCGAGGCGCTGAACGCTTAGCTTCGAATACGTTAACAGCTTTTTTTCAACTTCTAGATAACGAGCGCGATCCTTTTCGAAGATATCTTCGGGTAGTGTTAAAGGCTGTGTAGCCCATGCGCCGATAGAGAAAAATGAAGAGAGCGAGCAAACAAATGCCCCCACAACGGTGGCGAACAATTTATTGTTTTTTGTCAGCGAGCGCTGACCTAACCACGAACTAAAATAAAAACCAGACACAATAGAACTCCTACCCTGCTCTACACTCGAACGCTTATGAGCGCTGGCAAATTTGCCGAATCGAGCTGATTGTAAAATGTTGCTGAAAAAGCAGCATTGCGACTGATCCACTACGTTCGTTTGATAAACGAAGGGAAAATTTCAGCCTGGCTCCTTGCCAAAGAAGATGTTGTGCCAGCTGTCGTTAGCTATGCTTTACACACATAGTTGACATGATTGTAGATTATTCTTTTGCTGGATTGGCGCTTTGCGTCAATAACGCTCATTATACAACCACCAATGGCGAAATGAAGCTTGAATTCGATATTTACACTTGAATTTAAGTCATCCGACCACTACCTTAGACAAATTGAAACGCTTGTTTGATTTTTTGTTGAAATTTTGTGTGGCTTTGTAAAGAATCTAGCCACCCTAACGCGTTAGTGAATGCATACGACCCTACAAATTAGTTGGATTACTTCACTAACATCCTGGCCAATGCCGAAGGAGATGATAATGATATACACAGGCAAAAGTCTTTCCGTCAGCCTGTTAGAAGACGGCTTTGCTGAGCTGGTATTCGACGCCCAAGGTTCAGTAAACAAGTTCGACCGCCAAACGGTGAGTGAACTTGACGAAGCAACTCAAGCCCTACTTGCTAAAGGCGATGTTAAAGGCTTAGTGGTACGCAGTGCAAAACCTGCATTTATCGTGGGTGCTGATATCACCGAGTTCACTGGCCTATTCGCCATGGACGATGCAGAAGTACTACAGTGGGTTGCCAATACATCACAAGTATTCGACCGCTTCGAAGACCTACCTTTCCCTACCATCGCTGCAGTTAACGGCTTCGCTCTAGGTGGCGGCTGTGAGATGGCATTGGCGTGTGACATGCGTATTGCAGACACTACTGCTTCAATTGGTTTACCAGAAGTTAAACTAGGCCTAATGCCTGGTTTTGGTGGTACGGTTCGTCTACCTCGCCTTATTGGTTCAGACAATGCCCTTGAGTGGATGACCACTGGCCGCGACAGAAAAGGCGCGAAAGCCTTGGCTGAAGGCGCGGTTGATGCCGTTGTTGCACCAGAAGCACTTGTTGAAGGTGCGCTTTCAATGGTGAAAGACGCCGCTGACGGTAAATTTGACTGGCAAGCGCGTCGTGCGGTTAAGAAAGCCCCACTACAGCTAAACAAAAACGAAGCCATGATGAGCTTCAGTACTGCTCAAGCTATGGTATTTGCGCAAGCTGGCAAACACTACCCAGCACCGCACAAAATGGTTGAGACTGTTCAAAAAGCAGCGGGCCTAGACCGTGAAGGTGCACTTAAGCTTGAAAATGAAGGCTTTGTAGCGTTAGCGAAAACAGACGCTGCGAAAGCGCAAATTGGTATTTTCCTAGCCGACCAGCTAGTTAAAAGCAAAGGTAAAAAGCAAGCGAAAGCAGCTACTAAGCAATCTAAGCTTAACGCTGTGCTAGGCGCAGGCATCATGGGCGGCGGTATCGCATACCAAAGCGCTGTGAAAGGCACGCCAGTTATCATGAAAGACATTAATCAAGGTGCACTAGACCTTGGCCTTTCTGAAGCAGCGAAAATTCTTGGTAAAGGCATGCAGCGCGGTAAAGTAGACGCGACTAAAATGGCGCAAACACTTAACGCTATCACGCCTACCCTTGAGTACAGCACGCTTAAAGATGCTGACCTTGTTATTGAAGCGGTTGTAGAAAACCCGAAGGTAAAAGGTATTGTGCTTAAAGAGGTAGAGGACAACGTAGCGGACGACGCTATCATTTGTTCAAACACTTCTACTATCTCTATCAATCAGCTCGCTGAAAGCCTAGACAAGCCAGAGCGCTTCTGTGGTATGCACTTCTTTAACCCAGTGCACCGCATGCCGCTTGTTGAAATTATTCGTGGCGAAAAAACCTCTGAAGAAACCATCAATGCAGTAGTAGCCGCTACCCTTAAAATGGGCAAAACCCCAATTGTGGTTAACGACTGCCCAGGGTTCTTGGTAAACCGCGTATTGTTCCCATACTTTGCGGGCTTCAGTAAGCTACTTATCGACGGCGCTGACTTTGTTGCAGTTGATAAAGTAATGGAAAAAATCTTCGGCTGGCCTATGGGCCCTGCCTACCTAATGGACGTTGTAGGTATCGACACGGGCGATCACGCAGCAGACGTAATGGCAGCGGGTATTCCAGAGCGTATGGCTCGCCTAGACAACGACCCTGTAACACTGTTCTACAAAGAGCAGCGTTTAGGTCAGAAGAACGGTAAAGGTTTTTACAACTACGGTGTTGATAAGCGCGGTAAGCCGTCTAAAACACCTGCTGAAGAAGCATACGCCCTAATGGCGCCACACGTAGCTGAGAAGACAGACTTTGAAGCTGACGACATTATTGCACGCCTTATGATCCCAATGGCAAACGAAGCAATTCGCTGCCTAGAAGAAGGCATTGTAGATAGCGCAGCTGAAGCAGATATGGCGCTACTTTACGGCTTAGGTTTCCCTCCATTCCGCGGTGGTATCTTCCGTTGGATTGAAACCATTGGCTTGGCGAACTTTGTTGCGATGGCAGACAAGTACGCTGAACTTGGTCCAATTTATCAGATCTCAGACGGCGTTCGTGAAATGGCCGCTGCTGGTAAATCCTATTTCGCATAAGACCCGGAGGAAAAACTAATGAAAGAAGTGGTCGTAATCGATTGCGTACGTACCCCTATGGGTCGTTCAAAAAACGGTGTTTTCAGAAATGTGCGTGCAGAAGACCTATCTGCAGCGCTAATGACCGCGCTACTAGAGCGTAACCCTGGCGTAAACCCAGCGGAAATTGAAGACATCATTTGGGGCTGTGTTCAGCAAACTAAAGAACAAGGCTTCAACGTTGCACGTAACGCGCAACTATTAACACAAATTCCACGCACAACTGGCGCGGTAACGGTAAACCGTTTATGTGGCTCGTCAATGCAAGCCCTTCACGATGCAACAAGTGGCATCATGAGCGGTCGTGGTGACATTTACATGATTGGTGGTGTTGAGCACATGGGTCACGTACCGATGAACTACAACATAGACTTCCACCCAGGTCTTGCTAAGTACACGGCGAAAGCGTCGGGCATGATGGGTATGACTGCCGAGCTACTTGGCCGTCAAAACGGTATTACTCGTGAGCAACAAGATGCATTCGGTGCGCGTTCGCACCAGCTAGCGCACAAAGCACACCTTGAAGGCCGCTGGGCTAACGAGATTGTGCCTGTTGAAGGTCACGATGCAAACGGCGTATTAAAGCTAATTGACTACGATGAAGTAGTTCGCCCAGAGAGCACTGCTGAGAGCATGGCGGCACTTCGCCCAGTGTTCGACCCAGTAAACGGTACTGTTACTGCGGGTACATCTTCTGCGCTGTCTGACGGTGCATCAGGTATGCTACTTATGTCAGCAGACCGTGCGAAAGAGCTTGGCCTAACGCCTCGTGCGAAAATTCGCTCGATGGCAGTGGCTGGTTGTGATGCGGCAATTATGGGTTACGGCCCAGTGCCAGCAACACAAAAAGCGCTTAAGCGCGCTGGCCTTACTATGGACGATATTGAACTTGCTGAGTTTAACGAAGCGTTCGCAGCACAGGCGCTATCATGCATTAAGCAACTAGGTTGGATGGACCACCTAGATACTAAGATTAACCTTAACGGTGGTGCGATTGCACTTGGTCACCCACTAGGTTGCTCCGGTTCACGTATCTCAGGTACGCTTATCAACCTAATGGAATCACAAGACGTAAGCCTAGGCTTAGCGACTATGTGTATTGGTTTAGGCCAAGGTATTGCTACCGTATTTGAGCGTGTATAAGCGTTAAAATAAGCGCTTTTGAAGCTAAATTTAAAAAAGGGCCTTCGGGCTCTTTTTTGTTGGGTGTAATTACTTTAAAGATTACTTCAAAACACGAGATAAAGGACTTATCACCCCCTGCGCACCTTGCTGAAGCACGTGAGTATAAATTTGTGTGGTCTTTACGTCTGAATGACCCAACTGTGTTTGCACCGTTCTAATATCAACGCCCGATTGCAGCAAATGCGTTGCAAAAGAGTGGCGCAGCGTATGAGGCGTAACTTTCTTTTTAATGTCACAAGTTTTTGCCGTGTTCCGTATTGCTTTTTGTATACTCGATTCATCAATATGATGTCATCGCACTCTTTTGTTTTCAGGATCGATAGATAATCGAGAAGTGGCCTTTCCAATATATCGCGATACAAGAACGCCAGTTCATTTAGCGCGCTAGCCTGAGTAGCCTGAGCCACATTCTTAGCGTTAACTAAGTGAGACAGAAACACTCAACTCTTTGTCTCCCATTTCAGATGGGTGCTTATTATTATTGAAGCGGATAAAACTAATTATCCATTTACTATAGAGTTCAATCGAACGCTTCGCATAGCGACGGTTTTGCATGTGCTCTATCACCATTTGCATGAACATTGATTTCATTTTTTTGATTTTAATTACTGTAAATAAAAACAGAATTGCGGTTTTTGACTCGTCCGTAAAATAAAAAGGAAAGATTCCGTACTTAAGTACAGTATTTTCAGATACTAGGTGTAGGTTATTGATGGAAGTGTATTTACGTGCGAAAGTGGCAAAACTATAAATGTGATATATGGAAACTATCCACTTTGCATAAAGGATTTTTTCCTTACACTAAATTGTTATGCTTTTTAGAGGAAGTATGGACGAAAGAAGTACTAGTGAACTTATTGTAACTTTAGGCGAAGATTTTCAGCGGTGTTACTCCAATGTCATAAAAGATATTGAGAATGGCGAAAAGCAAGAGGATGGTTCAACTCTTGCTGAACATGAGTTCAATGCTCGCCAGCTTGTTAGAGCTGGTTTCGCCTATATCGAAGGAGTCAGTTTTGCTATGAAGATTGCGGCAATTGATGATGCAATTGAAAATGGTATTGAACTAACTCAGGCCGAAATTGACTTTGCGTTTGAAGTTTCTCATCAGTTAAATGAAAAAGGCAACGTTGTCGAAGTTAGTGCTCATATCAATCTAACGAAAAATATCAAATTTGCTTTTAATTTATATTCTAAAGCTCATAGCTTAAATCAATCATTTGATGCAGGTCTTACGTGGTGGAGCGACCTGAAAAAGGCAATCAAGATCCGTGATCGGCTAATGCACCCTCGTAGCCCCGAGAATCTTGATATTGAGCCTAATGAAGTAATCACCGTTATTTCAGCAGTTAGAGGTTTTGAAGCTTTGCTAGTCGAATATATTGGAAAAAAGCATAACAAGCGCTTCAACCAAGGGACGCTAAACAGCAGGCTGCGCTCCTTCGTCGCTTATTTTAGCCTGCTGTTTTTGCGCCGGTTAAGCGAGCGTTATGCATTTTGGAAACTTCGGCTATGGAATCGAAACTTTTTATCATCGAGTTAGTTAAGTATGGAGCATGGCCTCTCGTTACCTGCGTAATAGCATATGTATTAAAAGACAGAGTGTCTGGCATATTTGGTGGTGGCATAAAGTCTGCTAAACATGGAGATACGGAGTTTCAATTTTATGAAAACAATCAACATGCCAAACCGATAAAACTCGAAGACCAGGATTTGACAAGATTCATCCCAGTTGATACGACTGGAATCAGAACCGAAGTTGAGGCCCATATCACAAATGATCTCACTAAAATTGATGGTGAAAAGGATAAAATTGACATATTAGTCAAAAATTTAGCCCAGCAGCAGATTATCAACACCTTCGAAAAAGTGTATTTCAATATATTTGGTTCGCAAATACAGGTCCTCGAATATCTTTCAGTACAAAACAATGGACAATGCAGTGTGAAAGATATTCTTCCTATATTTGAGAATGCTAAGCAAAAAAACACCAAGATACTTAACGGTGTTCAATTTTCAGATTATATGCAATTTCTTTTGAGTTGGGATTTAGTAAAAAACGATGAAGACAAATGGATCATCACTAAACATGGTAGAGCTTTTCTAAACTATATTTCTGCAATGCGCTTGGATAAAAATAAGGTTGCATAGAAAAGTGCATAACAAACCGCTGTAGTCGGTCGCAGGCTCCCTGGGACAATAACACGTGGGCTCTGTCGCTTTGCTCGGATTTTAGCCCATGTGTTATCGCCCTTTATGCGGGTGTTAAATGCCACAAGGAAGGTACATGTTTAAACTTTTATGGTCTTTTATTTTAATTATTTCTCTATCATTCGTGCCAGCGCAGGGTGGCGAAACAACTGTCGATTTAAACGAAAACACAGTAATTTATCACGGTAAATTATCGCCATCAGCAAATCAGAAACTTCTTTCAATTCTGAAAAGTGGTAAGAGTAAAGTTGAATGGCTGTCTATAACGTCCGAAGGCGGTGAAATCAATCATGGAATGGATCTTGGTGATATTGTTCATGACTATGATTTGAAGCTTGAGGTCAATGAGTATTGTCTCTCATCATGCGCCAACTACGTTTTTTCTGCAGCAAACCATCACAGGATCTCGAGTCACGCAGTTATTGGTTTCCACGGTGGTACAACCGGAATGGAGAAAGAAATTACATCGTTTATTGATGCTATTCCTGAGGAAGAGCGGGAATCAACAAAGCAGAGCTTAGAAAAATATATGAGGTCAGCTGTAATTCGTGAGCGAAACTTCTTCGAAAAAATTGGCGTGGACCAGCGAATAACAACACTAGGGCAATCTTCCGAATATAAAGAGTTCGCAGAGAAAGAAGACTTTATCGGCTGGGACTATTCACTCGAAGGGCTTGCTACGCTGGGCGTTTCTAACATTGATGTAGTAAACCCTCCTTGGTCATATCAACATTTGAGCGAAAAAACTAAGTTTTTCAAAGTCAGAGTAGGCGGCATTTAACATTGGGTTATGTCAGCCCATATGAATACGAAGCAAAATACGCTTAACATGGACGTCCACTTTTAATGGGGAACACCGATGCTTTTCAGAAAGTTCATCAATAAGGAATGTTATGAATCTAAATGCAACATTTTGGGGGCAAGCACTCTTCATCCTCGCGTTAGTTGTAATTTTCTTTACCATCAAATTTGCTAAAGGAAAGGCTGACAATATCGGGTTGGTTGTCATTTACGCCGTCTTGCTCAACTTCTTGATCCCGCCTGTTGGGTGGTTTTATTGTTACCGATGGGCAAGTAAATAATTGCCTAGAACAAATATCATCCTCTTTGTAGCTAGTTTTTACTAAAGTGAGGTGTGAAAGGTTTTAATTTGTACACATATAACAAGCCAATGAGCACGTTCGCTGCGACGTTAGCTACAGAACTTTGTAGCTCAGTTAAGGTCGAAGTTTGAGACAGCAAAATACGTTAAAAGGAATTACCATGAACAAAAAAGCTTTTTTTATTGGCTCAGCCACTTTGCTATCTTCACTGTTAGCCTTTCAATCATTCAGTAACCCAGCTCCCTTAAATTCAGTCCAAAAATGCGCATCTCTACTCCCAAACGGCTACAACTTTTCCATGACCATAAATGCTAAGATAGATACGACAACTGACAAACCAGTAGTGTCAGGCATTCTAGATTTAACAGACGGTACCGAAATACTCCCCCCAGAATTAAGTTCAAAAGTAGAGCCTTTCAAACAATGCGTAGTAAAGCTGATGAAATAGACAACATGGCTCAGGTAACCACAAACCATTTGCTTTCAAAATAGATGTTGGCCTTACAAATCAGCCAAGTTCGTCTCTCGACTGTATCTTCCCTAGGGAAGACACAATGTTGAGTCGTTATTTACCTCTGGTAACTATCTAACGGGATATTTATGAAAAGCAAAGATGTAAAGGTAAAAGCCAGAATAGCCAAGTTATTACTTTCATTTTGCTTTGTAGCCTGGGGAGTCACTTGGGTTTATGCATTTATTGCAGATGAATGGGGGCTAATCGCAGGATTTTTTAAAGGCTTAGTACTTGGAGGCTGTCTCTCTGTCATTCCCGCTTCATATGCGATTTATTCATTAACACAAACTAAGTTACCAACGTTAAAAATAGTACTCGGTATATCACTAACTTGGTTGTTTATTGTATGCAGTTTATATTTGGTTTAACAGGCCGTAATCTACCAAGTTTCTTTCACAGGATTGTGAGTAGCCAAATCAATCTAAGAGGGATTTATGCAGACTGCGCTAATTATTGTTATTCCAGTAGTTGTTGTTTTGCTGATTATTGGAATTCTAAAGCTCAAACCGTTGTTCAGTTATATGGCAATTTTTGGCTTAGGAGTACTGTCTTCATTCGTAGTGGAGTTCTTTTTTTGCTCTGGCCTGCAAACACAGTGTGAAGCAGATGCGTTAAATATGGTGGGCTTTTTCTTCCATTCTTTTTATGTGATAGCAATTTGTTCAGTTTTTTACGCTATTATGCCTCACGCTTCAAAACAAAAATCGCAGTAAATGTCTTAACAAAATGACGATTAAGACTATAGTGTGTAATTCAGAAAACTTGATTCTATAGGCTGTAGTTCAAGTAAATAAAAAATAATTCGTTGAAATCAATGGATATAGAAACGAGTAGAGGTTAGTTGACTACATTCGGTGAGCTTGGTGCAGCCCTTGTAATTAAAAACCAAAAGATAAGGAGTTCTTTTAATATGAGTTTTTGGCAAATCATTATTTTTATCGTGCTTTTCAGCCTTACACTTCTACCAGCGTTAATTGCCTTAACATCCAAAAAAGCTAAAGGCATACACAAGTTAGCATGGGGGGCCATTTCCCTTTTCTTTTCGTGGTTGGGTTTTTTAATCTATTACTTCTTTGCAATTAGAGGTATGAGCAAGCAAAGTACATAACGATTCGTTGTTACGCTCCACTTTAATATGCCCTTTATTAGACGTTATACGGTGATAGGAATTTAGATAACATGAAGATTAAATTGATAGTAATCTTGTCAATATGCGTAATCTCAACAGGGTGCGCTTCAACTTCTGATAGGGCTGCAAGAGACTTTCTTGATGGGGCTAGTGCCAGTGCTGAAAAAAGACAGCGAGAAGAATCTACTAACCGATACAGCAAAAAGCGTGACCACAAAAACGATGCTATAGAAGATACGGTGTCTGGAGCACTTACCGCGCTTTTTAGAGGCTTGTTTAGCTCTGAAAGCGACGATAACTAGTGAAAGATAGTTTCCTAGCATGGCGTGCGAGTAGCACTTTAATGCCCTTTTCAAAGGTATTATTTGCTTACCAGCAGTATTTCAAAAGAGGCCTGCCCGTTGGAATTAAAAACCATTGGTTTGTTTGTTATTACTGCACTTGCTGAAATTGTTGGGTGCTATCTGCCCTATTTATGGTTGAAAGAAGATAAGTCCATATGGTTGTTAGTACCAGCGGCTATATCGCTCGCGCTTTTTGCTTGGCTGTTGTCACTTCACCCAACCGCTGCCGGGCGCGTATACGCCGCTTACGGTGGTGTTTATATTTTTATGGCTATTATGTGGCTTTGGCTTGTTGATGGAGTGAAGCCAACGTTATGGGACTTGGTGGGCACCTTTGTCGCTTTGATTGGTATGGCGATAATTATGTTCGCACCAAGAAGTCACAGATAAGAGTCTTGCTTGCAATAAATAACGAAGAAAACGCGATGAAGATTACCTTTATTCCAAGTACGAACCTACCAAGGGCTGCTGAGTTTACCTTTAATAACATGCGCGATTATTACGCTCAGTTTGCGCCTGATTGGGACGCCGAAAAAGTGCTTGGGGTTACCGCAGAGCTCATTAATTACGACATTCAAGTAGACAGCGAAACGGTGGGGGTGATGCGCCTTCAATACGACGGTAGCACCTGTATATTGCGCGACCTTCAGGTCATACCCAGCGCCCAAAACAAAGGCATAGGTAGTGCTGCCATTGAAGAAGCAGAAAGACTAGC
Source organism: Alteromonas macleodii ATCC 27126 (assembly GCF_000172635.2). Lineage (NCBI taxonomy): Bacteria > Pseudomonadati > Pseudomonadota > Gammaproteobacteria > Alteromonadales > Alteromonadaceae > Alteromonas > Alteromonas macleodii. Next base: position 514,598 of record NC_018632.1, on the reverse strand, counting down.
GTTAGGGGCCAATACTAGCTCGCTTGACTTACGAGTATTCAAAGTTAGCCCTGCCGTTTCACTTTATAAAAAAGTGGGATTTATCATTAAAAGTGAAGACGACCGCTTTTTTAACATGACTAAACCCTTAAGCACTTAACAAACAGGCTTGTACCGCCGTCTACTCAGAATATACCTAAAGGCCAAAGCACATGAAGATTATTATTGATGATCTCACCGGAGGAGAAGTGCTAGCGCTTTTAGAAGAGCATTTGTCTGATATGTATGCTACATCGCCACCTGAGAGCGTACATGCATTAGATGTTGAAGCACTAAAAGCTTCGAACATTACTTTTTTTAGTGGCTGGAAGCAGCAACAGCTTGCGGGCTGCGTCGCTATTAAAACCCTTGATACACATAGCGCCGAGCTAAAATCTATGCGCACAGCCAAGCCGTTTAGAGGATGCGGTGTAGCGTCTCAGTTATTACTTTTTGCCCTAGAACATGCGAAAATGAAAGGGTTTAGTTCGGTAAGTTTAGAAACAGGAACGCAAGACTACTTTTTAGCGGCCAGAACCCTATACAAAAAGTTTGGTTTTGTTGATTGCGGTCCATTTGGCAGTTACTCAATCGATCCCAACAGCCACTTTATGACCCGAGCGCTTTAATTTAGTACTTTAAGAGAATTCCACATGTCGTTACCTCCTTGCCCGCATTGCCAATCAGAATATGTATACGAAGATCAGCCTCTACTTATTTGCCCTGAATGTGGACACGAGTGGAACCCGAACGAGGTAGAAGAGGAAGTCTCAGCAAAAGACTTCAACGGAACACCGTTAGTAGCCGGCGACAAAATTACGTTAGCAAAAGATTTGAAGGTAAAAGGCAGTTCATTGGTACTTAAAATTGGTACCAAAGCCGTTATCCGTCATGTGAAAGATGCCAAAGACCACCAGCTAGACTGTAAAGTAGATGGTGCTGGTGAAATGATGCTAACTGCACAATTTGTTAAAAAGGCATAGACGGCATTTATTGAAAAGCTGTTACTCCTCTCGGTGCGCTTGCCTTGTTGTTTAGCAAGCGCGCTTGCTATTTCCTGTTAAAAGTTTGCGACTTCGTTGGTAATGGTTTCAGTAAGCAAGCTAATCGCTTTCGATGACACTTTCTGAGGGTTAACTAAACAAACACCCACATGCCCAAGCTCGGGTAAACTTTCTGAATTAGATAAAACGTGTAGCCCAGGCGGCACCGAACTTTTTGCAAGAACGGTTATGCCCAGTCCTTCGTTAATGGCCGTTTGTATGCCGTTTAAGTCAGCAATGGTGTACACCACCTGCCACGGTTTTTTGATGGCCGATAAAAGATTGGTTGCTCGCTTGCGGTAAATACACGGCGACGGTGCAGCAATAATAGGCAGTTTAGCAGGCACGCTATTTACAAAGCGCTGACTCCCCACCCATACCAATTGATCTGAAATGATGTAGCCGTCTTGCTGAGGATCAGGTGTTTCTTGTAGCGAAAGAATTAAATCGAACTGGCTTTTAAGCGGCTCACTAATTAAGTCTTTACTTAGCGCACAATGCACCTCTAGCGATATTTCCGGATAGGTTTGCGTGAACCGTCGAATAATTTTAGGCATAAGCGTTGTACTAAATTCGCTGGGAATGCCTAACCGAATATTTCCCGTAACCTGCGGCTTGCCGAATTCGGCCATAGCCTGATCGTTAAGAGCCACTATCTTTTCACCATACGACAATAAGCGACTACCAGCGCCAGTCAGTGCCAAGCGGTTTTTGTCGCGGGAAAATAGCTTTTCCCCAATCATTTCTTCTAGTTTTTTTATCTGTAAGCTAATGGCAGGCTGTGTGCGCTGAAGCTGCTCCGCACATTGTGTGTAGCTACCCGTCTGTGCAATAAGCACGAACGAACGCAGAAAATCTATCGATAAGTTTTTCATTACTTTGCTGTACACCTCTCTATTAGCTTTGCCTGCTGTTTTGCCTTACTGATGCCAAACTTGCTCACAAGGCCATTTAATAAAATTATAATGCCATATTTTTTATTAATTTTATTTATTCTTTTTACACTCCTAGTATCAGATACAAAATAATGACATTTAGGAGCCAGCATGAACCCACTTAACCAGCACCTTCACGAACAAGACCCAGATATCGCAGCATTTATTGCGCAAGAAAACGAACGCCAAGAACATCACATTGAACTGATTGCATCGGAGAACTACACCAGCAAAGCGGTTATGCAGGCGCAAGGCAGTCAGCTAACTAATAAGTATGCAGAAGGCTATCCGGGCAAGCGCTATTACGGTGGCTGCGAGGCGGTGGACAAAGTAGAGCAGCTTGCTATCGACAGAGCTAAAGCATTGTTTGAAGCTGACTATGTGAATGTGCAGCCTCACTCTGGCTCTCAAGCGAATACTGCAGTTTATATGGCGCTATTAAACCCTGGCGATACCATTCTTGGGTTGAGCCTTGATCACGGTGGGCACCTCACACACGGTGCAAAGCCTAACTTCTCGGGAAAACTATACAACGCGATTCAGTATGGCTTGAACACAGAAACCGGTGAAATTGACTATGACCAAGTAGAAGCCTTGGCTAAAGAGCACAAGCCAAAAATGATTGTAGCGGGCTTTTCCGCTTACTCTCGCGTGGTCGACTGGCAGAAGTTTAGAGACATCGCTGATAGCGTGGGCGCGTATTTACTCGTAGATATGGCACATGTTGCAGGACTTGTTGCGGCCGGTGTTTATCCCTCGCCAATTAACGCGGCTCACGTGGTTACTACTACTACCCATAAAACACTGCGTGGCCCTCGTGGCGGGCTTATTATGTGTAAGTCAAACCCCGAGCTTGAAAAGAAATTCAATTCATTAATCTTCCCTGGCATTCAGGGTGGCCCACTTATGCACGTTATTGCCGCAAAAGCGGTAGCGCTTAAAGAAGCCATGACAGCAGAGTTCCGCGCTTATCAAAAGCAGGTAGTTATTAATGCACAAGCTATGGCTGATGTATTTATGAAGCGTGACTTTGACGTAGTATCTAATGGAACCGACAACCACATGTTCCTGCTAAGTCTTGTAAGCAAAGGAATGACGGGGAAAGAAGCCGACGCGATATTAAATAGCGTGAATATAACGGTAAATAAGAACACAGTACCCAACGACCCGCAGTCACCATTCGTTACAAGTGGTATTCGAATTGGCACACCTGCGGTCACTTCACGCAATTTTAGTGAAGAAGACTGTGCTCAATTAGCCCATTGGATTTGTGATGTGTTAACAGCGCCAGAAGACATTGCAGTAGTACAGCAAGTGATAGATAAAGTGGCAACGCTAACAGCGGCTCGCCCCGTTTATACTAAGTAAAACCTAGTACTATACCGAGCGAACTCGTGCGTTGCAGGTAGCCACCATTACCCGCCACACGAGTTTGGCTCGTTCATTAAACTGCACTATTCCCACTCCCCAAGCGTCTTCCATGGCGCCTTGCCACACGCTACACGTTTCAATGGTATCGCCGTACAAGGGGGCTAACGATAAGCTAATGCGTAGCGACTCCAACCATTCCCTAAATAGCGGGTCCTGATTACCTGCTTCACGCATTTGAGAAAGCTGTAGCGAAGCTTGTTGCTTAATACCTTGAAGCCTTTTGTAGATTTCGCGAGGGTCTTCTTGCTGCCCCAAAAGATGAAGTTCGCGTTCAATATCGTAAGCATTGTGCCAGTGGATAGTTTGCTGCGGTTCTTTTGAACAGCCCCACATTGCCGCACTCATAAGCGAAAGCAGCATGATACGCTTACCCCATAATAAAAGGGTGGAAGGAAATAGTTTTTTGCCACGCACCAAGCTGCGAACTCCTCAAACGATGTCATCTACAGTATAGATGAGTATTGCGCTAGGGCTCGCATAAGTGCGCGTAATTAAACTAATTTACTAAGGCGAGACTTGCACAGCACCTAAAGTACTTTGCGCTCTCGTTACGGTAGGAAGTGGCTAGCTAAACCACTTCCACCATATAAACACCATTAGAAACCCAAATAGATAGATTAGGCCTAAATAGCTAAGCAGCTTCACTATTACGTTTGGTGCCGCGTCTTGATGAAGCTTAGTTTGTGCCACAAGCTTATGGTTAAGCCAAGCAAACATTGGAGTAGTAACAAAAGCCAGCGACATCGCAAAACCTAACATTGCCAATAGCGCAGATTTAAAGAACAACACAATAATAAAACTCGCCACTGCCATAAACAGCAACACCGGCGTTACCAGCGTATTTCGTGCGTTTTTGTCTTTGTTAAAAAGAAGCGCTATTGCTTCGGCAACCACCCTCGCATAACCATCGTAAACGGTTAGCGCCGAACCAAATATGCACAAAAATGCAACCAGTGCGATAAGCCAATGCGCCCACTGTCCAATGGTTGATGAGTACATGCTAATTAACTGATGGGAAAAGCCGATACCGCTGGTACTTAGCTCTGTACCGCTGCCATACAAAATTAATGCACCTAAGCCCAAAAACAACAATGCGAGTAGCACCGTCACTGCATAACCTAAATTAAAATCGAAAAGGGCCGACTTTGGCGTTACGGCTTGCCCTTTGCACTGGCGCTTTAACCAAAGTGAAGTAATGGACGATATTTCAATAGGTGCGGGCATCCACCCCATTGTGACGACTAAAAAGCCTAATGTAGCGAGCGTCCAAGGCGAAGGCGGCGCCACGGCAGGTGCTGGTGAAGCAGAATAATTGCTTAGTGCCACCACGAATACGGCTACAGTCGCCACCACAAGCACGCCCATTATGCCTTTGGCGATATTGTCCAATCCTTCAAAATGGCCAGCGAGTAGAATGATTAAAATAAGTGCCAAAACCACTGAAGCGGACAACGTTATAGCGATATCGAAAGGAATAAAATACGACAATAGGCTTGCTGCAAACAACAACAGCGCTGCAGCATTGACCACCGACGCAATGGTATTCAAACCCAAGGCAATGGCCAAATATCGTCGTCCCATTCCCAAGTACCCTTGCTGAAGGGTTTGTTTTGTACTGATGGTGTAGCTAACGCCTGCTCTAAAGAATGGGTATTTGAGTAAGTTAACTACCAATATAAGCAGCGCTAACTGCCAACCAAACTTCGCCCCCGCTTGAGTTGATGCTACTAAGTGACTACCGCCTACCGCCGCTGTTGCCATAAGCACACCCGGGCCGAGCAATTTTAATAGTGCAATACAACGGGCAAAAAACGATGTTTCAGCTGAATACGACAAGGCAACCTCTAAATGGGCATTTCAAAATAGCCGTTAACCATATCAGTAATATAATGAACAGAAAAGAGAGTACGCGCTCATCTGCAAGGCTTGTGGTGTAAGCAGCTGTACCCAGTTTACGCGGGCTATTTAGCCGGAGATTTTAAAAGGTATACAAAGCGCCAGTGAATAAAAAGGCGCTGTTGTCGCTGTAATCTCCACGCGCAAAACCCTCTCCTTTTTTGAGGTAGGCTCCACCTAGCACTAATCGCAACTCGGGTCGCACTTGATAACGCCAGCGAGCTTCCACTTGATGGCCAATGAAACTGTCCACATCTTGAGGTGCTTTTTGGTACCACATGGCTTTGTAACCAAGCATAATATTGTGCGCTTTTGCTGGCTTAGACACGCTTCGAAGCCCCACTGCTTTTAGGTTTCTACGTGGCATAGCCTGATATACATCAGTAGGTCCGAAATCAAAACGTCGCACGCCGTATAAGGTATCAAAGTCAGAGATTGTGTCATCGATTGTGTCGTTGTCGCCACTGATATAGTCAACTTCAGCTCTAAGAAAGGTGTTGTCTGTAATCTGTTTCCCAACATAACCAAACAGCATATATGCACGAACGTCTTTCTCGTCTGTATCGTTAGCAGATGCGGTTTGATAAGAAGTTCCCGTTTGCCCCACCACTTCTATATTTGTTATCAGGCCATTATTAAAAGGCTGGGTATAATCCACACTCAATGTGTACAGATCACGGTTTTTGGTGGCAAGTGCTTCACTATCGTCTTCTTTTAACCAGTAGCTTTGCAGCTTGACGTTGTTGTCTTTTGACGCAGCGTACACACCAAAGAATTTTCGTTCGCTAAAGCTTTTGTCGAACGCGCGTTCGTTCCCGTCCAGACTTTCACTGTCAGTAGGAAAGCGAGATACCGGCAACACGTAAACGCCATGCACTTGCCAATCTGCAAATCTTGCTTCCACCACTATTCCATCATAGCTATTGGTGGCATTGCGATAGGCTGTTTTGGCCAATAGCCTGCGACTGCCGTAGTCGAGCTCCATACGCCCTACCTTTATCGCAGACACTTCGTATAAGCCAGATGCTCGTTCAGGTTTGTAAGTGATAAAAAACTGTGTAGGCTCCAGTGTATTAACCTGATTGGCCGTTAGCGTTGGATCGTTTTCGTCAAGAAATACTCGCGAGTCACGTATTTCGATCGTTGCCGCGAGGTTTTGATAACTTACCGTAGAATTCACGATAAAGCGTGTTGAAAGACGCTGATTACTTTGTTCTCGTGCAGCTGATGATGTTGGAAATATAGGGTTATTCAACGACTCGTAGCGCACTCTAAACGAGCCAGAGACATCAAAGGCTATTTCATCACTCGACGCGTTGGCTAACGGGCAAATACCAACGAGTATTAGCAGAAGGCATGTGCTCAACAGCGAGCGAAAACGACCTCGCCCGTAAAGTCGCACAAATAAAGGGCTGCGCATTAGGAAATAACCATTACATCAGTATCATGTGCACTGAAGTATATAGATTATTTTTATTATCGCACTGCCCTTTTAGTTTAATTTATTATGTCTTTGGCGTTTAGCCAGCGGGGCTTTTATATAGCCCCTTAGGCCTGAAACGCCAGCTAGCGTCTGTCAAAATTCACTTTTTTCTGCGGATGCTGATAGTAGCCTTCTTTTAGAAGGCGTTTAAAGCGGGTCAGTTTTCCGTCCAGCGTTAACTCTTCTAACCCTTTATTAAATAGCGACAGAATAAGCTGACTGTCACTTTCGCCTTTAGGCACTAACAGATGCGTGGTTACAGTTGAGATAAACGGCTTAATGGGCATCACATCTCTGCGGTCGCCACTATCGAAATCACGCTGAAGCAAGTACCATCCTGTTAACTCATCAATGGGAAAAACGTCAATTTTACCTTCAATCAGCGCCTGTAAATTGTCTTTGTCTGTGGCACTTTCCACAACATTACTGCTGCTTTTAATGTAAGCGGCAAGTTCATCGTTGTATAAATACCCTTCTGTTACGCCCATCTTTAGGTCTTTTAAGTCGCTTAATTCAGCCCAAGTATCAGGGCCCTTTTCAGCATTAACATAAAACACCAAGCTTTCCGCACTAATAGGGTTACTGTGGAAAAACTCACTTTCCCGGGCGCGCACAAAATTGCCGTATGAAATGGCGTCGTATTCGCCTTTCAGTGTTGCTTCAAGCGCTTCTTCCCAGGGTAAAGATACAAACTCAACCACAACGCCCGTTTCTAAAAACGCATCAGCGATAATGTGATTGATATAACCGTCGTGCTGCATGTCAGTTGACGTATAAGGGGCATACTCTGTGGTCGCTATTCGCAGTTTCATCCACGCATGGGCAAAACTTTGCATTGGAACTAGCGCTAGTATAAATGTCGCTATTAATAGTAATCGCATGTCAAAGTCCTGTTAGTGATTAGAAGTAAATACCAAGGTTTATGTTCAGGCGGTGGGTAGTTTCTTGTCTACCACCTAAGTCGAGTCCCACGCCCGGACCGCCTGAGAACCACATGTTTTTGCCTTGGATACTATCTACATATACAAACAATTTATCCCAGCCAAAGCTACAGCCGTTTATCCACTGCGACGAGTTTTTCCCTTCACTTCCTTCACCTTTTGCCACGCTGTACTCTGAGTAACAAGTAAGTGATTCTATGTGAGTAAACTTATAAGGCACAGAGTACACAAGGTTTGCTGAATAGGTTTTACCGTCGGCCGCGGCTAAGAACGGGAAGGTGAAAGAGGATAGCGCTATGCGATCGTCCGCTTGCCCTTCTGGTGCAGCCAAATCGTATTCATAGTCGATATACTGCAGTTCGACCTTCAGGTCGCCTTGGGTATGGCGCATATGCACGGCATAGGCATTCATATCACCATCATCCAGGGTATCCAGGTTTAAGATGTTGCCGTATTGGTAAGACACGCCAATATCGGTAGTGCCTCCGTGAATAAAGTTTGCCGTGTAGTTAGCACGTAAATTATATTGGCCGTCTTCTTTATTTCGATATTCACCGTCGTCCGCCACGTCGAACGAATAGCGCCCAAACTCAGCGGCATCGTTGTACTCGTCGTTCATAAAATAGGCGGCTTGAAAATCCCAGTTGCCCCAATCGTGGTTTATTTTCACTCCAGCATCGTAATCATCTTCGAAGCCAAGGTAATAATTTACCGAGAACCAAAAGTTGTTACTGGCAAAGGGCTGCAAACCAAACGGTGTTTGGGTTATACCTGCTGTAATCTCGGTTTGCTCATCGAAATGATAAGTCAGGTCGGCGAACCTTACTGTGTCGAAGTCTGTGTTTTCGTACCATCGATATTCGGCTTTATAGCTAAATTGATCTGACTCACCCGACACGCCAAGTTTGAATGATTCAAATTCGAAACCATCTCTAAACTCGGGAATTTGCCAGTCTTGATGCCCGTAGTTAACCCTAACATGACCGCTTAAATTAAAGGGAAGTTCGTCGGCATTTGCGAAGCTTGAGGTGCACGAGGCTATTGAAACTAAAGAAAATGCGGATAGTAGCTTGTTCATTACTGTTCCTGTATTGAATTTTTGGCGGGAACCCTTTGCTAAAAAATGCCTCTAAGAAACATGAGGGGCGTTCAAGCGCTTAGTTGTATCGCGCACCAAAATAAATCCTTCAGTACTAACAATACTGAGCAAACCTTAAAAAAAGATCATTTGTTAAGGTCAGACTTCTGTGAAGTGACTCATGGAAATTAATCGCCCCCCGCAAGGCGGCGGCATTTAAACATTGGTCGTTTACTGTGGAAAGTAAAGCGCTATGTATGCGCGGTAGATGCGGAAAGTTTTGCTGTGAACGTCAGGTCTACTCTACTAATTGGTCGCCACTTGAACAGTGAATAGGGGAATATGTGAACATAGCGTGCCAGCTTTACGACTACATCGAAATTGCCTGCATGTATGGGCTTGAGGTGAGCGTAGTATTAAAAGACGGGAATACGGTAAAGGGTACAGCACTGACCACAGTTATCGATAAACGCAACGACGTGGCCACAGAGTGTATTCAAATGTCCATCGACAAAACCACGCAAAATATTGCGCTTAATGAAATCGCTCAACTTGATGCAATAACTGACAACCCGCATTTCAGCTCAGTCAGCTTTTAGGTAGTATGCGCAGCTAACTTAGCTTAACTTTCAAAGTGATCCTGATTTATGACGCAAAACCTCTCGGCCATTACTTTTTTTGTAGACGACTACGACAGTGCCGTTGAATACTTCACCACGGTTTTAAACTTTACCTTAACCGAAGACAAAGTAACCGGCGAAAACTCGCGTTTTGTTCTGGTAACCCCACCACACAGTGCTACGAGCTTGTTGTTGGCGCAAGCAAAAAATGACACAGAAATGGCACTCATTGGTAGCCAAGCCGCCGATAAAGTATTTTTAATTTTGAATACTGACGACTTCTGGCGCGACTTCAATGCCATGCAAAGCAAAGGGGTGGCATTTTTAGAAACCCCTCGGGAAGAAGTGTATGGTACGGTAGCCATCTTTAGAGATAAGTTTGGCAATAAGTGGGATTTGATCCAAACCACCTAATTGCACTTTATATAAGTGCGCCTTGTCGTTGCGATATTTTTTGCGGCAAGGTTTTAAATGAATAGTGTAAGGAAGTAGAGGAGAAGTAGCACGTGCAGGCCATGAAGCGTTCCATTATTGCTGATGTTGTTGCAATAGCGGCAATAGCACTGTTGATCACTACGACGTTTTATTGGATAGAAGCAAGGCGCGAAGTCATAATTCTCTGCGATAATTTTACGCCTGGCGTATCGAAAAAAAGTGTCGAACGCCAGCTAGATACTGCAAACTTATTGTTGTGGGATACAGAGTTTGTTGCAAATGGCAGCAAAATTGAAGCATATAGCCCTCTACACTTAGGCATTATGAAATGCAGTGTAGAGTTTAATAAGCAAGATACCGTTGTATTCTCTATTGTTGAGTAATCAGACTCCCTAGCAGCTACCTCTACTTTTTGCGTTTTATGTGAACCAGCTTGGTGCAACGTTTACATCGATGCAACACCCTATTCACCGGTGCGCTAAAAGTCGTAAAGGCAAACTTACCTTCCGCCATTTATCGCACCGAGTTAACTTTTCATCTCGCTGTAACCCACTGTGTTGTAAACGTATAATTACGCTGTGTCTTCTTAACGCAAACTTTTTCTTATGCAAAAAACAAAACACAGTGTCATCGAGGATGTTTTCGCCCTGATAAGCGCCGGCTTGTTTGTTGCTTTTGGCGTATATTTATTTCAGTCTCAAGACTTAATGGTAGGTGGCGCGGCAGGCTTAGCGCTGTTAGGTACTTATGCCGTAGATATGGACTTCGGCTTGCTATTCTTTCTGATTAACTTACCGTTTTACACCCTAGCTTGGACGCAAATTAGCAAGCGTTTCACCATTAACACCTTTATATCCGTCACCACGGTTTCTGTACTAACTGAGCAAATTCCAGCGTTTGTGGATATTAGCCACGTAAATCCATTTTTTGCGGCGGTATTTGGCGGTATTTTAATTGGTGTAGGTATGCTGATGATGTTTCGTCATAGCTCAAGCCTTGGTGGCGTTGGTATTATGGCGTTCTATTTACAACAGCGTTTCAATATTAGAGCCGGTACATTCCAGCTAACCGTCGATAGCTGTATATTACTTAGTGCTCTGTTTTTCATCGCTTGGCCTTTAGTGCTGATTTCAATTTTAGCCGCATTTTGTTTGAACATGGTTATTTCGCTTAACCATAGACCAGAGCGTTACTTCCCAGTACAAGGAGAATCTGAATCAAAAAAGGCAAACGCTGAGTCAAACAACGCCGATACCAATCACTTGGAAAATCGTGCTGAAAACAGCCTAGAACAGTGCTTAGACAGCGAGCTTCGCGCACAAAACGGCTAAATTTACTCAGCCAGTCTTTGCCATTCGCTCATAAATTTTCGCTGTTACTCCCCTCAAAAAGAGACAGCAGCGATGATTAGGGCAACAAATAAAAAGCCCGGTTAGGCACAACCTAACCGGGCTTTCTTGTATCTTTTATTTGTATCCCTAGACGCCTACAACAAACCTATTGCTTCTTCTGAACAGGTCTTGACGGTCGACTTACTACTCCACGGTTCACTCTTGGACGAGAAAACGAAGTACGCATACAAACCTCACTATGAGTTGTTGCTCAGCACAGTTGGAGGCGAAACATTCACCGCAATCCCGCAACCAAGCCGATACAGTATAGGCTCAAAATGGGGGTAAAAGTCTCATTCTTTTAATGAATAGTGCTTTATTAAAACTTATATAAAGATTGGCCAAATTGGCACTGCTTTGAAAGTTAAAGGTATTTTACAATGCGCGGCACCCTTTGAGAAACGCGGGTCATTAATTCGTAGTCGATAGTGTCAGCATTAGCCGCAACTTCCTGAATTGGCACATTCTGCCCCCAGAGTTCAACTTCATCGCCCACCGCGACGTTGTCGATATGAGTTACATCGATTGTGATCATGTCCATAGAAACGCGGCCAACTAAATAGGCGCGTTTACCTCTAATCAATACCGGCGTACCGTTTTTGCAGTGTCTTGGATAGCCATCGGCATAACCAATGCCAACGGTTGCAATTTTGCTGGGCTTACTTGCTACCCAGGTTTGACCATAACCAATTCCCTCGCCTGCCGGTATGGTTCGTACCGCTAATACACTGGAGCGAAGTGTCATGGCAGGGTAGATTTCAATGTCGAGATTTTGTGAGGTAGAAACGGCACCGCCATAAACCCCCACACCTAAACGGTTCCAAGCATTTCGACTTGCAGGCCAGTTTACCGTGGCGGGAGAATTAGCCACGCTGGTTGGCAAGTCCAATTTACTCGCTACTTGATTGAACGCATCGATTTGCGTGTTGGTAAAGTTATTATCTACATCGTCAGCGCACGCAAAGTGCGTAGCAATAACCGTTTGCTCGCTAAGTAAATGATTGTACTTAGCAGTAATCCCTTCGATATCGGAAAGGGCAAATCCCAACCGGTGCATTCCGCTATCCACTTTAAGCCAAATATGCGGGCGCTGCTGTTCGGGGCAGCTTTCTAACCACGTAAGCTGTTCTTCGCAGTGCATAACTAATATACAGTTATGCTGAAATGCCATTTGGCACTCTTTTGCCTGATGTGCCCCTTCTAACACCACAATAGGCGCAGAAATTCCCGCGTCGCGAAGCGCAATGGCTTCTTCAATTATTGCTACGGCAAAACGCGAAGAAACATGCTGAAGAATGCGCGCTACATTTACTGCTCCATGACCATAAGCGTCGGCCTTTACTACCGCCATAGACTGACTTGAGGGCGCTAAAGCAGCAAGGGCTTTAAAATTATGTAAAAGGGCATCAGCATGAATGATAGCTTGCGTTTGTCGGCTCACAGAAAAACACGTTCCTTAAATGTTTAATGAGAAAGAATATCGAAAGCCAAAGTGTACCACGAGAAACGTATTAGCTGCGCAGGATTAATAATGAAAAACGTACCATCTAACGCAAGGTTTCTTATGGCATAAAATACCGTTATGCTTTGCGCTAGCTCATTATCACAATTTCGTTGCCCCAAGGTTTTCAATGTCTTCGCACAATTCTTCTACTTCAGAATCATCCGCCAACGCCAGTATTAAAAATACAGTCAGTACTGACAATCAAGCGGCAGGTAATAAGCCCACCGTTAACGAATTAGCCCAGTCACTGAATAAAATTGTTTCAGAAGGCAGAAACCCAGACACCCTCGATATAGACACGCTAAGCACGGAAGGCATTCTTGCCCGCATTAACAACGAAGACGCGAAAGTGGCAAACGCAGTTACCTCGCAAATTCCGCAAATTGGAAAAGCGGTGGATGCTGCAACCATTAGCATTAAAAATGGTGGCAGGCTTATTTATATAGGCGCGGGAACCAGCGGCAGGCTGGGCATACTTGATGCAGTAGAGTGCCGCCCCACGTTTAGCGTGCCTGATGAACTGGTTGTTGGCGTGATAGCTGGCGGTGAAAAAGCCATTCAGCACGCCGTAGAAGGTGCAGAAGATGACGTCGACGCGGGGCGTGCTGATCTTGTAGCGCTGTCCTTAAACCACAACGATACCGTTATTGGTATTTCGGCAAGCGGTCGTACACCCTATGTAAGTGGCGCACTGGAATATGCACGTTCGCTTGGCTGCTTTACCGGCGCTATTGCATGTAGCCCTAACGCCGCTATTTTTACCAATGCTGATGTAGCTATATGCCCAGTTGTTGGCCCTGAGGCACTTACTGGCAGTACGCGCATGAAGTCGGGTACGGCGCAAAAGCTAATTCTTAATATGATTAGCACCAGCACAATGATTAAGCTGGGGAAAACCTATCAAAACTTAATGGTAGATGTGAATGCCACTAACGAAAAACTAAAAGCCCGTGCGCTTCGCATTGTTATGCAGGCTACGGACTGCAGTGAAAATACTGCTTTAGCAGCGCTTAGTGCGTGTAATAACAAAGCTAAAGTTGCTATTTTAATGGTATTAACGGGGCAATCGGCCGAGCAGGCCGCCGCTCAATTAGATGCTAGCGGTGGGTATTTACGTTCCGCCGTGAATAAAAGCGAATAACCACGGTAGCCTAATGCTATGAAAGTTTTAACTTCGGTCACATTGAACAAGGTTGTTAGACGCCTAACGTCGAGCGCATTCATTGCAGTACTTTCTCTAGCACTAATTAGCTTATCGCTTAACGGCTGTGCACAGCAAAGCTTATCTACACATGTATACACAAGCGATACAGATGGCAACGCGAAGCATCCTACATTATTAGAAAAGCAGCCTACACTAGGGGATAAGCAGCCTGTATCAAGCACTAAGCAGTTTACTGTAGGCGCTGAACGCTATTCGAAATACCTGCCCTTGCTAGCAGGTAAACGGGTTAGTTTGGTGGTAAACCAAAGCGCGTTGGTTTCGAGCCACAGCGCATTGCCTTCTAGCACGGTTGAGCCTGAAGAGCGCGAATCGAGCAACAGCTTGGCTACACAAAAAAATAAGGTAAAGACAAGCCAACGCAATCAGCATCTGCTTGATGCCCTACTTCAACGCAGTGTTAATGTTGTAAGTATTATGTCGCCGGAGCACGGATTTAGAGGAGACAAAGGCGCTGGCGAAAAGGTAGATAGCAATATTGATGCTAAAACCGGTATACCTATTCACTCCCTTTACGGCGCAACCAAAAAGCCTACCCCCGACATGTTGGATGGCATCGATGTGATTGTTTTCGATATTCAGGATGTAGGCGTACGCTTTTATACCTATTTAAGCACCTTGCACTATGTGTTGGAGGCGGCCTTTGCGCGTAATATCGACGTTATCGTGTTAGATAGGCCAAATCCTAACGGCCGTTATGTTGACGGCCCAGTACTACAATCTGAGTTTTCGTCGTTCATTGGCATGCATCCTATCCCCGTCTTACACGGTATGACCTTGGGCGAACTTGCTCAAATGATTGTGGGGGAACAGTGGTTAGATATTGACGCGAGCAGTTATGACAACGCTAAGCTTACCGTTGTCCCAGTGCAGGATTATCAACGCACTGCACATTATTCATTGCCCGTAGCCCCAAGTCCTAACCTGCCAAACGATTTATCGATACGCCTTTACCCAACGCTGTGCTTTTTTGAGGGCACCGACGTGAGTATAGGTCGCGGCACTGACTTTCCCTTCCAACTTATTGGCCACCCGTTTGTTGAGTTTGATAAAACCAAGATACCGGTAAATGCAAATAGTGCAGCGCCCCACCCCAAACATGAAAATACTCTGCTAAGTGCACATGTCTTTTCTTATGCTGATCCTACGATCTTGGAAGGCTCTGACTCTAAGCAAACAACTCACAAGCGCTCACCAATTAGTGGCTTAGATATCGCTACATTGATAGATGCCTATTCTCGTTTTTCTGAATATAACAAGATGATCAGCGCCAGTAATGCCTCTGAAGAAACCTTCTTTACTCGCCCAGATTTCTTCGACAAATTAGCGGGCACTGATGCACTACGAATTCAAATTCAGACTGGCAAAACGCCTACAGAAATTCGCCAAAGTTGGCAGAAAGATTTAAATAAATTTAGAGAAAGACGAAAGGCCTATTTGCTTTACGACGACACGGATTGATCGACAGATAAACACCTTTAGCTTTGAGAATTTGAGGTATCATATCAAGGTAAATGTGGAGGAAGTGTTAGCGATACTAAACTTACCACACAATGTGTAAGTAAATACTCACACCCGCATAGCACCAGATTTAATGGAAGCTAAAAAAGTTAGTAAAAACTAACCTTCTTCATTTTTTGTTTTTACCAAAGCTGCGAGCTGAGCTTCAGCGGTGGCTTTTTGATGTTTAAGCTCATCTCTGTTTTCGCCGTCACTCTCAGCGATTTTTGCATCAATATCGGCGATCGTCTGCATCAGCGTTTCTTTACTTTTTTCTTTTTGCTCGGCCTCTTCAGCTTTGTCAAAAATAACGTCTTCAGGAGATGCTTCTTCTTGTTTAGTGTGTCCAGGCGATTTAGCTATCATTTTCAAGCCGTCAGGTTGGGGGCGTTGATTCATAAAGCTAGGAGAAACAATTTCAATATCGGCATTATGCAAAGCGTCGAGTACGGCTTTGTGAAGTCTTGAACGCGCGCTCAGCAAACTCTTTACTTCGGTTAGTAGACCTGAAATGCGATAACTTACTGAAAAGTCGCCTAACCCAACTACTTGTACAAATGGCTCTAACAGCTGAGCATTTTCAGCTGCAACAAGTAAGTGCTTTTCAATAATGCTGTGATGAATATCGTAACCTAAGCTGATATCCACACTAACAATTGCGCCAGACGCTCTGGTCACAGAAACGGGCGAATTCACCATCAGCGTATTGGCAAAGGCAATAAGCTCTCTGCTCTCAGTCTGAATTTCCACATCGAGCAAGCCCATTTCGGTAACGCGACCGCTGTAGCCTTCTACCTTGATAAAGTCACCCACTTTAAACGGACGATTTACACGAAGTACGATCCCCGCCATCAAATTCCCTACCATGGTGGTAGAAGAAAAGGCAATCACACCTGATATAAGTACGCCGATAAGTGCAATAACCTGATTTCTAGTACTCTCACTTACAGGGAGCGTCATTGCAATTACAACAGCGCCAATGATAGTAAGTACCAACATTCCAACTTGGCGAGGTAACTTCTGCTCACTAGTAAGATGGCTCTGCTTGGCTAGCAGAAGGTAGTGCAGTGCGATGAGCACACTTATTACCAATACAATAGCGACAAGAAGCGGAACAAAAGGGAACAACGCACTTAATCCCGTATCGACTAATGAAGTTTGCGTAGCACCTGATGTATTTGTTGTATTCACGATACTTCCTTTTGAAATGGCTTTTGAAATGGCTCTTTGTTCGCACTTAAATGGGCAATATCTTTGGTCTTGGTCTCTGCTTTCGCGTGGCCACCTATTTCAACGAAACAGGTGACCGTCCCTCAGCGAGCGCGCTACCAAGTATTACATCAACCAAAGCATTAAGACTATAGCTCGTAACGTGCTGATTTTCTTTATCACTTTGCTGTATAATGTTCACCGCATAACTAAATGTAGCAATAGCAACATCGGCTAGCTCTTTCACGTCATGCGCTTTATATGGCATGCGCAGTGGAGCAAAGACCACGGTTTTATTCTGTGCTTTCGCAGCAACCATTATTTTTTTGCTAAATGCCATCACCTCAGTCTCGCTTGCGCGTCGTTTCACATGCTCAGGTAAATCGACTCCTCCTAATTCATAGTTAGCATGTAGCGGACTAATATTACCAACCACCAGCACGTCAGCTTGTTTTAGTAGATTCATTGCTAATTGGGTTTTAGGTAACGCAGTTAACGGCAAACACGCAAACTGCAGAGTCTTATTGTTGAAGTTGGAACGTGCGCGTGTAAGCGCGGCTTCAAATGCTAAACATCTTGCTGCGTCTGGCATAAGCGCCAACCAGCGATTTGAAGTTATTGGCAACTCATCCTTCCCGAAGAGTACAGAAACTGACGATTTAGAAAGCGCTTTCTCAATTTGAATTCCTCTGTTTTTCAAACTGTTAGGGTTATTCATTGAAGCATTTTCTTTCGCTTCATTGAGCCACCATGACATGGGCTTGGAAATAAAACTTTGCAAAGCAAAGCGCTGTTTTGCCTTAATAATACGATTATGAGACGCTTTCAAGAAAGCGCTTTCCGACATTCGATTTGCTGCATTATCCAAAAGTAACGCGAACTTTTTTATGTCGTCTTGGTTTCTTATGGTGAACGGCATAAGCGCAATATCAGCACCTGCGCTGAATGCACTGACTAATGCTTCTTCATGGGAGAAAAACTGAGTAATACCTGCCATGTCTAACGCGTCAGTAACGATAAGGCCTTGATATCCTAATTGGTTGCGAAGCAAATTGCTTAGTATCTTCTTCGACAAAGTAGCAGGAACTATTTGTGACTTACCATGCTTATCAATAATTGTCGTATCGTCTAAAGACGGGTACTGAATGTGTGCACTCATTACCATTGCAGGAGGCGTTGCACTATTAATGATATTCGCAAAAGGAAGGATGTCACCCGCCATAGCTTGCGCTTTGCTATGCGTTACTTGCGGCAGGCCACTGTGGCTATCTACATGGGTATCACCATGGCCTGGAAAATGTTTGATAGCGCTCATTACACCTGTACTTTGCATAGCACTGACAAATGTCTGCCCGAGTGCGGCTACCTGCTCTGGATTTTCCGAAAAGCTGCGTACGTTAATAACGGGGTTCTTCGGCTCGCTATTTACATCAACCGACGGCGCAAAATTGGTGTTTATTCCCAGCGGTAAAAGCGTTTGGCCAATATGAGATGCCACACTTTGCGCAAATGCGCTGCCTCGCTGATGAAAAGTGGCGCCAATGGCCATGTTACCCGCAAACGGCGAGAGCATGTCTGAAGGCAACCTTGCTACTCTGCCCCCTTCTTGATCGACAGCAATAAATAACGGCTGACGACCTGCTTTTACCATATGCTGCTGCATGGTGTAATTGAGCGTAATTAACTGCTCGGTATTTTGAATGTTCTCTGAAAACAAAATAACACCGCCGATGTTGTGCGTACTAAGCACATTTAAAAGTGACGGTGGAATTACGGTCATGGGCGTACGGCAGCGCGAAGACGGCGTATTGTCTTCACAGAAATAGCGAAAATCCAAAATGATTTTTTGCCCGAGCATGTTTTTTACAGCGCGAATTGTTTCGGCATCAGCGCTGGGCTTAGGATTATTCGAAGCGTTAGCACTTTCAGATTGAGCGGTTGCGCTAGCAGTAAACAGTGAAGCACTTAATAAAATGAGTATGCCTGACAAGATAGCGCTAAGGCCCATCAATGAAGCACGTTTTTTACAAATAACTTGCTGGAATAACAATGTTTATCTAATCCTTGGTAACACGAAGCACAATACGGTACGCTAGCATAAATGAGAGAAGCATGTTCGCCAACTTTGAACTGCAATCACACATTCTCTTACGCAAATAGACATACCTATAGGGCAAGTAGAGCGTAGTAACTTATCAAAGCTCAACAAGTCCTAGGCACACATAAATTTAAGTTTGGAAAGAAGTATGGATTGGATGTCAGTCATCCCCCCTCTTGTGGCTATTGCCGTCGTCTTTTGGAAAAAAGAAGTCATACTCGCATTAGCGCTGGCTGTTTTGTGCGCGGAAGCGTTAATTTTGGTAAATGCTGATATCGCTAGCAGCTATATGGCGCCCATTAATGCCATAGAGCGCGTGGTTGATACCGCCGCGAGTCCGGGCAATACACGGGTGCTTATTTTCTCTGTACTAGTGGGCGCGTTGCTCGCATTTATACGTGACTCTGGCGGAGTAACGGCAACGGTCAACTTTCTAGTAAACAAAGGGGTAGCGAAGAGTCGCAAACAAGTTGGCGGCTTGACCATGTTCACTGGCATCGCTGTATTCATAGAATCAAACTTAAGTGTGCTCACTGCCGGCATATTCGCCCGAGGTCTGTTTGACCGTTTCGGCATGAGCCGCGCGCGCTTAGCCTACATCATCGACTCCACCAGCGCGCCCGTTTGCATTTTGATTTTATTGAACGGCTGGGGGGCATTTATACTCAGCCTGCTCGATGCATACGAGCTACCAGCTTCGTCAGCCTCAATTTTATGGGGCAGCGTATTTTTTAACTTTTACGCTATCTTCACCTTACTTATTGTGGCCTACACTATTTCCGCTGACAAAGTGCACGGCCCCATGGCTGAGGAAGAAAAAGCACTCACGCATGTAGAGGTTAACCAAACTACGGAACCTGCCACCAAGGCACGTTTTATGTTGGTACCGCTAATAATAATGGTATTAAGCATGGTTGGCTTCATGTTCTGGACAGGTAATGGGGTATTGTCTGAAGGCAGCGGGAGCAAATCTGTACTTTACGCTACTGCTTTAGCCACTGCCATTGCCTATGGCCAGCTCTTAATCCACAAACGTTTTACCCACAAGGAAGCGGTAGAAATTGGTTTTAAAGGGATGGGTGAACTACTTCCTCTAGTAACCATAGTGTTACTGTCGTTAACCTTAGGCAATAGCCTTAAGGTGCTTGGAACGGGCGTGTTTGTCGCGGGCATAGTGGGAGAGTATCTTCCTTTAGTGCTTATTGTTCCCATGCTATTTATTGCCGGAGCGATCATGTCGTTTACCACAGGCACGTCATGGGGCACATTCGCCATCCTAATTCCTATTGGTGTGCCGTTGATTCAAAGTTTAGGGTTACCCCCTTCACTGGTCATTGGCGCTATTTTGGGGGGCGGCATATTTGGCGATCACTGTTCACCTATTTCCGACACTACTGCCGTATCTTCGCTAGCAGCAGGTACTGACGTATTAACGCACGTTAAAACTCAGTTTCCCTACGCACTATTTGCGGGCGCACTTACGCTTATTGCCTATTTTGTAGCAAGCTTGATCATGCTTGGTTAATGCCGTTGATTAAAGCTTGCTGGAAGTCAGTTGCTAATCGCAAAGGTTTAGCAATGTCTGTAACAAGGAGTTTGTAATGAAAAAGCGGATAGCTAACGTCGGGTTTATCTCGGTAATAGTGGCATTTATTTCAGTAGTGGCAGCATGTTCCCATGCGCCAAATCCCCCTGTTGATAGTGCTAGCAACAATACAGTAGGGCTTAGCCAACAGGCCGTTGCCATGCCTGACAGCTACAGTGCCGATGCTGCAATGCAGGTACTCCAAGAAGGTGGTAACGCAATTGACGCTGCTATTACGGCACAGTTTGTCTTGGCTGTTACTCTACCTGAGGCGGGCAACGTAGGCGGTGGCGGCTTTATGACAATAAAGTTTGAAGATAACACCGACTTTTTAGATTACCGTGAAATGGCACCTGAAAATGCGCATCGCGATATGTATCTTGACGAGCAAGGTGACGTAAAACCGTACGAGTCTTTGTTTGGGGCTAAAGCGTCTGGCATTCCTGGTACCGTTGCTGGTATGTGGGCCGCGCATAAAAAATACGGCACATTGGATTGGGAGCGTCTACTCGCACCAGCCGTTGATTTGGCCGAGCAAGGTTTTGTGGTTCACGAGAAGCTGGCCAATAACATTGATCACTATATTGAGCGTACCAAAGAAGCAGCTATCAATAACAACTTTAGCGAGTATTTTGCACACGCTAAAGCAGGCACTACCTTCAAACAGCCAGAGCTAGCGAAAACGCTTAAAGCTATTCAGCAACAGGGAAAGGATGGCTTTTATAAAGGCGATGTAGCAAAGCATATTGTTGATTTTATGCAGCAAAACGGCGGACTTATTACCTATGAAGACTTACTGGCTTACAAAGCAGTGTGGCGCAAACCTCTTCACCTAAACTGGCAAGGTTATGAGCTGGTGACCGCACCTCCTCCAAGCTCTGGTGGTGTTGCCGTTGCCCAGTGGATTGGCATGCTAGAAGCCTATGACGCAACGCACGACTTGCCAGCGCAAAACAGTACTGAATACATTCACGTTATGTCTGAAATAGGTAAGCGCGTGTTTGCCGACCGCGCTGAATACATGGGCGATCCTGACTTTGTTAGTGTTCCGGTAAAAGCGCTTACTGACGCTAACTATATTACTCAACGCGCAGCAGATATTCAGCCTACCAGTATTTCTGATACCCCAAGCGTTAAGCCTGGTTTAAAAGAAAGCGAAGATACAACACACTTCTCCATTATGGACAGATGGGGTAACGCGGTTGCCAATACAACGACCATCAACCTTACGTTTGGTAGCGGTGTTGTTGTGACTGGCGCTGGCTTTTTGTTGAATGATGAAATGGACGATTTTAGTGCTAAGCCTGGCGTGCCTAACTTCTTTGGCGCAGTGGGTGGTGAGGCGAATGCTATTGAACCTTACAAGCGCATGCTGTCTTCTATGACGCCAACGCTGGTCACTAAAGACGACCAAGTGGTACTGGTAACAGGCTCTCCTGGCGGCACTACCATTATTTCGTCAGTAACTCAGTCGCTATTGAATGCCCTGCTTTACGATATGAGCGCTGAAGAGGCCGTGAACTCACCACGTTTTCATCACCAGCTATTGCCCAAAGACACCATTCGTATGCACGACGGGTTTACAGAGGCAACGGTAAATGAGCTTAAAGCAATGGGCTATACCATAGATAACCGTCGCTTTGGTGATGTGCATTTAATTAAGCGTACTAAAGAGGGTGTAGAAGCCGCATCTGAAAAAAGCGGACGAGGTAAGAGCCTAGTACAACCATATTAGTACAGCCTTATCAGCACAGGGCTGTTAGCTGAGCCACATTAGCGGAGGTTTGGGGGCTCAGCGTGATTAGTTCAGCCTTGAACAAAGTACAAGCTGAAAACTACAACAACAGCGTGGCGTCGATAGGCACGTACTTAGACGCCACTTTTTGAATACTTTCAGCCGTTAATGCAGGAACACCGTACACCGTTACGGTTTTCCCTTTTGCTTTAAGGGCGTTTACAAGAATATCGAAATCGCCGTCGCCCGACACCAAAATGATCTCATCAACATCGTCGGCGTGTTCAAGTGCATCTACTGTTATACCTACATCCCAATCACCTTTCGCCGAGCCGTCAGCACGTTGAATGAAAGGCTTTAACTTTACTTCAAACCCAATAGCACGAAGAATGTTTTGAAATTCACGTTGCTTGCTGTCACCCCTGTCTATGGCGTATGCAAAAGCATGTGCTATGTCTAAATTGTAGGTAAGTTCACGCCAAAACTGGTTGTAATTAAAGTTACGTTTGTACGCCTGACGGCAGGTGTAATACACATTTTGTACGTCTACCAGCACTAATGCTTTATTCAAAACCGCCCTCTTCTTCGGTTTACTCGGTTATTGTTTTCTGATGTTATAGCCTTTTGATAATAAAACCAAAAAACCTGATGATGAAATTTATGCGCAAAGCGCACAACTACCTGGGCTTAATACTGTTCATTCAAATTGGTCTATGGTTCTTAAGTGGTCTGGTTATGGCGTGGTTACCTATCGATGAAGTAAGAGGCAACCACTTAAAACACGCCGTCACTACGTCGTGGCACAACGTTACGGTTACCCCTTCAGACATTTTGCGCCACCACAGTAGCGCTGCCGTACTTTCACTTACTCACCGTATAAATGAAGTAGACCATGCTGACCCAAACACGCTTGATGCTATTCCTGTTTATCATGTCGTGGATGACAACATTGCCTATCGCTACAGCGCATTAACAGGTGAAGCTTTGCAAACCATGCAAGAAAGCGCTATTCGTAAAGCAGCAAAAGGGCAATACGCAGGTACTGGCGATATTGGTGAGACCCGGCTATTAAGCGTGTTGCCTCAAGAAGTGCAAAACCTGTCTGCGCCATTATGGCAGGTAAACTTCGATGACGACCTAAATTCGCGGTTTTATATCGACCCAAACACTGGCAGTGTTCTGCGCGTACGTACCGACACATGGCGGCTGTTTGATTTTATGTGGATGTTGCACATAATGGATTACAAGGACAGAAGTAACTTTAACACGCCGTGGTTAATTGCTTTTTCGGGCAGCGCCTTTTTGTTCACCCTTACAGGTGTTGCGCTTTTATATAAGCGCTTCAAACCAAAAAAGAAGAAGCGCTAGCCTAGTATCAGGCAGCTCTTTGATGTACGGCAAAGAGCAACTGCCCCCATTATTATGAAGCGAAAAGCTGAGAAATATCGGCGAACGCTTTGAACTCTAACGCGTTGCCGAAAGGGTCTTTGAAAAACATGGTGGCTTGTTCACCCGGCTTACCTTTAAAACGAATGTAAGGTGCGATAACAAACTCGGTATCGGCAGCCTCTAATTTACTTGCCAGTGCTTGCCAATCGTCCATGGTTAGCACAACGCCAAAGTGCGGCACCGGCACAGCATGATCGTCTACCCCGTTATGTGAAGGTGGCGACGGCATAGCCTCTACACAGTGGGTCACTAATTGATGGCCAAAGAAGTTCCAATCTATCCACTGGGTGTCACTACGGCCCTTTTCACAACCCAACAACTCACCGTAGAACGCTTCTGCGTCGGTTAAATTAGTGACCGGAATGGCAAGATGAAAAGGTTGAACCATGAAAACTCCTGTTATAAAAACTTCTTAAGCAACGACAGCTTAAACTTAGAAAACGGTGCATAACGAAAGAACACGTCGAGGGCGAATGAACGTTTCATTACCGTTTTAATATGGCTGAATGTATCAAAACCTGCTTGGCCATGATAGCTACCCATGCCGCTATTTCCTACGCCACCAAACGGCAACTCAGGGTTAGTCATAAACAGCATAGTGTCGTTAGTACACACACTGCCTGAACTGGTTTTGCTGATAATATTATCAAGCACATCGTCCTTATCACTAAATGCATAAAGTGCGAGTGGCTTAGGCCTGCTGTTCACAAACTTAATGCCCGCCTCCATGTTGTCAACAGTGATAATAGGTAGAATAGGGCCGAAGATCTCTTCTTTCATTAGCGGGCTATCTAGCGATGGCTCCAGTACAAGGGTAGGCGCCATTGCTGGACGAGATTCATCTAGCTCGCCGCCATACACCACATTGACGTTTTCAAGGTAACTTTCAAGACGCTTTAAGTGACGATGATTAACAATATTGCCGTAATCTCGTGACGATAAAGGTGCTTTGCCGTATTGCTTTTTCAGCTCTTTTTTAACCGCATCAATAAGCTTTTGCTCAAAGCCCTTTTCAACAATGACATAGTCAGGCGCAATACAAGTTTGGCCCGCATTCATCCATTTACCCCACACTAAACGGCGCGCGGTGACAGCAAGGTTTGTGTTTTTATCAACAAAACAGGGACTCTTACCGCCAAGCTCAAGGGTTACTGGCGTTAAATGTTTGGCCGCGGCGCTCATGACAATTTTGCCCACCACTTCACCACCGGTGTAAAAAATATGGTCCCATTTGCAGGCAAGTAGCGCCGTCGCTTCATCTTTACCGCCTTCTATTACGGCAACGCATGAATTATCCATATATTGGGGGATAAGCTTAGCCACCAGCGACGAGGTTTCTTCAGCCAATTCAGAGGGTTTCAATACCGCACAGTTGCCCGCAGCAATAGCGGCGATATAAGGGGCAAGCAATAACTGAAGCGGATAATTCCACGCTCCGATAATAAGCACAGTGCCAAGTGGCTCAGGCTTGCGAAAGCTCTTACCTGGCCATGCCACCATGGGCGTTGATACTTTGCGTGGCTTTGCCCATTTATCCAAATGCTTAAGCGTATGCTTGATATCAGAAAGCAGAAACCCTTGTTCCGCTACCATGGCTTCGGTCTTACATTTGCCCAGGTCATTTTTAAGGGCCTGCAAAATGTCGTGCTGGTTGTCTTTCAGTAAAGTTTCTAATGCTTTTAACTGGCTTTTACGCCACTCCAAGGACTGGGTTTTCCCTGTATCGAAACTGTCGTTAAGCTTGTGAACAACGTCAACGAAACACACGCCAGTTTCCACTGCGTGAAGAGAAGGTCTATTTGGCATAAGAAGGCTCCGATAGCATAACACCCACTGCAACAATTCTATGGCTCATCTTAAGATTGTTGTCGGGCAAAGCAGCGCAATAATTAACTGATACTATCTTATATTAATAGGGATGTTCGAAGACAACGCAACTAAATTGTTAATTAATGTTTAATGAGCTCGTATTTTAGGTGCAAGTGGCTGACGTTACACTTAAGAAGTATAAACAGTTAACGTTGAAGCAATAACAAAATTATATAAAAGTAAAAAGTCGAAAAATTACAAACAAAAAAGCCCAGTAAACACTGGGCTTTTAAACATATTTAATGTGAAACTATTACGCGTCGTATGGGCTGCGTAAAACGATAGTTTCGTTTCTGTCAGGGCCTGTTGAAACGATATCAACCGGCACACCTGTTAGCTCTTCAAGACGCTTAATGTAGTTTTTCGCTGCTTGTGGAAGCGCTTCAAACTCAGTTACACCAAAGGTGTTGTCTGTCCAGCCCGGCATTTCTTCATAAACTGGGGTTACTTTTTCGTAACCGTCAGCCGCCATAGGTGGAACGTCTTTCACGTTACCGTCTGCATCTTTGTAGCCTACACAAATTTGAAGGCTTTCAAGACCGTCTAGTACGTCAAGCTTGGTTAAGCAGAAACCTGTAATAGAGTTAATTTGTACTGCGCGTTTCATCGCAACTGCATCGAACCAACCTGTACGGCGCTTACGGCCTGTAGTTGCGCCAAACTCGTGACCTTTAACACCTAAGTGTTGGCCTACTTCACATTCTAGTTCAGTAGGGAAAGGACCTGAGCCTACACGCGTAGTGTATGCTTTAACAATACCCAGTACGTAATCTAGCTTAAGTGGGCCAAAGCCAGCACCCGTTGCTACACCACCAACGGTAGTGTTTGACGACGTAACATAAGGATAAGTACCGTGATCGATGTCTAGAAGTGTACCTTGTGCACCTTCAAACATAATAGGCAAGCCAGCATTGTGTGCTTTGTCTAGTTCGTCAGTTACATCAACAACCATTGCTTTAAGAATGTCAGCAACTTCCATTGCACCTTTTAAGGTTTCATCAAAGTCTACTGCTTCTTCGCCATAGTACTGCGTAAGCGTGAAGTTATGCACGTCTAGCACTTCTTTCAGCTTTGCTGCGAAGTCTTCTGCATTAAACAAGTCGCCAACGCGTAATCCACGACGGGCTACTTTATCTTCATACGCTGGACCGATACCACGACCCGTTGTACCAATTGCTTTTGCGCCGCGGGCTTTTTCGCGCGCTACGTCTAGTGCAATGTGATAAGGAAGAATAAGCGGACAAGCTTCACTAATCTTTAATCGCTCGCGCACTGGAACGCCACGCTCTTCAAGCATAGTCATTTCTTTCATTAGTGCGTCAGGGCTTAGCACAACACCGTTACCAATAATACAGGTAACATTATCGCGTAGGATGCCTGATGGGATTAAGTGAAGTACGGTTTTTTCACCGTCGATTACTAGAGTGTGACCTGCATTGTGTCCGCCTTGGTAACGAACAACATATTTTGCGCGATCAGTGAGTAGGTCTACGACCTTGCCTTTACCCTCGTCACCCCATTGAGTGCCGAGTACCACAACGTTCTTTGCCATGAATCATATGTGTAAGAAAATTAGGCGGGGATTCTACAAAATTCTAGGGCAAGGATCATCTCTTTTTCGAACAAAAATACGACTATTTTATTTTTATTTTTGAAATCACAAAGATGACCCACTGCCGCTCGAGCCTTTTTGAAATAAGGCTTGGCTTCTTATTTTTCAGCACAAACATTCTAAGACGCTAATTTTTAAAGCTTTCTAAACATTACCTGGTAAAAAAGCTGAACAGACGGTCTATCGCAGTCTGCGCTATGCCCCATTTATATAACGTTTTGCTATTATTCGCGGGCATTGGATGCTTAAAAGCTAATGAGGTATTCAAAGGGCTGAAAATATACCTCTGAATGTTGAATACAGGTTTAAGAGCACACTTTTCAGTCAACGGTAAAGTCGCGCTCCTTTTCGTACTATGTATTATGGTAAAGCGTGTGGCAGTGTTTGATGAGTTCCGTTTTCACACCGCTTCACGCCTCTTAATGCCTAGATCTGGGCGCTAACTCAACTGAAATAAAACAGCAGTAGTGCGCCTATTATCACAAGGGTTCCGCCAATTTGACGCAGTTGATTGCTGGGCTGTTGGCTTATCTGAAGTAAATAATTGCGCCATTTATTAGGAAAAAGAAGCGGCCCTATTCCTTCTATAATAAGTACCAACGCTAAAGCGGGTAGTAGCCACTCCATAAAACTATCCTTAAATAAGTGTGACGTTAATATTTACGTATGTTTAAAGCAACGACTTACGCTTTCTGATTCAGTGCGGTTAAATCAATGTACTCAGGGGTGTGGTACAGACCAAAACCAAACCGTAAGCGGTTTCCTCTAAAATCGGTAAGGATATGGTGCTCTTTAAGCGCTGAAGCAAGGGCTTTTGTTTCATCGGCACTATCTAATTCAAAGGTAAGGAAATGCCCTCGGTTTGCTTCATCACTTACTGCTAGATGTTTTTCGTTTAGCAAGGGATGGTTGCAGGTAGCAAGTTTCTCTAGAAATGTGCGCTGCATGCCCATTACGTATTCGTTAACTGTAGCGACATCAATGCCATTGTCGTCGAACATACGAAGCACGGCTCTTAATCTGTAGAGCGCGGTAAAATCCATCGTCGCACCGGCAAAGCGCATTCCATCTAGGCTATATTGAACGCTGTCTTTGCCGCCAACCTTGCGAGGCTTATCTAGCTCGCCAAACTCTGCAAACCAGCCAGTATATGCGGGTCTTAGCTCACAGCCCACGGGTACGTGCGCAAAACATGCCCCCTCTCCTGCCTGAGCATATTTGTAACTACCGGCAAGATAAAAGGCTCGGTGGGCAATGTTCGCTATATCGGTAGGCTTTGCCATAAACCCGTGATAGCCATCAACCACAATAAGGGTATTGTCGTTAGTTACGCTATTTACGATATCTGTGACATCGTTCACCACGTATCCGGAATTAAAAAACACCTGACTAAAGAAAACCAGCTCGGGATCGTGTTCGGCGATGGCAGCCTTAAAGCGCGACGCAAACGTATAGTAGGGTTTAGTAGGTACGGTAATAAGTTCTATCGCACCCTGCTCTTGCATCCTAGTCGCTTGGCGCTGAAAACTGTGAAACTCGCTGTCTGTCGACACTACTTTATAAGGCGCAGCACTATCGATGCAGCTCATTACGCGATAAAGCAGCTCATGGGTATTGGGCGCAAAAACGATTTGCTGTGGTGCTCCAGTGTTCAGTATGTTGCTAATGCGCTGCTGTAGCTCTGGCACCAAAGTTTGGAAGAAATATCCCCACTTTTCGTCAACATACTTAGCGCTGTCATCCCAGTAGTTGAGCATTGCATCACGCGTGCAGTCGGGCCAAAAGTAGTGGCTGTGACATGCATAATGCTGTTTACCTTTGTTCGCATTAAGAAAACCCGTATAAAAATGCTGATATGCCATGCTCTATTGCCCAATATAAAAACTGCGTAAACCCTATCAAATTTCTACCTTTTTCGCATGAATCTGCGCCTGCAACAAAACATTTATTTACAAATTAAGTGTAAATTGTTTTGCCCAAATCGACGTGCTTAGTGATATTTCTTATATAAACACAACTACAGCAAATTTTAAGAACTCTGCTATACCCTATAGAGGCAAGATGTTTTTGTTAGCCGAGTTAGCAAGCTCCGTCTGTTCCACGCAGACAAACATTAAAGGTATTTTATGCGTTTTCCTAAATACGGAAATTATTCATTGGATGTCTCAGGTAACGTACTTGAGGTGTTTGCAACCGGGGCGTGGAACCTGAAAACGACAGAGTTTTTTATAGAAGAAATGCATGAACTTATTGCTAAGTTCGACAATAAGCCTTGGGCTGCCCTAATGGACGGACGCCGCTGGGTGCTTTCTACGCCTGAATGCCAAACCCGTTTAGCAGAAGCAATAAAGGTGAACATTTCGCGAGGGCTCACACGCTCAGCTTACGTGCTGGATACCGGAATGGTTAGGCGGGCCCAATTAGAACGAACCCACCCATCTAAGCACCGTGACGCTGAATCAGCTAACTACGAGCGCGATTATTTTCAAAAGTATTTCGAAGCACTTAATTGGCTGCACAAAGAGGGGTTCTCCCCTATTCTCTCGCCTAAATAAATACAGCAATCGAAGTAGAAATACACACGGTGACATTCGTCAGCATGCGTTCTCCTTCACCTGCAAGTACCAGCACGAACCTCGTACAGTCAATTTATCAAAGTCAGACTCGACTCATTGTCCCCTACGACAGCCGCTAAAATGCTGACGTTGTTAGTACAATAAGCTATAAACTTTTCGGCGGTATTCCGACTTCAACGGGTCGCCGTCGGCAAGCGCATTCACCATATCCATCATCAGCTTTCTGGCGTCGCCAAACCCAAGTTCTTTCTTTAACACACTATAAAGAAGCTCTAGTGCATCTTGTGCTTTGTTCGCTTGCTGCAACTGTACCGCTAAATCAACTTTAAGCTGCAAGTCGTCTGGATTCGCTTCTACCGCTGCTTGAAGCTGACGAATTTCAGGAGTGTCGGCGGCTTGTTCTGCCAATTCAATTTTTCCCGCTAAGCTCTTATAGCGAGAGTCTTGATCCACCAGCTTAATTTCTTCCAATAACGCTTTGGCTGTATCGATAGATCCGGTCTCGATATAGCAATCAATAAGCATATATTTAGCGTTTACGTTATCTGGGTTAAGCGCTAGGGCTTCTTTAGCTGCGGGCAGTGCCTCTGCATAATCACCTTGCTGAATCGCTTTGCCAGCAGTGGCAAGTAGATCGTCTTCAGGATTAGGCAAATATTTAGCGAGCATTTCGCGAATTTGCTGCTCAGGTTGCACACCCGCAAAGCCGTCAACAGGCTGACCATTTTGCACCACCATCACCGTTGGTAGACTTCTAATACCAAACTGTGCAGCGACTTCTTGCTGGGCTTCGCAGTCTACTTTAGCCAGGATCAAGTGCTGGCTATATTCACCCGCCAGCTTTTCCAAAATAGGCATAAGGTCTTTACAGGGCTCGCACCAATCTGCCCAAAAATCGATTAGCACCAGCTTATCTTGCGACGCTTCAATGATGATTTGTTGAAAGTTTTCTACCGTAATATCTACGATGGTTGCTTGGCTATTCGCAACGAGATTTTCCATAACGCAGGCCTTTAATTTCTTGTATTGAGAGGAATATGGGGCAGACGGCCTGAAATTACAAGGTTAAGGTAGGCTATCTTTGGTCACGCGCCTTGCACTAGGAAGCGCTTCTTAATTCGCCACTTTGTTGGATTTGTGCCAGTGAGCACGCATGTTTGCAAAAACTCATTCTCTTTTTGTCGTATTCACGACGATCTATTTCAGAATAGAATGTTAACGTAGTGTAAAACACTGCTACTAAGTCACTCTACTTCTATAAAATACATGCTTATGGCCGAGAGGGTTTTATGTCTACACAAACAAGCGCTGACACGCATTTTGCTTCATTCAAAGAGTTTTACCCGTTTTATTTAAATGAACATAGAGATAGTACATGCCGCACGCTTCATTTTATCGGCTCGTGGCTGGTTCTCGGCGTTATAGCACTAGCAGTATTTATGGCGAGTTGGTCGCTACTGTGGTTTATTCCGCTAGTAGGTTACGGTTTCGCTTGGGTAGGTCATTTCTTCTTTGAGAAAAATCGCCCTGCAACATTTAAACACCCGCTTTACAGCCTAATGGGCGACTGGGTCATGTTTAAAGATATTCTTGTAGGCAAAATTAGCCTTAAAGGCGAGTAAAGCTCAAATGGCTTAAAGGACGGCCAGCCCTCTATTAATAATGACAACCACCATTGCTTGCGCCCTGCGTTGTTAAACGTTGCGCTTAATGTTGGATATGTACTTTTAACGGACAATCCAGCCTCTTCACCGCACGCACTTTACATAAAAGAAACGAAAGCGATATGGTTAGAGACAACGTTCGCAGGTTGCTACATTTGCGCTAGGATTTACGCTAGGCACACGACAGCGAACATTCTACCTATCGCGCTCAGCGCAAAAACAATAACAAAAGGAACAACTATGTTTGCGTCTCGTTTCGCCTTTCGACCAGTACGAAAAGGCTTATGTGTTACCTCGACTGCATTATCACTATTGGTTTTAGGTATAAGTCAGGCCAATGCATTGCAGGAATCTGCCTCTGATTCGACTAGCTTAAATGCGCTGACATACGATGACACCTTTAACTTAGAATTTGTGGCCAACCCACAGTTTCTTAATAAGGATACGGTAATTTATTCTCGTCAGAGCATGGATATCATGACTGACGGAAGACAAAGCCGACTTTGGCAAGTAAATATTAAATCCGGTGAGCATCGCCCGTTTATTGGTGTAGATGAAAACTTGTCACAGGCTACCTTATCGCCCAACGGTAAAATGGTGGCATATACAAAATCGGTCAACGGCCGCGCACAAATCCATCTCTATTACTTAGATACCATGCAGTCTGTGCGCTTGACCAACACCGGCGAAGCACCTCGTCAGTTAACCTGGTCTCATGACAGCAAAACCTTAGCCTTCACCCAGTTTACCGAAGAAAAGCAAAAGCCATTGTTTACCGGCATGCCGAGCAAGCCTAAAGGAGCAAAGTGGGCTGACCAAGGCACCTATATTGATGCGGTGCAGTATAGAGGTGACGGAAGAGGCTACTTGCGTGAAGGCTTTGACCAGATATTTGTTCTGCCTGTTGAAGGCGGTACGCCGCGTCAATTAACAACTGGAAAATTCCCTAGCGGCGGTACCCTTTCTTTCTCTAAAGAGAATGACTGGATTTACTTCGCCACACCACAACGAGAAGACTACGCGCTACACCCTTTGTTTAGCGACATCTATAAAGTGAATGTGAACACTGCGGCAGTTGAACAAGTTACCGATATCGAAGGGCCTGAAGGTAGACCAACCTTGAGTCCCGACGGAAAATACCTTGCATTTACTCAGCTCAACGACAGAAAGCTTTCTTATCAGAATGGCGACCTTGTGGTACTTGAGCTTGAAAGTGGGGACATCACCCATTTAACTACGTCACTAGATAGAAGCTTAGGCAAATTTGAGTGGCGCAAAGACAGCCGAGGATTAATCTTTTCTTACCTTGATCATGGCGAAACTAAACTTGCTGCAGTGAGCCTGAAAGGGGATGTGAAACCTATCGACGTTAGCATAGGTGGACAAGCGTTTGGACGCCCTTACACGTCGGGCGACTTCGCAGTTAGTGATAAAGGCGACATTGTTTACACCACGGCAAGCCGTACTGTGCCTGGCGACCTGGCGCTTTATAGAAAAGGCAAAGACGATACGCAACTTACCGATTTAAACAGCGACGCACTTGGTCATAAAACGCTGGCAGAAGTACAAGATCTTTCCGTAGTATCAAGTGTGGACGAGCTACCTATCGACGCATGGATTGCATTGCCACCAGGATTTGATAGCAGCAAAAAATACCCGCTAATTTTAGAAATTCATGGCGGCCCACATGCAGCCTACGGCCCTCACTTTGCCATGGAAATTCAGCTAATGGCCGCGCAAGGTTATGTCGTGGTATGGGCTAACCCAAGGGGCAGCAGCTCTTACGGTGAAGACTTTGGTAATTTGATCCACCATAACTACCCATCAGAAGATTATAACGACCTAATGGATGTGGTAGACGCGGTTGTTAAGCAAGGCTATATAGATTCAGAGAATCTGTTTATTACTGGCGGCTCAGGCGGCGGAACCCTTACCGCATGGTCCATTGGTAAAACAGACCGCTTTAGTGCAGCTGTTGTGGCGAAGCCGGTTATTAACTGGATGAGCTTTTCATTGACTGCCGACGCATACCCGTACTTTAGCAACTACTGGATGGCAGATATGCCGTGGACTATTGCGGATAAACTCTGGCAGCGTAGCCCTTTAAGCTTAGTGGGCAACGTAGTAACACCCACTATGCTGCTAACCGGTGAAGCCGATCACCGTACGCCAATTAGCGAGACAGAGCAGTATTATCAAGCGTTGAAGTTACAAGGTGTCGATGCTGCAATGGTGCGAATTCCAGGGGCTTCACACGGCATTGCAAGCCGCCCTTCTCGCTTAATACAGAAAGTAGGAAATATTGTGGCGTGGTTTGAACGCTACAAGAAGAATAACGACGGCGAATAAGTCAATACGAGACCCGATGTCCTTATAAATAAAAAAGGCGCTTACTTCATTTTACAATAACAATGAAGCGGCGCCTTTTCTCATTCTACGTCTTATACCAGAATTTGAAAGGGAACAGCCATTCCTGCATTCCCACGCTTCGCTATGAAGCTTGCCAGCGCCTTCTGAGTGAGCACTTATCTATGCGGACTGGTATTATGCTATTTGGTTAGCTTTAATACTTTGCCGTTCGGTGCATCGGTCAGTAAGTAAATGGCACCTTCTGGGCCAACTTCAACGTCGCGAATACGGGCGTGATTGTCACGAACATATTCAAACTGCTCTGCGGGCTTTCCATCTTCTACTTTTATGCGACGAAGGTGAGTAAACTTCAACGACCCCACCAGTACATCCCCGTTCCATTCTTTGAACATTTCACCTTGGTAGAACGTTAGGCCGCTTGGCGCAATTGATGGGTCCCAATACACCCAAGGCTGCTTCATGCCATCCATATGGGTTTTGTCGCTGATAATGTCGCCACTATAGTCAACACCATAGGTAATCACAGGCCAACCGTAGTTTGCACCGCGTTCAAGGATATTGATTTCATCACCACCTTTCGGGCCATGCTCCATCGCCCATACCGCACCAGTTTCAGGATGAATAGTAACGCCTTGCACGTTGCGGTGACCATAGCTGAATATTTCAGGGGCTTTGCCGTCTGTGAATGGGTTATCTTCTACTGCGCTGCCGTCACGGTTTATGCGTGCAATTTTACCGAAGTGGTTATCGGTGTTCTGCGCTTCTTTCATGTACTTGTAGCGGTCGCCCATGGTGATGTACAAGTGCTTTTTAGCATCGAACGCTAAACGACAGCCAAAGTGAAAGCCGTTATCGACAACTGAGTCGGCACTAAAGATAACGTCAACATTTTCAAGGCCTGAGTCGGTAAGCTTAGCCTTTGCAACACTGCTACTGCTGCCCGGCTTGCCCTCAACCTCACTCGCTTTGCTGTAACAGAAGTAGATAGTGTTGTTGCTGGCAAAATCCGGGTCGATAGCGATGTCCAACATACCACCTTGGTTTTGCGCAACCACCTTAGGCACATTACCTAGACGTCCTGACAACTTACCGTCTTTTGATAAACGCTGAATGCCACCTTCACGTTCCGTAACTAGCAGATCGCCATTTGGCAAAAATGCCATTCCCCAAGGATGAACAAGCCCTTCAGCGAGCGTGGTTACGGTAATATCGCTGTCGGTGATTTCATGCGCTTCGCCATGTTTATGATCTCCGTGAGCTAAAGCGGAGTGGCTGATCGTAAGCGCCAATACACAAGTAAGTGACTGCGCTAGCGCGCTCACAGGTTTGAATGGTACAGCTAAAATAGTTGATGGTTTCATCGCTAGGAGCCTCATTTTAAAAAGCCGTGTGCGCGTTCACACAGGCTTCTTCTATTATTCTTAGTGGAAGGCAGTATACAAAAAAGGGCACAGCGCTGCTGTACCCTTTGTAATAATTTTACTTGCTTATGCGATAAAGGTGACTGGCCGATTAAGCCTATGTTAAATCACTGTCACCGCACTTATGTAGCGATTTACTTCGGTAATGTTGCACGAAGCATCCACGCAGTTTTTTCATGAACGCGCATACGATCGCCAATTAACGCTGCAGATGACTCATCGTCTGCGTCTTGCGCTAGCTTTAACGATTCACGGCAGGTTTTCACAACTTGCTCATGACCGTGAGTTAACAATCTCACCATTTCCGTCGCTTCAGGTACACCTTCCACTTCTTCAATTGAACTAAGCTCAGCGAACGACTTATATGTGCCCGGTGCAGCTACACCTAGAGTACGAATACGCTCTGCAATTTCGTCTACCGCTTCGGCAAGCTCTGTGTAATGCTCTTCGAACATTAGGTGCAATTCACGGAACTGCGGACCTTCTACATTCCAGTGAAAATTATGCGTTTGAAGGTACAAAGTGTAAGAGTCGGCCAATAGCTTTTTAAGACCTTCTGCTACTGCGTTACGATCGCTCTCAGAAATACCAATATCAATCTTGCTCATGTCACACTCCTTAACGTTAAAACCCTTTTTAGATTTACCTTCAGTCCATTCATCGGCGCTGAAAAATCTTGGTTTAAATAATATAAGTTAATAGTACTACAGAAATTTTGATTTAGATTAACGGTTTAGTTGATTGCATTCATCGCATTAATCGATGACTTTATACATTCTGCCTCAGCCACTCTATTAATGGTGGTGATGGTGGCTTTCGCCCGCTTCTTTTTTAACAGGTAGCAAAACCGGTAGTTCACTCCCATCGCTAAATGTGAGGGTTAGTGCTACTTCGCTGCCCTCTTCTAATCCTTTGGTCAGCCCCATCAACATGATATGACGGCCGCCTGATTCAAAAGAGGCCATTTCGCCCGCTTTTATTATAACGCCGTCAGTTAGCTCACGCATTTTCATCACGTCTTCCTCCATCACCGTTGTGTGGATTTGCGCTTCACTTGCTACATCGCTTGATACTGAAACAGACGTCAGTGTTTTATCGCTGTCACCATGATTATGCAAAGTAAAGTACACTGCGCCGGTTTTTGCCAAAGCAAAGGTCGCTCTGGCATAACCATTCATTACCATTACTTCTGATTGCTTACTGGCGTGCTTGTGCTGCTCTTTTGGCATGTGATGGTTATCATGGTCATTGCCATGCGCGTAAATAGTCGCAGACATGCTTAAAGAAAATAAGCCAGTTACGATAACTAACGGTTTAAGTGATTTGGAAAAAAATGACATACAGTCTGCTCCGAATGAATACTCGTAAGCAAGTGTACGTAAGATTGGCATAGGAAAAAAGAAAAATGGTGCCGACTGCCGGAATCGAACTGGCGACCTACTGATTACAAGTCAGTTGCTCTACCAACTGAGCTAAGTCGGCACACTTTAAAAACCGCTGCCTAGACAGCGGATGCGTATTCTAGCGATAAACGCGTGGGTGTCAACCTTTTAATCGCGTTGCTTCACCAACTAATTTTGGGAAGTACTCAAGCGGTAAATATTTGCTCAATGCCATGAGCTTTTCACCCAAGCTTCCATAACTATTCGTGGTGACATTGATGTGTCCCATCTTGCGCTTTTCACGAACAGATTTTCCGTACCAGTGAAGATGACTACCATCGATGCTTAGCAAATCGCGCGAGAAGCTGCTGCAACCAATAATGTTGACCATAGCGCTTGGGCCAATGGCTGACGTGTCACCAAGAGGCAATCCACAGACTGCACGTAAGTGATTTTCAAACTGGCTGGTTACAGCGCCCGACTGGCTCCAGTGCCCGGAGTTATGTACACGAGGAGCAAGTTCGTTTACAAGTAGCTTGTCGCCTACTTGGAATAGTTCCACAGCCAGCACACCGACGTAGTTCATACCCTCAGCAAGTTTCACAAAAATATCGTGAGCCTGGGCCTGAAGTGCATCATCAACGTTAGTCGCTGGTGCAACCGACACGTGAAGTTGACCTTGGTGATGCAAATTCTCAGCAAGTGGATAGGTGCGTACGTCGCCATTAGCATTGCGTACACCGATTAATGACAACTCTCTGTCGAAAGCCACCATTTTTTCAACCACTAAAGGCACGGTCTGCAAATCTAATCCCTGAAGGGCATTTTTTAGTTCAGGTAAGTCAGCCTCATCACTTAGACGCCATTGACCATATCCGTCATAGCCATCGCGGCTAGCCTTAAGAATAAGTTTGCTACCCAACTGCTTTACGCAATCGTCTAACTGGGCAAGGTCGGTAACTATTTGGTGCTCACAATTTGCCACCTGCATGCTTTCAAGCAGCTTTTTCTCACGTACGCGATCGGCGCCAACGAGAATGCTGTCGATATTTGGCATCAACTTGTTTGTTTTCGCCGCGTCTTCAAGAAGCCTTTCAGGTACATGTTCAAATTCTACGGTAAGAGCATCTGCACCTTCTAATGCTTGAGCAAGTGAGATTTCAAGAGGGGTTTTGCTAACTGGATGTACAACGGTATCGTTGTTTACATCCACAGCTTGAACGTCAATACCTAACGGGCTACCCGCCAGGTACATCATTTGAGCAAGTTGGCCTGCGCCGTAAACGACTACTCTCATTCATCTAGCTCCAACGTATTGCTTGAAGCAAGTACCGTATCAGTTTGCGATTTTCTAAAAGCGATAACGGCATTGCGTACGCTTTCGTCTTGCAGCGCAACAACTTGTGCCGCGAGAAGACCCGCATTTGCTGCACCAGCCTCACCTATTGCCAGTGTACCTACCGCAACGCCTTTCGGCATTTGAACGATAGAAAGCAGTGAGTCTAATCCGTTGAGCGCTTTTGATTTAACCGGGCAGCCAAACACAGGTAAATGCGTGTGTGCAGCAATCATACCCGGTAAGTGAGCTGCGCCGCCTGCGCCAGCAATGATTGCGCTAAAACCTTCATCTGCAGCGCTTTCTGCAAACTCTACTAGCAAGTTGGGTGTACGGTGCGCCGACACCACCTTCGCTTCAAATTCAACACCAAACGACTTCAGCATTTTTGCGGCCTGCTGCATAGTAGGCCAGTCTGAAGTTGAACCCATTACAATCGCGACTTTTGCCATCTAGAGATCCTCGGGGTAGGTAAAGTGGACAACCTTGGAAAGGCCGCGATTGTAGCGTAAAACCGTTCAAAATCCCACCGTAAATGGCGTCAATTATAGCGCCACTCGCTTAAGGGTTGTTGAGGCTACTCTCTTATAAGGGTGATCTATCTCTTCGCTGTCAGTCGTATTAACTATAATTAATTTATGTAGAAAAGTTGCCTGACTACACGGATTAACGAACGCTTTTATTTCCACATTTTGCGACGTTGACCATGAACGGGCGTTAGAGGTTATTGATGACAGATAAACACGAACCCGACGTACTTGATGAGGTGATAGAAGAAGTACAAGACGTGGTCTCTGACTTCTTAAATCGCGAAGCCGCTCCCGGCATATTGTTAATGGGTGCAACGATTCTTGCGCTCATTATTGCTAATTCTCCCCTAGATACGCTTTACGATCATTTAATCAGTATGCCGGTACAAATATCAGCCGGTACGTGGGCTATCGATAAGCCATTATTGCTGTGGATTAACGACGGGTTAATGGCGGTGTTCTTTTTTCACGTGGGTCTGGAACTGAAGCGGGAAATCTGCGAAGGTGAATTGGCCAATCCCAAAGATATTATTTTACCCGCAGCGGGTGCTGTAGGTGGTATGGCACTACCCGCCTTGATATATGTAGGCATCAACTGGGACAACCCCGTAGCCATTGCAGGGTGGGCAATTCCCGCCGCTACTGACATCGCGTTTGCGTTAGGTATTTTGGCGCTACTAGGTAGTCGAGTACCTACGAGCCTGAAAGTTTTCTTAGTCACCCTGGCTATTATTGACGATATCGGTGCTATCGTAATTATTGCCCTGTTTTACACCGAGCACATTACCGCGGGTGCGCTGTATATTGCTGCAGGTTGTTTATTGCTGTTGTGGCAAATGAATAAACGCAATGTGGTAGATATTCCGCCTTATGTTTTTGTGGGAATCATTCTGTGGGTAGCCATGTTGAAGTCAGGCGTTCACGCCACACTGGCAGGTGTCGTACTTGCTGGCTTTATTCCTATGCGGGATGAGAAAGACGAATCTTATTCTCCGGTAACGCGACTAGAGCACGGTTTGAATGGCTCGGTGAGTTTCGCGATCCTACCTTTATTCGCCTTCGCTAACGCCGGCATAAGTTTTGGTAACATCAGTCCGGAGGGTATTTTTCATCCTGTTACCTTTGGGATCTTTCTTGGCTTGGTTGTGGGTAAACAAATTGGCGTATTCGGTTTTTGCTACTTAATGGTGAAGTTAAAGCTGGCTAAGTTACCAGAGGATCTTAACTTCAAGCATATCTATGGCTGTGCGCTACTTTGCGGCGTTGGCTTTACAATGAGCTTATTCATTGGGGGACTGGCCTTTGCACAGACAGGTATCAATCAAATTTTTGACGAGCGTGTGGGCATTTTAACCGGCTCTCTTGTCTCGGCGTGCTTAGGGTATATTGTACTGCGATTCGTTAGCGAAGCGCCGAGCGATAACACTGATGTAGCCTCAAACGCTAGCAAGTTCACGGGCAATACAGTCAAATAGAACCTGCTTTCGAATAGGCTTACTTAAATGCGCATTCATGCCTGCTTCTAAGCAGGCATTTTTGTCTTCGATAAACGCATTGGCGGTTAAGGCGATGATCCTGACCGTGTCCTTATTCCTGCCTTCACTTCGAATAAGTTTCGATGCTGTATGACCATCCATGATCGGCATTTGGCAATCCATTAAAATTACGTCGAAATCGTGCCTCTTCTCGGCCTTAACAGCATCTTGCCCGTTTTTCGTTCTAATACATTTGATGTTGGACGATTTGAGCATGTCCATGACGATTTCAGCATTAATGTCGTTGTCTTCAGCCAATAAAACCCGTAATCCATCAGGTAATGACGGAATCACCTCATTTTCTGCATGCTCTTTTTCTTCACTTACTGTGGCAGGAATGTGGAAGGTGAAGCTTGTTCCTTTACCCAGTTCACTTTCAACATAAAGCTCTCCACCAAGAAGCTCAACCAAACCTTTAGAAATGGCCAAACCTAATCCTGTGCCACCAAAATTTCGAGTGGTGGACGGATCGGCTTGCTCAAACTTATCAAAAATAAGGCGTAGTTTGTTGGGAGCAATGCCTATTCCCGTATCGCTAACCGAAATTTTAAGTCCTTGGTGGGCATAGCTGACGTTAACCGTCACGACACCATCACTGGTGAACTTAATCGCGTTACTAAGTAAGTTATTGATGATTTGACTCACCTTCCCTGCATCAATGTTCAGTGCGTTAGGTACGCCCTGATTAATATACAAAGCAATATCGTACCCTTTTACTTGCGCAGCGTGACGGTAGAGGTCACAAGAAGCTTCAAGTAACTCGCGAATGGCACAGCTTTGAATATCGGTAAGCATTTTACCCGATTCAATCTTCGACCAATCTAAGATACTGTCCAGGATGATAAGTAAATTGCTAGCAGAGCGTGAAATTGTTTTGGCTCTAGCCGAAACATTTTCCGGCAACTCGTTCTCGAGCATCAATTCACATGAGCCAATAATGCCATTCATTGGCGTTCTAATCTCGTGACTCATGTTGGCGAGAAACTGCGTTTTCGCCACATTCGCGGCTTCCGCTTCTTTAAGCGCTAACGCAAGGTGCTCGGTTTTCTCTTCTATGCGCTTTTCCAAAGACTGATTCAATTCCCCTAGCTCGACATTCAGGCTTTGCTCTACTTCTCTTGCAACCTTTAGCTCTTCAAATGCATCGAGCAATCGGGCTTCTAAACTCACGAACTCATCGCTTAGCGACGAGAGCTCTTGAATGTGCAGTGCCCTTTGTGGTGCTTTAACACCTTCTTTTTGTGTGGGGTCGAATTCGGCAATATAGCGAACAAGGCGACGAATAGGCGCGCCGACCATTTTTGCAACTACGTACCCGGTGAATGTTCCAAATGCAGATAATGCCAATAGCAGCAGCAAGTCTTTTAGCAAATAATTACTCATTGATGCCATTAGCAGTCGTTTGTCGAAGTAATAGCTAACTTTCCAGCTAGCAAAAGGCATATCTTTCGCTAACCTCAACCATGTTTTCCCCTGAGGCCCGTTCTCCACCTCAACAGCACAATCAGGTTCACAAATATAAAAAGGTGCTTTAGTGAGTGGCTTCATCTTCAGGCCTTTAGATGCATAGATAACTTCGCCTTTTTGATCCTCAATGAGCATCAAAAAACCACCCAAGCTTAAGTTATCAATAGCAGAAAAGCTCTTTAACGATAAAGAGCCCTCTACAATACCTTTTGGAGTGCCATCTGCATCTGTAATAGGGGCTGACAAGGCTACAATTGGATCGTTACCAAAACCTCGGCCTTGAAATACATTTGAAAGGAATGGTTTACCTGTCTGCATGACTTCAAAGAAATACGGCCTGTAAGCCACATTTGACAAGCCGCTTTGTCTTGCCTTATCCAACAGGCTAGGCGGGTAAGCGTGGGTAAGATCGCCATTGTCATCTGCAATGAGGAAGGTCAAAAATTCTGGATTGTGCGATGCCAACACCCGCAAATTTGTCACCGCTGCATTATCGAAATCGCTGTTTGATACCTCGCTAGACAACACTTGCGCTGCACTAATAATGGCACTTTGGTGTTGCTGAATAAAATTCGAAAGTTGGAACTCCAGCACATTCACCCGCTGCGACATGTAACTGTGAATTTGTCTTTCTTGCTGTTTTTGAAACAGACTTACCGACAAATAAATTACTGCCATGGAAGCAACGAAGAAGCAACCGGAAAAGAAGTACCCAAAAAGAAAATGCAGCGTAACCCGCTCGGACTTACTTGATGTTTGTCGCTTAAGCCCGTGGACTGCCAAATACGAAAAGTGTCCGGTTACAAGACCAAATACACCGCTTACCCAGGTGACCAGCACACCCGAAAACAGCATATTTGCGTTATCGCCATCATAAAGAGAATGCTCTAAAACAAGAATGGGCAGAAAGACAATAGACCAAAAGCCTGCGCCTACTTTTATCACCTGTTTAAGCGACTTGTTATAGCCAAAAAAGCTAAGCACGATGGGCAGTAGAGTAAGGCTTTCCTTTCCAACTATGCTCCCGTCGTTAAGCCATAAGGGAAGGCTGACAACAAGTGCAATAGGAATGGAAATAAAAGGAGAAAACCGAAGTGAAGCGTAGACTGCCGCACCTATACCAAATGTAGCTATCCCTGTACTATCAAAGGGTGGGTTGAGAGCATTAAGACCCGCACCTAACACACATACAAGTAGTGCTTGAAGGGCCAGAGACCATGAAAAAGAAAATGAAATACTGCCAATTTTCAACGCATGTCTCCGGCGAATAGATTTAGTGTTGAGCCATGTAATCTAGGGTAAAGTTCGTTAGAAGCTTCACGCCTAATTTCATGCCTTCATCATCAACATAAAATTCCGGTGTGTGATGAGCAGGGCTATCTTCTTCAGAGACGTCTAATGGCTTACCGCCTACCCAAACATATAAACCTGGAATTTGCTCTTGGAAAAATGAAAAGTCTTCCGCACCCGTGACCGGCTTAGAAAGCAGCGTGTTTTCAACGCCTGCGGTACGCTGCATAGTAGGCAGCATGGCTTTTGTAAGCTCTGGGTCGTTGTACGTAATGGGGTAATAGTAATCTAGCGGTAGCGTAAGTTCAGCTTCTGCGCCCATACTTTCAGCAATAGCCTTTACTTTGCGCGGAAGCGACTCGTAAATGTGATCGCGAGCGGCTTCATTGAGTGTACGAATTGTGCCAACCATTTCTACTTCATTTGGAATGATGTTTGAACGGTTACCGCCGTGAATAGAGCCAATAGACACCACCGCTGCATCGTCAATCAATTTCAACTCACGACTTACTATAGTCTGAATTGACATGATCATTTGCGCAGCGGTAACCACTGGATCAACACTCTTCCAAGGATAAGCGCCGTGGGCTTGCTTACCGTGAATAACAATTTTAAATGGGTCTACCGCGGCCATGGTGCCACCCGCGTTATAACGCACTTTACCCACATCGGTGTTAGCATTGATATGCAGGCCAAAAATAGCGTCTACATCAGGGTTCTTAAGTACACCTTCAGCAACCATAACTTCCGCACCGCCTTTTTCTCCAGCGGGTGCGCCCTCTTCTGCTGGCTGAAAGATAAACTTCACTTTACCTTTCAGGTCGCCTTTAATTTCGGTAAGAATTTTTGCCGCGCCCATGAGCATTGCCATGTGAGTATCGTGACCACAGGCGTGCATAACCGGCACTTCTTTTCCGTTGTATTCGCCCATCTGCTTTGAGCGGTAGGACAAATCGTTTTGCTCTTTTACAGGAAGTCCGTCCATGTCTGCACGTAATGCAACCACAGGACCTGGCTTGCCCGAGTCTAAAATAGCTACCACACCCGTTTTTGCCACACCGGTCTGCACTTCTAAACCTAGGCTTTCAAGGTAGTCAGCAACATATTCAGCGGTTTTAAACTCGCGATTCGATAATTCAGGAAATTCATGAAAGTGATGACGCCATTTAATTACATCAGGCTCGACTTTATTCGCTAATTCATCAACATTGATCTGAGCGGCATTAGCAGCTGACACAGAGGCCAACCCTGCAAATGCGAGTGACAGCAATTTCTGGTACATAACTATTATTTCCTTTGGTGTTTTTTAGACAGAGTAAATCATCTCAAGGGAGAACACACCATTGAACTAACGATTGCTGTTAAAAATCAATAAGCAAACGAAAATACCCCATTCACAAGACTGAGGGTATTAGACGGAAGTATAAGAAAAGTGCTTTATCGATGCAGGGAATAAAAAAGGCGCCGAGTGGCGCCTTTTCTTTAAATATCAACTTATTACTAAGTTTCTATTAACTCTTTTGTCTACGCATTGCGTCAAAGAACTCATCGTTTGTCTTGGTCATCGACAACTTACTGATAAGGAAGTCCATTGCGTCAATTTCTGACATTTCGTGAACGATTTTGCGAAGGATCCACATTTTCTGTAGTTCATCTTGCGCTGTAAGCAGTTCTTCACGTCGGGTACCAGAGCGGTTGAAGTCGATAGCCGGGAATACACGTTTTTCCGCGATTTTGCGATTAAGGTGTAATTCCA
Source organism: Alteromonas macleodii ATCC 27126 (assembly GCF_000172635.2). NCBI lineage: Bacteria > Pseudomonadati > Pseudomonadota > Gammaproteobacteria > Alteromonadales > Alteromonadaceae > Alteromonas > Alteromonas macleodii. Next base: position 470,217 of record NC_018632.1, on the reverse strand, counting down.
TGTTACCTGTACCTTTAAACTCTTCGTAGATAACTTCGTCCATTTTAGAGCCGGTATCGATAAGCGCTGTTGCGATAATCGTTAAGCTTCCGCCTTCTTCAACATTACGGGCAGCACCAAAGAAGCGCTTAGGCTTGTGAAGAGCATTCGCATCAACACCACCGGTAAGTACTTTACCTGATGATGGGATAACCGTGTTGTAAGCGCGAGCAAGACGAGTAATCGAGTCAAGCAGGATAACCACGTCTTTTTTGTGTTCAACAAGACGCTTGGCTTTCTCGATAACCATTTCAGCAACTTGTACGTGACGACTTGCTGGCTCATCGAAGGTTGAAGCAACGACTTCACCTTGAACAAGACGATGCATCTCGGTTACTTCTTCCGGACGCTCATCAATAAGCAATACCATTAACTCACAATCTGGGTGGTTAGCAGCAATTGACTGAGCAATATTCTGAAGAAGAAGCGTTTTACCGGCCTTAGGTGGCGCTACGATAAGACCACGCTGGCCTTTACCGATTGGCGACGCCAAATCTAGTACACGAGCCGTAATGTCTTCTGTTGAGCCATTACCACGTTCCATGCGCAAGCGATCTGCTGCGTGAAGCGGTGTAAGGTTTTCAAAAAGGATTTTATTACGTGAATTTTCAGGCTTGTCGAAGTTAACTTCGCGGATTTTTAGCAGGGCGAAGTATCGTTCACTGTCTTTCGGTGGACGAATTTTCCCGGCAATCGTATCACCGGTACGCAAGTTAAAGCGTCGAATTTGGCTTGGCGATACATAAATATCGTCTGGTCCTGCAAGATACGAAGAGTCAGCTGAGCGTAAGAAGCCGAAACCGTCCTGTAAAATTTCTAGTACCCCATCACCAAAGATGTCTTCACCGCTTTTTGCGTGTGTCTTTAGGATTGAGAAAATGATGTCTTGTTTTCTGGCGCGCGCCATGTTTTCCAGGCCCATCTCCTCGGCCAGGTTAACCAACTCGCTTATTGGTTTGTTCTTTAATTCAGTTAAATTCATACTGGTGGGTCTTTGTGCTTGAACTTCGCTTACAGGACTTAAAGTCACTCTGTTCTAGTTTAGATTTGATATCACCCTGATGTGGGCGTAAGCAGAACGCTGCTCGGATGAGCGCTGAAGAAAAGTTAGCACTATATTTAATCAACGTCCAGCGTTTTACCGCCGAAATGTTAAATAATTTGTGGCTTGCTCTTCTAGAATGAAACGTTAGTCCCTGTGGCGTAAATAAAAACCGGTGCTTCGTTAGCACCGGTTTTCAATTTGAAATCAATTAAAGGTTTTCGTTAAGAAACTCTGTTAATTGAGCTTTAGATAGCGCGCCTACTTTAGTTGCGGCAACGTTACCGTTTTTGAAAAGTAGCAATGTAGGAATACCACGAATACCATATTTAGGTGGAGTTTCGTTATTTTCATCGACATTCAACTTGCCAACTGTTAACTTGCCATCAAACTCGGTCGCAACTTCTTCCAAGATTGGTGCGATCATTTTACACGGGCCACACCATTCGGCCCAGAAGTCAACCAGTACAGGACCTTCAGCATTGATAACATCTGCTTCGAATTTATCGTCAGATAACTGGATAATTTTGTCGCTCATTCTTTTCTCCATTATTGGTCTGTCGCTGATTTGTCTCAGCCTGACCATAAGTGTTATATAGAAACTGTTTTTTAATGCAAGCACTGATAAGCTATAAGCTATGCCTACTCACTTAACTGATACTCACTTTTCTGACCTGCCGATTAACGGCAAGGTTGTTGACGCCTTGGCGGCAGCTAATTTTTCACATTGTACACCAATTCAAGCACTTGCACTGCCTCCTTTATTGGAAGGTCACGACATTGCAGGTCAGGCTCAAACCGGAACCGGTAAAACCATTGCCTTTTTGGTAGCTACATTTCACTATTTGCTAAGCAAAGCAGAAAACGCAGATAACAGCAAATCAAATGGCCCTCGCGCAATTATTATGGCGCCGACCAGAGAGCTCGCCGTTCAAATTTATAACGACGCCAAACTGCTTAGTGAGCATACTGGATTGTCGCTTGGTTTGATTTATGGGGGCGAAGGTTACCAAAGTCAACGTGAAACTTTGGAAGAAGGGGTAGATATTATAATTGGTACGACAGGACGCATACTGGATTACTACAAACAGAATGTGTTCACACTGAAGAATATTCAGGTTGCCGTACTTGATGAAGCCGACCGCATGTTCGATTTAGGCTTTATAAAGGATATCCGCTTTTTATTCCGCCGCATGCCACCGGCAAGTGAACGTTTGAGCATGCTATTTTCAGCTACACTTAGCTACCGCGTGCAAGAGCTTGCTTACGAGCACATGAACAACCCTACCCACGTACAGGTAGCGCCAGAACAAACAACTGCAACTCGCGTTTCTCAAGAGCTATTTTATCCGTCTGATGACGACAAGATGCTGCTTCTTCTTACGCTGCTTGAAGAAGAATGGCCAGAAAAGGCAATTGTTTTTGCCAACACTAAAATAGTTGTGAGAAAGTTACCGACTGGCTTACCGCAGATGGCCATCGCGTTGGCTTGCTTAGCGGCGATGTACCACAGAAGAAACGCCTTGGGATCTTAGAAGATTTCACCAAAGGCAATCTTGATATTTTAGTCGCAACCGACGTTGCAGCGCGCGGTCTTCATATCGACGCGGTAACGCACGTATTCAACTACGACTTACCTGACGACGCCGAAGACTATGTACACCGTATTGGTCGTACTGGCCGTGCAGGACAAAGTGGTGTTGCAATTAGTTTCGCGTGCGAAAAATACGCACTAAACTTACCTGCTATTGAGCAATACATTCAAAAGGCAATACCGGTTACCGATTACGACCGCAGTGCTCTACTTGATGATGTAACGCCTCCAAAACCACGTAGAAGACGTACGCCTAACAACCGCAATTCTTCACGTCGTGGAAACGGAAGAGGCCGTGGAAAGCCTCAAAACCGAAACAACAGAGCGCAACAGTGAGGCGTAAAGGTACTCAATAAGAATCGAGGTTTTATGCAGGCAGAACTCCAGCACGACGCACAAACCTACGGCGAGTATTACGCCGCCGTAGATTTAGGCTCTAACAGCTTTCACATGGTGATTGTTCACGTTGTTAACGGCAGTGTGCAAATAATAGGGAAAATCAAACAGAAAGTGCGCCTAGCAGCAGGTTTAGATGATGAGCTAGCACTTGATGACGTAAGCATGGAACGCGGCTGGCAATGCCTGCAAGTATTCTCCGAACGCCTGCAGGATATCCCCCCTTCTAATATTAAAATTGTAGCGACCGCTACATTGCGACTGGCAACCAATGCGCATGTATTCATTCGCAAGGCAGAAGAGATTCTCAATCACAAACTTGAAGTGATTAGCGGTGAAGAAGAAGCGCGACAAATTTATCTTGGCGTAGCCTACACATCCGCCAACCAAGGCAATAGCTTAGTCATAGATATTGGCGGCGCCAGCACAGAAATCATTATCGGCAACGACATGCAGCCTATCCATCTTAAGAGTTTGGATATGGGCTGTGTAACGTTTATGGAACGCTATTTCACCGGCGGCACTATCACCGAAGACAATTTCGACAATGCCAAACAAGCCGCACATGCGCTTATTGCCGATGTGTCTAGCGCGTTTTTGTGTTTTGATTGGGAGAATTGTTTAGGTGCATCTGGCACGCCGCAAGCCATTACTGAGATTCTTGTAGCACAGGGCATTAGTGATGCTATCCGCTTAGACTATTTGTATCATTTAGAAAAGCAATGTATTGAATGCGGCAGCATTAAAACCCTTGATATCGACGGATTGGAAGATAACAGAAAAGCTATTTTCCCGTCTGGTTTAGCGATCCTCATCAGCTTATTTGAAGCGCTAAATATTAAGCACATGAATATTTCTGGTGGTGCGCTTCGAGAAGGACTTATCTACGGAATGCTAGATAACGTTACTGAGAATGATAGACGCCAGCAGACCCTTAATCAGGCAAAACATCGTTATCATGTAGATGCCAGTCACGCGAACTCGGTTAGTCACGTAGCGCTTACTTTATGCCATCAACTTTGTGCACAACAGAATATTTGTCATTTAGATACCGAAACTATTTTAGGTGCAGCCGCACAGCTTCATGAAATAGGTCTTCACATTGAATATAAGCGCCATCATGAGCATGGTGAATACATATTAAGTCACATTGATTTGCCCGGCTTCACGCGCCTTCAGCGGGCAGCCATCCGCGATTTAGTTGCTCAGCATAGATTAAATATAAAGCCAGACGTATTTGAAAAGTACCACGAAGACTACCGTCCAATGCTAAAAGGCTTATTGCGAATTTTACGTATAGCAGTGGTGTTATGTCTGCGTCGTCAGAATAAACATATACCAGAGGTAACTTTGCAGTGCGAAGAAAGTAAGTGGACACTTACTTTTCCTGAAGGCTGGCTGAAATCGCATCCTTTGATCAACGCAGAGCTAGCAAATGAATGCTGGCTTCAGCATAAAGCTGGCTGCGAACTCGTTTGTAAGTAACCACTTACAAACAGATAGAATGCGTTAAATATGTATTCCGATAAACGGAAAAACATGAAAAAAAAGCCGTGCATTGCACGGCTTTTTTGTTGTCGAACCTTTGGTTGTTGGTATTACTTGTCGTTTTGCTTCGCTAAAAGCGCAGCAGCTTGCGGAGCGAAATAAGTCAGAATCCCGTCGGCGCCAGCGCGCTTAAACGCTAATAACGATTCTAGGATCACCGCGTCTTCATTTAGCCAACCATTAGCAAAAGCAGCTTGATGCATAGCGTACTCGCCACTTACTTGATAGGCGAATGTCGGTACTTTAAATTCGTCTTTACAACGACGCACAACATCTAAATACGGCATACCTGGCTTCACCATTACCATGTCAGCGCCCTCTTCTATATCAAGCGCAATTTCGTGGAGAGCTTCATCGGTGTTGGCAGGATCCATTTGATAGGTTTTCTTGTTGCCGCCCTTTATATTTGCAGCGGAGCCGACGGCATCACGAAATGGACCGTAGTACGCAGACGCGTATTTAGCAGAATAAGCCATAATACACGTATTGATGTGACCTGCTTCTTCAAGTGCTTTTCGGATATTGCCAATGCGCCCATCCATCATGTCAGAAGGCGCAACAATATCAGCGCCAGCTTCAGCATGCGATAACGCTTGCTTAATGAGCACCTCGACTGTTTCGTCGTTCATCACATAACCAGTTTCGTCTAAGAGGCCATCTTGACCATGAGACGTAAATGGATCTAATGCGATATCAGACATCAGCATTACTTCAGGAAACGCCTTTTTGAGCGCTCTCATAGCTTGCTGAGCAAGCCCTTCAGGATTGAACGCTTCGCTTGCACACTCGGTTTTAAGAGACATAGGTGTCACAGGGAAAAGCGCAATCGTTCTAATGCCCAGCTCTACCCATTTCGCCGTTTCTTGCCCTAGCAAATCGATAGAAAGTCTTTCCACACCAGGCATAGAAGGTACGGCTTCTCGTGCGTTCTCACCGGGTAGTACAAAAACAGGGTAAATGAGATCGTCAGTGGTTAAACGGTGCTCTGCCACAAGCCCTCTTAAAGCATCTTTGGCGCGTAGTCTGCGCATTCTTCTTTGAGGGAAAGGTGAAGATGTCATAGTTTTTCCTGTAAATGTTTATGTATTACTGTATTGCGGCCCGCAGCCTTGGCTTCGTAAAGGCATTCGTCGGCGAACTTGAAAAGATTTTGCGCGTGCTCTTCATCAATAATAATGGTTGTAGAAACGCCCGCGCTTGCAGTTAGCTTAATGATTTCCCCTTCGTAATCAAGTGGGGTCGACTCAAGGCTATCTCGCATATTTTCGGCAACGTGAAAAGCGCCTTCAAGATCGGTATTAGGCAATATAATGGCAAACTCTTCACCACCTATGCGACACAAGTCATCTGTAGGGCGATGGATGTGCTTCTGAAAGACATTGGTGACGTGAATTAAGCACGCGTCACCACCATCATGTCCGTGTTGATCATTAATTTGCTTAAAGTGATCCACGTCAACAATGATGAGAGATAATGGTGTTTGCTCACGTCTACTGCGTCGCCCTTCAGAACGCAGACGTTTATCGAAATGTCGACGGTTGTGCGCTCCCGTGAGCGGATCTATTGCATTTAACCTTTCCAATTCTTGGTTAACTTCAGACAATTCGCGTAACGTAATTTCTAGCTCTAACGTGCGTTCTTGTACTTTATACTCCAGGTCATCTTGATAACGCTTTTGTACTTCAAGTAAGTTCTCTTTGGCGGTATTTGCCTGTTTTTCCTGCTCTAGCGCGAACTGCTGCGCCTCAATGAGATCATCGCGACTGTGGCTATAATTAATCGCTAAGATAAGTGCCAAGATAAGCGTTTCTACCGCGCCACCAATGATCAGCAGGTTATTTGACGAAATAGGCAATTGAATAATATTAACGTTATCAAGGCTCGCACTTAGTCCACTAATTAATAGAAAACCCCAAGCAATGGTAAAATAACGTGCTACGACCACCCCTTTGAGCGTTAGCCAAATACCTAACCCAAGAGTAAAAATAACGATGAGGCTAAGCAGTAACAGGAACGCCTTTATCATGAACGAGTAAGGCAAGATAAGGCCGAGGATTATACTTAACCCGCACACCCAACTGATTGCCTGTGTGATTTTATCTAGCTTTACGCTGTGGGCTCTAATAGGTAGTAGGCTTCGCGTAAACATCGCCGCAAACATAATAGTCGCGTTAGCAAACACAAGAATTGCTTTACCTTGAAACCATGTGCTTCCCGGCCACATATAGGAGAAGCCGTAGCCGTGTAACGTCGCCAATATAAGCGCCAAACTCATTACATAGCCAGAGTAATAAAGGAACGACACGTTACTTGTCGTTACCGTTAAAAATGCGTTACTCACGCCCATTGCTACCAAGATGCCAAAAAATATCCCCAATGCCAGGTTACGGCTTGATGTATAGGCAATAAACTCTGTTTCTTCCCATATACGAATAGGAAGGCGTACGCTGCCAGAGGTTTGTACTCGAATAATCACCCGCTGCGACTGAGCGCTTACTGGTAGGGGGAATAGTGGCTTCACATGAGAAACAGGCCGGTTGTCAAAGTGCAGGCCATCGCCACCTGAATAAGTAGCAATAGGCGTGCTGCCTATTTGGCTGTAAATCGCAACGTCTAAACTATCTAAAAGGGGATAGTCGATGTGCAATAGAAATCGACTTTCATTGCTTTGGGTTGGCGCAATGACCATTGAAAACCAATGTACGTTTGTGTTCATACCCAAGTTAATGGGTGAAGATATTGGTGTCCAGTCGGTAAGCGGCGTTTGAGTAATGGTAGTAAAATCGAGCGCATTGCCATTATCTACATTGAGATAAGTAAGCTGCGAGAAACGTGGTGTTGCACTGGTGTTAGGAGACAAACTAAACAACACAGACACAAATGCAACGACGGCCACTAGGGTGATAAGAATAAGACCCGCATCATACTTGCGCATCGCTTTCAGATTTGTCTGCATATAAACCTATGTTTAGCTGAGAGAAAACAACTCACAGCTATTAGCATAACTGCTAATACGTAATTTATCAGTCTCAACTTGCAGATATTCGCCTAATTGTTTAGCGATATGGGGTAGAAAAGCAGGTTCGTTATTACGTTTTCTCGGTCGAAGGGTTTTGGGAAACAGATAAGGCGCATCTGTTTCAAGAATAAGACGGTTTAAAGGTATAGACTTCACGGCTTCGCGTAGTGCTTCGCCTCGCTTCTCATCACATACCCAGCCAGTAATACCAATATAAAGCCCCAGCGCAAGGTAGTGCTGAACCTGCTCTGCATTCCCAGTAAAACAGTGGGCAATACCACCTTTTATACGAGGCATATACTCGGTTAATAACGCGACTTGTTCGTCAAACGCATCCCTTTCATGTAGATACACGGGTAAGCCTAATGCAGCCGCAATGTCTAACTGGGCTTCGAACACTGCCAATTGAACGGGCTGTGGTGAGAAATTGCGATTAAAATCCAGACCACATTCACCAATTGCAACACACCCATTCTGTTGTGCAAGTTCGCGTAACCGCTTGTAATCACTTGGCGTGACATCTTTTGCATTGTGAGGATGGACACCGATAGTGTAACAGCATTGGGTTGGATACTTATTATATAGCGCTACTGCAGCGTCCCATTCACTGGGGTGCGTGGTGATAATGCAGAGTTTTTCTACCCCTGCATCTTTTGCTCGTTGTATAACTTCATCGGCGTCAAATCGCTTATCCAGCAAGTTGACGCCAGCATCAAACCAAGGCATTTATTTTACGCGTTTCACTTTCATGCGCTTGTTGAGCCCTTCTACACTTAGGAAAAATGCACCCAATAAGCCCCTTTCTACGGCTACCGACTGACCTTCCTTAAGCTTCATATAGGTTCCATCAGTTTGCTGCCATACAGAACCATCGCTGAAAGTTATAACATGCTTATCACGCACATTCTTCTTGATCGAAGCGATAGTGACCGCAATCTCAGAAGCTTCGTCAGACAAATCTCGCTTATGTTCAAGTCCAAAGTCATTCTTAGGTTCTGAGGCTTGAACTTGTCCCTGAGCGACAGGCGCTGGGCGAGGCTTCATCTGATTACCATTGTTGCTCTTGTAGGCCTGTAGTTGCTCAATCTGAGCGTCTGAACCTTCGTACTTGTTGAGTGATTTCGCGACGCTGTCATAGCACATAAGTCGCTTTAAACTATTATCCGTGTTGCGACATTTCTCCAATGCATCAGCAACTGTCTCAGCTTGTACATTAAACGCCCCAAACGCGCACAGAATAGTGGCAAGAGATAGCAGTCGGGTTTTCATTTTTATTCCTTTCTTTTTTTAACATCTATGTGTTGTCTGTTGTTTCAGTAGATGTATCGTCTTTTGGTGTTTTACCCGCGTAAAATCCCCCAACAATAACCCCTACTTCAAACAGCAACCACATTGGAATAGCTAATAATGTTTGAGAGATAACATCTGGAGGTGTTAGCAACATGCCAACCACGAATGCACCAACAACCACGTACGGGCGCTTGGCTCGTAAAGACTTAGCATCCGTTACCCCAGTCCAGCACATTAAGATAATGGCTATCGGTATCTCGAATGAGACCCCAAATGCAAAGAACAGTTTCAAGACGAAGTTCAAATAACTGGATATATCTGTACTTACCGTTACACCTTCAGGAGCTACGCTTGTAAAAAACGCGAACGCTATTGGAAATACCACAAAGTAGGCAAACGCCATTCCTGCGTAAAACAGCAGCGTACTGGAAAGTAGTAAAGGCGCTACCAGGCGCTTTTCATTTCTGTACAAACCCGGAGCCACAAACCCCCATACTTGATAGAGCACATAGGGAATAGCAATAAAAAACGATAACACCAGTGTAAGTTTAAACGGAGCAAAGAAAGGTGATGCAACGTCGGTTGCAATCATGCTCGCATTTTCAGGTAAGGCTTCAAGCAATGGCATCGCCAATAGCTTATAAAGGTCTTGCGCAAACGCCGCAAGACAAATGAAGACGATAAGTACGCTCAAAAGGGCTTTGAGAATACGGCTACGCAATTCAATTAAATGAGAAATAAGGTTATTAGCGTCAGACATCTATTGCTTTTTATAAGGTTCTTGAACCGACTCTGCAGCTTTTTTTAGCTCATCGACGCTTTGTTCAAGTTCAGGTGAAAGATCTTTAAGCCCTTGCTGCTCTGCTTTTTTCAAATTTTCATGCAATTCGTGCACGCGCAACTGATGCTCAACTTCTTGCTTAAAGCCCGTTGCTACATTACGCACGCTACGAATTGTATTTATAGTTGAGCGCATGGCACCCGGTAATCTTTCTGGCCCTAAAATAAGCAGCGCCAGTACACCGATAACCAATAGCTCCCAAAAGCCGATATCGAACATTAGGATTTTTCTTTAACGTCGCTCTGCGTCTTAGTTGAAACAGGCTCTGCTGCTGACTTTTCTTCAACTTGCTTCTTTTGTTCAAAGTCTGCGTCTTTGTCTTCTTCGGTGACAGCTTTTTTGAAGCCTTTGATTGCGCCGCCTAAATCAGTACCTATACCTTTAAGGCGCTTCGTACCAAATAAAAGCACCACAATAACCAGTATGATCAGCAACTGCCAAACACTAATACCACCCATAAAAATAATCTCCCTTACATCGATTGGCACAGTATGCCATTGCCTGCTGATGCTTTCACCTGAATATTTACTTCAATGAATAAAGATTGACGTTTTGGTTGGGACAATCCATGCTCTGTATATTCCCAATGCGAATGGTCGAAACATTCAACTATGCTAATTTTTACAAGGAGTTAGTGAGCAATGCTATGCCTTACCGTGGTCTATTGCCATTTATTGCTCGCTTTACCTGTTGCACCTGACTCAGCTGCTGACACGTTGAACTCCCCCGTAAATGCGACCAGTGTAGGTATAACCTATCGGGATATTGCTCGGCCAGAAAATACGCTTTCTAACCGCGCTAACTCGACAAAAGAAAGTACACACTCCTTGCCTCCTTCAATACCTAATGAGCAATGGTTTGATATTTGGCAGCGTAGCTTCACCGACACCATGGACTTCACCGTAAAACAGCTTGATGGTTTGTTTGAAAGTTCAGATGATATAGGTACTTCAGGACAGAAGGAAGCCAGAGCCGAAGGCCGTGTTCAACTTGCCTGGGAGCCAAGAAGTGGCATGCTCTCGGATACGGATTTGCGCTTCAGGGTAAGAGTTCGCCTACCGGCTTTAAAAGAACGCGTTGATTTACTATTAAGCGATAACGAAGACGAGACACAGAACAACACAATACGAGCCGCGAGGGATACCGGCAATAACAACCGCGATCGAACGACCATTGCGCTTCGCTTTCGTCCTGAGCAAGACTCTCACTACTCATTTAGAATTGGTGCTGGTCGCCGCGACCAACTATATGCGATGACCCGATACAGGGATGCTTTTGCCTTTTCTAAACAATGGGCCATGCTATACGACGCCGAACTTTACTATTACACCCGTGACCGTTTGGGTGCGGAGGTGGGCGTCGCTTTTCAATACGAAATCAATAAAAAGCACCTGGTTCGACAAAATAATCGCTACTACTACCGCGACGATACCAACGACTGGCTATGGCGTCACGAGGTCCACCATTTGTTTTCGGTAGATCAACATAACGCCGTTATTCCTCACTTTATGGTGGAAGGGCTTAGCCAACCCAACTTTCGCGTAGAAGAAGTCTATGGCGGGTTTAGGTGGCGTAACAACATGCTGCGCGATTGGCTATTCTTTGAGGTAGAGCCTTTTGTTTTATGGCTACGTGAAGAGGATTTTAAAACCTCATACGGCGTAGCCCTGCGCGTAGAAGCCTATTATGGGCGCGATACTTAGGGTAATACTCTAGAATGAAAAAAGGCTGTCTAATGACAGCCTTTCGAAAAAACGCTTTGCGCTAAAACTCAGAAAAAAATTTAAGGACGAAGCGCCCTATCACCTCGAGCAAGCCCACACACGCCGGTGCGCGATGATTCGATAATTTCAGCACACTGCCCCATAGTCGTGGCAAATGCATCTAGCTTATCTGTGGTGCCCGTAATTTCAATGGTGTAGTTGTTTACGTTCACATCCACAATACGCGCACGGAAGATATCAGAGTTCCGCTTCACTTCAGCACGCACCGACTCTGTGCGAGTCGCGACTTTAATCAGCATAAGTTCGCGTTCAATGTGCGCGCCTTCAGTCAAGTCTACTACTTTGAGCACATCAATAAGCTTATTCACTTGCTTAGTAATTTGCTCTATGACTTTGTCGTCGCCGTGCGTGATAATCGTTAGACGCGAAAGGCTCGCGTCGTCGGTTGGTGCCACACACAGTGAGTCGACGTTGTAACCACGTTGTGAGAATACACCAACGATACGAGATAGTGCGCCAGGGGCGTTTTCCATTAATACAGAGATAATACGTTTCATCAGGTTCGCTCCGTCTTGCTTAAGCGCATGTCATCCATTGCGCCAAACTTAATTTGCATTGGATATACGTGTTCGTTTTGGTCTACTGCTATGTCCATAAACACTAAGCGATCTGTGTAACTGAAACATTTCTCCATTGCTGCGTCTAGCTCGTCAAGCTTGTCTACTTTAATGCCCACATGTCCGTAAGCTTCTGCCAATTTCACAAAGTCAGGCATTGAATCCATGTAAGAGTGTGAGTGACGTCCTTTGTAAATCATATCCTGCCACTGACGAACCATACCTAGGGCACGGTTATTCAATGAGATAATCTTGATAGGCAGGTTGTACTGCAAACAAGTAGATAGCTCTTGAATATTCATTTGAATACTGCCGTCACCCGTTACTACCACAGAGGTTGAACCTGGGTGCGCAAACTGCACACCCATTGCAGCCGGTAAACCAAAGCCCATGGTGCCAAGACCACCTGAGTTGATCCACTGACGCGGTTTATCATAAGGGTAATAAAGCGCAGCAAACATTTGGTGCTGACCTACGTCAGAACTTACGTAGGCTTTACCGTCTGTGTGTTTGTACAAGGCTTCGATAACGCGCTGAGGCTTAATTACCTCTTCGCCCTGTGCGTAGTTTAAGCACTGACGAGCGCGCCAGGTTTCAATTTGTTGCCACCAATCGGCCAGCTTTTCGCTTTGACCTGATAAGTCTTTCTTATTTACCTGACTTAAGATTTGATCAAGTACTTTATCTACCGAACCTACCACAGGAATATGCGCATTTACGGTTTTAGAAATCGATGCTGGGTCAATATCAACGTGAATAATATCCGCATGTGGGCAGAACTTATCAACGTTATTAGTAACACGGTCATCAAAACGTGCACCTAGTGCAATGATGCAGTCGGCATTATGCATAGTCTTGTTCGCTTCAAGCGTACCGTGCATACCTAGCATGCCGATAAATTGCTTGTGTGTACCCGGCATAGCACCAAGGCCCATTAGCGTACAAGTTACCGGTGCATTAAGCTTCTCGGCTAACTCAATAACCTTTGCAGACGCATCGCAAGCTACAGCTCCACCACCTACATACAGTACGGGACGTTCTGCTTTAAGTAGCGACTCAACTGCTTTTTTGACCTGTTTAGGATGGCCTTTTTCAGTTGGGTTGTAAGAACGCATGGTCACGTCAGTTGGGAACACGTATGGGTGTTCTTCTGCTACGTTCACAATATCTTTTGGCAAATCTACTACCACCGGGCCAGGACGACCTGTGTTGGCGATATAATAAGCTCTAGCAATCGCTTCTGGGATATCAACCGCGCGCTTTACCAAAAAGCTGTGCTTAACGATAGGGCGTGAGCACCCCACCATGTCAGTTTCTTGGAATGCGTCTTCACCAATATGCTTCGACGGCACCTGTCCCGATAAAATAACCATCGGAATAGAGTCCATATATGCAGTAGCAATACCTGTAATGGTATTCGTAGCGCCTGGACCTGATGTGACGAGCACTGTGCCGGTTTTGCCAGTTGAACGTGCATAACCATCCGCCATGTGGGCGGCTGCCTGTTCATGACGTACGAGGACGTGTTTGACATCATCTTGCGCAAATAACGCATCATAAATGTCTAATACGGCACCACCTGGGTAACCGAACACGTGTGTCACTCCTACATCTTTTAGCGCTTCAACCACCATGGCTGCGCCCGACATCATTTTCACAGTGCTTTCTCCTGTAATGGGTTGGGGGGTTTGTCAGCGTACGTTGACGATGCCCCGACTATATCTAAGGTAATAGGAAGATAAAACACCAAATTGCGTAAAAGTGAGATATATATCCCAATATTCGCAATAATTAGGATAAATATTTCGACTTAAGTGTAATTTTGACAGAAAATAGGATATTTATTTACACAGTTTTAACAGTGCAAACAATAATCATGATTGCTTTAAGAGAGGCGCCTTTACACGTTTAAGATGCATAAAGGCATAAGCTTAATCATCGAGGTCGATATCAAGATCACTGTTATCGCTCATATCGTCGTCATCGTCAACATCTTGTTCAGCAGCACGCTTAGAGCCATAAATACTTGCTGTTTTTGGACGGTTTATTCTGGCTTGGTATTTCAACCACGCTTTCTCTTGCGGTGTTGCAGGGTCTCGATGACCAAGAGCCGATTCCAAATAGGCTTGTTCTTCATCATTCTCTGGCGTAATTTTCCCGTCCACTAGTGCAGCGAACAAACTACCATGGGCCTGAAGAAGCTTGCTCTCATTAATTGAAAAATCTCCTGAACGGGCAAAGCCGTACGGGTAATTTTTCTTATCTATAAAGGGTTTTCTTGCGACTTGCTCTTTTGTGATTACAGACATCTTAACCTCTTCCACCGCTAATACCTGCGTTGTAAACACAGACAAAATTGCAACACCAATTGTTGAATGAAATAGACTACTGATATAGCGCCTTAATCGCTTTCAAGATTATTCTTAGTTGGATTTTTATTTTCTGTCAAACAGAAAAGTAGCTGTAGTAAAAACTTAATATAGAATGTTTTAAAAGAGCATAAAAAAGGCCGCAAGCGCGGCCTTTTATTATATGTGAGATATCAGCGCTTTTCACTGACCCAAACCGTAATGGTTCCGTCGACCACCACGGTGCCTTCGGCGTTATAGGCCTTTACAGATATGGGTAAGTCGCCAGGTTTCCATGCATCAGCTGGCACCTCTGCTACACAGCGAATGTCTGAATCTGCTTTTGCTGGGTACTTTACTTCCATCCCCTTTGGGATCCACCTAAGGTTTTTCGGTATTGACGCTTCACACATAAAACCCATAGCCATTTCCAGACCATTGCAAATAGCAATAACGTGAACCGTTCCAATATGATTTTCTACCGCTTTGCGCTTATTAATAAGCACTTCACAGTAGTTTGGTTTAATGTCTGTAATTAGAGGCGAAACGGTTGAAAAATATGGCGCCCTGCGCGCTGAGTACCAGCTAAATAGCTTTTTGCCAAAGGGCAGTTTTAAGAATTTGTTATATGTATTAAGTACGTAGTTCTTTGACATAGTTGTTCACGCTGATAGTTGGGAGCTTTTTATCTTTCGAGTGATTATTAAACCTGCGCCACTGGTTAGACCAGCGGAAGTTACATTAACATAATCCCAACGAAGTAGTGATGCAAATAAATTCCTATTTAGAGATATAAAAAAAGCAGCTAAAAAGCTGCTTTTTTAAATCTGTGTAGACGTTACATTGTGTAATTTACGCCTAGATAGAAGAAGCGTCCTCTAGGCCCTGCCGGTCTCGACAATGTGCCAAGGTAAGGATCTTCCTCAAACGCGTTATTGATACCACCATATACTTCTAGGCTATCTTCAAAAGTGTATGAAACAGAAAAATCATGCACCAACGCAGAGCCAGTGTGAGTTTGACTGATAAAATCAGGATCACTCTCGATATCCTGGTTTTCTAGCCCTGGAAGTAGCTGGCTTCCTTCGTAGCGTCCTCTCCACCCAACAACGAGTTCACCAATTATATAGTCTGCACTCATGTTTACGATCCACTCTGGTCGCCCAAACGTTCCAAGAACATCTGTGACTTCGTCAGGTGCACTCACATCCCTTACTTCATCATTTTTGAGGAAGTTTGTTCCGTTGATAGTGAATTCAATTCTTCCGTCTGTGTCGACTAATTTAGCCAACTCAAAGCCATAATCTACGCGGAAATCAATACCAGATGTCTCTACCGCTGCAAGGTTGATAAACCCTGAACGAAAATCTGTGATAAATCCATTTGTAGCATCACGATCAATTGCGTCACAAAATTGGTTGTTGATTGTTGGCGCGTCTACGCAGTTAGATGCAATGTCAAAACCAGTAAGGCTATCAATCAGGCCATCAATTTCAATATTATAGTAGTCTAGCGTCACTACTAAACCTTCCAGCATACCGTCGAGCTCTGTATCTGGTCTCCACACTGTACCAATCGTGATGGTTTCTGCTTCTTCAGGATCAAGGTCTGGGTTACCGCCCGTTGAACCAGAAACAAACGCTGACAGGAAGTTAGTAGAATCATAAGTGCCATCAGCTACCGCGTCGCCAATCAGTGCAATACAGTTCGCCTCCCTGAACTCAGAGCCCGCACTAATTAAGTTTTGGTTACAAGGGTCATCTCCTGCACCAAGTGAAGCCGCAAATGTAGGTGCGAAGGCTTCATTAATGTTGGGAACCCGCACCGCTTCAGAGAAGGTCGTTCGAATACTAAATGTATCAACAGGTGACCATACTGTTCCTATCGTCCAAGCGTCATGCGTACCATATGGGTCGTAGTCTGAGCTTCTGTATGCAGTGCGCAGCTCTAATCGCTCAGCGAAATCGACACCTTCTAGTAAAGGTATAGTTGCTTCTACAAAGTATTCTGAAACATCGTACTCACCGTCAGAAGGATTGGTTGGGCCGTTGCGAGAGTCTAATGTTCCAAAGGTTAAGCCTGCTGCAGAATATGGATCTGGCGTATAGGTACTTGACTCTTTTCTCCATTCGTAACCAAGAGCAAACATAACAGGGCCTGCCGGAAGCTCGAATAAATCAGAAGAGTCGCCCGATACTACTGCTAAGAAATTCTCTTGCGTTATATCGTTCTGCTCAGTGCCAGGTTGGAATATAAAGTTAGCCGCTTCTGCGCTGATTGAATCCTTTCCAAACAAATTCACTGGTACACAAGAGCCATCACCAGGCTGGAAAGTTAAGAACCCAAAATTCGCATTCGCAGATGGAAACGGCGACGTAGGAGGAAGCGCAGAACTGTCTAGGTCAGAGCGACAAACAACATTGCCAGTTGCTGGATCTGTTACAGCGTCAATAGCAGCGAAGTATCTGTCTTCTATGCGCAAGTTCGAAGTAATGTCGGCATCAGTTCGACCGTAGTTATAGAAAACCTCGTACTCTAGAGCGGTGTTAGGGATATAACCATCGAAGCCTGTAACAATACGATACGTTTTACGTTCTGCTTCTGGGTTTGAATTAGCGTTTATATCAAGAACATCGCGGGACATTACCAAGCTTGGTGATTCACCTTCTGCTTGTAATTCATTAATTTGAGACAGTAGAGCTGCAGGAATATACGGATTGTCTAGTGAGATTGGAATATCGTCATTGAAACCATTCACCTGATTAGTTTCTTTAGTCGAGCTAAATACGAATTTGGCATCTACAAAGAAATTTACGAATTCATTTAGTTCGTAATTTGACACTGCCTGTACTAATACTCTTTTAGACTCTGGAAGGATAAGTTCAGCGTCGGGACTACCCGGTACACCATCACCACCACTCGCATCGAAAGGTCCAGCATAAACATCGCCGGGATTGTAGGCACGTAAGGTGCCGTCTTCACCCACTACCTGACACGTTGGAAACATGGACGTTCCGATAGTGCCGCAACCTAGCACGCCGCCAGATCCAGCGACATCTCCAAACGCACTGCCAGTTAATGAAATTACACCTCTGTCACTTGAAATTGGAAGTCTGTAATCTGGCACCCAAGTATTCTTGAAGCGTGAATCAATACCAAATGCACTCTGAGTAGCCTCTGTATTAGCTACTTGTGTATATAGACCAGAGCCTGCGAAGTCTCTATCTTTAGCATACACTGGGCTGGTTTCTTGGTATTCAACCGCGAATACTAAATCACCTTTATCTGTAGAAAAGCCGTTGGCCAATGATAAAAAGAATTCATTTGCGTCACCATCGTCAGTCACACCTGTTTGAGTGCGAAGCTCTAGCCCGTCGAACGAGGCTCCGTTTCTCATATTGAAGTTGACAACACCGGTTACCGCATCAGCGCCGTAAACAGCTGAGGCACCACCAGTGAGGACTTCCACGTTTCTAAGTAAAGCAGTAGAGATGGTATTTACATCAACAGAGCCCGTACCCTCAATACCTGAAACATGTCGTCGACCGTTTTCCATAACTAAGGTTCGCTCACTACCTAGATTACGTAAGTCCAGTAAGCTTGCTCCTAGTGGGGTTCCATTAAATGCAGAAAAAGACCCCGGCAGTGACGCCTGTAGTTGAGGCGACTCACGCAACATGGCACCTAAATCTATTTGACCAGATGTTTTGATATCACCAGCATTAATGGCAAGAACAGGGCTCGCTGCTTCCAGGGAGGAGTCTTGAGCAACGCGAGAACCGGTTACAACTACTTTTTCGACATCCTTCTCTTCAACAGCGGCTTCTTCCTGAGCCTGAACCGCAGATGCACTAACAGTAAGTGCAGATGCTACTGCAATTGCTAGTGCAGAAATATTGTTTTGCTTTGATGAACCAAAAGCCATGTGTGTTTCTCCAAGTATTACTTTTTCGTTCCAGAGTGCTCTTTACGGCACTTTCGAGGAGTCTAAAAGCGATGGTTATTTTTATATGTTTACAATTTGCGTTTTACATAATGCATTTTGCAAATGGTGTGCCTATCAAAAAGCAAGTAAACAGTGAAACTACCGCTAAAAAACGGCGCATTATGCATATTTACCCACTAAAATCTATTTAATATTCAAAAAGACTTAACTAACGGCTTTCGAATGCACATTTAATGTGCAAAAGAGCTCGTAAAATGTAGATTTATTGAGAACTAGGTTGAAATCAAGGCGGCACCGCACTAGGAAGGTGCAAAGAGTCATGAATAAGGATTCACAACGGTGCGTAAAGACAGACAGAATCGGCGCTGAAGCAATAAGCGCACACAAATTTATACTTTCGTATAAATTTAAGAATACGCAGTTAATTAGGTCACCTTATGTATTTAATAAAGTAGGTCCTAAACCGTTTTTCAGAGCTGACGACTTGCCGATTCTTGAGCAAGTATGCACGGTGCTTTTCAGTGAAATAAGAGGTTATGGTTTGTAGCAAAAACTAATTTGAATGCTTTGTGAAGCGATGGCCGACACTCGGTCGCGGGCCCTTTGAGGGTCGCATCAATTCATCTGCTAATGTTTAGATTTTCGTGATGTTTGAAAATTTGGAGCGGGAAACGAGATTTGCCAACTGGCCGACATTCGGTCGCGGGCCCTTTAAGGGGTCGCATCAATACATCTGCTAATGTTTCGATTTTCGTGATGTTTGAAAATTTGGAGCGGGAAACGAGATTCGCATCTGGCCGACACTCGGTCGCGGGCCCATCAAGGGGTCGCACTTAAAAACAAGATAAGTTTTTATTTTTGAGGTGTCTGAAAAATTTGGAGCGGGAAACGAGATTCGAACTCGCGACCCCGACCTTGGCAAGGTCGTGCTCTACCAACTGAGCTATTCCCGCATAGAGTCGATGCTGTGCATCTTATAGGTACTTACCTATGGCAAGTGAATTTGGAGCGGGAAACGAGATTCGAACTCGCGACCCCGACCTTGGCAAGGTCGTGCTCTACCAACTGAGCTATTCCCGCAACAAAAGAGGTACTTCGTTTGAAGTGGTGCGCATTTTACAAAAATTTTGGGGTAACGCAACCTTTAATTCTACTTTTTTTGCACCTCAATGTTTGAATGCCTAAATCGTAAACACTTTCTCACGATAATAGCGCATTTCTTCAATAGACTCGCGAATATCATCAAGCGCTAGGTGTACGCCTTTCTTTTCGAAACCGTCTAAAATTTCAGGCTTCCAGCGGCGCGTTAGTTCTTTTATTGTACTTACATCAATATTTCTATAGTGGAAGTAAGCTTCAAGCTCGGGCATGTACTTAACCATGAAGCGTCTGTCTTGCCCTATGGTGTTTCCACATAGCGGTGACTTGCCTGCATCTACCCATTGCTCTAAAAAGGCAATAGTTTGCGCTGATGCTTCTTCAACACTTATTTTACTTTCTCGGCAACGTGCAGTTAATCCACTTTCACCGTGAACTCGTGTACACCACTCGTCCATATTATTTAACACGTCATCACTTTGATGTACCGCTATTACAGGGCCTTCCGCCAATATATTCAGCTGTGCGTCGGTAACAATGGTCGCGATTTCCATTACTACACAGGTTTCAGGATCTAACCCTGTCATTTCCATGTCTATCCAAACAAGGTTACTGTCGTGTTTACTCATTACTTTCCTCTTTGCGCTACAGACATGGCAACCATGCCCTACAAACGGTATTATTGACATAGTATACGTGAAACTAGAAAAGAATCGTGGCGAAAAAACCAAAACTTACACAACGACAGAAACGACAAGTTGCAGCAAATAGAAGCAAGCGCTTGCGTGAAAAGCACGCGTCAAAGGGCGCGGCGAACCTTGATGAAACCACGCTAGAAAGCGGTACGGTAATTGGTCGCTTTGGTAAACACGCCGATGTTGAAGACGCAAACGGCGCAGTATCTCGCTGCCACATTCGCCGCACGGTAGACTCTGTAGTGTGTGGTGACAAGGTGTTTTTCAGTAAAGGGGATGACGCTGAGTCAGGTGTAAGTGGGGTTATTGAAATTGTAAAAGACAGGCACTCCGTCCTGACTCGCCCAGATTATTACGACGGTATTAAACCCATTGCCGCGAATATCGACCGTATTATAGTGGTTAGCGCTATTTTACCCACCCTTTCACTGAATATTATCGACCGTTATCTCGTTGCCTGTGAAGACATAGGCATCACGCCGCTGATTGTCCTTAATAAAGTAGAATTGCTCAGTGAAGAGGAACGCGCAACCGTCACAGAGCAGCTTAAGACGTACGAAAACTTAGGCTACGAAGTGCTTTTCACCAGTTGCAAAACCGGTGAAGGCATTAGCAAACTCAATGAATACCTTAACGATAACATCAGCGTTTTCGTAGGGCAGTCCGGCGTAGGTAAATCGAGCCTTATAAACCAAGTTCTGCCAGACGCCGATGAATTAACCGGCGATATTTCAGATAACTCGGGACTAGGTCAACATACAACGACGGCGGCCAAATTGCTTCACTTGCCAGCCGGCGGTGATTTGATTGACTCCCCAGGAGTACGTGAATTTGGCTTGTGGCACATTCCTACCGAACGTATTACATGGGGCTTTATTGAGTTCAGAGATTATTTGGGCGGCTGCAAATTCAGAGACTGCAAGCACTTAAATGATCCGGGGTGCTTACTAAGAGAAGCTGTAGAAGAAGGAAAATTAGCGCAGAACGCTTCGACAGCTACCATAGAATATTAACCACCATGGAAGAGCAGCGCCCTAGTCACAGCCAGCCTCCCGGGGCATAACAACTGCCACTAGGTTTCAACCTCACTGGAGCGCTAAACTCGTTGGAGCGACCGAAGAAGTACAAGCACTACTTACGCGTAATAGCCGTCACTAACTCGGCGATTTATTCTTTTGGTGTGAACCACGTGCTTATGCTTTTGTGTAAGCACTCATAACCCTAAAGTTGCTCTTAATACCACGACTTACTATACAATAACGCTATCTATGCAATGCGTTATTGCTTGCATAAAAGAAACGGAGATATTTTGTGTTAGATTGGCTTAAAGTTAATTTACAATACGTTACACCAAAGCACCTGCTTTCACGCCTTGTAGGCAAACTTGCAGAAGCAGAAATGGGTAGCGTTACGACATTTTTCATCAAGGCGTTTATTAAGCAATACAACGTTGATATGTCAGAAGCGCTGCATGAGGAACCAGAGCATTATAGAAGCTTTAATAAGTTCTTCACCCGCCCGCTTAAACCTGAAGCCCGCACCATTGACGAAAACGATGACGTACTTATCCATGCTGTTGACGGTACGGTAAGTCAGTTTGGCGATATCCATAGCGACAGTATTTTTCAGGCGAAAGGCCATGACTTTAGCCTAACTACATTATTAGGTGGCAAGCCTGATGTAGCTGCGCCATTTAAAAATGGTAAGTTTGCTACCATTTACCTTGCCCCTCGTGATTATCACAGAATTCACATGCCTGTTGAGGGCACGCTTACTGATATGCTGTATGTGCCGGGCGAACTT
Source organism: Alteromonas macleodii ATCC 27126 (assembly GCF_000172635.2). Lineage (NCBI taxonomy): Bacteria > Pseudomonadati > Pseudomonadota > Gammaproteobacteria > Alteromonadales > Alteromonadaceae > Alteromonas > Alteromonas macleodii. The sequence continues at coordinate 448,217 of NC_018632.1, read as the reverse complement.
TTTTCGGTAAATCCTCTTACAGCACAAAATATTCCAGGTCTGTTTGCACGTAACGAACGTGTTGTCGCGCTATTCGACACGCCTGTGGGCAAAATGGCAATGGTGCTTGTAGGCGCTACCATAGTGGCAAGTATTGAGACAGTTTGGGCTGGCACGGTTACGCCACCTGCGGGTAAAAATGTTCAGCACTGGTCATATGAAAAAGACAGTGAAGCAGCAGTTTTCCTTGAAAAAGGTGCGGAGCTAGGCCGCTTCAAGCTAGGTTCGACCATTGTGGTGTGTTTCGAAAAAGACATGATTGATTTTGAAGACCTCGCCCCTGGTATGGTTACACGCCTTGGTGAGCCTATGGCGCTTAAATCAACCGCACAGGCTACGGCTAAAGATACGCACGTTAGCGATGAATCAGCCAGTGACGAAAAGAGCGAGGCTTCGTCAGAGGGCGCTGACAGCTAATTTATGGATGCTGTTAAAAAAAGCCTGATCTCACTTCATTTCACGGTAATTTTACTTGGTGGTACAGCCCTTTTCTCTCGGCTTGTACCACTTAGCGCCAGTGATATCACTCTTGTTCGTTCAGTATTTGCCTGCATAGCGTTGTTTGCCTTTTTGAAATTGGCGAAGAACAAAATAAAGCTGAATTCAAAAAAAGACTACGGCGTTGCCCTCGGTTTAGGCGTGCTGATGGCATTGCACTGGGTCACCTATTTTGCCGCCATGCAATATGCTGGGGTGTCTGTTGGCATGATTGCCCTTTTTACCTTTCCTGTAATCACGGTACTTATCGAGCCTTTCTTTGAGCGGGTAAGGCTGGTCTGGCAGGATATCGTATCTACCGTTACGGTGGTCGTTGGCGTTTATTTAATAGTGCCAGAGACATCACTGGAAAATGACATTACCCTTGGCGTTCTCATCGGTATTGCCTCCGCCATCTTGTATTCGTTTAGAAACCTTATTCATCGTAAGCACTTTAAGCACTACAGCGGTGCGCAAGCCATGGCGTGGCAGACCTTGGTTATCAGCATTCTAATGTTGCCGGTAGGCAGTGCAGCAATAACCTCAGCGTCTACCAGTTCTTGGCTAATGCTATTGCTTTTAGGCACCGTATTTACTGCGCTTCCTCATGCACTTATTGCTGCGAGCCTACGTCACCTTAGGGCAAAAACGTTTTCGCTTATAGCCTGCATGCAGCCTCTTTATGGCGTTTTCCTTGCTATTATTTTGCTTAACGAAAAGCCTGGTTTAAGTGCGTTGTTAGGTGGAATTCTTATTACCTCAGCGTCAGTTTATGAAACGCTCAACACGCATAAGTTGCATAATGCAAAAGATGATTAAGCCGTGTTGTGATCTTTAAGGAAGAAATGTCTATGCTCATTTTTGCTCACCGAGGTGCCAGTAAAGCCGCCCCAGAAAACACAGTAAAGGCATTTAAACTGGCTTTCGAACAACGTGCCGATGGCATTGAGTTTGATACCTATCAGCACGAAAGCGGCATTATTGTTTTTCACGATAGAACACTTACGCGCAGAGCACGGGAATCCGGCTATTTACTTGACGTACCGTGGCAATCCCTTACAGAAATGGACATTGGGGATGGAGAGCGCATACCGACCCTGACCGAAACACTGAATTGTGTTCCAAAAGACAAGTGGTGCAATATTGAGATAAAACACTTACGCGACGTAGACAGCTGGATTAAAGACGTTAAAGCGGCGGTAAAGCAAAGCGGCATTAATGCTGAAAAGCTACTTATCTCTTCATTTAACCATCACTGGCTTCAAGCTATTGCGCTTAAGTGGCCCGAAGTGAAGATCGGCGCCTTATCTGCAAGCTACGAGCTTGACTGTACGGCGAGCGCCCGGGCTCTGAACGCTTATTCCGTAAACATTGCATTAGACGCCGTTGATAAGCAGTTTGTGCAAACGGCGCAGCAAGACGGATTTGACGTATTCGTTTATACCGTAGATGAGCCGAGAGACATGCTTATGCTTAACGAGTGGGGAGTGACGGGCATATTCACTAACGTGCCCGATGTAGCGCTTAGTGTGTTGTCGCATTAACCCCTACTTTTTCAATGCGAAAAGTCTGTAGAACGCGTATCTGATACAGACTCACACTATAAAAAAAACGAGCCAGTAGCTGTTTTTTTTGGAATACTTTTCTTGAAATGCAGCTTAGTTGACTACTTAAATTCAGTTGAAAGGTGGTCTGAAAACACCGTATTCTTGCAGCACTTACATTGTCTACACAATCGCATATTCACCCAGTGGCCGGCTACAATTAGCGCTGCACCTATCGCGATGGTAAAGGGTTCGTAGTGATGCCCAAAAATATCTTTGTGCCAATAGATAGCGCCACCCGTAAACAGCAGTGCCAGCGGGTAGTATTTGCCATGATAGCGAATTGCACCGCTAACCAAGGCGACCGCACCTACAATTAACGAAAAAGTTAATATCGTTCTTTCAAACCACACTTGTGCAAAAAAGCTAGAACCGATCAGCGGCAGCAGAGGCACCAAAACAGGTAGCGCGAGGCAATGCAACGCACACAAGCTCGACACCCAGATGCCAAGTTTGTCTAGTTTTGTTGGATTCTCGTCAATTGGAGTCATTACCCTAATTACCACCGTGAAAAAATGAGTTCGCGAACTATTCGCCAGAGACGTTATATTATAACAGACTCACAGAAATGAGAAACGTTCCCACATTAAATTTTGATCTTAACGAGATGAAAATGAACTAACTACGTATAAAATGGGGCAAAAAAGCTATTCGTTTGGCGCTGTGTCCAAACGCTCAGCAACGCCTTTTTCTGCGGAGCTGTGCATTAGCCCACTGCTGTGTAAGGCATTTTCTTCGGTCATGCTTACCTTGCTATCCTTCACATCGGCGTTATTGAGCGAAGCGGTTTGATCGCGCTCTTTACCAAACTGCTTGGCCACTTTCGGCGCATGTGAAAAATAGTCGGTTACTGAGGTAAGGGTTAAACCTTCTTTTTCAAGTGAGGGTATATGAGTTTTCAAGAAATCGACGGTTTCTGGGTGGGGATGACCAATCACCACAACGTGACCATTCTTTTTAGCAATACGTTTCATGTGGTTGAACTGCTTAAGTAAGAATGCAGGCTCAAGCTTATGGTCCAGAAACACCTGTCTGCTTGCGCTAGGCACACCTAACCGCTGCGCAATTTCTTCACCTTTTGTGAGTACCGTGGTTCGGCTATCCACAAAAAACAAGCCTTGCCGCTTCACCTCTTTTAAGAGCGCTTCCATTCCTTTTTGCTGCCCCGTGAACGCACTTCCCATATGATTATTCACACCAACCGCGTTCGGCACACTCTTCATTGCCTTTCGCAAATTGTAAGTAATGGCACCTGCGAACATGTCAGTGGTTAACCCAAGGGGCCCCATGTCCTTTCCACTTTGCGCCTGCATAGGCATATGCAGCATAACGGCCCTGCCTTCTTGCTCAGCGCGGAGCGCAATTTCAGAAGCCAGCGGCGTTTGCGGAAGTATAGAAAAGGTAATTTCTTTAGGGAGAGAAAAAGCAGCGACATCGGACGGCCTGTATCCCAGGTCATCTAATATTATAATTATGTCTGACTTTGCTTTTGCTTGAAGGCTAGTTAGCCCGCATAAAACAAAGATTATACAAGGCATTAGCAGACGCAAAAGCATCTAAGTCACATCCGTTTTTCATCATTATTATTAAGCGCACACTACACAATGCTGTGTTTTTTCTAGAATACCAACAACTGATTCAGTTTCAACTTAGTTTCTGAAAATCTAAAATTAACCTGCCTAGTCTAGCCAAGAGCTTGGATTTAGCGCCTTGCCTTTATGACGAATTTCAAAGTAAAGGTTAGGATATTCCTGACCACCACTTCGGCCCACAAGGGCTATGCGTTCACCTTGCCTGACATCATCGCCAGCTTGCTTGAGTAACGCTTGGTTGTGACCGTAAACACTCATATATCCTTCGCCATGATCGACAATAGCGACCAGACCAAATCCGCGCAACCAATCGGCGTACAACACTTTTCCAGGCGCAATGCTGTTTACAGGGTCGCCCTCGGCACCATCTATCACAATGCCTTTCCAAGACACTTGCCCTTGGCGGCGACTACCGAATAAGTTTCGTATTCTGCCTTTTACAGGCGCTGCCAGCTTACCTTTTAATTTGGCAAGTCCATCCATACTCACTTCGGCTTCACGGGCAGCCCGTTCTGCGGCAATCCGCGCAGCTTCAATAGCGTCTTTCAGCGCTTTTTCATCAGCTTGTAGCGACGCAATACGCTGGTTTTCAGAGGCTATGGTTTTGTTTATTTTCTTAAGCGTTGCTTTTCTATCGTCCTGGCGGGTTATAAGTACTGCTCGCTGACCTTCTTGCTCATCTTTCAAAGCGGCAAGTGACAAGGCTTTTTCGCTAAGCTCTGCGTTAACTTCTTCAAGCCTAGCAACATTGCCCCTAAAGCTCTCAATCTCTTTTTGGCGCGCTTTTGCCACGTATTGATAATAGGTAATGACACGCTCGAAGGTTCGCGCGTCATCTTGGTAAAACAGCATTTTTGCGTAGTCGTAATGCCCCGCCATAAATGCACTTTTAAGCTGGCTCGATAAAAGTGACTGCTGTTTACGGATAGCCGTTTTAAGCCCTTCTTGTTCTTCTTCGAGCTTCGCTTGTTCTTGCTCAATATTTTTAAGTGACTGTCGGGTGCTGGATAGTGCTTTCGCCACTTTAGCGATTTCGAGTTCAGAGGCCTTCAGCACATTTTCCAATTCCTGTGCACTGGCTCTATTGTTCTCTAATACTTGCTGTCGAGCGCGCAATTCGGCCTGTAACTCAGCTAATTTTTCTTTTTGACTATTCGCACCGCCTTCTTGTGCAATAGCACCACTTCCAATCGGCATAATTGCAAGGGCAACTATGCACCCAATGATTGAAAGAAATAATCGTACTGACATACGTGCGCCTAGAACCTTAACTTTTTCATTGATGACTTAATGTGTTTCATCGTTGCTGTTAACAACGTTTTCCAGTGTATCTGACGCTCCTCCATATGCCCAGTGCAATTTGTTCGTAATATCAATCATCTAAAGTATTTAGCGCAAACCCGCTATGACTGACATTCATCATACTGAAAGGTAAGCTGGTTTCTCGCCCATTTTTCTATATACTTTGCACTCTTTTCATGGTCTGTAGACAGGGTTAGAGGTAATGGATCAACTAATTGAATTTGCTAGCAACAACTTTATTCTTGCTGGTATTTGGGTTGCGCTGATTGCCATGTTGATATTTAGCTATATCAGTGCATGGACATCTTCAGTAAAAGAATTGAGCACGCACGAAGCAACGGTTTTGATGAATAAAGACGATGCGATAGTGCTAGATACACGCCCTGCGAAAGAGTTTAAAGCTGGCCATATTTTGGGTGCCAGACAAATTAAACCTGAAGAGTTGCGTGAGAAAAACTTCAAGAAACTTGAAAACAGTAAAGACAAACCCATTATCGTAGTATGCGCTATGGGTAATCAGGCTCGTGGTACAGCAAATGCGATGCTTAAAGATGGCTTCGCGAATGTGAGCGTATTAAAAGGCGGAATGAACGCGTGGCAAAGTGCCAGCCTTCCCGTTTCTAAATAACAGGTAACCTTTATGAGCAAAGTAGAACTTTACACTAAGGGCCACTGCCCTTACTGCCACCGTGCAAAAGCATTGCTAACGCAAAAAGGTGTAGAATTTATTGAATACCCAATAGATGTTAAGCCTGAACTGCGCGACGAGATGATTGAACGCGCAAACGGCGGCTGGACTGTTCCGCAAATTTTCATTGACGATCAGCACGTTGGTGGCTGTGACGATATGATGGCTTTGGAAGCACAAAGCAAACTAAATCCAATGTTGGGTTTGGCGTAAAGCGTCAGCGCATACAGCAACGCACTACATTAAATTAAAACGACAATTAAATAGGAAATACCATGGCTGACGAAAATCAGACAAATAACGGCGAAGCAGCGGGCGCACAAGCGCAACAGAGTGCTCAGTTCAATATTCAGCGTATCTACACAAAAGACATTTCTTTTGAGTCTCCAAACGCGCCAGCTATTTTCACTAAAGAGTGGAAGCCTGAAATTAAACTAGACATCGACACTAGCACTAACAAGCTAGAAGAAAATGTATTTGAAGTTGTACTTTCAGTTACCGTTACGGCAACACTTGGTGAAGAAACAGCATTCCTTTGTGAAGTGCAACAAGCAGGTATCTTCGCTATTGGCGAAATGCCAGACCAAAACAAAGCGCACACGTTGGGCTCGTTCTGCCCGAACATGCTTTTCCCATATGCGCGTGAAACCATTTCTAACTTGGTTAACCGTGGAACATTCCCTCCACTTAACCTAGCGCCTGTAAACTTCGACGCTATCTTTGCCGCTTACGTGCAAAAACGTGCACAGCAAGCGCAGGGCGAAGCGCCAAAAATGGACGCCTAATTAGGTGAACATGAAAGGCGTGGACATGAAGTCGCATTCGGTTTCAGAGTCTGTTTCAGTATTAGGGGCGGGGTCTTACGGCACCGCCCTTGCTTTTTGTCTTGCCAGAAATGGCAACCCCACACTGCTTTGGGGCCGTGATGAAAAGCACATTGCCGAAATGGAAGTGAACCGAGAGAATGCTCGTTATCTTCCAGGCGCAACATTTCCAGATGCCCTAGTGGTAAATGCCAACTTAGAAGAAGTGGTAGCCGCCAGCCAAGATATTTTAGTGGTTGTACCTAGCCATGCATTTGCGGCTATGCTTCAAAGCTTAAAGCCATTGCTTAAACCGCATCAACGCATTATTTGGGCGACCAAAGGACTTGAGCCAAAAACGGGCCGTCTGCTTCGCGATGTGGCAGAGGAAATACTGGGTACCGACTATCCCCTAGCCGTGTTATCAGGCCCTACTTTTGCTAAAGAAATGGTAGCAGGCTTACCTACTGCAATTTCGCTGTCTTCCACTGACGATACGCTGAGTGACGAATTTGCAGCAAAGCTGCATTGCGCAAAGTCGTTCAGAGTATACAAAAACTCAGACTTTACTGGCGTTCAGCTTGGTGGTGCGGTTAAAAACGTTATCGCTATAGGCGCGGGCTTAGCCGATGGCCTTGGCTTTGGTGCAAACGCGCGAACGGCGCTGATCACCCGAGGTTTAGCAGAGCTTACCCGTTTGGGCGTGAAGCTGGGTGCAAATCCAGAAACCTTTATGGGTATGGCGGGTCTTGGCGATTTAGTTTTGACTTGCACCGACAATCAATCGCGCAATCGTCGCTTTGGGCTGGCTTTGGGTCAAGGCAAGAGTGTCGATGTTGCTATTGACGAAATCGGACAAGTGGTTGAGGGATATCGCAACACTGAAGAAGTGCACATTTTATCTAAGAAAGTAGGCGTAGAAATGCCTATTTGTGAACAAATTTATGCTGTGCTTTATCACGGAAAATCCCCTAAAGAGGCGGCCTTAGCTCTGCTTGGTCGAGACCTCAAAAAAGAAGCCTAGTGAATATTTGATGGTTTTTGCTTAGTAGCAAAAACCATCAGCCTCTTAACGCCCCACTATTCCTATCTTTTCCAGCTTATCAACCTGAACTTAGCGGCCTTCTCTTACCACGATCACTTTAGCGTTGTCGTGATATCTAGCGTGACTGCGCTTATGGTGTTTCACTTTTTTCACCTTTTTGTAGGGTGAATCGACAACCACATAGCGATTCCCATGCTTGCGATAGTAATGATTATTAGCAACGTAATAACGATGATTGTCGATAACCTCTACCCTATGCGCACCTGGCAAGACGTTAACGTACAGGCCAATTTCAGGAACGCTTATGGCTACGTCAATAATCGGACGAGCAGGTTGCGTAATAATAGTGACCCTTTCATTCGCCCCTCTATTCGAGTGAGAATGATGACCTGAATGGGCGCTTGCTTGCCCCGCAATCATTAAGCAAACGCCGGTGATAATACTCAGGGTAATACGTTTCATAATGCTTCTCCAAACTCATTCTTGCATGTTCACAGGCTATATTAATGAGTGAAGCTGAACGAAACCTGACTCAGACAGGCTTTATACCAATCCTTACAAAACGCACAAAAAAGCCCTGTTCACAGGGCTTTCGTATTGCTGCTTGAGAAAATCTAAATGCTATGACGAAGTGATGTCGGCGCCTGCGCTTTCTCTGTAGGTGGCAATGACAGAAGAGAGTACGGCTTGATAGCTACTGATTACAGATTGCCTAGCCGAGAAAAAGCTACGTTGAGCATTAAGCAAATTCAGAAAGTCAGTGTCACCGGCTTTGTAGCGAATATCCGCAAGACGATAAAGCTGCTGATTGTTCTCGAGCGAGGCTAACGCGTAGCGGTAGTTTTGTTGATTGAATACCAAGTTAGTTTGGCTATTTAACAACGCTTCTATCGCGCTAAGCACCGTCTGTTGATACTGTAATATTGCTAAATCCACATCGGTTTTCGCCGCATTTTCTGCAGCTTCTAATCTACCGCCATCGAACAGGGTTGCTGCTGAGCTTATTGCAGCACTCAAGGTCCACCCTTGCGCTAAGTCCAGTAAATCACTCACACCAATATCTGCACTTAAGCTCATGCCTGGAAGACCTGCCACTGACGCTTCGTAAAACGCTAAATCAGCCTGCTTAAATTGCGCTATAGCTAACTGAACATCTGGACGCTGCTTCAATACCTCAGCGCTTAATATAGGTGCCACTTCGGGCAGTGAAAAATCGGTTAGCGAAAGGGAAAGCAGCGCTTTTTGTTCAAGCGTATTAAATTGCATAGATTCATTACCTAACAATACCGCTAATGCCCGCTCATTAAGCGTTAAACTATTGCTCAGTCGCAGCACCTCCGACTGAGCACTGATCAATGTATTGCGCTGCTGGGAAACCTCAATACCTGAGGTATCCCCCTCTTCAAAGCGAATTTGAACTAGGTTTAGCAGCGCTTCGCTAATCTCTACGTTTTGCATCGCAATAGACAGCCGCGACTGCAGTGAAATCTGCTCAAGAAGGGTATTTATAAACAACGCCTGAGTGTCTAACAGCGCATCGGTAAACTGATACTGTGCAGTATCGATACCTAACTGACGACTGCGCTGCTGAGCATCTCGTGTACCCCATATGTCCGCGTCATAACTCAATCCCAGTCCACCTGAAGTAGAGTGGCTTGAACGGCCACTATCTAGGTCTCTTCCACTGCGTCCAGATGTCCTCGCCGTTATAGTCGGAACGTCACCTGCGTTAGCTTGTGCTAAGAGAAATTGCGCTCGTTTCACCCTCTGCTCGGCTTGATTAAGGGTTAAATTTTGGCTTTCAAGCTTCTTCATAACGGGCGCAAGTTCAGCCACCTCGAACACCTTCCACCATGATGTTGTTATTTGACTAGTCGCGTCCACAGACTTCGCTTTTTGTAGCGCCTGCGTGTCAGTTTCGGGCAACGTTGTAGAAGGTGAATAAGCGCAGCTTGCGGTCAGCACGATACAAGAGAACGCGCACAGTAATGAACGAGCGGCAAGAGGCACAGAAAAACAAAAAGAATGCATGGCGTTACTCCTCTGCCAACGCGTCAATGGGATTAAGCTTTGATGCTTTTTGAGCAGGGGCATAACCAAAAATGAGCCCTACAGCGAGAGATGTGACAAAAGCCAAAACGGGCGGCATTAGCGTGTAGGCGACAGGCACACTGAATGAAGCAACGATAAGGACAACAAAATAGCCCAGAAGAATGCCGAAGATACCACCCAAGATACACACTACCCATGCCTCGATATTGAACTGGCGCAAGATATCGCGAGGTTTTGCGCCTGTGGCGATGCGTAGTCCAATCTCCCTCTTACGCTCAGATACGTTGACCAGCATGATATTCATTACACCGATACCGCCAACAAACAAAGATATGGCAGCAACAGACGCCAAGAGCCAAGTTAACGTGTCTTGCGTTTCCGTGACCGCCTCTACCAGTGACTCTGTGGTACGCACCATCACGTCTTCTTGTCCGTGACGTTCTACCAACAGTGCCAGCACATCATCTTTTACCTGAGTGGCTACTTCGGTACTTTCTGCCTTTATGGTAATGCTGCTTAAGTAATCCCGACCAAATACCTTCAAACGGCCAGTTGTAACCGGAATGAGCACTTCGTCATCCATATCGTTACCACCTGCACTGGCGCCCTTAGAATGAAGTACACCTACGACCTGATAGAAGGCATTTTGCATCAAGATGTACTCGCCTACTGCCCGATATTTATCTTCAAACAGGGTCTCTGCTACCGTATCTCCAATTACCACCACAGGTGCATAATTTGTTACGTCTTCATCGCTGAAAAACACGCCCTGCGCCATTTCCCAGTCTTTAGCATGAAAGTAGTCAGGTGTGGTGCCTGTAATACGTCCTGAAAAATCATTTTCGCTGTATCGGATGGTTGCCCTTGCACTTCTTTCCGGCGCGACATAAGCCACACCCGGAACACTTTTCAATGCAGTGGCATCTGCTAATGTCAGCGATGCAATATCTCCGGATGAGCGCATGTTTCGTCCACCCGGCCTAATCGAAATCAGGTTCGTGCCAATGGTTTCAATGCGCTCTAGTACCTGCTGTTTACCTCCCTCACCGATGGCCATCATGGTCACCACTGCCGCTACTCCAATAATAATTCCCAAGAGTGTGAGCAAGGTTCTAAACCAATTCATTCTAAGGGCAGTGAACGCCATAGATAGGGCTGAAAAAAGTGAGATACTTGGAAAAGGTTTGATTGCCGGTACCGGCGTGGGCTCTTGAGAATGTACGTGCTGCACTGAAGCCGCATTCTTTTCAACTGATTCACTTGTGCTAGGCGCAGCGGTTTTGGTATCTGTTACAATTTTCCCATCAAGTAAGTGTATTTGCCTGTCGGCATGTTCAGCAACTGCACTATCGTGGGTGATAAGAATAATAGTCACCCCTTCTGCGTGTAGCTCGCGAAGCAATGCCAGTAACTGCTCTCCGCTGGCCGAGTCAAGCGCCCCGGTGGGCTCGTCGGCTAATATTACTTCTGCACCATTAATTAAGGCTCGCGCTACCGAGACACGCTGTTGTTGGCCACCTGAAAGCTCTCCGGGTTTGTGCTCTTTTCTGCTTGAAAGGCCAAGTTTATCAAGCAGTTGTTGCGCTTTTTGAGTGCGATCTTCGCTAGACGTACCGCTGTATATTGCTGGCAGTGCCACGTTTTCAGTCGCATTTAGCGACGACAGTAGCTGATAGCGTTGGAAAACAAACCCGAACGTTTTCAAGCGAAGGGCAGAGAGTTGATCGGGGTTTAGCGAGGATACTGACTGTCCGTGGATACGGTACACCCCTTCTGAAGGGGTGTCTAAACATCCTAGGATATTCATCAAGGTCGACTTTCCTGACCCGGATTGCCCCATAATGGCGACAAATTCTCCCTTATCGATTGATAAGGAAACGTTATCCAATGCGGTGACTTCAAACCCTTCTGTTTTGTAGCGACGTGATACGCCATTAAGCTGTATTAACGACATATTAGAATCCGTCACGGCGGCGCGGTGGGCCTGATGGCGGCTGTCCACCCGGCACTCTGCGCATGCCCGCGGCCGGCATTGCGGTGCCGTCTGCTAGACCCACAACCACTTCATCACCTTCTGATAGGCCTTCTATAATTTGAATATGGGTTCTATTTTTTATGCCTACTTTTACTGGCGTGCGAACCACCTCATCGCCCTGTTTAAGCATCACGAATTGATTGCGAGCTCGTCCTTTTACTGCCGCTAACGGCACAGAAAGCGCGCCTTTCACCTGCTCTTGCACAAAGAACACTTGGGTAGTCATGGCGTCCATTAACGTGCGATCAGGATTCTCAACATCGATTAGCACTTGGTATAGCACTACGTCATTAAGTACTGTGGGTGTTGGTAGCACTTGACGAACGGTAGAGTGGTAGAAGGTTTTGTTATCGCCCAAGGTAGAGAAATAGACTGGCATGCCGCGCTTTATTTTCTGCACATCGGCTTCAGACACTTCTGCGCGTAGGGTCATTACTGATAAGTCGGAAATTTGAAGCAACACGGGGGCGTTTTGATTGGCATTCAGGGTTTGCCCCTCACGCACCGGTAAGGTGGCTACAGTCCCGGATATTGGCGCAAATATCTTTGCAAACCCGAGCTTAGTAATATCCCCTTCCAGCGAGGCTTCGTCGGCTTTAATCTGTGCGATGCTCGCCGTGATCTTGGTATCGATAACTTTAAGATTTGTATCGCTGCTTACGACTACATCTTGGCTGACTGCATTTTGCTTAAACAAATTTTGATTGCGTTGCGCTCTCACTTCGGCGAGTTCTCGCTCTGCCCGCAGCTGAGCCAGCTGTGCTTTTTTGCTGTCCAGCGCCGCTTGAGAATTCTGTACTTGTGTTTCAAATACACGGGCATCGATCTCTACCAGCAAATCGCCTTCTTTAACAATATCCCCCTCTTCTACGTGAATATTGTCTACCTGACCTGAAACCTGCGCGCCTACCTCTACGTAGCGCTTGGGCTCAAGCTGACCTGTAGACACCAAATTTAATTCGATGTCTCGTATCTTTGCATCTTGAAAGAGATATTCGGTATTTGTCTGAGGTGAGTATAGCCATGCATAAACAGCATAAGCGGGCACAAACACAATAATTGCAATGAGCAGTACTTTAATGGGTAGAGGGAGTTTCAAAGCATTCGATCCATAAAAAAAACTGAATGCAATATAGCGAATGTAAAGATTCGCCACGAGAGACAATCTTTACATTTACGCTATCTTTACAGACATTTTTAAAGGCTGAATAAGCTTTTGATTTAAATGGTTAAAAGAGCTTTTAGCAAAACAGTAAGCGTTAGAGAAAGTACTAACGAGCACCCTCGTAACCAAACTGACGCCAGCTTTCATACACAAATACCGATACTGCATTAGACAAGTTCATACTACGACTGTCTGGCAACATAGGGATGCGAACACGCTGCTCTGGGGGAAGCGATTGAATATAGTCGTCTGGTAAACCTCGGGTTTCCGGTCCGAAAATTAACGCATCGCCTTTTTCATAAGACACATCGCTGTGAAACGCTTTGCCTTTCGTTGTGCAAGCGAATACCCGTTTTGGCTTAGCATCATTCAGGTAAGCGTCTAAATTGGCGTGGCGCTTTACGTGAGCAAACTCATGATAATCTAAACCTGCGCGTCGAACGCGTTTATCGTCCCATTCAAAGCCCAAGGGCTCGATTAAGTGCAACATAAAGCCACTGTTTGCGCATAAGCGGATGATGTTTCCCGTATTTGGCGGGATCTCTGGCTGATAGAGTACGATATCGAGCATGCTTTTTTAAATTACCTTCACAGTTAACAACTCGTTTATTTTATACCGAAACGCCATTCTTCATCACCCTTGCACACACTTTTATTACCTGTGAAATAGAAAGCGCTGCTCTTAAGTATGATTACCTAACTAAATGTTAGCTTTGGCTGCACTTATGTAGACGAGTCTTCTGTCAAAAAGTCGAGAATACGCGCCACAGAGCGCTCGCGAATGTCGTCAGACTCGGTGAATAGCTCATGGTAAGCGCGGGGCACTATTTCCAGTTTTGCATTTGGCATAAGCTGAGCCACGCGGCGCTGACGGTTATTATCAATAATCGCGTCATCGTCTGCACTTAATATAAGCGAGGGCGTTGTAATAGCGCGTGCGCTACTTTCAATTTTGTTCATAGCCTGATGTGCCGCTGCCAACCACTCTGTAGTCACGCCACCAAGCTGAATATCCTGTTCTTCGTCATACAGCTCACGAAACAGGGCATAGCGGGTTTTGCTGTGGGTGAGCTTATTAAGTGAAAAAGGAAACGCGATATACGGGGTTTGACCAAAAAAGTACCCCGCATCTTTCTTTTTCATCCTGTTTACCGCAAGGCCTGTGCGAATTAAGCCATTCGCCAACCAATTGGGCAGAGCGGGTTTAATGCCAAACATGGGTGAAGCTAAAACGGCTTTTGAAAACAAATTCGGAAGACGCAGCAGCGTGAGTGCACCAATGGCGCCCCCCATCGAATGGCATACCAGCTGTAACGGGCCTTGCTGCAGTGGCTTTACAATAGTTTCTACGAACATAACGAAGTCATCAACGTAGTCGTCAAAATCGGCAACATAACCATGCTGAGGGTCACGGGTCATCCTGTCTGACAAACCTTGGCCTCTGTGATCTAAGATGAATACGGCGAAACCATTTTGATAGAGATCGTAAATGAACTCTTTGTACTTTAAATAAGATTCGATTCGACCAGAGCATATTACAATGGTAGCTCGCGGCGATTCTGGGATACAGTGCGCAAAGCGTACCTTGATATTGTCTTTCCCAGAGAAGTGGCCCTGAGTAACACTGTTTTGCCAGAAGGGATTGATATACGTGGCAAAAGTGCTGGCTAAGTTATTTTCAGACGTGAACGTCCAGTTCATAAATACCCTATTACAGTCAAATTGCGCTCTTTGTTAGGCTACGGAGTGCTATCAACGTTTCCAATCATAACTTCGGAAATGACATAGTAACTCGTAGCCCACCGCGCTCAGCAGGTTCAGCGATTATGCGTCCATGATGCAACTCAACTGCCGCTTTTGCAATGGATAAGCCCAAGCCTACGCCTCCTGACTCGCGCTCTCTGGCAAGAGTTGCTCTGTAAAACGGTGAAAATATACGCTCACATTCCTCAATGGTTAACCCGTCGCCGTCATCTGTAATGTGAATACACCAATGCTGCGCATCTTCGCTAAACGCAATATGCGTGACGAGTTTGCTATGACGTATGGCATTGCGAAGAACATTCTCGACAGCGCGACAAAACATCATGCTGTCAATGACTACCGTCTTTTTGGGTATATCGTCAATTTTTAACTGCTTGTTTTTGTTTGCCACTTCAAAGTTAGCGTCGGTAAGCACATCGTTGAGTACTAAAGACAAAGCGTGTTTTTGCATGTTGGCTTCGCCAGCTTCAGCACGACTAAGAGTAAGTAATTGGCTTACCAGCGCTTCCATACGATCAGCCTCCCGCTCAACACGAGATAACGTGGCAGGGTCTACATTTTGCTGATGGGCAAGACCTAGCGCCATTTGCAGTCGCGCTAGGGGTGAACGAAGTTCGTGAGACACATCGGCCAATAATCGCTTTTGTGCGCCCCACATTGATTCGAGCTGTTCAGCCATTTTATTGAAATCGCGCGCCAGCTGACCTAACTCATCCTGACGCTTGGCAGCCTTGCCCACCCGCGTTTGCCAGTCGCCGCTTGCTAAACGTTTTGCTGAACCCTGAATGTGCAAAATAGGGTTGGTCAGCGTTTTAGCAAATAGCCAGCTCAAAAGCGTGGTAGTAATAAGTGCAATCGCCAAAAACAGTAGAACCGGAGGAGTTTGCTTTTCGGGCATATCTAGCTTTACCGCAAAAAGCGCAAAGCGTGAATTGTCTCGCTCGAAGAAAACCGGGCCGAGAATTTTGAATGCGCCGCGCTTTACTGCAATCGGGGAGGTTTGATTTACCAAACGCAGTAAATCTTCTTTATCGTTGTCACGAAGCGGAGGGCCTCCACCTGAAATAAGGCGGTTGTCGCGAATATCTACCGCAACCAGTCGACCTCTCACGCCACGTGAATTGCGATCTAGCGTCTCATGTAACGGTAGGTCCTGAAAGCGCCCACGCTGCATCCGCTCAATGGCTTGATTTAAATCTTCTACTTCGCGAGGCTTTATTTGCACAACTTGAAGGTCTTCAAAAAAGAGGCGACTTCCCCAAATGGCCAAAAGCGATGTAACAATGAACGTTGCCCAAAACCACAGAAACAAGCGGCCCATGATGGCCCGCGTTGGGCTGATGCTGCGTAACAGTTTTACCATTAATGGCTTCCAACAATTAACATGTACCCTACTCCGCGGATGGTTTTTATTTTTTCATCTACGGCTACTGCACTGATTTTCTTTCGCAGATTGCTAACATGCATATCAATGCTTCTGTCAAAAGCTTGCAGTGGCTTGCCGAGTATCTTTAAGCTTATTTCTTCTTTCGTTACCCGCTGAGCGGCATTTAGCATTAGTAAGCGCAAAATTAAAAACTCAGTTGTGGTTAGCGTTAATTCCACATCGTCTACTTTAGCGAGCTGGCTGCTTGGGCTTAAAAAGATGCCATTCACAAATAAATCTTGTTCCACCGCTCCTCCCGTTGAGGAAAGATTATGACGACGCACAATCGCTTTTATTCGCGCCACCAGCTCACGATGGTTAAACGGTTTCGGTAAATAATCATCGGCGCCCATTTCCAGACCTAAAATGCGGTCGTAATCATCGCCTCTTGCTGTCAACATAAGTACAGGCGTGCTATGGCTGACACGAAGTTTTTTCAACACATCGAAGCCATCCATCTTTGGCATCATCACATCCAATAAAATAAGATCGTAATGTCGTCCAGATACAGCTTCAGATAACCCTTCTTCGCCGTCGTTACGCACTTGCACTTGATATCCCATACTCGACAGGTACGTGGAGAGCATTTCAGTTAGCTCAAGGTCATCATCAATAACAAGGATAGACTGCAAATGAAAATCTGAACTCATGGTATTAAACTCTTTAACGGTTGGAACTGCTGACCTTTGATTCATGAAAGTGCCTGTAATTTTTATAAACTTCAACCTACGCTTGTGGTGAGTCTTGTCTAAATTAAACGAAAAACACTGACAAACGCATACTATATCTTTTCAGACCTTTACAATTACAAAACGGCATCACCTTTACAGAAGCTTTACAGTGTGTTGACTGCTTTTTGTATTTATCACGCTAGGATTAACGTGTCCGAACAAAAAGGAGACGACAATGAAAAAGTTATTAATTGCTAGTGCAACTGTAGCGGCGATTAGCTTAGGTGGACTTGCGTTGGCTCAGCCAGCAGGCCCTGGTATGCGTCACCACGAACCGGTTAAAGAAATTGTTAAACACCTTCGCGGTTTAAGCTTAAGTGACTCACAACGCGAAGAGATAAAAACACTCATAAGCGCATTTAAAGACGCTAACCCTCGACCTGAAAATCACGATAGTGAGAAGCCAAGTTTCGATTTTGAAACTGCTTCTGAGGCACAAATCAGCACCTTTATACAAACTCAACTTGAAGAGCGTGAGTCGAAACACTTTGCGCTTGCGCAACTACGCCACAATATTTTTAACGTGCTAAGTGAAGAGCAGCGAGCGAAAGTCTTGGCACGCGAAGAAAGTAGAGATCAAAAAAGAGCGGCGAAAGGCGATAAGCGACGCAACGCGTCTGACGAGCAAAAGTCACAATTTGCAAAACGTATGGATGATGAAGGCAAAGGCAAAAAATTCCGTGGTCACGGTAAAGGTGAAAGAGGCGACAGAGATCACCAGCGGAATGGCACGCCGTTTAAAGGCATTGACCTGACCGATGATCAGCTGGCAAATCTTGCTGAACTTCGTGAATCATTCAAGGGTACATCCAAAGCCAATAGAGAAACGTTGCGAAGCTTTAAGGATGCCCAGCGCGATCTGATTAGAAGCTCGTCTTTCTCACAAGACTCTTGGAACGCTCTTGTTGCCCAGTACAAAGACGACCTTGTCAGTGCTGGTGTTGAAAAGGCCAAACAGCGCCAGGCCATGTTTGCAGTACTAACGCCTGAACAGCAAGCTGAGTTAAAAGCGCAGCGCGAAGAAGGTCGAAAGCTACGTGACTTACTGCGTTCTTAGTATTCAGTAACACCCTAACCCACCGTAAAAAGTGCTGGCCTTGGCCAGCCTTTTTTATGGCTGGCTTCCAACCTGCTGACTTTCTTTTAGCCTACGTTTCGCCGAGAGAGTTAACGGCGTGACAAAATCACCAATATGTACGCTATCACTACCTGGCTCCGCTTTGAGTAAACTGACGTCATCAGAAACTTCGAACACCTGCAAAGTCAAAGTCTTCGTTGAAAACAGTCCCGGCTTTCTTGATAAGCCCAATGCAGGCAGCGCCCGTTGCTTAACCAATGAAAACTCATCGCCCACGGCTAACCCACTATTTTTACCCAGATCTATAGCAATGTAGTCAGGCGAGATATCAATGACCTGCGCATAAGTCGTTTCGCACTGAAGTGCCGAGTGAATGTCAGTAATAGCAGCGTGTACCGTATTGAGGACCATGCGGCCAAAATCACTGCGCCACAACAAGCTGTTGCTCATATCCACCGAATAATGTTGAGAAAAGGGCCAATCGGCCTCGCTGTGATAGCTATCATTAAAAATCACCTTGGCTTTGAAAGTGTCGAGCACGTAAACCTGAACGGTAAAATTCCGGCGAAGCGCAACACCATCAGTTTCAAATACCGAGGTAGCCTGCGACACCTGTTCGAAAAGAGAAATGTCCTTTACAAACCCGAATACCACAAACTGCTGCCCATATTCACTTCGCAGAAAGGTCGACATAGCCGTTAAATCAATGTCTGACAAACTGGAGGTTAACCAGGTGTTAGCGTTAATAAGAGAAACAGGAATCTGGCTTACATCTCCACTTTGATAAAGACCGTTGAGTTGCTGAGCAAATCGTTGAGACACGTGGCTGCCAAATGAATAGAGCATGCCAGTAGCGGCCTGTTGGGGTGATGTTAAAGGAAATTCTGTCACTAAAATACGATGGGCTAGTCCGTTGTTAGTGCAATTGAACAGAGGCGTAATGTTTACATTCACCACCACTGTAAGCGCGTCTTCTTTGAGTGTTTCGCTTATGATCTCTACTCTTTGAACTCTGCCCTGAGAACGAATTTCGGCTTTGCTGGAAAGGAGTAGCCCGTCTACCGTGATATCCTGCGCGGAAATGGTACTGCCACTGCGAAAAGCCGCATCAGCAATAGCATTTTGTATGGCGCTGGTTCTCACGTCGCTAAGTTCTGCGCCAGCGAGTGCCATTGTAGCTTCACCCTGTACCCATTGAGCCCATGCGTGCTGAGTAACCAAAGAAGGAAGTAGTACCAGCAAAGCAGTAAGACTGATGCGTAAGCTTGGCAAAATAGTGCCTTTCATCGCGCTTATCCAAATATTGAAAACAGCTTGCCAATCACCGTTCGCTGCTGATTATCTTGCAGCTCACCCGTACCGCTATACTCAATTAACGCGTTGCCGACTTTTGAAGACAATACGGTATTACTTTCATCCACATCTTTTTTTCTGACCTCTCCTGAAAAGCGAATGTATTCTTTTCCTCTGTTCATCGTTATCCACTTTTCACCCGTTACCAGTAAATTCCCTGCCGGCGTTATTCCCGTAACATACACGGTAATGCTGCCACTCATCGAATTTGACTGCTTAGTTTTAGCAGAGCTGGCGAACTCACTGTCCTGTTCGTGCTCCACCTCAACGTCATCTTCGTCAATTCGAATTCCCCCCACTTTTAGTGTGACGGGAGACAAATCAAAGGATGTGTTTTTATCTGTATTAAAATCGAGCGACTTCTCCGACTGCGTCTGTTCTTCAAGCTTAACTAGAATCATATCACCCACTTTGAAGCTTGCGTGGCGTTCATAAAGCCCTACAGAGTGCTCAGGATTAAATAGCGACCCCGTGGGTACATGCAAGGTCGACGTTGGCTCCATCCTAGGGGGTGAGTAACGGGGATCGCCAGGCGACGGCTCTTCCTCAACAGGCTTTACAGCTCGTTGCGACACATTTGGGTTGGTAGGGCTACTTTGAACAACCTGTTCTTCGTCAGTGAGTGTTTGGGCACAACCACCAAGTGTAAAGATTGCGATTAGTGTGTGTATATGGCATCGAACTTTCATGACATTGCTCAGTATTAGTTTTTATGCAGTGTGTAAATTAAGTGCCATCCATGACCTAACAGGAGCAAGTGTAAACGAACAAATTAAAAGAAATCTCGCTCACTTGACTTATTTGCAAAACCTTTACAAATCAAATATATGCCTGCGGGTAAGGGGATGTTATGGCCTTAGAAAACACAACAACTAACACTGCTGAAAATGGCGTCAGCGCACTACTTTCAAAATTTGGTTTACATACTGCTGACATTGAAAATAAATCGTCAAATTCAACAGAAGTAGCCAATGAAGCGGCAACCAGCGGCCAGTCTTTGCCGTCTTTGTTCGCATCGTTACTCGCAATAGAGAATCAACCGAATGAAGCTGATGCAATCGACAGCAAAATATCAGGCGAAGCTAATCTCTCAACACAATCTAATATACTTACCGGCACAGCCAGCGATGTTCAAGGCGCATTATCTTTGCTTTCTGGTACGAGTAGCGTCAATGGGGTTTTATCGGATGATGCAATTGCCACCATGCAAGGCACGCTGTTAAATGCATTGCAAAACAATGTATTTCAATCGCTAGTTACCAACAATGATACGTCCGTAAATGCTACTACTAGCGTTCTGGGAAATGGTGATAGCAACACGGCCGCCAATAATCAAAGTGATACGACTCCAACACTCTTCGATAATTTGTATTCCGGCGCTTTCGGAGACGATGGGCTTGATCTTAAAGACGGATTTGATGCGTTAAACATTGCAAATCACCTACCCATAGTTTCGGATATTTATGAAGCAACCACGTCAAATCACACGGCCGCGGCAGCAAGCTTGGCGGGAAGTTTTTTATATGGCGGAATAGGCGGATTAATGTATAACGCTATCGATTTGACCGTAGAGAATGTGACAGGTCAAAGTATTTCAAACAATATGTGGTCGATGGGGCAGTCTTTACTCGCGTCAGTTTTTAGCAATCCAAGCATCGACAGTAAGGTAAGTGCTAACATTTCAGGTGCGCCACAAACGCATGCGAGTGATGCCACCGCATCTATTCAGACTGATGATATAACCGCCGGAATAACCAACAAGGCAGCAGATGCTGCCTACCAGTTCGTTCAACGAGGTTTCAATTAACCTAAAGACCAGCTTCTGCCCACCAAACTACAAGGCCGTTGATTTAACCAATCTTAAAAATTCGGTTTAACTGGCTTGTAGTCGGGTGACAGAAAAAGCGGCGACGTTATTACTAGGTCAGCTGTGGCGGGTGTGCAGGCGACTGGCACATTCCATACCGAACACAGTCGTAGCAGCGCTTTAACATCAGGGTCGTGAGGCGCTGGGTTTAGCGGATCCCAGAAAAAGAAAAGTGCATCTAGCTTGTTCTCAGCGATGAGTGCTCCTATCTGCTGGTCGCCACCAAGCGGGCCACTTTTGTAGCGCGTAACTTCTAGCCCCGTTTCATTGGCAATTAAACCGCCTGTTGTGCCTGTTCCCACTAAATTACACTGTTTGAGCACATCAATGTGCTGCTTAACCCAAGCAAGTAGCTCAGGCTTTTTATGATCGTGCGCAACAAGCGCCAAGGTAAGTTTGCCCATTTTATTTTCCGAGTTAATCCTAACAACCAATACTCACGGCCACTGTCGACATACGGTAACAATTTACCAGCTTTGCATGGTTAGACACTGTAACTAGTCATATCAAGCATTAATGATGAACGACGTGCATTACTGGTAAACATTTCCACTCAACCATATCGTACAGTGAGTATAAATATTCAGTTCTATTGCGTAACTTGTCAACTTACTGTCACAACTATAAATATATTATTAGTTATATTTTTTGTGGCGTAGTCGCCGCAACCACCCAATAAAATATTTATACATTTTTATTGCATAAACATTCAGATTAGATACACTAGTCGACGGTTAAAGCATCCAACTCATAATTTTGAGTTGCGACTTGATAGGAATTGATGATGACACAACCAACTCGCGTTGTTGGTTCAACCACTGGCAACGATAAAGAGTTTACCTCTCCCCTGGCTGGCTACACGATGCATAGCGTACGACGATGCGTGCGCCTTTCTATGCTTTTGCGGTAGCACACTTTTTACCTTTGTAATGTGGTAGCGGTTAGGCAAGGATTTACGCCCAACCAGTTTACAAAGGTAAAAAGTGTTTTTTTTCTCCTTTTATTGAATTTTTGATTATGTACAGCGTTTCGATTATTGGTGCCAGTGGTTACACAGGGGCACAACTTGTTCAGTTAGTTATTCAGCACCCTAAACTTGCATTAGCGGGGACTTACGTATCTGAGAATAGTAGCGATGCGAGTAAAAATATTGCAGAGCTTCACGGCAACTTGGCTCACGTTAATGCCACACTGACGCCTATTTCGGATGCGGCATTAAAAGAAATGGCTGACGGTGTCGATTTTATCTTTCTTGCCACTCCTCACGAGGCGAGCCACGACTGGATGCCTGTCCTATCTTCGGGCAAAGCCAAAGTGCTCGATTTGTCGGGTGCATTCAGGCTAAAAGACACCAATGTCTTCGAACAGTTCTACGGCTTTCCACATACGCAAGAGCAAAGCTTGGCTCAAGCTGTTTACGGCCTTGCCGAGTGGCACGAAGCGCAAATTGCCTCTGCCGACGTTATCGCTGTGCCGGGTTGCTATCCCACTGCGAGCCTTAGTGCACTTAAACCTCTTGCTCACAACAATTTACTAGATGAAAGCGTACGCCCTGTAATTAACGCTGTTTCCGGCGTATCGGGTGCAGGTAGGAAAGCCAGCCTAACCACAAGCTTTTTTGAAGTTAGCCTGCAGGCATACGGTGTGCTAGGCCATCGTCACACCCCAGAGATTGAAGCTTACTTGGGCACCCCTGTTATCTTTACGCCGCACTTAGGTAATTTTAAAAGAGGAATTTTGGCGACCGTAACCGTTAAGGTTAAAGCTGGTACCACCAGCGCACAACTTGAACAAGCGTACACTGACGCCTATGCTGATAAACCCATTGTGCGTTTGCGCAAGAGTTTTCCAAAAATTGATGACGTTGCTCATACCCCATTTGTTGATCTGCATTGGAAGTTAGATGAAGCATCTGGATACGCAGTGATTACCGCTGCAATCGACAACGTAATGAAAGGTGCTGCCTCTCAGGCAATACAGTGCCTTAACATAATGACGAAACAACCAGTAGAGACAGGGTTAGTACTATGAGTGTTTCACCAATTGTAATTAAAGTTGGCGGTGCATTACTCGACGACACCGCCGCAATGACACGTTTATTTCTAAGCGTAAAAGACGTGCAGGCCACACGCCCCGTTGCAGTGGTTCACGGAGGCGGACCATTAGTGGAGACGCTAATGGCGAGTCTTGGTCTTCAAAGCACAAAAATAGATGGCCTTCGGGTTACGCCCGATGAACATATGCCTTATATCTGTGGAGCACTCGCAGGCTCTGCCAATAAGCAGCTATGCGCAGCGGCTTTGGCTTCAGGCTTAACCCCTGTTGGTTTGTCGTTGTTAGACGGCAATATGGTGGTGTGTGAGCCACTAGCTGACCAATACGGCGCAGTGGGCGTACCGTCAACAGCAGATGCATCATTTCTAAAAAGCGTATTAGCCCAGTCAACACTACCGGTTATCAGTTCTATTGGTTCAAGCCCACAAGGCAGATTACTAAATGTAAACGCCGACCAAGCCGCAACGGTTATTGCCGAGCTTCTTAACGCTGAACTTTTACTCCTTTCCAATGTTGACGGTGTGCTTGATGGTGACAAATTGCCAATTAGCGAACTTAGCGCTGCAAGCATATCGAAGTACGCAGATGAAGGCGTTATTACCGACGGGATGAAAGTAAAAGTGGATGCGGCACTCGCCTCAGCGGAGAATTTAGGCCGCGCAGTGTATATCGCGAGTTGGGCCGCCGACATCAACGACATTTTAAATAAAAAAACGGGCACGCAAATACTGCCCTCAGCACTGACAAATACACCGTCAAAAAACGCTGATTTACCCCACACCGACTTTACAAAAGGCAATGCCGGAGAAGTACAATGAAACAGGACCTACTAACCTTTGCAGACTGGACACCCGACGCAATGAAAAACTTGCTGCAATTGGCTGTAGAAATTAAACAAGCCCCAGCAAGTTACAGCAACGTGCTAGCGGGGAAGTCAATTGTTGCCCTGTTTGAAAAGCCGTCTTTGCGAACCCGCGTTAGCTTCGATATTGGTATCAACAAGCTTGGCGGCCACATGGTGTATTTAGATGTGCAGTCGGGCAAATTAGCAGGCCGTGAAGACGCAGTAGACACCGCCGCTAACCTTGCGTGCTGGGCTGACGCCATTGTTGCTCGCGTATTTTCTCACGATACGCTAGAAACCTTTTCTAAGGCGGCTAACGTGCCGGTTATCAACGCATTGTGTGATAAATATCATCCATGCCAAGGCCTTGCCGACTACCTCACAATGTTTGAACGCTTCGGCAAAACCGAAGGTCTTACCATGGCCTATGTAGGCGACGGCAACAATGTAACCCATTCTCTGTTAATTGTTGGGGCGCTTCTGGGTTGCAACCAAGTTGTAGTCACGCCAGAGGGGCACGAAGCGGCACCTGAAATTGTGGCGCAAGCCAAAGCGATTGCCGAGAAAACGGGTGTATCGATTGTTGAAAGCACAGAGCTTAGTGCTGCTAACGGCGCAGACGTTATCTATGCAGATACATGGCTTTCAATGGGTGACGAGACGCCACTTGAAGTGATCAAAGAAAAGTTCATGCCTTATCAGGTAAACGAAGCGTTGATGGAAGCAACCGGTGCTAGCTACGTTATGCACTGCCAACCTGCCCATCGCGATTTAGAAATTACGGGCTCGTTGATTGATAGCGATAAATCGCTATTAATGCAGCAAGCCGAAAATAGAATGCATGGCCAAAACGCCATTCTTACTCAATTACTTAACGCTTAAAAAGACGCCTACAAAGACGCTTAGAAGGATTATTTAGATGCAAAACGTTAAAAAAATCGTGCTGGCCTATTCAGGCGGGCTTGATACATCAGCCATCATTCCATGGCTTAAAGAAAACTATGGCTGTGAAGTTGTCGCGTTTGCAGCAGATGTGGGTCAAGGTGATGAAGAACTAGAAGGTCTTCATGAAAAAGCTATCGCATCTGGCGCAAGCGAATGCCACATTGTTGATTTGAAAGAAGAGTTCGTAAGCGAATATATCTTCCCAACTATCACTACCGGTGCGGTTTACGAAGGTGAATATCTACTGGGTACGTCAATGGCACGTCCGGTTATCGCCAAAGCGCAAGTTGAGATTGCGCGCAAAGTAGGTGCCGACGCACTATGCCACGGCTGTACGGGTAAAGGTAACGACCAGGTCCGCTTTGAAAGTACCTTTGCTGCTCTAGCCCCAGATCTTACGGTAATCGCGCCATGGCGTGAGTGGGACATGGTAAGCCGTGAAGACTTATTGGCTTATCTAGCTGAGCGCAATATTCCAACCACGGCGTCAGCAACCAAAATTTACAGCCGCGATGCAAACGCATGGCACATTTCACACGAAGGTGGCGAGCTTGAAGATCCATGGCAAGAGCCTACCAAGCAAGTGTGGACCATGACGGTTGATCCTGAAGATGCACCTGATACTCCAGAGCGCGTAACCCTGTCTTTTGACGAAGGAAAACTGACTCATGTTGATGGTGAGGCACTATCGCCGTATCAAGCGCTAGTTAAACTTAATACTGTTGCTGCGGCGCATGGTGTTGGACGTATCGACATTGTTGAGAACCGCCTTGTAGGTATGAAGTCACGCGGCTGTTATGAAACACCAGGAGGCACCGTACTGCTTAAAGCGTATAAAGCCCTAGAAACTATGGTGCTAGATAAAGCTGCGCTTAAATACCGTGAGCAGATTGGTCTTGAGTTCTCACACGTGATGTACGACGGCCGTTGGTTCACTGCCCTTAACGATGCACTGCTTGCTGGTGCTGCGTCTTTTGCGAAGAAAGTAACAGGCGATATCGTGGTTAAGCTATACAAAGGTCAAGCTACGGTTACCCAGCGTCAATCGCCGAACAGCCTTTACTCTGAAGACTTTGCTACCTTTGGTGCAGACGATGTTTACGACCAGAAGCACGCTGAAGGCTTTATCCGCCTGTTCAGCCTTTCAAGTCGTATCGAAGCATTGAAAAAACAAGGTGAACAATAAGCGTTACCTACAATAGTAAAGCTTAAGTCAGAACAGCATTTAAGGAGCATCACATGGCGTTGTGGGGTGGCCGGTTTGAATCCGGTGCAAGTAGTATGTTTAAACAGGTTAACGACTCGCTGCCGTTTGACCAAGTTATGGCAAGCCAAGATATTCAAGGCTCTATCAGTTGGTCGCGTGCGCTGCAAAAAGCAGGCGTATTGACCGTTGATGAACAAGCCCAGCTTGAGTCTGCATTGAGCGAGTTAAAAGCGAAAGCTGATGCAGGTGAACTAGACTTTAACGCATCTAGCGAAGAAGACATTCACAGCTTTGTTGAAGCAGCGCTTATAGAGAAGCTTGGTGACATTGGTCGTAAGCTTCATACCGGGCGTAGCCGAAACGATCAGGTTGCCACCGACTTTCGCTTGTGGGTACGTGAACATATTGCCTCACTTCGCGCTGATGTTTTAGGTGTAATAAAGTCGCTTCTTAATGCCGCTAGCCGTCATCAAGAAGCGATAATCCCAGGTTACACCCACTTACAGCGTGCACAGCCTATTCACTTTGCACACTGGTGCTTGGCTTACGTTGAAATGCTAAAGCGTGACTTAAGCCGTTTAGACGACTTGAAAGTACGCATGAATCAGTGCCCTTTAGGTTCAGGCGCATTGGCAGGTACTACTTTCCCTGTAGACCGTCACGCCATTGCTGAAGAACTGGGTTTTGATTCTCCATGCCTTAACAGCCTAGACGCTGTGTCGGACAGAGACTTTGTGCTAGAGCTTTTATTTGTAGCCAGCACTAGCATGATGCACTTGTCACGTCTTGCCGAAGACATGATTTTCTATAACTCTGGCGAAGCAGGATTCTTACAGCTTGGCGATAGTGTAACCTCTGGTTCATCGCTTATGCCGCAGAAGAAAAACCCTGATGCGCTTGAATTAATGCGCGGCAAATGTGGCCGTGTGTTTGGCTCATTGCAGGCCCTGCTAGTTACCATGAAAGGCCTTCCTCTTGCCTACAACAAAGACATGCAAGAAGACAAAGAAGGGGCTATCGATACGGTTAATCAGTGGCATATTTGTTTATGTATTGCCAGCGAAGTGCTTGATTCACTGCAGTTAAACGAAGAGCGCTGTCGTGTTGCGGCAACCCAAGGGTTCTCTAACGCCACTGAACTTGCCGATTATCTGGTAGGTAAAGGTGTACCGTTTAGAACAGGCCACGATATTGCAGGACGCGTTGTGCTTCAGGCCATTGACAAAGGCTGTGCCATTGAAGATTTACCACTTAGCGACATGCAGGCTATTTGCGATAAAATTGAAGACGACGTATACCCGGTACTACAGCTAGAGTACGGCGTGAATCAACGCAATATCTTGGGCGGCACCAGCAAAGAAACCGTGACGAAAGCACTGTATCAAGAGCTGGAAGACTTGGATAAGCAAGGGTAGCGACAAGGAACTGCTTAGATGGTATTAGCGCATCATGACGGCATAAAACTGTTTCGCAGTTCACTGCCCTATATTAATGCTCACCAGGGAAAGACCTTCGTTTTGATGTTCGGTGGCGAAGCCATCGAACATCCTAATTTCCCTAATATTATTCACGACATTGCCCTACTTAACAGCTTAGGCGTGCGCGTGGTCGTAGTGCACGGTGCCCGCCCACAGATTGATCAGCGCGTTGCCCTTCGCAACATCGAAGGTCGCTTTGAAAGCGGTGTACGCATTACCGACAAACAAACCCTTGAGTGCGTTAAAGATGCCGCCGGCTCGGTACGCTCTCAGGTAGAAGCCTTATTGACTATGGGGCTACCAAACTCACCTATGCACGGCTCGCAAATACGCGTGTGCTCGGGCAACTTGGTCGTTGCCAAACCAATGGGCGTGCGAGGCGGCGTTGATTTTGAAACACTGGTTTAGTGCGTCGTATTGATACGACCGGCATTAACGACCACTTAAACGATGGCTCAATTGTGCTGCTATCGCCTATGGGCTATTCATCAACGGGAGAAGTGTTTAACTTGTCTCACGAAGATGTAGCTACGCAGGCGGCTATAGCCCTTAAAGCTGACAAGCTGATCGTATTTTCGAATTTTGATGGTGTATACAACCGCGAAGGTCGTTTACTTCGCACCATTGAACGCCCTCAATTAGAACAGCTTATCATGGCAGGCGACATTACCACCGAAGATACGGTGTTAAGTGCCCTTACCACCAGCGTTGCTGCAGGTGTGCCTCGTGCCCACTGCATCAGTTTTGAAAAAGACGGCGCCTTGCTTCAAGAATTGTTCACCCGCGACGGAACGGGTTCACTAGTTATGGAGCACCATTATGAACAACTGCGTGCAGCCACTATTGAAGATGTGGGCGGTATCTTAAAGCTGATAAAACCGCTAGAAGAAAGCGGCGTATTGGTAAAGCGTTCTCGTGAGCGTCTAGAGAACGAAATTAACCAGTTTATTGTCATCGTGCGCGACGGCATGATCATCGCCTGTGCAGCCTTGTATTTATACCCTGAAGACGGCTGTGCCGAACTAGCCTGTGTGGCGACCCACCAAGACTATCGCGGCAAAAACCGTGGCGAACGGATTTTAGATGAAGTGCGCACCCGTGCTAAAGAAGCCGGTATTAACAGCATTTTTGTACTGACCACAGTTACCGCACACTGGTTTTTAGAGCAAGGGTTTGAACCTGCTGACATAAGTGCGCTACCTGCCGTGAAGAAAGAGCTATATAACTTCCAGCGTAATTCTAAAGTATTCACTTTATCGGTATAAGGCCCTGCGCACTAAGCTCAATCAATTAAGACGTTTCCTTATTGTTAATTAGTAAGGAAACTTCCCTCTCCTTTTTATATCATATTGAATATATTAGTGTTATGACTATGTTTATTGCTACCACTCACATTAGCAAAGGGTTATATTAAACCATTCACTCCGGTGAATTATTTGCAACACTCTAGTATTGAACTTATTTAAACGTCAGCGGTTTACTAGTGATTTCTCGAACAATAAGAATTTTAAAACACTATCTTTTAGTTGATGAAGATAACCTAAGAACCACCGATGCTGACGTGTGGCGCCTCAGTGTGCTGCGCACTATTCTGCTCATTGGCGTTGTCCTTACCTCGGCCATCGTGGCGCACTCTTCATATACTGCGTATGTACAGGAACTTTATTATGTTATGTACTTAACGCTGGGCTTCACTGCTTTTCTCTTCGCCACACTTTCGATAGGCTTGAAGCATATAAAGATCGCTTCTGCGTGCTTAGTTTTAGCGGTAGTTGGAGCTTCCCTGTGCATACTCTTCTTCACAATAGACTTAGAATCGGCGCGTTATGGCTTACTTTTGCTGTTTACGCTGCCTATTATTGTTCGAGTTTTGTATGGGGTGAAAGCATCCATTGCGACCATGCTATTCAATCTCATTCCGTATTATTTACTGCTGAACAATACGCAAGTATCTCCTTTGTTCGGCATTGATATTACATTGCCGGATACCCACACGTATTTAGCATCGTTAATTTTCCTGTTTTTCAATTTCTGCATTCCAATGGCTGTACTGCGGGTCATGTCGTCATTAGAAAAACAGTCTGAGCACAATTTATTACAAAGCAAAAAGCTTAATAAACTTGTTAGCCGTTATCAGGAAATTTTTAACAATGGTGGTACACCGTCTTTCTTTTGTGACGAACAAGGGCGCATAATTCAGGCTAACAAGGCTGCAAGAGCGCTAGTCAAAAAGTACCGGCCAGAGAGTGAATATATTCAAGATCTCTTCTCTTTATCTCACCCCATTACAAAGGGTGTAAACCAACACGCTTCCATTTTTAACACACCCGAACGAGAATTTAAGCTTCAACCTGCTAGCCTTGAGCATCACAAAAAACAACTTATCCACTGCCATGATATATCCGCCAATAAGAAAAGCTTGATGGAGTTTGATGCATTCAAGAAGCAGCAGTATGAGAAGCACTATTTTAATGAACTAACGGGACTGAAAAACCATCACTTTTGGAAAATAGCGGAGTCGAGCGAGAGTATTTTAAATCGACATATTGTCCTGCTGAAACTGGCTAACCTCAGAGAAGTAAACCTGCAATACGGTTACAGTCAAGGTGATCAGCTGCTTTTAAGCGTAGCGTCACTTTTACAAAGCGAATTTACAAATGATGTCTCGGTATATCAATTCCCTGGCGCTAAATTCTTATTTACCGTAAACGGCAAACATCTTTCAACACAAAGTATAGAACATTATCTTGAGCGTCGATTGCCCACCAGCATGGTTATCAACTCAGCGCGAGGCACTGTAGAACATATGCTGAAATGGCGAGCGGGGCATTATCATGCCAGTCGTGAAATTAGTTTAGATGCGGCCGCCGAGTGCTGCGCAATAGCGTTAAGCCAAAGCGATGAATTCGCGCCGTACATCTCCTTTAGTATCAATACGGTGAAAACTATTCGAGAAAATACGCAACAAAAAGATAAGGTAAAGGCCCTTCTTGATAATGGGTGTCTTGCTTTGTATTTGCAGCCTCAGGTGTCGCTCCATGGCGTTACGGTGGGCTACGAAGTGCTGGCAAGATTGAAAGAGCCAAAGTCTGGTACCGTTCTTCAACCATTTCAGTTTCTGCCTTTGGTGGAAGAAAACAAATGGGAAGTACTGTTCACACAAAAAATTATCGATGGCACCTTGGCACTTTTAGACAAGTGGCCTAGCAACCTACCCAAGGTCCCCCTAGCGATCAACTTATCGGGGCCAGAATTACTTAGCGACCTCTTTTATGAAAAGCTATTACGTCGCTTCTCAGAGAGCCCTGAGCTCGGAGAACGCCTTAAATTAGAGCTAACAGAGACGTCTGTATTAGCCAGCCATTACGAGACTAAGCGACGCTTAACGTCGTTAGCCAATGTGGGAGCAACCATTATTATTGACGACTTCGGCACTGGTCACGCATCACTTTCCCAGCTTATTGATATGTCTGCTAGCGTTATAAAGGTAGATAGAGAGTTTGTAGAAAGAGTAGAAACGTCTGAACGACATCGCAAGATTGTTAAGATGACTCTAGACCTCGCTAAGAGTCTAGACATGCAGACCATTGCCGAAGGGGTAGAAACACAGGCGCAGCTGCGTGTACTTAAAGACATGGGTTTCAATATTTTCCAAGGATATTTATTTGGAAAACCGGCTCCTATTGAGCATTGGGTTAAGACGGCAAAAGCACGCGCATAAAAACATGAAAATCGCGACTTGCGTTCAACATGTGGAATTATCAGAAATTGAAATAGTCGTACTATTGCAAATCTTAACAATCGGCGCTTTACTGGTATGACCAGAAGCGTAACGAAAACTAAGGTATGCCTTGTGAGCAAGACGATGACAAAGGATATTCAAGTAACCTGTGAAGATGGTACTCATCTAGCAGCTTCACTTTTTACTCCACATTCCCCCGCTAAAGCTGCAGTTATGATTGGCCCTGCAACGGGTATAAAACGGCAATTCTACAGCGCTTTTGCCGCCTATTTATGTGAACAAGGCTTTGGTGTTATCACCTTCGATAACAGAGGTATTGGCGGTTCGGTAAAAAGCAGCGTTAAAGAAAGCGATGCGTCGTTGGTAACATGGGGCGAGCAAGATATGCCAGCGGTGCTAGAGACATTGAAAATTCATTTCCCTAACGTCCCCTACTTTCTTGTTGGTCATAGTGCAGGTGGTCAGCTGCTGGGTTTGATGCATAATGTGCACGACCTTACTGCCTTTTGTAATTTTGGTAGCTCTTCGGGCAGTCTGAGAAACATGCGTAAAAGCTATTTGCTAAAAGCCCATTTCTTCATGAATTTCTACATTCCCGTGAGTAATTTACTGTTCGGCCATACTAAATCTCAGTGGGTCGGCATGGGAGAGCCACTACCTAAAAAAGTGGCCCGTCAGTGGCAAAAATGGTGTAACGGTAAAGGCTACGTAAAAACAGGCTTTGGCAGTGATGTTAACGAGCATCACTACGACACCATTCAGATACCTTCTAAATGGCTGCTCGCCAATGACGACGATATTGCTAATATTCATAACGTTCACGATATGATTAGCGTTTTCCCCAATATGGAAGCAGAAGTTGAGGAGCTAGATCCACAGGCCTACAACGTAAAAGAAATAGGTCACATGAAGTTTTTCTCCCGTAAATGTCAGCATTTATGGCCTAAGGTCACCAATTATTTTAATCAGTATGTGTGATATTACCCTCGAGCGAGCGCTTTTTATCAAAGCGCTCGAACTCAATATGGGCGCTCTGGTTACGCGCTAAGCAAGTGTGTATATTCTTCCTTCATTTGAAGGAATGAGGCCTTGCTGATGTTCGCTAAAGTCATCTTGTAGCGCGCTCAACCCTTCACGCTCTTTAACGTTTAACCAACCGGCGCTCCACACAATGGCTTTTGATACAAACCCGCTACTTAACTTCTGGTACTCAGCAATCCCAATCTCAGACATACGCTGCTGTATATGAGCAGGAGCAAAGAAGAACTCCTCATCGCTTGACGGCTTAATGTCCTGCCAGTGAGTAAGCCCTACGCTGATGTATCTTGTTAGGTGTTCACCAAGTTTATGTTTGATGGATGCTTTGACCTGAGCATTACCTGACATGTCGACCACAACAGTGCTTTTCAGTTGCAACATGTCCAGCTGTTCATAACCAATAACGGCGCTGTATACACCCAATGCTTCTAGTGATGCAACACGCTTTTCAGAGGTTACACCTATTGCGTTAATACCGGCTTCTTTAAACGCAAAAGCAAGCCCTAAACTGGTTTTGCTTGAAGCACTTAATACTAATAACTGCTCTCTTTGTGCCCCAGGTATAGCATCGACCACTTCTGATAAACAAAAGGATGTTGCGTAAAGCGGCCACAGCAACATCTGAAAGTTTTCTTGCTCGTGCTGCTTAGTGCTTATTTCAGCGTTAGCGTGGGCCGTTAGTGAAGGAAGTGGTCGGTAGACATTATACCCTTGGGGCAACTTCAAACGATGAGGGCTACAGTCTATTAAATTGTTGTTTGTCACCGTAGTGTTAGCCATAACCAAATATTCAGCGGGCGGGAAATAACCAAGGAAACGACTTCCTACTTCTACCGCATCGTTGTTAGAGCTAATTACTTGACCCACGCCCCATACCGGAATAACACCCCAGTTTTCGTTACTACTTGTATTAATGGGTGGAAAAAACTGCCAATAACCAAGCTTGTCACCCACCATATAATAGGTCAAGTTATTGGCAGTAAACGCGAACCTTTCAATTTTGATTACTACGTTTTTTGCCTTTCCAGCACCCTCTGTCTGCGCGTTATCAGGGCTATCAACTGTTTGTTTTATCCGAAAGCGATTTGGGTTCGTTTTGTCTATTTGAAACTGTTTCATCGATATTTATAACCTTTTAAAGCTGTCCGCTCGCTTTTAAGCTGTGTATGTAAATCATCAGCTTTTGCATGGCCGGTGCCGCTGCTTGCTTCAATCGCCCTAACACCTGCATTTTTTGCATATCGTCTTTTGCCACGCCGTGTACTATTTTTGAAAAGCCATCTAGTCGACAATGGTAAATCCACGCTTTAAGCGCTGGGTCTTCACCCCAAATTTGCATGTTTCGTAACATTGCTGCAGTCATTGGTAACCAATCGATGTCGCGATTAGGCAGCGGGACCACTTGTGTCAGCATCTGCTTTTGTTGTTCATCGCTGTAGGCCGCCTCAACGTGAGCAATAAGCGCCGCACTAAAAACAGGTTGATAGGCACGCACTGTTTGAGGGGTGATGGTGTCGCCATCAAACACCGCTTTCATTTCTAAATTAGTAAGTGCAGAAGCTGAGCAGTCAATAACCAACGCGTTATCTGGCATACTCCACGTTGTATCTTCAAATCTGAGCTTATCGCGGCTGATATGTTTAACCCGACCTTGTCTAACGACAGATGGTAGAGTTTGTAAGGCTTTAAGCTCTAATTCGCTCACCGTTGCGCCGTGAAACATACTGGGTCTTACTTTCTTATCAATACGCAGTAAAACGCCCCGCTCTTCTAGTTTGTCGAACATATCCTCGATGGAACTTGACGCAGCGATAGCTTCCATTTGGTTTGCTTGTGCCCCAATAGAATGAAAGAAGAAGTCATCTAAGGGCTGGGTATTTTTCCGGTTCAGTAACCATGCATCTCGCGATACTACCCAGTGGATATTATGCGGGGCGACGTGATTTTCAAGCAGCCATAGGCAGGTATCAATACCCGTTTTACCCCCACCAACAACCACATAGTTGTTAAAGCCTTCAATCATTTGAACCACGGTATTAACCGGCGTAAATGCAACGTCGTCGTCGCGGGTAAAGCTAGGTGTATGAGTAAGCGGAATATTAGTGTTTAGATAAGTGGCATCAACAATTTTCTTGTTAACCGTAACGTTATAGTGCTTGCTATTTAACATAGAAACAAACTGGTTATTGCCCTTGTATTCGCAAAGCGGGTAATACTGCACTCGGTTTGAAGGCAAAAAGGTTTCGTTCATTACCGCATCGAAATACGCACTCACTTCTTGGCCTGAAGCTAATCCCATTAGGCCTTCATTCAATCCTGTTTTATCAATAACGCCACGATTTAACTCTTTTGAACACACGCCGTAAAAAGCAGAAGGCTGGTGAAGAGTGACAAAGGGATAAGCATAGTTCCAATGCCCTCCGGGCTTCGCATTTTTATCTATAATCAAAATGTTAGCGTTAGTTTCGTGAAGTAGTACGTCAGCAAAAGCCATCCCTACCGCGCCAGCACCAACAATTAAATAATCGCAGGTTAATTGCTCAGTTTTCATATATAGTGTCCTTATGAACAACCTGCGGGCAGGCAGGTTAAGTGTTAAACCAAGAGATATAACGGCGTTATAAAACCACTTTACATAACGGTGTTATATTGCGCAACATGTAAATGATGTGTAAATGAAAAAAGATACGCGACAAAAGATCTTAGACGCTGCCTCAGCACTGTTTTTGAAAGGCGGAACGAATGCACTTAGCGTGCGTGCCATTGCTGACGGTGCGGGTATGTCAACGATTGGCATCTATAGCCATTTCAAAGGTAAGCAGGGTATTTTAGATGCGCTCTACATCGAAGGTTTCGAATTAGTTGAGCGTGAAATGTTGGCAGCCGATGGCAATACTGCGGCAGAAAAAGTGATTAATGGCTGCGAGCGTATTTTAACGTTTTCAGAAACTCATGCGGCCCATTATCGACTAATTTTTGCTTCTAAGTTGAAAGACTATACGCCATCAGATGAAGCTATCGAGGCAGGTGAAAAAGCCTTTATCACGCTAACTAAGCTTACCGCTGCGTTAATTAAAAAAGATCTGTCTGTTGAAGAAAAGCAAGATGTAGCTATGCAAGTATGGGCACTAAATCATGGTTATATTACGTTGAATCAGCACGAAATTAGCAACCGTATTACTTGGAACAATTGGAAAGAACGCGCACTTCAGGCCATTCGCTTGCACGTTTACGCCCTAGTCGCTACCCAGTAAAAAAGGGGTCAGAGTACATTTTAATAAAGTACTCTGACCCCATTTACTCTATTTGCTGGCTACCGCCTTTCTCACGCGAGTACCATAATCGCTGTCGGCTAAATCGTATTGCACAAACATGGCTTCTTGAACGTCCTTCGTTGCCTGGCTTAAGCCGTCAGCAATGTTGTTAACCAGCTGCTGTTTTTGATCTTCACTCATAATGCGGAAAAGGTCACCGGCCTGTGAGTAGTTATCTTCGTCACGGTTATCGTAAATATCTAACCATGCGTCTTGCTCAAGCGGCATAGGCGGCTCTTGAACCTCTGGTGCTTCAGCCGGCTCACCAACTCGCGCGCGATTGTTTGGATAGAAGTTGGCTCCACTTCCTGCAAGTGCTAGGTTAATTCCCGCAAAGGCTCCATCTCGTTGATAATTGTGCACTGGGCAACGAGGCGCGTTTACCGGTATTTGGTTGTAGTTTGCACCAATGCGGTATCTGTGCGCATCTTGATAGCCAATTAGTCGCGCTTGAAGCATCCTGTCTGGCGACGCACCAATACCCGGTACCAAATTGCTCGGCGCGAACGCTGCTTGCTCAGTTTCTGCAAAGTAGTTATCAACATTACGGTTTAACTCCAACTGCCCTACTTCAATTAATGGAAAGTCGCTGTGCGGCCACACCTTCGTTAGGTCAAACGGATTAATGTGGTAATTACGCGCTTCCTCTTCATTCATAATCTGCACATTTACGGTCCACGATGGAAATTCGCCGTTATCAATGCTTTCGACCAAGTCTTGCTGAGCGCCATAAGCAGGCATCTTTGCCGCTTCTTCGCTAGTTAGCGTTTTAATACCT
This sequence comes from Alteromonas macleodii ATCC 27126, assembly GCF_000172635.2. Classification (NCBI taxonomy): domain Bacteria; kingdom Pseudomonadati; phylum Pseudomonadota; class Gammaproteobacteria; order Alteromonadales; family Alteromonadaceae; genus Alteromonas; species Alteromonas macleodii. The sequence continues at coordinate 411,795 of NC_018632.1, read as the reverse complement.
TGGTTAGTTTTAAAGTGCCATTTCACCCAATAGCGTTCGCCTGCGTTATTCCAGAAACTCAACGTATGAGAGCTATAGCCATTCACATGACGATATGAAAGTGGAATACCGCGATCAGACATCAAGATTGTCGATTGGTGTAATGACTGAGGGTTGTTCGCCCAAAACTCATACACGGCCTGCGGGTCCGGCAAATTCGTACGCGGGTTTTTCTTTTGACTGTGAATGAAGTCAGGAAACTTGATGCCATCTCGTAAGAAGAATACCGGAGTATTATTTCCTACCATGTCCCAGTTTCCCTGTTCGGTATAAAACTTCACTGAGAAACCACGAGGATCACGGGCATAGTCACTTGAATCCTGACCACCACCTACGGTAGAAAAGCGCAAAAACACGTCGGTTTTTTGCCCCTCTTTTTGCAGAAAGTCTGCAATAGTGTAGTCAGATAAGCTCTTAGTTAGCGTAAAGGTGCCATATGCAGCACTGCCCCTTGCGTGAACTACACGCTCTGGAATTCGCTCGCGGTTGAAGTGCGCAAGCTTCTCAAACAAATAATGGTTGTCGAACGTAACCGGCCCGCGTGGTCCCGCTGTTCGGCTCTGATTATCATTGGCAACGGGCGCACCATTGCTAGACGTTAGCGTAGTAGGTTTTATAGCTGCACCTGAAAATGGACACTTACTCATTGCGAATTCCTTCTGTTTATTTCTCACCGATTTTTAGTCTTACTAAAATTGGGTGTCAGTGTGTGATTAAAGAAATGGTGTTAATCACGCTTTTCGTTTAAACAGATGATCGCTGATTTAATAAAACAATTAAAACAAACAAAATAGATAGTTATAATCGTAATTATTGAATCATTGTCCAAGATTAGTTTCATTCTTAGGATACATTGATGTGGTGTTATCGAGACAACGAATACGCGAGGCTTTTTATGTCGCTGTATTTAGTGTCAGGTAAGCGTTAAGCGGCGTCTCTCCTGTTATTAAGCCAGCACCAGAACGCTCTAAGGCCACAGCACATTTGTCTCTCTGCGTATTACTTTTTTGCAATGAAAGTCTAGCTTTGACCTTTGTCCGTAACTAAAGAGACAAACGTTTGTCTAATGCTAAGGGCTTGAGACATGGCAAAGCCACTCATCTTCATTACTGGTTTTTTAATGCTGTGCATTATCACTTTTGCGTCTTGGAAAACCTTTGAAACATTAAGCCATTTCAACGATAAAAATAACGAGCTTTCTTTTATGGGCAGCTCAGGATGGCAATGGCACAACAAATCACAGGGGCTTCAAATAAAACGAGTCGATGGCTATTTGCCTGCGCTGAGAAAAGTATCTAAAAGCAAAGAATATGCATCGCTCATTACTATTACAGAAAGCGGCAGCTATCGCGGCTTTGTGTTTTTCGACCAAGATTGTGAAGAAGGCGCTATTGTCTCTGAGAAAGTAACTTACGCCGATACCAAATCACCACAAATTGAAGTGTTGCACTGCCTTCATGGAAAGCTGGTGTACATAAAAAATTGGCCGGCAGTACCCACTGAACGCTGGCGAGGTCGTGTGGGCAATTTTGAATTTAATGAAGCTTTGAATGAGTGGGATTTCACACCACTTCAAAAAGCCTATCTAAAGAGTGTTGCAGAGCTCATCTGAAAATTGGGGTCAGAGTACTTTTTTAAGCTATCGGGCCAGAGTAGGTTCTGACCCCGTTTTATGTTGATGCCTTTCGTTAGCCATTCTGATGCTAAAAAGGCGATTAACCAAAGTAATGTACTCTGACCCCAAATTAAATGTACTCTGACCCCATTATTTAGGCTTTGGTGAGTGCGTCGTCGATATCTTTTGCGCTGTGGCGGTTTTCTAACTGACCACCGTCACCCCAGGTCTTATTGACAATACGGCCACGTTTAACGCCTTCTCGCTGCTCTAGTTGCTTAGCCCAGCGGACTAAATTGGTGTACTCGTGCACTTGAAGGAAAGTGGCTGCATCGTATAAATTACCTAGCACCAAGTTGCCGTACCACGGCCATATAGCCATGTCAGCGATACTGTACTCGCTACCTGCCATGAACTCATTGTTTGCTAAGTGCTTGTCTAGCACATCTAACTGACGCTTAGTTTCCATGGTAAAGCGGTTGATAGGATATTCCATTGGATATGGCGCATAGCTGTAGAAGTGCCCGAAACCACCGCCTAAGTAAGGCGCTGACCCCACCTGCCAGAACAGCCAGTTGAAACATTCCGCCTTTGCATGGGCGTCTTGCGGAATGAACTTACCGAATTTTTCCGCCAAGTAAACTAAGATTGACCCAGACTCGAATAGCTTGGTTTCTGGTGACGTTGTCGTGTCGACCATAGCAGGAATTTTACTATTCGGATTAACGTCAACAAACCCAGAAGAAAACTGTTCGCCCTCACCAATGTTAATCAGCCAAGCGTCGTATTCTGCTTCGCTCACGCCAGCTGCCAACAACTCTTCAAGCATGATGGTAACTTTCTGACCATTAGGCGTAGCTAACGAGTATAGCTGCAAACCATGTTCACCATTAGGACGAGCCTTCTCATGGGTAGCGCCTGACACAGGACGATTAATGCTGGCCCACTTGTTGCCGTCATCCTCAGCCTGAGTCCAAACTTCTGGTGGTGTGTAGTTACTTTCTGTCGACATAGCAATTCCTTTAAATGACTTTATCGTTAAGGTTAGTGCAATACATAGCTACTAAGAACAGCTTTTAAAGACTTATAGCTCAACGGCGTCGACTAATAAACGGCGATATACGTTTATTGACATAAAAAAGCCGCGCTTTAGCTTTATCCAGAGCGCGGCTTTATGAATAAAAGGCGAGCAGTCCGTTGCCCGCAAACTGGAACTATCGATAGTTGCTATAAAGATTTATGCCAGCGATAACCGAGGCAGAATCGATAGCGTGTAAAAAGGATTAGCCGCAAATTACTTAACCTCGTAGTAGGCATCAATTAAGTCGGACTCATCCAGATATGCAAACATTTCACTTTGCTCATCTACTGGGCTTTCTGAAACTGTACTAACAGCCGTTTTAGCAGCCTTTTCATCTTGTGCTGCAACATCAACATTAGATGCGTCGCAAGCTGAGAGTGTTGCAAGAGCGGCCATAACTAATGACGTAGAGAATGAGCGCTTAATAATTCGCGCGTAGAAAGGACTTACCTTGTTTTTTAACGTGGTCATCAATAACACCCCTTGCTCCTTGTTGTAACTATAAAGAGGTGTATCAATCATTGTGCCAACAAGAATTAATCATTTAATAACAGTAGGTTAGGAGCTTATTAACGAGAATACATATGAGCAACACATAGGAAATGTTGCGCATAGGCAACACCATATTACATTTGGTTGGAGTTCGGCCGCGAAATGGATGAAGTTCCAGCAGTGAGACGGTGGCTTACTTCAGCTTTTGGGTTGTAAGTCATGGTGAAAGCGTTTCTCACAAGTACAAAAAAAGCAGGCTAAGCCTGCTTTTTTATAACGTTAACGGATACTAGATGCTTACCCGCTTGTAAGGGCGGTACTCTGCTTTCCAGAAGTTACGCTCAATGCTGGCGCGCAATGCGTCGTCAGACATTTCAAGAGCAAGTCCCTGCTCCATCGCTACTCTACCCACCTCAAAAGCAATCTCTCTGCTAATTTCTGCAATGGCAGCAAGGGGTGGCAATAGTGAACCCTGACCCGTGTTGACTAATGGCGACGCTGAAGCAAGTGCGTTACTTGCAGCCATCAGCATTTCGTCACTAATTAGCTTCGCTTTAGATGCAACAACACCAAGGCCAATACCCGGGAAGATGTAAGAGTTGTTGCATTGAGCGATAGGGAATATTTTGCCATCGTACTCTACAGGCTTGAACGGACTACCTGTAGCAATAATCACGTCACCTTCTGTCCATTCAATCACTTGCTCAGGACGCGCTTCAACTTGTCGTGAGGGGTTACTTAACGGGAAGATGATTGGCAGTTCACAACCTTGCTTCATGGCACGGATAACTTGTTCAGTGAACAAGCCAGGCTGGCCTGAAACACCAATAAGTACGTCTGGCTGCGCGCAGTGCATAACATCAAGTAGTGACGCATAATCTCCACTGAACGTCCAATCAGCCAAGTCAGCATTTTTCTGCTGAAGCTTTTGTTGGAAGTCGCGTAGACCTTCCATGCCTTCGGTTACCAAACCAAAACGGTCAATCATGAACACTTGCTTACGTGCTTGCTCGTCAGTCAGGCCCTCAAATACCATTTGTTGAATGAGCATTTCAGCAATACCACAGCCTGCCGAACCCGCACCCACGAACACCACCTTCATGTCGCGTAGCTTTTGCTGCTTGGTTTTACATGCCGCCAAAATAGTACCAAGGGTAACGGCAGCAGTGCCTTGTATATCGTCGTTAAAACAACACACGTCGTTGCGATAGCGGTTTAATAACGGCATAGCATTTGGCTGCGCAAAATCTTCAAACTGAATCATTACATCGGGCCAGCGTCGCTTCACAGCATTAATGAACATATCAACAAATTCGTCGTATTCTTCCTGTCCAATACGCGGATGGCGCGCCCCCATATACATTGGGTCGTTTAGCAGCTTTTCGTTGTTAGTACCTACATCTAACATTACGGGCAATGTATATGCTGGACTAATTCCACCACACGCAGTGTAAAGCGATAGTTTACCGATAGGAATGCCCATTCCGCCAATACCTTGGTCTCCCAAGCCTAAGATGCGTTCACCGTCAGTCACAACAATCACTTTCACTTTGCGCTTCGTAGCATTGCGAACAATGTCATCAAGCTGGTGACGTTCTTCATACGACACAAACAAGCCACGCGAACTGCGATAGATATCTGAAAACTGCTCACATGCATCACCTACAGTAGGGGTATAGATGATGGGCATCATCTCATCGATGTGCTTTTGAATTAGGCGGTAAAACAAGGTTTCGTTATTGTCTTGAATTGCGCGCAGATAAATATGCTTGTTTAGTGCTTCGTCAAAACTGCTGTATTGCATGTAAGCACGTTCAACCTGCTCTTCGATGGTTTCGTACCTTGGTGGCACTAGACCCGTCAGGTTAAACGCCGCACGTTCCCGTGCAGTGAAGGCACTGCCTTTATTCAGTAGGGGGGTTTCCAGCAATGAAGGGCCGGCATGAGGAATATAAAGATATCGCTGTGAATCTTCTGACATTGGTTTTCCGATAATGTGTTCAGGCAAATACATCACCTAAGCCTGAAGCGGCACGCGTCCAACGTGCCTCTTAGTAATTAGAATATTTCTTCTGGCTCAGGCGCAGTAGTCGTATCCTGCGTGGCCGGATCCAACACTTCGTCATCGCGAACATAAGTCGTTGGCTCGGTTCCCTGCAGGAAATATTCGAATAGTGTCGTATGGTCTGTTCGTCTGGTCAACTTTCCACTGGTACGATCAATGCGAACACGCACTATATTCTCTGGTACGGGCATTGGCGTATGTGGTTTATTTTCTAGAGCATGTTGCATAAATCTGATCCACGCTGGCTCAGCAGCTTTAGCTCCATCTTCAATGCCGATCATTGCGTTGCCTATCCAGTTGAATTTCTCAGCATTCTTATTAATAAGGTTTTGGTTTCGCGTAGCTCGCCCTAACTGACGCCCCATGTTGTCGAAGCCTACCCATGTGGTGGCCACCAAATCTTTGTGGAAACCACTGAACCACGTGTCTCGCGAGTCATTCGTTGTACCCGTTTTCCCAGCTATGTCAGTACGCTGAAGAATATTACGAGCACGCCAGCCGGTGCCTAACCAATAGGTTTTCTTGCTCCAATTTCCGTTTGCTCTCACAGCCGTTCGCATCATTTCTGCCACTAAGAAAGCGTTTTGAGCAGTAATAACCTGAGGCGCAATCACTTTTTCTGCAGCTTCGTCATCATCGACGTCGCCAAGTAAAATATCTTGATTTAGTTCAGCGGCAAGTAAGGCTTCAATATCGGCTTCTTCGTCTTCAGGTAGTATTTCTGGATCGCTTTGATTTTCACAACGATTGCACGCCCAAACTGGGTTTGCTTTCCAAAGCTCATCGCCGTTTTCATCAAGCACTTTGCTGATAAAATGAGGGTTTACTAAGTAGCCACCGTTCGCAATGACCGACATACCTCTTACTACTTCAAGCGGCGTATGTGAACTCGACCCAAGGGATACGGTTTCATCAAGTGGGATATCGTCTTTATTAAAACCGAAGCGCGTTAAGTAATCGGCCGTTTCTCTAAGACCAACACCACGCAATAGTCGAACCGATACCACGTTTTTCGATTTCCCAAGGGCTTTACGCATTCTAATTGGGCCGTCGTACTCAGCTGGCGAGTTTTGCGGTCGCCAAGCTACACCCGTCGCCGCATTCCATTGGTTAATAGGAGCGTCATTGATGATGGATGCAAGGGTATAGCCACTGTCTAATGCAGCAGAATAAACGAAAGGCTTGATGTTCGAGCCCACTTGGCGCTTGGCCTGTGTTGCTCGGTTAAACTGGCTTTGATAAAAGCTGTAGCCACCAACAACCGCTTCAACCGCACCGTTTTTCGGATTAAGTGCGATAAACGCTCCGCTCACCTCAGGGATTTGCGAAATGCGCCACTGCCCTTCTTGCTGTCTGATATAAATGACCGCCCCTTCTTGAGTCACATCTGAAGCGGTTTTGGGATCACTACCCTGCCTAAAGTCTGTAATGTAGCGTCGGGCCCAATCTAGTCCATCCCACTCGACTGTTATTGCTTTGCCATCTACAGACAACACTTCTATCGACTGCTCATTTACTTTCGTAACAACCGATGGCAAAAGAGGTTTAATGTGAGGAATCTCTTCAAGCACGCGCATGATTGATTCGTTATCCCACTCTTCTCGTGTTGTCTTATCACTTATGTCATAGCTCAATGAAAGTTGTGGAATCGCGTCATCCTTTCCTTCTGGCTTAGGAATATTCCATAAGTAGCCAAGGGCGCCTTTATAGCCATGACGCTCATCATAGTCATGAAGATTTCGAACCACCGCACGCTGAGCAGCTAATTGAAGATCTGACGTTGCAGTCGCAAAAACTTGGTATCCGCCGGTTTCTGCTTCTTCTTTTCCATAAATCTCTACCATTTCGTTATAAATGGTGTCGGCCAAATAAGGCGCATCCACTTCAATTTCAGCACCGTGCTTCTTCGCTGAAACTGGCGCATTGGCAGCTTCATCGAACTGCGCTTTAGTGATGTACTCTTCGTCAAGCATACGAAGTAAGACCACGCGTCTGCGTTCGACAGAACGTTGCGGCCCGCTGATAGGGTTAAGCACTGATGGCGCCTTTGGAAGACCTGCAATAGTAGCAATTTGAGCTAAAGAGAGTTCGTTAAGCGGTTTGCCATAGTACACTTGGGCGGCCGCCCCAAAACCAAAAGCTCTATGGCCCAATTCGATTTTGTTGAGGTACAGCTCAAGAATTTCCTGCTTAGAAAGCTCTTGCTCCATGTGCAGTGCTATAAAGATTTCTTTGATCTTTCTGATATAGGTTTTTTCCCGACTAAGGAAAAACCCTCGTGCTAGCTGCATGGTTAACGTACTTGCTCCCTGACGCTTTTCGCCAGTAAGGACTAAACTTACTGCAGCACGCATTATACCAATGGGGTCAATACCGTGGTGTTCGTAGAAGCGACTGTCTTCGGTAGCGAGTATGGCGTTAATTAATTCTTGCGGGACTTCCTCAAGTTTTACGGGGATCCGCCGTTTAACTCCATACTGTGAAATAAGTTTTCCGTCTTTGGTGTATATCTGCATGGGTGTTTGCAGGCGTACATCCTTAAGTACAGTAACACTTGGTAGGTCAGGTTTGATATAAAAGTAAATACCTACCAGTGCTGCAAAACCAAGAAGGCCTGATAGAAAACTAAATAAAATAAGTGGTTTGATGTACTTCACTGTAACGGATACCAAGACATTTTGTTGAAATGACGTATATTTTATACGTATGTGTTATCTCTAGAACCATACGCATAAGACTATTAGAGTAACATTGTACTTTAGAGCAACTACCTTTGAAACTGGACACTTGCACATGAAATCGCTGTTTAAGAAAAAGCTGCCGCCCATTGTGGGCTTAGATATAGGCACGCGTCAAATAAAAGCGGTGTGGTTAGAGCAATCGAAAGACGGGTTCGTCCTTCAAGGGTATGCCTGTGAGCCAATTAACAAAATCGCTTTCTCTGAGCGTGATATTAAAGATTATGAGTCAGTAAGCATTGCTCTCAAGAAAATTCGAAAGTCGCTAAAAACAAAATTAAAGCTGGCAAATGTTGCTGTGGCTGGTACGTCAGTGATCAGTAAAATCGTCTATATGGACCCAGAGCAAAGCGATTACGATTTAGAAAATCAAATTGAGATCGAAGCCGACAGTCTCATTCCCTATCCGCTTGAAGAAGTATATTTGGATTTTGAAGAAATGGGGCCAAGCACAACGCACACTGGAAAAGTAAATGTATTACTTACCGCTGCGCATAAAGATTTGGTAGACAGTCGCTTGCTGCTTGCAAGAGAAGCTAACTTTGAGCCCAAAATTGTTGATATGGAAAATTATGCCATCGGCAATGCCATGGACTTTTTCCATGCGCCTCATACCGAAGACATGCCACTTTGCTGTATTAATGTGGGCGCCTCGCTACTTCAAATATGCGTAATAAAAAACGGCGACGTCATCTACACCAAAGAGCACGCCTTTGGCTTAAATCAGCTAATTAACGATATTAGCGCCATTCATATGGTTGAGCGTGAAACCGCAGAGCGTCAGCTGCTAGATGGCACGCTGTCTGGAAATTGGGTGGAAGATACGCTTCCTATATTTGCCGCTAACCTACAGCAAAATATCAACCGTGCATTACAAATGTATATGAGCACGCTACATGCAGAGCGCCCCACCAAAATACTGTTTAGCGGCGGTGCCGCTACTATTGAACCGTTAGTCGACATTTTAAAACAAGACTTAGGCCTAGAGGTTGATTGCTTCAATCCGTTTAGCAACATGTCGATAAACCCTAAACTTGATGCCACGAGACTTAGCAAAATTGCACCACAGCTTGCGATTGCAGCGGGTCTAGCGAGCCGGAGCTTTACGCCATGGCACATGTAAATTTACTACCTTGGCGAGAGAAGCAGCGCCAACATCAAAAACAACAATACTTGGCAGGGCTACTTGCCGTTGCCGCCATTGTAGGATTGATTTTTTGGTTCATTGGTCAAGCTATCGACCAGCAAATCAGTAATCAAAACTCGCGTAATCAATACCTTGAACGGGAAATCGCGGTTTTAGATGCGCAAATTGCAGAGATAAAAAAGGTTAAAGATAGTAAAAATGCCATTGAGCAGCGCATGGCATTAATTGAGCAACTGCAAGCAAGTCGCAATGTGGCTCCTATAGTATTTGATGAACTTGCTAAACTCGTTCCTCCCGGTGTGGCCTTTGAGTCTATGACCAGAAGCAATAACCGTATTGAGATTGAAGGGACTAGTGATTCGAACAATCGTCTTTCCGACTTTATGCGCGCGCTGGACAACTCGAAAGTGTTCGTTGCCGCAGAGCTTTCTACCATTAAATCTGACAGCAGTGCAGCGAGAGCGATTAGCAACTTTACGCTTACGTTTTCGATAAACCCCAATGTTGCTCCGCTAGAAATAGAAAGTAGTGAGGCGCAATAACCATGAAGTTTGATGTTTCAAAACTAAAAGAACTCAACGAACTCGACTTTGAACAAATCGCTATTTGGCCAAACGAAGTTCGCATTGTTGTGGCGGCGTTTGTCGCAATATTGGTAGGTGCATTGAGCTACTACATGCTAATAAGCCCCAAATTACCGATTAAAGATGCGGCTGAATTAAAAGAACAAGAATTAAAACTACAGTTCGAAGCAAAATACCGCATTGCGGCTAATTTAGAAGCCTACCAAGCCCAACTTGCGCAAATTAAGGAAGACTTTTCGTCTATGCTGAAAAGTCTTCCAACCAGCAACGAAACACCGGGTTTGCTTGACGATATCACTTACGTTGGTACCGCATCGGGCCTCACGTTTGAGTTGCTTAACTGGCAACAAGAAGTACCAAAAGAGTTTTACACCGAACTACCTATCGAAATGGAAGTAAGCGGTGGCTATCACAACTTTGGCGAATTCGTTTCCAAAGTCGCAGATTTACCTCGTATCGTTACGCTTCACGATTTTGACATAAAGCGTGAAGCAAATGGTCTGTCGCTGAAGCTACAGGCGAAAACTTATCGTTCGGAAAACTCGACAGACATTGAAGGAGATGAACAATGATTCGTTCGTTTTTATCTCTTTTGATCATATTGTTAGTAACAGGCTGTTCACCTAAACTCGACGATCTGCATGCCTATACACAGAGTGTTAAAGAGCGTGCTCAGCCACAAATTGAACCGTATCCAGAATTCAAGACTCACCCACCTTTTAGCTATTCGGCAAGCGCTTTAAGAAGCCCGTTCGATCGCCCTAAGAACAACGCCGCTCCAGTAGCAAAAGCACGGGTAGAAAACTGTTTGCAGCCAAACTTCCAGCGACCTAAAGAAGCATTGGAAGCCTATGGCGTGGACGCCCTCGCACTGACTGGCAACTTTGCCGTTAAGGGAGTGCAGTGGGCATTATTGAAAAGTAACGATGGCGTATTACATAAAGCTAAAGTAGGGAGTCGTATCGGCTTGTTTTATGGCAAAATTACGCAAATTAGCACCGACTCAATTACTATTGAACAGTTATTACCTGATGGTGCGGGCTGCTGGCAAAGGAAAACAACAACAATGACTACAGCATCGAAGGCGGGAGAGTAAGCATGGCCGAACGATACATATTTAACAAATCTCTGAATCGTAGAGTGCCTAGATGGTATTGGCTGGCTTTCGCTGTGGCTGCAATATTTTCATTAACCGTATTTGTTTCGCCAGTAAAAGCCCAAGAGCCTTTGTTAGTCGACCCTGATACTAAACGAAATGCATCAACCGTTACCACCACGGTCACAAACATCGACTTTACTCAAGCAGCTAACAATACCGCTGTAACACTGGTGAGTTTTGAGGGCCAAGCGCCAAAACTTCAGCTTATTGAGTCACAAGGAAAGGTATCCCTTACATTACCAAACACCAAGTTAGGCGAAGACCAATTAGTAGAACTTAATGTGACTGATTTCGGTACCTTGGTTTCTACCATCGAGACATTCGAAGATAAAGATGGCGCGCGAATTGAAGTTAATTATTCGGGCCCAGTTACGGTTAAAAATACGGTAAAAGACGGCGTAATTCGTATGGCGATAACGCCAATGGACAGCGCGCAGCAAGACGCCTTGGAAGCGGAAAAGAAATACACAGGCGACCCCATTTCACTCGATTTTCAAGATGTTCCTGTGAGACAAGTTTTACAAATTATTGCGCAGGTTAATGGGTTTAACTTAGTGACCACCGACACCGTAACAGGAAACGTAACGATAAGCTTGTCGGGCGTTCCGTGGGATCAAGCACTCGACATGATTTTGCGCGTTAAAGGTCTGGATAAACGCTTAGAGGGCAACATTTTGTTAATTGCACCGGCTGAAGAACTATCGGCTCGTGAAACCCAAGCCCTTCAATCTAAAAAGCAAGTTTCAGACTTAGCGCCGCTTCATACGGTTAATATTCCTGTTAACTATGCAAAAGCTGCTGCCCTGGCCACGATCTTAAAGTCGACAGAGGGCGGGATCTTATCTGAGCGAGGGGGGGTTACAGTAGACGAACGAACCAACACTTTACTTATTCGCGACACGTTAGCCTCTATTGATGAAGCAAGAAAAACCATCAATGCGTTAGATATTCCAGTGAAGCAAGTGCTGATTGAGAGCCGTATGGTTACTGTGCTTGACGATGTAGACGAGCAGCTTGGCGTTCGTTGGGGTTTCAGCGACCGTCAAGACGATAATGGTGTGTCGGGAAGCCTTGAGGGCGCAGACACCATTGCCGGCGGCATAGTGCCTAGCATTGATAATCGCCTTAATGTGAACCTGCCTGTGACCAGCGCCGCGGGTAGCATTGGCTTTCAAATTGCGAGCTTGGTTGATGGCACCATATTAGACCTTGAGCTTTCCGCACTAGAATCTGAAAACAAAGGCGAAATTATTGCGAGTCCTCGTATTACGGTTGCTAACCAGCATGAAGCTTACATTGAACAAGGTACGGAAATACCTTACGTACAAGCAACGTCTAGCGGTGCGACTTCAGTAGAGTTCAAAAAAGCCGTTTTGTCACTGAAAGTTACGCCACATATTACGCCTGATAATCGCATTATTTTGGATTTAGTTGTTACGCAAGATACCCGTGGCGAAACCGTTTCTACGTCTACTGGTGAGGCCGTAGCCATCGATACCCAAGAAATTAAAACGCAGGTATTGGTAGAAAACGGCGAAACCATCGTATTAGGTGGCATATTCCAACAAACCAGTTCTGATGGCGTGTCGAAAGTGCCTTTGTTTGGTGATTTGCCTGTCGTTGGTGCCCTTTTCAGAAACTCGTCACAACTTCAGCAAAAACGAGAACTACTTATCTTTGTGACACCTAAGATAGTCACTGAAAGACCATAATCCTCATTTTTAGCCTTCAAAAAAGCGCATTTTTGTGCGCTTTTTTGGTTTTCAGCCTTTTTTTGTAACTAAATTTACAGGTATACGCTATTTGTTAGTAACAAAACTTGCAACGCCTTGCATGAAACTGAGATAATCCCCGCCTCGAAATTTAAGCGAGGTTTAAGGAGTGGTGCTTATTGGACACTAAATAGGCACGAGTCAATGGGTAGGCTGGTAAGGCAACAGTGCACTGCCCCTAACATGATTAAGTTGTGATATAAGCAAATATGGCTGAAAAACGTAATATCTTTTTAGTTGGCCCAATGGGTGCTGGCAAAAGTACCATCGGTAGACATCTGGCAGACGAACTTCACCTAGACTTTTTTGATTCGGATCAGGAAATTGAGCGCCGCACGGGTGCAGACATTGCCTGGATCTTCGACCTTGAAGGCGAAGACGGTTTCCGTAAACGCGAAGAAAACGTCATTAACGATTTGACAGATAAGCAAGGTATTGTACTTGCTACTGGCGGCGGTTCTATTGTAACTAAAGCTGTGCGTAATCGTTTATCTGCCCGCGGCATCGTTGTTTACCTACAAACGACAATCGATAAGCAAGTTGCCCGTACACAACGTGACAAACGTCGTCCTTTGCTACAAAACGAAGATCCAGAACAAGTACTTCGCGATCTTGCAGAAATGCGCAACCCGCTTTACGAAGAAGTTGCTGATTACATTGTTGATACAGACGACCAAAGTGCGCGTGCTGTAGCGAATCAGATTATCAGTAAAATTGGTTTATAAATTAAATATGTAATAGGAGGTGCTACGCCAATGTCAACCTTAACTGTGGAACTTGGAGAACGTAGCTATCCTATACAGATAGAGGCTGGGTTGCTTTCGCAACCTGGCCTTTTTAGTGCCTATATAAAAGGCCCACTTGCCGTCATTGTTACCAACGAAACTGTTGCCCCACTGTATTTAGAAACCGCTAAAGCGGCGTGTGGTAATGTTCAGGTTGAAACCATTATTTTGCCGGACGGCGAGCAACACAAAAATCTTGCCCAATTCGAAGTGGTTATGACACGCCTTCTTGAGCTAAACGCTGCAAGAGATACGACACTTATCGCACTTGGCGGTGGTGTAATTGGTGATCTTACTGGCTTTGTTGCGGCAACTTACCAACGCGGTGTGCCCTTCATTCAAGTTCCTACAACTTTGCTTTCTCAAGTCGACTCATCAGTAGGTGGAAAAACCGCGGTAAATCATCCTCTCGGCAAAAACATGATTGGCGCTTTTTACCAACCGGTTTATGTGGCCATTGATACTGATACCCTAGCTACATTACCCGCGAGAGAGTTTGCTGCTGGCATGGCAGAGGTCATCAAATACGGTATCATTTACGACGCACCGTTTTTTGAATGGCTTGAAAGTAATGTAGATGCGCTTACGTCGCTTGATACTGAAATTCTTACCCAAGCTATTTCTCGCTGCTGCGAAATCAAAGCAGACGTGGTAGCAAAAGATGAACGTGAAGGTGGTTTACGCGCCATTCTTAACTTAGGCCACACGTTCGGTCACGCTATTGAAGCCGAGCAAGGCTACGGTAACTGGCTGCATGGCGAAGCGGTAGCCGCTGGTACTATAATTGCTTGTAAAGCTGCTGAAGCATTAACGTGGTTTGAAGCGTCAGAAACACGACGCGTATCGTCGCTATTTGAAGCATTTGCTTTACCGGTTGCAGGCCCAAATAGTATGACAAAGAATGACTACGTTAAGCATATGAAACGCGATAAAAAAGTGGAAGCTGGCAGTATTCGATTTGTACTTCCTCAAGGCATAGGCAAAGCGGTTGTTACCAAGGACGTCACGGACGCCATTCTTACTGACATCCTTTCTTAGTCATTAGCCCTCGCGACAACCAGGCAACGCGTCTATCTTGACTTCCCTACGTTAGTTGGAATCATAAAGAAATGCGTTGCAGGACAGTTTTTAAAGCAACGGTGAATAAGGGCAAACTCCCATGCAAAGTGAACTGCATGAACGTTTGGAATATTTGGTCAATTACTCTTCTCAGCTGATTTTTGTCAGTGGTGAGTCTATTGCTCAACAACAAAAGACCCTTGAAGCCTTTGTCTTCCAGCAGCACGATGATACCGAGATTGCGTATTTAACTGCACAAGAAAATATGGAGCCCTCTGACTACCGTCGACAACTTTGTCGGCAGCTTCTTGGTCAAGTGGTGGGTAGCTTCGTTAGGCCTCTAAACGAACTACTTTCCGACCTAAATAGTCACGAAGGTCCAATTCTTATAGCCATCACCCAAGCCCACAATCTTCCTGATGCACTATTGCAAGAACTATGGGACTTGGTGTTGCAAAGTCGGTTCGCTGGTAACAAGCAGCATTTAAATGTGCTTTTGTTCGCGAATAACGAATGGGCTGAGCGCGCCAAGCAGTGGCTTCCTGCAAAAAATACAGAAACCCCACTAATAATTAGCAGCCAGTCAGTCATTAGCGAACAGCCTAGCTTCGAGTCAGAGCTCGACAAAATGATTGCTTCACGTCGCGAGGCTTTTCAGGCTCATTTAGAAAATAGACAGCGTGAAAATACGCAAACTTTTATCAACCCGTTAAAGTCTAAGTGGTTTTATATCGCTGTTATATGCGTGTTCCTTGCTACGTTTTCTGGCCTTATTTACTGGCAATACGGTGATAAATTAGCATCGATTTTTGCGCCTATCAGTCAACCTTCGCCAGAACCTGAAAGAACGCAGGTTGAGCCCGGATCTGCTTATAACAAGCTTATAGGCAATGGTGAAACCGATGAAAGCGAAACAACAGCATCAAACTCAGCAACTCAAGCAACCAACCAAATAGGCAACGTAGAGCTTGTTTCCGCGCCCAATGATGATAGTGCAGACGTTGGTGGCTCGTTAATTGATGAATCGTCAGATAACGGTCCGTTGATTACCAATTGGGAAAATGCGGTTTCATCCTTACCTGAAGTTACGCCATCTTCAGAACAGGCAGACAGTAACCAGTTTGAGAATGCCCCGATTGGAGATAATACCACTGATTCCAATGGTTCAGAGGTGGTTAGCAACGGTGCGCTACGTGATCAACAACCTGCTCAAGGTGCCAAATCAAACTCGGACGGCGTCAACGATAATGTAGCGCCAACCACAGTGGCCACTGAATCGAGTCAAGAAGGCTGGATTGGGGAAAATGACTACGCTATACAGTTGTTAGCGATGAAAAGTGAGTCTGTTCTCAGTGAGTTCCTACGAGAAAACAATCTAACTGAGCAAACGCGAATTTATAAAACGACGCGCTATGGTGGCGACTGGTTTGTAGTAGTTAACAAGCAAATCTACACGTCGTTATCTCAAGCGCAACAAGCACGAACAAATTTACCCGAATATCCAGGTAAACAAAATGCTTTTATAAAGCGAGGAAACCAAATCCTCTCAGAGATGAGCAAAGCGCAAAATTAAGTCATTTCACAACCGTGTGGTCATAATATTTCCAGTAAATGAGCAAAATTCCGTTCTTGCGACACTTGTTGGTTGTCCGTTTTACTGATGAAAGTTACAATCTACCTTTAGTGTGGTGATATCTGATACTGATCAGCATAAAAGTATAAAGACGACCCTTTCCCTTGGAACGGCGGCGCACGGAAAAACCACCGTCTTCATTCCGTCTAGGTAGTAACGTTTAAGCATGATGCAGAAAAAAAACCGGGCTTTTTTAAAATGGGCCGGTGGCAAATACAGCTTGGTTGAGCATATTCAGGCCAGATTACCGCAAGCCAATAAACTCATTGAACCGTTTGTTGGTGCCGGATCTGTATTTCTGAATACGCAATACAAACGCTACCTGCTTAATGACATCAATCCTGATCTCATCAACTTATACAATTTCCTTAAAGCGCAGCCCGATGCACTGATTAACGATGCACGCGCGTTTTTTGATGGAAGTCGCAATGAAGAAAAGATGTACTATGACTTGCGCGAAGAGTTCAACGCAACGCAAGATGAATACTACCGAGCGATTCTTTTTCTTTATTTAAACCGACATGGGTACAACGGTTTATGCCGCTACAGCCTTCAAGGGCGTTTTAACGTACCTTTTGGCCGCTATAAAAAGCCGTACTTTCCAGAAGACGAGATGTTTGTGTTTTCGGAAAAATCGCAAAAAGCGACGTTTACTTGTCTTCCTTTTGAAAAGGTTTTTTCTAGAGCTAGGCGTGGCAATGTTATTTATTGTGACCCACCGTATGCTCCTATCAGCAAGACTGCAGCGTTTACCAGCTATGCCGCGCGAAGCTTCGGACAAGAATCTCAAGAGAAGCTGGCTGAGCTCGCCACCCGCGCGTCAAAAAAGCGAGGCATACCCGTCCTCATCTCAAATCACGACTTACCGCTAACTCGGTCGCTTTATCACGGGGCAGATTTCAGTATGCTGTCAGTTAAGCGTTCGATAAGTCAAAACGGTGCAAAGCGACAGCCAGTGGATGAAATTTTGGCTTATTTCCCTCCAGCTAACGTCGCACCAAAGCGAAAGACTCGAAAAAAGAAGACGTTTCACCGCCCTTCAGTTTAGTGTGTGGAGCCTAAAAAACGTCTTATAGGTAGCGCATCGACCGCCTTACCCACATACGATTTTAATGTGTATTCACGCAATTGCTATGCGCTATAGCCCGTATACCATTTAACGAACATAAAAAGCGTAACAACAAACAGCACAACCAAGATTACGCCAATGACGGCGAAGCTTATAAAAGTGCCTTTAGTAAAGTCACGTTCGTAGTTTTTATGGCTCTGAACACCAAATAGACTAGCAACTACACTACCTAGAACTGACCAAAAACCAGTACCAGACTGCATAATTTTCCCCTAAGTGTCGTTAGCAGGTGAGGTGAAATCTCGATTACCTTCGTCGCTGTGCATCAACTCAAGTAGGTCTAAAAAGTGGAATTGGAAAGAGGATGATTTCCCCGCTATCCATGACAGCCAACTTACTTCCTCAACACCCTCTTGATGACGGGCACATTGGTTTTGAATATGGCTTGCGGGCAACTTGGGGTTGAACTCCGTAACGGGTTGGAATTCGCATACTGACGAGTGTGAATTTGGCGTACTTGTAACCGCAACGCTAACAAGCGCTACCGCTCCACAAATCGCAAAAAATGGAAGAACCTTCATCCTGAATACTCCTTACACTCGTTTAAAAATTAATCTCATTATAATCAAAAGCAGGTTACGAACAAGTTAAAAATGCGTTGCTTGTAAAAAATGAAAAGCCTAACGAAAACACATTAGGCTTTTAGTACTCAACGTTTTGATAGAGGCCATCCAATGGCCTCTACAAGGTCATTACAGTTCGAAGTCCATAGAGTATGCTACAGTAAATTTCACTGCGTCGTTATCCAATGCATCGGCACCGTCGTCATCTAAGTTAGTGCCAGTTACAGCGAAGCTAAAACCATCTTTAGCGATCGAAACACCGTAGTCTGCATAACCCTCTACACCGTTAAATGCTTCAGCGAAATCGCCTTCGTGATAGCCAACGTGGAAACCAAGTTCCGTACCGTTTAAGATCTCCATGCTGTAATCAAGCGAGGTGTACGATGCTTGTGCAAAACCGAAGTCTTGATTTTCGCCTTCGTCAGCTTCAGTGTGCGCTAAAAGGTATACAGTAAGGCTTAACCCACCCATACCTACGGTGCCGTAAACTTCCGCAAAATCAAAGTTTGCTTCATCGTCGTAGTTGTAATAAAGGTAACCAAAGTCGTACGCAATACCCTCAGACTCGCCAGAAAAACCAAAGTACATGTCGTGCTCATAAGAGTAAATGTCGTCTGATTCATAGCTTACATTTGATGCCCACGTACCCGCGTAAAAACCACTTTCATGCGCGTAATCGATACCACCCTGTACTGCGGCTTCGTTAGTTGTTTGTGTTAGACCACGCCAGATGTAGTTACTGGTTGCACTAGCGTTAGCAGTGAATGAACCTTCTGCATAGCTAGGCATGGCTGTTAATAGACACGCTGAAGAAATAGCAGCGGCAAGTATTGTTCTTTTTGTAGATGTTTTCATGTGTGTTCTCCAGTCAAATTCAAACTTGTTGTAATTCGTTTTTTCTGTCTGTGTTTTCTTTTTTGGACTGGATAACGCAAAGTTGATGCCCATTTATGGTTCATCAAAAAAACTCGCAAAAAATAAATTAACCAATTGAAATTTAGAACATTATTTCACTTAAAAAATTCATCCTCTGTCACCAAAACAAAAAAACGCTGCATAAAAACGCACCAACATAACGCGCGCTCACCAAAATTGGGCAACGTTCTGACAAAGTCCGTTTATCTTAAATTTCCGTGAAATTAACGCTGATTAACCCTTGGCATAGTAAAGAAGCACGGATTTGGGTAAACTTTCGCAAAGGTGAAACGTAAGTGGCAACGCACCTTGTTGTTTTTAGAATGAAAGGACATGCAATGAAACCATTCCTAATTGCTCCATCAATACTATCGGCCGATTTCGCTCGACTTGGCGAAGACGTAGAAAAGGTATTAGAGGCTGGCGCTGATGTGGTGCATTTCGATGTAATGGATAACCACTATGTACCCAATCTTACGTTTGGGCCAATGATTTGCGAGGCGTTAAGAAACTACGGCATTACCGCTCCCATTGATGTGCACCTAATGGTGAAGCCCGTCGATGACTTAATTGAAAAATTCGCGAATGCAGGGGCCTGCTATATTAGTTTTCACCCAGAAGCGTCTGAGCACATAGACCGCTCTCTACAGCTTATTATCGATGCAGGTTGCAAGCCGGGGCTCGTATTTAACCCAGCAACGCCACTACATTACCTTGACCACGTCATGGACAAACTGCACCACATTCTTATTATGTCGGTTAACCCAGGGTTTGGTGGTCAAAAGTTTATTCCTAGCACCTTAGATAAAGTACGCGCGGTGAAACAGCGTGTATTAGAAAGCGGCTACGATATTCGAATTGAAATTGACGGTGGCGTAAAAGTCGATAACATTCGCGAAATAGCGGAAGCGGGCGCGGATATGTTTGTGGCTGGTTCGGCTATTTTTTCTCAACCCGACTACAGCGATGTCATTGAGCAAATGCGCAATGAACTAGCGTCACTGTCTAAAGCATAATTTTTGAAGCTTTATTTTCTCAAGCTTTATTTTCACAGTATTTAACGTATTACAGGTAAAAAGAAATGAGTAATAAACCCGTTGTATTAAGTGGCTGTCAGCCTTCAGGACAACTTACCCTTGGCAATTACATGGGTGCACTTAAACAGTGGGTTTCCATGCAAGACGACCACGACTGCTTATATATGATAGTGGATTTGCATGCTATTACTGTACGACAAGACCCTAAGCAGCTTGCTGAAGCTTGTCTAGACGGCCTTTCTCTTTACCTTGCTTGCGGTATTGATCCACAAAAAAGTACTCTGTTTTTGCAATCCCATGTGCCTGAACATGCACAGCTATCTTGGGTATTGAATTGTTACGCCCAAATGGGTGAGCTTAATCGCATGACTCAATTCAAAGATAAGTCTGCGAAGAACGAAAATAACATTAATGTAGGCTTATACAGCTACCCTGTACTCCAAGCAGCAGATATTTTGCTATACCAAGCAGATAAAGTACCGGTAGGTGAAGATCAGAAGCAGCACCTTGAATTGACTCGTGACATTGCTACACGTGTTAACAATCTATACGGCGATGTATTTCGTCTACCTGACCCGTATATCCCAGACTTTGGCGCGCGCATCATGAGCCTTCAAGAGCCTGAAAAGAAGATGTCTAAGTCTGACAACAACCCGAATAACTTCATCGGCTTATTAGAAGATCCTAAGAAGTTAGCCAAGAAAATCAAACGTGCCGTGACCGACTCTGACGAGCAAGCTAATATCTACTTTAACCCAACTGAAAAACCAGGCGTGTCTAACTTACTGACCCTACTTTCACTTGCGACGGGTAAATCAATTAAAGAGCTTGAGCCTGAATATACTGACAAAATGTATGGCCACCTTAAAGGTGATGTTGCAGACGCTGTGGTTGCTCTACTTGAACCCATTCAGGCCCGCTATGCTGAAATTCGCGCAGACAGAGCATATCTTGACGACGTAATGAGTCAGGGTGCTGAGAAAGCGTCAGCGCGAGCGGCTGAAACTTTGGCTAAAGTATACAAAGCAGTCGGCTTTATTCCAAAGCCATAACAGCCGAATTCCAACATCTTGCTACACGCCATGAAGGGTTCATTTAATCCTTCATGGCTAAAACCTTCGCAACTTAGAAATACCAAGGACTAGCACTGCTGTGTTGCTGTTAATTGATAACTTCGATTCGTTCACTCATAACCTCGCTCGGTATTTCACTGAGCTCAGCGTCGACGTTGAAGTGGTGCGAAATAACGCACTGACCTTAGACGACATATCTCGCTTAGCGCCTTCACAGTTAGTTATTTCACCGGGACCATGCACGCCTAACGAAGCGGGTATCAGCTTATCTGCGATTGAACATTTTGCAGGCAAGATTCCTATTTTAGGTGTATGCCTGGGTCATCAAGCTATAGGTCAAGTGTTTGGTGCCAAGGTAGTAGGTGCACAAGAGATTAAGCATGGAAAAGTTTCACCCCTAACACACCGCAACAGTGGCCTGTTCAAAGGCTTACCTAACCCGTTTAACGTGACGCGCTACCACTCATTGGTTTTAGATCCCGCATCGCTACCTGCCTCACTGAGTGTTGATGCATGGTGTGAAACCGCAAAGGGCACAAAGGAAATCATGGCAATTTCCCATAATCATCACCCTATTTGGGGCGTGCAGTACCACCCCGAGTCACTGCTTACCGAACACGGTCATAGCGTACTGGATGCATTTCTTCAGTTTAAATCAATTTAAGTATACGAGTTTGATGCCGATACGCCTTTATAGTGTAAAAGGTTACGCTTGAAGGCCAGAATTACTCGCAATTCACTGATTTTTCGTTTAACTTTTCATAATTCGTTTTAGCCAATGCGCTGAATAAAGATTATACGAAGCATCGCACACGCAATATCAACAGTTGCAGGGTAAATAAGGCTTGCTTTCAAGCAGTAGCTACCATTTTCATCATTACCGTAGCGAAAGTAATAAAGGCCCCTGATGTACGATAATATTGCCGTTCACCAAAAAGTTATGAGCAGGAGTGCTTTTAATATGACAATGGGGGCAACCACACCGCCCACGATAGATGATCGTTTTGAAAATATGATCATATCGCCAGAGCGAGTGCTGGAAATGCTAGGAAGGCGCAAGGTGGGAGAAGTAAGCTTCGAGCAATCGGAGCAAGGTGATGCGCGCAGGCTGCTACTGCACGTTGAAAAAGTGGCGATTGAAAACAAGCGCCTTCAAGAGAAAACCGAAGCGTCATACCTTGAATCAGTGAGTCACCATCTTCACGAGATCCTTCTAGGTGAATTAACAGAGCAGCTAAGCTATACCGACGAGCTCGTTCAAAACGTACTTAACTTGCCCGAAAATATCGGCGAGCTTCTTGATGCACTTTCCGTGAAAGCATGCTCGGTTTCGAAACTAGAGCCAATCGCCGCAACCATGCCATGGCTTTATGATGAACTGATCGTTGTGGTGAATACTCCACAATTTAGACGCAAAGACTCCCGTGGGCGTATCATTGTTGTAGAGACACTGCGCACAGCATTGAGCTTTTTGGGTATTGAAAACCTACGCACATTGATACCGTCGCTCATCTTAAAGCGTGCTATGCCTCAGATTACCGACCCTTACCCGCTAATTAAACAAAAGCTTACGCCTTATACAACTGGCGTTGCCATAACGGCGAAACGCCTTGCAGCACTTACGGATTTAAACAAAAACCAGGCTTATACCCTTGCGATGCTTAGTAATTTGGGGCGTTGTGTCGTAACAAGACTTTACTTCAAACTGTTCGATAAAATTCAGCTACATCTGTTGCAAGAATGCCAGAAAGACAAAGAGCAAAAGCGACATGAAGCGCTACTCAAAGTGGCTCCTTCAGCCAACCACCTTATTGCTCTACAGCAAGAATTCGCAGATGCAGTCAGCGCGGATATTCTGGAGTGGATGCATTTAATGCGCTTGCCTATTGCAGAACCTATGCGAGCGTGTGCCGATAAAGTACCCGCACAGCCTAAAACACTCAGTAAGGTACTTCATCAAGCCCGAACCTACACACAAATTCGGATGTTACATCAGTTAAAGCTTGTTGAAATGAAAGAAGTAAAGCCGCTTTTCATGGAGCAACGCTACCCTGCAGGTGCACTCGAAAAACTCAAAACCATTGATATTTTCACCCTTCCTTTGGTGAAAAACGAAGAGAATCATTAATTTTTTAGTGGATATTCATGCACTCGTTATGCACCTTTTTCATTTCATGTGCATGATGCCCCAAATTATTGACGCTTGCTCAATGCCTTGCCCGTTTTTAGCTACATTAAACAGGTAAGGCTTCCAGTCCTATCCCCCCTTTCTTATTGCCTCACAGTGCATTAAAACCCGTATGTAGCCCTTTTCTCAGCGCAAAAATTGATTATTACCAATTGATATAGCCCAGTAGTTAATAGTTATTCACTTTTCCTGCAAATTAAGCCACAGTCCTTATAAATAAAGGGCTGCAGCCTTTTGCATAGAAGACAAATGTTAAAAAAAATGGCATACTGTTGAACAAATCCGATTAGTTTTTACGCGCCCAATTAACGCTTATCGACCAAAGTAGTACTAAAATGTGCTCATAGATTCGATAAGCCAAATCACACTGTGTGATTGGCGCCCAACGCAGAGGTAACAAAGATGAACGTAACTCGCGCTACATTTGATGATGTAATGGTTCCTAACTATAACCCGGCAGGTATGGTACCTGTTCGAGGTGAAGGTTCACGCGTATGGGATCAAGATGGAGCTGAGTACATCGACTTTGCAGGCGGTATTGCAGTTAACGTTTTAGGTCACTGTCACCCAGAGCTTGTGAAAGCTCTTAATGAACAAGGCAGCAAGCTTTGGCACTTAAGCAACGTTTTCACTAACGAGCCAGCCCTTCGTTTAGCTAAAAAGCTAAATGACGCAACGTTTTCAGATAAAGTTTACTTCGCAAACTCAGGCGCAGAAGCGAACGAAGCAGCATTGAAGCTAGCTCGTCGCTGGGCGCTGGACAAGCACGGTGAAGACAAAAACCAAATCATCGCTTTCAACAAAGGTTTCCACGGCCGTACCTTCTTTACCGTAACAGTAGGCGGTCAAGCTGCTTACTCTGACGGTTTTGGTCCTAAGCCAGGCGCTGTTGACCACTGTGACTACAACGATTTAGCTGCCTTTGAAGCGCTAATTTCTGACAAAACCTGCGCGGTAATGATGGAACCGCTTCAGGGTGAAGGCGGTATTATTCCACCTGATGCAGATTTCGTAAAAGGCGTTCGCGAGCTTTGTGACAAGCACAACGCATTACTTATTTTTGACGAAGTTCAGTCGGGTGTTGGTCGTACTGGTCACCTTTATGCCTACATGGGTCTTGGCGTAACACCTGATATCCTAACAACCGCAAAATCTCTTGGTGGCGGCTTTCCAATTGGTGCCATGCTTACCACAGCAGACGTCGCTGCACACCTTAAGCCAGGTACCCACGGTAGTACTTACGGTGGTAACCCACTAGCCTGTGCTGTTGCGGAAAAAGCGTTAGATATCGTGAACCAGCCAGAAGTGCTTGAAGGTGTACTTAAGAAAGAAGCCCTATTCCGTGAACTACTAGGTGCTATCAATGAAAAGTACAACGTATTTGAAGAAGTACGTGGTCAAGGCATGCTGTTGGGTTGTGCGTTGAATGAGAAATACCAAGGCCGTGCACGTGACTTCATGATGGCTGCAACGAAAGAGAACCTTATGTGTCTTGTTGCTGGCATGAACGTTATTCGTTTTGCGCCTTCACTGGTTATTCCTGATGAAGACATCAAAGAAGGTCTTGCACGTTTTGAACGCGCCGTTGCTGCCGTTGTAAACGCCGAATAATTACAACACGAGTAGCGAACATGAATATCATTCGCCCTATCACGAAGGCCGACTATAACGCGCTTAAAGAAATCGCCGTTGAATCAGGTATTGGCTTTACGTCTTTACCTGTCAACGACGAGTTGCTGCAGCGTAAAATTGATCGTGCAGAAACTGCGTTTAACAAACCAAACGTAACCGAACCTGGCGATGAGTCATACTTGTTTGTAATGGAAGATACCACTACCGGACAGGTAGTGGGAACAACAGGTATTGAAGCGGCTGTTGGTATAGACGATGCGTTCTATCATTACCACCTAAGCAAAGTAGTGCACGCCTCGCGCGAGCTTAACATTCACAACACGGTAGACATTCTAACGTTTTGTAATGACTACACCGGTGTTACTGAAATATGTACGCTGTTTCTTCGCGAACAAGCCCGCGGCGGCATAAACGGCCGCTTCCTTTCAAAGGTTCGATTCTTGTTCATGATGGAGCACCGTGAACGCTTCTCAGAGACAGTTATTGCTGAAATGCGTGGTGTGAGTGACGAAGAAGGACGCTCACCATTTTGGGAGTGGTTGGAAACCCATTTCTTTTCAATGGATTTTCCTACTGCCGACTACTTAACAGGCATTGGTAATAAAGTGTTTATTGCTGAACTTATGCCGAAGTACCCGATATACGTAAATCTGCTTAGCAAAGAAGCGCAAGAAGTCATTGGCGAAGTTCATGACAAAACACGCCCTGCTCTTCAGCTTCTTGAAGAAGAAGGCTTTTCTTGCCGCGGCTATGTAGACATTTTCGACGCAGGCCCGACGGTAGAAGCAAACTTAAGCCACATCCGCACGGCTCAGTCGAGTTTAAAACTGCCTGTAGTGATTGACGATAGCGCTGCTGCCCAAGGGCAAACGCACTACATCATTAACACATCAGTATCTGATTTTCGTGCAGTTGCCACCGAGATGACGGTAAGCGAAGAAAAGCAAGTTGCCGTACTATCTCGCCAAGCCGCTGCTGCATTGAATGTCAAAGAGGGAGAGCACGTACGCTTCGCCCCCGTTACATTCAGAGATTAAAAGGACACCCACTATGCTACATACACATTTTATCAACGGTGAATGGGTTGCCGGACAAGGTCATGACTTAGCGTCAATTGACCCTGCAAAAAACGAAGTGATTTGGGAAGGTAAGTCTGCGACAGCCTCTCAAATTGATGACGCAATTAACGCTGCTCGTGCTGCACTTCCAGCATGGAGCATGAAAACCGTTGAAGAGCGTCTTGAGATTATTAAGGTTTATGGCACTAAACTAGAAGAAGCTAAAGCGCACCTTGCCAAAGTTATGGCTAAAGAAACGGGTAAGCCAGAATGGGAAACTGCCACTGAAGTTGGCGCCATGATGGGCAAAATTGGTATTTCTGAAAAAGCCTATTTTGAACGCACGGGTAACGTTGAAAACCCAATGCCTGTAGGTAAAGCCTTCATTCGACACAAGCCTCACGGCGTTGTTGCTGTATTTGGCCCATACAACTTCCCTGGCCACCTGCCAAACGGACACATTGTTCCAGCCCTTATTGCAGGTAACACAGTTGTGTTTAAACCAAGCGATTTGACGCCTATGGTTGCACAAGAAATGGTGAAGCTATGGGATGCTGCTGGCCTGCCAGCGGGTGTACTCAACCTAGTACAAGGTGAAGTTGAAACAGGTAAGGCTTTGGCGTCGCATAACGATATCGATGGTCTTTTCTTTACGGGTAGCTCACGCACAGGAAAAATCTTGCACGAGCAGTTCGCAGGTCACCCAGGTAAAATTTTGGCTCTTGAAATGGGTGGTAACAACCCACTCATTGTTAAAGATGTGGCTGATGTTGATGCTGCTGTACATGACATCGTTCAGTCTGCTTTCATTACGTCCGGTCAGCGCTGTACGTGTGCACGTCGCCTATTCTTACCAGCCGATGCACAGGGTGATGCAATCCTTGCTCGCTTAATCGAAGTGACCAAGAATATTAAGGTGGGTGATTATGACGCTGAAGATCAACCATTTATGGGCGCAATGATCTCAAGCAATGCCGCTGCACTGATGGTAAAAGCACAGCAAGAGCTTGAAAACCTTGGTGGTAAAGTACTGGTTCGCCTTGAACAAAAAGACGAGAACAAAGGTTTTGCTACTCCTGGCATCATTGATGTGACTGACATGCTTGCTTCACTGCCTGACGAAGAACACTTTGGTCCACTACTTAAAGTGATTCGTTACAGCGATTTTGACGCAGCTATCGCAGAAGCGAATAACACCAGCTTTGGCTTATCAGCAGGTCTTCTAGGCGACAACGAAGAAGATTATCGCTACTTCTTCGCACGCATTCGCGCGGGCATCGTAAACTGGAATAGACCTATTACAGGTGCAAGCAGCGCAGCGCCATTTGGTGGCGTGGGCGACAGCGGTAACCACAGAGCAAGTGCGTTTTATGCAGCCGACTACTGTGCGTACCCAGTTGCTTCAGTTGAGCTTGATAAAGTTATTATGCCGGGCAAATTAAGCCCAGGCTTGTCGATGTAACTCAAGCTTTTCACGTTACAAAAAGGCCGACACGATTTTTGTGTCGGCCAGTTTAGTACCAACCCTATACGAACTATTCGTTTAAAAATAGTCAACGACAGAAAGGACCCTACCACCATGCATAGCAACATCGATACGTTGTTTAGCAACATGTGGGACGATTACGTTACCATCACTCCCTCAGCGCATAAAATTCATGCACTTTTGGCGGGTGAAGAAAACACGAACGACATCGTTAACGACCATGTAGCTTTTCGAACTTTTGCTCTTGATAAAACCCGCTTAGACAAGCTTGCTGCGCACTTCTTAGCATTGGGTTATGAAGCTAAAGGCGACTATGACTTTGAAGCGAAAAAGCTTACTGCAAAGCATTTCGAGCACCCTGACGATACTAAACCAAAAGTATTTATTAGTGAGCTTCGTGTAAATGAGCTTTCTGAAACTGCTCAAGCAATTATCAAGAAGATGGTTGATCAAATGCCTGAGTCTGTAGTGGATGCAGATAACTTCTTGTACTCGGGTAAGCATTGGGACGTTACTAAAGCAGAATACGACACACTGCTTAGCGAATCAGAATACGCGGCGTGGATGGCGGCATGGGGCTTCCGTGCTAACCACTTTACAGTAAGTGTTAATCACTTAACCCGTACTGACGAGCTTACCGACGTAAACACATTGC
The DNA here is from genome assembly GCF_000172635.2 of Alteromonas macleodii ATCC 27126. NCBI lineage: Bacteria > Pseudomonadati > Pseudomonadota > Gammaproteobacteria > Alteromonadales > Alteromonadaceae > Alteromonas > Alteromonas macleodii. Next base: position 383,890 of record NC_018632.1, on the reverse strand, counting down.
TTAAAGAAGCAGGCTTTGTGCTAAACACCTCTGGCGGCGAAATTAAAGGTGGTCCAGACGTATTTTTAGCGCAATCTTCAACGATGGCTGACCGTGCTGACGTAGCGTTTAGCGACGAAACTGTGGCAATTCCAAGCTGCTTCTACGAATTTGCACAGCGTTATGAAATGCCTGATGGTAAGCTTTACAAAGGCTTTGTTGCCGCATCGGCAGATAAAATCTTTGAAAGCACCAATGCTAAGTAACGAGCTTGCTTAGTCATTAAAAAAAGCCCGATAGGGCTTTTTTTGTTTATGCTTAGCTGAAGACATTACCGATTAGGCTCAGTAGTATGCCTTGCCAAGAACTGATCGTAAGGCATTGGTTTATCAAAGTAAAACCCCTGCATTAGCTGAATGTCGGCCTGCTCCATGAAAGGCAAATAAGACTCCAACTCTACGCCTTCAGCCACCACATCTATTTGCAAACTCTTTAACATGGCTATCAGACCATTAAATAGCGCATTGGCTTTGCTATCTTGGTGAATACCCTGAATTAAGCTTTTATCCACCTTAACCACTTCAAACTGGAAACTTCGCAAGTAGCTAAGAGATGAAAAGCCACTGCCAAAATCATCCAGAGACAGTCTAAACCCATGCTCTCTCAACGTGTTTAATGCTCTAAGTGCTGATTTTTCATCGCGAATAAAGACCGACTCAGTGAGCTCTAGTTCAATAAATTCGGGAGACACATCATTATCCATACAGATAGACATTGCCTGATTTGGAAATTCTGGGTCAAGCATCTGGTTAGCACTGATATTCACAGACAAAGGAATGGCGTCACCCTGCTGCGATTCCATTATTGAAATGTAATCACATGCCGCTTCCAGCGCTTGAAGACCAATGGCGCTGTCCAGCTTGTGCTCTTCTGCTATGGGAATAAACACTGCCGGCGATACAACACCGTGTAAGCCTGAAATCCAGCGACACAGTACTTCACCGCCTTTTAACTCACCGTTTAGATCATATTTACCCTGAATATAGAAATCGAGAAGGTGGTTCTCTACTGTTCTGCGCAAGTCATTCACCATACTGACCTGCTGGGTCATGCTCTCATAGAGACCTGACTCGTAAATAAACGCTTGCCCTTTACCCAGCTCTTTCGCACGGTACATTGCGGCGTCGGCACACTGCACCAAGCTTTCTAGGTTATCACTATGTTCTGGAAATTCAGCAATGCCAATACTGGCAGACAGCCTAAGCTCCGACGTTTTTACGGTTATGGCGTCTTCTTCTATCTGGCTGATAAGCCGCTCAGAGCGTTCAGCAATTTCCTCAACATTCTGATTAGGCAATACGGCAATAAACTCATCACCACCCCACCTGCCGACTTCCCCTATCGGGCCGAATATGGCAGTAAGGAGCGCTCCTACGCGCTGAAGCTCAATATCCCCTCTTTCATGCCCTGCGTTATCGTTAATTGCTTTGAACCCGTCCAGATCAATAAAGACCAAAATAAAGTGCTGCTCTTTTTGTACTAACCCGGAGATGGACTCACGCAGCGAATTGCGATTGGAAAGGCCAGTTAACTCATCGTGCAATGCCAGTTGACGTAGTTTGGCTTCGTTTCGTTTTCTATCGCTGATGTCGCGCATTGTGGCAATCAAATAAGATGACGTTTGCTGGTAGGTCTCAAACAAAGCCACCGAGATATCGACAACCTTAATTTCACCGTTTTGCGTCTTCACTTTCGACTCGAAGCGAATTTGTTTATCAAGCGCCAACTGCACTTTATCGACTTTCTCAGCAATGAATATTTGGTTGAAATCCAAACCAATGCATTGCTCTTTGAAAGGCGCAGCAATCAGCTGAATATATGCATCGTTACATTCTGTGATAACAAGATCAGGTGAGAGTACTAACATGGGCTCACGTGAGCTCGCAAAAGCAGAGGCCATCAAGTGAAACGATTGTTCGGCTTTGCGCTGCTGAGTAATGTCTTTTGTGGTGCCAACAATATGAAGCGCTTCACCCGCTTTTCCGCGCTTCAGCACGCGCCCGCGCAGCCTTACCCACTGAAAATCGCTGTCGAGCTTTAAGCGAAAAGAAAACTCTATACGGTCACGATTGCCGTGTAGCGCCATGCTCCAGTGAAACTGCAGACCGTCTAAATCGTCCTCATGTACCCGCTCTAGAAGCTCAATTAAGGTGCCTGACCAGGTAGATACACTTTCAGAATGTAGTGAGAATGAGCGAAATTCCATAATGTCATTCTCTGCCTCCCAATTCCAAAAAGACTCCTGCGACGCCCATAGTGCAAGTTCCAAATCTTTCTGTGCACTTTGGCTTTTTTGAAGCGTAGCATACAAACTTTGCGTCTTTTCTCTTAGCAAAGCTTCGGCTTGCTCTCTCGCATTTCGCTCTCGCTTTAAACGCCTTTCAAGTAACGCAGCACGGTCGCTACCAGAAGGCGTGCTATGCGTTGTTCCATCTGACATAACATGCCTCCGTTAAACGAGAGATATACTAAATTCGTAGGTATGAGGCGTATCTAGTTGATGGGTTTCCCTTTCCAGGGTGCAGTTGTAATGAGCTGCGGCTGCGTCCATCAAGCCTTCTGCTAAAGGATATAATTCTCTTTCAGAATAATACTGTAAGCGCATGGTGTTATCGGTTCTGGATATCACCGTAAATCGGGGTAGGTCGGCGTCTGGGTAGAGCTTCTTAACCTGAACATGAATGTCGCCGTCCAAGTGCTCCAGCATATCCAACATGCCTTCTGTATTGGCTAGCACGTCGCCATGTACTGCACCTAACTTACCAAATAAGTAATAGCCAAAATCGTAGAGTAGCTCGTTAGCTGACTTACCCGTTTTCTCCACCAGCACACCTAACAGGCGTTGCATTTGTTCAAACGGGTAATAGCCCACTGCGGTATAAGCGCCGTCGTTTTCTAACCCAGCTTCCATGATGACATCGTCAGCAAACTCAGGAGAAACTTTCTCCTCGAGCATATCGATTAACGATGTAAAAACTATGCCTAGCATGTAAATTCCTCATCTAATCCCTTTTTGAGTGTAGTTCACCTAAGCATAAGAACAACTTAAACTTTATGACAAATCTTCAGATGTTTCGTCCTTGCTGGGTAAGACAACTTCAACCGTATCAACCCGCTGTAGTCCTCGCGGTAATTTATTCCCTCTTCGGCCTCTTTCTCCCTGATAGTGGGTAAGGTCGTCAGCCGTCAGTGTCATGTTGCGCTTACCGGCTCCCACTTTAATTGCGGCACCATCAGGTACAACAGCAAGCACCTTCACGTACTCTTCTCGAGATTGCGATTTTGCAGAAGGAATATTGATAAGCTTGTTCCCCTTCCCTTTACCTAAACTTGGTAAGTCGCGTAGTGGGAACATGAGCATGCGACCTTCATTAGAAATACTTAGGCACCAGTCGGAGTCTGGATTTGTAACCGGTGTTGGTTTCATGACTTTCGCCGCAGTAGGCAATGATAAGTAGGCTTTACCCGCCTTGTTCTTACTCACCATATCTTTAAATGTGCCGACGAAGCCGTAACCTGCATCAGAACCTACTAAGAATTTGCTTTCGTCTTGCGCCATAATGACGTGTTGGAATGACTCGCCACCCACTATGCTGAAGCGCCCGGTTAGCGGCTCCCCTTGACTTCGTGCAGACGGCAACCCGTGAGCGTCACAAGAGAAAGTACGACCTGAACTGTCCATAAACACGGCAGGCTGATTGCTCTTGCCTTCGGCGCTGGATAAATAGGCATCACCAGCTTTGTAGCTTAAACCTTCCGCATCGATATCATGACCTTTTGCACAGCGTGCCCAGCCTTTTTCTGACAGCACAACAGTTACAGACTCAGCAGGTACCAGCTCTTTTTCAGACAGCGCTTTAGCTTCACCACGCTCAACAATAGGTGAGCGTCTGTCGTCACCGTACTTTTCAGCGTCTGCAAGGATTTCTTTCTTAATGAGGGTTTTAAGGCGGCGATCTGAGCCTAGAAGCTGCTGAAGCTTGTCGCGCTCTTCTGCAAGTTCATCTTGCTCGCCTTTAATTTTCATTTCTTCTAACTTGGCTAAGTGACGAAGCTTCAATTCCAGAATTGCTTCCGCTTGTGTGTCACTTAAACCGAATCGCGCCATTAATTCTGGTTTTGGTTTGTCGTACGTGCGAATAATTTCGATAACTTCATCGATATTCAAAAACGCAATTAATAAACCTTCTAAAATATGTAAACGCGCTAACACTTTATCTAAACGGTATTGCAAGCGGCGCGTAACAGTATCTTTTCGGTACTGCAACCATTCAGACAAAATCGTACGTAAGTCTTTCACCTGAGGGCGACCGTCTAGGCCAATCATATTCAAGTTGACCCGGTAGTTTTTCTCTAGGTCGGTAGTTGCAAATAAATGCTGCATCAGCTGAGTTACATCAATGCGATTTGAGCGAGGCGTAATCACCAAACGGGTTGGATTTTCATGATCCGATTCGTCTCGGAGATCGCTTACCATCGGTAACTTTTTCGCCTGCATTTGCGCGGCAATTTGCTCTAGTATCTTGGCACCAGACGCTTGGTGAGGTAGAGCGGTAATAACAACATCACCGTTTTCTTCCATGTACACCGCGCGCATTTTTATAGAACCACGCCCAGTCTCGTACAGCTTTTGAATATCAGACTTTGGCGTAATAATTTCAGCTTCGGTAGGATAGTCAGGTCCATTAACGTGTTCTAGCACATCGCTAAGCTCGGCTTTGCTGTTGTCTAACAACATGGCACACGCGTTGGCCAACTCTCTCACGTTGTGAGGAGGAATATCAGTCGCCATGCCAACGGCAATCCCTGTCACGCCATTTAATAGGATATGTGGCAAGCGAGCTGGAAGCACGCTAGGCTCGTTTAGCGTACCGTCAAAATTAGGTACCCAATCTACCGTACCTTGTCCAAGTTCATTCAGCAGCACTTCAGAGAAGCGCGAGAGCTTAGCTTCCGTATAACGCATGGCAGCAAACGATTTCGGATCATCCGGCGCACCCCAGTTACCTTGACCATCTACTAAAGGGTAGCGATAAGAAAAAGGCTGAGCCATGAGCACCATCGCCTCATAACAGGCAGAATCGCCGTGAGGGTGAAACTTACCCAGCACATCACCTACGGTTCTCGCCGATTTTTTATATTTGGCGTTTGCACTTAAGCCTAGGTCTGACATCGCATAAATGATGCGTCGCTGAACAGGCTTTAAGCCATCCGAAATATGTGGAAGTGCACGGTCCATGATGACGTACATGGAATAGTTTAGATAAGCGTCTTCGGTGAAACGTCGAAGAGGAAGTTGCTCTACCCCATCGCGATTAATGATGATCTCGTCACTCATGATAGTTTTTTCGTTTTGTTATTAATACCAATGCGCTCGTGCTAGTTAGGCTGTCGATTGTGGACAATTTAGCGCACCACTTAGTGAAAGCTCCCGAGCGTTAAAGGCTATTGTGGGGTAAACCGCATTTGTGTGCAATCCTTGAAACCAATTGTCGCGACTTTTGGGTCTTACTCATTGTATGGGTTGAGGGTTTGTTTTGTTATTCTTCAAAGAGAGTGGTTAAATAGCATTGGGTGAAATTTGCCGTTCAATTTTCACTCTTACGAATAAAACTAAAAAATAATAAAGCCCCTAATCAAACGGTAACGTAAGTACAGATAATCATGGCTATCTTTCGCGTATTCTTTTTTTTATTTCTTGTTGTAGGCAGTCACCTGCCTTCGAATGCCAGCGCGCAGCATATCGAGCAGCTCTTCGATGAAGAAAGTACGCTAGATTTATCAGACTCTCTGTATTTTTTATTTGAAACCGATTATCAGCTTACTATCAGCGATGTATCACGAAGACGCAATGACTTCCTTATGCATCCCCATGACAACCCTAACTTTGGGTTTCGTAATAATGGCATGTGGCTACTCACTTCTGTTGCCAATGTTTCAAACGATAAACACTGGGTGTTCTCAATAAATTTCAGCCAACTCGACAGTGTTGATTTTTATTTGGTGCAAAACGGCAAGGTAATAAAGCAAAGCCATCAGGGGAAAGCTCAAAAAGAACAGCGTTTTCGTGTTCCAACCTTTCGTGTTGAGCTGCCTGATAGCGATCCTGTCGACCTTTACATACGCATTGAAAGTCGCTCATCTAGCCTAATTGCACCACTTCGAATTCAAGCCGAACCGCTACATAGCAGCTACTTCCAAATGGACAGCTTGCTCTGGGGCTTTTTCTACGGCGGATTGCTTATTCTCGCTATTTATAACCTTGCTCTATTTTTTGGCGTGCGGGAAAAAAGTCTGATTGCCTATGTTGGCTATATCGCTGCGGTTATTTTGTGGCAGTTTGTGTGGGGCGGCCATACGCACTTGCTGTTTAGTCAGGGGATCCCCTCTTGGCTGGTTGGGCATTCCGAGCTGATATTCGTAATTATTGGTATCAGCTCAGGCTTTTTTACCAAGACGTTTTTGGAAACGGAAAAGCACTCTCCCACGGCACATCCTGTCATTAACTTATTGTTGGTTTGCCAAGCGTTAACAGGGCTGGTGTGCTTCGTCGATCTGCTTCCTTCTATTTGGAAGAACAACCTAGTATACGGCGTGGGTCTTGTGGCGATATTGAGTTATATCTACGCCGGGTTCGAAGCATTTTTCAATAAGTTTAAGCCCGCGCGTTACTTCATATTTGCATGGAGTATGCTCGCCACCGGCGCAATTATAGGTATGTTAAGCCTTATCGGAATTTTACCTTCCAACGACTTCACCACCTATTGTTTTCAGGTGGGTGTTTTCTTAGAAGCCGGGCTCTTTTCCTTTGCATTAATGGAGAAAAGCAGAGGCCAGCTGGAAAGCGAAGTTGAGCAAGCAACAAATGATTTGCGCAACAATATGGAGCTCATTGAAGAGCAGAATGCCCGTTTAGATATCGCGCGCAAAGATGCGATAAAAGCCAGTAACGTTAAATCTCAATTTCTGGCCAACATGAGCCATGAAATTCGCACACCTCTTAATGCTATCTTGGGGTTCAGCAAAGAGTTGAACAATGCGTCGCTGCCCACTGACCAGCAAGAGCAAGTCAGAATTGTAAACACGGCCGCGGACAACCTGCTAACAATCGTTAACGATATCCTCGATTTTTCTAAGATTGAGGCCGGTAAACTGCAAATTAATAATCAGCCTTTCTCGCCCAATAAGCTGCTCGAAGAAATGGTCACTATCATGGCTAAATCTTCCCACAGCAAGCGCATCGAATTTGTATTTGATTTGCACCCGCTCCCTGAAAAGCTCATTGGCGATGTGTTTCGTATTAAGCAAGTGCTCAATAACTTGTTAAGTAATGCACTTAAATTCACGTCCAGCGGCACCATTACGTTTTCGGTGAGCGGACGCTCGCTTCCTCATGGTATTCACGAAGTAAATATTACCGTTGAAGACACAGGTATCGGAATAAGCCGACAAGACAGAAAAAAGCTATTTAACGCCTTCTCGCAAGTAGACGACGCCCTTAACCGTAATTACCAAGGCACTGGATTAGGTCTCGTGATCAGTCGAGAGCTGGTTCGCTTAATGAACGGTGATCTAACGCTAAAAAGTGTATTAGGCCAAGGCTCTACGTTTAACGTATCTCTACGTATGAACCAGTTAAGCCAGAAATATGCGTTAACTAGTAGTGAAGACTGGAAAGGTAAGAACGTGGTTATTTTCGACCCGGTACCTGCAACACGTCGCTCAAGTGCAAGCATGTTATCGATTTTGGGTGCGCAGGTTACCTCTGTTGAATCACTAGATTACTTGAAGTCACTTAAAGGCCAGTACGACTTTTTCATGGCAACTGTGCCGGTAAGTAAGATGGGATTGCGGGATACCTATTTAAGTCGTTTTGTACAATTCCCTGCGCAAAAGCGAATACTTTGGTATTCCGGCCCTGAACCTTTTGCGCAATACCCAAGCCTGTCGCAACATTTCCATTCACAAGCGCGTATGCCGATGACGCTTACCAAGTTAGATAGCCTGGTGCACCACCATACAACGCCAGCTAAAAATGCGATGCAAGAGAAAATAGGCACGCTACCAAAAGCTAAAATTCTTGCCGTTGATGACATGGAAATGAATCTTAAACTGCTGCATACGTGGCTCGATCATTCTCCTGTCGAGCTAACCACAACGATCAGTGGACAAGACGCCGTCAATCAGTGCCAGACTCAAGAGTTTGACTTAATTCTCATGGACGTGCAGATGCCAGGCATGGACGGACTGCAGGCCACCCGAGAAATTCGTAAATCACCGTTGAATATGGGTACCCCAATAGTGGCAGTGACAGCCCACGCATTTAAAGAAGAGCAAGAAAGATTGCTTGCCTCTGGCATGGACGATTACTTACCTAAGCCTATTGAGGTTGAGCTACTTATTACGCTTATCAATTCGTGGTGCCACAATGTTGAGCCCGGTGAAATCGTCTTTCCCTCTATCGACTGGCAGCTAGCACTTAAACGAGCGAATCAAAATCAAGATACAGCAAAAGAAATGTTAGACAGTTTTATTGCGTTGCTGCCCGAAACTATCGAGACACTTTCGACGCTTTGGGACGATCAAGATTACAATGGGCTTAAGACCGAAGTTCACAAACTACACGGTGCGTGTTGCTATACAGGTCTGCCGCGCATGCAGCATTTAGCCAACGAAACAGAGAGCTCACTTAAACTTGGTCAGCACAAGCTAGTCGAGGAAAACTTACCAGCCCTTATTGCCGAAGCCAAGAAAGTGCTTAACGAGAGTAAATTGAAGGACAGCCGCAGCTAGGCGAATAAAGTCTAATTGCTACGATGAGCTTAGCTGGCTTCAGAAGACTGCCTAGCTTTCTGGCACTGAGCAATAAGTCCTGCAAACTCGCTGGCATCCCTATCTAGCTCTGAGCTCGCGATAAAAATATCATACCCAAGGCGCTTTCTTAGCTCTACCATACGATGTGCCAGCATAGCTTTAATGCCTTTAATGATGGTCCCGTCTTCCATAACGTACTGCTTATCGTCAAACATAGATTGCTCATAACAGCTTCCAGAGGCGCAATTCTCATCTGTGTTCTGCATTAGCAATGGCCGCTGCTCCATTAACAAGTGCGTTGCAAGCCGTGGTGAAATCGTATTGAGGAAATCCGTGTAACTTTTGATTTTGAAACCGATGGTTTCAAGGGGAATATGCTCCAGCCCATGGCGAACACGGGGGCAATCTGCGCGCAGCAGGTTGTCCCAATGAATGCGCCAACTGCCCAGACGGTGGCGATAAGTGATATAGTCTTTGGCAATTTCCAAACTATAGTCGGGCTCACGAATTTTGAAGTACCCTACGAGCAAGCACACTAACGCGGCACTGGTGATAAAAATCCCCGCTAAGAACAGCCAATCGGGAAGAAAGGCTAACCACAGTGCCGCAACACACAGGCCGATACAGCCCAGCACCAGGCTGGTAATACCGTTACTTTTCGAGGCTGCTCGGATATAGATTGGTTCGACACTAGTACCAGACATAAAAATACACCACCAACATGATTACGGCCCAAACGATATAAAGTCTCATGCGTTTACACTTCACGCAGTCGGTTTGCCACCAACGCAAAAGAGGATTTGATTTTCGCATACGCTAAGTAAGCCAAATTTATACGTGGGTTAAAAAGGGATAGTTTAACCGTAAAATTATGCCAATGTGTGATTTCTATAACGGTATCGTTGAAAAGCAGCCACTATAGTTGGCGTAAAGACTAACGACAAGATTACCGAGAATCCTACTCCACCAGCCAGCACCACGGCCAACGGCGGCCAAAAGCTACCTTCACTGAACAATAGCAAGGGAATCAATCCACCTACCGTCGTGAAAGTAGTCGATAAAATATGGCGGCTACAGCTCATGGTTTCTTCAACAATGGCTTTCGTGTCTCCCTGCTTTGCTTTGGGGTTCGCGTTGATAGCGGCAATGACCACTATCGATCCGTTGATTGCTACGCCAATAAGGCCAGCACAACCTAGCAGCGGATTAAACCCAACCGGCAATCCAGATATCCAAAGACTGAACATACCCAGCCCTACAGAAAGTATTGCCACTAATCCGATTACACCCGCCATGCGCAAGCTGGTAAAAGTCAGAATGAGCGTGGTTACCATAAGAACCAACAGCACCGGCGCATAGGTCGCTAATTTACCTAATGCTTGCTGCTGTTCATCAGCGTCTCCCGCTAAATGAATACGATATCCTTCGGGAAGAATTAATCGACTTTCGAGCAGATCTCGCAAATGGTTACTTGCATCAATGGCCGGGACACCAGGAAGCAAAAACGCCTGAATACGATTTAGCCTTTCGCCATCAAGGCGCGTAATACTGCTGGTTGCAGGCTGAAGCGTTAAGTTTGTTACGGCAGCAAGTGGCGACCAAGAAATAGCATTGTCTCCTGCAACCGGAATTGGCATGGCGTCTACGCCCGTTACATTTTGTCTATACGCCTCGTCTAGCCTTACGCGTACAGGAATTTCTTCTGTGCTTTCCAAAACAGAACCACCGGTAATACCTGAAAAGTTTATCTGCATTTGATTGGCAAGCTCGGAAAGCGTAAGCCCCAAGTAAGAAAGATTATCGCTGTCCGCGTTTATTTTAAGCTCGGGTTCTCCCATTGAAACGCTGGTTATAGACTGAGAAATGCCGTCGACTTCAGACATTAACATGCGTACTTTGTCGCCTAGGTCGTTCAACACATTCAGATCAGGGCCGAAAATCTCTACCTCAACAGGCGCCGCAATAGGCGGACCCTGCCCAAAGGCTCGCACTACAATTTGTACTTCTGGATACGCGCTATCAAGCTCTTGTTGTAGTTTGCCCACTAGCGCAACAGCTTCATCCACTGTATCTGTCGACACCACAGCATTTGCGAAATAAGGCATGTTGTCACGCGTCATCATCTGGTTGTAGTACACCGACGGCGCAGAGCCCCCGACTAACCAACTAACTTGTTTCACGCCTTGCTCACTGCGAATAGCACTATCTATTTTTTTAACATAGCTCGTTGTGTTGTCGATACTGCTCCCTTCTTTGGTCCACAGGTACACTTCGAACTGGTCTCTATCTGCACTTGGGAAAAACACATTCGCCAAGGTGCCCGACAATACAAAACCCGATAAACAAAGGATAGCAATAACCGGTAACACCAAAATTGGCTGTTTAACCCATCTACCCAATTGCTTTTTAAAAGCGAGACTGAGCTCTGGCGCTTGTAATCCCACTTTCCACCACGCCTTCGATGCTATTTCATGTTGCGAACTATTGTCGTGCTTTGGCAAAAATCGGGCAGCGAGGGCTGCAATGATAGTAAGAGAAATAAACAGCGAGCCAATAAGTGCCATCACCACGCTAATGGCAATCGGGCCAACAAAGTCACCAATGTTTCCATCTAAAAGAAAGATGGGCATAAAGCCTAAAATGGTCGTGAGCGTTGAAGCCAGCAGCGGTACAAATAGATGTGAAACGCTTTTGGCCATAGCACCTACTCGCGTTAAATTAGGATCTTGTAAATTAATGCGAATTTCATCGGTAATAACAATGGCATTATCGATTAGTAAACCAATGGCGATGATCATGCCAAAGATAGACATTTGGTGAATTTGCTCGTCGTAAAAACTTAAAGAGAACAAGGCAAAAGCGGCGCATAAGGGAAGTGCCAGGCCCACAATCCACGCAGCACGAAACCCCATGAAAAGTAGAATAACCATCATGACCACGGCGCACCCCATAAGCAGGTTCATCGATAAGTCAGCAAGGCGAGTAGCGGTATATTCGTTTTGCTCAAATGCGACGGTAGCGGTTAAGGTTCCGCTGAAGTCTTTATTGAACTGCTCCACTACTGCTAATGCATTTTCTGTCCATACATCAGAACGCAGTGACGGCTGCATACGCGCTGCCACAAATATAGACTCTTCACCATTTAGAAATGCCACTTCGTTGCGAGGGGTAGTAAAACTGCGCTCCACTGTAGCGACGTCTTCTACCCGTAAGTAGCGGCCTTGCTCGTTAACTAAGGGAATTGAAGCAATCATGTTCACGCCATTTAAGCCCTCTCCCACTGTAAAGCGCAAATTACTTTGCTGGGAGTTAAGCATTCCCGCAGGCAATTTGGGGTCGGCGCGGCTTATTAAATTGCTTACTTGCTGTAAGGTAAGACCCGTTGCAGCAAGCTTAATAGGGTCGATGTTGACGCTAATCTCTTCCTGTGGTGCGCCGTATACACGCACTAGCTCAGTGCCGTTAACGTTTCGCAGCCTGTCTGTAAGTTCTTGAGCTAAACGCGCGGTGAGTGTAATAGGGGTATTTTCAAAGTGGTCTGCTCGCACAGATAGCAATAAAGTGAACGCTGTCGCGCCGCGCTTTTCATCGAAAACTGGCGCCATTGCACCTTCAGGGAATGACTCAGCGGCAGCGCCAATGGCATCGCGAATTTCACTGAATAGTTGTTCGTTACTTGAATTATTTATCCAGTCTTGCGTCTCTATGAGAATGATGGAGATACCAGCACGCGACGTGGACTTCACTTCCTTTATTTCAAATATTTCTCTAAGCCTGTCTTCAAGCACATCACTAACCAAAGCCTCTACCCGTTCCGCCGATGCGCCTGGGTATTGAGTGATGATTAATGCGTTTCGCGTATCTATTCGCGGGTCTTCAATACGCGGCAGAGAGCCTAATGCTGACAACCCTGCTGTGACTAGCACCAGAAGACTCAGTATGAGTAAATGCCCTCGTCGGTAAAATAAGGTATACCATGGATAAGATTTATCTGAGCCGAAGTTAAATGACTTCATTAGCGTGCCCCAGCTTGATGTTGACTGGGGATTGATACCATTTGGCCAGGTGCGAGTTTGTGTGTACCTTCGCTTACGTAAACCTCTCCATCTTTGAGCGCTCCGCGCACAAACGCGTTGTTTCCGTCGGTATATACAACTTCCACTACACGGGCTTCAAGGGTGGCGTTTTGCTCGTTTGATAAAACAAATACACGCCACAAACCGCGCAAGCCGTTGCTTAGCGCGTTAACCGGCAGCCAACTTCCTGTCTCAGAGTGAGAACGAAATCCAGACAAAATGGCCATGTCACCGGGGCGTACCCGCTCATTACTATTTAATGTCACTAAAATATCAATGGTTCGCGTTTGCACGTTGCGAACAGGTAAGCGTTGCGTAACAGTTCCCGCCACATCAATATCCCCGACGCTAACCAGCACCGGCTCATTAAGGTCAAACTGATCCACAACATCGGCAGGTACCGCGAAACGAGCCTGATAATTCTCTATGCCCGTAATTCCAAACACGGGAGTTCCAGCGCTAACTACACTGCCTTCATCAAAAAAGCGTCGATTGACTACGCCATCGAAGGGAGAAATAAGGGTCGTTTTTTCTATTTCTACATTCAGTGATTCAAGGGCGGCCTGCATTTCACTAACTTGGGCCTTAGCGACATTGAGACTTGCCTTTACTTCGTCTAGTCGCTGCGCTGATTCTAGCTTTTTCTCAACCAACGACGTGGTTCTTTCGCTGTTTACTCTAGCAAGTTCAAGGTCGGCGTTCGCACGCTCAAGTGAGGCTTGAAGCTCACGTTTTCTGGCATTGAGACGCTGAATATCTTGACGGGCTAGAACATCTCCCTTGCTTACTACATCGCCCTCTTCAACAAGTAATGTATTGACTTGCCCTGCCATATCGAATGAAAGCGAAGTGGCCCGTGGGGATTCGATAAGCCCAAAAACATTGATTGGAGTTTCAAAGCCCGATTGAATTTTGACTGTTCCAGTGGACACTGCAACGGGAACTCTTGCCTCTGGCGTTTGTGTCGCATTGCCAAGACCTGCTGTCATCAAAAGAATGACCAACGCTGCAGTAAAAACGGCAATAGCGATAATAAGTGAGAGTTTGCCACTTTTAGAAGGCGTCGTTGCAGCAGTCATAACATTTCCTTTAACCAGTTTAGCGTTTGCTCTGGGCTATATTTGCATACTTATTGTGCTATGCTAGTATATAAATACTAGACCGTCCAGTTTGATATTTAAATATTCGTTAATACAGTGAGAACGAACGTGGCTACCACTCGAAAGCAAGGCCGACCTAAGAGCGAAGAGAAATACCATCTTATATTGCATGCAGCGTCTTGCCTGTTCTTAAAAGAGGGCTTTGCCAACACATCTATGGACACTGTGGCTAAAGCCTCAGGTGTGTCTAAACAAACGGTCTATTCTCATTTCGAAGGAAAAGATGCTCTCTTTAAAGCAGCAATCTCATCGAAATGCAGATCATACCAACTCGACACCCAGCAACTTATCGACGCCACTTCAGGCTCACTCTCACTATTAGAATGTTTACGAAAAGTTGGCTGTCAGTTTGTGCGACTATTACAAGATCCTGAAGCCATTGCTATCTTTCGAGTAATTATAGCTGAAGCGGTAAATAGCCCTCATGTGGCAACACTTTTTTATCAGGCTGGCCCCGAAGCTTCCCTATCTACATTGAGTGATGTCATAGAGAAGTTCGGAGAAGGTAGCTTAAGCCGTGATATCGCCCAACAGCTGGCGGTAGATTATTGCGCCCTCCTTAAGGGGGAATATCACACCATGATGCTGTGCGGTATACAGTCTCCGCTTCAAGACGAAGCGATTACAGCCCACGTAAATAGCGCGGCTGAAAAGATCCTTTTACTCTTTACCCACTATACTCAACAACGCAATTAGTCGACATATGCGCACACGCACACTTGTGTTTTGATTTGTGGAAAGCTCTTTTCAATAAAACGCCAAACTGAGAAAAACGTAAGGCAAGATTAACGTTGCGCTAATGACTTAACCCCAGCGGTATTATAAACTAGCGCCGTTTTCGTTGATGATTGAGAAGCGCATGTCTGACTTTACCGGTAACCACATTCTTTCGGTTAATCAATTCGATCGCGAGGCCATTGAGAAAGTGTTCTCAGTTGCCAATTCCATGCAACCCTATGCCAAACGACAAAAGCGCACAACCGTGCTAGATGGCGCCATTCTCGGTAACCTTTTCTTTGAGCCAAGTACTCGTACGCGAGTTAGCTTTGGTACCGCATTCAACCTTTTAGGTGGTGAAGTTAGAGAAACCACCGGCATGTCGAGCTCTGCGCTGGCAAAAGGTGAGTCATTGTACGACACAGCCCGTGTGCTGAGCGGCTATTCCGACATTATTGCAATGCGACATCCTGCGGCGGGTTCAGTGGCAGAATTTGCCGAAGGTAGTCGTGTACCTGTTATCAACGGTGGTGATGGTGCAAACGAACACCCAACCCAAGCACTGTTGGACTTGTTCACGATTAAACGTGAACTGGAATACAATGGCCACGGCATTGACGGCTTACACATCGCCATG
The DNA here is from genome assembly GCF_000172635.2 of Alteromonas macleodii ATCC 27126. Classification (NCBI taxonomy): domain Bacteria; kingdom Pseudomonadati; phylum Pseudomonadota; class Gammaproteobacteria; order Alteromonadales; family Alteromonadaceae; genus Alteromonas; species Alteromonas macleodii. The sequence goes on along the minus strand of NC_018632.1, from coordinate 368,447 downwards.
ATTGGTGATTTGCGTTACGGCCGAACAGTGCACTCTTTATCTCGCTTGTTATGTTTGTTTAAAAACATTCGCTTTACGCTCATTTCGCCAAAAGAGCTGGCCATGCCTCAGCCCATCATAGACGCCATCGAAAATGCGGGGCACCAGCTTACGATTACCGATACCCTTGAAGGGAATATGGATGCGGACATATGCTATCAAACACGCATTCAGGAAGAGCGCTTTCCTTCTCAGGAAGAAGCCAACAAATACCGAGGTAAGTTCCGCCTTAATCAGTCGATTTACACGAAACACTTTCAGTCGAAGACCGTTATCATGCATCCACTTCCACGAGATTCACGTATGGAAGCCAACGAATTAGATAACGATCTAAACCTCAATCCAAACCTCGCCATTTTTAGACAAACCGACAATGGTGTACTTGTCAGAATGGCATTGTTTGCGCTTACTCTGGGTGTAGAAAACCTTCTCACTAAGTACGAGCGTGACGTTGTTTGGTACAGCAATAAGAGTAAGTAATTACATGCAAAAATCTGAAGCCCTATTTACCCGCGCCCAAAAAACCATTCCTGGTGGCGTAAATTCACCCGTTCGCGCTTTTAAAGCGGTAGGCGGTACACCTCGCTTCATCACGAAAGCTGATGGCGCGTACATGTGGGATGCGGATGGTAAGCAATATATTGACTATATTCAGTCTTGGGGCCCTATGGTTCTAGGTCACAATAACGCCCAAATTCGCGAAGCGGTTATTGAAGCGTCGTATAACGGACTGTCTTTCGGTGCACCTACCGAAGCTGAAGTGATCATGGCTGAGTTGGTTAGCGAACTGGTTCCATCTATGGAAATGGTACGCATGGTGAACTCTGGTACAGAGGCCACCATGTCAGCTATTCGCCTGGCTCGCGGCTACACGAGCAGAAACAAAATTGTTAAGTTTGAAGGCTGCTATCACGGGCACGCCGACTCACTGCTAGTGAAAGCGGGCTCAGGGGCGCTAACCCTTGGTGTACCAAGTTCACCAGGTGTTCCAGCAAATGTTGCTGAGCATACGCTTACCGTTGAATACAACAACCTAGACAGCGTAAAAGAAATCTTCGAAGCCCATGGCGATGATATTGCGTGCATTATCGTTGAACCTGTCGCAGGTAACATGAACTGTATCCCTCCTGTGGAAGGCTTCCTTGAAGGACTTCGCGCTATTTGCGACCAATATGGCAGCGTATTGATTTTTGATGAAGTAATGACAGGCTTCCGCGTATCTCGCGGCGGGGCGCAAGAGCGTTATAACATCAAACCAGACCTGACTTGCTTGGGTAAAGTCATTGGCGGCGGCATGCCAGTGGGCTGTTTTGGTGGCCGTCGTGACATTATTACTCACATAGCACCGACAGGGCCAATTTACCAGGCGGGTACGCTTTCTGGTAACCCAGTAGCTATGGCTGCGGGTCTTGCTGCGTTAACACAGATAAAACAGCCTGGACTTTACGATTCAATTTTCGAAAATACGCAAACGCTAGTAGATGGTTTCCAAGCCCTTGCTGACAAACACAATATTAGTCTAACTACTAATATTGCCGGCAGTATGTTTGGGATATTCTTTACTGACGTAGAGAAAGTCACGAACTACAAGCAAGCAATTAACTGTAATACCGAGCAATTCAACAAGTTCTATCACGGTATGCTAGAGCAAGGCGTTTACTTAGCACCTGCATCTTATGAAGCGGGCTTTGTTTCTAAAGCGCATGACGCTGCAGTCATTGAGCAAACCCTTGCTGCAGCAGATAAAGTGTTCTCAACGCTTTAAGTTAATTCCTTTCTGGTAATTTTTGCACTAATACGCCCACCGTGGCGTATTAGTGCCTCTTCTTCATTGCTTCTCTCATACGTAACGCTTGAATTCCTCGCGGGCTAGATTATTAGCCTTCATTTAAAAGCAGTTTATAGGTGTGGTGTTATCAATGGATTGGCAGTTTGGCGCTATTTGCGCACTTTTTCTCTACAGTGTCGCTATCACAACTTTGCACGTAAGGCGCAGCCGTCGGTTTGCATACAGAGCTAGCCAATTTAAACGTCGGCGTCATGTCTCCACCACTGTCGCAAAAAACGACGATGAAACGCACTTTCACACAGCTGCCGATGAGGCCCAAAGGCTTACACAAACCTTTCAAAAATTCATTCCAAAGCAGTTTGTGGAGCACATGTCGAATTCTGACGTAGACGCGCTGGGTCTTGGCTATGCGGCAGAAAACGACGTTGCGATTATGTTTTGCGATATCAGAGGCTTTACCGGCTTTTCTGAACGTATTACGCCACAAGAGTTGATGAACTTTCTTAATTCTTATTTCACCAGAATGAACGATCCTATTCATCAAAACCACGGTTTTATTGATAAGTTCATGGGCGACGCCATTATGGCGCTGTTCGATCATCGCGAAGGATCTTCACAACAAAAAGCTATGGATGCGGTTAATGCTGCGCTCGACTTACGCAAAGCGCTGACAATATATAACGGCCATAGAAAGAACAGTAACTACGAACCAATTAATATGGGAATAGGTATCCACTTTGGCCCTGTTATTATGGGTACGGTAGGTTCAGAAGATAGGATGGATACCACCGTCATTGGCGATAGCGTAAACATTGCTTCTCGCTTAGAAGCTTTAACCCCCAAATACGAGGCGGATATTATCGTAAGTGCCCAAGTTCTTCAGACCATAGGGTCTGGCTTCCCAATTAAAACCCGCTTGCTTGACTGGGTAAGAGTGAAAGGACGAAAAGCGCCAATTGAAATATACGAGGTGTTAAGCCACCTTTCAGAGAGTGAGCAGGAAAAGAAGTTGGCGGTTCAGACCAAGATTGCCGCAGGTATCGCATGCCGTATAAATCAGCAGTGGGACGAGGCCATTTCTTTTTTTGAGACCGCTGTCGCTATGAGCCCAAACGACTCGCTAGCGCATCATCACATAGATGTTTGTCGAATTTACAGAAGCGTCGATTTTAAGGAAGATTGGGATGGTGCGCTAGTCTACTAATCCCAATGGCCATAAGCGACGGTTAAATTTAGGACTCAGATAACTTAGCCTGCTGGCGAATGAAATTAATGGATGGCGCGAAAAACGCAGCACCTGTTTCAGCACTGGTAAAGTCCAGCCATCTGTCATAATCGCCTTCACCGTTGCCGTATATTTGGCTGTGGAGCATCTGTTTAAATGGCCGCGCACTGGCACTACAGCTTACGAAGAATAAACCTTGAGAGGCCATATCACCGTATGGCATGCCTTGCTTAATTAGCCTTGGTTCGTCGCCATCGGGCGCAACAGTGCTTGCCCTAACACAATGCGAAGACTCAGACTGTTCGCTACTTACCAAATTGTGTTCTTGCGTGGTGCCCATCACTTGTTCTTGCTGACGGCTTGAAAGACTATTCCAGCGCCTTAAATCATGGCGATAGCGTTGTATGTGAACATAGCTGCCACCGCTAAAATCAGGATCATCTTCGCCAATAATCCCGACTTGTCTGCGCTTCATTCCACGTGGATTGTCTGCGCCATAGAGAAAACCATTGAGGTCACGGCCATCTAAGTACCTAAACCCTCTTATCTGCTCCACCAGTTCTACATGAATACGCAACAAATCCATCACTTCAATGCCAACCGCATGGCAAATATCCAGCCTATCAGCGCGAATTTGAATGAAGAGATCGCAAGGCATGGTGGGGGCACTTCTATCATCACACTGCATATCAGGAAAAGGGGCAAGCTCAACAGGTATCAAACCGGGGTATACCTCAGCCCAGTAACCGGTGCCAATAGCGACAACGCCGGTTACCATGGCTTCGTAGTGCTCATTCTCAAAATGCTCGAATATATCCAGCACGCGAGATAGTTTGGCGCGTACGGCTTGGCTATCGTCATCAATGACGTTCAGTAATAAATACTGTGCATGTAAATTTGGCTCAGCGCAGAGGCCTTTTTGTGGTTGTGTCATTGCCGCTCTTGTTGTTATTAACGCCTTGTTCTGACGTTTCGCTGCTGGCGATCATTCGCCGCGCTTTGTTGTGCGAACCTTATCGTAAAGTGTAGCGGCTGCTTCAAACTTTGAAACCCTTTAAAGCGAAGCAGCAAACGGGGAACAAATTAACTCCGCCGCCTATTATTTACACTAGTGTGCTTAATAGCCCGCGGCTTGTCCATCTTTTCGCGTTTCTGAAGCGCCAAAATAGACACCTTTCTGCTCGTCCCAAGCGATGGCCTGATAGCCACCGAACGCGCCTACCACGCGTTGAAGCTTATGCCCCCGCTCCATGAGTTCTCGCTGAACGGTTTCACTGAACCCCGATTCTAAGCTCACATAGCCACCATCAGTCATCAACGCTCCCGTTGGGCTACTCGACCCACTGTGCAGTATGCGTGGAGCATCCCCCGCTTCCTGCAAATTCATTCCGAAGTCGAGAATGTTTACAATAATTTGCGCATGCATTTGAGGCTGAGTTCCACCGCCCATCACGCCAAAGCTCATCACTGGCTTACCGTTTCTTGTTACAAAAGCCGGGATAATGGTGTGAAATGGACGCTTTCCCGGGCGATATTCATTAAAGTGCCCTTCTTCAAGCGTAAACATCTCACCTCTATTTTGAAGAATAAAACCTAGCCCTGGAGGTGTCATGCCTGAGCCCATTCCGCGGTAGTTACTTTGAATTAAGGACACCATATTGCCCTCTTTATCAGCAACGGTCAGATAAATGGTATCCCCTTCATAAATACCCGCATCAACGCGATTCGCTGCGCGTTCATTATCTATGAGCTTCTGGCGCTTAGCGGCATACTCTTTCGAAATTAACCAGTCGACAGGAATATCATTGAAGTCTGGATCTGCATAGAACTTAGCGCGATCTTCGAAGGCGAGCTTCTTGGCTTCAACAAAGGTATGGATGTAGTCTGCTGAGTTAAACCCCATTCCTTCGATATCATAGTGCTCAAGCACATTGAGAATCTGTAGTGCCGCTATGCCTTGTCCGTTGGGCGGAAGTTCCCACACATCATACCCGCGATAGTTAGCAGAGACGGGCTCTACCCACTCCGAGGTATGTGACGACAAATCCTGGTATGACAAAAAGCCGCCTTGAGACTTCATGTAAGCATCGATAGTGCGTGCGATATCGCCCTTATAAAAAGCATCTCGCCCGCCTGTTGCAATCTTTTCATAGGTCACGGCTAAGCCAGGGTTTTTAAAAACATCGCCTTTTTGCGGTACTTTCCCGTCGATAAGAAAAGTCTCTGCGAAGCCGTCATAATGACCTATTCGCTCTTGATTCATCTGCCAGTAATAGGCAATGACTTCTGAAACAGGAAACCCCTCACGGGCATATTTGATAGATGGGGTAAGCAGCGCAGACATGGGCAGCTTGCCAAATTTTTCGTGTAGTGCAAACCAGCCATCTACAGCGCCAGGGACAGAAACGGGTAGCGGACCAAATTTTGGAATTTGATGCAAGCCACGCTCGGCAAACACCGCTTTGGTTAACTGTCTGGGTGAACGGCCAGAAGCGTTTAAGCCGACTAGCTTTTCTTCTTTTGCATCCCACACAATGGCAAATAGGTCGCCGCCAATACCGCTGCCTGTAGGCTCAACTAAACCTAACATGGCATTGGCTGCAATAGCTGCATCAACTGCACTGCCGCCTTGTTTTAAAATATCCAATGCCACTTGCGTAGCTAATGGTTGGCTTGTTGCTGCCATGCCGTTCTTTGCAATAACTTCTGAGCGACTTGCAAAGGGTTGGCCCGTTATTCTGTCATAGCCCAAACAGCTGATACTAAAGAAAGCCAGTATCAAAGGTAGAAGTCGCACACTTGCAGTCATAACCGTCCTTTTACTAAAACGTTGCCGATAATAAATCTAGCGTTAGTTTATCGATTCATAGTGTAGCGTTATTGTCACATTACGCCTAGGCTCTTTTCCTAAGCTCAATAATGGTCTTAAAACACATTGCATGAAACGAAAAAAGCCCCGCATTAGCGGGGCTTAAACGAAGTAATAAGGCATTATTGTTATTGTTGTTTCGTTGCCTAATCGAGACTCTCTTACGAACGGCTGCTTGTGAAGTCTGGGTATGCTTCCAGGCCACATTCGCTCATGTCTACGCCGTCGAATTCTTCTTCTTCGCTCACACGTACACCCATAACCGCTTTAATCACTAGCCATACCACTAGGCTCACTACGAATACCCATACAAAGATAGTCGCTGCACCAATTAGCTGACCAGAGATGCTTGAACCATCGTTAGTGAAAGGTACAAGGATAAGACCTAGAAGACCTACCACGCCGTGAACTGAAATTGCGCCCACTGGATCGTCAATCTTAAGCTTGTCTAGTGCAACAATGCTAAGCACTACTAAAATACCACCAAGGCCGCCGAACAAAGTAGCTTGTAATGGTGTAGGTGTTGAAGGCTCTGCTGTAATAGCCACAAGACCGGCTAGTGCACCGTTAAGTACCATAGTTAGGTCAGCTTTACCGAATAGAATGCGTGCTACGATAAGTGCAGCAATTGCACCACCAGCAGCTGCAGCATTTGTGTTCATAAATACAATCGCTACTGAGTTTGCACTTTCAACAGTTGCAGTAGCCAGTACTGAACCGCCGTTGAAGCCAAACCAACCCATCCACAGGATAAATGTACCTAAAGTTGCAAGCGGTAAGTTTGCACCTGGAATCGCGTTTACTTTACCGTCAGCGGTGTATTTACCCTTACGAGCACCAAGCACAAGAACACCAGCAAGAGCAGCAGCTGCACCAGCCATGTGAACAATACCTGAACCTGCAAAGTCAGAGAAACCAAGGTCGCCAAGCGTATACATACCGAATACTGCTTCGCCGCCCCATGTCCAAGCACCTTCCATTGGGTAGATGAAGCCCGTCATAACAACTGCGAACGCTAGGAATGCCCAAAGCTTCATACGCTCAGCTACCGCACCAGATACGATAGACATTGCTGTTGCAACAAATACTACTTGGAAGAAGAAGTCAGCAGAAGGTGCATATGTTGCTGGCTCTTCAGCGACACCTGTTGCGCCATCAGCCATGATACCGCTTAGGAATGGACCCCAGTCGCCGCCACCGTACATAATGCCGTAACCGCAAATCATGTACATAGTGCAAGCGATAGCGAATAGCGCCACGTTTTTAGTTAGAATTTCTGTGGTGTTTTTCGCTCGAACAAGACCTGCTTCAAGCATCGCAAAACCTGCAGCCATCCACATAACCAGTGCACCGCAGATTAGAAAATAAAAGGTATCTAGCGCATACCCAAGTTCAAAAGTGATTTCCATTATGGTTTTCTCCGCAAATATATCGTTGTGGCTTACAGCGCGTCGCTATCCGACTCACCAGTTCGAATACGAACGGCGTGTTCAAGGTCGTAAACAAACACCTTGCCGTCTCCAATTTTGCCTGTTTTGGCAGCGCCAACGATGGCTTCTACCAGGCGCTCTACTTGATCATCCTGAACAGCAATTTCCAGTTTGACTTTAGGTAGAAAATCCACCTGATATTCCGCTCCGCGGTAAAGTTCAGTGTGTCCTTTTTGACGTCCAAAGCCCTTCACTTCGGTCACGGTCAAACCGTCGATACCGATTTCTGAAATGGCTTCACGAACATCATCTAGCTTGAACGGCTTGATGATCGCTGTGACTAGTTTCATGAGTTGCTCCCAGTTTGTTTTGGTTATTCTGTGATTTATGGTCGTGTTTCCAACTATGGGAAGATAAACCAAGAGCCATGCCACAAATGATTAGCCAAATAAATCAAATACATACAAGCAAACGCTTCATGAACGCACAAAAATAATGCACACTAATGGTGCACTGTTAAAAATTTGCCCAATTTTGAAGCGGTATGAGGTTGCGGTAAGGTGAGAGGACTAAAAAGTGCGATGAAATTAGGATGGAACTATTCGATAGGGCCCATGGTCTGTAGTTTACTATGACGACTATCACCCCATCTTTCTTTGCGCCTGAGCGCAGCATTGAACACCATTCCGTTGCAAAGAAAACGGCGTGGCGCCCACTATTAATTTCGGGCTGTGCACATGTATTTGGGGTCATCGTAGTGGTCATACTTTCTCAAATGGGCATCAACAACCAAAAAGCACGAGTAAATGTTTTGGAGCGAACGCCGGAGATAAGCGCCAGACTGTACTATCCCCCCGTTCCACGCCCTTCTGCCCAAGCTAAACCACAAGAAACTAAACCAATCGATGTTTCCCCTAAAAGGCAAGAAATTGAGTTGAAGCCTGACGCAACCAAAGCGACTGAAGCACTTGATAGTAAGAATGAAATTGTAGAAAGCCCTGCGCCCAAGCAGCAGAAAAATGCTGAGCCCGATACACAGCAGGTACCCATTGAAAGTAAGCCGACTAATACACTGCCGTCGCCCACTTTATCAAAAGACGCAAATCGGCGCGCAGGCTCGTTGAATCTATCGGTAAAAGATGGCGCAGCCCTCTACTTTGAAAAGTATCACAGTGACAAAGTCGCTGAAGACGCAGAACAGGCAGCAAAAGCATTTCAAGAGCGTAAAAATAGTCCTGTGCTTAGCGGGCCAAGCACACAGCAAATACAAGCTAATGAAAATCGACGCCCTTCAAAACGCGTAAACTGTAGCAGTACGACCAATAAAACTTTGGCGATATTGAGTGGAATTGCTGGTGGAACCTTAGAATGCACCAAAATGGACGACCACAAACGTTTTATAGAAGCCAGAGTCAATAAACTTCCTAAAGACGAAGAGATTAACTAGCCCTCTCTATCAACGATTTACCGTCATGTGAGGTAAGCCCTTATCACAGTCACTTTCTTTTGAAAAACTTAGGGGGTCGCCCGAAATACGCTTTGAACCGGCGACTGAATGCTGCAACATCTTCATACCCTGTTAGCTGAGCTATACCCAACATTGGTGTATCGGTATTTCTAAGTAGTGCTTTGGCCTTTTCCATCCTCACTTTTACAAGGTAATCTCGTAAACTATGCCCGGTGGCTTCTTTAAAGCGTGTTTTGAATTGCGTTGTTCCCATGCAGGCTATCCGTGCTAACTCCACCTGTGTAAAGCCTCGGGCAAGGTCGCGATGAATATGGCTTAATACAGGAGTCATTCGCTTATCCATGCTGCATCCTTCCAAGGATGTTTCTAGCAAGGTTAAAAATAGCGCCAGTATTTCTTCATGGCCTTGGTCAGCAAACTGGCTAATTTGAATCTCTACAAACGATAAAAACGCCTGTAATGCGGACGTTACCTGAAATATCGGGTGCAACCTGTCATTTAAATTAACTGGCACATACTCCAAGTCCGCCACAATAAATTTTGACAGTTCGTTAGCGCTAAAATAATGGACCTCATTCGGCGCTATGCATACGCCTTCGCCTACGCCTACCCGCCCGCTAAAATTATCGATTTCTATCAAGATATGTCCGTTGATGGGCAGCACTAACTGAAAGTAGTTGTGTTTATGGCGGCACGTTTGCTTCGTATATGAGCGTACGGATAGCGATGGAATTGGGCTGTCAGTCATTTTATTGCTCCCAACAGTCCATAATAGGTAGTACTGATCTTTTGCCTAACTCACCGTTTATTTGCATCTATTTCCTTGCCGTTAACTCAGTACTCTCTGCCGTTAGATTAAGCACTTTTATTCATTTTGTCACAAATACGTGCAATATTTGATACGCCTAGGAAGGCGTCGAACACTACGTTTAAGGAATAAATATACATTTAAAATAAAGACAATAACGGAAAATAAATGAATATAAACTTACGTCAAATAGTCGGCTTGGCAAGTGCGTTGTTACCCGCTATCGCCATGGGTCAGGTCTCCAATGGAGACTTTGAAACATGGACGTCTGGCGCACCTAATTCATGGTCAACTATCGACTCCGGCATTAGTGTAGCTGAAAACTCGGCCTACTCATTCTCGGGAAGCAAGTCTGCTGCAGTTACCGTCAATACGACAACGCAAGGTTCAACTGACTTCCGTCAGACAATCAATGTAACCGCCGGTCAAAATTATGAATTTTCAGTGAGGCTATATCACACTGAAGGTGCTGTAAAAGCACGCCTATATGTAGACGGTTATCAAGGTTATTCTGACAACAGCTTAACCGGAAACTGGCAACAGCTTACTTTCTCTTATTCCGCTACAGCGTCAAAAGAGATTGAGGTGGGGTTACGCTTTTATGATCAGACTGGCTTTGATGGGTCAGAAACCGTCTATGTAGACGCATTCGAGCCGACTACGCTTGGGTCAGGTGGCAATAACGGCGGTGGAAGTTCGTGTGCTAGCCATTCAGGTGTTTTGAACTTAACTACCGACAATTACGGCAGCGAAACCAGTTGGCAAATAACTAACGCAAACAACCAAGTTGAAGCCTCTGGCAGCAGCTACGCTAGCAACCAAAGTTATACTGAAGCGGTTTGCCTTACTGATGGAGAATATACCTTTACCATTAGTGATGCCTATGGCGATGGAATCTGCTGCTCCTATGGCTCTGGCAGCTATAACTTGCTAATAGAGGGCGTGTCTGTTGCTAATGGCGGCTCTTTCGGCGCGAGTGAAAGCACCAGCTTTAGCATTGGCACAACGAGTGGCGGTGGCAGTGATGGTGGTTCATCAGAACTCACTGGTTACTATGCAAGTGCCAACGGTCTGTCAGGCTATACGTTAAAAACCGAGCTATACAACATTATCAAAAATCATAATACACAAAGCTATGGCGACCTTTGGACATTCTATATTTCATACACAAGCGACAGCTACTATGAAAATGACGGCTCCATTTTGGACATGTATTCAGAAAACCCAAATGGTAGTGACGCTTACAGCTACACGGCTGGTTCTGACCAGTGTGGCAGCTATAGTGGAGAAGGCAGTTGCTATAACCGCGAACACGCTTTCCCGCGCAGCTGGTTTGGCGGTGCAGTCTCGCCTATGAATACTGATGTTCATCACGTTTTTGCAACCGACGGCTACGTTAACGGTCGCCGAAGTAGCTATCCGTACGGTGATGTCGCAAGTGCTACTTATACGTCATCGAATGGTTCCAAACTGGGCGCTGGCTCTTCTGCTTCTGGTTATACAGGCACCGTTTTTGAGCCCATCGACGAGTTCAAAGGTGACTTCGCAAGAGCGTATTTCTACATGGCGACACGTTATGAAAACGTCATTGCAAATTGGGAAACGAATAGCACCTATGGCGACGCAGTGTTGAATGGTACGAGTGATCAAGTATTTGAAAGCTGGTTCTTAACTCTGCTTTTAAGCTGGCATTCTCAAGACCCTGTAAGCCAAAAGGAAATCGATAGGAATGACGCTGCCTTCAATTTCCAGAACAATCGAAACCCTTTTGTTGATCATCCAGAACTGGTAAACAACATTTGGGGTAATTAACTTCAACATGAGAAGAGCACGAGCGTGCTCTTCTCAACTCACACTTCCTCTGAGTTCGCCTTTTCTGTTGGTGATAGCCCTGAAAATTGCCTAAAAAGAATTGTGATTTATCGGCATTATTCCTGATTGTATATCCCCCATGTTTTAAGTACGCTAAGCTGCTATTTACTGGGGATTACTCTAACTGTAATACATAACAAAGGATATTCGACGTGGCCGCAGCTAACTTACTTGCCCTACTTGATGATATAGCAACGTTAATGGACGACATCGCAACCATGTCGAAAGTCGCTGCGCAAAAAACAGCGGGCGTTTTGGGCGACGATTTAGCGGTAAACGCCGACCAGGTCCAAGGCGTTAAAGCAGACCGAGAGCTACCTGTTGTATGGGCAGTAGCAAAAGGCTCACTTATTAATAAAGCAATATTGGTTCCTGCGGCATTAGCCATCAGTGCTTTTGTGCCCTCACTTATAACCGTCCTTTTGGTACTGGGCGGGTTATATTTATGTTTTGAAGGTGCAGAAAAACTGCTGCACAAATATCTTCCCCACGAAGATGAAGAAAAAACACGAGAAGCCAGAATAGAAGCGCTTACCCACGAAGATGTGGATATGGTAGCGTTTGAGAAAGATAAAATTAAAGGCGCTATACGCACCGACTTCATACTGTCTGCTGAAATCATTGTTATTGCATTAGGTACTGTGACCGATGCAACACTTACTACGCAAATTGGTGTACTAGTAGCACTAAGCTTAGCGATTACCCTTGGCGTTTATGGGCTGGTAGCGGCACTAGTTAAAATGGACGATGTTGGGCTTTACATGCTTCGCAAGTCGTTAACAGGTTCAATGAACACCCTTCAACGATTTATTGGCAGAGCGTTATTAGTTGCCGCCCCCGCATTAATGAAAACCCTTGCGGTTGTAGGCACTGTTGCTATGTTTTTAGTCGGTGGTGGCATCCTCACACACAGCATTGGCTTTTTGCACGTTATTACCGACTGGTTTACCGCACTTATCCCAGACGCATCGCTGGTTATGTCTATACTTGCTGATGGTGTTGTTGGTATTGCTGCTGGTGTGATCATTGCGCTAGTAGTGACAATGGTTTCACAATTTAGAAGTAAAGCGTCCTAGACCTATTCACTCTTTTATACATTGGCGGCGCTGCTCTTCTTTATAGACTAGCGCCCCTATTTCTGACCTTTCTCATGGTCACCAGTGTCGCTGCGCAAGTGTTAAAAAATTTGCGTTAGTCATTTTGACCACCTCTACATTAAATTCGCTAAATTTTAGTATTTCTTTAATCCCCCTATTCCACCTTCATTTTTTATCAAAAGTTAAAATTCACTAAATTCATACACTTAGCTTATTTTTACGAGTTGGCACATCCCTCGCTATAAACTAATTGTTAATTGATAACGACTTATTATCGAAACCTTTAGCAACATGATAGCTGCCACGCAGTATGTTCAAGTGCAGTGTCTAACTTAATTTTTGGAGATTACTATGTTTATCGGTCGCAAAACTTTCACTGCACTAACTTTAGCAACTAGCGTATTGGGCGCATCAGCGTTCGCTGACGGCACTCAGAACAACATTGTTTCACATACAGATTTTATCGTTGAAAGCGCCATGCATGACGTAAAGCAGAACTTGGACCTAGGCGTGACTTATGACGTGTTAACTGCAAGCCATACGTTTGAGCCAGAAGTAGAAGAAGCAAATGCATTGGTTGCTGACATCACTGTTACGCCGATTGAGCCTATCAGCTCAGACGATAACGACGCATAAGGAGAATGCACATGTTAACCGCCGCAACCCTATTTATGGTGGTACTCGGACCGGTTATTGCGTTTGTAGTCAGTGCGCTGGTGTTTTCAACAGCGCGCCTATTCCTTCAGAAAGGTCACTGAAAACGCAATAAAAACAAATAGGAACCTAACCGACTACCGCTAAAAGATTTGCCTTCCCTGGGCCTTTTACTCCAGAGGGAGATAGAAAGCACGGACTGTATCCCAGCCAAGTGATTGTGTTTTCTATCTTCTTACTGGAGTTTTTTTATCCGAATATCCGTTCCCACCAGCTTTTATCATCCTTGTCGCTGTCTTTGTCTACAGGACGGCCTGAACAATCTTGTTGAGGTGGAGGAAGCACATCCAAAATAGCCGGTACGCTCAAACTCCCAGCACATCCTGCAACCACAACCGCGCCGGTCTTGGCGTCAAAATGTGCAATGCCTAAGCCTTTCGGGAAACGCCTTGATAATGACTTGGGTGACTGAGATTTCATGTAGTTTATAAAGACGGGCAAGGCCCCACCTGCACCGGCCAAATTAACCGGCTGGTTATCATCATTGCCTACCCAAACCGTAACCACATTGTTTCTATCGAAGCCACTAAACCAGCTATCGCGGTAATCGTCAGTGGTGCCCGTTTTGCCAGCCATATTCACATTCCCAAAATTCCAACCGATGCGCTTCGCAGTACCTTCGGTGGTTACTTTATACAAGGCATAGTTGAGCAAATAGGTTGCTGCTTCATCGGTGCGCTGAGCAAAAAACTCCGCCTTTTTCCAAAGCAGCGCGTTATCTGCTGTTACTACAGAAGTCACCGTATGAAGAGGTATGTAACGCCCATCATTTGATAAGGTCTGGTACATTTGGTTTGTACTAAATGGTGTCAATTCAAAAGCACCAAGGGTCAACGACGGTACTTTATCTACGGGGGTGGTTACCCCTAATCGCTCTATCGTATCGGCTAGCGCATCAAGCCCTATCTGCAAGCCTAGATTAACGGTTGGTATATTTAAAGACTCGACTAGCCCTTGAAGTAAAGGCACCTGGCCTCTGAATTCTTTATCGTAGTTTTGTGGCGACCACGTTTTTCCATTTCGACTTTCAAGGGTAATGGGCTCGTCTTTAAGCGGCGTTGCCAGGTTAAATTGTGTTGGATCTTCTAGTGCGGTTAAGTAAACCGCAGGTTTAATCAACGAGCCTATAGGGCGTTTTGCGTCTAGTGCTCGGTTAAAGCCTTTGAACGCAAAGTCTTTTCCGCCAACGATAGCGCGTACTTCACCACTTGCACTATCTGTGACTACCATTGCGCCCTGTAATGGCACTTTCCTGTCTTTTTGCAAGCCGTCTAATGTACCTGACAATGCACTTTCAGCGCGGCGCTGGGCTACGATATCAAGTGTTGTAAACACTTTTACGCCCGAATCTCTTAAGCTAGGCTCAGCCAGAATTTCATTGAGTTCCCGACGAACCTGCTCCATGAAAGCAGGGTGTTTACCGCTTGCTAGGCTCGCCCCACTGGCGAGCCCTAACGGCATATTCACAAAACGTTCGTAGTCTTGACGACTAATTTCATTTTCATCAAACAGCATGCGCAACACTAAATCACGACGCTCTTTCGTGCGCTCAGCATATTTGCGTGGGTTGTAATAAGATGGGCCTTTAATAATAGCAACCAACGTGGCTATTTCGGGCGTACTTAGCTCGTTAGCTGGTCGGTCAAAATAGAAATAGCTGGCAAGTCCAAAACCATGTACGGCCATATCGCCATTTTGCCCCAAAAACACTTCGTTTAAGTACGCTTCAATAATTTCTGATTTGCTGTAACGGGCATCAATGATCACCGCCATAATGGCTTCTTTTGCCTTACGCACAATGGAACGCTCACGGGTTAAAAACATGTTTTTAACCAGCTGCTGCGTTAGCGTACTGCCGCCTTGAACCGTTCGTCCGGCTGCAATATTTGCCATTAGAGCCCGCAATATTGAAAGCGGCGCAACGCCATGGTGATTATAAAAATTGCGGTCTTCCACCAGGGTTAGCGCTTTTGGCAACATTTCAGGAATGGTGTCTAACGTTACCAGCATACGGTCTTCTTGAGACCCGCTTGTCATGCGCGTTACTAACCAGGGTTCTAGCTTTGCAGAACCATACGGGCGGCCTTGCGACTTGTCATAAATTTCCCCAATACGTGCACCTTCCCACGTGATCACTAAATGACGCAGAGGCTCTGCGCCTTCTGGAAACTGAAACGCACGGCGCTGCACAGTCAGCACCTTATTTTGATAGCTATATTCACCGCTACTGTCGGCAAAGGTTACCTTGCGGTAGCCCAGCAAATTGAGCTCATCAATGACTTCTTGGGGCGTTATCTCTTCACCTTTGCTGATTTCCAACGGACGGGCGAAGATCTGCGCGGGAACTTCCCATTTATTTCCAGAGAACGCATGCTTAATTTGGGCGTCAAGGTAGAAGGCATACGCCCCAAGCACAACCAAACCAATAAGAGTGACTCGCCAAAACAGTTTGAAAAACCACGAGCGCTTGGCCGAGCCTTTGCCATTGCTTGATGCTTTACTTTTTGAAGATGGATTGTCTTTTGTCTGTCTTTTTGCCACGTGAAAACGCCATGAAGATCATTGAGGATGACATCGCACATATTGCGATATGGATTTAACGAACGCCTTTAAAACGTTAGTTTTAATAGTATCAACATTACCATTCGGGCCGCCTCTCAACAACTGTTTCCAAATATGCACACTCCGAATTTGTATACTTCTGAAACGTCCCATGGCGCTAATATGTTGAAGGACTAAAATGAATTTTACTCGCGTTTCACGGTCACAATGCGATAGCATGCTGGCAAGTAACACAGGAACCGTACTATGCGCTTAGCTTCATTTAAGTCTTCTTTTTTCTCTACTCGTTCGCCTAAAGGGGCCAAGTCTTACGCCTCATTTCTTCGACCGTCACTTCGCACGTCTATGGCGCTGCTTCTCGCGGGTGCGACAATGAATTCAGCGCTAGCCAATGAACAATTCGCTAGCTGCACTGCAGCGCTTGCTGATAAAGCCAAGCAGGAAGGGGTTAGCCAGCAGACTATCGATGATGTGTTTCCTCGTCTTGTTCACCAAGATCGTGTGATTGAGCTAGACCGAAGCCAACCAGAATTTGTACAAACCTTTCCGGGGTACTTCAGCAAGCGCGTTACCGACTGGCGTACCGAAAAAGGTAAAGAGATGTATGCAAAGCACGACAAGCTTTTGCATAAGCTAAGTGAAAAATACGGCGTGCCTCCTCATTATCTGCTTGCTTTTTGGGGGCTAGAAACAAACTTTGGCTCTTACAAAGGCAAAATGCCGGTACTCGATTCGCTTGCCACTTTAGCGTGTGATAAGCGACGAAGCACCTACTTCACCCAAGAGTTTCTTGTTGCTGTGAAATTGATGGAGCGAGAGAAGCTGCAAAAAGAAGACATGATTGGCTCGTGGGCCGGTGCAATGGGGCACACCCAATTTATGCCTTCGGCCTATACCCACTACGCTATTGATGGCGATGGCGACGGACAGATAAACTTGTGGGCAAGTGAAGAAGATGCGTTGTCTTCTGCGGCAAACTTTCTTGCCAACTTGGGTTGGGAGCGCAGCTTCCGCTGGGGTCGTGAAGTGCAACTGCCTGAGAACTTTGACTATCAAGAGTCAGGCTATAAAAATAGAAAATCTCTCAGTGAATGGCACGCCCAAGGCGTGAAAAAAGCTGATGGTTCTGAATTGGGCGAAGGCGATACTACAGCCTATGTTATTGTGCCAGCTGGTCACAACGGCCCTGCCTTTATCGCCTACAAAAACTTCCGCGTTATTATGCGCTGGAACAACTCAGAGTTTTATGCCATTGCCGTAGGTGTATTGGCCGACCGTATTGCTGGCGCTTCTGGCATTAAAGCCACGTTACCTGATTTACCTGCGTACAATCGCAAAGATATTATTGCCCTTCAAAGCAAGCTGAATGATTTGGGCTTTGATGTGGGTAAGCCTGACGGCATTATTGGCCCCGCTACCCGTGAAGGCATTCGCAATTACCAAATTAGTAACAACATGATTGCGGATGGGTTCCCAGGACTTGAAGTGATGGCTGCACTTAATATTGACCTGGCAAGCAAAGCTAACTCTTAATCTTGATTAAAACAGCGCCCTTTCAGGGGCGCATTAATCATTTGGTATTTTCAGTAATCGGTAAGGTAAAAACCGCTCAGCTTATTGGTTACTGAAAGTACTCAAACGTTAGGCTTGAAAAATAGGTTTCGAAATCTGCAGCCGCGCTATTTGTAAGTGGGACTCCCCAAACTGTATTCAGAATTACAGGTCCTTCGACGTCAAATTTAAATGTCGCCTTGCCCTCACTATCCGTTTTAACCGCTTGCTCTTTAGCGCTGTGATCAACCAAGGAATACGCATCAATAAGCGCGTTACTCAAAGGCTTACCTTTAAATAATACCTGAACAGATAGCGTGTTTCCTGCAAGCTTGTAAGGATGTTCAAGAGGCACTATTTCCAATGTGTGGCCAATGGGTTTTAATACGTTGTTCGTTACCGCGTCACCAACTTGCACAATGGTTTTCGCCTTTCTAGAGTACAGCTCTTTGCCGGCGATATCGTTTTGTCCCCTCGCCTCGCGGTGCGCCAATACCTCAGTTAAGCCTTCTTCTTTTGCATACTGATTAAACTTCTTCGCTTTTAATGTGCTTGTGGCGTGATAGCTTTCAAATCCTATGACGTGAGTACCGGATGGGAGCTTGGTTGTTTTTGCCATGCCCGGCAGCATCGAGGTTTTAGGTACAACACTGGCAGCCATATCAGTTACACCGTCAAAAGAGTAGGTGCGCAACGCGACTATTCTATCCCATGCAAGGTTCCAATGAGAGGTATCTTCCTTATGACCCACTTTAAACTGCAATGCCAGCGAATTCGGTTCTTGTGAACGATATGCTGTGGGTTCTAGCCAAAAATCGTGAGCTTGAACGTTAATTGAAGTAGCAAATAAAAAAGCAGCAGTAGCAATACAAGATAGTTTCATTGCGTAGTTTAACCTGTAAATAAGAGTGAGGTTTCAAACTCCAACTTAGCGCAAGTTTCAGCGTACGACCACTGTCGTAAAAAACATACTGTGTACGAAACTGGCATATAGGAAAATGGCGTATAGATACCACTTTTGTTTAAAATAAACAAAAATCACCTGAAAACGATGGTTCGTGTAGCCGTATCAGCGCGCTACATATGCTTTTTTGTTTTGCTGGTCGGCGATGCATTTGCGGGGTCATCTGGCCAAAAGTGCTTTGGATAGCGCCCCTTCATTTCTTTTTGTATTTCCTTATAACTGCCATGCCAAAAGGCGGCTAAATCACTGGTGGTTTGTAATGGCCTACCTGCTGGCGACAGCAGCTCACATACAACGGTAATTCGCCCACCCGCTATCGTTAATGGCGTGCCTTGAGAATATAACTCTGGCATTTTGACCGACAGCACCACATCTCCATTATCGCGATAATCCAGGCTAGCCTCTCTGCCGGTTGGAATAGTCACGTGAGTTGGCAAGAGTGTGGCCAAGGCATCTTGCTGAGGCCAAGAAAGACCATTATTCAAGGCTGTTTTCCACGGTAACTGCTTAAGGTTTTTGATGTTTTTACAGTTCTTTAAGACAGGTGCTAAACTGTCTTTGGCCTGGTGCACGAGAGCGTTCAATGACGACGGCCACGGCTCGGGTTCATCGAAGGCTTTGTCTTGTGGCAAATTGAGCTTCCCAGCCATTGCCACTCTTCGCCACCATTGCCAGTCTGCGTCAGAAAGCGGCCAGCTTGATAGAGGAAGTGCATCAAGGTAGGCGAACCATGCGTTGCATAACGCATCATCCCAGAATGCTTTTTCACGACTTTTTTCCTGTCCAGAAACCGGTGTGCTATTTAACGTTATCTCATAAAAGCCCGTACTTACTCTGGCTTCCATTACCCCAGTATCGCTGTTAAGAATAACGCTGCGCTTTTCTTTGAACGCGTCAGGAAAGGCTAAACGCAACCAGCTTTCAGGCACTGACTGTGCCAAGCGTATTGCCACCGTGCTTTTTATCAGCTGCCCGTCGAGCACTGCCAGCCATGGTCCATCGCCATTTTCGCTCTCATTAAAAATGGACGCACTACCAGCAGCAGTGAGCTCTGCACCTTTGCCACTTGCCAGTTTGTATTCGACTATACCGGTCTTAGGCTTACCATTTGTTGTATTCGAGCTCTCTGCCGATTTATCTGACGCACTGCGCCTATAGCCCACCTGCAAAGGAAATGCGATAGCGATACAAAGCCCAAGGGCTTGCTCGTCTAGTTCGTTAATATCAGGCTTAAAGCGTTGTGCTTTTCCATCATTATTTTGCACGTAGCGCGCATAACGGGTAGCTTGCTGTGTAAGCTGACTGCGCGTGTTGCTATTGGCGTGGAGCAGCGCATCCATGACATTTGTTGCGCCGCCCACACTGACATTACTTTCGCTAAGGGCCACAACAAAAGGTGCGGCGTGGCGAAGCGCGTCGTTGTCATCAGCACTAAGTCCATCAATCCCTTGTTTAACGGTCAGCAATAAGTGGGCTAAATGGGGCTGACAGGGTAACTGGGCCAGCGCTCTTCCATAGGGAGTAATGCTGGATTGTGAGATAGCATTAACGCGCTGAAGCTTTTGTTGTGCGACCTGCTGCTGCGCTTGTGTAGGCTTCGTCAACAATGCCAAGGTATCTGGGCTACTGCCCCAGGCTAAGGTATCAAGCAAAAAGCTACTTAAGTCTTCCTTTTCAATTTGCGCCGCATTGTATTTGGCCAAACGCTCGAAGCTGCTTTTGCTACACAACCGATAGCAGGTTCCGGCCATTACACGCCCCGCGCGCCCCGCTCTTTGAATGGCGGATGCTTGCGAAATGCGCTGCTGGGTAAGCGCAGTTATGTCACTGGACGGATGATACTGAGCACTGTTTTCCCATAGGCTATCAATAACCACCGTCACGCCTTCAATGGTAAGACTCGTTTCAGCAATATTGGTAGATAATATGATTTTTCGTCTGCCTTGCGGGTCTGGCGTAATAGCGGCTTGTTGCACAGATTTACTTAACGCTCCATAGAGCATGTGAACGTCTATGCCCGCACTCTCAGCAACGCCTTTTATATCCTTAGCAACGGCATTAATGCTTCCTCGCCCAGGTAGGAAAACCAAAATATCACCGTCGTGTTCGCCTACTGCCTGCTTTATGATATTGCAGGTTTTGGGTACTAACTCATGCGCCTGCACATCTTGTGTGTAGCGGATGTCAACGGGAAACATGCGCCCTTGCGTATTCAAGTTCACTACTGGCAGTACGCTATGCGCATTGAGCAACATTTGAAGGGGTGCTACATCCAAGGTAGCCGACATTACAACTAATCGTAAGTCATCGCGAAGCCCCGACTGTACTTCAAGCGCTAGTGCCAAACCGAAGTCACTGTGAATACTGCGTTCATGAAATTCATCGAAGACAATAGCGGCTACTCCATCAAGCTCAGGGTCTTGCTGAATCATGCGAGTCAGCACCCCTTCGGTTATGATCTCAAGCCGAGTGGCAGACGATGTTTTCGACTCCCCCTTAATGCGATAGCCAACCGTTTCGCCCACATTTTCATCTAATTGCCTAGCTAAATAGTCCGCAAGGTTTCTCACCACCACGCGCCGTGGCTGCATAAGTAATATTTTTCCTTTAAGCGATGATTTCAGCAGTGACAAAGGAAGTACGGTGGACTTTCCCGCGCCCGGAGGAGCCCCTATGATGACGTTGCTAGCGGCTACAGCTTCTTCAAGCGGCGTAACGAGTTCATAAGCGGGTAAGTGAGAAAACGGCTGTAACATAAAGGGCATAAAGGTGTTATAAGTTGATGGGTATAGTGTACCTGATTTGAGCAATGCACCCGAACATCACTGCTATTTTTTTAAATTTGGCAAATAGCTCAATACTTGCGTCTTGTTTTGGAATTCGCAGGTAGCGCCATGATAAACTTAGGTTTGTATGGACATTAACGTGATGTACAAGCTAAAGGGCAAATTGGAAGGAGGAAAGCTATGCGAAGCTTTATTGGTTTAGATCTTAGCGCCACAGAAAAACTTGCTCTAGATAACTGGCGCCAACAGGCATTGCCTGAAGTTATGCCCCGTCAATGGGTAAAAAGCGAGTATACCCGCTCTCGAAAGTCTACCAATGCGCGCTACGACAACACCAATAGCCAAGGGCCCGCGCAACCGTACGCAGTGCCGGCGGCGAACTTCCACATAACGCTTAGCTTTTTAGGTGAGATAAATCACCGGCAGCACGAAGCGTTGGTGTATGAACTCGATCAGCTTGTGAGCGAACCCTTTTCTCTAACCCTCGATGCGACGGGATTATGGAACGGCCCTAAGATACTCTTCGCTTCGCCGACAGATGCGCCAAAGGCGCTAGGTGAACTCGCCAAATTGTCGCGAAAAGCAGCCCGCAAGGCGGCAATAGAGGTAGAAAGTAGAGAATATAAGCCTCACGTTACACTTGTCAGAAAGGCTACGTCGAGCTTGCCTCTTCCCCTTTACAGCCCCAATGTAGACGTTCACGTTTCGGCATTTCACCTTTTTGAGTCTGTCTCTACACCGCAAGGGGTAGTCTACCCTATCCGCCAGTCTTGGCCGTTAAAACACAATATGTCGGTAAGAGAAAAGCTGCGCCGAGGGATAACCGACGAGTAAAGGCAAACGCAATACCGTGCTGACTTGGGTAAACTGATGTCCATTTGACTCACACCTTTTGAGCTTAAGACCTCATCTGATTATGAGTTATAGCAATTTAAGCTGGTTTAAAGTAGCGCGTCGCCTTTACAACACATGGCGGCACAGGTAAAAAGAAAGCCTGTTTTTTTATTCAAACTGCCCAAATGCAACAAACATTTAGATTAGTAATAGACTGCCCAGACCAAATTGGGCTCGTTGCCAGCGTGTCGCAATTTTTGGCCGACCATAACGCTACCATCGTTGAAGCAAGCCATCATACTGACTTACAAACCGGCCGCTTTTTCATGCGCCATGAAATTAGCACCGACTCGCTAAAGTTAGATCATCAAAGCTTTGTTAAAGAATTCACTCCGCTTGCTAACGAATATCAGATGAACTGGAAGCTGAGCGACTCCAGCAAAAAACAGCGCGTCGCCCTGCTTGCCAGCCTTGAGTCTCACTGTTTAGTTGACCTGCTTCACCGCTGGCACACAGGCGAACTACACTGTGATATTCCGGTTATTATTGGTAACCACCCGCAAATGAAACAGTTTGCAGACTGGTACAAAGTCCCTTTCCATTGGGTAGACTTTAAAGCGTTAGGGAAAGAAGCCGCTTTTGCGCAAATCACGACTTTACTTCAAGAATACAAAATTGATTTGACCGTGCTTGCCCGCTTTATGCAGATTTTACCTGATACGCTTTGTCAAGAGTTGCAAGGTAAAGCTATTAACATTCACCACAGTTTCTTGCCGAGCTTTGCAGGTGCTAAGCCATACCAGCAAGCCTATGATCGCGGCGTAAAGTTAATCGGCGCAACCTGTCACTACGTTACTAAAGATTTAGATGAAGGCCCTATTATTGAGCAAAGCGTTAAACGTATAAGTCACAGTGACAGTGCAGCTGATATGGTACGTAAGGGTAAAGATTGTGAAGTAACGGCATTAGCTCATGGCGTGCGCTACCATTTAGAAGACCGCGTGATTATTCACAGAAATAAAACCGTGGTGTTTGCGTAAGTCTTTACACTAATAAATTAAAAAAGCCCGCGAGTAAACATTACTTTCGGGCTTCTCTTTACACTTTTTTCGTTTATTTAGACATTCTTTTTTACGTTGTTAAATCCATCATCACCAAGCACCTCTTGAAGTCTCGCTTTTATTACGGCTTCCTTATGAGGATAGTGAAAGTCAAACCCTTTACCGTTGCCGCTTTCCAAAATGACTCCAAGGTAATGGTGAGAAAAATTAAGCGCATAGATAGTATTGGCGTTCACCCTGAGGGGCTGGCGATCAAGTCCCTGTAAAAAGTGAAACATCACAAAATCACCATCTTTTTCTATCAATTTTTCAATGGGATATCTATTACCGAAGCGCCTGCTTCTTAAATAAGAGAAAAAGCCTATACATAGCCCAACACTACCTAGGGTAGCCGCTAGTTTAACTTCACCTTCTGCAGTGATATTTAAAATAAAAAGAGCCAGTAGAAACACTGGAACACCAAGAAATAGTGCCTTGTCGATGGGTTTGCGTTGCATCGTCTTCCCTGTGAAAGTTTGATTCCCTTTAAAAACGCAATAAATCACAAAGCGGCTATGGTTTCAATACAAGCAACGGTTTCAGTACGTCGACATTCTTGTCATTAGGTTAGTGCTGTTATCGGTCTGACATGAACTATTTTATGCTTCAAACAGGGCTGGTGCGCATGGCACGTCTTAGCTTCATGTAATACCACAGGTTCGAGGCTGCAAACAGGGCTTCAGTAATGGCTAATCCCCACGTTTGCGTAATTATTCCGTACGCAGTGAAGTTGATGGAGCCAATGATCATGCATACCCTTAAACCCGCTTCCTTGCAGTGAAGTTCGCCAAACCGGTATGCCATAAAAGTTAACACCGGCATAGCTTCAACTAACGATGTTTTACCGGTTAGGTTATTCACCGTCAGCACAATAACCATCATAGAGATTAATGTAATGTAGGTTGCCACAGGAGACAGAAGTTTTTGTTTTATTAAACGATAACTGGTACTCAGCCCTGCCACCGTAATTACTACGGCTCCTCCCCACGCTTGCTCGAAAACCAAAAGTGAGCCAATAGCAATACATAACCCTAAATTCAGTAGCAGTAATTTACGTTCAGTGTTCGACCAAAAGGAGGCCAAAGCGAATGCAACGGGAAACGCGTGAAGAAGTAATTCAAACATGATGATCACAGTAAAAAAGTCAGTGGTTTACGAGCTGCGGAAGACAGCTATTCAGAACGCGCGCAGTGTAATTTCCAAGCAGCATAAAGCCAATCAAAATTTGACCAATTTCGACGAATTGCATATCAGCGCGATTTCTCTTCAAACCGCTGTACTGCAAGGAATTACGTTAAAGAGCATTTAACTTATTTTTACATTATCTTAAGATGGATTTTGTCAAAAACGTATAGATAAAAAAACAGACAGGAAAACTCATGGGTAAATTTAAATCATCACTCACCGCTATGGCGGTTGTGGTTGCACTCGGTGCATGTTCAGAACAAAAAGCACCTGAGACCACCAGCACAGATGTACAAAATACAGCGACATCTCAACAAGCACAGTTTGATAACGTGCTGCTTCAAGAGTTTAAAGGCCCGTACGGCGGTGTGCCTGCTTTCGATAAAATGAAATTGGAAGATTTGAAGCCTGCGCTAGAAAAAGCCATGGAACTGAATCTTAAAGAGATCGAAGCCATCGCAAATAACGAAGCGCCACCAACGTTTGAAAACGTCATTGTTGAAATGGAGCGCGCAGGTGCAGAGCTTGGACGCGTATTCACGTATTACGGCATTTGGAGCTCAAACAAGTCTAGCCCTGAATTCCGCGAAATTCAGGCCGAGATGTCACCAAAACTGTCAGCTTTCTTCACTCAAATTACGCAAAATGAAAAACTCTTTGAAAGGGTGAAAACGGTGTACGAGTCTGATGAACTGAAATCGCTCACGCCAGAAGAACAGCGTATTACGTGGATGACTTACAACAGCTTCGCGCGCAACGGTGCGACGTTAGATGGCGAAGCGAAAAAGCGCTACGCTGAAATTAACCAAGAACTTGCTACGCTGCACACCAAGTTTTCTAACAACGTACTAGCAGACGAAGAAAACTACGTTACTTATATTACTGAAGACCAGCTTGACGGCCTACCCGCTTCGTTTGTAAAGGCAGCTAAAGCGGCAGCAGAGTCTCGCGGCGAAGAAGGTAAATATGCGATCACCAATACGCGTTCGTCTATGGACCCCTTCTTGACCTACTCAACCAATCGTGAGCTTCGCGAAAAAGTATGGCGTACTTACTACAACCGCGGTGACAATGCCGACGAGTTTGATAACAATGACATTATCAAGCGCATCCTAACCCTTCGAGATGAGCGCGTTGAGCTGTTAGGTTACGAAAATTACGCACAGTGGCGTTTAGAAGATCGTATGGCGAAGACCCCAGAAAACGCCATGGATCTGATGATGAAAGTATGGCCTGCCGCTATTGCTCGCGTTGAAGAAGAAGTGGCCGACATGCAGGCCATTGCCGATGAAGAAGGTGCAGACATCACTATTGCGCCATGGGACTACCGCTTCTATGCAGAAAAAGTGCGCCAAGCGAAGTACGACCTAGATTCAAACGAAGTAAAGCAGTACTTACAGCTTGATAAGCTGCGCGAAGCGATGTTTTACGTTGCAGGTCGCTTGTTCAACTTCAACTTCACACCTGTTGAAGAAGGCAAAGTACCCGTTTTCCACGAAGACGTGAAAGTATGGGAAGTAACTGACAAAGACAGCGGTGAGCATATCGGTCTTTGGTACCTTGACCCATTCTCACGCCAAGGTAAGCGCTCTGGTGCTTGGGCAACGACGTATCGCTCTTACACCACGTTCGATGGCAAGAAGACCGTATTGTCTTCAAACAACTCGAACTTCGTGAAAGGTGCTGATGGCGAAGCTACACTTATTTCGTGGGATGATGCTGAAACCTACTTCCATGAATTTGGTCATGCTCTTCACTTCTTAGCGTCTGACGTAGAATATCCGTCTTCGCATTCTGGCGTACGCGATTACACTGAGTTCCAGTCTCAGTTATTAGAGCGCTGGTTAACCACCGATGAGGTAATCAACAACTATCTGGTTCACCATGAAACAGGCGAGCCAATTCCAGCAGAACTAGTTGAGAAGATTAAAAAGGCCTCAACCTTCAATGAAGGCTTCAAAACCACTGAGTACATGGCTTCTGCCATTATGGACCTGAAGTATCATACTACCGATCCTAGCAAGATTGACCCTGACACTTTTGAGCGTGAAGAGCTTAAGAAGCTTGGTATGCCAGAAGAAATCGTTATGCGTCACCGTTCACCTCACTTCGGTCACGTGTTCTCGGGTGAAGGTTATGCTGCGGCCTATTACGGCTACATGTGGGCAGAGGTTCTTACTGCTGACGCAGCAGAAGCCTTTATGGAAGCACCGGGTGGTTTCTACGATAAAGAAGTAGGCGATCGCTTAGTGAAATATCTATTCGCCGTACGTAACGCAATGGATCCAGCTGAAGCATATCGCAAGTTCCGTGGTCGTGACGCCAAGGTAGACGCATTGATGCGTGACCGTGGTTTCCCTATTCCTAAGGAAAGCAAAGAGTAAGTTAACGCACTTACCCTTCCTAGGTCCTGTTGTTATTCGCTCTACATCAAAGAGCAACAGGCCCTAGCTGTGGCTAATTAAATATTTAGCTTCAGTACGCCATTGGCCCTCTTGTTTTCTTCGTAAGCCAGAGGGCTTTTTTATAACTGACGTTTTTGTAAAGCCTCATCTTTCTATTGACCTATTGGTCAATTATGCTTCACAATCTCTTTGCCCTAGCAAAAAGTATAAACTTTGCGGGGAAAAGGTCGATAACTTGTCTGCGCTTTAAAAATAACAATAGCACTAGCGTAAGAATCAGAGAGTAGTACTGACCCGCCTAGGACTCAGTATCAGACGTTGCTGTGCCTGCAATGCCACGTCACCCTTGATCATAAATTTCAGCATTAACTTACGTGGTCGAAAGTCATGACTTTCAGTATAAAACAAAAACTCATTATTTCTCTTATTGTGGCGGTGCTCGCTGCTGCTATTCTTGTAGGTTCTATTAGCCAATGGATCGCCCGTGATCTCGTTAAAGAGAACATGGAAGAACTTCAGCTTCCTTCATTACTTAAACAAGTTGGTAACCGAGTGGACAGGGAAGCAAGTGTAATGCTTACCGTTGCTCACGGCATTGCTTCTAACCCCGATATTCTTGCCTGGTCGTCGGCAGGCGCAGATAGCGCTGGAGAACGCCGTCTCCTTAGCTATTTAAGTAATATCGTTGAATTTAACGATTTAACGGTAGCCTCATTTGTAGACAGAACCACCTACAAATATTGGAACCAAGATGGTTTCTTGCGGGTGCTACAAAACGATGAATTTGATGCGTGGTTTTTCGCTTACAAAAATAGCGGCGAACCAATTTCACTAAGCCTATACAACGAACCGGGTCAAGGTTACCGACTTTTTGCGAATTACCAGCAAGTAAACGGCAGAGGTATGTCGGGTGTCGCTAAATCGGTCGATGAGCTGCTAGATATCATCAATGCGGTGAAAATTGCGCAAACCGGCTTTGTCTTTCTTGTTGACGGAAACGGCACCATTATCGCTCATCCCAATACCGAGTTATTAGGAAAGGCTAAGTTAGCGTCCATAAGCGATTCAAGCACATCAGGGCAACTACTCAATCGTCAGAGCTTTGCTATGGCCACCAGCGACGCGGCAAGCGACACGCAACTGTTTGCCAGTACCTATGTGGAAAAAGCCGGTTGGTACGTGGTTGCACAAGTACCCGAGCATGAGCTTTACGCATCACTAAATGCAGGCAGTCGCCAGATTATTATTTGGGCTTTGGTGATAGCAGGCGCTTTCGCACTTATTGGTATTTGGCTAGCAGGCACGCTTACCAAACCACTTGAATCACTGGCCGATGTTTTCCAGCAGCTTGGCAGAGGACAAGGCGACTTACGCTCTCGTATTCCTATGCCAGAACAAAAGGAAATTGCCCGATTAGTGGAAGGGTTCAATAACTTTATTGATCACCTTCACGGCACCATTTCGCAAGTGGCGAAAACAAGTCACGCACTAAAGGCGTCGGCACAAGATGTTGCGAAGCAGTCTCATCAAACAGAAAACTCTACCAAGAGCCAGCGCGATCAAACCTTACAGGCGGCAGCCGCGCTAACAGAGATGGGCAGTACGGTAAATGAAGTAGCCCAGTCAGCTACCCATGCTGCGCAAAATGCGAATATGGCTACAACTAATTCCGCTCACGGTCGAGAAATTACCCAACGTGCGGTGCACGCGATAAACGGTCTTTCGGGTCAAATTCAAGATGTGTCTCGGGTTATTCAATCGCTAGATGAACACACCGCAGCCATTGGCGGTATCCTCGATACAATTCGAGGTATTTCAGAGCAAACCAATTTACTTGCGCTAAATGCTGCTATAGAAGCAGCTCGGGCTGGCGATCACGGCCGAGGCTTCTCAGTCGTTGCTGATGAGGTGCGAACACTTGCACAACGTGCCGCTCAAGCGACTGATGAAATACAGGTGAAGATCGATAAGTTCCAGCAAGACTCTAAATCTGCCGTTTCGCAAATGGAGTCAAGTCGCGCACGCACAACCGATGTGGTAACCGCAACCAATGAAATAGACAAACTGCTTCAAGATATCGCCGAAGAGATTGCTCACATTAATGATGTGAACACGCAAGTAGCGACGGCTACGGAAGAGCAAGCTACGGTGGTTGAAGATATCAGTCGAAATATTAATGACATTAGTGCATCAAGTGAAGAAACCCTGAATGCGACTAAGATATTGGTTAGCGTGAGTGACAAGCTCGATGAACTGGCGCAAGAACTCTCGTCTGAAGTGAGCAGATTTAAGCTTTAAGTTTACTTATGTCTTATGAATGACAAAGCGGTGAGATAATACAACCTTATGCGCCATCATTTAGAAAGTGATGGCGTATTCTACTTTTACTTGATTGTCACGGCTGGAGCGCCATGGCAATTGCATTGATGCTCCTTCACTTTCCCACGATTCTCTCATAGCTCCAACAGTAAGAAGGTGCTTGTCTTCCTTGAATGGGATTTCAACGTAAAGGCCTGCTGATGTACTGGTAGGCAGACGAATTGTATCGGCAACCGGAATGCTCATCTCATGACGGGGACGAACTTTATGGCTTAACCCCAACCGATAATCACCTCGATCCCACCAGCTAACCACTTCAAATTCGTGGCTTCTGACACGCTGAGACATAACACCGTAGTCAAGCAGCCCTTTGTTGTAATGGACAATGGCTTCAACGTTAAACATTGGCGCCAGTTTTTGGCTAAATGCAAGTTGATACTGCTTTTGTTTGCAGCCTTTGAACTTAATTTTATTTTTAGTGAGAGTTAGGGAAAACGTATCGTCACTGTCTGAATATTTGTTGAGCCATTCTTGTGCCTTTTCGACCACAGAGGCATTAGCTGCACCCGCCAATAAAAAACATGGACAAAAGCACATTGCTAAAAAGGACTGGTTTAAACGTCTCATTTTTCGCTGCCTCTCAAATTGTGGTTGGCTACAACTTATTCGATCACAATTTCAGTATAGACAGGAAAGTAGGCAGTTGGGTATTAGCCATTTTACTAACATCGACTAAAAGATAACTTTAAAAGAACAGCTGCTGACAATGAAAGAGCGCTTATTCACAACCGTGAATAAGCTTCGGGGGATTGGCTGCCAGACTTCAATCAGCTCGCTTTTTTATGGCGTTGCTCGTTACGGCGTTACCTGTTTTGGCGCTACTTGTTATGGCGCTACTTGTTATGGCATTACTCTGGCGCTAGACAACGATGCTTTGCGCCCTTCAGTAGCTTCTTCGCTGAACCAATATGTGCCGTTATTATCCACGCATATGCCTTCAACTTGTTTATATTGCTCAAGCGGCCATACATCAAGAAGGGCAAAGTCGCTTGATACTTGAGCCATGAAAGTAGCAAAGTTTCCAAATGGATCTGATTTGTAGCCGGTGATAACAAACCTATTTTGGTGCTGATCGAAGTCTACCCCAGTTACCACGCCCGGCAGTCCATCAATGGACGCAAACGTACTAATGGTTTGCTCAGCTTCGTCTTCGTTCACTTTATAGATATGGGTTATACCAGTTTTCCAACTTTTAGAAAAAAGAAGCAGGTCATCGCCATGCTTAACCATCGCCTCTGAGTCAAAATCATGTGCATAAGGAATGTTATTCGAAGCGTCATTACCCTCGTATTTCAATGTAATAGAGGTGATGTCATTCACATTTGAGCGGTTTACTTTATGTATTTCGACCTGCTCTCTTTTGCCTTTATTGTTTCCCACATCCGCAATGTAAAACGATGAAGCGTCAGCGGTTATTGCTTCCCAGTCTTTATTGGTGAGCGGTAAGCGCGTTCGTTCAATAATTTCACCCTGGTAATTTATACGATAAATGACGGGAGCATTACCTGAGTCATTTAATGAGTACATGCCGTCCGTTTCGCAAAATAGACCCGATGTTTCTGAAAGTTCTTCCGGCAACTCAACGATATTTTTTATTTGTAACTGTGCAGAAGGGATGGGATATTGAACTGCGCATGCCGATGCTAGTACAAGCGATGCTGATAAAGCCGCGAATTTAAAGTGAGTGTTCAATGAAAGGCTCCGAAAAGAACGATAAGTGAAGAATAATATCAAACCTACCCACTCTCTAACATGCATTTTAGTGCGCTAAATAAGGTCTATTGGTCTAAACTTTTAGCCCAAGCGTATATCGCTATAAACATAGGTTGGCCTAAAGTCTCTGTATGACAAATGTTTAGGCTGATATACCATGGAATAATATCAACACGTTAAGGACTCACTTTGTCAGACCCGCTTCTTTCACTCGTTGCAGTTGGATTGCTGTCAATTACCTGCCAATACTTAGCCTATAAGGTTAGGCTCCCTGCTATTTTACCGTTGTTAATTGTCGGTATTGTGGTTGGCCCTGTTTTTGGCGTGCTCAACGCGGACGACTTATTCGGTGATTTGCTGTTTCCTGTCGTTTCTCTCTCTGTTGCCATTATTCTTTTTGAAGGGTCACTGACGCTGAAGTTCAGCGACATCGCGGGTCATGGGAACATGGTTCGAAACCTTTGCTCTGTGGGCGTGGTTGTAACCTGGCTTGTCGCAGCCACTGCAGCGCACTACAGTCTTGATCTTACTTGGCAGCTATCCTTCCTATTCGGAGCCATTGTTACCGTAACAGGCCCCACGGTTATAGTGCCCATGCTCAGAACCGTGCGACCGAAAACGAATTTGGCCAATATCTTACGCTGGGAAGGGATTGTCATAGACCCTATCGGCGCTCTGCTCGCCGTACTGGTTTTCGAGTTTATCGTTGCATCGCAAGAAACCGCCATTACCCATACGCTGATAGCGTTTGGCAAAACCATTGGAATTGGCTCCGTACTTGGTCTCGCTTCTGGCTATCTGCTTGGCCTGTCTATTCGCAAAGACTGGATACCGCACTATTTGCTTAACACCGCAGTGTTAACCGTTATTCTGGGTGTGTTTGCAGCGTCTAATTATGTTGCGCACGAGTCTGGCCTTTTGGCGGTTACCATATCTGGTATGGTACTGGCCAATATGAAGGACGTAGACGTAGAAGACATTCTTGAGTTTAAGGAAACCCTGAGTGTTTTACTTATTTCAGGCTTATTTATTCTGCTTGCCACGCGTTTGAACTTACAATCGGTAGTGGATGTAGGTTGGGGCTCCATTGTAGTGCTTGCCGCCATTATGTTTGTGGCTCGGCCTTTGTCCGTATTGGCGTCCTCCGTCGGTACCGGACTCAAGTTAAACGAATTAGCCTTGCTAAGCTGGATTGCACCTCGCGGTATTGTTGCAGCGGCGGTATCAGCCCTTTTCTCTTTAAAGCTTGAAGAAATTGGCTATGAAGGCGCGGGTATTATCGTTCCTATTGTCTTTATGGTGATTATTGCAACAGTGGTAGTACAGAGCCTTACTTCACGCACTGTTGCGTCGCTACTTAAGGTGAGAGCGCCTGCGCCAACTGGCTATCTGATTTTCGGTGGCAGTAAATTCAACCGCGCCTTAGCGACAGAAATGATAAATCAAAAGCTAGACGTTACCATTGCAGATACTAACTGGGACGCAATAAGAGAAGCGCGTATGAAGGATATCCCAGTATATTTTGGCAACCCAATGTCTGACCATGCAGCGCGACATCTTGATCTGAATACATTCGGTACCGTGCTGATTATGTCGCCTTATAAACAGCTTAACCCACTTATTGCTTATCACTTTGAATACACGATGGGCAAAGACAAAGTATGGGCGCTGACAAATAACGAACAATCTACGCGACCAAGTCACCAAGTTAGCGAACAATACGCGAAAAAACTTACTCTGTTCGATGAAGGCGTTACTTATGGGTATTTAGCATCGGCCATTGCCCGTGACTCAATGGTGAAAACCACCCGTTTATCTGAAGAGTTTACTTACGAGCAGTACATAAAACAGTATGGTGAGCGCGCTACACCTCTCATTGCGATCAACGCTGAAGGTAAGAGCTATACTTTTATCAACGGTAACAGTATTCAGCCTAAAGCAGGATGGCGTGTGATTAGCTTGATTGAACCAGAACGAAAAGAAGAAAAAGTAGAAGTGCAAAAGTAAGAAAACCTCCTGCCCACCGGCAGGAGGTCTCTCCCTGGAAAACGCGCAACGCAGTGCCCTTTTTAAAAGGTGCATATTTATTTGGATTTTACTGTTGTTACGCTGTCGCACACTTTATAGCAAGCAGCGAACCAACTTTGACAATCCTTGTATAATCAAATAGATAGCTAAAAACCAAGTCCCTATTCATTATTTTTTAGCTGTCACAGCGCCTAATTTGGTGCATCAGACGCACAAATGCGGGGTTCCTTTTTTGTTCAATAACAACGAGTTGCTGTTTTTGACTGACGGCATTTAACGAATACTGCGATGTATACACGCTAAAGTAGAATCTAACGCGCCGCTGTTATCCTGTAGTACCTTTTTACCGGCCATTCCCGCTTTTTCAGCTTTACTGGGTGATTCAAGCCATTCTTGTACCGTTGAAGAAACGCGAGAAGCATCTTCTACAATGCTTAATGCGCCACATTCTTTTAAATAGTCGCAGATAACAGGGTTATTATAGGTGTGTGGCCCCATCATTATTGGCAACGAGAATGCTGCCGGCTCAAGGGCATTATGGCCGCCTCTATCGGCAATAGAGCCGCCAACAAAGGCAAATGTTGCTACCGCATAAGCATGATTTAACTTACCCATTTCATCCAACAGGATAACGTTCACATCGTTTGGAACGTTATCTACCTCTGAACTTTTGACGAAGTTCAGATTATGCTTT
The DNA here is from genome assembly GCF_000172635.2 of Alteromonas macleodii ATCC 27126. Classification (NCBI taxonomy): domain Bacteria; kingdom Pseudomonadati; phylum Pseudomonadota; class Gammaproteobacteria; order Alteromonadales; family Alteromonadaceae; genus Alteromonas; species Alteromonas macleodii. The sequence continues at coordinate 334,935 of NC_018632.1, read as the reverse complement.
TCAAGTAATTTTGCTACGGCTTCAAAGCGCTCTGGATGGCGAGGGACAATAATCACCCGTAGTTGAGGGCTCTCTTTCCATAAAACCTTTGCAGATTCAACGATAACGCTCTCTTCAGGTTCGTGCGTGCTGCCTGCAACTAGTATTGGCCTTTCACCCTTAGCTAACCCAAGAAAATGTGCAGAATAGCTCGCTGTATTTGCGGCTTGATCAAACTTAATATTATTCGTGAGGGTTAGCTTATCTTGCGCAACACCAAGCCATGCATAATTATCATAGTCTCTCTGCCCTTGAGCACATACGTGAGATAGCTTAGCCAACATAGGGTTAAATAGTTGTCCGATTTTTTTATAACGTTTAGCCGAGCGCTCAGTCATGCGAGCATTTATTACCATAACGGGAATATTGCGCTTCCAGCACACGTGAATAAGGTTTGGCCATAGTTCAACTTCTGTAATCATTACTGCTTTGGGCTTAATGCGTTTCAGCATTGAAGACATAGTCAGCGACAAATCATAAGGCAGATAGAAATGGTGAACGGTGTCTTTGAATATATCTCGAACACGAGCAGAGCCTGTAGACGTGGTTGTAGTTACGGTTATTTGCGCGTCTGGCTCGTGTTGCATTATTCGTTTTATTACGCATGAAGCAGCCACGACTTCCCCCACTGAAACACAGTGAAACAAATAGCCATTCTGCTTGAGCGGCTTTGGGACTATACCAAAACGCTCAAATCTCCCTCGATGCGAGCAATCGCTTGCTTTAGTGGCTTTTATCAATAAATGAATAAATGCGAAGGGAATCGCAATCGCCAATACAAGCGAATATCCCCACCGGCAGAGCGTTTCAAGTAGAGTAGGTTTATAGCCACGTGTATTGGCAACAACCATAAATACATCCTTTTTGATACAGATACTTCGACGGCACGACTACAAGTGATCGACTATCGATGTTGAATTATGCTTTTCAAATACGGTGTGCTGGGCACTGCGAAACACCCACTCCCAGCGGTAAGCAGGTAATTCTAGCTATCTAGTGCCGCAGTTCCCGATAGATTCTTTCGACATTGTAGTGGCTAAATAGCCCGCGTCTAGGGCAAAGCGACCTTATACGTAAGTAAATAGTGTATATGAGAAAGGCAATAATATATTGATCACTCGCTTTATGCGTATAGCGATGTTTAAACAGCAAGATGTAACCACAACCATATAAGAAAAGCCGCAAAAAACGGTCTTAAATAAAAAAGCAGCGTATACAGAATATTAAATAAATTTTAAGGAAGGCATTTGAGTATACGCGTTCTTCACATTGAACTTGGCATACATCTTCACGGTGGCGCAGAACAAGTTGCATACCTCATCAATGCGTTAGAGCACCATGATGATATTTCACTTCACTTGGTTTGCGCTGAAGACAGTGAGATTCGTCATACGGCTTTTGGGCATTGTGAAACGCATACCATTAAGTATGCCGGTGAGTCAGACTTCCTATGTGTAAAGCGTTTACTGGAAGTCGTAAATGGGGTTAACCCAAATATTATTCATGTACACAGCGAACGAGGTTCGGATGTATGGGGTGCCATGCTCGCCAAAATTTCAGGTGTGCCTACGGTTTGCACAAGGCGAATAGATAACCCCGAAACTCACTTTTCATTTTATAAGTACAAACAATTCGATGCAGTTATCAGCGTATCTGAAGGTGTGAGGAAAGTGGTTTCACTACATTGTGAAGGCGTAGAACATCAGCGCGTTATATATCCAGCAGTAGACTTAACAGAGTATTCCCAACGCAAAGATAGCGGTTGGCTGCGACGTACATTCTCTATTCCTGAAGACCATATCGTCATTGCAAATTTCGCTCAGTACATATCTCAAAAAGGGCAAGCGGATATCATTTTGGCTATGCACGATGTATTGAACAAGCATGAAAATGTAACCTGTTTATTGTTTGGCGAGGGAAATCTAAAAGAGAGCTATCAATCACTTATAGAACGCCATAAGCTAGACGAGCATGTGAAGCTTTGCGGTTTTACTAAAGAGGTAGCCAAAATACTCCCTAATGTAGATATTCTGGTTCATCCTTCCTATTCAGAGGGTTTAGGCGATATTTTACTTCAGGCAGGTGCTAACAAATGTGCAGTGTTATCTAGTCCTGTGGGGGGAATACCCGAAGTTATCAAGCATAAGGAAACAGGTGTTATGGTAGCGCCTGGCGATATTGACGGAATTGGGGAGAGCTTAATTAGTTTAATTGAAGCCCCTGATGAAAGAGCACAATATGGAGAGGCTTTGTATAAGCTTGTCACAAGTAAATTTGGTATAGAAAGGATGTCCAATGCCTACGCTGATTTATACAAGACATTGCTGTCTGACAGTGCTGGGCAGGCTCGTGCTTAGTGTGAATCAAGACTGAAAAACGCCAGATACAAAAAAGCCGCTCGAGAGCGGCTTTTTTAAGACTTTGAAAAAGTTAGCGATTAAACGCCAGCTTTCTCAACAACGTCAACTAGCATCCAAGATTTGCTCTTAGATAGTGGGCGACATTCACGTACTGTTACTACGTCACCTTTATTGCATACGTTGTTTTCGTCGTGGGCGTGAAGCTTAGTAGAGCGCTTGATGAACTTCCTGTAGATTGGGTGCTTAACAAAACGTTCAACTACAACAGTGATAGACTTATCCATCTTGTTGCTAACCACACGACCTTGTACTGTACGAATTTTTTGCTCAGTCATTACGCATCAGCCTTTTGAGTCAGAATGGTTTTAACACGCGCGATGTTACGACGTACTTTTCTCAACTGATCAGTTTTTTCAAGCTGACCTGTTGTGTGCTGCATGCGTAGGTTGAACTGTTCGCGTAGCAGGTTAATCAACTCTGCGTTCAGCTCTTCTACGCTCTTTTCTTTCAGTTCAGTCGCTTTCATTACATCACCGTCCGAGTTACAAAGGTTGTTTTAAATGGCAGTTTAGCCGCTGCCAATTCAAACGCTTCGCGTGCAAGATTTTCAGGAACACCTTCCATCTCGTATAGCACACGACCAGGCTGAATTTGGCATACCCAGTACTCAACGTTACCTTTACCTTTACCTTGACGCACTTCTAGAGGCTTCTCAGTAATTGGCTTGTCAGGGAAAACTCGAATCCAAATTTTACCTTGACGCTTAACGTGACGAGTCATAGCACGACGCGCTGCTTCGATTTGGCGCGCAGTCATTCGACCACGACCAACTGCTTTAAGGCCGTAAGTACCAAAGGCAACAGTATTACCCGCTGCTAAGCCGCGGTTGCGGCCTTTGTGCATCTTACGGAACTTCATGCGTTTTGGTTGTAACATGATTAGCCCTCTCGCTTAGCGTTGCGGCCTTTCTTCTTAGGTTGAGCAGCTGGTGCTTGCTCTTGAGTTGTAGGTAGACCACCTAGAACTTCACCTTTGAAGATCCATACTTTAACGCCGATGATACCGTAAGTAGTTGACGCTTCAGAGGTTGCGTAATCGATATCCGCACGGAAAGTGTGCAGAGGAACGCGACCTTCACGGTACCATTCAGAACGTGCAATCTCTGCTCCGCCCAAACGGCCGCTAACTTCAACTTTGATACCTTTCGCGCCTAGACGCATTGCGTTTTGTACTGCGCGCTTCATAGCACGACGGAACATAACACGACGCTCTAGCTGGCTAGAGATGCTGTCAGCTACTAGCTGGCCATCTAGCTCTGGCTTACGTACTTCAGCGATGTTGATCTGAGCTGGCACGCCGGCTAGCTTAGATACGTAGTTACGCAACTTCTCTACGTCTTCACCTTTCTTACCGATTACAACGCCTGGACGAGCAGTGTGAATAGTCACACGGATGCTCTTAGCAGGACGCTCGATCACGATTTTAGAAAGTGAAGCGTTCTTTAGTTGCTTAGTCAGATACTGACGTACCTGATGATCGTTATACAGGTTGTCTGCATAGTCTGCAGTATTAGCGTACCAGGTAGAAGTCCATGGTTTGCTGATACCCAGGCGTATACCTGTAGGATGTACCTTCTGTCCCATTATCTACTCCTAGTTATCCGCTACAACCACAGTGATGTGACTGCTGCGCTTGAAGATACGATCAGCACGGCCTTTAGCACGTGGCTTGATACGTTTCATAGTTGGACCTTCGTCAACGAAAACTTTAGACACGCGTAATTCGTCGATGTCTGCGCCTTCGTTGTGCTCTGCGTTAGCAATCGCAGATTCCAATACTTTCTTTACTAGCGCTGCGCTTTTCTTCGGGCTGTACGCAAGAAGCTCTAGAGCTTTCTCAACGTGCATTCCGCGAATTTGATCCGCAACCAAGCGTGCCTTTTGAGCCGACGTGCGGGCAAAACGGTGTTTAGCTAATGCTTCCATCTTCCTACCCCTTAACGTTTAGCTTTCTTATCCGCGACATGGCCGCGGTAAGTACGCGTTGGCGCAAATTCGCCCAACTTGTGGCCGACCATTTCGTCACTAATAATGACAGGTACATGTTGGCGACCGTTATGGACCGCAATGGTCAACCCAATCATATCTGGGATGATCATAGAACGACGAGACCAAGTTTTGATTGGTTTACGTTCGTTCTTTTCCACTGCAGCCTCTACCTTCTTCAGCAAGTGAAGGTCAATAAAAGGACCTTTCTTGAGAGAACGTGGCATGGTGAATCCTCGCTATTACTTGTTTCGACGACGTACGATAAGCTTATCAGTACGCTTGTTGCTTCGGGTTTTCTTACCTTTGGTAGGAACACCCCAAGGAGTTACTGGGTGACGACCGCCTGATGTACGACCTTCACCACCACCGTGTGGGTGATCAACCGGGTTCATGGCAACACCACGAACGGTAGGACGAACACCACGCCAGCGTGTAGCACCAGCTTTACCTAGTGAACGAAGCATGTGCTCTGCATTGCCAACTTCACCGATAGTGGCGCGGCAATCAGATAGAACTTTACGCATTTCGCCAGAGCGTAGACGTAGGGTAACGTAGTTTCCGTCACGTGCTAGGATCTGAGCATAAGCACCAGCAGAACGTGCGATTTGCGCACCTTTGCCAGGCTTCATTTCAATTGCGTGTACAACAGTACCTACAGGGATGTTACGCATAGGTAGAGTGTTACCAGACTTGATCGGAGCGTCCGAACCAGACTGGATTGCATCACCTGCTTGCATACCCTTAGGAGCCAGAATGTAACGACGTTCACCGTCTGCGTACAATACTAGTGCAATGTTTGCAGAACGGTTTGGATCGTATTCTAAACGCTCAACTTTAGCTGGAATGCCGTCTTTGTTGCGTTTAAAGTCGATTACACGGTAGTGTTGCTTATGACCACCACCAATGTGACGAGTGGTAATACGACCATTGTTGTTACGACCGCCAGATTTGCTGTTCTTTTCAAGCAAAGGTGCGTACGGTGCACCTTTGTGCAGGTCAGGATTTACGACCTGAACAACGTGACGACGACCGGCAGAAGTTGGCTTAGCTTTCAATAATGGCATTTCTAATCCCCTTCTTACTCAGCACCACCGACAAAGTCGATGTCCTGACCTTCTTTAAGAACCACGTAGGCCTTTTTCCAGTCGCTGCGCTTACCGAAAGACATGCCGTGACGCTTGGTTTTACCCTTAACGTTCACAGTACGAACACCTTCAACTTCAACTTCAAACAGTTTTTCAACTGCAGCTTTGATTTCGGCTTTGTTCGCGTCTTTAGCTACTTTAAATACAACTGTGTTGTTCGCTTCAGCAGCCATTGTAGACTTTTCTGAAACGTGAGGTGCTACTAGCACCTTCAGTAGACGTTCTTCTTTCATGCTAACGCCTCCTCAAGTTGTTTAACCGCATCAGCAGTCATTAGCACTTTTTCAAATGCAATCAAGCTCACTGGGTCGATGCCTGCTACGTCACGTACGTCAACTTTGTACAAGTTGCGCGCCGCTAGGAACAAGTTCTCATCAACTTCAGGAGTAACGATTAGAACGTCATTTAGTTCATATTCGTTAAGTGCAGAAATAAGAGCTTTAGTCTTAGGTGCGTCAACACCGAACTTCTCTACAACAACCAAACGGTCTTGACGGATTAGTTCAGACAGGATGCTCTTGATCGCACCGCGATACATTTTCTTGTTAACTTTTTGGTCAAAGTCACGAGGCTTTGCTGCGAAAGCACGGCCACCGCCAACCCAAATTGGGCTACGGATTGTACCAGCACGCGCGCGGCCAGTACCTTTTTGACGCCATGGCTTCTTACCGCCACCACGAACTTCAGCGCGAGTTTTCTGCGCTTTTGTACCCTGACGAGCACCTGCACCGTAAGCTACAACTACCTGGTGTACCAGGGCTTCGTTGAATTCACGTCCAAAGGTCGCTTCGGATACTTCAAGAGCGCTTTGCGCGTCTTTCAATGTTAATTCCATCAGTTCACTCCCCAGACGTTACGCTTTAACAGCTGGCTTTACGATTACATCGTTGCCAGTTGCGCCAGGTACGGCACCTTTAACTAGGATAAGGCCGTTCTCTACGTCAACACGTACAACTTCCAAAGACTGAGTAGTCACTTGCTTGTTACCAAGCTGACCAGCCATTTTCTTGCCTTTGAATACTTTACCTGGTGATTGGTTTTGACCAATTGAACCAGGAGCACGGTGTGACAAAGAGTTACCGTGTGTCATACGCTGAGAACTGAAGTTCCAGCGCTTGATAGCACCTTGGAAACCTTTACCTTTTGATGTACCAGTTACATCAATTTTCTTAGTGTCGTTAAAGATTTCAACAGTGATTTCACTGCCTACTTCAATATCGGCACCTTCGTTTTCTTCTAGGCGGAATTCTACTAGAGTGCGTCCAGCTTCAACACCAGCTTTAGCAAAGTGACCTGCTTCAGCTTTGTTGATGCGGTTAGCTTTCTTAGTTCCAGCAGTAACCTGAAGAGCGCGATAACCGTCAGTTTCCTCAGTACGAAGCTGAGTAACGCGGTTTGGGGTCGCTTCAATAACAGTCACAGGGATAGACGTACCATCTTCAGTGAAGATGCGAGTCATACCCACTTTACGACCGACTAGACCAATCGCCATTGTTATAACCCTCTCTTATTAGCCCAGGCTGATTTGAACATCAACGCCAGCAGCCAAGTCCAAACGCATCAACGCGTCAACTGTTTTATCAGTTGGCTCGATGATGTCTACCAAACGCTTATGAGTACGGATTTCATATTGATCACGCGCGTCTTTGTTAACGTGCGGAGAAATCAGAACTGTATAGCGTTCTTTGCGAGTAGGTAGAGGAATAGGACCACTTACCTGAGCACCAGTGCGTTTCGCAGTTTCAACGATTTCAGCCGTAGACTGATCGATCAACTTGTGATCAAACGCTTTCAAACGAATGCGAATTCTTTGATTTGGCATCGATTAAGCTCCAATCGAAAGAACAAAAAAATTCACCCTTTCTCTTCCATTTATTCCGGAAAGAAAGGATGTGCGTAAACCGATGGTTCCCAATCGGAACCCTGTTCTTTTTTCTAGCACGCCAGCAACAGGCTAATCAGTGATGATGAATCCGTTACTTCGGCAACCACCCTAAAAGCAGTGAGGTCGCGGCTAAAAATTACGTGCCCTAATTGGGCAGTGGGCGCGAATTATACAGAAAGGCAGAAGCAATGCAAGAGGCAGTTTGCTTTTTATACACATATTTTTACGCTATACCAGTGTATGTAACTGTCTATAAGTAGTATTGTTGCTTTCGTGGTATAGGTATATCTTGTTACCCTAGCTTAACAGGCACTTGTAACGCCAAATGCATAAAGGACTAGGCGCCAACATTATTAGTAGTGAGAATATGGAAGTAGTGAATAACCAGCAAACTTTTGCACAAATAAAACGCATTCTAAATAACCATTCCACGTTACTGGATGCATATGGTTTATTAGAGCCAATTATCCTCGGTTTGTTTGATGCCCAACGTATGAGTATTTTTCAACGTCGACGTCAGCATCAAGATTTGGTCGCGAGATTTAAAACGGGTAAAGAGACGCTGGAAATAAAAGTGCCAATTAGCCCAATGTCGATTGCTGGTTATGTCGCCCTATCACAAAAGGCTGTGGTTATTGACGACCCGTATAATCCTGCACTACTTCAAAGCATTCACCCTCGCCTGCGCTTCGCCGACAAGTTCGACAAAGACAATGACTTTAAAACCCAGAACATTTTATGCGTACCTATAATGAATGCGGGCGTGTTGATGGGTGTTATCCAAATCATCAACAAAGTCAGTGGTGGTTTTACTGAAGAAGATTTAAAGCTAGGCAATGCCCTTGCACTTATTCTTGGCGACAAGTTCAGATTTGAACTGGGCGGCACAAACAACCCTTTCGATCTACTAGTCCACAAAAGCTTATTAGACGAAGCTACATTAAACGATATTCAAAGTTCTACTCCAGACATTCGCGCTCTTATACAGCGTCTTGTGTCGGAACACCGCATCTCTGAAGAAGAAATTGGCAACTCGCTTTCTATTCACTATCAGGTGCCTTTTATTCCTTATTTACCTGATAAGTATCACAGGTTCGAAAATGAAAGCCGTCTGAATGTTTCTTATTTAAAAAGAAACTATGTGGCTGTCATTGCCGATGCCCATGACAAGCCCATCGTGTTGATGGCTGAACCTAATAATGCGGCGCTACTTATGGAAATAGAGAGCGCCATGGGTATTGATAGCTACGAGATAGCTGTCAGCCTACCAAGCTTAATTCTTCAATATTTGGGGGAAAACAGCGGTGGCGGTGGCCCCGGCGAGATGAGTGATATTCTCGACGAGATTGGTACATCAACTGAAGATAACGACGACCAAGTCGATGAGCTGTCGGACGACGCCCCTGCTGTGGTGCGCTTAGTAAGCCGTATTCTGCACGATGCAAAAAGACTCAACGCGTCAGATATTCATATAGACCCAGAGAAAAATGCGCCCACTCGTGTACGTATGCGCGTGGACGGTGTGTGCCGCGACATGAACCAAGTGCCTAATTCGCACCACAGTGCGGTTATTGCACGCATAAAGATAATGTCGAATTTGAACATTGCCGAAAAACGCGTACCTCAGGATGGCAAACTCGCGTTTAGAATGAATGGTCAACTTGTTGAAGTTCGTGTTGCCACCATTCCTACGGTTGCCGGTGAAGGTGTGGTTATGCGTATTCTGGCATCTGGCGGTGCGATGCCTATTGATAAGATGAACTTGGCACCGAACAACCGTGCGCGTTTAGAAGAAATGATTAAGAAGCCTCACGGCATTCTTCTCGTTGTTGGGCCAACGGGTTCAGGTAAAACCACCACGCTTCACGCTATATTGGGATATTTAAACACGCCTGAAAAGAAGATTTGGACCGCTGAGGACCCGGTGGAAATCACGCAACCCGGCCTACAACAGGTACAAGTAAGCCCCAAGATTGGCTTCAACTTTGCTGCTGCCCTGCGCGCATTCTTACGTGCTGACCCTGACATTATTCTTATTGGTGAGATGCGTGATAAAGAAACCGCGCATGCAGGTATTGAAGCCTCGTTAACCGGTCACTTAGTACTGTCTACACTGCATACTAACTCAGCCCCTGAAACGATTACCCGTTTACTTGACTTGGGTCTCGACCCTGTGAACTTCTCCGATGCCTGCGTGGGTATACTGGCTCAACGTCTTATTCGAACGCTATGTAGTAACTGCAAAGAAAAGTACATCGCCACTGAAACCGATATGGCCTTTATTGAGCGCCAGTATGGTCATGCGCACATGGCGGAGCTGAATATTCAGACGCCACTAGAGCTTTACCGTGCTAAAGGCTGTGAAGAATGTGGAAACACGGGTTACAAAGGTAGAACAGGGGTACATGAACTACTAGGTATGACGCCAGAGCTTCGGTCAATGGTGTACAAAGAAGCCAGCGTCGCCGATATGAAGTCTCAGGCTGCTGCTGATGGCATGCGCACCCTCGTTCAAGACGCAATTTTCAAAGTGCTTAAAGGCGACACCGACCTTGCACAAGTCCAAATTATTGGTGGAGATTAATCACTCAACTCTTAAAATTTTTAGTAACATAAAACAAATACTGTACTTTTAGACGGTTCACTATGAGTGTGAATTGCGTTATAAATTTATCAAAAAGAAGGGATACTACATGAAAAATCTATTAGCAATAGCTGCCGTTTTATCTTCAGTTGTACTTTCAGCCCCTACGTTGGCTCAGTCGCATACTAAGAATCATATTTGGAAATCCGAATATTTATCTACTTTAGAATTGGGCTTGCACGCCCTGAAGGCAGAGAAGTATGAAAAAGCACTGGAGAAGCTGACTGCTTCTGCAAAAATGGGAAATAAAGAAGGCCAATATTACCTCGCGCAAATGTATTTCCAAGGGTGGGGGACGCCCGTTAATTATGAAGAAGGCTGGCTCTGGTTGAATGTTGCTATGGAACAAAAAACCGCTGAATGGAACCGTTCTTACCGACAGATAAAGAATGCTTTACCTGAAGACTACATCAATGCTTTAGAGCCTTATGTAGAAGAATATATCTCTCTTTACGGTGCACAAGCCCAAGATTTGAGATGTGAGACACGCGCTGCCATCGGCTCGAATATTAAAGAAGTAATCTGCGAAAAACGCTATTACTAACATCACATGGCATAGCGACTTCTCACTACAGAGAAGTCGCTAACCATTACCCTTATACGTGCTATTTCTTCAAGTATTCTCTTATCACGTAATGCAGAATGCCGCCGTTTTCAAAGTAAGTGAACTCGTTTGATGTATCAATTCTGATATCCATCGTAAACGTTGTTGTTTTTCCTTCATCCGACACGGCTTTAACTTCAACCTCAGTCTGCCCACGTTCAACAGCGTTAATAGAAAAAGACTCATTGCCTTTAAGCTCCAAAGAACTCGCGCTATCACCTGACTTAAATTGAAGTGGCAAAATCCCCATTCCAATGAGATTCGAGCGGTGAATTCTTTCGTAGCTCTCAGCTAGTACTGCTTTCACCCCCATCAAAGAAGGGCCTTTAGCAGCCCAATCTCGACTCGAGCCAGTACCGTACTCTTTTCCACCAATTACAATGGCTGGTACGCCGTCATCTTTGTAACGCATGGCAGCATGGAAAATAGACATACTATCGCCACTTGGGAAGTGTGTGGTTGCACTGCCTCTTGTACCGGGTGCTAATTGGTTTTGCAGACGCACGTTAGCAAACGTACCTCTCATCATAACCTCGTGGTTACCACGACGCGATCCATAAGAGTTAAAGTCTTTAGGCTCGACCCCTTGGGCCTGCAGGTACTCTCCGGCTGGGCTATCTTCTGCGATGGCGCCGGCTGGAGAAATATGGTCGGTAGTAATCGAATCGCCCACCTTAACCAAGCATCGTGCGTTTTCAATTGCAGTTAGAGCCTCTGGCTCTTTACCCATTACTTCAAAGAAAGGTGGATGCTTAATGTAGGTTGATTCTGGCCAGTCGTAGACCGATGTTTTACTCACCTGCAGCTCATTCCATTCACCGCTTCCTTTAAATACATCTGCATACTTTTCTTTAAACAAATCACCGGTGACGTTTTCCGCTATGTATTGCTGAATTTCGTCTTCGGTAGGCCAGATGTCTTTTAGATATACCGGAGAACCATCACTCGCCTGCCCCAACGGCTCTTTAGTGATATCTACATTCATGTTCCCAGCCAACGCGTATGCAACAACCAGTGGTGGTGATGCAAGGTAGTTTGCAGCCACATCAGGATGGATACGCCCTTCAAAGTTGCGGTTACCAGATAAAACTGAGGTAACCGTAAGTTTCGCTTTTCTAATGGCGTCGGTAATGGCATCAGGTAGCGGTCCAGAGTTACCAATACACGTAGTACAGCCGTAGCCAACCAAGTTAAAGCCTAGTGCTTCAAGTGGGTCCATAAGACCTGCATCTTCTAGATACTGAGTAACAACCTGAGAACCAGGTGCTAATGAAGTCTTAACCCACGGCTTACGAGTTAGCCCTTTTTCTGCTGCTCTCTTCGCAAGTAAGCCTGCGCCAACGAGTACTGATGGATTTGACGTATTAGTACAGCTGGTGATAGCAGCTATTACAATAGCGCCATCTTCAAGGTTGAACTTGCTTCCTCTGAACTCCACGAACGAGTCGTGTTCTTCGTCCACCTCGTCTGTTGTACCTAACCCCGCTTCTGCGATGAGATCGGTTTCTTCATCAAGTACTTTCACGTCAATTTGCGAACGATGCCACTCTCTAAATGCCTCTGCTGCATTATCGAGGGCAATTCTATCTTGAGGACGCTTAGGTCCAGCAAGTGAAGGAACCACTTCATCTAAGTTAAGTTCCAGGGTCTCATGATACTGGGCATCTTTTGAGTGGTCGTCGTGCCATAGGTGGCTGAATTTCGCATATTCCTCTACAAGGGCAATTTGATCTTCGTCTCGGCCGGTGAGTCGCAGGTAATCTAGCGCAACATCATCAATAGGGAAAATACCGCAAGTAGCACCATATTCAGGCGCCATGTTTGCGATGGTGGCGCGGTCTGCCGTAGTAAGATGCTTAAGACCCGGTCCATAGAATTCTACAAACTTTCCAACAACGCCATGTTCACGTAGTTGTTGTGTGATAGTTAGCACCATGTCGGTGGCAGTTACGCCAGCAGGCAACTTACCCGAAAGCCTGAAGCCAACCACTTTTGGTAATAACATTGTTACTGGTTGACCCAGCATCGCCGCTTCTGCTTCAATGCCTCCCACACCCCAGCCAAGTACGCCAAGGCCATTAATCATAGTGGTATGCGAATCTGTTCCTACTAGGGTATCTGGGTAAACCAACGTTTCCCCATCCTGTTCCTTAGTAAACGCGCAACGAGCAAGATACTCTAGGTTAACCTGATGCACGATACCGCGACCAGGGGGAACCACTTTGAAATTGTCAAAGCTAGACTGACCCCATTTTAGAAATTGATAACGCTCTCTATTTCGCTGAATTTCAATGTCGGTATTCTTTTCAAGCGCATCGTCTTCAGCAAAATGATCTACCATTACTGAGTGGTCAATAACCAGCTCTACTGGATTGAGGGGATTAATCGCCTGAGCGTCGCCACCTAAACGATTAACCGCATCGCGCATGGCTGCTAAATCAACAATAGCAGGCACACCCGTAAAATCTTGGAGGATGACGCGTGCGGGAACAAAAGACACTTCGTGATCAACGTGATTATCTGTGTCCCACTTTGCTACTTGCTCAATATCGTTGCTGTTAACAAACTCTTGGTCTTCATGACGAATCAGGTTTTCCAAAAGAATTTTGATACAAAACGGAAGCCTGTCGAGCGCATATTTACTGCCTATACCGTCAAAATTAACCGCCTTGAAGTTTTTGCCGTTTACTTCAAGCTGCGAAAAAGACTTATATGTCATACGCTCACCATCCTTCTTTGCCTGTTCGTGAATATTGTGTACGTTTCAATTTTGCCAACGCAAGAAACGAGCAACTTGTTTTTAGTCGCCTTATTTTCCAATTTGTACGGCCTAAACATGAAAAAAAGTTCACCTACTATTAGTAATGGCATCGCTTTTTTAGCTATTTCTCATTATTGGTTTAAACAGATGGATTATGGAGAAGCGCTGTAACAGTTGGAAAAAGCTGACTAGGGCAGATAGCGCTTATTGGTAAGTAAGCTTGACACATTATATATTGAGGCTAATTGGTAAGAAAACTTCGCGTATGCACAGAGTACTTGCTGATTAAGATGGTTTACAAATATGCAACATTTCTGTTTTCTTATAACGCACCAAACGGTATGCTTAAAAGAAGGTTAAACATTAAATGTCTTAATACATGCTTAGGAAAGCTTTGAGATATACAAGCATTAGTAGTAAGCAATAAAAATAATAACGAAGTTATCATGACACACCCGCTAGTTAAGAAGTACAACCTTGCACCTCACCCCGAGGGAGGTTTCTATCGTCAAGTTTTCCGTTCTGAAAACGAAACTAAATCGTTTGTGCACAATGCTAGTCGACCCGCGCTTACTCATATTTATTTTCTTCTATTAAAGGGACAAGTTAGTCGTTTTCATCGCGTGTTACATGATGAAGTGTGGAATCACTACGAAGGGGCTCCACTACAACTGTTTCAACTTGAAAAACAACAGTTGTGGGAACGTCGCATTGGTGGGCAAAGCACTGACTATGTAGAAGTTGTTAAAGCAGGGAATTTTCAGGCAGCCGCAACGATGGGTGATTACTCCCTTGTCGGTTGTACAGTAGCACCTGGCTTCGACTTCGAAGACTTTAGCTTTATTGAAGAGCCATCGATGCAAGAGTGGATAAAAGTTGCTCATCCAGACCTTACCCGTTTTATATAATAATTCCCAAGTTATAGTGATAAACACACGTCTTACCTGCGATTTTGTACCAGCATAAACTGGATTTTTAAGCGCCAATCAAGGATGATAACAGCAGATTTTTAAATATACGTCTGAACGTCCAATTTCTGGAATTATCTCAGACTATTTCACTCTAACGCCGCAGGTAACCCAACTATGTATAAATTGGTACTTATTCGTCATGGAGAAAGTCAGTGGAACTTGGAAAACCGTTTCACAGGCTGGCACGACGTTGACTTGACCGACACTGGTGTAGCACAAGCAAAGACCGCAGGTCAGCTTCTTAAAGATGCTGGATTTACATTTGATCAGGCTTATACGTCTGTACTTCTTCGCGCAATTAAAACACTTAATATTGCACTTGAAGAAATGGGTCAGCACTACCTTCCAGTTGAGCGTCACTGGCGTCTGAACGAGCGTCACTACGGTGCGTTAACAGGTCTAGACAAAGCAGAGACTGCCGCTAAGCATGGTGAAGAACAGGTTAAAATCTGGCGTCGTAGCTTCGACATCCCACCTCCGGCCGTTGAAGATGATAGCGAGCACTTCCCAGGTCACGATCCGCGTTACAACAATGTAGATGCTGACATCTTGCCACGTGGTGAAAGTCTAAAACTAACTATCGAACGTGTACTACCATACTGGCACGACGTTATTCGTCCAGACATCCAAGCAGGCAAGCGCGTAATTATTGCTGCGCACGGCAACAGTCTTCGTGCTCTTGTTAAGTACCTTGATGGTATGTCAGACGAAGAAGTGTTGGGTCTAAACATTCCTACAGGTGTACCGCTAGTATACGAACTAGATGAAAACCTTAAACCAATCTCTAAAGAATATCTTGGCGATGCTGACGCTATCAAAGCAATGATGGATGCAGTCGCTAAGCAAGGCAAAGCGAAGTAATCGAGTGCCTTTTTAGATACGAAAAAGCCTGCGTTCGCAGGCTTTTTTAATGGGTGTCTGATTAGACTAGTTTGGCACTTTCACCAACCAATTGTGAGTGTCTTCAGCCTTACCCCATTGGATATCATTTAACGCTTGTCTTAGCTTCATCGTTACTGGGCCAGCTTCTCCGTTACCCACCTGATACTCTTTATCATTGTGAATAAAAGTACCTACCGGCGTAAGTACAGCCGCTGTACCAGACAGTGCTGCTTCAGTGTTCGGTTTGGCTGAACGCTCTAGTAGTTCGTCTACAGTAATATCACGCTCGCTCACTTTCATGCCGTGGTCTTTGGCAATTTGAAGAATCGTTGCTCGGGTCACACCGTGTAGGAAGCTAGAATCTAACCCTTTGGTAATGATTTCATCACCATCGATAAGCAGGAAGTTAGCAGCTCCGGTTTCTTGTACATCGCCATTAGGGCAAAACAGAATTTGATCAGCCTGAACTTCTGCACGCGCTTTAAGAATAGGAGGCAACGCACTGGCGTAGTTACCACCGCTTTTTACCATTCCCATGTGCGGCGCACAGCGCATGCCTGTTTCGTCAAGCAACAAGCGAAGTGGCTTCAAACCGCCAGCAAAGTAATCACCAACCGGCGATAACAGGACGTATAGCATAGAACTTGCTGATGGCGCTGCCGCTTTACCGATAGACGCTTCTGTGCCGATATGCGTAGGGCGGATATACATAGAACCTGGAGGCTCTGGAACCTCAGAGGCATATTTTGCAACAATATCGATGATCATCTTTTCGACTTGCGCTTTGTCTATTTCAGGCAAGTTAAGTAGACGGCTACTTTGAGCAAAGCGCTCAATATTCTTATCCATTCTAAAAATGTTGATGCTGCCATCTTCGTGCTTAAATGCTTTCAATCCTTCAAAGCATGTACTTGAGTAATGAAGCACGTGTGCACCAGGGTGCAGCTGAATACTATCTGCACTGACAAATTCGGTGTCAGTCCACTTATCGTTGACAAAGGTAGCAAGTGCCATTTGTGGCATGAATACTGTACCGAATACGGCCATTTTGTCCTATTTACTTCGACTAGAAAAATACTCGACAGAGTTTACCAAAAAACGCTCACTTTGCTAAAAGTAAGTCAGATCTATTAAGGCTTTTATCGAATAAGAATGTCTACAAATACTGACAACACAAAAATAATGGGGTCAGAGTACATTTTTCTAATAAGGTACGCTGGCGAATTTGAGAGTTTCTCCCTCACAGTTATGAAATCACGCATAGTTAAATTCGTTTGTTCATAAAAGTACTCTGATTTAACGGCGCTGGAGGGCATGGGTACTTTGACTCGGTTCTGGTAACCTGAGCAATAAAGTACTCTGACCCCAATATTGAGGTTTTGCTGGGGGAAGTGGGATTAATGTACTCTGACCCCATTATTTTTCTTTCTTCCAAACGCAAAAAACCCGCCGTTAGGCGGGTTCTTCTTAATGAACGTATTGCACATTGTTTATGCAAACGATCGAAAAATAAGGATTTTTTTAAAATACTTGTCGACGTGAGCGCTCATTTCCCTAAAATGCGCATCCGCTTCGGGGGAAAAGCAAAACAGCAAGCCTCCTGAAGTAAGTCTCTACTACCTTTATAGGCCAGTAAAGACGGGAGTTTAGAAGAAGCGCTTCAGAAAATAAATTTTCAAAAAGTGTTGACAGCGAAAACTTCCAGCGTATAATGCGCACCTCACTCGAACAGGGTGAGTCACTAAGAAGCAACGGCTTCTAGTGAATGTTCTTTAAAAATTTAGACAAGACAATCTGTGTGGGCACTCGTTAAGAGTGTCACAACGACGATTCATATTTCGATATATTTAGGTGATCCAACCCCAGGTTCCCCTAGGGTTACCTTGTTACGACTTCACCCCAGTCATGAAACACAAAGTGGTAATCGTCCTCCCGAAGGTTAGACTAACTACTTCTTTTGCATCCCACTCCCATGGTGTGACGGGCGGTGTGTACAAGGCCCGGGAACGTATTCACCGCAGTATTCTGACCTGCGATTACTAGCGATTCCGACTTCATGGAGTCGAGTTGCAGACTCCAATCCGGACTACGACATTCTTTAAGGGGTCCGCTCCACATCACTGTCTCGCTTCCCTCTGTAAATGCCATTGTAGCACGTGTGTAGCCCTACACGTAAGGGCCATGATGACTTGACGTCGTCCCCACCTTCCTCCGGTTTGTCACCGGCAGTCTCCTTAGAGTGCCCAACTTAAGGCTGGCAACTAAGGACAAGGGTTGCGCTCGTTGCGGGACTTAACCCAACATCTCACGACACGAGCTGACGACAGCCATGCAGCACCTGTGTCTGAGTTCCCGAAGGCACGAAACTATCTCTAGTAACTTCTCAGCATGTCAAGTGTAGGTAAGGTTCTTCGCGTTGCATCGAATTAAACCACATGCTCCACCGCTTGTGCGGGCCCCCGTCAATTCATTTGAGTTTTAACCTTGCGGCCGTACTCCCCAGGCGGTCTACTTAGCGCGTTAGCTTCGCTACGCACGCCTTAAAGGCACACACAGCTAGTAGACAGCGTTTACGGTGTGGACTACCAGGGTATCTAATCCTGTTCGCTACCCACACTTTCGCACATGAGCGTCAGTCTTTGGCCAGGGAGTCGCCTTCGCCACTGATGTTCCTCCAGATATCTACGCATTTCACCGCTACACCTGGAATTCCACTCCCCTCTCCAAGACTCTAGTCTGCCAGTTCTAAATGACCATCCCAGGTTGAGCCCAGGGCTTTCACATCTAGCTTAACAAACCGCCTGCGTGCGCTTTACGCCCAGTAATTCCGATTAACGCTCGCACCCTCCGTATTACCGCGGCTGCTGGCACGGAGTTAGCCGGTGCTTCTTCTGTTGTTAACGTCACGGCTAGCAGGTATTAACTACTAACTTTTCCTCACAACTGAAAGTGCTTTACAACCCGAAGGCCTTCTTCACACACGCGGCATGGCTGCATCAGGGTTTCCCCCATTGTGCAATATTCCCCACTGCTGCCTCCCGTAGGAGTCTGGGCCGTGTCTCAGTCCCAGTGTGGCTGATCTTCCTCTCAGAACAGCTAGAGATCGTCGCCTTGGTAAGCCGTTACCTTACCAACTAGCTAATCTCACTTGGGCCTCTCTTTGCGCCGGAGCCGAAGCCCCGTTTGGTCCGAAGACATTATGCGGTATTAGCAGTCGTTTCCAACTGTTATCCCCCTCGCAAAGGCAAGTTCCCAAGCATTACTCACCCGTCCGCCACTCGTCATCTTCTAGCAAGCTAGAAATGTTACCGTTCGACTTGCATGTGTTAGGCCTGCCGCCAGCGTTCAATCTGAGCCATGATCAAACTCTCCTTACCATTACGTCGAAAGACGCCCCTTACCATTACGTCGAAAGACGCCTTGATGCAGTGCCTACACAGATAGTCTTGTTTAATATACGCTTCGTATGGTTAAGCCTCTCGGGCAATTAGTACAGGTTAGCTTAACGCCTTACAACGCTTCCACACCCTGCCTATCAACGTCATCGTCTATAACAACCCTTCCAGACCTTAAAGGTCAGGGATGACTCATCTTTGGGCCGGCTTCCCGCTTAGATGCTTTCAGCGGTTATCCGTTCCGAACATAGCTACCGGGCAATGCCATTGGCATGACAACCCGAACACCAGCGGTTCGTCCACTCCGGTCCTCTCGTACTAGGAGCAGCTCCCATCAATCATCCAACGCCCACACCAGATAGGGACCGAACTGTCTCACGACGTTCTAAACCCAGCTCGCGTACCACTTTAAATGGCGAACAGCCATACCCTTGGGACCGACTTCAGCCCCAGGATGTGATGAGCCGACATCGAGGTGCCAAACACCGCCGTCGATATGAACTCTTGGGCGGTATCAGCCTGTTATCCCCGGAGTACCTTTTATCCGTTGAGCGATGGCCCTTCCATACAGAACCACCGGATCACTATGACCTACTTTCGTACCTGCTCGACGTGTCTGTCTCGCAGTTAAGCTAGCTTATGCCATTGCACTAACCTCACGATGTCCGACCGTGATTAGCTAACCTTCGTGCTCCTCCGTTACTATTTGGGAGGAGACCGCCCCAGTCAAACTACCCACCAGACACTGTCCACATTCCCGATAAGGGAACAATGTTAGAACATCAAACATACAAGGGTGGTATTTCAAGGACGGCTCCACACAATCTAGCGACTGTGCTTCAAAGCCTCCCACCTATCCTACACATGTAGGTTCAATGTTCAGTGCCAAGCTGTAGTAAAGGTTCACGGGGTCTTTCCGTCTAGGTGCGGGTACACAGCATCTTCACTGCGATTTCAATTTCACTGAGTCTCGGGTGGAGACAGCGTGGCCATGGTTACACCATTCGTGCAGGTCGGAACTTACCCGACAAGGAATTTCGCTACCTTAGGACCGTTATAGTTACGGCCGCCGTTTACCGGGGCTTCGATCAAGAGCTTCGTCCGAAAACTAACCCCATCAATTAACCTTCCGGCACCGGGCAGGTGTCACACCCTATACGTCCTCTTACGAGTTTGCAGAGTGCTGTGTTTTTAATAAACAGTCCCAGCCACCTGGTCACTGCGGCCTCCATTTGCTTACCACGCGAAGTGTTCACAAACAGAGGCGTACCTTCTCCCGAAGTTACGGTACAATTTTGCCGAGTTCCTTCACCCGAGTTCTCTCAAGCGCCTTAGTATTCTCTACCTGACCACCTGTGTCGGTTTGGGGTACGGTTCATATAATCATAAGTTTAGAAGCTTTTCCTGGAAGCAGGGCATCAACAACTTCACTCCCTTGGGAGCTCGTCTCGTGTCTCGGCCTTAGAATTCCGGATTTACCTAAAATTCCAGCCTACTCACTTTCACTTGGACAACCAACGCCAAGCTTGCCTAGCCTTCTCCGTCCCTCCATCACTGATTATATAAGTACGGGAATATTAACCCGTTTCCCATCGACTACGCATTTCTGCCTCGCCTTAGGGGCCGACTTACCCTGCCCTGATTAGCATGGGACAGGAAACCTTGGTCTTCCGGCGTGGGAGTTTTTCACTCCCATTATCGTTACTCATGTCAGCATTCGCACTTGTGATATGTCCAGCAAGCTTTACAACTCACCTTCATCCACTTACACAACGCTCCCCTACCCAGCATGTAAACATGCTGCCGCAGCTTCGGTATATTGCTTAGCCCCGTTACATCTTCCGCGCAGGCCGACTCGACTAGTGAGCTATTACGCTTTCTTTAAAGGGTGGCTGCTTCTAAGCCAACCTCCTAGCTGTCTATGCCTTCCCACATCGTTTCCCACTTAGCAATATTTTGGGACCTTAGCTGGCGGTCTGGGTTGTTTCCCTCTCCACGACGGACGTTAGCACCCGCCGTGTGTCTCCCGGATAGTTCTCATTGGTATTCGGAGTTTGCAAAGGGTTGGTAAGTCGGGATGACCCCCTAGCCTTAACAGTGCTCTACCCCCAATGGAATTCGTCCGAGGCTCTACCTAAATAGATTTCGGGGAGAACCAGCTATCTCCCGGTTTGATTGGCCTTTCACCCCCAGCCACAAGTCATCCCCTAACTTTTCAACGTTAGTGGGTTCGGTCCTCCAGTTGATGTTACTCAACCTTCAACCTGCTCATGGCTAGATCACCGGGTTTCGGGTCTATACCTAGCAACTAAACGCGCAGTTAACACTCGCTTTCGCTACGGCTCCGTTATTCACTTAACCTTGCTACTAAATATAAGTCGCTGACCCATTATACAAAAGGTACGCAGTCACCACACGAAGTGGCTCCCACTGCTTGTACGTATACGGTTTCAGGTTCTATTTCACTCCCCTCACAGGGGTTCTTTTCGCCTTTCCCTCACGGTACTGGTTCACTATCGGTCAGTTAGGAGTATTTAGCCTTGGAGGATGGTCCCCCCATATTCAGTCAAGATAACACGTGTCCCGACCTACTCGATTTCACTGTAAAGAATCCGTCGTGTACAGGGCTATCACCTTGTATCGCTCCTCTTCCCAAAGGATTCCACTAAATTCTAAACAGCTTAAGGGCTGCTCCCCGTTCGCTCGCCGCTACTAGGGGAATCTCGGTTGATTTCTTTTCCTAAGGGTACTTAGATGTTTCAGTTCCCCTCGTTTGCCTCGTTAACCTATGTATTCAGTTAACGATACCTGTAAACAGGTGGGTTTCCCCATTCGGACATCTGTGGCTCAAATGCATTTTGTCGGCTCACCACAGCTTTTCGCAGACTTACACGTCCTTCATCGCCTCTAACTGCCAAGGCATCCACCGTATACGCTTCGTCACTTAACACTTAAACAACGCCCAAGAAGCTTTAGGCTTCTGAGTGTTGTAGACAAGCTAAGCTCTGAAAAATGAGCCGCAAGTAGAGTGAAAAGACAGTTACTCACTGATTGAATTGATATCCAGTTTTCTAGATTGTTACCAGTTTTTCCGACCTGGCAGTGTCCTACTCTCACATGGGGAAGCCCCACACTACCATCGGCGCTAATACGTTTCACTTCTGAGTTCGGAATGGAGTCAGGTGGTACCGTATCGCTATGGCTGCCACTATAAGGTTAGTTAATTGGTAAGTCACGCTGTGTACTATAAATTAATAGAACAGTATTTGAACGTGTACGTGGATTATTGAGGGGTTTGCATGAAGGTTTCTGAATTTAAAACCGCTGGAAAACTCATAACGGGTCTTGGCGCTATTAAAGCCCTCACGGATGAAATGGCGAGATTATCCATAAAGGAATGTGCCATCGTTACTGACAAGGGCGTTTCTTCATCTGGTCTTCTTGATCAACTACTCACACTATTACCCTCTTCACCCTTACTTATTATTGATGACATTCCACCAGAGCCTGAAGTGAATATCACAGAAGATAAGTTAGCGATACTTCGTGAGAAGCAAGTAGACGGAATTATTGCTCTTGGTGGAGGTAGCGCTATTGATAGTGCAAAAGTACTTGCAGCTACATACGATCATACTGGCTCCCTCAGTGAACTCTTCGGTGAAAATACGCTTTCAAAACGGCGTTTGCCTCTTATTGTTATCCCCACTACTGCCGGTACAGGTTCAGAAGTTACCAATATTGCTATCTTGTCAGATCCGATAGCACAGATGAAAAAAGGAATTGTTAGCCACTGCTTGCTACCCGATGTTGCGATTGTTGCACCGGAGATGACAAAAACCTGCCCCCCGTCCATTACAGCAGCGAGCGGTATAGACGCATTCGTTCACGCGCTTGAAGCTTATATAAGTGTAAATGCCAGCCCAATTACCGACGCATTAGCAGAGAAAGCACTGAAGCTTATCTTTAATTCATTACTTCACGCTTATAACAATGGTGAGAACTTAGCAGCACGTGAAGATATGGCCACCGGCAGTTTAATGGCCGGTCTTGCGTTTGGAAACGCGGGCGTGGGTGCAGTACATGCCTTAGCTTATCCACTAGGCGGGCGCTTTCATTTATCACATGGCATGAGTAACGCGGTAATGCTACCTCATGTGTTGAAAGTAAATGCGCCGTTCTGCCAAGACAAACTTTATTGTGTAGCAAAGCTATTAAAGGTATGTGAGTGCCATCACTCAAAAGAGGAAGCAATTAAACTGTTATTAGTTGCTATAGAAAAACTGTGTCGCGATGTAGATATTCCCGCTTCGCTCACCCACTTCAATATTCCGCCTTCTTGTGTAGGTGAATTAGCAGAAGAGGCGAGTAAAGTAACTCGCCTTCTTCGCAACAACCCCAAGCAATTGAGTATTGAAGAGATTGAAGATATCTATCGGCTAGCTTTTTAAAGTGGTCTTACCCACATATTCTTAAAGCTTACTAAGTTGCCGTGATCTTGCAGTTGAAGCGGTGCGCATCCGTGAGCTTTGTACTTAGGTGCACCGATCCATTCTGTTGTCCCTTGAATTTCAGTATGGTTCTGAACCACTACGCCGTTATGTATTACCGTAACATAACCTTTCGTTGCTAGCGCTTCACCGTTAAAGGTAGGCGCTTTATATATGATGTCGTAAGTTTGCCATTCGCCAGGCGCCTTCATAGCGTTAACTAAAGGAATAGTTTGCTTATATACGCTTGCCGCTTGTCCATTTGGATAGGTCTTATTCTGATATGAGTCTAAGACTTGAATTTCATATCGCTGCTGCAGGAAGATACCACTATTATTGCGCTGTTGTCCTTCCATACCTGCTTCTGGCTGTGGCGCTTTCCACTCTACGTGCAACTGAACATCACAGAACTCTGCTTTCGTTTTGATATCGCCTGTTCCCGGCTTCACTGTTAGAACACCGTTTTCCAGCGTCCACTTAGCATCACCTTTCTTTACTGAAGTCCAGTTAGATAAGTCATCACGAATTAAAGAGATGGCATCAGAGGGCACGCCTGCCTTATCAAAAGAAACCACTTCAGGAACAGGTTCCCAAACTTCCGTTTTAGCGGCCTGTTGTTCTCGGGTTAAACGCGATTCGCTTTTTTCAGTATCTGCATCTGTCGTTGCGCATGCAGAAAGTGGCATAAGCAAAGCCACAGTTGAAGCGACGAGTGTTTTATTCATAGTGTCAGTACCTTGTTTTATCCGTTGTATAACTGTGTTGTGTTTGGCTGCTCGATAGCGCAGGTTTAGGTTGCCCACGCTTTGTCGCCCTTTTTATAAGGGAATGCACCGTCGTAACGTCCAGGAATAGCCACATATCGAAGTACTTTAGTCGCGCCAACTTGAGACGTGAAAAAGCAATAAAGTGTTAGCTGTTTTAGTAGCGTAAAGTAGTGAGGGGTAGGCTCATCGGTGCCTGGCTCCCACTGACTTGGCTTTCCTGTTTCAACACCTTGATAAACACCGTTAGCAAGATTCGCTGCTTTTGCTTCTACATCCAGGTCGTTAAATAAAGCCTCTCGTTCTTGCTTGGTAAGCTGAACAAATTGCTTGTTGAAACGACTTTGACTTAACGAAGATATTTTCTTAATGCCATCGAGAAAGGTCTTTTGAAGTAAAGGTGTGTAGCAATCGGTTACCAACACAGCCATTGTCGCGCCAACGTTGGCTGCTTTTGCTCCAGGCGTGTCAGTTTGAGGAATGATCACCTCACCCATTTCATTCAGCAAGGCCACATCTTTTTCATTAAATAATGTGTCGCTAAGCGGTACAGCGGGCACATCTGTGTAGGCAAGTACATTACCTGCGAACAATGCTGTGCCTGTAGCAGTTGCGATGAGTTTAAGTAGTTCTCTGCGTTCCATTATAGATTTCCTCGCTTTAACTCTTCTACGGCAAAGTCTGCGGCTCTTGCCGTTAGTGCCATATAGGTCAGTGAAGGGTTAACACAACTGCCTGATGTCATTGCTGCGCCATCGGTTACGAATACGTTCGGTGCATCCCACACTTGGTTGTGTGCGTTAAGTACTGAGCTTTTGGGGTCTCTTCCCATACGCGCCGTACCCATTTCATGAATGCCCATACCAGGTGCGTAGTCTGCATCCCAGCCTTGAACATTTTTAAGGCCAGCCGCTTCAAACATCTCAATAGCGTCTTGCTGCATGTCCTTACGCATCTTAAGCTCGTTTTCTTTAATCTCTACATCCATTGCGAGTACTGGTAAGCCCCATTTGTCGGTGACTTTTTTATTCAAGTACACTTTGTTCTCGTGATACGGAAGAATTTCGCCAAACGCTGTCATGCCTATTGTCCAAGGACCTGGCTCGGTTATCGCATCTTTAAGCCCAGCACCTATACCAAGTTCAGCTATGTCTTTGCGCCAACCTGAACGGCTTGCGCCGCCTTGATAACCAAATCCACGCAAGTAATCTCGCTTATCACTTCCCCAGTTTCTAAACCTTGGCACATAGAAGCCACTCGGTCTGCGACCGTAGGTATATTTGTCGTCAAAGCCTTCTACGTCTGCCGAAGCACCTACTCTAAAGTGGTGATCCATAACGTTGTGACCCAACTCGCCGCTGCTGCTTCCTAAGCCACCGTCCCATACGTCTGTGGCAGAATTCATCAGTACCCACGCCGAGTTAAGTGCTGACGCATTTACAAAGATGATCTTGCTTTTAAATACATAGGTCTCGTTGGTTTCAGCATCGATAATTTCAACGCCAGTCGCGCGTTTCTTGTCTTTGTCGAACAAGATCTCTTTTACTATCGAAAAAGGTCGAAGGGTTAAGTTACCTGTTTTAACCGCAGCTGGAAGCGTAGATGCTTGTGTACTGAAGTAGCCACCGAAAGGACAACCCAACCAGCACTTATTGCGGTATTGGCAATGAACACGCCCTTCTTCGGGCTTGCTTTGTGTCATGTTTGAAGTGCGGCCATGCACCATGTGCCGCGCGCCTTCATAGGCCTTTTTCACCCGCGCCGCGACACTTTCCTCTACAATATTCATTGGCATTGGTGGCTGGTATACACCATCAGGCAATACATCTAAGCCATCGCGATTACCACTGATACCCGCGAATTTTTCTACGTAGTCATACCATGGCGCCAAATCGTCGTAGCGAATAGGCCAGTCGACAGCAATGCCTTCTTTAGCATTGGCTTCGAAATCTTCTTTGTTCAAACGGTAGCTTTGGCGTCCCCACAACAGTGAGCGTCCACCTACGTGGTAACCTCTGTACCAGTCGAAGCGCTTGTCTTCGGTATAAGGGTTTTCTTTTTCATTTGCCCACATACCGTACGTTTTTTCATTTAGCGGGTAGTCGCGTTTAAGCACGGGATAATCCACTTTCATTGCTTGAGTAGGCAAGTCTCGGTGAGGAAAATCCCAATCTTCTTTGTGCGCATTTTTATAATCTTTAATGTGCTCGATATTTTGGCCACGTTCTAACATGAGCACTTTTAGGCCCTTCTCAGTTA
Organism: Alteromonas macleodii ATCC 27126; assembly: GCF_000172635.2. NCBI lineage: Bacteria > Pseudomonadati > Pseudomonadota > Gammaproteobacteria > Alteromonadales > Alteromonadaceae > Alteromonas > Alteromonas macleodii. Next base: position 308,691 of record NC_018632.1, on the reverse strand, counting down.
GCTCCTTAGCAGCCCAACCGCCACTGATACCAGATCCAATAACTATTGCATCATATTCGTTACTCGCCATAACACGTCCTTAAAACTTAATTCGTCGCTGTGCCTGTTCGCACGTTACACATCACAGATATGGATCGCTTGTTGTAGCGACGCTATTCTGTTGGCTTTGGTTTTCGGTGTGGGTATAAACTCTTGTGCTAAGTAGCCTTTAAATCCGGTCTCGACAATGGCTTTAGCAATTGCTTCGTAATTGAGTTCTTGTGAAGCATCTATTTCGTGACGCCCAGGTACGCCGGCCGTATGGTAATGGCCAAAGTACTGATAGTTATCTCGAATAGTTCGGATGATATCTCCCTCATTAATTTGCATGTGGTAGATATCGTAAAGCAGTGAGAAGTGCTTAGAACCTAGGCGTTTGCAAAGTTCTATCGCCCATGCAGAATTGTCGGCCATGTAATCAGGGTGGTCGACTTTGCTGTTAAACAGCTCCATGAAAATCACTACGTTGCGTTTTTCAGCATGAGGTAAAATGCGTTTTAACCCTTTAACCGCATTTTCCAGTCCATCTTCTCGTGACATGCCTCGGGCATTGCCGCTAAAGCAGATAAGGTTTGTATAACCTGCATCAGCGACCAAATCGATGTGCTTTATATAACGCGCTTCTAGTTCGTCGTGGAGCTCACTGTGAATGAAGCCGTCTTCAAGACTTATCTCGGCGCCGTTACACATAGAAGAGTCGATGCCGTACTGCTTTAGCACAGGCCAATCTTCAGGGCCTACCAAGTCAATGGCTCCAAATCCTAATTGCTTAACGGTTTGGCACAACTCTTCAATGCTTAAATCGCCGTAAGTCCATCGGCTTACCGAATGATTTACATTTCCTTTAAGCGGCGTATTCATGGTGTTGCTACCTTTCGTGCCGTTTGTACTCGCTACAGCAGGCATCGCAGTGGCTAAACCAGCTGCTGCTAACCCTGTTCCGGCAATGCCTGCCCCTGTCATAGCCATACTTTGAAGTAATTTTCTGCGGGTAATGTTATGCATCTGCGTTCACCTTTTCCTTTCTGAACAGAGTGGCGAATAGCACTAACACAACAGCGGCAAACCCTGCTGGGAATAACCAGACTTGCTGCCAACTGTGCGCACCGGTTTCCATCGTGTAGGTGTCGGTAATTGCGCCTGCCACTGCAAAGCCCACCAGCATACCTACGCCATATGTCGCTAAGGTAATTAGCCCCTGCGCTGCACTTTTTACGTTTTCTCCCGCCTTTGCATTGGTATAGATTTGCCCTGATACAAAGAAGAAGTCGTAACAAATACCGTGCAGTGCAATACCAACAATAAGCATGAACAAGCCTTCGTCAGCGTTTCCGAATGCGAACAGTGCATAACGTACTACCCACGCCGCCATACCTATCACTAACGTGGCTTTAATGCCGAAACGGTTCAAAAATACTGGCAGAGCCAACATGAACAACACTTCGGAAACTTGACCTAGTGTCATTTTGCCCGTTGCATTTTCAACGCCTATTTCAGTAAGGAAAGGGTTTGCATTCTGGTAGTAAAACGCCAGCGGAATACAAATAAGTACAGATGAAAGAAAGAATACAAAGAAGTTTTTGTCTTTTAACAGTGCCAACGCGTCCAAGCCAAGAATGTCGCGAATAGTTACCGCTTTACCGCTAGATTGAGGTGGCGTGTTTGGCAGTGTAAAACTGAATATGCCCAACATTAGCGAGGCAACGCTGCACAATAAGAACGTGTTTTTGAGCATACCATCGGCAATAGACTGTGCAGAATCCCATGAGAAGACATAGCTAATCATAAGGCCAGCCACAATCCAGCCGATAGTGCCCCACACACGAACTTTTCCGAACTCTTTTGACGGGTCGACCATTTGTCCGAATGACACTGAGTTAACCAATGCAAGCGTAGGCATGTATGCAATCATGTATGCCAACACATAAGGGTAAAAGCTGGCAAAATCATTCGCTTGGTACATACAGTACATAAGCACGGCGCCAACAATATGTAGTAAGCCGAGGATCTTTTCTGCATTAAAGAACCGGTCAGCAATAAGGCCCACAATAAAGGGGGCAATGATGGCGCCCCAACTTTGGGTTGAGAAAGCCATGCCGATTTGTCCACCGTTGGCAGACAGGGTATTTGATAGATACGTGCCTAATGTTACAAACCAGCCTCCCCAAATGAAGAACTGGAGGAACATCATCAAACTAAGGCGTAGGGTTATCATAGTTATTGTTATCCTATTGATGGCGCTTAGCGCTCAAGGCCTAAAATACGATTATTCTTCGCTTCGCTAACGTCTCCACCAGCAAAGTCGTCAAACGCATATTTGCTTGGCTCGATAATGTGTGAAGCGATAAACGGTGCGCCTTCTGCCGCGCCTTGCGCACTGTCTTTTAAGCAGCATTCCCACTCTAGTACCGCCCAACCTGTGAAGCCATACTGGGTAAGCTTGCTGAAAATACCTTTGAAGTCGACTTGGCCGTCGCCAAGGGAACGAAAACGTCCCGCGCGGTCTTGCCAGTCTTGATAGCCGCCGTACACACCGTTTCTACCGTTCGGATTGAACTCGGCATCTTTGACGTGAAACATTTTGATCCGGCTGTGGTAGCGGTCAATAAAGTCAAGGTAGTCAAGCTGCTGTAAAACAAAGTGACTTGGATCGAAAAGAATATTTGCTCGTGGGTGGTTATCTACAGCTTTTAAAAACTGTTCGAACGAAGCCCCATCGTGCAAGTCTTCCCCGGGATGAATTTCGTAGCATACGTCAACACCCGCATCGTCGAATGCATCGAGAATGGGTTTCCAACGCTTGGCTAATTCAGCAAAGCCTTGCTCAACCAAGCCAGCAGGACGCTGAGGCCACGGGTAAACCAAGTGCCACATTAGTGCACCAGAAAAGGTAGCGTGAGCTTTCAATCCCAAGCGCTTACTGGCAATAGCCGCACATTTGAGCTGATTAATTGCCCATTCGGTTCGCTCTTGTGGCTTGCCGTGTAAGCGTGCCGGCGCAAAGTTATCGAATAACTCATCGTAAGCGGGGTGAACCGCCACTAGCTGACCTTGTAAGTGCGTCGAAAGCTCAGTGATTTCTACCCCTGCGTCTTTACAAATTTTAGCAATGTTGTCGCAGTACTCTTGGCTCTCGGCTGCTTTTTCTAAATCGAACAGACTAGGATCAGTAGGTACCTGTATTCCCTTGTAACCAAGCGACGCTGCCCACTTCGCCATATTTTCGAGCGTATCGAACGGCGCTTCTTTTCCCATGAACTGAGCAAGGAAGATAGCCGGCCCTTTTATAGGTTGTTGATTAGTAGCCATAAGCGCTCACCTTTTTCATTGTATGTTTTAATTGCATTACTGCGTTCCTTCCTGACTGACCGACTCCCATTTGGTGTCGCTGTCAGTACTGGCAAGCATGGCATCTATAAATACCATTCCGCGTATGCCTGAATTTATTCCTGGAACGCCATCAGCTTTGCCTTTTTGATTCGCGCGTACCGCTTTAGCAAAATCGGTATACAAGTTTGCCATTGCTTCTAAGTAACCCTCTGGGTGGCCAGCTGGAACACGGCAACGTGCAGATGCAGCATCACATAACCCAACTTGACCTTGGCCGGCTCTAAACACTTGATAAGGGGCATCAACAGGGCGATAGATAACGGAGTTTGGCTCCATTTGACGCCACTCTAAACCGCCCTTGTCACCGTAGACGCGGATCTTCAACGCGTTTTCTTCACCAGCACAAACCTGTGAAGCAATCAACACGCCTGAAGCACCCTTCTTAGTTTTAATAAGCGCGGCGCCGTCGTCATCTAATCGGCGTCCTTCAACATGCGTATCTAACTCGCCACAAAGCGAGGTAACACTGTCGTTTAATACAAACTCAACAAGTCCAAAGGCATGAGTGCCGATGTCGCCCATTGCGCCCGTTGCGCCAGAAATTGCTGGATCGGTACGCCACTGCGCTTGCTTATTGTGCGTTTCTTCTTCGCCAGACAACCAGCCCTGCGGATACTCAACATACACTTTTCGAATTTTGCCCAGCTTACCGCTTTCAACGAGATGACGTGCTTGCCAAACCATAGGATAACCAAGGTAGGTATGAGCCAAGCCGTATAGCGATTCACTGGCGTGAATAACATCTTGAAGCTCTTTTACTTCTGCAAAGCTAACGCCTGCTGGTTTTTCACAGAAAACATGAAAGCCCGCCTTAATTGCGGCAAGTGAAATAGGTACGTGAAGATGATTAGGCGTTACGATAACCACAACCTGCATGCGCTGCTGCTCAGGTAATTTGGCTTCTTCTTCTAACATTGACTGCCAGCTATCGTATGTACGCGATGTTGATACGTTCAATGCAGCAGCAGTACGCGTATTATTTTCTTCGTTACGGCTAAATGCGCCACACACCAACTGGTAGTTCCCATCTAACCCTGCGGCATGACGATGCACGGCACCGATAAACGCGCCTTCCCCGCCTCCGATCATTCCCATTCGAATTGGTTGCATTGAAATTCCTCTGTGTGCAAACGCACTATTGGTGTTACTAATGCCACAAAATGTAACCCGTTACATTTTAATGGTCAATACAAAAAACAGCATTTTGTTAATCTAAAGTTTACAAATGGCGAGGTAATACTGGGGCTTTACTACCTTTAACCGCCTATTCCTGCACCAAATTTGAACATAACACTAGCTCAAATTTACATAAATCCTACAAATAACCTTTGACGTTTTAATGAAAGTGCGTATTCTTTTGCTTAAAATGAAAACGGTTACATATTAATTTCACGTAAATTTTGAATTCGCTACCATCGTATAGACCACACCTCTACTGGGTTAGGTTTACAATGCGCGAGTGAATTAACAAACAACAATAACGTAAATGGCAAATATTAGAGATGTAGCAGATAGTGCCGGCGTGTCGGTCGCTACCGTATCAAGAACATTGCAACAACCTGAGCGTGTTTCTCCTAAAACGCGCAATAAGGTGATGGCCGCTGTTCAGGCAGTTGGATATAAACCTAACTTAATGGCAGTTAAGTTTCGTTCGGGAAAAACGCACAATTTAGTGGTACTGGTGCCTACGGTAGCAAACGTATTTTTTGCCCGTGTTATTAGCGGTATGCAGGAAGCGGCAGCCGAACTGGGCTATTCCATTTTACTTGCCAATACGCTTGGTAATAGTGAAATAGAAAGCCATTACGCCAAGATGGTAAGTACTTCTCAGGCTGATGGGCTTATACAGTTACGTGCGCACAACCCATTTGATGCCACGATGATCAACGACAATGGCCTGCTTCCCATGGTGAATGCCTGTGAGGTGATTGACGATGGTCAATATCCTGTTGTGTCGTTAGACAACCGTGCTGCAGCCAAAGCAATGACCGAGCACTTAATTTCATTAGGCCATACCCGTATAGCCATGATCAAAGGACCTAATTCAAGTCCGCTTACCCAAGAACGCTTGGTTGGATATAAAGACGCATTAGCGCAAGCCAATATTGCCTTTGATGAGAGCTTGTTGTTCCCGGGGGATTTTACATTACAGGCCGGATACAACGCAGGGGAAACCATTAGTCACCTTGAAAGTAGACCCACCGCCGTATTTTGTGAGAACGACGAAACGGCTATTGGTGCCATGCAAGCCTTCAAGCAAGCCAACCTACATGTTCCCAATGACATATCGGTGGCAGGTTTCGATGACATTGCGTTTTCAGCATTTGTCGATCCACCGCTAACCACTATTGCCCAACCCGCAGAAGAATTTGGTAGAACGGCGGTTACGCTACTGGTGGACCTTCTTAACGGAAAAATTCGCAAGGCCCCCAAAGTTATTATGCCGTTTGAACTTATTGTGCGTGAGAGCACGGGCAAAGCTTTGGGTTAATTGATGATAGCAATGCGTCATCACCAATGTACCACTACAAAAAAGGAGCAAGCAGTGAATTTAAGTAAAACAAACTTAAGTAAGACAGCAATTTTAGACGCGGCCAGTAATATTGGCTCTGGCGTTTCAAGACGACAGTTCATTAAATATTCATCTGGTTTACTGGCGGCTATGAGCGCTCCTGCTGTTTTGGCGCACGGGCATGGTAGTGATAAAGGAGCTATGATGAAGGGCATGCACAAAAGTGCTGTTGGTCTGCAGCTTTACACGCTTAGAGATATTATGAAAGTAAGTGTGCCGGCTACGCTTAAACTGGTCGCTGATGTTGGTTATTCGGAAATGGAATTTGCAGGCTACTTTGACCACAGCGCAAAAAAAATTAAGCAACTGCTTGATGACAATGGCCTAACTGCGCCTTCGGCTCATATTCAGTTAGACGCGTTCGATACTAACCTGTCACAAATTTTAGATGACGCACAAACCGTTGGTCACAAGTACTTGGTAGTTCCTTGGCTTAGCGAAGCCCAACGTGGTACGGGCATTGCGCCATACCAAGCCCTTGCCGATAAGCTAAATACCATTGGTGAAGCGTGTAAGAAGGAAGGTATTACTCTTGCCTACCACAACCACGATTTTGAATTTGAAGTACGCGACGGTAAGACACCATTAGACGTGCTTATAACTCAGACCGACCCAGACCTTGTTGCCATGGAACTGGATTTATACTGGACGGTAAAAGCAGGTAAAAACCCCGTTGATTACTTTAAGCAGTACCCAGGCCGCTTTAAACTTTGGCATGTAAAAGATTTGGCTGAAGACGGCAGTTTTGCTGATGTGGGCACAGGCACCATTAACTTTAAAGAGATATTCGCGCACGGCAAGTTAGCCGGTATTGAACATAAATTTGTAGAGCGCGATCAGACCACCGACCGCATTGCCACTATTGAGCAAGGCTTTAAAGCAGTAAGCGCACTTAATAAAGGCGTTAGCTAACGCTTTTGACCTTACCGTGGTTATAATGGGCACACAGTAAAAACGTCATAATAGTAGTAATTTTATGAGTGAACTTTTCAGTGCCCTTTCTCGCGCCCTAAGCCCCTATTACACCGAAATGAGCATTATGCTTATGGCCACTATTTTAGTGGTGTACGGCGACCTGATTAACGGCCATGTAAAACGCATACTGGCACCTTACCATTTCACCATTCGCGTTAGTTTGTTTGTAGTGCTGTGTGCCTTTGGCTATGGCGCTCTAACCTTGTACGGCGCACCTTTTTTAAAACACACCCTAGCCTACTTGCCCTGGCAGTACCAAGGAGCAGGCTATGTGGCATCATTTCTATTGATTGGCTTTTTGGCGGAGAGACGTAGGTATATTTAGTTCTTTTAGATACTACCTTTACGCTACTGTTTTATTGTATTGCTCCACAAACTTTTTGGGTGGTAAGCTCATAACCTTTTTAAAGGACGTCGAAAAATAAGCTGCGGTGCCGAAGCCAACGTCTAGGCAGGTATCTAGAATGCTATTTCCCTCTAACAGTAACGGAATAGACTTTTCGATTCTGAAGCGTGAAAGAAACTCGCTGAAGTTGTATTCAAACAACTCTGACATTCTTCGGTTCAAACTTCTAGGACTTATCAATAACTGCGAGGCAGCTTGGTCTCTATTGAATGATTCATTGTGGTAGTTCTTTTCCAATACTGCGATAAAGTTCAAAAAGAACGCCATATCCTTTTCGTTATCAAACTCGGGGATTTTCAAGCATCCAAATTTAAATGCAGGCTCTTCGCTTTCCTCTTCCTCGCGCTCTTTTGCCTCTCTGACCGACAATAAATGCTCAACCCTAAGAGTAATTTCCTCTTTTGATGCAGGTTTTGCCAAAAAGTAGTCCACTTTTTCTTCTAGCGCTGATTTTTCTAATTCAGTTCCGGTTTCCGCAGTTAACATCAATATGGGAATACTGGCATAGCTTACATTACCGCGAATTTCTCTTATTAAACTCAGCCCGTCCATTTCGTGCATCATTTGATCTGTGATAACTAGATCGACAAGGTAATGCTGCATAACGTCTAACGCCTGCACACCATTTCGCGCAACTAAACAGCGATATTTGCTAGAAAACAAATCAAATAGATAAGAGCGGAACTCTCTGCTGTCATCAACTATTAATAGTGATTTCTTGTTCGATTTGGCATTTGCGGGTGACAATTTTTCAGCATGCGAATTTACATACTCAATGTCATCAATGGGTAACGTTACGGTAACTTTAGTTCCAATGCCTTTTTGACTCTCTAACGCAATGTCGCCCTGGTTCAGTTCAACTAAGGTTTTCACCATTGCTAAGCCAACACCATGACCTTCATGCTCACTGCTCCCTTTAGTGAATCGCTCGAATACTTTTTTGTGAAAGTGCTCATCAATTCCTTCTCCGTCATCACTAACGATAACTTTAAGCACTTTACTATCTTGTATAGCGGCTACTTTTATTGTGCCAAGTTCTGGTGTGAACTTAATTGCATTTTGAATTAGATTTGCCAGGATTTTCTCTAAGCTGTCGTTAATGAGCGAAATTTCTTTTTTCCCTTTAATACGTAACTCTAAATTCTGCCGCTTCTGCTTGGCTAATGGCTCTAGCGATAGGACGATAAACTTTATGTTATCTGACGAGTAGGATCTGTAGTAGTCGGCTGCCGCCAAGGCTTTAGGGACATCTTGACTCATTTGATTAATCAACTGTTCGACCCTTTTCATATTGTCCTGAACACATATCAGTTCTTTGCTCGCTGCATGAGCTGTTTTGGATATGCCTTCTAACGATCCATTGATGAGCTGAATTGGGGTGCGAAGTTCGTGGGTGATTTCGTTAATGAAACGCTCTTTGCTGCGAAGCATCTTTTCAAATTTAGAGTGCCCATCGGTTATTTCATAGCGGGTAAGATGGTTGTAGAGTTTAGTAGTTTTGAATTTGTTATATAGCCTGCCTAAAACCCCTATTCTCCACAAACTCAAAACCCCAGCCAATATAAATAAATATATAGTAAAGCCGATATAAGAAGCCCAAATAGGTGGATCTATATCAAAACTAATTGTCAGTTCATTTGTAGTACTTTTATCTGCTGGAACACGGACTCTAAGAGTATGCACACCAACGTTCATATCACTTAATGTTAAATTCATTACAGGTTTATTGTGAGAAACCCAAGCGTCATCATCTAATTTAAATTCAATACTGCTGCTTTCATTGTAGAAATCACTGACGATAAAGTTGAATGTTACTTCCTTAAAGCTACTTTTAAACTTGAAGTCAAAGTCCTCAGGAAAATATGTGATATGTCGTCCTTCTCCATCTCCCCATTGAACATAACTAAGAATAGTAGACATCTCCCCAATTGAATTTGCATTGAAACTCTCAATTAACTTTTCTTCATCCAACAGGTAACTATATTTATCCCCTTAACTAGCACTTTTTCACCAAGCGCTTCAAGGCTCTTATACTCAAAGTCTGTATCGAAGAGTCCATAACGAATACCCACTTTAGAAGCTGAGTTGCTTATATTGGGCTTAACAAACAGGCCCATGTTAGACGCTACCCAGAGATTTTTCCCTTCGGTAACCATGGCACCTCTAATGAACCTTAGTTTCTCTAGGCCCAATATCGTGGAAGAGCTAACTTTTCCATTTTTCTTGTTGATTTCTTTTAGTCCAGCACCTGATGTACATACCAAATAGTTTTCTTGGAACTCTATTAAACATTGAAGCCCGAACCAGCCACCTTCTTTAGAGGTAACAGTACGCCAGTTGAATTTGGACAATTGAAAATGAACGTCATCAAATTCATCAATCGCAACGATTTCTCCACCACTCAACAAAGAGCTGAAGACCACTTTTTTAGGGGCTTTAATTGTGTCACGTATGGTGTTGTTAGCGATATAGTAGTAATTGGCATCGAGTCCATCATCAAAGTAGAAATAAAAGGCATTTTTGCCGGCTTCTATATAATGGGAAAACTCGCTATTGCAGAGAACAGAAGGGTCTATTTCATTGAGACGTATAAAAGTTCTTTCCTGCCAAGAGGTACAAAACTCTGCCTTGTCTTTATCCAAATGAGTATTGACTAACTCCCCACTCTTCTCGTTTAACTGAAAGAGACCTTTTTCAGTTCGAACTATAGTTCCGTTTTCATTTATTGATGTCTTTTGAATGTTTTCCCTTACAACGCTCCCATTAAATGACACTAGGTTTGTCACTAGCTTTGTTTTAGGTAATGAAACTAAGCCTAATTGTGAGGAGGCGATAAGGATGGAATTGTAGGGGTCTATAGCTATTTTGGTTACTGACCTTATCGCTTCAGACGTCAATATAGGATTCATGAAAGGGGGAGCCGATAGTTTTTCATCTTCTAGCAGTAAAAGGCGACCGTCGGAAACCCAGATCACCCCATCTTCACCTTTAACCACATCTTGGATGTAGGTGCCACTAATTCCCTCGGTTGGAACGAAGCGCTCGTTACTTCCTAATATGTACACCCCTTGTGGACCGCCGATATATAATTCATCATCAATTACTTTAATAAACGTTGCATTTGATAGTAATGGTAGCTTGCTACTCAATTTAAATTCTTGCAGATTATCTAATGCCCCTTCAATTGAAAGATAGCCCTTATTAGATGCTACATACGCATTGTGATTGTTTGCAAAAAGCGAGTAAGTGCCGTTTAACTTGAAAGATTCTAATTTGGAATTTAGGCTTGTCGATTGCCCTGTAGTTCTATCTACTGCAATGACATCGTCAATGACTGAGAAATATAAATGACTAGATGTCATTGCCATAGTCCAAATAGAACTCGACCATTCACGATCACTAAATACTTGCTGCGAGTTTTTATTTTCTAGATTAACTTTAAAAACACCAACTCCATATTCAACAACCCATAGGTCCGTTCCATTCAGTTGAATATCAGAGATAACCCCTGTGGCGTGATTAGAAGTGTTGAAGTCTAATTTCTCAGACTCGTGTCCAATAACTTCAAACACCCCGTTTTCTGCCGCTACATAAACTACTTTGTTTGAAACCTCTAAGTCTCGAATTACACCTGATGGAATTCCATCAAATGATGTCCTCCCCTCTAAGTTAATACCGATAGCATGGCTCAATTTTGGAATAACTAAGAAAAAAATAAGAAATATTGGGACACAAGTATGGATTTTCTGTCGATAAGGACAAACTGTCTCAGTAAACATGTCTTACATCCCTGTTTAATTATTACTTTATGTGTGCTCATTCGAGCTTGAGAATCAAAAAACAAAAAGGAAAAGACATGAATATCGAACAAAAAACAAACATGCAAGAGCTTGCCGAGGCAGAGTATACTAAAGTATATGCTGGAACTAATGCACCAACGTTGGAAATAGACTTTTACGTTATATTACCAATTGGGCCTATCAAGCCAAAGAAACCAGATGTAAATAGTTAATACCTAAACCAAAAACCACTTCATCCCAGCATTTTCGGCGGCTTGCTGGTCATAAATAAAGTCGCCTACATACAGGCAGTCTTCAGGTTGAAGCTGCCATGTGTTCGCCACCATCAATAATGCGGTTGGGTCGGGCTTGGCAGGGGCATCTTCGCGGGTTAGCACGTAGTCGATGGGTATGTCGTTATTGGCTACCTTAATTGCGGTGGCTTGTCGGCAGTTGCGGGTAACTATTGCCATGGGGAGCTTGTGTGCCTGCACCTTTTCAACCATGGCTTTGCCAATGGGTAACCACTTAGCATTTTGCGCATCGTCAAGTTCGTGCTGCAATATAGCTCGGTGTGCACTCGCTTGGGCTTCGGCGCAGCTAAGGGCATCTACAAAGGTAAGTATATCTTCGTTTTGTGGGCAGCCTACGTCGGCGCGCATTTGCGTGAAGTTAAGGCTAGACTCTACCAAGGTGCCGTCTAAATCGAATATTACACCTTTAATACCGGTTAAATTCATCTGCTCAACGCTCACGCTTTTCTCCTCCTTTTACTTCACTGTTATTCTTAAAGTTCGGTTAACGCCCACTTAATTAAGTACAGCGCTTAATTTAATCACGAATCTTACCACCAACATAATGCCACGAATGCCTTTAGCCTTCTGTTACGTTTGCTTAAGGCTTCAATATATTTAGTTAAAAACTACTGATGTGATTTAAGTTTACCCCGCCCACACCTTGCATTAGCATAGCCGCTCTTTTTGGCAAGCTACTTATTTGCCCCAGCGTTTTTGGGCAAAGTTTTAACAGGTAATTTATGGGTGTTTTTGCTGCGCTAGGTACAGCGCTTTGTTGGGCAATTGCTGCGCGTTTATTCCGTGGAACGGGTAACGCATTTTCGCCGCTTACCATGAACTTTTGGAAGGGGCTTATTTCTATTGCCATTTTGGCAGTGGTTTTAGTAGTGGTTCAGCCAACGGGGCTTAGTACTCATGCTATTTTGTGGCTATTGCTTAGCGGGCTTATTGGTATAGGCATTGGCGATACCTGCTTTTTTAAAGCCTTACAAAGCATTGGCGATAGCCAAGCGGTGTTGGTCGCCGAAACCCTTGCGCCTTTATTCACTGCCCTTTTTGCTATGGCTTTTATTGGCGAATGGATTACCTGGCAGCAGTGGGTTGGCGTTGCAGTAGTACTGTTTTCGGTAGATATGGTTATAAAGGTACGCAAACGCAGCACTACACACGTGTTTGCAACCAGTGGCTATTTGTATGGTGTGGGCGCGGCGTTATGTCAGGCGGTTGGTGCCGTAGTTAGCCGCGACATTTTAAGTGCCGGTGAAATTGACGCTGCCAGCGCTGCGTTCTTACGATTAGTTGGCGGTATGATCTTTGTGGTGCCATTTATAGCCATAACCAAAACGCGCTACATGCCCGTTATTAACTACCAAAGCAACAGTGGAAAACGTGTATGGCCTGCTTTTGTGTTAGCCACGTTACTTGGCACTACTGCCGCTATTTACCTACAAATGTTTGCATTCGCTTATGCGAAAGCGGCCGTGGTTCAAACCCTTATTGCTACAAGCGCATTAATGTCGCTAGGGGTTGCATGGGTACTTGGTGAACGGGCGACTAAAGCAACTATTGTATGGTCTGCCGTTGCCTTGGTTGGAGTAGCTATATTGGTTAGTTTTGGTTCGCCTACCCATTAGCAATGTAGGGTAAATACCTAACACATGCTTATATAGCCCAACGTTTTAGAGAATAGTAGACGCATTAAGATACAAAAAATACGTAACTTTTAGGTGCCCCGTGTAGTAGTTCTGGGCTCAAATCGATATTATGAAGAAAAAACAAAAACGTTATTTCTCATGTTTCAAAGGTTATCTTTAACAGTATTCTCTTTTTTGAGCGTTGCGCTAACTTCTTTTGGCGCGTTGGCAAACGACAACATTGATGCCGTTATCGAAAAGGTACGCACGCCTTCGTATGATTGCCCTAATCAGTCTCTACTTCCAGAACTTGAAGACACACTTGCGCTTGAGTCACTTACATCACAACAACGTTTTGCCTTAACCGTAGCCAAAGGGCAGTTTTTAATTTGCCGTGGTAAGTACGAAGAAGCTGAAACTATGCTGCTTAAAGCCATTATGCAAAGCAATATTGATGAAAGCTCTTATGCGTTTGCATCGGCTATTTATCAAATTGGCTTTTCTTATGACGCCAGAGAAAACCCTGCACGCTGTAAGTACTACCAACAAGCCCAAGAACTATCATCGCCCGAGCGCCACAGCGATATTTTTACCAGCTCTTCTTTAGGCCTAATTAACTACTGTTCAGAAACCACTTCACCTGAAATAAGATTAGGTAAGATGTTTGGTGTGCTTAAGCGTTATTCAAACGACGGCAGCCCCGGTGAGTTAGCGCATATTCACAACGCAATTGGTTTACTATATGGCGATTTAGAGCAACATGCCTTAGCAGCAGAGCAATATCTAAAAGCACATGAAATGGGCTTGCTTGTATATGAAGGCAGTAATAAGGTAAGTATTCTTATTAGTGCTATTGTATCGCTGTTAAGTAGCGGCCAAACCGACAGAGCCTATCAGGGCATTTTAGAACTAGGTGTACTTAATAGCGAAATAGACACACCGCTAACCAACTTCTTGTATCAGTATGCACTGTCTATTTACTATAGAAAAACAGAAAACTACAACCGACTTACCTACACCCTTCCCGATTTAGAAAAAGCGTCTTCGAACATCTCGAGTTCGTTAGGCGAACTTCTTGTTAACTGGCACAAAGCTGAGATTTGCTTACATGACAACGATCTCACCTGCATTAAGCAGTATATATCAGGTATTGAAGCGTTAAATGATGACGCGATACCGCCGGTCTTTCGTTCAAATTTGGATTACCTTAGCTTCAACGTATCCATGTATATCGCACTGCAGGACTTAGCTAAGGCGAAAGAAGCGCACGAGATTTATTCTAAAGAAGTGACTAAGCGCCGTGAAGTTACTCAAGACTCGGCCTTAATTATTGGTGCAGCTAACTTGTATACCCGCATTTATGATTTGGAATCTGCGATTGAACAAGCGGAACAGCAACGAAAGAACACGCTGTATACCGCTATTGTTATTTTTCTTCTGGTAAGTGGTATTACTGGCTACGTACTTCGTAGAAAGCACCTTGCTCGCAAAGCCATCGATCCCGTTACCCTGCTGCTTAATGCGAATTCGGCGATAGCCCGCATTAACAAGCTTGATGCGCCGAAAAAAGGCCGGGCCATTGCCATTGCTATATTCGACATTAGCAACCTGCGTGAAATAACGCGGAAAATGGGGTCAACAAAAGGTGATTTAGTATTACGACAAATTGCACAAACGCTTCAAAATGTTACCCGCGGTAACGATATTCTAGGGCGATTTGGTACCGAGCAATTTATTTTATGTCTGCACAATATTGAAGAACGAAGTGCGCGACAGTTTTTCGACCGCGTACAGAGCGCGTTAGACAATACCTTTGAAAACGATGCCACTTCCGACCATATCGTGGTTGAGTCGCAGATGAGCGTATTTATTGCTAACGAGAAAATTACTGGGCTAAACGACATACTCGATGATATTGCCATGTCGATTGATATGGGTAACCGCTCAGGCGACAATTAATATCTACACAATCAAAAACGCGCGGCCCGTTGTTAAGGTACCGCGCGTTTTTGTTTTAACCGAAGCGTGTTTACTGGTTCAGATATGTCTGAAAACGGGTATACACGCCATTGGTCCACCCGAAACCTAGCTGTACGTCGTATTCACCGCCACCTGCTTTTATATCCGGTTCGCACACATTGTACTTTTCAAGTAGCACACCGCTTGATGCAAAGTGACGCTCAATGGTTTTACAAAAGCGCAGCATGATGGTTTGAGCCTGCATTTCAAACCCATAGTTGCGCAGCCCTTCAACGGCAAACAGTTGAAGCGGTGCCCAGCCATTTGGCGCATCCCATTGTTGCGACGTAGCGTTTGAAGTAGTTACCACGCCACCTTCTTTTAGCAAGGTATTCATTACCGCGGCGCGCACTCCCTCTGCCTGTTGTTCATTTGCAATACCAACGAACAACGGCACACACATAGCCGCTGACACTACATCGGTTTGAGTTTGTGTGGGGAAGTGATAGTCAAAATAGCCCGCCTTTTCAGCATTAAACAAATAGGTGTTTATTGCGTTAATTCTCGCTGTAGATGCCTCACTGTAGCGCGCTTGCTCGGCACCTTTAGTCACGCTTGCCAGAGTTTGTTCAAGCGTTACTAAAAGCGCATTTAAATCTACGGGAATAATTTCAGTTGTACGAATACTTGCTAGTGAATTGGGATTAGCTAGCCAGCGCGAACTAAAGTCCCAACCCGATTCGCAAGCCGCGCGAACATGCTGGTAAAACTGACTTTTGTCAGCGCCTATGTGCTCTGCTGTTTCTATGTCTTCTCGATAAGACTCAGGGCGAGGCGTAGGCTCGGTGTCGAAGTAACGATTAAGTGTAGCGCCACACGGCATGGTAACCGTGCGCAGTTGTGCTACGCCCTTCTGTGACGCGTTCTCGCCCGCTTCATTCATCCAAAACTGGTATTCTTTCTTTAAGCCCCAGATAACGTATTCTTTTTGCTGGTCGCTTAGTGCGTCTTTAAGCAAATTATAAAACAACGCCAAAATAGGAGGCTGACTGCGAGAGTAGTAATAGGCGCGGTTGCCATTAGGAATGCAGCCTACTTCATTTAAAATATCTACAAAGTTCACCAACATGTTAATTGCCATGTCGGTGCGCCCCGCGTCAATTAGACCTAACGCGGTAAAATATGTATCCCAGTAATAGATTTCGCGAAAGCGTCCACCCGGCACTATGTATGGGCGGGTAAGCGCTATTAAGCTGTCTTTCTGCTCAGTGTCGGGGGTACGCGTTAGCACCTGCCACATATGCTCAATATAATCGGCTACATTTTCAAACTTGGTTTGCGATGTTGCGCTAATCATTTCTGGAATATCGAAATGGGTATTAACAAACGTAGCTAAGTCTACTGCTTCGCCGCTTTTCTCAGCATCTAAACACGCTTGTTCATAAGCCGCTAAAACGGTATTGAGATCGGTTATAACAATAGCGTCAGCGAAGGTTTTGCTGTCTGGGAATAGCTGTGCCATTTGCACATGTTTAAACAGGTCGCTGGCAAAAAACGACAAGCTGTCGCGCCAGTTGTGTGAAGAAGAACTCATAGTTACTGCGCACCTTTAGGCGATAGAGAAGAAGACGCTCGTTTAAAGAAGAATAGGGTTACCACTAATGCACCGATTGGAATAAGCGATAGATAAAATGCTTGTTGGCCCCCTACTGCGTCGAAAATAAACCCAGTCACGATAGAACCTGTGGTTCCCCCAAGAGCCGAAAATACAACAATTAGCCCTGTCATAGGTGCATGTTGATGTTGAGGGAGCGCGCTTAGCATTACCGAGTTTAATACAGGGTAAATAGGCGCCATCATCAATCCAATTAATGGAATAAGGAACGCAGCTATTGGTGCATCAGCCCAGCTGGCTATTGTGCTGTCAGCCACGTTTTCGGCAAGCGGTAAGCTTAGTAGCATTACCGTAGCCATACCCGCCAAACAGATATTTAAGAAGGGATACCAGTTCATTCGCGTAAGTACTGCGCCCGCAGTTAAGCGCCCAACGGCCAGCGCTATCGCAAAGATACTGGTTATTTGAATGCTGACTTGAGTAGGTAAGCCCAGCACCTCTTTGTTAAAAGTTGGCAGCCACGAACCTATGCCCTGCTCTATTAACACGTATAAGAAAATAGAGAAGATAAACACCAGCACTAAAGGCTTATACGCCAATTTCAGCATGCTGAAGAACTCGCTTGCAAGGCCTTCTGATTGCGCTTTTTCCACAGGCTTTATAGGAGCCAATGCCACAACGATTAACGTAAAACCAACCAGCGCAGCTAGTAAGTAGTAAACGTTCAGCCAAGATAAAGAAGCATCGTTATTGGGGTCGATAAACCCAGCGAACACCCAGTAGCCAGACAACACGCCCAACATAAAAATACCTTCAATGGTGTTCATTAACGATGAGTGCGCTTTAGTGGTAGACGACAGCTGCCCAATAATGGCGTACACCGACACTTTCACTAGCGCAAATGCAGTACCTATGCAGGCAAACAACACTTTAATGAACCAGAAACTTGCGATAGAAGGCGTCAGCGCACAGGCAACGGCCACTAATGCTAACCCAAGTAACATTGAAAGCTTGTAGCCAACTCTTGGAATGGAGCTGGCCACTAGGAACGAGACAATAGCAATAGAGAGATCTTTAAAGCCTTCTAATGTGCTTGCCTCTGGCTTACTAATGTCGAAGCTATTGATCGATTGCAGAATAACAGTACCCACACTGTTAAGTAGTATGGCAAATACGTAGTAGCTAATGGCAACGGCTGCAATGACCATGAATCGGGACATGTGTAAACACTCTGTTAACTGAATTATGCAGGAGTGTAGTCGTAAGAAAATAAAAATGCAAACGTTTGCAAAACGCTTTTATTTTTTCGTTAGAGCTTAATATCGTCACCCTGTTACCGTTAAATAATAGCGTTTATGCGTTAAAAAGCTGATAAAAAAGCGAAATATTAGTCGCTGTGCTGCGTAGAGCGACGGGCAATTAAGGTTGTTTCCACTACCTGGCTTTCTGTAGGTTTGTTTTCAAACTGGTTTAATAGCTGCGTAACCATCTCTATTGCGGCTTGCTGAGTATTCTGACGCACCGTTGTTAACGACGGGTGCATAAGTTCAGCTAAAGAAATATCGTCGTAACCCACAATGCCTACATCGCTTGGAATACCTACATAGCGCTCTTTTAACGCTTTTAACGCGCCTAATGCCACCATATCACTTACACAAACGATCCCGTCGAAATCTAACCCATTCGCCTTTATACGCTCGTTAATGTATTGGTATGCTGCTTTCGACGTAATATCGATGGCGCAGGTGCACTGCGTGTCGATTGGCACATTTGCATCGCGGTGGGCTTGCGAATATCCCTTGTGACGTTCCTGCATTTCCGCGTGTTCAGAGTCTCCAAGAAACAAGATGCGTTTGGCGCCGTGACTCAGCAAATGCTGGGTTGCCGTATAGCCACCCAGATAGTTGTCGCCGCCAATAATGGGATATGGCGCGTCTGTTTTTGCATCGCCCCACACTACAATGGGAATGCCCGACTGTGCTGCTCGGTCGATTTTGGCCGTAGATTTGCCTTGCCCAATGACAATAATGCCGTCGGCACGCTGGCTGCGAATAAAGTAGTTCGCCCAATCGTCAGATGCCATAAATGAGTTAGACAGCAGTAGCTCGTAGCCTTTGGCATTTAGCGCCTGATTTAGCTCTCCCACCAGCTTAAGCAGGAATGGGTCTGTGGTGCTTTGTTCGGTGTTGTCGATTAGATTTAGAATCACCGCTATCACGTGAGTTTTCTGCGTTCTTAAGCGGCTAGCGGCCGCGTTAATACTAAAATTGTGCTCTTTAGCTAGTGCCTGAATTCTGCTTCGGGTTTCCTGCTTAATAAGCGGGTTGTCTTTCAGTGCCCGTGATGCTGTCGATGTTGATACACCAGCAATATCAGCCAGCTTCGCTAAGGTGAGTTTTGTTTCAGAAACCAATGTGACCATTCTCTAATAATTTTCGGTATACCGGGTTACCCGTGATAGCACTACAAAATAAAAGCGTAAAACCGCTACCTAAACCGGATAAATCGTCGACTCTACAGCCGAATTCACAATATAGCGCGAATCGTCTTGGCGTAAAACCATGTTAACAACAATAAACAAAAAATTTGCAAACGATTGCATTTTATTCTTGCAATCGTTTGCAAACACATCTATTTTGTTTCGCAATCGTGATGCGTATAACAATTTTTAAACCTGTTTAACGCATTCAGTTAACAACGCAATAGAACATTTTCGGGAGCACACACCATGAAAACGTTGTTTACAAAAGGAATGCTGGCGAGTGCAGTAGCGGTAGCACTAACGCAGCCTGCCATGGCACAAGAAGACGTAAAACAACAAGCGAAAGACAACGCAGAGATCATTGTTGTCAGCGGTACGCCAGGCGGCGCAGGGATTAGAAAGATTGACGCAAGCTTCGCGGTAACCAACATCGACGCTAGCGACATTGAAAAATTGGCACCTAAGTCTACGGCCGATTTGTTTAAGGCCATTCCAGGTGTTTGGGTTGAAAGCTCAGGCGGTGAGTCTGGCGCGAACGTATTTGTGCGTGGTTTTCCAGGTGGTGGCGATGCGCCGTTCTTAACGATTGCGCTTGAGAACTCTCCTATCTACCCTGCACCTACGCTATCTTTCCTTGAGAACTCTCAGCTGTTTCGCATAGACGATACCATTGAAATGGTTGAAGGTTTACGCGGTGGTCCAAACCCAGTAGTAAGCAACGGTCAACCAGGTCTTACAACAAACTTCCGCCTTAAACGTGGTGGCGAGTCGACAGAAGCGTCAGCGAAGTACACCATCTCTGACTACGGCCTAAACCGTATTGACGTGGTTGCAAGCGGCGCACTAGATGACGACTTGTACTACATGGTAGGTGGCTACATTAAGAGCTCAGAAGGTATTCGTGATGCCGGCTTTAACTCTGAGCAGGGTAACCAGTTCACCGTTAACATCACTAAAGTTTTCGAAAAAGGCGAGCTTAACCTTTATACCCGTCAAACTGACGATCGCGGTACTTGGTACTTACCTACACCTTTAAACGTTGAAGGTATCGACGCAAACTATACGCAAATTGGTCCATTGAATCGCCAAGGCACCATTACGTATGGCCCTAACGATACCACTGAGTCATTCGACTTTGGCGAAGGTCGTGGATGGGACGGTCACGTAAGTGGCGGTAGCATTAAGCTTGACTTAGGCAACGACTGGCAGCTAGTTGACCGCTTTAACCTTACCAAAGGTGAAGCCAATACTTTTGGTCTTGTACCGAATGGTTCTGCAACTACCGTCGCAAATGTTGCCGACAATGGCGAATCAGCCACTGGTGCAGTAACTGGCACAGTGTATGACGGTGATACGCCTATTCAGCAAATCGGCCGTTGGGTAGTACTTAAAGATATTGAAGCTTTCACTAACGACCTTGCTGTGTCGAAAAGCTGGGAAGACTTCGATACATCATTTGGTATTTACAGTGCATCAACCAAAGCTAATGACTGGTGGAGCATTGGTAACACGGCTTACCACGTGTTGCAGCCAGGCGGCGAATTGTTAGACGGGATCGAATGTAACACTGACGCACAAGGCTGCGATTGGAACTACGACATCAGCTCTGTAGGTGATGCAAGCACGTTCGCACTTTATGCAACGGGTACGTGGTACGCAACCACAGACCTGAGCATCGACTTAGGGCTACGCCGTGAAAATCACGAAGTGAACTATTCGGTAGATGAAGATCTTGACGGCAAAATAACTAAAGCGCTTGAGTACGACGAAACCAAAACGTCGTGGACAGTGGGCGCAAACTACGCGCTTAATGACACCAGCGGTGTATTCGTTCGCATGAACCGAGGCTATAAAATGCCTTATTTCGACGACTTCAGAGACAACTGGGGTGCCTACACTGGCGGTAACGACTTGATTCAAGAAGTTACTCAAGGCGAGCTTGGCTATAAGTTCATGAATGACAGCATCCAGTTCTTTGCAACTGCATTCGCAAACGAAGTAAAAGGCGATACGTTTGTACGCCGTCCGGGCGCACCGGCTGAAATTCTTACCAACGAAGCTTACGGTATAGAACTTGACGGTCGCTATAGCCACGATTCAGGCTTCTCGTTGAGCGTGAACGGAACTATTCAGGAAACTGAAATTACTGCCAGCGCCAATAACGAAGGCAATGAATCTCAGCGTCAGCCTGGTTGGCAAGTACGTGTAACACCAAGCTACGGCTTCGATATCGGCGATATGTATGCCACGGTATACGGTACATTATCAGCGGTTGATGATCGCTTTGGTAACAACGAAAACACAGTTGTACTAGAGGGATACGAGAAGATTGATGTAGGTCTAACGCTAGAGCCAACTGAATCACTTCGTCTTCAGTTCTCTGTTGATAACCTGACCGACGAACAAGGTATTACCGAGGGTGACCCGCGCAACCCAGATTCACCAAACGGCCGCTACATTATGCCTCGTAGCATGAAGCTTAGCGTTTCTTACTTGTTCTTCTAAGAACAAAAAGCGCAACACCTAAAAATAAAGCCGGCCTTAGTGCCGGCTTTTTGTTGTTCGTTTCTCTCAATATATTTCGTTCAAGGTTTATGAGGCTATTGCTGCCTTTTCTTGCCCCCCTTTCTTGTTAGATTCTTCTTATATCCTGTCAGCGTTAATTCATCGACATTGGTCGTAATGTGCTTTAGCAAAACCAATTCTGTTTTACAGTGGTATAAGCAACGAACAAGCTAAAAACGAAACGTACCGTTTACTATCATCAACTATAGGAAGGTGAATCGTGACGCCAAAGGTTATTTTCTTCGATATTAATGAAACACTACTAGACATGCAGGCCATAAAAACAGGCTTAGCGTCGGTGCTAAACGGCGATGAGACACTGGTAGACTTATGGTTTGCTAACTTATTGCATCACAGTTTAGTGGATGTTGCGTCTGGACAGTTTCACGATTTCATTGATATTGGAGCCGCAGCGCTTACCATGGTAGCTCACAGTAAGGATATATCTGTTGATGAGGCTACCGCAAAAGATATCATCAAACAGCATATTACCCGATTGCCAGCGCACGACGATGTTGTTCCTACATTAAAGGCGCTTCAAAGTGCTGGTGTAACCTTGGTCGCCCTTTCAAACTCATCTAAAGCCGGACTAGACGCACAGCTTGAGTTTGCCAATATTAAGCCCTATTTTTCCCATGTATTAAGTGTGGAAAGTGTACGTACCTACAAACCACATGCTGCGGTTTATCACTGGGCCTGTCAGCAGGCTAACGTAAAGAACGAAGATGCCATGATGGTGGCGGCTCATGGTTGGGATGTAAGTGGTGCTAAGGCGACAGGTATGCAAACCGCATTCGTAGAACGCTCGGGGAAAATGATGTACCCGTTAGGTCTTGCTCCCGATCACAGCATTGCTTCGCTTACTGCGCTTATCGAAATGATAAGTTCGTAACGTGTTCTGTGTGAGGGCACAACGACCTCACTGTGCCTGACCGCTATAAATCTAGCGTAGTTGCAAAATAGTTAGGCGCAAACAAAAAAGTCTTACCGAAGTAAGACTTTTTTCAAATCGAAATACAAAACAATTAAACTTTTGCTAGCTCGGGCTGGTTTGGCTTAAAACCTTGTGTGCTGCAAGAATTGCGTTTCGTTTCTAGTGCGCTTAATTGACGCTTAAGCCATGACTTCTGAATACCTGACTTAGCTGCGTCCATTTCAGTGCTTACGCGAGTGATTTCTTTTCCGACGTTCACGCATGCTTTCTTATTCGGTTCAAAGCCGCCATTAGCCAAAACAGAAGAAGAAAACATTAAAGCTGATACTGCTATAAGCGTTTGCTGTTTCATAAGAGTCCCCAACTACTCGTTATAATCCCGGGTTAGTGTCATACCGTAAGAATGAGCATATATTTGCTCTCAAATCTGTAAGGAATATAGCAGGCCTTTTATTCTAGTTAGGTACTACAAAACATACGCAGTAATAAAACTTTGCCTACCTTGTTCTTGCTAACGCACATAAGCCATTGTCTTTTATATTATTATGTCGACAATGATTTACCTTACCATTCCACTTACGTATCGATTTTTATATTTTTACGCACTAAATAGTGAGCCTATCCATAGTATCGGCTACAGCAACAGCATTCTGCAGCAGCATTACTCACTATTAAGCGTTGCTATTAAAACACCTTAGCTTTTCTGGAACAAGAAAAGTTATAACAATCCTTTTACAGGTTTTAGGACAGAAATTGCATTCTGTAAGTATTTACTCACTATACTTACAAGCGACTACCTGCCGAGAGCTTTTCTACGGTTTGCATAACACTTCTGCCCATATCATCTAGGCTTATTACGCGCTTAGCGGCGCCCTTTTCTATGGCTACTTTGGGCATACCAAAAACTATACAACTAGCTTCGTCCTGACAAAATGTTTCGCAGCCCGCGTTAAACATTTCGTGAAGGCCGCTTGCGCCGTCGCTACCCATGCCCGTAAGTAAAACGCCTAACGCATTGCTACCAGCACTTTTACAGATAGAATTAAATAACACATCCACCGAGGGCTTGTGACCCGATACGCGCGCGCCATCGGTCAATCTAATCCGGTAATCAGCCCCGCTTCTTTCAATTTCCATGTGTTTATCGCCAGGTGCAAGGTAGGCTTGGCCTGGTAGTAAACGTTCTCCGCCTTTCGCTTCTTTGACCTGCATTTGGCACACGGCATCTAGTCGTTTAGCGTAAGTCGAAGTAAACCCTGCTGGCATGTGTTGTGTGATCACGGTGGCAGGAGCGTTCGCCGGAAAGGTACGTAACACCTCTTTTATGGCTTCTGTCCCTCCGGTCGAGGCACCAATTGCAATGATTTTCTCAGTACCCGAATAATTGACTTTGCTCACGGTAGACACTTTCGAAGGCGCTGATTTTTTTACTTTAGAGCGCGCAGCCGTACGTATTTTCTCAACAATCAACTGGTGATAGTCTGCCATGCCTTGCGCCACACCTATTTTGGGCTTTGCAACAAAGTCGATAGCTCCTAACTCCAAGGACCTCAGCGTAGCATCAGCGCCTTTTTCGGTTAACGTAGAAATCATGACTACAGGCGTCGGTCTCGCATTCATCAGTACTTCTAGAAAGCGTAATCCGTCCACTTTAGGCATTTCTATATCAAGTGTAATAACATCTGGCGACTTTTCTAGAACCAGCTTTTTTGCCACGAAAGCATCGGGAGCAGCACCCACTAATGCCATGTCTGGCTCACTTTTTATAATCTCACTTAGAATTTGCCGGATCAGTGCCGAGTCATCTACCACCAAAACTTTTATCGTCATTGTTAGTCCTCGAAGATATCTACGCTACCGGTAGGTGCACGTCTTGACAGTTCCCACCGATGCTGACTTTCTCTTTCAATAATTGTGGCGTTATTAAGCTCGTGAATTCGCTTCATAAAGACATTGCCGTTGCTTGGAAAAAAGTAAACCTTGCGCGCGTAAACATCACATAAGTCACTGGCCAATATCGGTATGCCTTCCGTGCTTAAAAAGTCTGTTACGAATTCTGCGTTGAACTTCCCAACATCGTGCTGCACGAAGGACGGCACCACTTTTCCACCACCAAACACTTTTGCTTTTATTCGGGCTTTATTGGCACCGGCTTTCACTAAGTCGTTGATAAGAATTTCCATGGCATGCACGCCGTATTTGGCAGCCATACCTTGTGTTTTTTCGAACTCACTGGCAGTTTTATTTACTGTAGGCAACATAAAGTGATTCATGCCGCCAATGCCCGTTTCAGGGTCGTATAAACATGCCGCCACACACGAGCCCAATACCGTTACCAACATTTTATCTTGTGTTGTTACGAAGTATTGTCCAGGTAATAGCTTTACTGCGTCGATAGAAAAACGTTTGTCGTAATAGCTAATAGGTACTTCGAAATTACAAGATTCCACACGTGCTCCTAATGAACCGGGCGATATATAGTTTTACCTACCGGTCTCACAAGATTAGTACACATATTGAAGTTTTCAGAATGCCCTGCCATATAAAGTCCTGCAGGCTTTAACATACCCACCATTCTTTGTAACACGTTTAATTGCGTGGGCTTGTCGAAGTAAATCATTACGTTTCGACAAAAAATGATATCGAGCGGACCTTTTACATCCCACTTTGCATCGGTAAGATTGAGTTTTTTGAACTGCACCATATGTCTTAACTCATCCACTACTTTCACTTTTCCCTCGTTTGCACCTTTACCTTTATGGAAGAATTGTTTTTGTCTTTGGACGGGTATTTTCGCGATAGATGCTAAAGGATAAATACCCGCTTTGGCTTTTTGCAGTACCTTACTGTCTATGTCTGATGCAATGATTTTCACAGGCGTTTTGAAGCTTCCAAACGCCTCTGCGACGACCATGGCAATAGAGTAAGGCTCTTCTCCGGTGGAGCTGGCAGCACACCAGATAGTGGTTACTTCTGGATGTTGTTTTAAGTGCTCGGCCAGTGCAGTGAAGTGGTGTGGCTCGCGAAAAAACGACGTAAGATTGGTCGTCAATGCATTGATGAACTGCTCTAGCTCAGGTTCAGACTTATCAACTACGCCTAGATAATCGTTAAAGCTTGTGAGCTGAAGGGCTCTGATACGCCGAGCCAATCTGCTGTATACCATCGCTTCTTTAGCGTCTGACAACTTTATACCTGCTTTTTTGAAAAGCATGTTTTGCACTTTGTGGAAGTCCGCCTTTTCAAAGGCGAACTCCCGAGTGCTATCGCGCGATGAAAGAACCGTTGTCATTAGAACGACTCCCACTCGGCTTCATCAGGCAGTGCGGGTTTCAATGCTTGTGCTTGAGGCGCGTTGTTAATCACTGAGGCTACGCGTGGCTGCTTGAAGTCGGTGTGAGAGAGCGCAGCGATGTGCTTTTGCTCCATTGACAAGCCCTTTCCAACTTCAAATACCGATACCCGTTCATTAAGTTGCAACGACTGCTGCTTCAAACTGTCCGCGGCGGCGGCAGCCTCTTCTACCAGTGCTGCATTTTGTTGGGTCATTTCATCCATTTGAATGACCGCTTTGCTCACCTCTTCAATGCCCGCCGCTTGCTCGGCAGACGCAGCGGCAATTTCAGACATAATGTCGTTTACGCGCTTAATGGAAGTTACTACCTCAGCCATGGTGTCACCCGATTTCACAACCAGCTCGTTACCGCTGGCTATTTTAGTAACAGAGTCGGAAATCAGTTCTTTGATGTCTTTAGCAGCTTCGGCTGAGCGCTGAGCTAAGTTTCTTACTTCTGAAGCAACTACCGCAAAGCCTCGCCCCTGTTCGCCCGCGCGAGCAGCTTCAACGGCTGCGTTTAAAGCAAGAATATTAGTTTGAAAAGCGATGCCGTCTATAACACCAATAATGTCAGAGATCTCTTGTGCCGAGTCGTTGATTTGGGTCATGGTTTTCACCACTTCACCTATAACCTGCCCCCCTTCTGAAGCAATTTTACTCGCCTGTGCCGCTAAGCCATTCGCTTGCTCTGCATTCTCTGCGTTGAGTTTTACGGTTCCCGTTAGCTCTTCCATACTCGATGCAGTTTCTTCCAGGCTGGATGCCTGCTGCTCGGTGCGGCTTGATAAGTCAGCATTTCCCGTTGCAATCTCACCCGACGCCACATTAATGGTTTCTACTGCTTCGTTAATACTTGTGATGGTGCCTCGCATTTCGTTGATGAACTGATTAATGGCCTCGCCCAACACAGCAAAGTCACCGTCTAAAGCATGTTCAATGTTGACCGTTAAGTCGCCCTCAGTCAGCTTGGTCATTACGTGTTTAATTTCATCAACAGCTTGGGTTCTACCCGTAATATCGGTAGCAAACTTAACTACACGGAAAGGCTTACCGTTGTGGTCTAAAATAGGGTTATACGTGGCTTGAATAAATATCTCTTTGCCGTTTTTACCCAATCGACGATATTCACCTGAAGAAAAAGTGCCGCTGCGTAGCGCATCCCAAAACGCCGCGTATTCAGGGCTAGCTCGGTGAGCAGGGTCGACGAACATGCTGTGATGCTTACCTTTGATTTCATCTAAGGTGTAGCCCACCGTAGTTAGAAAGTTTTCATTGGCGTGCTGAATAATGCCATCCATATTGAACTCTATGACGGCCTGAGACTTTCCTATTGCAGCTAACTGCCCTTCAAAGTAGGCATTTTTAACTTTCTGTTCGGTGATATTACTGGCGTACTTCACCACTTTAACTACATTCCCACTCATGTCTAAAATAGGATTGTAGGTCGCTTGAATCCAAATATCTGAGCCGTCTTTCGCAATTCTATGAAATTCACCCGAGTAAAATTGGCCTTCTGCCAGTTTTTTCCAAAACGATTGGTACTGTTCAGATTCTCGCTCTTGTTTAGTGACAAAAATGCGGTGGTGTTTGCCCTCAATTTCATCTAGGGAATAGCCAACCGTTGCCAGAAAGTTATCGTTGGCGACGAGAATATTGCCCTTTGTATCAAACTCGATCACCGCTTGTGATTTACTTATTGCGTCTATTTGCCCTGTGTTAAACGCGTTTTGTAGCTTTTGTTCAGTCACATCAGAGGCATATTTCACCACTTTTATTGGCTGGCCGAACTCGTCAAAAATAGGGTTATAAGACGCTTGGATCCAAAGCTCACTGCCATCTTTTTTTACCCGTTTGAATTCGCCTGACTTAAAGTCACCTTTCTTTAAGTCACGCCAGAACGCTGCATACTCAGGGCTCATTTTATAGTTGGGTTCAACAAACATACTATGATGCTGACCTTTGATTTCGTTCAGCTCATATCCCGTTGTTGCGCAGAAGTTTGCGTTGGCGTTTTGAATAACGCCTTCAAGGTCGAACTCAATCACAGCAAGGGACTTGTCGATGGCATTTATTTGGCCTTCGTAGTCTGCATTTTTGCGTTTTTGCTCCGTTACATCGGTAGCAAATTTTACTACCCGAACAATATTTCCGAGCTTGTCATAGATAGGGTTGTAAGAGGCTTGAATCCATACTTTGTCGCCGTTTTTCGCTACGCGGCAATATTCACCGCTGCTGTGCTCACCGTTTCGCAGCGATTCCCAGAATGATTTATATTCTTCAGACACGCCGTAGTCTGGCAATACAAAAAGGCGATGATGCTTACCAACAATGTCTTCTTTCGAATAGCCTGTAACCTTCAAAAAGTTTTCATTGGCGTCTTCTACTATTCCCTCCGGCGTAAAGGAAATAATGGCTTGGCAACGATCTAACCCTGCCAATAAACCGGTTTTATATTGCAGCTCCTGATCATTAAGCCATTCCACCATGGTGCCGAGCTTGTCGCCTTCAACACTTTTAATGGTAGATAACTTAAGGGTAAAGAGTAAGTCGCCCACAGGCAGTAAAAAGGTATCGCTGCTATCACAGCTTTTGTAACGCAAATTCAGGTCGCTATTGTTGGCGAAAAACGCGGCCATAGTAGAGCCCGTCAGGCCTTGAAAATTAATGCCTGGTAAAGCACGCTCGAACTGCGTTTGATGCTCGTTGGCTAAAGCATAAAATGCCTTGTTAGCGAAGGTGATCGTTCCCTCGGCATCGACCAACATCAAACATGCGGTACTTTCGCTTAGCGCTTGCTCTTGAAAGCGTGAAAGACTTTGTGCCGCTACTAACTCTTCATTATGAAATATATTAAATACGCCCATTATTCCATCCACCTGATTTACGACGCTCTATTCTAAAAGCGTCAAACTCAATGCCGTGTAATAAAAAAGGCGAATTCCTTTTCAAGAATTCGCCTTCGCTTTTTTAGAACGACTCCCAATCGTCACTGCTTGGTACTTTTGGAGCCAGTTTCTTTTGCGTTTTAATTGCTGTAACCGGTGCAACGTGTTTATTCTTGTTTACTGATGCAACCTTTATTGGTTTTTCTTCACTGACCGTCGCTTTATCACCAATGTTAAATGCTGATACGCGTTCAGATAAACTTCCCGCTTGCTGCTGCAAACTTTCTGCGGCAGCCGCAGCCTCTTCCACCAGCGCTGCATTTTGTTGCGTCATTTCATCCATTTGCACAACGGCTTTACTTACCTCTTCAATTCCAGAAGCTTGCTCAGAACTCGCCGCTGCAATTTCCGACATAATGTCGTTAACTCGCTTAATGGAAGTCACCACTTCTTCCATGGTGTCGCCTGACTGATTGACGAGTTTGTTACCGCCATCAATCTTGCTTACCGAGTCTGATATAAGCTCTTTGATTTCTTTTGCTGCTTCGGCAGAACGCTGAGCCAGGCTTCGTACCTCTGACGCAACTACCGCAAAGCCACGGCCCTGCTCACCTGCTCGTGCAGCTTCTACGGCAGCGTTTAATGCCAGAATATTAGTTTGGAATGCGATGCCGTCGATTACGCCGATGATGTCTGAAATTTCCTGCGCAGACTCGTTGATAGACGACATGGTGTCCACAACCTGACGGATTAGCTCACCGCCCCGCGACGCGATTTCACAGCTCTGAGACGCTAAGCTATTGGCTTGTTCCGCATTTTCAGCGTTGAGCTTGACGGTACCGGTAAGCTCTTCCATGCTCGACGCCGTTTCTTCAAGACTAGACGCTTGCTGTTCGGTACGACTTGATAGGTCTGAATTCCCCGTGGCAATTTCAGACGAGGCCGTATTGATTGTCTCTACTGCTTGGTAAATTGAACCGATAGTGCCAGACATTTCACTAACGAATTGATTGATAGCATCGCCTAGTACTTGGAATTCACCCTCGAACTGTTCATCAAGCTCTGCCGTTAAATCACCGCCAGATAAGCGGGTCATCACATCACTGATAGAACCGATAATGCGACGCATATCGTCGATAAAGCGGTTTATTGACGTGCCAAGCTCTTTAAATTCACCCTCGAACTCATGCTCAATGCGACAATCTAAATTACCCTGAACCAATTCATTCATGGCGGTTTTGATATCGCTAATGGCCTGTTTTCTACCAGTAATATCAATGGCATATTTCACCACACGGTGAGGTCTACCGTTTTGATCCAAAATAGGGTTATAAGACGCTTGGATCCAAACTTCTTTCCCACCTTTGCCCACGCGCTTAAATTCATCAGTGAACTGCACGCCTTGGCGCAACTGTTCCCAAAACTGACTGTACTCAACACTGCGCTTATACTCATCTTCCACAAACATACTGTGATGCTTGCCTTTAATTTCATCCAGGCTGTAGCCAACCGTGTTTGTGAAATTCTCGTTGGCGTTTAAAATTTTGCCCTCAAGGTCAAATTCAATAACGGCCTGCGCTTTGTTTATTGCGTCTATTTGTCCTTCGAAATAGGCATTGCGTAACTTAGATGCAGTGATGTCGGTGGCGAATTTCACAACGCGAATAACTTTACCTTCGCCATCGAAAACCGGGTTGTAGGTGGCTTGGATCCAAATCTCTTTCCCCATTTTGTCGAATCGACAAAACTCGCCGTTTTGTGACTTGCCCTCTTTGAGGTCGCGCCAAAATTGGGCGTACTCTTCTGAGCGAATGTATTGTGCGTCACAAAACATTTTGTGATGGTTGCCAACAATTTCATTGAGGCTGTAGCCAAGCGCATTAAGAAAATTGTCGTTCGCGTTTTGGATAACACCATCGGCGTTAAATTCGATAACAGCCTGGGCATTATTCAACACATTAAGCATTGTGCTTTTAATGAGTAATTCTGACTGATCAACCCATTCAACCATGGTGCCTATATTGTTATTCTCTTGGTCAAAAAACGGCGTAAGGGTGAGTTTGAAGTTCAAGTCGCCAATGCTAATTGTAGAGGTCATTGTCGATTTCAATTCAGCAAGGATATTGCGCTGATGCGAAGGATTGCGATGAAACTGGTCGATGTTTTGACCTTCCAAGTTGTCAGCAGAAAAACTGGGGAGTACAGCCTGAAGTTTCTTCTCGTTTTCTTTAAGCAGCGACTTTACAGACTGATTAGCATAGATAATATTTCTGTCTGCATCGGCCATCATGATGCAACAGGTTGTAGCATCAAGTGCCTGTTTATTTCTCAATGCTTGGTTAACGTCCGTTGCTTTTGTGAAGTCTTCTAACCACGTCATAATTCCCATTTTCTCAGCCCTCTACCACTTGTGCTTTTGTTTCAACTAAACCCAATTCGTTACTTGTAATTAAGCTTTCAATATTGACTAAAATAACCATGTGCTCATCGACATCGGCCAGTCCGTGAAGGTACTTGCTATCGAACGCCACACCGAACTCTGGTGGCGGCAGCATGTCTTCTTCGGAAAGGCGAATGACGTCAGACACGCCGTCTACCACAATGCCAACGATCCGCTCGTGAACGTTAAGCATAATGACGATAGTAAAATCGTTATAAGTGGCTTCACCTACGTTGAACTTAATGCGTAAGTCGACGATAGGTACAATGTCGCCACGAAGGTTTATCACGCCTTTAATGAAGTTTGGCGCATTGGCAATTTTGGTAACCTGTTCGTAACCACGAATTTCCTTCACGGTTGTGATATCAAGGGCATAGTGCTCCTCGCCCAAGACAAAACTTAAGAATTCGTTCTCTTTCGATGCGCTAACGGCTTGTTGTAAGGCTGCTTCGCTCATAGTGAAACCTCTTCATTTGGAACATTTGTACAGTTAGTAGCCACCGAGTCTGCATCCAAAATCATGGCTACCTTGCCATCCCCCATAATGGTTGCACCTGCGATCCCTGCTACTTTTTTGTAATGTTGCTCAAGGCTCTTAATTACGACTTGTTGTTGACCCACAAGCGAATCCACCAGCACGCCATAGCGCTTCTTACTGCTTTCTAGTAGCACGACGATCCCTTTGGTTGGCTCAGTGATGCCATCGTCTACCTGCATAAGTTGAGTAAGTGACACCAGCGGCCAGTACTGGTCTCTAATCCACAGTACTTTGTCATTGCCAAGGGTTTTCACTTGAGATGATGTGGGTTGAAATGATTCGATAACGTTAAGTAGTGGGATAACGAAAATTTGATCGCCAACCGATACACACATGCCGTCTACGATAGCGAGCGTGAGTGGTAAGTGGATATAAAATGCAGAGCCCTCACCCTGCGATGATTCAATTTCAATACGCCCGCCAATAGACTCGATATTCCTGCGAACCACATCCATGCCTACACCTCTGCCCGACACATCTGTAACTTCTGCAGCAGTCGAAAAGCCCGCTTGAAATATAAGCTGCCAAATTTCACTGTCGGGCATATCTGGCGTAACCGTAAGACCGTTTTGTGTGGCTTTCTCTACAATGCGAGCTTTGTTTAAACCGGCTCCATCGTCGATAATACCAATAATGATACTGCTACCTTTCTGCTCTGCACTTAAGATAACTGTGCCGTTTTCGGCTTTGCCTGCTTCAAGGCGTTTTTCAGGACTTTCTATACCGTGATCGATACTGTTCCTTACTAAATGCGTAAGCGGGTCGACCAGTTTTTCGATTAGGCTCTTATCTATTTCGGTGTTGCCACCTTGAATCACCAAATCCACTTTTTTGCCTAGCTTAGAAGACAAATCACGTACCACACGAGGGAAGCGATTAAACGTCATGTTTACCGGCAACATGCGCATAGACATGACTGATTCTTGAATTTCACGGGTATTGCGCTGCAACTCGTCTATAGCAAGCTGTAGGCGCTCTCCGACTTGCCCTTCAACTTCCTGCCCCACGTTTGAAAGCATGGATTGAGTAATCACCAGTTCGCCGACCAGATTAACCATCGCATCGATTTTGGTGGTATCGACACGAATTGAAGCTGCCTCTTTCGTCGCTGCTTTTGGCTTGGTTTTAACGGGCTTCACAATAGGTTGTTTTGGTGTAACTTGTTGCGAAGAAGATTCAGTAGCGTCTGTTTTTACAGGAAGGGTGTCGGGTTCGAAAAAGCCAAAGCCCTCATCAGCTATGCCGACCTTGGTATTCGCTTCACCTTTAGCCTGCGTCTCTTCTGATGCTGCTTCATCTTCGAAAAGTCCGAAGCCTTCAATGTCATCTGAGATATTTTGACTTTGAGAACTTTCTAAATTGGTTTCTTGAGATTCAGTCTCGTCTTCATCAAAGAATCCAAATCCATCAATCTCGTCGTCTGTATTAGCTTCACCTTGAGTAGTTTGATCACATGTTTCTTCTGCGTTTTGTGGCATTTGTCCTGACGCACTTGCGAGGGTATCTTCAAGGACTTTTATGCTTGCATCAATTTGTTCTTGGGGAAGATCTGTTTGTTCTTTATATGCCGATAAGGTGTCTTTCAATACATCAAGGGTTTGCAAAAATATGTCGACAATGTCTGCCGTAACCTGAATTTCCTGGTTTCGGGCTTTGTCGAGCAAATTCTCCATTACGTGAGTCAGATTCATTAGTGCATCGAACCCGAAAATCCCACTGCCGCCTTTGATAGAGTGCGCCGCTCTAAAGATACTGTTCAGCTCTTCGGGGTCGGGCGCATCCACATCCAAGGTCATGAGCAACTGCTCCATATCTTGGAGATGCTCATCACTCTCGTCAAAAAACACACCGTGAAATTGGTTTACATCAATGGTCATGACTGACTCCCATTTACCCTATTCAAACCGACTCTGTTAACCTAGAACGCGCTTCATCACATCAAGTAGCTTATTGGGGTCGAAAGGTTTCACCATCCATCCGGTTGCTCCCGCGGCTTTGCCTTTTGCTTTCATGTCATCACCGGCTTCAGTGGTCAGCATGACAATTGGCGTCGACTTGAAGTTCGCTAAACCTCTGAGCGATTTGATAAGCGTTAATCCGTCCATGCGAGGCATGTTTTGATCGGTAAGCACGAAGTCGAAACGCGCGCCTTGGCATTTGTCCAACGCATCTTGGCCGTCTTGTGCAGTAGTAACGTTGTAGTTCGCTGACTTAAGGGTCATTTCTACCATCTGGCGGATGGACACAGAGTCGTCCACAATCAGTATGCTTTTGCTCATAACTCAATCACCTATAAAAATGTCAGGGTTAATCACACATCGTTGTGTAACTGTTTATTCTTGCTGTTAAAAAAGTTCTACGTCACCTGCGTCCATTGACGTTGACGAAACAGGGTTGTGATCTGCTTGCCCTTTTTCCGTCAACGAAACCTGGTAGTTAGCTAGGTTGTCTTTCACTTTTGTCGCAGACTCAGGGCTTAGTTCTGAAAGCTGCAACACAATGAAATCAATAATCTCGCGGGTGTAGGTAAGGTTTTGACCGTTTATATCGCCAAATTGTAAGCCGCGAATAGCGGCAGCAGTTGAGTCTGCTAGTTGTTGGCGAATAGCTTCAAGCTCACTTGCGCCCTCTATGTCGGCTTCGGCTTTTTTGATAATGCCTTTTAGCTGCTCGCTAATGGCGTCTTTTGCTTTGACCACGTGAGAAATGTCCTGAGAAGCAACCACTTCTGCAGTTTCCGTTAGTTTATCGATGAGCGATTTGATGTTTTCTATTTGCGTTTTTATAACGTCGCTAAACTGTGTAGAGCGGGTAGATAGCGCACGGACCTCATCGGCAACAACAGCAAAACCGCGCCCTGCTTCACCAGCACGCGCTGCTTCAATGGCAGCGTTTAACGCCAAAAGATTAGTCTGAGAAGAAATATCATCAATACCACTTAACGCCTCAATGACAGTAGGCATGGCCTGCTGAATGGTTTGTACTTGGGTTTCTAACGCCCTTGTAGACTCGGTCATTTCAGTTGTTGAGGCGATGAATTGCGTTAGTGTGATGTCAGTATCAGAAGCAAATGTCCGCATTTTATCGGCATAGGCACAGTCGCTGTCGTCATCATCTGTTAGCAGATTATTGATGCTAGTTTCTTGTTGGCCTAGAAGGGTTTGTAGCGAAAGAAAGGAATCGCTCAAGGTAGCGACAGCATCGTTTTGTGTAGAAAATATATCGGCCAGGTTTGATGAGGTGATCGTCAATATGCTGCTTGCTTCAGATACAGCAACATCCATAGAGTCATTGGCTAACGAGTTTGTGTTTGAATATGAAAAATCTTGTGATGGCCTGCTTGTGCTATTGGCTGCAGAGTCCTGATTACCCTTTGCCACTTTGAGAAGTACGAAAAGCAAAAATAAAACGCAAACAGAGCTGATAGCAAGCCCCAAGTGCGCTATCGAGGTGAAAGCCAGACTCCAACTCGCCAACATCATAAGAAACGCAATAATAAACGCGTTGCTCTTATTAGAGAAAAAGTTATCCAGATAATTTGCTGCAATGGCGACCACAATCCCACCTCAATTGTTACTACCGCGTTAACGGATGTACAAAACACAATCAAATTATGGTCAAGTTTCCAGCTTCAACAATTATACTTTTGAATATTTTTGTTAACTTATTACTTTGGTGACATTTGTGACACCAAATAATCAGTGTTGCGCTAGACTAAAAAGCTTCAATAGTTCAGCACTGTGGGCATTGCATTAAGATTAAAGGCGCGAGCCCGCGCCCAATGCTTCTAGCGTATCTAGAATTGCATCTGAGATATCTTCTAACGGCTTGATAAAACTAGCGGCTTTCATTTCTACAGCCACTTTAGGCATACCGTAAACAACGCAGGTTTTTTCATCCTGACAAAACGTAACAGAGCCTTTTGTGTGCATACTCTTAAGGCCTTTTGCTCCATCCCGTCCCATGCCTGTAAGCAGCACACCCACCGCGTTTGCGCCAGCATGCTCAGCCAGCGAGTCAAACATCACATCAACGGAGGGCTTGTGTCCCGATACCTTGGGGCCATCATCAAGGGTTAAACGATAGTCAGCGCCGCTACGCTCCACTTTTAAATGTTTATTACCTGGTGCCAAGTACGCAAATCCAGGCAATAAACGCTCCCCTCCGTGCGCTTCTCTCACGGTTATTTCACAAAGGCTATCGAGCCGCTTGGCGTAGGTGGTTGTGAACCCTGGAGGCATGTGTTGGGAAATAATGGTGGCCGGTGCATTGCGGGGAAAATGCATGATAACGTCTTTTATTGCTTCGGTTCCCCCAGTTGATGCGCCTATACCAATTAACTTTTCGGTTCCTGTGTAGCGCATAGAAGCATGTTTTGTGCAGCGTGTTTGCGTAGGTTGGCCTAACCTCGAATGCGCTGCTGCTTTTATCTTTTCAACAATAACCGCCGCGTATTCAGCCATACCTTGCGCTACGCCGAGCTTTGGCTTTGCCATAAAATCCACAGCGCCTAGTTCGAGCGCACGCAGTGTTGCGTCGGCACCTCTTTCAGTCAGCGTAGATATCATCACAACTGGGGTCGGCATCGCCTTCATCATTACTTCTAAAAAACGTAACCCGTCTACCTTCGGCATTTCAATGTCCAGAGTAATAACGTCTGGCCTGAACTCTTGCACCATTCGCTTCGCCGCATAAGCATCCGGCGCCGCACCCACAAGCGTTAAACCTGGATCTCGGGTTACTATTTCTGAAAGGATTTGGCGGATTAACGCAGAGTCATCAACTACGAGGACTTTTATAGGCATGTGACTGTTCCGAAAATGAAATTACACCCGTCTTAGCTTGTTCAGAAAGTAGAACCCGGTGGGTAGATTCGCGCTCGTAGAGGGTAGCATTGTTAAACTCGCGAATACGCTTCATATAAACATTACCGTCGGCAGGAAAGTAATAAATTTTGCGAGCATAAGTAGACATTAAATCACTACTTATTAACGGTATGTTCGCGTCATCCAAATACTCCAAGACAAATTCAGCGTTTACTCGTCCAATGTCTTGCTGCACAAACCCAGGAAGCACCTTTCCTCCTCCGAATGCTTTAGCCATCAACTTATTTCTTCGTGCGCCGAGGTGTACAAGCTGATCAATTAACATGTTCATGGCGTGTACACCGTACTTTGTGGCTAGGCAAGCGTCGAGATTGGTGGTGAAGTTGAGGTCAGGCAACATAAAGTGATTCATACCACCAATCTTCTTTTCTTGATCGAAAATACACGCTGCTACGCAAGAACCAAGAATGGTTACCAGCGCTTTGTCTGAAGCAGTGGCATAGTACTGACCCGGCAATAGTTTAACGGCTTCTTTTTGAAGGCGGTTATCAAAGTATCGAATGGGGTTTTCGTCCTGACTCATACTGCAAATTCCTTTTAAACGACTGGCCGATAAATGGTTTTCCCCATGGGGGCGACCAGTTCAGGATACATCGTGAAGTTCTCAGAGTGCCCTGCGACATACATCCCGTCATTGCACATCAATTTAACCATGCGCGCTAAAATTTTGCGCTGCGTGGGTCGATCGAAATAAATCATGACGTTACGGCAAAAAATCACGTCCACTGGCGCATCTACACACCAGTTTGGCGACATCAAATTTAGTGGTTCGAACTGCACCATTTTTCTCAGCTCATCCACTACTCTTACTCTTCCGGTTTGTGCGCCTTTTCCCCTATAGAAAAATTGCGTTTTATAATCGTAAGACAGCTGACTGATACTGTTTTGGGCATACACTCCTTCCCGAGCCTTTTGCAGAACTTTACTGTCGATATCAGTGGCAAGTATTTGTACATTGGGGGTAAAGGTGCCAAACACCGACGCCACTGTCATTGCAATACTATAAGGCTCTTCGCCAGTGCTGCTTGCGGCACACCAAATACGCTTGGTTTGAGGTCGCTTTGTCAGGTAATTGGCAAGTGCGTCAAAGTGATGTGGCTCTCTGAAAAATGCCGTGAGGTTAGTGGTGAGCGCATTAATGAAGTGTTCCATTTCATCTTTACA
Organism: Alteromonas macleodii ATCC 27126; assembly: GCF_000172635.2. Classification (NCBI taxonomy): domain Bacteria; kingdom Pseudomonadati; phylum Pseudomonadota; class Gammaproteobacteria; order Alteromonadales; family Alteromonadaceae; genus Alteromonas; species Alteromonas macleodii. The sequence goes on along the minus strand of NC_018632.1, from coordinate 270,795 downwards.
GCTTCCTACATACGCTAAGTACTCTTTAAAGCTGTGTATCTCTAGTGCACGCAGCCGCCTGGCAAGGCGGCTGTATACCATCGCATCTTTTGAATCAGCTAAGTTAATTCCGGCTTGTTTGAACAGCAGGCTTTTAACCCGTTCAAAATCTCTTCGGCTATATGGAAATTCCCTTTGCGCATCCGTGCTTTGTAGAGCGGTCATACACTAAAACGCCTCCCAATCTGACGCATCTGGTGCCGCTGGGTTCAGCGCTTTCATTCGCTGCTTGGGCACTTCACGCTCTTTAGGTAATGCTTTGCTGCCGTTTAGCGACTGAATGTCAGCATTCTGAGTGGGCTTGCGACTACTTCCCACTTTGAACACAGACACCCGTTGGGCTAGTTCACCCGATTGCTGTCTCATACTGTCTGCAGCTGCTGCTGCTTGTTCAACTAACGCAGCATTTTGCTGAGTCATTTCGTCCATTTGAACCACCGCATTGCTCACTTCCTGTATTCCGGTGGCTTGCTCAGACGATGCCGCTGCAATTTCAGACATAATGTCGTTAACGCGTTTAATTGCAGTGACGATGTTGGCCATGGTTTCCCCAGACTTATTCACCAACACGTTGCCATCACCAATTTTATCGACCGACGCAGAAATTAGCGCCTTTATGTCTTTTGCCGCCTCGGCAGAGCGCTGCGCCAGCGTTCTCACCTCAGAGGCAACAACGGCAAACCCGCGACCTTGCTCGCCCGCTCTTGCAGCTTCGACTGCTGCGTTCAGTGCGAGTATGTTAGTTTGGAAAGCAATGCCATCAATAACGCCGATGATGTCAGATATACGCTGGGCAGAGTCGTTAATTTCACCCATGGTATGCACTACTTGTTCAATGACCTTTCCGCCCTCTGATGCTACTTCTGATGCCTGGCTTGCCAAGCCTTTTGCTTGATCGGCATTCTCTGCGTTCAGCTTCACTGTGCCCGTTAACTCTTCCATGGCTGACGCTGTTTCTTCTAAGCTAGACGCTTGCTGCTCGGTACGACTAGACAAATCGGCGTTGCCGGTGGCGATTTCATTTGAAGCCGTATCGATGGTTTCCACAGCGGTGTGAATTTTCACTATGGTGTCGCGCAGTTCACCAATAAAGTGATTAATAGATTCGCCAAGCACCTTAAAGTCACCTTCTAATGGCTCTTCTATCGTTTTCAGTAAATCACCGTCTGTCAGACTTGCCATAATAGACTTAATGCTTTCTACCGCTAAGGTTCTTCCTGTCACGTCCGTGGCATATTTCACGACTCTAAACGGCGTGCCGTTTTGGTCTAGGATTGGGTTGTAGGAGGCTTGAATGTAAACTGGTTTTCCTGACTTGTTGAAACGCTTGTATTCTCCGCTAGCATAAACGCCTTGGCGCAATTGCTCCCAGAATGCTGCGTATTCAGGACTGTTTTTGAAAGCAGGGTCCACAAAAATACTGTGATGCTTTCCTTTCACTTCATCTAGGGTATATCCCATCGCGGCTAAAAAGTTGCTGTTTGCGTTTAAAATTACCCCCTCAAGGTCAAACTCAATGACGGCCTGTGACTTACTAATGGCATTTAATTGGCCTTCAAAGTAGGCGTTTTTCAACTTCTCTTCGGTAATGTTAGTCGCGTATTTGACCACCCTAAACGGGTTGCCATTCATGTCTTCTATAGGGTTGTAAGAAGCTTGGATCCAAACGGCTTTTCCTGCTTTGCTTACGCGCTTAAATTCTCCTGAGAAGAAATTACCTTCTTTAAGTTCAGACCAAAAACGCTGGTACGACTCTGACTGTCTGGTTTCTTCATCCACAAATAGTTGGTGATGTTTACCTTTGATTTCGTCTAGTCGGTAGCCCATGGTGTTGAGGAAGTTGTCGTTAGCAGTAATGATAGTGCCGTCGACATCAAACTCGATCACAGCCTGAGATTTACTGATAGCGTTAATTTGTCCTTCGAAATACGCATTTTTTAACTTGTCTTGCGTTACATCGGTGGCAAATTTAACGACTTTAAATGGCTTACCCGAGCTGTCGAAAATGGGGTTGTACGATGCGCGGATCCATATTTCCCTGCCACCTTTTGCAATGCGTTTATACTCACCCTCACTGTGCTCTCCGGCTTTTAAGCTTTGCCAAAAAGCTGCATATTCAGCGCTTAACTTATAGCTTGGATCAACAAACATACTGTGATGCTGCCCTTTAATTTCAGAAAGGCTGTAACCCATTGCGGCGAGGAAGTTTTCGTTGGCGTTAAGAATAGTACCTTCTAGATCAAACTCAATAGCGGCCTGTGATTTATTAATGGCCGTAATCTGCCCTTCGTAGTCAGCATTTTTTTGTTTTTGCGCTGTAATATCAGAGGCAAACTTGATGATGTAATTTACGTCACCGTTGTCATCAAATACTGGGTTGTAGGTCGCTTGGATCCACACCTCTTCGCCTTGCTTGTTAATTCTGCAAAACTCACCGCTGTGTACGTCGCCGCTTTTTAGCTTTTTCCAAAACTGCTGGTACTCTTCGCTTTGAGCATAATCACTGTCGACAAAAATGCGATGATGCTTTCCCACCACTTCACTTTCGCTATAGCCCATTGCGGATAAAAAGTTATCGTTGGCCGACAAGATTTCTCCGTCAGTCGTAAACGATATCACCGCCTGGCTTCGCATAATGGCATCGACCATACCTTTGTTGCGTTTATTTTCAGTGTTGTCCTGCCACTCGGTGACATAAAGCTGAGTGCCATTCTCGTCTATCGTTATTGTAGATGCACTTACACAAAAGCCGTGCTCAGCAAGAGAAACGAGGTGCTTATCGCCCGAAGTATGGGTAAGTAAATAAGACAGGTTTTCTGAAGCGCTTGCCCCATTTGCAATGTCGTCTATGTGCTTTCCTGATAGTGAAGACTCACCATCGTTGACAGTAAAGTCCTTAGGGTAGGCCTTTGTCATTCGCAGGAATGCGGGAGTGTGGTAGTGAATAACCCCCGACTTGTCGATAACCAACAAGTTTGAGGCACTGGCCTTTAGGATATTCGACTTCAATAGCGAGTCGTGCTTCGCTATTTTTAACTCTTCGCCGTTCAGAAAATTAAATACGCCCATAACTAATATTTCCCAATGTCAGGTGTTTCCGTTTAGTGAAGGACCTTGTAACTACGCGTCGTCTTTTACGCTCTCAGGTGCGACTAAACCCAGCTCTTCGCTGGTTATTAAGCTTTCTATGTTCACCAGAATGACCATGTTTTCATCTACATCAGCTAAGCCGTGTAGATACCTGCTGTCAAAAGCTACGCCAAACTCTGGTGGCGGAAGTACTTGTTCTTCAGACAAGCGAATAACATCGGATACACCATCTACCACGATGCCAACAATACGCTCTTGAATGTTCAGCATTATCACTATTGTGAAGTCGTTATATGTGGCCTCGCCTACGTTAAACTTAATGCGCAAGTCCACGATAGGAACGATGTCACCACGCAAATTAATCACGCCTTTTATGAAGGCTGGCGCATTCGCAATCTTAGTGACTTGTTCGTACCCTCTAATTTCTTTTACTGTGGTGATGTCCAAGGCGTAATGCTCATCGCCAAGCACAAAACTTAAATATTCTTTGTCCTGTCCGCCGGTAACCGCTTGATGCAAGGCAGTTTCACTCATGAAAGTAACTCCTCTATTTGACTGGAGGTATACGTTGTAGCAATGGAGTCTGCATCGATAATAAGTGCGACTTTTCCGTCGCCCATAATGGTTGCCCCCGCTATTCCAGCCACCTTACGGTAATGCTCTTCTAAGCTTTTAATCACCACTTGCTGCTGGCCGACGAGCGCATCAACCAAAACACCAAAGCGTTTTTTACTGCTTTCAAGCAACACCACAATGCCTTCTGTGGGAGAAAGCGCGGCATCCTCTACTTCCATGAAGTCGTAGAGGGGCACCAAAGGCCAGTATTGATCTCGTATATAGAGAACGGTGTCGTTGCCCAAGGTCTTCAGCTGCTGCTTAGTAGGCTGGAAGGATTCAATAATATTTAAAAGTGGGATCACGAAGATTTGCTTACCCACCGACACACACATGCCATCAACTATGGCTAGCGTAAGCGGCAGGTGAATGAAAAACGCTGAACCTTCACCGGCGCTAGACTCGATATCGATACGACCGCCAATCGATTCGATATTGCGGCGCACCACATCCATACCTACCCCTCTTCCCGATACATCGGTAATGGCTTCGGCAGTTGAAAACCCAGGTTGGAATATAAGCTGCCATACTTCTGAATCAGGCATGTCATCAGATACGGTGAGCCCGTTACTTCGCGCTTTATCGAGAATTTTGTCGCGGTGAAGACCACCGCCATCATCAATAATGCTGATAATAATGCTACCGCCTTTCTGCTCGGCACTTAGAATAACCGTGCCTTTTTCTGGCTTGCCAGCAGCGACGCGTTTGTCGGGCATTTCTATGCCGTGATCGATGCTGTTGCGAACGAGATGGGTAAGGGGGTCGACAATCTTTTCAATTAAACTTTTATCAATTTCCGTGCTGCCTCCCTGGAGTACCAGTTCTACCTGCTTACCTAACTTACCTGCCAAATCTCTTACTAAGCGCGGGAAACGATTAAAGGTTGCGGTTAGCGGCAGCATACGCATAGACATCACTGATTCTTGAATTTCCCGGGTGTTTCGCTGCAGTTCATCAATGGCTAGCTGCAACCGTTCGCCAACTTGTCCTTCAACGTCTTGCCCGATCATAGACAGCATAGACTGGGTAATAACCAGCTCTCCGACTAAGTTAACCATGGCATCAATTTTAGTGGTGTCTACACGAATAGAGGCCGATTCACGGGCAGTGCTCTTTTTCGCTGGCGGTTTTGGTGGCGTTTTGACTTGTGTTGTCGTGGGGGCAACGCCACTTGTTGGCGCTTTATCATTGTTAGATGTTGTTGCTGTATTCGATTGAGTACTGGCGCTTTGCGCGTTATTACTACTCGCAATTTCTAGGGAAGTATTGATATTGGTAGCTGACGGTGCGTCTTCGAAAAAACCGAAACCCTGCTCTACTTCAGCTGTTTCGGTTTTAGTCGTTTCAGTTTGTGCGTCGACGGTATTATTCGATATTTCATCATCGAAGAAGCCAAAGCCGTCATCGTCATTATTCTCACTTTTAGTGTTGTCGCCGTGAGAGAGCACTTCGTTAACTGGCTCGTCGTCGAAAAAACCAAAACTGTCGTCAGCGGCTTCAATAGCACTATTAGGCTCATCGTCAAAGAAACCAAAGCTGTCGTCCTGAGCGCTTTCGTTATGCGCATTCACGCTTACTTCTGAAGAATCGTCACCATCGCCGGGGGCTGGGTCTGTATATTGACCGTTGATTACGCCATTTAGAATTTTAATGCGCTCGGCAATACTGTCTTCTGGTACGGGGGTCTCATCCCGGTAGGCGTTAAGCGTGTCTTTTAAAACATCGAGAGTTTCTAAAAGCACATTTACAATGTCAGCGGTAACACTAAGCTCATTGTTGCGGGCTTTATCTAACAAGTTTTCCATCACATGCGTTAAATTCATCAACGCATCAAAACCGAAAATACCGCTGCCACCTTTAATCGAATGGGCAGCGCGAAAAATGCTATTTAGCTCTTCAGGATCAGGGGATTCAACATCTAAACTCATCAATAGCTGTTCCATATCGTCGAGATGTTCATCGCTCTCGTCGAAAAACACGCCATGAAACTGTTCTATATCGATGCTCATTCCGAATCCTTCCAGATTTTAGGAGTGGGTGGGCGATTTAGCCCAGCACGCGCTTCGTTACATCAAGAAGCTTGTTTGGATCGAAAGGCTTCACCATCCAGCCTGTGGCGCCAGCGGCTTTACCTTTTGCTTTCATATCGTCGCCTGCTTCTGTAGTAAGCATAACAACAGGCGTTCTGCTGTAAGTCCCCAAACCGCGCAAATTTTTTATAAGCGTAAGGCCATCCATTCGTGGCATATTCTGATCGGTTAAAACAAAATTAAATTGCTGACTTTTGCATTTATCTAATGCATCTTGCCCGTCTTGGGCTGTCGTAACGGTATAGCCCGCACCTTTTAGGGTCATTTCTACCATCTGACGAATGGACACTGAATCGTCAACAACTAGAATGTGTTTGCTCATATGCTCACTTCTCCAAAGTAGGTCATTACTGACTGTGCTTCCTGTTCCTTGCTTAGCTAGAACAATTCGACTTCCCCAGCGTCCATAGATGTTGCAGACACAGGGTTGTGGTCATTTTTCCCTTTCGCAGCGAGTCCTTTTTGGTACTCGTTTAATGCACTGACGAAACGCTCGATATTGTTAGCGTCTAACGTCGCCAACTGCTCTAAAATGAACTTGATCATATCTTGGGTATACTGAATGTGTTGGCCGTTGATATCGCCAAACTGCATACCCCGAATGGCCGCATTTATCGACTCGTCAAGCTGAGAGCCAATGTCTTCAATCTGTTTAGTGGTTACAAGGTCAGCCTCCGCTTTCTTGATAATCTCAGACAACTGCTCACTGATATGTGATTTAGCATTAACCACCTGAGAAATATCCTGAGACGCTACAAATTCAGCAGTGTCTGTGAGCTTATCTACCAGACTTCTTATGTTCTCGACCTGGGTTTTAATCACATCACTAAACTGAGTGGAGCGAGTTGAGAGCGCCCTGACTTCATCAGCAACAACAGCGAAGCCACGACCAGCCTCACCTGCTCGCGCCGCCTCTATAGCCGCATTCAAAGCAAGTAAATTAGTTTGTGCAGCGATGTCATCAATACCACTCAGTGCTTCAATTACCGTAGGCATGGCCTGTTGAATGGTTTGCACTTGCTCCATTAGGTGCTTTGTCGACGACGACATCTGTTCTGTAGAATCAATGAATTGCGTTAGTGTTCCATCGGTTTCGCGGGCGAAATTGCGCATTCGGTCGGAGTAAGACTGCGTATGCGCTTCGTCCACACTTAGCAGATCTTCAATACACTCAATTTGTTGAGAAACTAGTGATTTCAAACTGCTAAAGGCGTGAGACAAAGTTTCTACTGCGTCATCCTGCGTTGATTTGATGTCCGATAAATTGGCGTCACAAGTGCCAAGTGAAACACTTAACCCCTCACTGGCTTTTTCAATATCAGCATTTCTGCTTGCCGCCATATCCGCAGCACTATTCTCTGTCGGGTATATCTCGTCGCTTTCGCTGTTATTTTTTGAGTGAATAAGGGCACAAATCACCACTGCGCCGGTTAGCACAGCGAGAGCGGCTAACGCCGATACTGAAAAGTAGAGCACCCACGAAGCGATAACTCCAATACCTGAAATAGCAAATATAGTGTTTACTGCGCTCTGCTGATTTGAAGATTTGTTGTTAGCTGACAAAAAACTCTCCTTGAGAATTACGCGCGGCTTAGTTTCACCCTGAACATTCAACTGCCGGTTGCTTCTTTCAGACAAGGCAGTTGAACGAAGCAGCTAGCTTTCTATCATTATTAACAGTTCGAAGTTTCTCACTTCGCTTAAAATCACAGGTGTTAAGCCAAAAACTATCTCTTTAAAACACAGAGCAATGGCGCGTTACCTCTTTTAAAAAGTAACAACGTTATATTTCGCTGCGTTTTTACATATGAAGTAAGCGTAGTACCCATTTTGAAAAGTAGGCAAGAACATGCATAAGTTTTTTATTAAAAAAGCGTTTTTTGGCTTTAACTGCGCCTAAAAAGCGCAAACTAGTTCTTATCAGGCTTGCTTTCAGAGTATTTGGCGTAATTCCACTATGCGACAAGTGCGCGACTATGCAGGTTGCTCTTTCTGAAATCGAAACATTCATGTGCGACTATGGTGCACACCACTCCCTAGTAATTTATCCATACATGCCATTAATTATTTTTGATTTCGACAACTGCTTAGCTCCGGGCAATAGTGTAGGTGAAGACATATTGCTACCTCTATTCGATGTCATCGAGTCAGATAAGAGTAACGATTTAACTCCCTCTATGAGACAAGAAATGCGTCTGGATTTTTGGCGTAAACCTTTGGACTATATTGTTGAAAAATATAAGTTCTCTGAGCATTCAAAATCTGCGAGTTATGCTTACTTTTCGCAGTTGAGTATTGCGCACCCTATAGAAGGCTATGAAGACACTCATTTAGTTAATGCGTTTGAAGAGGTGAAGCTACTTGTAACTTCTGGATTCCAAAAATTTCAACATTCGAAAATTCGCCAATTGGGCGTTGAAGGTGCTTTTGAAGACATTTACTACGATGACCCAGGTAACCCGCCTAGAAAAGGCAAAGCATTCTACTTCGACATCATAGCCAAAAAATATAATACAGCTCCGAGTGAGGTATGGGTTATTGGAGACAGTGAGGAGTCAGAAATTAGTGCGGGTAATAGTTTAGGTATGAAAACGGTTCAGATACTTCGACCGGGCGTTAAAAAGTCACCAAAGGCACAATTCCATGTGTCTTCGCTTCAAGAGTTTTTAAGTTTGGTACAGATGTCTTAGCGCTTGTGTGTTCGTCATCATCAATGACTTGAGGTGTTAATTGGCCTTTCAGCCCCGCTTCATGCTGCTTAATATTGGAAACTATCTGTTCATTTCGATTTCATCGATAAGCCCCACTAGGGGGCATAATCATGCCCGAATTCATCTATATCGTGAATCCATTTATTTGGGGCCGGTCAATTATGGATCCAAACTATCAGCATCAGGCAAAGGTGTGTATTTGTATCCAGTCAATACCCAAACTCCATTCATATATGTATAAGTCCACTCCCTGGTTCCATCAGCTCTAGTCTGCTTGACTGTTTGCTTATCACCTCCTTTCGGAGCTGGATCAGGATTTGGAACACTGTTAAAGGTTTCCAAAGAGCTTTCGGTTCCTTTATTAGACTTACCTACACCCGTACAGAAATGTTTCTTACTTATCAAAGTATAAGGTTCGTCAAGGGCAAACGTGTTAGTGCTAATTGCTTCATACATTGCATCAATCAGCCCAGAACTGAGAGTAGGGGTGCCTTTTTCCTCTATCACTTCAGTACTACAAACCGTTTTTGCTAAGGTAGAACCGGAAAATACAATAGATGAAACCACGAAGAATGTTACATAAGCACCTAATTTAAATACAATTGGCGACTTCACACGTACTCGATGGCTTTTATTCGAAAACAGAAAACTATGAATATACTTAAGCATCGTAATTAAACTCCCTTTTAATTTAAATTGTGAAAATCTATAACGAAAGTCTAGTCATAACTCATACAAGACTCCAAACGCAAGACGCAAGACACAAGACACAAGACACAAGACACAAGACGCATTAAATCAAACCTCGACGATTAAGTGCATCAAGTTACTTAGATTAAAAGTCAATAAGTGCACCACTCGCTAAATTAAGTACCCTTTCGTAGGTATTAACGCAGAATTTGGCATAACTGGATGGTTAAAGCACTAGAGAAATAACTTTTATCAGAATAGTTTTTGGAAAAACCGGATTTAATTGAAAGCTCGGGGCTGGTTGGCCGAAATCAAAAAAGCCCTCGCATTTCTGCAAGGGCTTAAATGATGGTGCTTCGACCCGGGATTGCAACGCGCGGCGCAGCCGCAGGGGCACGTTAGCGTGTGCCTGTGTTTTTCAACCGCCGAGATCAAAAAAGCCCTGCATTTTCATGCAGGGCTTTCTGAATAATGGTGCCTCGCTCCGGGATTGCAACGCGCGGCGCAGCCGCAGGGGCACGTTAGCGTGTGCGTGTGTTTTCAACCGCCGAAATCAAAAAAGCCCCGACCATTTCTGATCAGGGCTTCTTTATAAGTGGTGCCTCGACCCGGGATCGAACCAGGGACACGCGGATTTTCAATCCGCTGCTCTACCAACTGAGCTATCGAGGCTGAAACTTGTTAGCGTTCTAGGCGTTTACTGCCTGTCCTGCTGTGGGTGCGTATTAAACGGTTTTCGCCTTCACAAGTCAACCGTTTTTCTCGCTTTTTTTGCGCTTTTATTACTGTTTGCGCATTGTTTGCTCAAAAAAGGCTTTTTTGCTTATTTTTCAGGCGGAACGTAGCCTTCAATCGTAGGCTCTACGTCGTCGAACAAGTATGCCGACATTTTTTCTTCCAAAAACTTACGGGCATTCGGTTCCATCATATTCAACTTATGTTCGTTAATTAGCATGGTTTGCTTTTTTTGCCATTCAGCCCATGCTTCTTTAGAAATGTTGTCGAAAATACGCTTACCCAGCTCACCTGGATAAAGTTGGAAATCTAAGCCGTCAGCTTCTTTTTGAAGCTTGCGACAAAATACCGTTCTTGCCATGTTATTTCCTTTCGTTCGCTATCTGCTTAGCAATAAATATTACGTTGGGCTTAGAAGGCCTAACGCACTAACTGCTGAATAATCTTGGTTGTAGGTGCCGCTAAACCAACTTCAATAGGCTCGTTCAACGAAAACCAACGAAATGCCGTTTCGGCTACGCGCTTTGTTGGAGCAGAGTTTACCACGGCCACTACCGGGGTGATATCTAAATGAAAATGGCTAAAGGTATGACGGAAACCTTCAAGCGTTCGGGTTTCGTCGACATTGATACCTCGCTTGGCCAACTGCTCAATCCCCTCTTCTATTGAAGACACCTCAATAAAACCATATAGGCCACCCCACAGCCCTGTTGAGGGACGCTGCTCTAAATACACTTGGCTGTTAAACTGTGCCACCATCATATAGGTGGATTTCTCCGGTAGCGCCTTTTTCGGCTTCTTACCCGGGTAGTCGGCTTGCGCGCCTTGGGCGTAGGCAATACAGTCGGCTTGAAGCGGGCACTCATCACACTTTGGCTTGCTTCGCGTACAGATCATCGCGCCCAAGTCCATCATCACCTGCGTATAGTTGGCACAACGTCCGCCTTCTGAATTGGTGGGCGTGTTTTTCTCGGCCACTTCCCAAAGCTGATTCTCTACCTTTTTCTGTCCCGGCCACCCGCCAATTGCATAGTATCGCGCCAGCACACGCTTCACATTGCCATCTAAAATAGGAAAGCGCATATTGCGAGATAGCGAAAGTATCGCCCCTGCGGTTGAGCGCCCTATGCCGGGCAAGTCCATGACTTCTTCCAGAGTATAGGGAAACTCGCCGTTGTAATTATCTACCAGCATATTCGCAGCTTTGTGAAGATTCCTTGCTCTTGCGTAGTAGCCAAGCCCAGTCCAATGATGAAGCACGTCGTCTTGAGATGCCTTAGCCAAGTCGTGCACGGTAGGAAAAGACGCCATAAAGCGTTTAAAGTAAGGAATTACCGTGGTGACTTGAGTTTGCTGCAGCATTATTTCCGACACCCACACCTTATAAGGCGTAACGTCTTGTTGCCAAGGCAAATGCTTTCGCCCGTGTTTATCAAACCATGCGAGTACTCGCTCTGCAAAGCTACCTGTATATTGTTGTTCTGTCATAATCGTCTGTATGGGCAGTTACTACCGCTAGGTCGTTTTCTACTTAGCGACCATTCATTAAAAAGCGCGCTATGGTAGCATGTAACTAGCCAGTTTATTGTTAAGGAGCACACGTGTCTGTGCAGCACCCTGTTTTATTTTTTCCCGGTACGCTCTGTGACGAACGCGTATTTCTACCGCTTTGGCGCGAACTAAATATTGCACAACGTCGTTATGTACCGCTTCAATGGGCAGCATCGCTAGAAGAAATGCTGGCATTAAGTGAAGATCGTATTCTTGATAACGAAAAAGTGCACCTTGTGGGTTATTCGATGGGCGGGTTTATAGCTGCATTAGTAGCACAGCGCAATCCTGCCAATATTGCTTCGATAACCTTAATCGGTTACAACCCAGAAGGGTTATCAAAAGAAGAAATTGCAAAGCGCAAGCAGCTTACTACTATGCTCAAGCAAGGTAACTTTAAGCCCGACAACGACGCTTATCTTTCGCGATTTATCCACCCTTCCCGCTTAGCGGATGAAAACGTGGCTGGTGTTGTAAAATCGATGGCGCAGGATTTAGGTAAAACAACGTTACTTAACCACACGCTAGCAACCACACCACGAGAAAGTACCGTTAAAGCGCTCGCAAAGATCAATGCGCCAGTAACGTTTATTACTGCCCAGCAAGACGCCATTGCACCAGCAGAAACAATTAAGCAGCTAAAAAATGTACTACCCAAAGCGACGTTCCACACCATTAGTGACGCCGGGCATATGGTAGTACTTGAGAAAACTGACGCCGTAGCGTCTATTATTGCGAAACAAATTGGCGTATAAAATTACAGCATTTTTGCCACGATAGCGTTGCATAAGCCGTGGGTAAGTGGATAATGCGCCACCATAAAATTGGGTAAGAAAGGCATTGCAAATGAGGCAATTCAAAAGTCAGGCGGAAGCAGAAGCCGCTGGAGTATACGTAAGCAAGGTAAAAAGCTTCGTGAAACGCGAAGGTAGACTTACTAAAGCACAAGAAAAAGCGCTAGAAGATTACTGGCCAACCAAGGGCATTGACTACGCTGAAGCACCGTTATCGTTGTCAGAAATTTTTGGCCGAAGTGCGCCTGTTGTTGTAGAAATTGGCTTTGGTATGGGCAAGTCATTGGTTGAAATGGCCGCAAATGCACCTGAGAAAGACTTTATCGGCATTGAAGTTCACCGTCCAGGCGTTGGCGCATGCTTAGCTGAAGCAAGCGAACAAGGCGTCGAGAACTTGCGTGTAATGGACCATGATGCGGTAGAAGTGCTCAAAAATATGATCCCAGATGGTTCGTTGTCTCGTCTACAGCTATTTTTCCCAGACCCTTGGCACAAGAAGCGTCACCACAAACGCCGTATTGTTCAGCCTGAATTTGTTGAGCTGGTTCGCACCAAATTAGCTATTGGCGGTTGTTTTCATATGGCGACAGATTGGGAGCAATATGCTGAGCACATGTTAGACGTTATGATCAATGCCGACGGTTACACCAATACTGCAACTGACGGCGACTATGTACCTCGTCCAGACTACCGCCCAATTACCAAGTTTGAAACCCGTGGCCAAAAATTAGGTCATGGCGTTTGGGATCTAATTTTCGAGCGTACTAAGTAATGATTTTATCTCCTCAAAGCCAACTGTTAGAACGTAATATCGCGCTTTTCGACGAAGGTCAGTGGGCATTTATCAACCCTTCTGATGCGTATTTTCTGGACGGTCTTAAATCGCAAGAAGTCACGGTAATTCACCAATATTTCGATATTTTTTCAGAGTGCGTAAGAGTCGTACCCTCGGTATCGTTTGATAGCCGAGATATTACGCGCACAGGTTTTGAGGTGACGCAAAAAGTCGGAAATCATACTCATATATTTACGCCTTTCGTTGCACTAGAGAAATCTCACACTGACGTGATGATTTTCTTACCCAAAGCAAAAACCCATTTTCAGATGCTATTGCGAATGGCAGCCAGCATGGTGGGCCAAAATGGTCGTATTCACGTGGTGGGTGAAAATAAGGGCGGTATAAAAAGTGCTGCTAAGTTGATGGACCAATACGGCCCAACCCAAAAGGTTGATTCTGCTCGCCACTGCAGTCTTATCACCGTTTTAGTTGAAGAGCCACATCTTGCCTTTGAACCGGATGCATGGCTCGATATGAATACTTATCACGTTGAGGGCACAGCTTGGCAAGTGGCCTCTATGCCTGGCGTATTCAGCTACAAAGAACTGGATGCGGGAACTGAGCTTTTACTAGAAAAACTCTCAACATCATTGAGTGGTGAAATTCTGGATTTCGCATGCGGCGCTGGCGTGATTGCCAGTTATATAATGCTTAAGTATCCGCATTTGAAGCTTCATCTTACTGATGTCAGCGCACTTGCAGTTTACTGTAGTGCACTCACCCTAGCAGACAATGGGTTATCAGCAACACTCTATGCTGCGGATGGATTGCACGGTTTTACTCAAAAAGTACAGCATATTGTCACCAACCCGCCATTTCATACTGGCATTAAAACTGACTACACCATCACTAAGCGCTTTATCTCTGACGCTAAAGCAAGCTTAAGTCGCGGCGGCACTATGCAGATGGTGGCAAACCGATTCTTACCCTACCCAGGTTTACTCGCTGAGCACTTCCAAACGGTCTATACCACAGCACAAACGTCGCAATTTTCTGTTTATCAAGCGGCTTTGTAATTAAAAAAACCATTAGCTTGTGCTAATTTAGCTTTTCTACCTGTTGCTCATGCCATTGCGTACTCCACGCAATGGCATACGGCGCTTTTTCCGTACACTATATTTAAGCATTACAAGTGCACTGCACGTTACGCTCTGGGGGATCACCTGTGAATATTGTATTTGCTATTTCAGAAGTTGAAGAATTGGTAAAAACCGGCGGCCTTGCAGACGTTGGAAAAGCACTCCCACTCGCACTAGATACCTTGGGCGAAAGCATCACCATTGTTATGCCTTATTACCAAGTACTGGCTGAACAGTTGAACCTACCAACTGTAACCGAGCAACAAACCCTGTTTACTGAAGGTCAGGTGTACCATTTTGATATTCGCTACATGCAATGGCACGGTATTCCTATTTACTTTGTAGACTCGCCCGAATACTTTATGCGTGAAGGGCTATACGCCAACGCATTTGAGGCCTATGAAGACAATGGTGAGCGTTTTAGCTTTTTCAGTGGCGCCGTACTACAAACGCTAAAAGCTATCGATAAAAAGCCTGATATTATTCACTGTCACGACTGGCATGCGGCCATGCTTCCGTTTTTACTCACCCACGACAAATCTGGGTATTTTGATGGTACTAAAACCATATTCACTATTCATAACGCGGCTTTTCAAGGCGTGCATAAGCTTGAGAGCATTTCCTTTCTTCGCCATCATCCAAACATTCTGGCGCAAGTGCACGGCGGTTACATCAATATGCTGCAAAGCGGGATTGAATTTGCCACGAAAGTGACAACCGTAAGCCCTAACTATGCGAGCGAGTTACTTACTGACCTGGGTAGTCATGGCCTACACGAGCGGCTTGTAAATCGTCAAGCCGACTTAAGCGGTATTCTTAACGGATGTGACTACACTCAGTGGAACCCTGAGACAGATACATTCCTACCTGAGAATTACAGTGTAGAGAATCTTCATCCAAAGACCGCATGTAAACGAGCATTACAGGAGAAGTCGGGATTACCTGAGAATGGCAACGTACCGCTTATTGGAATGGTGTGCCGGCTGACTGAACAAAAAGGCTTTAGCTACATACTGCCCATTTTGGACGATTTAATTAAGCACAATGTTCAAATGGCAATTGTGGGCACGGGCGACCCTAAAGTGTGTATGGATCTTGGCGAATTCGCTCAACAACACCCTGACCAATTCGCGTTTATAAACGGGTTTAGTTCCGAACATGCCCATTTGGTAGAAGCCGGCGCTGATTTCTTCCTAATGCCTTCTCAGTTTGAGCCGTGCGGATTGAACCAGATGTACAGCTTAGCTTATGGAACCATTCCCATCGTACGTTCGGTAGGCGGACTCAAAGACACGGTTATCGATTACAGCAACGATAGTGAAGGTACGGGTTTTGTGTTTGATGATCCTACGCCACATGCACTACTATCTTGCATTCGTCGAGCTCTGCTGGCGTTCTACGAAGATGCCGGAAAATTCAGGGCGATGCAGCAACGTGGAATGCGAACGCGATTCACATGGGAAGCAGCGGCGAAGAATTACCAGCAACTATACGTTTCAACCCTCAACTAAAGGGCTTTGCGTACATTAATTATTGTTTATGGGCGTCTTCCTTTTTGTGCATTTTTGCGCCACTATGAGTATATGGAAGACGCGAATGGACAATACGCAAAACGGATATGACGGATAAAGTAGTCAAGCTTACGATTAAAAGCCTTTTCATTTGGGTGGTAATGTCAATTACTACGTTTTCGCTTGCAGTGTTATCCAGTCTTGCCGTCTACACGCAAATTAAAACCTATCGTCATGAACTTGAGTCTAACGCACTCATGTTAGCCAAGTTGGTCGCAAGCAGTTCAGCTATGTATCTTTATGACGAAACGCCAGAGCGTATTGAACTTGCCCTAAGTAACCTTGCTGCCGCCGACCATGTTTTAAATGCCCACGTTTATAAAGCGCAAAGCGGTAACCTAGAGCCCCAGATTTTCGCCTCTTATAACAAGGAAGGCCAGTTATTGTTAGGAGGCAAGGAAAATCAACTGGCGTCCATGTTTATGACACCTCAGTTGGCCGACAATGGGCAATACCTTGAATTAAGTGCAAAAGTCTTCGACACTGAGACGAACATTCAGTTAGGCTGGATATATTTACGAATTTCCTCAGAGAATTTTAACCAGCTTGTTGGAAAGTCGATTTGGCTTAATTTAGCAGTAGCCTTGGCGCTATTGGCTATTAGCTTTTACTTTGCAGTGCGTATGCAGCGTATTGTAACTGGCCCCGTTGAAGACATTGCTAACTTCTTGCAGCGTACTTCACGACAACGTGATTATTCAGCCCGTGCCAGCGGCTCCACCATTAGAGAACTCGATATCTTGGCTGACGCCGTGAATGTGATGCTGTTTCGCATGCAAGAGTATATGCAAAAGCAACGACAGGCGGAGGAGCAACATAGAAAGCTCAATGCCAGCCTTGAAGATATGGTAAGTCACCGAACCATCGCCCTTAAGGATGCAAACCAGGAACTTATTCAAACGTTAGAAAAGCTACATCAGTTCCAGCGTCAAATTGTACAGAATGAAAAAATGGCCTCGCTCGGTGATATGGTTGCGGGCGTTGCGCACGAGGTAAATACTCCGATAGGTTTAGGCGTTACTGCGTCGACAATGATGTTAGACAGGTTAGCGGTTATTCAAAAAGACTTTGAAAATAAAACGCTGAAAGCCAGTGCAATGAAACGCTTTTTGGATGAAAGTAACGAAAACCTCAACATTATTTACCGCAATTTGAACAGAGCTGCCGAACTTATTAGCAGTTTTAAGCAGGTTGCTGTAGATCAAACCTCAGAATCTAGCCGAAGTTTTTGCGTTGTACAGCTAGTTAATGAGATACTATTGTCATTGCAGCCTCGACTCAAAAAATTAAAACACAACATCAACGTAGATTGCGACCCTACCCTTAGCGTTGAAACGAAGGCTGGCCCAATAAATCAAATCTTGATTAATTTAATCATGAATTCGGTTATTCATGGGTTTGAAACCATGGATGAAGGCACTATTGATATTCGTGCCGAAATGGTGAGTAGCAATAAGCTCAAGCTTGTTTATACCGATAACGGAAAAGGCATTTCCCCAGAAATTCGCAAACGGATATTTGACCCCTTTGTCACTACGAAGCGTGGGCAAGGTGGTTCCGGATTGGGAATGCACTTGGTATACAACTTAGTAACGCAAGCCCTTAATGGTTCAATATCGATTACCAGTGAGGAAGGCAACGGCGTAGAATTTGTAATTATCTTCCCCGTTGTTAATGCGAAAACGTCAGAATAGTTGTATAAAGTATGAACTTTTCTTGATTTTTATTGGCTAACCCCAATACCTTAACAGTAAGAATATTCACAAGTTGCTTGCAATCAAGTACATGAATATTAAAATTTAACCAGTTAGTTGCTTAAATCGTATTTTAGAAAGAGTGTAGAACACCATGCAGACGCCAAATGTGTTAATTGTTGAAGATGAGGTGGTAACCCGTACCACGCTTAAGAGTTTATTTGAAGCGGAAGGGTATAATGTGTTTGAGGCCGAGAACGGTGATCAAATGCATGATTTCTTCGAGAATCACGCTATCAATTTGGTTATCATGGACATTAACCTGCCGGGTAAAAATGGCCTTATCTTGGCACGTGAAGTACGTGATCGTAAAAACGTTGGCCTTATTTTCTTAACGGGTCGTGATAATGACGTTGACCGTATTCTAGGTCTTGAAATTGGTGCAGATGATTATCTGACTAAGCCATTTAACCCTCGTGAATTGACTATTCGCGCGCGCAACTTACTGTCTCGTACTACAAACTCTTCAGAAGACGACGATTTACCAAGCCGTGTAAGCTTCAATGGTTGGACGCTTGACGGTGATAGCCGTTCATTGATTTCGCCTAGCGGAAAAGAGTTCCGTCTACCACGCAGTGAATTCCGCGCTCTTCACCTTTTCCTAAGCAATCCAGGTAAGATCCTTACCCGTGAGCAGCTAATCATGGAAATGACGGGGCGTGAACTTCGTCCGAATGACCGTACGGTTGACGTAACGATTCGTCGTATTCGTAAGCACTTCGAATCAGATCCTTCAGATGAAGAATTGATTGTAACCATTCACGGTGAAGGTTACCGTTTCTGCGGTCAGGTTGACGGCTAAGACCTTGCCTGAACGAGTTTTGAATTAATGAAAAGCCGCTACTGTGTAGCGGCTTTTTTATATGTAAACACTTTATCCCAATGACGGCATAACTAAGCTATGCCGCGAATTGTCATTTGAGATATCGAGTGCTAAATGATCGACTTCACACTGAGGATTAGCTGTCAGCGGCGCTAAAGCAAACTGAGTAGCGGTATTGCTTCTCTTCCAACAAGAATGCTTTATGTGTACTTGGGCTCCATGAATCATCGCCGCCTACGCCCATGTGGGCATGATCTATGTACACAAACACACAATCTTGAGGTGTTAAATCACAGGTGTGTTTTGCCTCGTCTAGCTGTGCTTGCCCATATTCGCTCACGTTAAAATAGAACTGTCCAATTGCTTTTAAGCTGCTAACTTCAAGTTGATTACAGCCACAGCGCAAGCCATTGTCCGTTGGAAATATGTAGCGCGTTTGCATCTCTTCTATAGGTAAGGTGTAGTGACCATATCGCGCTGCCGCTTTTCTGTCAGGGTAGTTCTCAAATGGCCCTAGTCCCTGCCAGGTAATCGACGTTGGCTTATCGGCTACAGGTACCGCCGTTTGCATACCAATACGCGGCATAGGCGGTAAACCGTCATCCAAAAGCACTTCAACATCTACCGATAGCTTGGCCTGTACATTTATGGTGTAAACCCACTTGGTTGCCGCTACCAGCTTTTCTGAATGGTGATAATCAAATAACGATGTTATACGCACATCTTGCGCACCCTGCTCAACGTTTACACCCGTGCAAGTGCGTGTCCACTTGCCAATTCCAGCACGACGCCAGCGAGACTCCCACGCATTTGGGTCTGGATTATCAACTTCGCTTACCCCAATGTCGTTATCTAGCGGCGCTCTGAAGAAGTTATCTTCTAGCGGCGCGGCAAGTGTTTCCTCCGCGCCTTGAAGCCACGAGGTTAATAGCCCGCTCTCACTATTAAAGCTAAATACGTTATTTTGCGCATGTACCAGCAACATCCCATCCTGAGCTTCAATTAATAGCTCACTAGTGCCGCTTGTTGTTTCGTTATCCTTAAGAGAAAACGAAACTATTCCACACTTGTTGACTAGCGCTAACTGGGCGGTGTCCATAACATGCCCTGCTTTAGCCCACGAGCAGTCATTCGCTAGTACCACATCAATATTTAAGTGGTAGTCAGCGCCTGCTTTAAACGTAATATCTGGGCTAAGACTGAGCGTTTGTGCTTGTTGTGGCGCTATGTCGATTTCGCATTCGCCCTTCGCCTCAGCAATCGGTTGTCCATTTTCTAGCACTTGCCAACGTAACAACTCATTGTCTGTGCGTCTAAATAAGTAATCGCTGCTTACTGTAAGCTCAAACTTGTTGTCTTTCTCAACCAACGAAAAGCTTAAGTGCTGCTGACAATATTTAGCTTCTAATAAGTGCGGATGTGGCGTTCTGTCTGGAAATAACAGACCGTTTATACAGAATTGTCTGTCGTTTTCAGTATCGCCGAAGTCGCCGCCGTAAGCCCAGTAAGCTTCGCCGCTATTAGTGTGTTTTACTAATCCTTGATCAACCCAGTCCCAAATAAAGCCACCTTGAAGGCGAGGATAAGCCTTAAACGCTTTCCAGTATTCATCAAAGCTACCCAAGCTATTACCCATAGCATGCGCATATTCGCATAGAATAACGGGGCGGTTTTCCCCCGGCATCGACAACCATTTTTTAATGGCCCACTTAGGCACTGCATCGTCTTTAATGTCGGTATCAACCCGTGCGTACATTGGCGCAATAATGTCGGTAGCCGAAGTATCAGCGCCGCCGCCTTCGTACTGTACAGGGCGCGATGGGTCAAATGACTTTGCCCAGCCATACAATGCATCGTGGGTAGGGCCGTGACCAGACTCATTCCCCAACGACCAAATAATGATGCTGGGGTGGTTTTTGTCTCGCTCGACCATTTGCGTAAAGCGCGCCATGTAAGCGCCGGCCCAGAGCGGGTCGCGAGAAAGCCTTCCCATTGGGAACATACCGTGGGTTTCGATGTTAGCTTCATCCACCACATAAAGCCCGTATTCATCACAAAGCTCATACCAACGAGGGTGATTTGGATAATGAGCGGTACGTACGGCATTGAAGTTGTTTTGCTTTAACAACTTAATGTCTTCAAGCATGTCATCTTCATTGATTGCATGCCCTTTTTTTTGATGGTGTTCGTGACGGTTAACCCCACGAATTAGCACGGCTTTACCATTTACCAGTAACTGGCCGTTTTTCATTTCAATGTTTCTAAAGCCAACGTTATAGGCCTCAACATCAACGGCATTGCCATTCTCATCAATAAGCGAGACTACGATGCGGTACAGATTCGGTGTTTCAGCAGTCCAGTGTTTAGGTTCATTCACATGAAGCGTTTGAAAAACTACATCATCCCAACCGCCCTTTTCATCAATACGCTTATTGTTAGTGCCGGTAATGACTTGCTCGGTAACAGCGTTATCGCCATCAAAAAGCTGAATACCCACTTTGTAAGTAGAAGGCGCATTGATGGCGGTACGTACAGTTACTGTTGCGTCGCGATAGCATGCGTCAAGGCTTGGCGTAACAAACACGTCTTGAATGTGGTGCTGAGGTTTGGTGACAAGATTTACGTCGCGGAAGATACCGCTAAGCCACCACATGTCCTGATCTTCTAAGTAGCTGCCGTCTGACCATCGGATAACCATTACCGCTAGTCGATTTTCACCTTCGACTAAGTAGCCAGACAAATCGAATTCAGCCGGTAGTCGACTGTCTTGGGAATAGCCCACATACTCGCCGTTGCACCACAAGTGAAACGCGCTATTTACCCCTTCAAAGACGATATGATTGCGCTGTTTTAACTCATCCTTGGTAACGTTGAATGTCGTACGGTAGCAACCCGTTGGATTCTCGCTGGGTACCACTGGAGGGTTCACCGCAAAGGGATATTTAACGTTACAGTAAATCGGTTTGTCGTGACCTTGCAGCTGCCAGTTAGAAGGCACCGCAATAGGCTGCCAATTAGCAGACTCGTCATCACTTAGTGTTTTAGAAAGCAGGCTTTCAGGTACGTTTGCTGGAGCTTCAAATAAACGGAAATCCCACTGACCGTTTAAACTACGCTTTTGCGCATTGGTATTTTGCAATGCGTCTTTTAGCGTTTTATATCCGTGATGTGGACTGTGGGCATTGATGCGATTTCTCTGAAATACAACTGGGTTTTGCCAATCGTTTTGAGCCACTACTTGCGCAACATTAAGCATGTCATATCCTTTACTTTTTCGTTAAGCGCAATATAGCTAACTTTCATTAAATCCTTTATGCTCTAATCTTTCATATATTTATCCAAAACTATCATTCCACATTTATGCAACTTAGCTTTAGAGATATTGTAGACATAGGCCCTAAGTGCTTTGAACGCTTTATTGATAGTAGTAACGCGCCTGAAATCAGCGACCTGGAGATTGAACTAGCAGGATGCTCTAACTTATCAGGTGACTATACGGTAGGTCGCGTTTCGCCTCCTAACCACACCTTGTTTTACAGCATTCATGGACAAGGAAAATTTCGTGTCCCGTCAGGCGAGATGCAATTGGATGAAGGACAGCTAATTATTTTACCCGCTGGGCAAAGTTTTGAAGTCACAATAGTCAGTGAGCAATGGGATATAATTTGGGTAAACTTGGCAGACTCCGAACGCTGGAAATCATTCAGTAAAAGTGAGGCTGTGGTGTTAGATAATGCCAAGCTAGAGGGTCTACATCACGCTATGGAGCTGCTTTACTTAGAGCGCGATGTGGACAGTCGAGGGGCGGCAATGCAGCTCGTGTCTAGATACCTGTATCGTATTATTGATGCGCCTTTGAGTGACGTACATACTCACGATGAGAAAGAACGACGCCAGGTAAGCAGACTACACAGCCTCTTTTCAGCGGTTGAAAAACAGCTTCAGTTTGATTGGGATATGGAGAGCTTAAGTGAGAAAGCGCATTATTCTGCCCCTCACCTTCATAGGCTGTGCTTACAAGTGTTTGGGCGCAGCCCCAAACAGCACGTTATCCATTTGCGTATGACACGAGCCAAAAGCTTATTACTAAGCACGCAGTGGCCCGTATCTTATATCGCCAGTTATGTAGGCTACGCAAATGTATTTACGTTCTCGAAACGCTTTAAGAAGTCCACCGGGCTGTCTCCTTCAGCGTTTCGAGAACGCGTAAACTAGCTGCCTGCTATCTTCATTTGGTCAATAAGCACCGAACCGGTCTGTACACTGCCGCGTACATCTTTTTCAGCGCCAATTGCCACAATGCCTTTAAACATATCTTTCAGATTGCCAGCAATAGTTACCTCGTGAACTGGGTATTGGATGATGCCATTTTCAACCCAGTATCCCGCTGCGCCGCGCGAGTAATCGCCCGTCACACCGTTAACGCCCTGCCCCATCAGTTCGGTTACGAACAAACCTGTGCCCATTTCTTTAAGCAGGTCGGCGTCGCTGTGACCCGTATCACCTACTAGCCAGTTATGAATACCACCGGCGTGGCCATTCGAGCGGGTGTTTAGCTTACGCGACGAGTAAGTGGTATAAAGATATGTAGCCAATTTACCCGCATCGACAATGGTCATGTCTGAACATGCCACACCTTCGTTATCGAAGCTTGAGCTTGCCAGACCGCCTTTAATAAACGGACGCTCTTCAATATTAAGCCACTCTGGGAAAACTTGTTTACCCAAGCTATCTAACAAGAAACTAGAACGACGGTAAAGGCTACCACCGCTAATAGCTCCGACATAATGACCAAACAAGCTAGATGCGATGTCACGGTGTAAAAGCACAGGCACGTTTGCGGTGTTGATCTTACGAGCCCCCAAACGGTCTACAGTAGCTTTAGCGGCATCAATACCCACTGCACTTGCTGATTGCAGCAAAGACGCTTTACGACTTACTGTGTAAGCGTAATCGCGCTGCATATCGTTATCTTGTGCGCCAATAACCATACAGCTTAGTGAATAACGGCTGCTAGGATAACCTGCATTGATACCGTGCGTGTTGCCGTAAACGCGCATACCTAGATTTGCGTTATACGACGCGCCATCTGAATTTGTAATGCGCGAGTCGTAATTCATTGCCGCCGTTTCGGCTTCAATAGCAGTTTTAATGGCCTTTTCAGTATCTAATTCTTCAGGGTGATACAGGTCTAAATCAGGGAACTCGGTAGCAATAAGGTCGGCATCGGCCAAACCTGTACAAGGATCTTCACTGGTATAGCGAGCAATATCGACGGCTTTTTCTACCGCGAGTGTTAGCGCCGCTATGCTCAGATCAGCGGTAGACGCACTCCCCTTTCGCTTGCCTACGTATACGCTTATACCTAAGCCGCCGTCATTGGTAAATTCAACGTTTTCAACTTCTTGCATACGTGAAGAAACGGCGATGCCCTGCACTTTAGACATGCTGGCTTCGGCTTGTGTTGCGCCTTTAGAAAGGGCTAATTTCAGTACATCATCTACGACATTTTGAATGTCGGCTAACTGCTGCTCAATTTGCATAGTAAGTTTCGCTGTCTTAATTCGACTGTGATAGTTACAATTTAGCTAAAGTGTAACACTAATGAGTTTGAAATGAGTGATCAGAAATACAATTCTCCTGAAGATCCTTACTTCGAAGATGCGCAAGCAGATGAGTTCGAAGAGGAAGAATTAATCAGTAAAACTGAGCTGAAGCGTCAAGCTAAAGAACTTCACAAGCTAGGTGAAACCTTGGTTAACCTGACCGATGCTCACATAGCGACGATCCCTATGGATGAAGAGCTTGCTGACGCCGTAGCTATTGCCCGCAAAGTGAATAAGAAAAAAGACGGTTACC
This sequence comes from Alteromonas macleodii ATCC 27126, assembly GCF_000172635.2. Classification (NCBI taxonomy): domain Bacteria; kingdom Pseudomonadati; phylum Pseudomonadota; class Gammaproteobacteria; order Alteromonadales; family Alteromonadaceae; genus Alteromonas; species Alteromonas macleodii. Next base: position 246,556 of record NC_018632.1, on the reverse strand, counting down.
GCCGTCAGCTTCAGTTTATCGGCAAAGCTTTACGTCAAAGAGATACCGCCCCTATTGAAGAGGCGTTGGCTAAAATTACACATCAGCATCAGGCGAGCAATGCGGCCTTTCATGCACTAGAAAAAGCCCGTGAAGCCGTGATTGAACAGGGCGACCCCGCTATTCAAAAGCTGATTGAAGCGCATCCTGAACTGGACCGCCAAAAGCTGCGCCAATTTCATCGCCAAGTTAAAAAAGAGCGTGAAAAAAATGCGCCGCCTAAAGCATTCAGAGAGCTGTTTCAGTATTTGAAAGACGTTATTCATGAGGATTAACGGTCTGCAATTAAAGTAATCTCAACATCACAGTTTCGGTCACCAGCCAAAGGGGGATAGTGTGAAAATATTTTCCAACCCTAACGCAACACTGAAAAGCAAGTACGGCCAGTACCAAATTGCTGTGCTTGGTAGCATTGTTGGCGTGTCAGCTGAAGGTATTGCCGATGGTTCAGCCATTGAACGCTATGCGCGGGATATGATGGATGTGATTAACAGTTTTGGTGGGAATCACTGGGCATTTTTAGGTTTTTTGCATGGTTCTGCCCTTCTCACTAAAGCAGGTGAGACAGAACTGCAGCGTTCAATAGAGTGGCGTGCGAAGCACGGAATGGCGCTTGGCGCGCTAGTTATCGGCGATACCACGGTGCAGCCCATTGTAAGAGCGCAATTTCAGAGAATTTACGACAATGCAGGCCTTGAGCTAGGTATTTTTACCAACGAAGAAGATGCTATTGAGTGGTTGAATGGAAAAGGATTTGAAAGTTAGCCACGACCTATACCAGTTTGCATACAAAAAAGGTTGGTGCCTAGGCCCAACCTTCTTTAATTTTCCAGTTTACGGGTTTGAGCTGAATTAAGCCGTACCACCCACCGTCAACTCATCAATTTTAAGCGTAGGCTGACCTACACCCACCGGCACGCTTTGACCGTCTTTACCACATACACCCACGCCTTTATCTAGGGCAGTGTCGTTGCCAATCATTGAGATTTTTTGCATAACCTCTGGACCGTTACCAATTAAGGTAGCCCCTTTCACCGGTGCGGTAATTTTACCGTTTTCAATTAAGTAGGCTTCCGCGCTAGAAAATACAAATTTGCCAGACGTAATGTCTACCTGTCCGCCAGCAAAGTTCGGCGCGTAAATACCTTTGTCGATAGACGCGATAATTTCCTGCGGATCGTGTTGGCCTTCCAACATATAAGTATTCGTCATGCGGGGCATAGGCAAGTGCGCATAGGATTCACGACGACCGTTACCGGTAGGCGTAACGCCCATAAGCTTGGCGTTGTGTTTATCCTGCATATAACCTTTCAAGATACCATCTTCAATAAGCACGTTGTGCGCTGTTGGTGTGCCTTCATCGTCTACCGACAATGAGCCACGACGGTCGTTTAATGTGCCATCGTCAACAACCGTCACGCCTTTTGCTGCAACGCGCTGACCAATACGGCCACTAAATGTTGATGCACCCTTACGGTTAAAGTCGCCTTCAAGACCGTGCCCTACCGCTTCGTGAAGTAATACACCGGGCCAACCGTTACCTAATACTACAGGCATAGCGCCTGCCGGCGATGCCACAGCCTGCATGTTAACCCGCGCCATGTGAAGGGCATCTTCTGCCAACGTCTCGTAATACGGTTTGCCGTTTTCGTCTTGTTTAAAGAACGAGTAGGCATAACGACCACCAGCTCCAGCTGAACCACGTTCACGTCTATCGCCTTGTTCTAGCAATACCGAGCAGTTCAAGCGCACCAGCGGACGAATATCAGTGGCTAAAGTACCGTCACTGCCAGCAACTAAAATTTCTTCATACACACCGCTTAAGCTCACCACTACCTGATTGGCAGACGGCTCTTGTTTGCGGATATAGGCATCTACTGCTTTTAAAAGCGAAATTTTTTCAGCGTCTTGCATCGCAAGAATAGGGTTATTTTCGCTGTATCGCGCTTGCACTGGTTTTTGTCCAAGCGAAGCAACTTGTTGTGAACCGCCGCTTGGCGCAATGCCGCGAGCCGCTTTACACGCTTTGGTCAACGCTTCTTCGCTTATTTCATCTGAATAAGCGAACCCTGTTTTCTCACCGCTAATTGCACGCACGCCTACGCCGCGCTCTATGTTATAGCTGCCTTCTTTAATAATGCCGTCTTCCAACACCCAGCTTTCGTGCTGGCTTGACTGAAAATATAAATCGGCATAGTCGGTATCGTGACGATGAATAGTCGCTAAAGCACGCTCTAGCTTAGAGATATCTAGCCCTGAGTCAGATAATAAATGACGCTCAACAGATTTAGACAAAGTGACTCCTGAATCGGTTATGTTCGGCAACCGGCATATTCTGTTTAATGGTTTCTCTTTCTGCAATATCTACTTTTGCCGAAACTAACCCTACGTCGGTTTTGCGTTCGGCAAGGGTCTCCCCCCAAGGCGACAGTACAAGACTGTGACCGTATGTTTCACGACCATTTGCATGCACGCCACTTTGATTTGCAGCTACCACAAAGCACTGCTTTTCAATGGCTCTGGCTTGCAACAACGCATGCCAATGCGCTTCTCCGGTGCGCTGGGTAAAGGCCGCTGGCAACACCAAAATATCGATATCGCCCATTGCAGTAAATAACCCTGGAAAGCGTACATCATAGCACACCGCAAGACCAATGTTGCCTATTGGCGTTTCAACAGTAACCACCTTGCTGCCCGCTTCGGTTGTCGCCGATTCACGATAACTGCCCGTGTTGTCGTTAACTGATACATCGAACATGTGAATTTTGCGGTAGTCTGCTAACACATCGCCATTGGGGCCAAACAGCATGCAGGCTGCGGAAAACTTCTCTGGGCTATTGGTTTTCACTGGAAACGTACCCGAAACCAGATAGCACTGGTATTGTGCAGCAAGCGCTGACAAACGTCGCTGAATCTCACCTTCGCCCTTTGTTTCTGCCACAGCAAGTTGGCCTTTGTCTTTACCGCCGAAATAAGCAAAACACTCTGGAAGCACAACTAAACTGTCTTTCTCAATCTTTGCCGATGCCATTTCGTTTGCAACGGTGTCGAGATTTTCTTCCACGCTTGGCGCAGATGTCATTTGTAATGCAACTAAATTAACCATCGATCACCTCCATTTTAAGCCTGCGTACGTCATCTTCCGTTAATGGCCTGTCTTGCGGGTTGGCCGGTACAGGCGCATTTTGCGCAGGTAAGCTGATGTCTTTGCTGTTGCGCTCAACTTCGTCGAACTTAGGATCTTTTATGGTACCTGTAACGCGATAGTTCACATTTGAAATGACTTTCGCAGAGGTTAGCACCTGATCTATGGCAAGAGCAGCGAGTGCAGTAGGCGGCGTAGCCAAGAAATACACTAAAAACGGTAAGTTCCCAGTTACGTTCGGTGCGAACGATACGTTGTAATTTAATCCACCGGTATTGAGATCGGTGAAGCCCGTGATCTCTATTTCACCAGCGCCGCCGTCAATTTCAGTATCGTCGGTATACGCTTTGCCATCAACAATACTTAACGTGCCGCCCATATCGTCGTAGAAAAACCCCTTAGCAAAAACGTCTCGAAAATCGAGGCTGAGCTTCCGCACTAACGAGTTCAAGCTAAACAGGGTAAAGATACGTGACCCCTTATCACTCAACTCAGTTAGATACCCATCTGAGAGCGACCACTCAACATTACCGTTTAGCTGTTCAAACCCGAAATCCATCGGCGCATTTGGCCAGTTGATATCAAACGCCACATTTGCGCTAGAATCTTTTATACCTGATTCAACACCGTACTCTTTTAGCATCTGCCCAACGTCGGGAGACGTTAATGTTCCGTTTAACGCGCTTTGAATCTCGCCTCCCATGTGCTTCCAATAACCCGTTGCGGTAACGTTAGTTTCATCAGATTTCACTAGAAGCTGGCGAATGGCTAAACCATTCTCTTCCTTCGCGATGTCTAAGGTAATTTCACCTAAATCGATGCCGTGCACGCCACAGGACTGACAATAAAAATAAATGGGCGGTAGCGTATTTGGGTCAATATTGTAGGGCGACTCGCCTTCCTCACTTGGCATAGCACTATTCGTAGCTAACTCAACGCCGCTCTCTGAACCGGTTTTTGTCGCCCCCCCGGCTTGAGCAGGCTTCTCTAGTGATAAATAGTCGGCATTTATCTCAATGCCCTGCTCGTCTAAATCACTATTAATACGAATAGTGGCTCTTGCCTGAGGCGACGCTAAGTCTAGGATCCAATCTTTATTGCGTCCTGTTGCACTGAGCTGCGCATCTTTAATACTGTGGCCAGCAAAATTTAGTTTGTCGGCTTTGGCGAATATCCGCGAGGGAGTACCAAACAAGTTCGCTTTTTTGCTTTCGTTTGATTGGATACTCGATTGAGCATTTGTTCTTGCAACGGCGGTGCTGGTGTCTTTCCCTTTACCGGAAAGTAACATATTTATAGTGGTAAACCATTCTTGCACATCAGCTTGAGCTAGATTCGCACTGATACTAAAACCTGTACCAATGTTGGCTATATCGCTTTCGCCAAGTGCCAAGTGCGCACGTGAAAACTGCATTTCTTTGTGCGGTAGTACGCCATCAAAACGAATATTATCACCAAGTGACGCCTCCACATTTGATGCTTTGCCATCGCCTTTACTGGTAATAAGCAGCGGTAAACTGCTGCCCGCTGGCGTATCGAAGGGAGCAGGCAATACACTTTGTGTCGCCGTTAAATCTGCAGTTAAATTGGCAGTATAGTTAAACCCACTGTTTGAAAGCGACAGTTGAACTGTAGTGTTCCAATCACTTTCGCCGTCGATATATTCGGTGAGGTCTGTATTCACATAGTTAGCCAGCGGGTGTACATGCCATCGCCCACCTAACTCTACATTTAGGTCGTATGTGTCGCCCTGTCTACCGGATAGCGACAAGTTCACCGGCTGTTTAAGAAACTGCGCCTGAAGCCCACTTGCGTCTATATCGCCATTAACAAATGACACCTCTCCCGATGCCTTATCAAATAGCATATTTGTGGTCGCAACAAAAACGGGGTTATTCGACAAGTGCGCCGTTCCCGATGCCACCACATCTTTGCCTTTAAACGGGATATCAAGCTTTATATCGGCAGATAGAGGCCCGCCAATTTGCACGTCTTCGTTAAGTACTTTGCCTAAAGATTTTTTGAGGGACGAATCCATCATTAACGCGGTTAGCGCGTCGCCAGTGCCAGTACCATTGGCATAAATAATCAGGCGAGCATCTGGACTAAAGCTTGGAATGGCAGCCGACATATCACTGATTTTCATACCAGCAAGCGTCGCACTAGGGCTCTCCATCACTAATGCATTATTCACAAAATACAAAGATAGGTCTAAGTTATTAAGTGCCGGCCAGTCTGGAGCAAAAAGAAAATCCCCCTGCTCAATATCGACATACGCCTGAAAAATGCCCGTGTTGTCGTCAAACGGGAAGTCACTCGTGCGACCGTGCCACAGCACGCGCGCATTTGCGATCTCACCTTCTCCTGTAAACGCACGAGTAAGGTATTTATCGGTATTAGCCCCCATTAAAGAAGGGGGAAATAAACTGCTCACCTCATTTAGCGCCAATGGGCTTACATCCACATAAAGTGACATAAACCCTGTCGACGTATTCAGTTTAAACTGCGGGTGAAGAGTAACGGCATCACTATCAAGCAGCATATCGCTGCCTTTTACTACCCACTGCTTGTCTTCGCTATCTATCTGCTCTGGGTAAATATAAAACTGAGATTTAAACAGGTTTATATTGACGTCTTTCTTAATTACGCCGTTGGCACTTAGTAAGCTATCCGCACTCTCTAAGTAGATAGCGCCATTATTTTTATACCAGAAAAAGTCTGCATCTAGCGACGAAAGACCTGGTACCTTATCTGTTTTGTCCCACTGCAAATCTAGCACTTTAGCCGCTAAAGAAGGCTGGCCGTTGTGCCATTGAACCTGCAACGTGGCCAACTCGCCTTTTGGATTAAGCCCGCGTATTTCCTCTTCACTGGTATCATCCATGAAAAGCGGTAACAGCAGCAGAAAGGGGTTAACTTGCACTGGCTTTACGGTGTTTATCAGCGCATCACCATTTGCACTTATACTGCCAATTAGGTCTGTTGTAAGGGTCTCGTTGCTCGAATTAAGCACCAATTGATCCACTCGGACATTCCAGCCTCCCTGTCTGTTCTCATCGTTAGGCAACGCCTGAAGACTACCTCCGCTGATACCTGTTACCGTTTTCGCGCGGCCACTGCCCCACTCTAAAAGGCTTTCACTAAGCTCGGCTTGTACGCTAGTGACTTCACTTTGAGAAAAGTTAGTCCATACTTCAAAGTTTGCGCGGCTTTGCGCTAGTGGGCGCTTGGTTTTGATGAGATCGCTTACCCACGGAGAAATATCGAGCTCTTCTGCTTTGGCGTAAAACACGCCGTCAAAGTCTTCCCGCGTGCCCGTGATATCAATGATAAACGACGCCGAGTTAGCCGCTAAATCTGCAACCTTAAGCTGACCTAAACCTTGGTGTCGCTCTTCATGGTTGTTCCACGATAAACTTTCAATATCAAATGAATTGGTTTCATTAAGGTGAGTGACAGATACCACCCCGTCTTCTAACGAGAAGCTTTGAAGCTGCTCTAAAAACAGACGCTCTAGTGCATTTACTACAGGGAAGTTATTCTTATCGCCTCCAGAAAGGCGATCGGCGTCAATATCAAGCTTAAGACCACGCAGCTCGAAACGGGTAGATGAGATAAGTTGGTGGCGTAGCGATTCCCAAAAATCTAGCTCGACGTAGATTTGCCTGATATCCAATGCAACAGGGGAAGCATCGTTTTTAGCCAACGACACCGAATTGAGCACAATACTTGGACCATTGCGCTGCCAAACAGCATGCACACTTTGGATGGATAGATTTACGCCATACTGCTCATTAATATAATTTTCCAACAGGTGTTTGTTGTGCTCAATATGCGGCAGAGCATAGCGTGCAGCGCTTAAAACAAGCGCGAAAAGTACAAGCAATACGGCGAGTAGCAGCCAAAACTTCTTAAGTAGATAAGCGGCTACCGACGAAAAATTTGTCACATTTTGCCTTTGTATACGTTAATGCATTACATCATGACGACGTCGTACTTATCCTGATTGTACAATGTTTCTGTTTGAACCTTGATTTGTTTAGACACAAATACTTCCAGTTCTGCCAGCATATGAGACTCTTCGCCCATTAAGGCTTCCGCCACTTTTGGTGAAGCGTAAACCACAAACTTGTCTGCGTCGTAGGCGCGATTCACCCGTACAATTTCACGCATAATTTCAAAACAAATGGTTTCAATGGTTTTTACCGTGCCTCGCCCTTTACACACCGGGCATTCTCCGCACAATATATGCTCAATGCTTTCACGGGTGCGTTTACGGGTCATTTCAATTAGCCCTAGCGCAGTAAAACCGTGAATATTTATCTTGGCTCTGTCCTTGTTCGTCGCCACCTCTAGTGAGTGTAAGACACGTCGTTTGTGGTCTGGTTCAATCATATCGATGAAGTCGATAAGGATCATCCCACCCAAGTTGCGCAATCTTAACTGACGGGCAATTGCCTGCGTCGCCTCAATATTGGTGTTAAAAATTGTTTCTTCTAAGTTCCGGTGGCCAACAAAAGCGCCCGTATTAATGTCGATTGTGGTCATCGCTTCGGTCTGATCAATGATCAAGTAGCCGCCAGATTTTAAATCGACACGGCGTTCCAAGGCTCGCTGCGCCTCATTTTCCACATCGTATAAATCAAAAATAGGTCTATCACCCGGGTAGTATTCGAGCTTGCCGTTCATTTCAGGCACGTACTCTTTGGTGAACTGGTGAAGTTCATTGAATGATAGTTTCGAGTCGATTCGAATTCTGTCGAGCTCTGTACCAACAAAGTCGCGTAGCACTCGTCGTGCTAGCGGTAAGTCTTCGTAAAGCACGTTCGACTTACGCTTTTTCATACGCGACTGAATTTTATCCCACAGCCTTCGCAAAAATGCTGCGTCGGACTGCAGTTCGTTTTTGCCCACGCCTTCAGCCGCAGTACGCAGAATGAAGCCACCGTTTTCATCACAAAACTCTTGCACCAGCGACTTTAAGCGCTCTCTTTCTGCTTCTTCTTCAATGCGTTGAGATACGCCTACGTGAGTTACCGAAGGCATAAATACAAGATAACGGCTGGGGATAGTAATGTCTGTGGTAAGGCGTGCGCCTTTGGTACCGATAGGATCTTTCACTACCTGAACCACAATATCTTGACCGTCTCGCACCAACTCGCGAATGTCTTGCTTTTGAATATGGCTTGCCGAGACTTCTTCAGCAATTTCATTGTGAATGACAATGTCAGATGCATGTAAGAAGGCGGCCTTTTCTAAACCGATATCAACAAATGCTGCCTGCATTCCCGGTAATACACGGCTAACTTTACCGCGATAGATATTGCCAACCAAACCGCGTTTGGTATGACGCTCTACGTGAATTTCTTGCAGTATTCCGTTTTCAATAAGCGCCACCCGTGACTCTGACGGGGTAACGTTAATAAGCAGTTCAGCACTCACGACACAACTCCAAATGCATTAAGTAATTGGCGGGTTTCGTACAGTGGTAGGCCTATTACGGCACTTGCACTGCCGTTAATGGAAACTACAAACTCACCACCAATACCTTGAATAGCGTAACTCCCTGCTTTGTCGGCAGGTTCTCCTGTTTCCCAGTATGCGTCAATTTGCTCATCCGTCAATGCTGCAAAAGTCACAGATGTGGTAATTACTTGAGTCTGTTGCTGAGCGTTATCAAGCACACAAATAGCGGTAAGAACGTCATGAGTTTTACCAGAAAGCATAGTGAGTATGCGCTTAGAATCTGCTTTATCTTCTGGCTTGCCAACACTTTGTCCGTTAAACGATATTAGGGTGTCGCTGGCCAGAATAACCTTGTCGTCGGTCATTGCCTGCAGCTCCTCAAGGTATGCTTTCACCGCTTGGGCTTTTTCACTGGCTAGCCTTGCGACAAGCTCCATCGGTGGCTCGTTGTCACGGGGCGACTCGTCAATATCGGCAGGCTGTATTGTATGGGCTATGTTCATTTGCTTGAGCAAAGCGGTGCGTCGTGGAGAGGCTGACGCTAACACTACCGATTTTGTCATTGGCTTACCTTTGGTTTAATCGAGAACGTGTTCGGGTTACGAAATTGAAAACTGTCTGCGCGTGCGTCGAAGCAGCCAAAATACCCACGGCCACAACACCATTGACGTTATCACTGGCCACAGGTAATCGACTTGGAAATAAATATCTGTCAGTAGATGCTGCACCCAAAATGTAAGTAAGTGGTATAGCGCCGATAGTAGACCGATAATAATGGCTTGCTGCCAAACAGAATAATTACGCAACCGTTGGTAGTTAGCCGCTAATATGTATACGCAAATACTCAACCCAAGGCTATGAATACCTAAGGTCGTTCCTACCAATACATCCATGGCTACGCCCGTTAAGAAGGCTACACCCACATTCACTCTGTGGGGCAACGCCATGCTCCAATATGCTAATACAACCAGCACCCAGTCAGGGCGGTACACATCTACTTGAATGGGCAGTGGAACAATTTGCAGTACCAGAGCAACTAACAGACTAATCCATATAACGAGGTTACGTTTACGCATCTGAAGATTCTTCCTCGTTTACAGCTGGCTTATCAGTGTCGTCAGTTGAGTTAGCATCAGACTCATTCTCTGACTCAGGCGTGTGCCATAACAGCAATAGGTGTCGAAGCCTGTCTAGGTTTGCTAAAGGTGTGACAATAACACGAGCAAAAGGGCGGCTTTCATCTCGGACGACTTGTGACACTCTTGCCACAGGGTAGCCTTCTGGAAAGACTTTTCCTAAGCCAGACGAAATTAATGTGTCACCTTCTTGAATATCGACACTATGAGGAACATGCTCTAGATACAGCTCGTTTAGTGCGCCGCTTCCGGTTGCGATAAAGCGAATATCGTTTCGAAGAGATCGCACAGGAATAGCGTGGGTAACGTCGGCAATCAATAATACACGGCTGTTTGTAGACCCAACTTCCATTACCTGACCCACTATGCCCTTATCATCAATAACTGGCTGAGACAGATATACGCCGTCTATCGCCCCCTTGTTGATAACCACCTGCTGGCTGTACGGGTTTTTATCCACCGCCATTAACTCAGCAACCATTTTTCGAGAAGAAACCCGAATAGGTGCCTGTAGTAACTCTCGTAATTGCGCATTTTCTTTTGCAATTACATCGAACTGCTGGAGCTTTTCGCTCATTAGCAACAGCTGATTATTAAGTTTCTGGTTTTCGGCCAGCAATTGTTCTTGAGAGGTAAAGCGCTGGGCACTTTCATTTAGCATTAAACCGGGAAGGTTTGCTAAATACTGAAGTGGGCTCATTAATGAGTTGAGATAAACCCGCGTTGATTTGAAACCGTCTAGCTTATGGTCGACAAATATCAGAATCACCGACAGCACAAGCGCCAGTGTAAGCCTGTTATTTAACGAAGGGCCGCGGGTAAATATAGTATCCATGATACAAATAAGGCAACCTTACGGTTGCCTTTCCTGTTTATTCGTAGCTAAACAGGTCGCCACCGTGAAGGTCAATCATATCGAATGCCTTACCACCGCCGCGTGCTACACAAGTAAGCGGATCATCAGCAATAACAACTGGAATGCCCGTTTCTTCCATTAGCAATCTATCTAAGTCTTTAAGTAACGCGCCACCACCGGTAAGTACCATACCGCGCTCAGAAATGTCTGAAGCAAGCTCTGGTGGAGACTGTTCTAGCGCCACCATAACTGCTGAAACAATGCCGGTTAGTGGTTCTTGAAGCGCTTCAAGAATTTCGTTTGAGTTTAGCGTGAACCCGCGAGGTACGCCTTCTGCTAGGTTGCGACCGCGCACTTCAATTTCGCGCACTTCTTCACCTGGGTAGGCAGCACCTATTTCATGCTTGATGCGTTCAGCGGTTGCTTCACCAATTAGTGAACCGAAGTTACGACGAATGTAGTTGATAATAGCTTCATCAAACTTGTCACCACCAATACGAACGGATGATGAATAAACTACGCCGTTAAGTGAGATAATGGCAACTTCTGTTGTACCACCACCAATATCGACCACCATTGAACCTGTTGCTTCTGATACAGGTAAACCCGCACCAATAGCAGCCGCCATTGGCTCGTCGATAAGATAAACTTCGCGGGCACCTGCACCCAGTGCAGATTCTTTAATTGCGCGGCGCTCTACTTGTGTTGAACCACAAGGAACACACACTAATACACGAGGACTTGGGCGCAAGAAATTATTGTCATGCACTTGTTTAATAAAGTGCTGAAGCATTTTTTCAGTGACGTAAAAGTCGGCAATAACACCGTCTTTCATCGGACGAATTGCACGTATATTACCCGGCGTACGACCAAGCATTCGCTTAGCTTCTGCACCTACTGCTGCAACACTTTTTGGTCCTGCTGCGCGCTCTTGACGAATAGCTACTACTGAAGGCTCGTTTAGAACAATACCTTGGTCTTTTACATAAATCAGCGTATTAGCTGTTCCGAGGTCGATGGACAGATCGTTAGAGAACATGCCTCGAAGCTTTTTAAACATGAAGAGTGTATTCCTGTTTCTGTGTTAACGCGTATTTGCAAAGGTGAGATGGCGACGCTTTAACGTGAAGTCGATATTTATTCGCACACTTTAACAATGGGGGCTATTTTGGGCAAGTAATGCTGTAATTAAGTGACGAAATAACTGCATTTTTGCTTAGTAGTTTTAGCGCTTTACCCATGAAGGGATACCACACACGCGTTTCCAAATAATTTTAAAATTAGACCCACATAGTGACCCTGCGAAAATTAGAAGGTTCAAAAACAATTTGCTAATAATTTACATCTCTTTATGTTGGCGCCACTACAGTGTGCTACGCAGCTAGCGTTAAGACCAAACCGGATAACCTTCTTTGCTAATTATTGATTTGCTCGCGCTTGTAAATGATATTGTCGTTTCCTCGATACACACCATATGTAAGCGTTGCGTTTGGGGGATTATCAGCTTCGTCATCTCCATCCCAATCCCACAATAGCCAAGCGTCAGGCGTATAACTAACAGGGTAATTGCCAGCACCGTTTGGTGATGACAGGCGTATTCCGTCACTATCTCTATAGGCTCCTTCACTTAACGACTCTTCCCCCGAAGAAACCAATTCACCAGATTCGTCATTCACGTTGTCGTGATCATAAGCCGTACAACTGTCATACTTATTAATTCGCCAATTATTTCCATCCCAATATTGGGTGCGAAGCGGTAACAAAAGCGCTTCGTCGGCTGCACCGTAGTTATTTATTAACGTAGCACGACCATAGGCGAAGCTGATTGAATCACCAAAATCATCAACGCACTGACCGGAGCAAGAAAGTCCATTGAAGTTTGCGCCCTCAATTTGTGCTTGGTCTGCCACCAGCACGACAGCGGCATCGATATATGCCCCGTCCAGTGTTGCGCTACCTAAGCGGCTAAATGCAATGTCATTATCAGAGAAAGTAATTTGTCCTGTCGCTCCGCTTTGAGGCCAGCCTATCGAGTTGATATTTTCCAAACGGTTTAGCAAATTGCCGTCATGCTCAACCTGCAAACCGAGACTGGTTAGCTTATCAAAACCATCGTAGTAGTTTGTGGTGCGGCTGCCATTTTGGTTAAGTGCGGTTAGCGAGAAGCTCACTTCACTTATAGGTTGACCGAAGTAGTTGAACGCATTACTGGTAGTACATGCCGCCACCACATTTCCTGTTAGCGAAAAATTTGATGGCGCAAATCGTCCCACATTATTTAATTGGCCCAACACCGTAGAGTCTGTCAAATAGGTACCTTGAGCGACAATGGATATGATGCCAACTTCGTCATAATTTAAAGCTTGATTAACTTTACCCTCGTCTTCAAAATTGACGCTTGTGATACTTAACGAACCTGCAGAGCCGCTTACTGGTAGCAATTGCTGAGGAGTGAGGTTGACACTACCTGAATAATGTTCGGCCGTATTATTATTTGCTAAGTCTGCAAAGTTATCTGGTATCCCATCGTCATTATTGTCTTCACCATCAACCCATTGCACAGTACGAAGACCTAGCACAAAGTTTTCTCCCGTACGCTTTAGCAGTGAGCCATTCGGATTGATTGCATACCCGTTTGGGTTGAAACTGGTGCCAGCGTCATTTAAGACATCCATTGCGAAACCGAATGGACGAACTTTAAAGATGTTTGATGAACCTGTTAGTGCGGCTCTATCAGTAATTGTTCCTGACAGCGAAAGCTCACCCGCGTCCGGATACCGCAACGTAAATTCCGCTCGCGAATTAGTATCAAACTGCAGAGAAAATGTCTGTGGTGATAGTCCAATCTGATAAGTATTACCGTTATTTGTCAGGGCTAACTTGTTTGAACAGTTGCTAGAGCTTGAGCAATTGTAGTTGAGGTCGACATCAACAATTTTGTTTTTCAAGAATTCTGAATTACCACAGGCCTCAACGGCATAATTTTTACTATTGAAACCTTCGTCAGAAGGCTTGCCTGATAGCTGGGTGACGATGGTTGTGTTGTTGTCAGAAAGGTTTTTAAATACCAGGCCATCATCTTCAAAGTTTATCTTGCAGCCTTCTATACCCACTTCTTTTCCGCCAATGAAACAGCGCAGCTGAGACGATGGCGTCTCACCTAACGTTGCAAGCTTTGTGTCTTGCCCCTTTAGGCTATCGATAGCTAAAGAGATTTGCCCAGTAAACGACACGATATCGCTTCCAGTCCATCGGAAATTGTTGCTATTTTGCGGGGATAGGTTAACCGTAGAGGGTTGAGAGTAAATGAGGTCGCAATTTACATCTGCGCAGGCTTTCAGTGTTACTTCTTTTGCCGCGCAGCTACTACCTTTATTGTCGGCAAGTTCATACCGGTAGTGATTTAATACTTCTATAACCTCACGTCCACATATGCCAGGAATATTATTTGGTACTTCATTAGCTGTTACGCTGAGGGGAGCTGGTAGATTTGCCGTTGTTGAAGAAACAGACTCAACGCCTCCTCCTGCATTGAAGCGGCCGACGATAGTTTCGTCACCCACATTAGCTAACGTGACCTTCCCTTTGGCAATAACCAACGCCCTCGGGTTTGAACCGTCAATAACCACATCACCGTCTACATAAATCGCTAGGTAGGCTCCATCTGCAATGGTGACATTAGCATTAGCCATAACGAAGCGTGTTGGTTGCCCCGGTGGATTGGTACCAGGATCGGCAATGTAGATTCTAGTCGGTGCAACAACGTTATAGTTTCCTGCCGCCATAAGCACATTCAGCCGACTATAAAAATAATCGCCGGCCAAATTACCAGGGGTTAAGTCTTCACTGCTATCATTAACTGTGAGGGTTGGTATAGCTCTGGCCTGTGATGCAGTTAGTGAGTCTGTATTGTTCACTGTACAGTCGACGCCTGGTTCTCCACATTTTGGATAGTCCGCATTCCCAGCTGTTCCCCCAGCCACTAGTTGTGTGGCACTAAGCACACCACCATTTTCATCAATAATGCGACTGAAAGCGGGTAGGTTAATAGGCGCACCACCAAATGCTGCCACCGCACCCGGGAATGCAACGTCGCAGCTAGGAATTTCACCACTAAACACAAACTCTGATGTCATAGCCAGAATACTAGCGTCTTCTTCGGTATGATTACGTTCTGAGTCCATACTTCGGTCTTCATCTACGCGAAGGCCCAATTTTGTTTTGCTCACACCACAACTGCGCAGCCAGCCACCATCGCCTCCGTTGCGGCTAATTTTACTCGCGGCAACTAGCGGCGTTTGTGTGTATTTATTTTTAAAGCTATTTTGAAAACAACCATCGTCCCATCCCTGAATGCGCACGTCCGCAAAGTCTGCCTCCCAGACCACCTCTACACCGTTGTCATCAAAGAACCTGCGGTCGAACCCTTCAGTTGTTGCCATATAAGCAACCGTTTCGGGACGTGTGACGGGCTCAAAATCGGTTTCTGATGCTTCCAGTGCTATGTAATATGACGGCGCTTCGTATTTAGCCGCAATAGTTAAAAATGGAAGCAAATGCTCATTGGGAGGCTTTTTCCCATTTACATCCACTTGGTTATTGACAGTTTGAATGGAGTGAAAAAATACAGGTTTTTCACCAAAGTTAGTTTGCAGAGGCACCTGTGCGTATCGAGCATCTTCTGTTCCGGGAACTAATGTCCCTATTGGAATGTACCAAGGGGAACTAGTAGAGGCTTGGATGGTTGTAGCATCCAGCTCCATTTTTCCTACTTCAACAATATCCCCATTCGGAAATTCGTGAACGCCGTAAGCAATGGCTAAGTAATGGCCTCCCATCGTGATATGCGGACCATCTTCTCCGGAAGGCTCAAGGGGCAAAGCTTCAAAACCTGTGCGGGTTACATTGCGAATTTTGACAATGGCAGGGTTGCCCCCCTGATTAGTAGACAGCATAAACACCGCTGGCGGCTCGTCGTATACCTGTGAAAAGCTAATGGTTGTCCACTCTGCTTTATTGTAGGTGTTTTGAAGCTCGATGAACCTGCCTTCGATTTGAGGAACGGCTTGCACAGCTAACGCTTGTATAAACAAGGCACAAATCAAAAAGAGTCGAGCAACAGAATTACAGTATGTCATTATTCTTCCTGCCTTACTTCAACAAGAACGCGTTTTGAGGTTTCGAGCTGGCCGGTACTGCACTGCGCTTCGGCCCCTAACGCATAAACCCTTATTTCACCAGCGGCAACTTCAGGCTCATCGACTTCAGTTTCCACCTCACAAGATAGCGTAATCGTACAATTCTGCATGTTGACTACACTTATAACTACCGGCTGTGTTATGACTGTGCACGCCGGATTATCGCCGTTAATTAGCCTAGAAATAGCGACTTCCATCCCACTTTGCGCCGCTAAGTAAGCACGAGCGCCATAATATTCAATGGATTGCTGGCGAATATTCGATGAGATTTGATTAGACAGCGCAATACCAAGACCTAAAAGTACGATACTAATGATAATTGCTACTATAGTGGTTGAGCCTTGTTGGCGCGCAGGAGAACCAGACAACCCGACAGGACGTTGGCCTATACGATACTTTTTTTGTTGGCGTGTTTTACTATGGCACATTAGGGAAATGCACCTCGTGTACAACCGATATCTGTTCATCGTCACTGCTTTGTAATGTCATTTGCAGTTCGATTAAGCCATTTTGCCGTAACCCTGCAGTGACCACATTCGCACTCCACGAAACCACATTAGTACCAAGGACGCCCGACGTAGCACCTTGCGTCCTAATTAAGCGTTCACCTTGAACGGAAGATGTTCTACAAACGGTTACTTGCGCTTCAGGAATGAAGAAGCGTTTTCCCGGTGAAGATTGTGTATTAGGGGCACTGAGTGTGAGGTCATATTGATTATCGCTAGTGGGATCGGAAGCAGCGTCGGCAATAGCATCTATTATTCGCCCGTTATCATTCACGCTCTGCGGGTTTGTTGGGTATATAACAAGAGTTTCGTCCTTACTCAACTGACTATTGAACACGACTACGTGCATAGGATTATTAAACGCGTCGCCCACATAGGTGCCACTCTCCTTAATAGGGTAGTAAGAAAGACACCCCAAACTGGAATCGAATGACACAGAATTTGGCACCACATTACGCAGTTCTTTTTCGAGCCGCAAAATAATAAAGCGCGCATCTGAAACAAGGCGGGTACGCTCTGCGCCGGTTATATAGATTTGTGCACTTAAAGAAATCACTTGTGCTACAGATACGCTAATCACACCTAAAATAGTGATCACTAAAATAAGTTCTATTAATGTAAAACCGTGATGTCGCTGTGCTTGTCGTGGAGACATTAATAGCTCCCTCGATAAGCGCTAAAATTGTAAACTTGGCCATCTGGTGCCGTAACTGCGATATCAATACGCTTAAACGTTAGGCCGTCTGTTGGCGTACTGTCGTTTAGGTCACTGTCGTAATCTACCGTTACGGTAAAACCGAAACTGCTATAGTTTCCGCCCACATCGTTAACTGTGTACCCGTTGTAATCGTCCACGTCGTCGTAGTCGTCTTCGTTGGCTTCTTCTGGACCTAGTGTTGTTGAGCAGTTTCCTTTGGCATTACAGGTTTCAAATGGTGGGCTTCTGTCACTATTTTCATCATAAGAGCGACTAAGAATATCATTCATTAAGGACTGACCTAGCTTCGCCGCTTTCACCTGACGAAATGGCTCTGCGGTTTGTTCAGCTTGCGGGACAATAAGCGACAGTACTACGGTTAGGCTAATCGTAAATACAACAATGCCAATCACCAGCTCTAGCAGGGTAAAGCCGTTCTCGCATTTTCTATGTACAGGCAACACAACCCTAGCACGCATAAACTGCCCCTTCGCTTTGTAAACACATGGCAAAGGTACTTATTTGAATTCTACAATTCGTTGAACACGCGATATTTCGCGGCCTGCCAAACCCGTCAAACTGAATTTGAGAAAAGCTATCGCCATTTTCATCAGCCGTTTGAAAAGTAAAGTCGGTGCTTGATGCATCGACTACCTGATCGGCATCAAAAGCGGTAGAAAGGGCGTTTGCACAATCGTGGCCAGCGGGAGGGGCAATGATTGTGGCGGTTATTTTCACACAGCTAGTGTCTTGCACATTTTGCATAGCACGAAACTGCATGTTACGAACGACTTGAAGTGTGCGATCGCGAAGGGCGATAGCTTCTTCCGTATCGTTACCAAGAAAGCGAGGTGCGGCGGTTACCGCCAGCACCCCAATAACCAATATGGTTATGATAAGTTCTACTAATGTAAAACCGGTTTTCTTCACATTACTGAACGCAAGAGTTGACTTTAATTACAGGGCGTACACCTTCACCAGTAGAATTAAAGTATTCTACTGAACAAGGTGCCTCAGTTTCTGTAGGTGCTGTCGAAGAGTAGTCACTGAATCCGGTTGCATAAACTAACACAGAGTTCGAAGCTGAAATCTCTTCTGTACCAAAATCTGCAGACTCAATATCAAGCAGTGCAGCCATATTAGCATTAGTCGCTTCTGGATATCCGTTTACAATAGTCACGTTATCAGATCCAACATCTAACGTTACTGGTGTGTCCGTGGTACCCAAAACGTCGTTGATCAAAGCTTTACCATTAACAACCGACGCCGAGGTTTGAAGAGAGGCTTTAATTCCTTCAAGCGTTGCGTCACGCGCATCATCTTGAAGGTTCAAAAACTTAGGTGCTGCGGTTACCGCTAGAATACCCAGCAGTACAATAACAATGATTAACTCGATTAGGGTAAAACCCTGTTGTGTTGATACTTTTTGCATAATTAAACTTCCTAGGTATTAATTAAAAAACAGTAACCTGGCCGGTGGCTGGGTTGTAAGTGAAACCGTCGTACGTTGTACCGTCTGGCGTTCCGTCTGCCGGTGCTGAGCTATTAGGTAAACCCATAGATTCAACTAAGTAGTAAACACAAAGTGTATTTGCACCTGAGTCGTCCTCACGAACGGCATATCTGAAATCAGCAACAACGGTGTCGTTCGTCGACGTTGTGTTTGTTGGTGCTGACTGAAGAATTAGGTCAAATACGTTTTTGCATTCAGTGTCGTTAATGGTAGAAATAAGTGTGTTGCCTGTAGAGCTTCCCGTTGGGTAACCAATGGTGCCGTCTACCCCTACTTGCGTTTGATCGTAAGTGATTACAGTGCCGTTCCCATTTCCATTGTTTCCGCTCGGACGGCCTTCAACTTCCCACTGCGCTCTTACAAGACCTACCGCTGCGGCAAAACCACCGGCAACACCTTCAACACTTGCTTCACGAGCTTCATCAGTAACATCAATAAAGCGTGGTAATGCAGTGGCCGCAAGCAACCCTAGAATGATTACAACAATTATCAGCTCGATTAGCGTAAAGCCTTGTTGTTTGGTGTTCATAACATCTCCTTGATGACGATAAAGGCGAATTGTGCCGCCGTTTAATCAACTGTTTCTTTGCCTGACAACGCCGCTACCAGCGTTATATTCAAACCAAATCTCTTTTCCCCAAAAGAATGCACATTGTAAGTGACCGTTTGCATACTGGTCGCTTACAGTCACTGTTGACAGCGCTTCACCTTCTCTTAAGGTTGCAAGTGTCAGCATGTATTCGCACGCATTCCCCTGTTCTTTTTCAAGTCCTTCGGGCCAGCCTTTTTCATTAATGTATAGCTCTGCCGCCACATCTTTGTGCTGTTTAACTTTGCCACCAGCGTCAAACTCAGTTTCGTAAATAAGCACAGTATCTTGCTTAGTCTTTATCCATTGTGCCCTGGCTAACATCACCACTCGCTGAAACTGTGCAACCGCGTTCTCTTTATTAACCTTTTCCGCTTCATCAATAATTGGTGTCGCGTAATACACGTATGTTGTTCCAATAACAGCAAGCAATACGCCTATAACAACAAAATTAAGTAACCCCGTTTTGGTGCTTGCCACGCTTTTCCCCAGTTATAAAGCGCTTTATCAGCCGCCTTTCACCGCCGACATCATGTTCCACATTGGCGTAAATATGCCAAGCGCCAGGATCAATACCATTACCGCAACAAAACCAATCAAAATAGGTTCGATTTTGGCCGTTAAACTTTTCAAGTCGAAGTCGACTTCACGTTCGTAATAGTCAGCACTTTCTTCTAACAACGGTTCAAGTCGCCCCGTCTCCTCACCTACTGCAATCATCTGTAGTACAAGTGTAGAAAACAGTTCGCTATTTTTCGAAACTCTAAGCAAACTTTCGCCTTTTTCGATCCCTTGCCGCATTTCTTTAATGCGCTTTTGCATGTGCGCGTTGTCAACGGCGTCGGCAGTAAGTGAAAGCCCTGCGGTTAACGGCACGCCTGCACGTAAGATCATTGAAAAACTTCGGCTATATCTTGAAAGTAATGATCGCTCAATAATGCTGCCCACGACAGGCAACTTTAGTTTAAATTTGTCCCATTTGAGTCGTCCATTAGTCGAATTAACGTATTGTTTAACAGCGAAAATCCCTCCCACAATCACAATAATTAGCAGCCACCAATAGTTCACAAAGAAATTGGAAGTACCAATTAACACGCGGGTCATAATTGGAAGTTCAGTGTCAAAGCGCTCAAACATTTGGGTGAACACTGGCACAACAAATAGATTCAAAATAAACATGGCAATTGCTAGCGCAATTAACACAAAAGTGGGATAGCGCAGCGCCGATTTGATGCGCTTGCGGGTTTCTTGCTCACGTTCGAAATAGAGGGCAAGCTGTAGGAATACGTCGTCTAATTTACCGGTATTTTCACCTACCACCACCACGGATATGGTAAGTCTCGTAAACACCTTTTCATATTTAGCCATGGAAGAAGACAGACTTCGTCCCTGCTCTAACTGGTCTGCAATATCTTTCAAAATCTCTTGAAAGCGTTTATGCGATGCATTTTCGCTTAGGCCTTTAATGGCGCGAATAATGGGAATACCGGCCTTTAGCAATGAGTACATTTGGCGGGAGAAAATGATCATTTCATCCAGTCCCACCTTTTGTTGAAATAAACGCGTGATATCGAAGCCGTCTCCTTCATTTTCTGCACTGCGTTTTTTTGATTCAACAATGGTAAGAGGCACAATGTTTTGTGACAGCAAGGCTTGTGCTGCGGCTTGCGCTGACGCGGCTTCTATAACTCCTCTTTGAGGCCCGCCTTGCGTTGACTTACCTGCGTACTTGAACTGTGGCACTAGTGATTCACCACTTCAGGTACGAATTCAGCGACTTTGAACACTTCATCTAAAGAAGTTTTGCCCTGAGCTGCGTAGTCCAGTGCCATATGAGATAAAGGAACAAAGTCTTTATTCGCCTTAGTCGCATCTACGAAGCCCTGCGTGTCGTCTTCACGCAAGGCCTCCATCATGTCCTCGTTCATTTCCAGAAATTCAAAAACGCCTATCCGGCCTTTGTATCCTGTGTGATTACAGCTGTTGCACCCGCGCCCTTTATAGAAGGTGGCAGTGGCTAATTCAGGTTTCAAGAAGCCAACCCACGCTTGTTCTTGGGCGGTTGCAGGCTTTTCTTCTTTACAGTTTTCACACACCCTACGAACCAGACGCTGTGCAAGCACTCCTCGTAATGAAGTAGCAACCAAATACGGCGCCGCGCCCATATCGATAAGGCGAATAGCGCTGGTTACTGAGTCGTTGGTGTGAAGCGTACTTAATACCAAGTGGCCGGTTAATGCACCTCGAAGACCAATCTCTACGGTTTCTTGGTCACGCATTTCCCCCACCATGATAATGTCGGGGTCTTGACGTAACGTAGTGCGAAGAATGGCGGCAAAGTCCAGCCCAATTTTGGCATTAACCTGAACTTGGTTGATTCGCGGTAGACGGTATTCAATGGGGTCTTCAGCCGTTATGATTTTAAGGTCAGGCTTATTGAGTTCGCTAAGTGCCCCATACAGAGTCGTAGTTTTACCGGAACCCGTAGGCCCCGTTACCAGGATCATACCGTGGGGACGATTAATGGCAGCTCTAAATTTCTCTGCCATAGCATCGGGCATACCGGTTTGGTCTAGCGTTAGTAGGCCAGCAGACTGGTCTAATAAACGCATAACTACCGCTTCTCCGTTGGCCACTGGCATGGTCGACACACGCACATCTAAGGTGTGTCCTTTTACTTTAATATTAAATCGCCCGTCTTGTGGAATACGCTTTTCAGAGATATCCAAGCTAGACATGAGTTTGAGTCGTAGTACCAGCGCCGACGCTATTTTCACTTGGTTGAGCGTGTTTTCTTGCAAAACGCCGTCGACACGTTGACGAATGCGCAGGATTTTTTCATCGGGCTCGATGTGAATATCTGATGCCCTAACTTGAACGGCATCTTCAAATATGGAGTGAAGTAGCTTAACGACCGTGGCATCCGAGGTGGTGTCATCAAGGGCTGACAACTCAAAATCAGCCTCGTCTGCATACTCTTCACCTAGTTTTTCAGCAAACGACGCAATGTCCTGGGTACGGCGGTAAACAGAATCAAATGCCTCTAGCATTTGGTTCTCTTGCACGATAGCCAGCTCAATGGTTCGAGGAGCGACTAACGGGCCGAGTTGGTCTAAGCCTCCCAAGTCCGTTGGGTCGCTCATGCCCAGTAGCACTTCATCGTCGTCCGCTTCTAACACCAAGGCACGATAGCGACGTGCGTAAGTCTCTGGGATAAGCTGAGCTTGCTCTGGGTCTATACGGCGCTGTGTTATATCCAAGAAAGGAATATTTAGCTGCTGTGCCAAGAAGCGAAGAAGCTGGGGTTCGCCGATAAAGCCCAAATCGATAAGTGTATCCCCTAGTTTGCGGCCTGACGTTCGCTGCGCCGCAAGCGCATTGTCAAGCTGCTCACTGGAGATAATGTTTTCGTGAACGAGTAAGTCGCCAAGGCGCATCTTTAATCGAGGTCGCATTAAGGCTGCTCCTGTAAATCAGTTAGACGCGAGTTTGCATATTGTGCAGATGCAGAGGAAAGCCCGCCAATGGCGAGTGCCCTGGAATAAGATGATATCGCCAGGCGCTCATCTGCCAATGCGTCATAATTCACCCCTAGTGCCAACCACCATTTCGCATTATTAGGCTGTAGCGATGTCATAGCGCTGAATGCTGATATCGCTTGATCTGACTTATTGATGGTTTGAGCAGAGGTGCCCTTTAAAATTAGATAGTCGGCACGGCCTTCGGCTAACGCTTTAGCATCCAAGCTATCAGGCATCAAATTCAATACTTCTTCGAAGCGGCTTTCCTGCACCAGAATTTTGGCCATTAGCTCTCGCCAAATTAATTCGCTAGGCGAGATCACAATGCCCTCTGAAAGTACCTGCAGTGCCTGTAAATTATTGTTTTGTCCAAAATAAAGTGCAGCTAGCTGCTTGCGCGCCTCGTCATTTTGCGGAAAAGTTGCCAGTGCTAGCGTGAAGCTTTTTTGAGCCTCATCAAAAATGCCAAAGTTATACGCTTTAAGTCCTGCTTCTAAATGCACAGCACTTTGTTGTTCAGGTGACTTAGGTGCTACCTCAACTACAGGCTCTCTGGTTATGATATTTGTGGGTTTAGGCTCTGCTGCTTTCGAGCTTGCGGGTTGTGCCTTGCTTGCCGCAGACAGTTCTGATTGAGGACTACTGGCGTTTGCGCTGTAATTGACGTTTGACGCCTTCGCTTCATCAGCTGTGCTGATTGCTGATGCCGTAGTTGTAACCCTTTTTCTGTATTGAGCTTCATCATCTTCTAATGACTCATCAACGGTATTGAAAACCAACTCAGCCACATCTGACGCACGGTTTTGTAGCGCCATATCACTTTCAGATAACGGGGTCGATTGCATTCCTTGTGACGGCGCATTTATATCTGCTGTGCTATCGGCAACGCGCTCTGATATTGTACTTTCAGCAGGCGGGTTGTTAACGCTCGGGGCACTTGAAACGGCCGTTGTGTTTAATCCATCTTCATTTTTTTCGCGATGGGAAGTACCAGATAAAAGTGTAATTACTAACCATACTACAAACACCAAAACGGCGATGATCATGAGCGCTTTTGGCCAAACTGGACGTTGACTGACTTCAACGGTTGGCGGCAAACCAAAGTCTTCACTTTTATTGCGTTCATCCAGTGACTTTAAGGTGTCATTCAAAATACTCATATGCCACCTGCGCCGTATACATGTAGTACACTTGCAACTGCCACCACAGCAAGCGACAAAATAACAAGACTCTGCCTTGGGACAAGTCTGCGTTTACAGTCATGTGTATCGAAAACGGCGCTTAGGGTATGTGACCAAGTCGCTGACGCCTTACCCTGACCATATGCGCGCAAAAGAATCTTATGACAAACTATGTTAACCAAGCGAGGCGTGCCCTTGGTAACCAACGCTATAAATGCGCGCAGTCCTCTAGATATCAACTGCTCGTCACCACCTGCTGTCGTCAACCGGTGACCAATGTAGTAATCGACTTCGGCTGACGTCATTGTGCGTAAAGTGTAGGAAAAACTTATTCGCTGGCGGATTTGTCTTACTTTAGGGTTTGCCAGGTTGTCATCAAGTTCAGGCTGTCCAAACAAGACAATTTGAAGCAGCTTACTTTTTTCCGTTTCCAAATTGCTAAAAAGACGCAGCATCTCAAGAGCATCCCAACTCAGCGACTGCGCTTCGTCAATGATTAATACCGCTTGTCGCCCCTCTTTTTTAAGGGCTAATAGCTTTGTCTCTATTGCATTATGCAAGCCTTGATTATCACTATTTCCTTCCGTAACAATACCTAACTCTTTCGCAAATGCTTGGCGTAATTCATCAGGCGAAAGGTATGGATTGGGTAAATAGCAGGCTACAAATTTATCAGACAGATGATTAATTAATTTACGGCATAACAATGTCTTACCTGTACCGACTTCACCGGTTACTTTTATAAAGCCTTCAGACATACTCAATGCTGATAAAATGACTTTCAACGCTTCATTGTGTGGCGCAAGCGCACAAAAGAAATCCGTATTCGGGGTAAGCGAAAACGGCATATCTGTGAAGTGAAAAAAGCCCTGATACATAATTAGTTTCTATACCACTGATCAAGTAATGACTGAGTGCGAAGACGTTGTTTTTCCCACGTGTCCGGTTGCACAACTGATGGGCGTATCAAGATCACCAGCTCGCGCTTACTCTGCGTTTTGGCTTTGTTTTTAAACGCGTTACCAATGAATGGAATGTCGCCCAACAAAGGCGTTTTTGATTCTTGCTCACTGGTAACGGTTTCCATCAAACCGCCAATCACGACAATTTCTCCATCGCGGGCACGAATTACCGTATCTGACTCTCGGATATTACTTTGTGCCAGTGGCAGCAAGATTTGCTGATCGCCCACCTGAATGACTTTAGTCTGCTCTGCAGTTTCCGTTACTGATGGGTGAACGTGCAATATAACCGAGCCGCTTCTATCAATTTGAGGGGTAACATCTAGGGCAATACCTGAAAAAAACGGGGTAAGTTCGATGTCATTTTCGTTTTCGGTTTGTGTCGCGCTTTGATCTTCACTGGTCGACACATCGGTGACAAAGTATTCGTCCTGACCCACTTTAATCACTGCTTTCTGGTTGTTAGTGACGGTCACTCTGGGGTTACTCAACATCTGAACATCACCTTGGGTTTGCAGCATATTGATAACGCCGTCAAAGTCACCTCGGGAAATTCTCAAAGTAGAAACGCCGCCAATATCTGTAGAGATTGAGTTCCCTATGCCATTAACTGCATTAATGGCTGGATCTATACCTGCAGCGGTATTTGCAGCAAAGTTTGACGCTATAGCTCCGCCACTGAAGCCAAAGTTCACACTGCCCGTCAAGCCGCTTGCAATGCGATCCCAGCGCACGCCTTGCTGATAGCCGTCGTTTAGCGTGACTTCAATAATGCGCGCCTCTAATACCACCTGTCGCTGTAAGCTCTCTTGGCTTTGGTTTAAAAAGTCTTTCACCACTGCGATTTCGCTGGGCAATGCTCGAACGGTCACTAAGCCTGCTTGGGGTGAAACCACAACTTGGCGACCTTCTGTTGGAGAGACCAGTACTTTTAGTGCCTCTTTTAAATCGCTCCAAAAGTCGTTTTCACTGGTGGTCTGAATGTTTGAGCCATTGAGCTGTTGGATGTTATTGCCGCCAAGTCCGCCTTGGCCTCCAAAACCACCCTGACCACCTAGCGCGTTCCCGCTAATGTTGTTATTGCCGTTAATTCCACCGTTGTTGCCACCATTGTTTTGGTCTTGCTCACTTACCCCACCGGCAATAACGCTTACGTTAGATACACCGAAGCGCTTGATCATAAGAAAGTTAACCGGGATAGATTCCGTCTTTAGTTGAGAAGGCATAACCTGAATTACCTTCCCTTCCAAAAACACGTCTAACGGATACATTCTCGAAATAATGGTTAACACATCTTCTAACGCCACTTCTTTGAGCGTTAAACTAATTTGCCCTGACACAGCAGGATGAACGGCGACACTGTAGGGTGTGTCTTCAACTAACGCATCGAAAAACGGACGCACGTCTACATTGTTAGCAGAAACTGCAAACATTTTCTGTGATGTTGGCGCCGGTAACGCTTGATAACGGGCAACCTCTGCCAGCAGTTCTTGATTAAGCTGAGGGGGCGGTGTTGGTTTACTTGATGTCGTATTCTGAGAACGTGCTAGTTCATCGCGAATATGAGGTTTTACTTCCTCGCCAACACCATAAGATTGGCAACCTGCCACAACTAACGCTGCAGACAAAACCAATGTGTTAACAATGAGGCTATTTTTTAATTTCATATGCATACATTCTTAGTATTTTCTGCTGACGTCCGTCAGTGATAACCACGTTCTTGGGGTTAATTTTTGATACGGTGTATTCGTTAAGTGTATCGCCCACGCGGTAAGATTTACCCGATATGATGGCGCTATAACCTGTACTGCGTTTAAAGATAGATTGAAGTGCTAACTCTCCTGCTACAGCTTCATCATTGCTAGACACTGATGCACTGGCGATTGCAGGCCTAGTCGGGTCGACAGACGCAACTGCAGGTAAGCATGTTGCTATCGCTAAAGCTGTGACCACAATTCTTAACCGTTTCACACTCTCTCCTTACAGCGAGATAAAGGTTTCATTATTGCTTACCGTTGCTAACCCCAGTGCTAACGTGGCACTTGGGTAAGCTTCAACATTGTAAGCAAAATCTGTTACTACGACTTTTTCAGGGGCGGCTTGAAGGCGCGCTAGGTAGCTACGCAGGTCAAAGTAACTTCCCTCAATAATTAAGCGCATGTTATGACGGTAAAACGGTGTGCTTTGAGACTCACCGTCACCAAAGCGTACTGTTTCGGTAGGCTCGACCTTAAAATTCACTAAACGTACGTTGTCTTCTTCGTTTAGAAGCGTCATAAGCAGCTCGGGCATTCGATCGGCTGCGACAAACCCTTCATTAAGTGAAAGTAGTGCCTCATCAATTGATAGTAGGTCTTTTCTGGCCTTATCGAGTTCTAGCTGCGTGCGCTTTGTATAATCGATGGTTAGCGCTTCTTGAATAGCATCTCTTTGAATGACCAATGCTTTGTGCTCGCTCTCCTTTCTGATGACTGCTTTATCGGTTGCAGATAAGTCATCAAGTGCAGGCGAAACACCGAACCAGAAGAATAGATAGATAATGAGACCAAAACTCACCCATGTAATTAGCTGTTTTTCTCTGCTTTCAAGAGCGGAGAATTTCTCAGAGAGCTGCTGGTACTGATTCATCAGCGTCTCCTTCAAAATCTGTGGATATCAAGAATTGTTTCACGTTTTCTTTGCCGTCTACTTCATCAAACTGCACTGAAGAAAATGACTTACCTTGGAAAAACGGAGACTGCTGCAACTTTTTAAGCCACACAGGTATAGATGAAGGCGCCAAGGTTTGGCCTGACAGGCGAATGGTTTGTGTATCGATATCAATACTCGTCAGCCATAGGTTCTGATTGTGGAAATTAGCCAAGTCGTCCATCACCTCGCCGTACTTTGTTGCGTCAAATGACAACTCTCCGCTATCGAGATACGCCAACAGACGTTTTCGGTTTTCGATTTTGGCGTTCACCTTTTCAAGCTGTTGCTGAAGCGACTGGGTGTCTCGTTTCTTCTCGAGTGCAGCGCTTAAGGTTTTAATTTCGCTATTCAATTGGCTAATTGCGTTTGTTATTTCATTTAAATTTTTCTGCTTCGCCCCCAACGTAATATTGAGCGCGATTACCACTACCAACATGACAACAATTGCCGCGCCATTAAGCCAAAGTACCTTCGAGAATGGTAACCGCTCTTTCTTTGGTTTTAGGGAGTCCTGATAGAGGTTTATCGTTCTTTTCATGCCACCTCTCTCGCTGCAACAAGTGCACTTGCTAACGCAAAGTGGCAGGCAGGTTCAACTACATCGGCTAAATTAAGCTGTGGAGTAAAGACATTCATAGCAGCGGGCTGAAACGGCTTCAGCCGTTCTATCACTGGCACGCTGTCAAATTGAGTTTTAAACAGAATTTCTTTTAAAGGCGGCTGCTTAAGTTGCGACTCATAGAAATCCATTGAGCGTTGAATTTCTAATCCCAATGTATCACTTAGCTGTGACAGGTCTGTCTGCTCATTAACTTTGCTTACAAATCCACGTAAGCGACGTGCCAACCAGATAGCCTGAGAGCGTACTATCATTAAAAACGGTTCACTGTTGGGCTCTTGGATGATGAGTAGTCGCGCATAGTCATCATTTGGCACCATTTCAGTTGCTAACACTTCTTTGGTGTGAATATGTGTAAGCTGCTTGTCTTTCTTTTTTGCCATGCTCGCTGCGACGGCAGCAAGTGAGGACTTTTCGGCAGCGAACACATCTATCTTTTGGCCGCCAGTTCGACTTTTAACCGGGTAATCGACATAGTCTAAAACCATGTTACTTGATTCATAGGGAACCAGCTCTCCGAGAGTCCACGGCAACGCCGTTGTAATGTC
This sequence comes from Alteromonas macleodii ATCC 27126, assembly GCF_000172635.2. Lineage (NCBI taxonomy): Bacteria > Pseudomonadati > Pseudomonadota > Gammaproteobacteria > Alteromonadales > Alteromonadaceae > Alteromonas > Alteromonas macleodii. Next base: position 217,889 of record NC_018632.1, on the reverse strand, counting down.
CTCTTCTGCCATTTCTGGCTTATCAACCTGTACCATGTGGTACATATCCTGTGAAAGCACTATAGAAACATTACAGGTCGACTTAGCAAACGGGCTTAACGCCGCCGATAGCTGTTGCTTGAGAGGCTGATGCTGTTCATAGGGAATTGAAGAAACAGAATTAAGTGAAACAGCGTCGCCACTGCGCTCTATAGCCACAATATGTAGCTCAGAAGCACAGACCGATACGCCTACAGTGACGCTAGTTTTGTTACTTTTCGAAGAAAATAAGCGTGAAAGCATATATCTACTTAATTCGTTAATGCCGAGTATTATCTTATAATCGACAATACCTTATGGCGCCAATGAGTAACATGGCATTAACTCAAAAGTAGACTAATTATCTAAATAGAACAAATACCTACATAAGTATAGGCTTATATTGTGCGTGTTCGTTTATGTGGCCAGTTTAATCGCTTAAATTTGTTACTGTTCCGTTTGCAGGAAAATAGTCGAAATACGCGCCGCTGCTCAAGCTGAAGCGACACCAATAGTTGTCTTCGTTCTCTTCAAGTTCAGCGTAATAGTCTGCATGGATCTTAAAGCCGTCCACGCGCAGTGGTGTCGCCACTAGCGACGTCCATATTTTTTCACACCCTTCACTAGAAAGCTCAGCGGTCGGCCATCCGTTGTGATTCATTCGCACCGGAGTACGGTTCGTTTCTTTGCCCGACTCATTGTAGTGAATCAGCATTATCATAGTAGTGGGTTGGCGTACTCGCCATTGCCAGTGAGACGAGACGACGTGACGCTTAAACGTATCTAGATTTAGTGCAAAGGCGATTGTTGTGGTGTCTTGCTCGTCGGTATGAAGAAAGTTGATAGTAACGCCAAGGGTAATTGCAAAAATAGCTGCAATAGCCGCTTTAAAAACATTAGACGTGGAAGGTTTCTTTTTGTTGGTTTTATTCATTGTCGATTCCCCATGCCTTTGTTCAAGTCGTTAGCGCTTGTTAGGCATTGTTCTATTTTATCGACATTTTGAAGAAAAAATGAAGTAGGTATAAATAAACCTTAAGAATTTCTGGTTAAAAACGAAGACTCAGCATTATGGCAACGGCTTGTGCAATATCGTAATTCCCCAAAAATCACCGTCTTTTTGCTTTAATTGCCAGCCATTTTTTATGAGTGATTTTCGGGTGTAATAGTTAGTCATACCATGCCCGAATAGCACTATCCGCTCGTGTTTCTCACACAGTTTTTCAATACGCTCGGAAACAAGATTAACCCTTTGCTTGGCAGCTTTGAAACTTTCAAATCGACCTTTAAATCCTATAAACCATAATGCACGGCTTAAGACGACCCAGTGCCAACTGCGCAAGGTGAACGGAAGTTTGTAGTAAGGAATATCCATTTCTTTAAGATGGGGCAACTCTTCATCAATTTGAGTCGCGCCGTAATAAGCCGCAGACAATTTAGCCCTTAGTAACGGGCTAACCACAATGTAGCTGTCGTCGATATGGGTCTTCTGCTTTGGGTGACTTGTTGGATCGAGTATCGATTTATCATAGTTACGCACCCACTGAGCATATTGAGCTGAGTTTACTTTGTCATTATGCGCCGAGAGAGGCTTACCGTGTCTAATAAGTACGACTTCCTTGACGGAAGTATTGTTTATCACGTCCATGTTCATTTTAAGTCGTCTACTTTATCCTGTTGGGCTAGCTAATCAATGGCGATTGAGCCACCTTATTGCTTTTCAAGCAAAGATGGCTCCTTCTAATGCGTAACTTTCACGGGTTACGCGCTTGCCAATACAGCATCCACAGGCTCATCCGATTGAACTGCGCCATAAACTTTCATTGAGATATAAGAAGACAGCGCTTCCTGTTGTGCTTTGTCCAAGCGTAATCCATGTTTTGTTCTGCGCCAAATCACGTCTTCTAGACAACAAGCCCACTCGCACTCTATAAGGTAATCAACTTCTGCCTGATACATACCAGCCCCGAAATGAGTCCCCATAGCATCTACTGACACTTTACCTTTAAGAAACTTATAACATAGTAAGCCATACTGTCTTGCGTAGCGTTCAGCGATAGCGCTGTCCAGCCAAGAAAACTCGGAAGTTAGTTGAGCAACTAGCGATTCTTGACTTTCAAATGCACCACCTGGTAGCGGTACTTCTTTGGTCCACGCTTTTTTCGCTTTCGGGAAACATGAGACAAGTTTATCTACCGCGTGCTCTGAAAGCTTTCGATAGGTTGTAATCTTGCCGCCGAAGATATTCAGTAATACGGGCTTTCCAGCCTCACCCTTAAGCTCTACTTTATAGTCCCGAGTAAGTTCTTGTGCTGACGCGTTTTTCTCTTCTAAGAGTGGGCGCACGCCACTGTAAGTATGGACTATATCTTCGCGCGATACCTTGGACTTGAAGTAGTTGTTTACGACGTCAATTAAGTAATCAGTCTCTTCGTTTGAAATTGCAGCGTCAGACGGATTACCTTTAAAGTCTTCGTCTGTCGTGCCCACAAGTGAGAAATCACCTTCGTAAGGGATCACGAATACAATACGCCCGTCTTTATTTTGCAGAATGTACGCTTCATCAGAGTTATATAGCTTGGGAACGACAAAGTGACTTCCCTTTACCATGCGCATCGCATTGGGGTTGTGAATATTTACCAAGCGATCTAGAAACGATACTGCCCACGGTCCAGCCGCATTGACAATTGACCTGGCCTTAACTGTAAACGTTTTCCCTTGAGACGTTTTAAGCTCCACATTCCACAAATTATCTAACTTTTCAGCTTTAACGCATTCAGTACGCGTATATATCTTCGCCCCCTGATCTTGGGCAGCTAGTGCATTTAGTACCACTAAGCGTGCGTCATCTACCCAACCATCTGAGTATTCAAAACACGTTGAAATATCGCTAACCAGCGGGCTTTCACTGGTGGTCGTTAGCTTACGTGAGCGCGGTAACATATTGCGCTTAGCCAATGAGTCATAGAGGAATAAACCAATTCGTATCATCCACGCAGGGCGTAAATGCTTTTGGTGAGGCAAACGAAAACGTAGCGGCCACATGATGTGAGGCGCTTTCTTCAACAACACTTCACGTTCTGCCAGCGCTTCTTTCACTAGGCGAAATTCATAATGTTCTAAATACCTAAGCCCACCATGAATCAATTTGCTGCTAGAAGAAGACGTTGCGCCTGCGAGGTCGCCTTTCTCGCACAAAGCAACCGAAAGCCCGCGTCCCGCAGCGTCAAGCGCGACGCCTACGCCATTAACACCGCCGCCAACGACTAAAACGTCGACTGTCTGTTCAGTTTGATTGCTTTGACTCATACATTGCCTCTAGTGGTATTTATATGGATATCCTCATATGGTTGTCTATTTGACAAGCAAAAAGAAAACATGTCAACACAAAACGAACATTTACGAACATTAAAGAAAGTTAAAATTCGTAATTAAAAGGAATAAACAAATCCAATCGCAACAATATTTGACTGATTTACATTGAAAAATACGTGGTGTGTAAGAGCGCTTGCGGCAACAGTGCGTAATGTTTAAAGAAGGCTGCCACAAAGTAGAATGCGAGCAAAACCGAGAACAGGTTTAAGAGTAGTGGAAAACTATGGTAAATAGATGGTCACGCTTTGACAAAGGTGATGTTATTTTCTTCGATTATCTTGCTTATGCTGGGCGGCGGCGTTTTATCACAAACCAAGCAATCAACCTGTGAAATGTGCCCCTGCTCCACCATTGCGCGGCGTTCAAACTTACTGTAATCCGCAGCTAATATAACGTGTTGAGTATGTTCCAAAATGGCTTGGGACACTTTCACTTCTCTGAAATCAAAGTCAAGTAGTGCACCGTCCGAACTAATACCACTGATACCGATTATGCCGTAATCCATGCGGAACTGGCTTATAAAATCGCAGGTTGCCTCGCCAATGATTCCGCCATCGCGATAGCGAACTTCACCGGCAGCAATTATGACGGAGAAATCCTCTTTAGCCGAAAGAATGGTAGCAACGTGAATATTGTTGGTTACCACGTGAAGATTTTTGTGGTTGAGCAACTTAGTTGCAATCATTTCCGTCGTCGTACCGATATTAATGAACAACGATGCGCCGTCGGGGATCATTGCAGCCACTGCTTCAGCAATTTTCTCTTTGACTTCGCTGTTTTGGGTTTTCCTTTCCTGATATGGCGTGTTTTCCCAACTTCTGTTTAGGCCAGCACCACCATGATAGCGGCTCACCACACCGTTTTCGGCAAGCTGGTTAAGGTCTCGGCGGATTGTTTGCGGCGTAACTTCGCAAGCACTGACCAAATCGTCAATAGACATAAAACCATGTAGCTTTATAAGCCCAACAATTTTTTCGTGTCTTTGCGTTTGATTCATCGCGAGTCCTCAGAATTAGAAAATCACATCAATTATACGTGCTTAACTTCAATGTTCCCATAACAAAACGAAACGCCAATGTTCGTTTTCGAAAATATAGCATTGTTAATCCTGTGTAAATGATGCAAACTCTATGAAAACTATCTTCAGGAGTGACCTTATGGGACAACATATCCTTGCCATTGACCAAGGTACAACAAGCTCTCGCAGCATCATTTTTTCTCCAAAGGGCAGTATAGACGCTATTGCACAGCAGGAATTCTCTCAAAAATATCCGAAAGATGGCTGGGTTGAGCATGATCCAGAGGAAATTTGGGAAAGCGTTGTCTCTACCCTCAAAGAAGTTTTCAATAAATGTTCATTAACACCATCAGATATCGCAGCCGTTGGTATCACTAACCAGCGCGAAACAACCTTAGTGTGGAATAAAAACACTGGCGAGCCTGTCTATCCGGCTATCGTTTGGCAAGACAGACGCACAGCCCAGCTTTGTCGTGATTTAAGCGAAGACGAAGAGCTCGTCTCACACATTACTGAATCGACAGGGCTTCTGTTAGACCCTTATTTCTCTGCCACAAAAGTAGCTTGGATATTAGACAATGTAGAAGGTGCAAGACAGCAAGCCGAGGACGGAGAGCTGCTGTTTGGAACCGTAGACACGTTCCTTATATGGCGCTTAACGGGTGGTGAGTCACACAAAACTGATGCCACCAATGCCTCGCGTACAATGCTGTTCGACATCAATAACCAATGCTGGGATGAGAAATTACTTAATAAATTCAATATCCCACGCTCAATGCTACCCGAGGTGATGGATTGTGCGGCTGACTTTGGTGTAACGAAAGAAGACATCATAGGCAGAGCTATTCCTATCCAAGGCGTAGCAGGCGACCAGCAAGCAGCATTAGTAGGCCAAGCGTGCTTTGAAAAAGGCATGGCCAAGAGCACCTACGGTACCGGCTGTTTTATGATATTGAACACTGGTGACGCCCCTTTGCAATCGAAAAACCGATTACTCACCACCGTTGGGTATCGTTTAAACGGCAAAACGACTTATGCGCTTGAAGGCAGTATTTTTATGGCCGGCGCAACCGTTCAATGGCTCAGAGATGGCCTGAAGCTTATCGACGATGCCGCCGAGTCGGAGGCACTTGCACAGCGAGCAAGACAAGATAACGGCGTGTTCCTTGTCCCGGCATTTACTGGTTTAGGCGCACCTTATTGGGATCCAGATGCTCGTGGCGCAATTTTAGGTTTAACCCGCGACACAGGCATTAGCGAAATCGTTGCTGCGGGACTTCAGTCTGTTTGCTACCAGACTAAGGACCTGCAAAAAGCAATGGAAAGCGATGGCGCTCGCCCCACAACTATTCGTGTAGACGGCGGTATGTCGCGTAATGATTGGGTTATGGGCTTTCTTTCAGACATATTGGGCGCTGAAGTAGAGCGCCCTGAAATTACGGAAACCACCGCTCTTGGTGCTGCCTTCTTAGCAGGATTACAGGCTGGTGTCTTCAATTCAATCGACGATTTAACCCATTGTTGGAAGAGTGATAGCGTTTTCACTCCAAGATTGACCAAGCAAGAACGTGATCAAGCCTATGATGGTTGGAAAGCCGCCGTAGACCGTATCCGCTGCAGCTAATTTTCCTTTATTTTTCTGATTGTTAATAAAGTGCGGCTATAGACCGCACTTTTTTTATACAAAAAAATTTTTTATAACATTGTAATTACATTGTCATTTTGTGCTAGTATTGGATCCAAGGTAAACGTTTCACCTTTTACCTTAAATCAGAAACGCTATATTTTTCATAAAGTTACAAATAATAATCACGAAAATATAACGTTAAATGTGTAAAAGTATTGTTAATAAGCTTGATCCGCACATACTAAAAACGTAATTTAAGTGCAAAGTACGTTAAAACGTAGCCTACTCACGGAGAAAACACAGTGACACATAAAATTAACACATCACAGTTAGGCCCTATCGCGAAACGCTCACTTTTAGGTGTTGCTATCGCCTCTGCCCTACACGCCCCTATTTCACTGGCACAGGAAGCAACTACTGCTACTGATAAAGAAGTGGAAGTTATCGAAGTTAAAGGTTTTACCAGCTCTCTGAAAGCATCAATGCTAGATAAGAAAGCATCTGATGTTGTTTACGACGGTATTACGGCTGAAGACCTAGGTAAATTTCCAGACCAAAACGTAGCAGAATCACTACAAAGAATTACTGGTGTTGCCATTGATCGTTCAGGTGGTGAAGGTCAATTTATTACTGTGCGTGGTTTCGGCCCAGATTTTAACACCGTACTTGTTAACGGCCGCCAGATTGCTACAGAAAACCAAGGTCGTGCTTTTAGTTTCGATACGCTTCCAGCTGAACTAATCAGCGGTGCAAAAGTTTACAAGAGCCCTCTCGCTTCTATGCAAGAAGGTGGTATCGGTTCAACCGTAGAAATCACAACTGCTCGCCCATTCGCATTTGACGGCTTCAAGGCCGTTGCAAGTGTAAAAGGCATGTACGAAGACATTTCTGAAGAAACAACGCCACAAATGTCGGGCTTAATTACCAATACCTTTATGGATGGTAAACTAGGTGTGTTAGCTGCTGCATCATTCCAACAGCGTAAGCTACAAACAAACATGCTAGAAACTCGCTACTGGCGTCCTGAAGTTAGCCTAACCAATCGTTCTGAGCTAGATAACCCTGATTACGCTGACAATGCTCAGTTCAACGGTGTGTACATTCCGCAGAACTTTGACCAAATCGTTGATTTAGTCGATCGTGAAAGAACATCTGGTAACCTTGTTGTTCAGTATGCTCCTAACGATGATATGACGCTTACCTTAGATGGTCTTTACTCTAAATTTGAAGTTGACTCAGACGCACACAGTGTTGGCCATTGGTTCTCTGATAGCAACCTCGACAACATGTCTTTTACTGACAACGGTAGTCTATCAGGTGTAACAAGCACCGTTGTAGACGGTGTTGGTGGTGCGACTGACTTTATTCGCCGCCGCTACGGCCGAGATGTTGAAATCCAAGCATTCGGTGCAAACTTTGAGTGGTTAGTAAACGACAACTTAACAGCAAACATTGATATCTCAACTTCAACTGCCGAAGACAGCAGTGGCGGTGACAACTTCTTCACTGTTGTGGGTTATAACAACGAATACAGTGTAGATTTCACAGGTGCTACTCCATCATTGACTGTTGCCGGTGGTGATGCCGCTTTACAAACACCTTCACTAGGTCGTATGCACTACAATGAGCGCAACGGTTTTGACACGGAAGATACCATCAGTGAATACCGTGCAGACTTCTCTTGGGTACCTGATTCAGACAATGCGTTCTATAAAGCAGATTTCGGTATCTATTTCCAAGATCGTGAAAAATCTAATACTCGCTTGTTCGCTTCTGGTTGTGACATTTATTGCGGCTACACATTCGATCTTCCTGACGAGCTTCTAAGTGTATTTACTGCACAAAACTACTTCGGCGGTGTGCCTAATCAGTGGCTAACTTATGACCCTGAAGCGTTCTTTGACTACGCAACGTCTGATGCAGCGGTGCAGCAAATTGCAGACGCTACAGGTGAATCGTTTGACGACGTTCGCGCAGCGATTGATGCAACAAATATCGGCAACCCACAGCCAAGCAATGACTCATTCGTAGTGAGCGAAGAAGTATTAAGTGCGTACGCACAATTCTACTTCACTACTGAAATCTCAGAGATGCCACTTGATGTGAATTTTGGCTTCCGCTACAGCGAAACTGACACTTCAGTAGACGGGACAAGTCAGATTGTAAGAGATCTTCAGCCAATCCCTAACGATCCGTCAGACCTTAATGTAGTTTATGAAACAGAAGTAGGTGCGCCGGTTAACGAGAAAAACAGCTACTCTTCGCTGCTTCCTAACTTAAACGTTAAGCTACAGTTAACAGACGATTTATACCTACGTTATGCGTTTTCTGAAACGCTAACGCGTCCAATGATGGATGACTTAGTGCCTGTATTTAATGTTACTGTGAGCCGTCCGGGTAACTTGCAAGCACAAGCGGGTAACACTGAACTTAAGCCATATAAAGCCACCAGCTGGGATGTATCTTTAGAATGGTACTACGACGATACTAGCTACTTCTCAGCTGCAGCCTTTAACAAAGAAGTGGAAGACTTCATTGCAGGTGATGTTGCTGATGAGTCTCTTTTCTTAGAAAGTGGCGAGTATGTATTTAGCGTTCTGCGCCCTCGTAACGGCGATACGCTTGAAGTTGAAGGTTTAGAGCTTGCTTGGTTGCACACGCTTGAAAGCGGCTTCGGTATCCAAGCTAATGCTACTATCGTTAACTCAGATGCAGAATTTAGCCTACCAGGTTTAGGTAACTCACAAAACATTACATTGTTCTACGAAAAAGATGCGTTCCAAGCGCGTGTTGCACTGAACAATCGTGAAACCTTTATGCAAGAAGCGGTAAGTACTCTTGGTGGTACTGAGCCTCGTTTCACTGAGACTTACACCCAAGTTGATATGAGTGTAAGTTACGATGTAACTGAGTCTCTTACGGTATTCTTCGAAGGCATTAACATTACTGACGAAGAGCTAACGCGTCGCGGTCGCTTATCAGAACATTTCGTTCAACAAGTTGCTGACGGTGCTCGTTACGCTGTTGGTGTTCGTGCTAGCTTCTAATAACAACTAGTCTATCAAGGGGGCGCTGTTGCCCCCTTTTGTCTTTATTCTGCTGAGGAGTTTTTCGTGTCAGGCAGCTTAACCCAACTTGTCGTTTTTATTTTCATCACCGCACTTATCGGGCTTCTTACCTATTTAAAGTGTCGCGGTCATGGGCATAGTAAAGCCAACGAAAACAAAGAATATTTCTTAGCTGGCGGCGGACTAACATGGATATACGTCGCGGGCTCAATAACGTTAACTAATTTAAGTACCGATCAACTTGTAGGGATGAACGGTAACCAAATGGCACTGCTTGCGTGGTGGGAATTTGCCGCAGTGGCGGGCCTTATCATTCTCGCGCGAGTTTTTCTTCCCATCTATTATCATTATCAGTGCACCACAACCACCGAATTGCTGGAAATGCGCTATAACAACAAGCATATAAGAGCACTAATAGGTCTTCTTTTCTTCCTAGGTAGCAGCCTTATTTTCATGCCTGCCGTAATCTACACCGGCTCGCTTTTCATGATTAACATGTTCAATGTAGACATTCCACTTATGTATGTTGCCACCGCTTTTGCATTGATTGGTGCCTTCTACGCTATCTTTGGTGGGCTTCGCGCGGTTGCAGTTTCAGATACCTATTCTGGCGTATTGCTTTTGACTATGGCGATTGTTGTTGTCGTTCTTGCACTATTCGCAATCGATTTTGATTTCTCGGGCATACCTGCCGAACGCTTAACCCTAATTGGCGATAATGATTCACCTCTACCATGGCACACGTTATTAACCGGTATGGTGTTTATCCAGACTTTCTACTGGAGTACGAATCAGGTAATCACCCAGCGCGCCATGGCTGCACCTAATTTAAAGGAAGCACAGAAAGGCGTATACGCTGCAGCGATCATCCGCTTTATCGTTGTTCCTACCATTATCGTAGTTCCAGGTATCATTTCGTATAAGCTGTACGGCGATATCAACGATGCCGCTTACGGTACGTTGGTAGGTGATGTTTTACCTAGCTGGCTATCAGGTGTATTTGCAGCGGCCCTCGCTGCCGCAGTACTCACTACTTACAACAGTAACCTCAACTCTGCGACTGCACTTTATGTTTGCGATATACACGAGGCGTATTTTCAGAAGAAGCCAAACGTTGCACGCTTAAGCGGCTTTGTGACCGCGGCGCTTACTATTGTATCGCTAGTTATGGTTCCTGTGTACGCGCAAGCAGAAAGCATCATCAACTTGCTTCAACAACTTTTCGGGTTGTTAAGTATGCCTATTCTTTCCATCTTTATTGTTGGATTACTATTTAATAACGTAAACGCCAACGCGGGAATAGCGGCAGTTGTCTTTGGTGTGGGTCTATACGCTTTCTTTAGCTTTGTGCACGCTCCTTTCGGCCTGCACTACATTCACCTGATGTTGGTCACATTGGTTTGCTGTATTGCCCTCGCCCTTGTCTTAAATCGGGTTGTATTTAAGCAAAAGGCAGAATGGCGTGGTCGTTTGATAGAGAGCGAAGAAGCACACGGCTAATAAGGTCAGCCATATATTGGCTGGTTCAGATAACTAGGATTACTACGGTTGTGGCGGAGCAAAAGTACGGTTTGTTGCGTACTTTTGTTCCGCCACACGCTGTGAAGTAGATGAAAGCAGGGAGAAGACTCTGTAAGCGTGATTGAAACAGATTTAATCACTCGACGACCGTGCAAGAAAGCAGGTATTAAGCTCGATAAACCGTTGTAAAATCATAAAACCGTACGGATGTTCCTTCTGTACTTTTCAGTCATCTTTTCTTTTAACAACATGCGCTATAAACATCTAGGCATGTAAAATGAGGTTTTTATGTCGTCACTCACATCATTCGTTCGTTTGTCGAACGAGAAAGCCACATTAATATTCGACTGCCAGGGTCGTATGCCCAAAGTCATTTACTATGGTGCGCCGTTAAGTGACAGTACAACACCAGAAATGCTGAGCGTTTTAAACACCCGTCAAGAAGCCAAATGCGCACCCGTAATTGAACCGCCGATTACGTTGGTACCGACTCACGGTGACGGCTGGACGGGTCAGCCAGGTCTTGAAGTGTCGGGCGATGCCGACCAGTGGTCAGCAGGCTTTAGCCTGACCGAAATAAATGAAGATGCACAGTCTGTTGCTTTCGTAAGCGAAGACGCTCGCCGCGGTATGCGTCTTATCACAACTGTTGAGCTCGATAACAAAACGAGCGTAGTAAAATACGTTTCTCGTCTCGAAAACAGTGGCGAAACACCGCTCAATTTAGGCTATTTGAATGCCGCTAGCCTGCCCTTGCCTACGTCCGTAAGCAAAATTAAAACATTTGAAGGCCGCTGGTCAGCAGAGTTTCAAACCAAAGATCACGACCTCTTCTTTGGAAGTTATGTACGTGAAAATCGCCGAGGCAAAACATCTCACGACACCTTCCCTGGCCTGATTGCATTTCCTCAAGGCACGGGTGAACTTAACGGTGAGTGCTATGGTTATCACCTTGGCGCTTCTGCAAACCACAAGCTTCGCGCTGAGCTAATGGCTGATGGCAGAAGCTATGTGCAGTTTGGTGAGTTATTATTTCCAGGTGAAGTGGTACTTAACGCTGGCGAAAGCTATACATCCCCCGTGCTTTACACAGGCTATGGCTGTGAAGGTTTCTCTTCGCTATCACAACAGTTCCATAACTTCATTCGCAGCAACGTGCTAAACCACAGTGCTGAATCGAAGCCTCGCCCGGTGCACTACAACACCTGGGAAGGTATTTATTTCGATCATAACGAAGATGAACTTAAAGCCTTAGCCGATAAAGTTGCACCCTTGGGCATTGAGCGCTTTGTGTTAGATGATGGTTGGTTTAAAGGGCGCAGAAACGACAAGGCTGGGCTTGGCGACTGGTTTGTTGATGAAGCTATCTACCCTGAAGGACTAGACGGGCTCATTGACCATGTTACTGGCCTTGGCATGGAATTCGGTATTTGGTTTGAGCCAGAGATGGTAAACCCCGACAGTGACCTGTACCGCGCACATCCTGAGTGGGCGCTGCAAACCGAGGATAACCCCCACGTCCCTTTCAGAAATCAGTACGTATTGGATTTAACCAACCCCGAAGTGGTTGAGTACCTTTACAAAGTGATTACTGATGTATTGAAGGCGTACCCCAAAATCAGCTACATCAAATGGGACATGAACCGCGACGTAAACCACCCCGGCAACCTTCACGGTAAACCTGCGATGCATGGTCAAATGGCTGCGCTTTACAGCTTAATAGACCGCGTCAAGGCAGCTAAGCCAGGCATTGAGATAGAAAGCTGTTGTTCAGGCGGCGGCCGTGTAGATTTAGGTATTTTGCCACACACAGATCGTTTCTGGACGTCGGATTCTAACGACGCACTAGACCGTTTGTATATTCAGCGTGGTTGTTCTTATTTCTTCCCGGCTGAAGTAATGGGCGCACACGTTGGCCCGCGCGACTGCCATATAACGGGTAGACACTTACCTATTGAGATTCGTTCGGCAGTAGCCTTGTTTGGCCATATGGGTATAGAGATGGACCCACGTGAACTTACTGACCACGAGCAAAGCGTGCTTACTGATGCTATTTCACTTTACAAAAAGTATCGTCATATCACCCACGGCGGCGATCTATTCCGCATGGACGATGACGGCATGAACGTAAAATTTGGTTATGTATCTAAAGACAAGCAAGAAGGTATTTTTGCATATAACAGCGTTTTGGAAACTGTTCGCACTACGCCAAACCGCTTCTACTTTGCAGGTCTTGATGCTAATAAACAATACACCATTGAGCGTGTATGGCCTGAAAAGCTAAAAGAATACACCCCGTCTATTTTGCAACAAACTGATGGCCAAGTATTCTCAGGTGAAGTATTGATGAAATACGGCATGCAGCTGCCGGTATTGTTCCCGCAAACTGCACTAATTTATACCGTTAAAGCGGTATAGAGCTGAAGACTCGACTCGAAAGCTAGAAGCTAAAGCGAGCTAAGCGGTGTTACGCCGCTGCTCGCTTTTTTGTGGTGCTTACTTGCTTTGCATCTCCAAGCCTAACGCCCAGCGATCGTCAAACCCTTTCCAAGGCTCTGGCTTTTTGCCATCTACGGGTACTTGGGCACTACTGCCACTCACGTTCAGGTATTCACAATCATCTTTTAAACCTTTCACATGGCAGTTCATAAGCGCAAGCGCAAAATGCTCGTTAATGGCATTAAGCTTTTGCACTTCCCATGCTGGCTCAATGTAACTTCCCAAATCAAATTCACTGCCATAAGCTTCTTTAGGTGCAGGGTGAGGTGCAACATTGTGGCGTGCATTCTTGATGGTTAGTAACTTAGATTCTTTACTGCCGGTATTATCGAATAACCACTTTATACCGTCGTAGCCAGAAATATCGTCGTTATCCCCAGCAACATAAAGAACAGGAACTTTAATATTGTTTAGCGATTGCACATCAAATAGCTGATGTTGCCCGCCCCATGGCGCAAGTGCTAGCGCCGCTTTCCAGGCTGGTAATGCTTCTTCGCTACTGGCCTTGCCACCTGCGCAGGTGTTAAGCGCTTCTTTAATTAACGCCGCCGTTTTAGGATCTTGTGTACCAGTGAAGGTTGCGGCGGTTTGGTCGTTAAAAGCATAGCATCCTCCTACCGTGCTAACTGCGCCGTAGCCCCCCATTGAATAGCCAATCACTCCCGCTTTGCTTGCATCCACACTCTCTTTAAAAAAGGTATTTTCGCTGATGCTGTTCAATGTAAGAACTTGGTCTCGTGAACGATTTAATAACGTACTTGGAAAACCTGAATACGGATTTTCTGCAAAATTAACATCTTTGTTTGTGGAATCTGTGTGGTCGATTGCCGCTACTACATAACCGTGAGACGCAAGGTGTTCGCCTAAATAAAACATAAGGGTGCGGTAACCGGTATAACCATGAGAGATAACTATTACCGGAAAATCAGTGTCAGCAGCGGCTATAGGCGCATCACGGCTTGCATCAGCTTGTACCTCAAACACCTGACCACTTCTTGTTTCATTAATGTACGTGGCCTTTTGAGCCGAGCTTGCTGCAGGATACCAAACCTCCAAAGTAAGTGATCGCTCGACTTCATTACCAGCAATGTCTTTTACTTTAACAGGATAAGCCGCTTCGATTGTCTTTACGCCAACATCATAGTTACCTTTGTCACTTAACGATGGCATTACGTCGGCTGGAAACGGCTTATAAAGCGTTTGAGCAGCTGATACCGAAGGAGATATGGCCGCGGTCGCTGAAGCCAGAACAGCACCGCCAAAAAGTAGGGATAACGTTTTCATAATTTGGGTAATTTTCTCGTTATTAACAGGCAAATTCATAATACCTCGTCACGGGTATCGCACAAGCCAAACACTATTATTATTGTTGATTAAGAAGAATAAGGGGCGGTAATAAAACAGGGCGCTTTAAGCATGAATTGTCATGAAAGTAATGGTAAAACGTAACACCTTGAAAGCCTTTAATTTGAAAGGTATTGCTTCCACCTTTCATCAAAAAGCGGTTTAAGAAATAAAGGGTATCCATCTGCCACAAAGTTAATGTCTCTTAAGGTTTGGCTTTTCATAGGCGTGGATGTAATGTGAGTTAGCGCGCTGTCTAGATCACTCGTTACCGCTTGTCCTAGCTCACTCTTAGAACACAGTAAGCGCTTTGTTCCTCTTAGCTGCTGTGACAGTTCACTGATTTGATAAACATTAAGCGCATCGAGTTCTTCTTCTGGTAATGCTGAAAGCTCGCGGTGCCCTACATAGCCAAAGTCTATTCTTCCACTTTCCAGTAGGGCTATGGTGTGCATGCCTAAGTCTTTGCCTAACCCATTTAAACGAACCACATTGTTTTTTGTAGCCCATTGCTCAACAGTATCGGCGTATACGTTATTCACATCGTTGTAGAGTACCGTTCTCAAATTTTGCTGAAGCAGAGCGCGTAAAGAAATGGACTCAAAATATCCCTGCGTTGGCTGAGACTGCGCGGTATCTAATTCATTTTTCAATGAAGGCTGAGGCGCTTTTCTTGCAACAATGAGTAGCGGTAAGTTTATAGAGGTTGGCTGGGAGTAATATCCCCACTCAGCGCGTTCTTCTTGGTAAGCGGCGCCATAAAAACAATACACTTTTTGTGCGGATTGTTGATGCTGTACCAACGACCATGCACGTTTAACCGGATAAGCTTCAAATTGGTGTTCGTAGTTATGCAGGTGTGTAGAGAGGTACGCCATGACGTCATAGATCGGCCCTGAAGTGATACTGACACCACTGCCTTCGATTCCAAGCTCGGGTGGGCGCAACCATACTACTGTAGGCTTTTTGGAGGCGCAGCTTTCCTCTTCACACTCGCCGCCTGTTTGCGCAAACAACACGCTGCTTTTAAGACACAACAAAACAAAAGCCACCAAGGTTACTACTACTGACACTGCAAAAACTCAACCTTTTACACGTAATTCTTAAAGCTCACTCATCGCGTTTATGGGAAAACAACAATGGGAATATGATGAAATTATTTTAAGGTAATCGGGGGAAGAATGGCGGGCACCAATCTCATAATTGGGCGAACTTAGCTCAAAAAAGAGCCGCTATTAAAGCGGCTCTTAGATGATTTTCAACACGTGAACAGTTTTTTCTTAAAACGGAATGTCATCGTCGAAGTCAAAATCTGGCTCAGCCATTGGTGGGTTCTTTGGCTGACCTTGATTGCCACCTTGAGGCGCTTGATTGTAGCCGCCACCTTGGTTTGAGTTGTAGCCGCCCTGCTGGCCACCACCTTGCTGTGGCGCTTGGTTATAACCGCCTTGTGCTGGCGCCTGGTTGTAACCACCTTGGTTGTTCTGAGGACGTTGGTAACCACCGTTACCGCCACCGCCTTCACCGCCGCGACCGCCAAGCATTTGCATTTGGTCTACGATAATTTCAGTGGTGTATTTATCTTGGCCTTGTTGATCTTGCCACTTACGCGTCTGCAATTTACCTTCAACATAAATTTGCGAGCCCTTTTTCAGGTACTCTCCGGCAATTTCTGCTAAGCGACGGTACATTGTAAGGCGGTGCCACTCAGTGCGCTCTTGAACCTGACCCTGTTGGTCTTTCCAGCTTTCGCTAGTTGCTAGGCTTAAGTTCGCAACGGCGTTTCCGTTAGGCATGTATCTAACTTCAGGATCATTGCCAAGGTTTCCAACAAGAATAACCTTATTAACGCCTTTCGTTGCCATTGATGTCTCCTGTAACGTTTTTAGTGGCTTGCTGTATAACTCTTCTTAGTAAGACATCAGCAAGCGCGAAAGTTCATCGAATATTAGCCGGTTAGTATACCGTATTTTATGAGGGAAAATTGAAGTTTTTCGCCACAGGTTTACGTTACTAACTGCAACACGTTCTAGAACTTAACAAAATTTATTGTCAGCGTCTTCTGAACTTTCGCGTTGTTTTTAGCTAATTTTAGCAAGGGCGTTGCGATTAAAAACGCCCTTCTTTGTCTGCTACCACCACGTAATGTAAAACGCCGCTGTAAGGATAACTACAGCGATAGATGCTACATTAAATCCGCTTGTGGTTTTGAACTGCACTTCGTTTAGGTCGACAGCGTTTTCACTGACACCTTTTTTCTCTAGCAAAGAAACAACCACAGCTAAAGCAATACAAAGCAGGAAGACAAGTCCAACACGGTCAATAAACGGCAGTTCAGGCCAGAACTGTCTAAACGCAATGCTTAAAACAAATGAGCCTAATGCGGCCAACAGACCACCGTTTGCTGTGGTTTTCTTCCAGAACATACCTAAAACGAACAATGCGCAGATACCTGGTGTAAAGAAGCCCGTGAATTCCTGGATATACTGGAATGCTTGATCAAAATTACCCAACAGCGGCTTGGCCACCACCATAGCAATGATAAGCGCGACCAAGCTTACGATACGACCCACTTTCACATAATGCTGCTGCGACTCGTTTGGACGCTTATCTTTATAAAGGTCCATGGTAAAAATAGTAGAAACGCTATTTGTCATCGACGCTAGCGAGGACACAATCGCCGCCACCAAGGCTGCGAAGATAATACCTTTAAGGCCAACAGGCATCAGCGTCATTAGGCTTGGGTATGCTTGGTCCGGTTTAGCTAAGTCTGGCACAATTAGCACTGCTGCAATCCCTGGCAATACCACAATTAGCGGCATTAGCAGTTTTAGGAAAGCCGCAAACGCAATACCTTTTTGCGCTTCTTGAACGCTCTTTGCCGCCAACGTGCGCTGAATGATGTACTGGTTAAAGCCCCAATACGACAGGTTCATGATCCACATACCGCCAATCAATACAGAAATGCCCGGCAAGTCCATATAGTGCGGGTTGTCTTCTGACAAAATCATGTCGAATTTCTCAGGGAGCTTGTTAGTAAGGTCAACAAAACCTTGGATGGCACCATTGCCGTCGCTGATTAGGTTTAACGCCGTATACGACAGGAACAAGCCACCAATAACCAACAACACGACTTGAATAATGTCGGTGAGTGCTACCGCTTTCAAGCCGCCGTAAAGTGAATAGGTTAACGAGAAAAGACCTAAGAACATCATGCCGTAAACCATATCAACACCCGCGATGGTATTGATGGCCAATGCACCTAACCACAGCACAGCCGTTAGGTTTACAAAAACATAAACACCTAGCCAGAATATTGCCATTACCTTGCGCACGCGATGATCATATCGCTGCTCAAGAAATTGAGGCATGGTGTAAATTTTATGCTTAAGAAAGATAGGTAAGAAGAACTTGCCGACAATAAGCAGCGTAATGGCGGCCATCCACTCATAAGACGCAATGGCAAGCCCCAACTGGTAACCTGACCCCGACATGCCGATGATTTGTTCGGCAGAAATATTGGCAGCGATGAGTGATGCGCCAATTGCCCACCATGGCAAGCTTGAGCCCGCTAGAAAGTAATCATTTGTGTCTTTTTGATGACCCTGCTTTTCGCGAGAAACCCACCACGCAATTCCGACAAGCGCGACGACGTATACCACGAACAACGTGATATCTATTGATGCTAATTTCATAGTTTTTCCCAAAGTTCTTATTTTGGGTGCGGCGATTGTTATGCAGGGTACACAGGTGAAAAATTGTTTTTATTATTATATTGGTTGTTGCCACACCAGTGTCACGTTATTAAAACGCGTTTCGCAAAGCACAATAAATCATAAATGGGTGAAAAACTCACCGTTAAACTTATCGCGTTATTGCGGGTAGTATTAGTATCACACTTTGTTTACTTTTTTTAACTAGAAATGTGCACTTTTTGTAAAAAAAAAGCCGCAACCAATGGATGCGGCTTAAGGGACACAAACAATTCTAAAGAATAGGATTGTTTAGAAAGGGGAGAGGTTTGTGCATAAAGGCTGTATTTAAATCGATAATTAGGCGAACGCGCCCTGTGTAGCCGTACACACATAAATATCAGCACTGTACCCTGTTTCATCAGAGTACTTGTCGGCCACGACTTGCTTCACCGCTTCAACTTTGTCGGTAGGTACAAGGGCCACTACGCAGCCGCCGAATCCACCGCCAGTCATGCGAACACCACCCGATTTACCCAGCACTTCACCAATGATCTCAACCAAGTAATCGATTGGGCGAACGGTAATTTCAAAGTCATCACGCATGGAGATGTGAGATTGCGCCATGGCTTCACTAACCGTTTCGATGTCGCCAGCTTTTAAGGCTTGGCTTGCTGCCAGTGTTCTAGCGTTTTCGGTAACAATATGCTTCGCGCGGCGATAAACCACCTCTGGCATATGTGCTTTAGCGCCTTCTAGCATTTCCATAGTTGCTTCGCGTAACGATGACACACCCAATAACGACGCGCCTTGTTCACACTGCTGACGACGCAAGTTGTATTCACTGTCAACCAAACCACGTTTAACATTCGAATTGATGATAACGATTTGATGCGAGTCTGGTAGTGGTGAATGCTCAATGGCTAGCGACTGGCAATCAAGCAGCATTGCCATGCCTTCATTACCCATAGCAGAGATTAACTGATCCATAATTCCGCATGAGCAGCCTACGAACGTATTCTCGGCTTTCTGCCCTAACAGTGCAGCCTGTACGCCATCGAGGGGCAACTCATACAGCGCGCTTAACGCTTTTAATATAGCCACTTCAAAAGATGCCGAAGAGCTTAACCCAGCGCCTTGTGGCACATTGCCCGTAACCAATAAGTTAGCGCCGCCAAAATCTGGAATGGCCTCTTTAAGTACTTTCACTACGCCGCGAACATAGTTTGCCCATCCTTGTTCTTCGTCATAGTTAATGTCTGACAACGAGAACTGGTTTTGCTGATTTTCGTAGTCCATCGCGGTAACCACGATGTCGTTATCTGCGCGCTTTGTTGCCGCAACCCACGTTCCAAAGTTGATTGCAGCCGGAAATACGAACCCTTCGTTATAATCGGTGTGCTCACCAATAATGTTCACTCGACCCGGCGCATGTGCGATTAACGCTGGCGCCTCGCCGTAATGCGTTTCAAAATTAGAAGAAAGTACTTGATTATCCATTCGCATTCTCACGTTTCTTATAGTGCACTGTGGATAGTGCTTTTAATCTGTCTGCCGCTTGTTCAGGGGTCAAATCTCGCTGTGCCTCTGCCATCATTTCGTACCCAACCATAAACTTGCGTACACTTGCTGAGCGCAGAAGTGGTGGGAAGAAATGCGCATGTAGCGTCCATTCAGGGTGCGCTTCACTATCAAATGGGGCACTGTGCCATCCCATAGAGTATGGGAAAGACGTTTCAAATAAGTTGTCGTACTTCGCTGTAATTTCGCCAATGATCTTAGCAAGAGATAGCGACTGAGAATCCGAGAGCATGTGCATAGATTGCACGTCAAATCTGGGTAACAGTAGCGTCTCAAAAGGCCAAGCGGCCCAGTATGGTACAACTACAACCCAATCATCATTTTGACACACGACTCGCTCTTGCTTCGCTACTTCTTGTTCGGCATAGTCCAACAGCATAGGCGTGCCGTTATCACCAAAGTATTGCTGTAGCTGCACGACTTTTTTCGCTGGGTCGGTAGGCACATGCTGCTGCGCCCATACTTGACCATGAGGGTGAGGATTTGAACACCCCATCATTGAGCCTTTGTTTTCAAAAACTTGTACCCAGCGATAGGTTTCACCAAGTTCAGCGGTTTGTGCTTTCCACGTGTTGACTACGTCTACGCGTTCTTCATCGGAAAGCTCAGGTAACGTTTTGCTGTGATCAGGGGAAAAACAAATAACACGACTGCAGCCTTGCTCAGTTTCGAACTGAAACAGCCCCTTTTTCTCACTGGCTTGTTCTGTATCTTGCTTAAGGGCAGCAAAATCGTTTTGAAAAACAAACGTACCTTTGTAATCAGGGTTAACTTCACCATTCACGCGGGTGTTTGTTGGACATAAATAACACGTAGAGTCGTAAGATGGCTTTTGTTCGTTGTTTGGCTCTTCTGAGGCTCCCTGCCAAGGGCGCTTCGCTCTGTGAGGCGACACTAACACCCACTCACCCAACAAAGGGTTGTAACGGCGATGTGGATCGTTGGTAGGGTCGAAAGGGGTTCCCATAATCACTCTCTCTGAATTAGCCTGCTACGCTCTAATGCGCAACATCAAATAGGGTTAAACGTTTACCCTGATAATGATATAGCAAGCTTCTACGTTTATCAATTGCGTAACAAAGAAAATTAATTGTTAAATTGATAACAAATAATTTTCTTTTGTCACTACATAACGATTTCTATGCGCTGAACTTGTATCGCATACTTGCTTTGAAGGTTTCCCCGGCTTTTACGAAACAGTTTGGAAACTCGGGCTTATTGGGTGCATCCGGGAAATGCTGTGGTTCTAAGCACAAGGCACCAAGCTGATCGTCGGTTTTCAACCCGCCAGTATAAAACTGCAAACCCGGCAAGTTAGTAAATAACGACATAGCAATACCAGTATCAAGTGCCTTTACGGTTGCTTGTGGGGTATGCTCAGGCGTATCACGGAGTACATAGTTGTGGTCGTAGCCTCCCACCCTATCAAATAATGGATGGGAATTAGATTGCTCTGCCCTTTCTTTTATTGCTGTAGGTTTCGTGAAATCAAAGGGAGTATTGGCAACTTCGACCAGTTTTCCAGTTGGCAGCAAGGTGCTATCTGCGTCCGTGACTTTGTCAGCATCTATATGTAGCAATGTATTACCCACTTGCGGGTCGTTGCTCAACGTGAAGTAAGCATGCTGCGTGAAACTAAGCGGGGTTTCTTTGTCTGTGTTTGCGGTGATCACAAGAGATAACTCATTGTTTTGATCAAGGGAATAGCATGCCTCTACATTAACAGTACCGGGAAAGCCACCTTCCCCATCGGGACTAGTTAAGGTAAATGTTACAGCCACACTGTCTGTCGTCTCTTGGACGCTTGCCGCCCAAACCTTCTTATGAAACCCAGCTAGGCCGCCGTGTAGATTATGTTCACCG
Source organism: Alteromonas macleodii ATCC 27126 (assembly GCF_000172635.2). NCBI lineage: Bacteria > Pseudomonadati > Pseudomonadota > Gammaproteobacteria > Alteromonadales > Alteromonadaceae > Alteromonas > Alteromonas macleodii. The sequence goes on along the minus strand of NC_018632.1, from coordinate 196,283 downwards.
CCATTTTTATCTAAGGTGTACTCTGTTCCATTTAACGCAAACGAGCCATGTCCAATTCGGTTTGCGTAGCGTCCTACGATCGCACCGCGATAGCTCGGGTCATCTATATAGTCTTGTAGAGTCTCGAAAGTTTGGACACAACTTACCGATTCACCTTCTGCATTCGGGAAGTGAATTTCTTTAACAATTCCACCGTAGTTAAGCAAGGTAACTGACATGCCGTTGTCGTTAGTTAACGTAAAGGCGTTTATGACTTCGCCTTCTACTTCACCAAATGCAGATACATTTATTTTCATAACAAAATTTTTACCTTAAGACGTGCTTAGTAAACTGACGCTTTCCAACCTACCACACATTTTTTATACATTAATGAATAATGCAATCTTTCAGAATGTCTAGGAGGTTATACGTTTTCCATTCTTTTTTACAGCGGTTTGATTAACAATCATAGAAGGTAAAACCACTTAGGTAATCTAACGCTCTTTATCTCTCTAATGCATCTCAGCCCCGTAAAAGACACCACAAGCTAAGCGTTAGAATTTTATCTTTTTTTGTAAATATAATGTACGCTATGGCAATCAGGTCAATCGACACTCCACGCAATAAAACGAAGTTTGAAAGAAAATGGCAACAATAAAAGATATCGCCCAAGCCGCTGGCGTTTCATTAGCGACCGTATCAAGAGTTATTAATAATGGTCCTAAAGTGGGCAATGATACTCGCAAGCGTGTCAAAAAAATCATGGAAGAAATGGGTTATCGTCCCAACGCTAATGCGCGGGCACTTGTAACCAAACGTAGCGCATCTTTAGGCGTTGTCATTGCTGAGCTCCACGACCCATTTTTCGCTATGTTAGCCCACGGTGTGGAGTCCATTACCCGCAAAAATAACGTTCAAATTTTATTAAGTGCCGGCTCTATTGAAAAAGAGACTGAACTTCGCGCTATTGAAACACTGCTAGAGCATCGAGTAGAAGCCATGGTAGTGCACAGCAAAGCACTTGATGACGAGACCTTGATCGGTTTTGCAAACCAAGTTCCAGGCTTTGTATTAATTAACCGCTATATACCAGAGATAGCAAATCGTTGTGTATGGCTTGATAACGTAACCGGTGGTCGCCTTATGGCGGAATATGCCATCAACCAAGGCCATGAACATGTCGCGGTGATAAGCAGTCAGTATCGCATAGACGATCCTAATCATCGCCTCGAAGGGATTAGAAACGCAGTTAACAATGCGAATTTAAGCTTGCCTGAAAGCATGATTGAGTATGCTACGCCCGATCAGGAAGGTGGTGAACTGGCAATGCAAAACTTGCTTGCTACTGGTGCAAAATTCACTGCTGTTTTGGCTTATAACGATGCTATGGCATCTGGTGCTATGACCATGCTGCAGGACCATGGTATTTCAGTTCCAGAACAAGTTTCTGTGATGGGGTACGATGATGTGCTGTTAGCAAAGTACTGTCGTCCTAAATTAACGACTCTGCGTTATCCAGTAGAAATGATGGCAGCAAAAGCGGCGGAACTTGCATTGAAGTATGCATCGGGAAGCAAACCAGAAGATGGGCTTACCTTTAAATATACTCCTACAGTAGTAAAACGAGATTCAATGGTTAGGGTTTAGCTGTTCGTTTTCCTTTCAGAAATTAATAGACCAAAAAAATACCCGCCTATGGCGGGTATTTTATTTAATCACTTACAAGCCAGTTTGATGGATGATTAATCGTAATTCGATGTATAGTTGAGCAACTGTGTTCTAAAAATTTCATGACACGAAACTATTGACAAAAATACCCGCTTGATCGTTTTGCCTCGAACTTTTATCCCCAAAGAGCAAAATTGCCTGATCCTGCACAGCTTTACGATCAAAAAAGATTAAGATCGAGCACAGTTGCTCTACAGCGCTTGATTTAACTGACATTTCGTGATCCGACCAGAAAGTGATGAAAAGATCGTGATCTGTTGTTCTATATGGCTATTAACAGACTTACCAACAAGGTTTTCCACTACTTATCCACAACGAGTAAGGTTTCTGTTACTGAGTGAATCTTGCTAAAAACTGCTTGTACTCTTGTATGGCATAGTCACTTTTTAGCGTTGCGTTGTGCGTCGCACCAGGAATGACCGAAATATACTTTTCGCTACTTGATGCATCTTCTAATAGCTGCTGACTAATCGGGTAAGGCGTTATTTTGTCTTCCTCACCCACCACCAGCCATAGCGGTCCCTCATAGTGACGCAAGATTGGGGCTATTTGCATACTATGAACTTCATCGTGAAGCTTCATGTTTGTGAATGAATTAGAGAAGCCTGGCACCATGTTGGCAATTAAATCAGAGATATTATTGAAAGCGCCGTCTAATACTAAAGCGTCTATCTTTCTATTTGCAGCAACATAGCTTGCGAAATAGCTGCCTATACCTCGGCCGTGAACGATAGTGGGAATTGAGGCGTCAAACGCACTTGCTACATAGTCAAACTGGGTTAACGCATCTTGTTTAATAGCGTTAATACTTAAGTCCTTCGCTTTATCACTGGCTCCTACTCCCTGATAATCGAGCCACAATATATTAGCGGGCAACTTACCCAGTCTATGAATAACGCTGTTGTTTTCGCTTACAGGCATACGATTGTCTGCAAAGAAAACAATGTTAACAATAGGGTCAGGGTAAGAAACAGCAACGCCTCTCAAAGTTAACCCAGCGTCATTTTTAACTTCAACACGGGTTATGCCCGCTGAGGTTTTGTCTTTTTGAATTGCCGCGTGTAGCTTCGTAGTATCAAGGGGCTTTTGCTGAGTGTCTTGATAAAAGAAGGCCGAAGGGGACACGTTAATTGCGCACCCAATAAGTGACACACTTGCAACTACACTAATTACCGCGTTTTTTAAGCTCATCATTAAAGAACTGTCCGTGTTGAATGGTTATGGCGAAATTTTTATTCAGGTTACATAGGTGTAATGGTTGTGTCGCTGATCAAAAACTCGCTCAGCAAAATCAACAGTCCCACACCTATGCTAAACAAGCTGTAACAGTTTGCAACAGTTGTTCTGTTTCTTAGCGATACAAACTTTCTTATACTAAAGACAATATTACTTGCATAATTTATCTGCATAAAACAAAAATAATTTAATGAAAAGTAGAACATTTTCCATGTCTTACGCTACATCACCAGCTCGACTTATTGTTGCCTGCTGTGCCCTACCCTTGCTTATTGCCTGCGAGTCTACGCCACCCGAGCTTGACTCATCATTAATTCCTGCGTCGCAGAGAAAAGACTATCAACTAACCATGTCTAAAGCGAAAGCTTGTCCAATTAACTTGGCAGAACTAATCGACATACGGTCGAGTAAAGACTTGCTCGTTGGAAGCAGTAATGTAACAGAAGACACGCTCTATTCACTGTTACAGCAAAGCTTAGAAGCGATGAATGTCAGCCCAGATATTGAAGCAGCCAACAGCGTGAAAGTAGTACTAAACCGCGCGTTTATAAAAAGCTTAGGCAGTAATATGGTTGCCACCGTGGTGCTCAATGTTAAGTACAAACCTGACTATGCCGATGAGTATTCACCCGCCACTACCTTCAGAGGGCAAAGCATGAATGTGAACGCCAGTGTCAGTGAAAAAGAGAGCAATCAGATTGCTATCGATGCAATGAAAACCGCCATTGATGATGCCACCAAACGTATAAAGTCTTCACTGTTACACAACTGCGGAAATGCGCTAAGCGAACTAGAGGCGGTATAAGCCCAAGAAACTATAAAGTGAACGCGATTGAGTGAGCGTAAGCCCTAAGCTCGAACTTTCAATCAGGGTAAGATTCAGTAGATAAGCCGCGTATTGTCGACCATAAAGCACGCCATGCCACCGTCAATCGCCGCTTTTCGTCCCATGTCGGTATCTTCAAACACCACACAATGCTGTGGTGCTACACCCATTAATTCTGCCGCACGCACAAAGGTTTCAGGGTGAGGTTTACCTTGAGTGACGTCATCGGCTGTAACCAGCGCAGATAATTGGGCTAGCAGGCCGTGTTCATTTAACACCATTTGCGCGTGCTGCCTATCTGAACCTGTCCCCACTGCAATGGGCATGCTTCCCTTATAATGGTTAAACACGTCCAGGGTATCTTGGATAAGCCTTGGCACATGGTCTAGCCCTTCAAACGCCTGTTTTTTATATAGAGCAACCTCTGCTGGATCGTGGCTTTTTCCATACTTTGCATTCATAAGATGTAAGGTTTCAAAGGTAGGAACACCACCTAAACTGTATTGGTAGTCTCGGTCGAAGGGATAACCAAACGCATCGCACGTAAGCTGCCACGCATCAATATGCGCCCCCATTGAATCGACCAAGGTGCCATCCATATCAAAAATAATGGCTTTGTAGCTGCTTAGGTCAATCATGGTCTTCGCTTCCTTTTCAAAAATAGTGTGATGCTAACCTTTCATGGTTGCAATGAGATAAGCAACTATGCAGACAACACGTCTCGCGCTTTTACCGCATCAAAATCACGATCAACTTTCAGGTATACCGCGTTATTTTGACTGTTTAATGTCACTTCCAATACACCAGGCACTAACAGCAGCTCGGCTTCAATGCTGGAAACATTTGAACTATCAAAATCTCCATTCATCATCACACGCTTAACCCGGCTCACTTCTTTAACACCAAGAATAATAAAAAGCCAAAGCAGAGTGCTAGCGGCACCAATGCCATAAGCTAACTCTTGCGACCAAATATCGGTGACGAAACCAGAAATTACACCGCCCAAAAACGCACCGAAAAATTGAAAACTGGCGTAGAGGCCCATAGCCGTTCCTTTTTGGCCCGCTGGTGCAATACTCGACACCAATGCAGGAAAATTCGCTTCTAAATAGTTAAAGCCAGTAAAGAAAAGCACTACGGCTGCGGTAACCCACCACCAGCTATGGTCTTCTAGGCTCAGCGCCAAAAACGCGCCGCCCATTAATACAACGCCAGTTACAAGGAGCGATTTAGGCGTACGGCCTCTTGCTGCTCCCATCATTATAATTAGACCTACAATTGACGCGCCTAAAACGGGTAAGTAAACCGTCCAATGGCTATCTAACGTCATATCAAAGTTCAGTAGCGTTACGGGCAGTTGAACAAACAACAGCGTTATCATCATGTGTAGAATCATCACGCTGATATTTAAACGCCATAACTGAGAAGAAAAGACCAAACGCTTTAGCTGGTCTTTTTGCGGGAGTGTATCACCGCTACTAAGCTGCACGCCGTTTGGCACTACCCATTTGACTAGCGGCATGCAAAGAATAGCCAGAATACCAGTAATACCAAACACGCCGGCAAGCCCGTAGCTGTTCGCAATAAGTGGCCCTAAAATAACGGCTAAATAGAATGAAAAGCCAATGGCAATACCTATAATAGCTAACACTTTGGCTCGCTGACTTTCCCGGCTGACATCGGTAGCAAGGGCCATTATCGCACCTGCAATAGCTCCAGCGCCTTGAAGAATACGCCCAACAATCATTATAACCATGCTGTCGGCGTTTGCTGCTACAAAGCTTCCTAAAGCAAATACAGCAAGCCCCAGCAAAATAACGGGTTTACGCCCCCATTTGTCAGACATCATGCCCATAGGAATTTGCAGCGCAGCCTGGGTTAGGCCATATCCACCCACTGCAAGCCCTACCAATAGCGGGGAGTAATCTGGGTAGTCCATTGCGGCTACAGCCAACACGGGCATAACCATGAACAACCCCATCATGCGTAATACGTAAACGGAGGCGAGTGCAAGCGCGGCGCGTAATTCCAAAGCGTTCAAAGCGTCTGTTTCCCTCAATAAATAAAATCAAAAAAACATAAAAGCGCGCAGAGAACACCTGTTTCTGCTGCATCAAGAATAAGGTCGCGAAGTGTAGCATAATACCAGTCCGCATAGATAATTGCCCACGTACCTTAAATTCGATTAATACAATTGGCATTTTCTTCCACTCGCGAGGTTGATTTAGCCCATTTGCCTTAATAAGAGTTTAAAAATGGGGATAAAATCACCACTTTGCAATGTCGTTAAGCGAGAACTAATCGTAAGCTTGAGCGTTAAGGTGATCTGCTTACTCCACTCACAGTATAACTTGAATGTCATATCACTTTACTTGACACCTATGGCATACTGATTCTTTTTCTCTCATTTAGGCTTCAATGGATAAAATCGAAATTCGCGGTGCTCGCACCCACAACTTGAAAAACATCGATTTAACACTGCCACGAGACAAACTGGTGGTGATAACCGGCCTTTCTGGCTCGGGTAAATCGTCTCTTGCATTCGACACGCTTTATGCAGAAGGCCAGCGTCGTTACGTTGAGTCTTTGTCTGCCTATGCTCGTCAGTTTCTATCTATGATGGAAAAACCAGATGTTGATCATATTGAGGGTTTATCACCAGCAATATCCATTGAACAGAAATCAACATCGCATAACCCCCGTTCAACGGTGGGTACCATCACTGAAATATACGACTATCTGCGTTTGATGTTCGCGCGAGTGGGTACGCCACGCTGCCCTGACCACGATGTGCCGCTAGATGCGCAAACGGTCAGTCAAATGGTAGACAAAGTGTTAGCCATGCCCGAGGGCAGTAAGTTAATGCTGCTAGCGCCTATTGTTAAAGAGCGTAAAGGCGAACACGTTAAGACACTGCAGAACCTGTCAGCTCAAGGTTTCATACGTGCCCGTATTGACGGTGAAGTGTGTGACCTATCTGATCCGCCGCCTCTAGATTTACACAAAAAGCACACCATCGAAGTTGTGGTTGACCGCTTTAAAGTGCGTGACGACATGGCACTGCGTTTAGCTGAATCATTTGAGACGGCGCTGAGCCTAGCTGGCGGTAACGCGGTGGTGGCTGATATGGATGATAAAGACGCAGAAGAAATTGTATTTTCTGCTAACTTCGCCTGTCCACACTGTGGTTACAGCATTAGTGAACTTGAACCTCGTCTGTTTTCATTTAATAACCCAGCGGGTGCATGTCCAACTTGTGACGGGCTAGGTACAAGACAGTTTTTTGACCCAGCACGCGTGGTCGGCAATACCGAATTAAGTTTGTCTGGCGGCGCTATTCGCGGATGGGACAAGCGCAGCTATTACTACTTCCAAATGCTACAGGCAGTAGCAGACCATTATAAATTTAGCCTTACCGCACCATTTGAAGAGCTTGATAAAAAGCACCAAGACATTGTGCTTTACGGGTCTAAAGGCAAGTCGTTGTCGTTTAAGTACATAAACGAGCGTGGCGACGTAATGGAGCGCAAGCATCCATTTGAGGGCATTATCCCTAATATGGAGCGTCGCTATCGCGAGACCGAATCAAACTCGGTGCGTGAAGAGCTAGCAAAATATTTAAGCCAGCAGCACTGCAGTAGCTGTAACGGCACCCGTCTGCGCGTTGAGGCGCGTAATGTATTTATACAAGACACCAACCTGCCTGCCATTGCTGACATGTCAATTGCCGACGCGTATGGCTTTTTCGAGACACTCAACCTTGAAGGCCAGCGCGCTCAGATAGCTGAAAAGATTTTGAAAGAAATCATGGACCGCTTGCGCTTCTTGGTAAACGTAGGTCTTAACTATCTTTCTATGTCGCGCAGCGCCGATACCCTATCGGGCGGTGAAGCTCAGCGCATTCGACTGGCAAGTCAAATTGGCGCAGGCTTAGTGGGCGTTATGTACGTGCTGGATGAGCCCTCTATCGGACTTCACCAACGGGATAATGAGCGCTTACTTGGTACGCTTACGCATTTGCGTGACCTGGGTAACACTGTTCTAGTTGTAGAGCACGACGAGGATGCCATTCGCGAAGCCGATTACATTGTAGATATTGGCCCAGGTGCAGGTGTGCATGGCGGTGAGATTATTGCCGAAGGCTTACTGGAAGACATTAAAAACAGTGAACACTCACTTACTGGAAAGTACTTATCTGGCAGAGAGAAAATAGATATCCCTGCAACACGTACACCGGTGAAAGACGACAAGTGGCTAGAGCTTTTAGGCGCAACCGGTAACAACTTGAAGTCTGTTGATTTACGTATACCTACCGGTGTAATGACCTGTGTAACCGGTGTATCGGGCTCGGGCAAATCAACGCTGATTAATGACACTTTCTACAAAATAGCGCAGCGCGAGCTAAACAAGGCGACTACTTCTGAACCGGCGCCGCATAAGTCGATGACAGGATTAGACCAGCTAGATAAAGTGGTCGATATTGACCAAAGCCCTATCGGCAGAACCCCGCGTTCTAACCCCGCGACTTACGCTGGCATTTTCACACCTATTCGTGAAATGTTCGCCGGCACACAAGAGTCGCGTTCACGGGGTTACAAGCCTGGTCGCTTTAGTTTTAACGTGAAAGGCGGTCGCTGTGAGGCGTGTCAGGGCGACGGTGTAATTAAAGTGGAAATGCACTTTTTACCAGACGTGTATGTGCCTTGTGACGTGTGTCAGGGCAAACGCTACAACCGTGAAACCCTAGAGATAAAGTACAAAGATAAGAATATTCACGAAGTACTAGAAATGACGGTGGAGGATGCCCGTCAGTTCTTCGATGCTATACCTGCTATTTCACGTAAATTGCAGACCCTCATGGACGTGGGCTTGTCTTATATTCGACTAGGTCAAGCAGCCACTACGTTATCGGGTGGTGAAGCACAGCGCGTGAAATTAGCAAAAGAGTTGTCAAAAAGAGACACTGGGCAGACGCTTTATATTTTGGATGAGCCAACCACCGGATTGCACTTCCACGATATTAAACAGTTATTAGCCGTTCTTCACAGACTACGCGATCACGGTAATACCGTTGTGGTTATTGAGCATAACCTAGATGTGATTAAAACCGCAGACTGGATTGTCGACCTTGGACCGGAAGGCGGATCCGGAGGTGGCCAGATTATTGCAGAAGGAACACCTGAGCATGTGGCCCAACAAGAAGTTTCACATACAGGTAGATTCCTTAAACCCATGCTCACACAAGCTTGAGCCAGTAACGAGGTAAATACGTTGGCGTAAAGCGCACTTATTTTCTATTTTGTTGCTGTGTAATTTACACAGCAGCGTGTAAGAAGTGCGCATTCACGGCTATTTACACACTTTTTACGCTGGTCAGAGCTTGTTTTGGCAAATCATACGTTACGATGATTTATGTGAATTTTGCAGTAAGAATTGCTGGAGCGAAAACCAATGACTCAAACGCCACCATTAGCCTTAGTAAAGACTTGGTACCACTTACTTTCATCATCTGAAGATAACGATGTGAAAGCGCGTGCACAAGAAATGCTGTTAAAAGCCTTCGAGTCGCCTGAGGCCATAGCGATTTACTTAAAAGAGCACAATATCCTTAAGCACTGATCAAAAAAGCCTTAGCGTAGTAAAGGCTACTACGCTAAGGCTTAGTGTTTTTCATACCGGAAAAAGAATAGAAAAGGTTAAGCGTGCTTAGCCGCCTGAATTGCTAACCCTTCGCACACCGAGTTGAACGCATCATTTTCTAAGCGTGGTAAACCAGTAAGCAGGTTTTCATACAGCGCATCCACGACGATTGGCGATAAACTCATACCACCTGTGATCATCACTACTTCTGGCTTTTCACTGCTGTTTTCTAAGCATTCCACCACTAGTGCTTTTACTTTATCAAGCCAAGGTTTTAACGCCTTTTTGAGCGAGTCTTGCGAAATCTCTACGTCAAAATCATCTTCGATATAGTGCAGCGGCAAGGTGATATTCTGTTTGCTCGACAGAAGCTCTTTGGCTAGTCGGGCCGAGTTCACCACGCGGGCAGACAACTTGTTCTCTTGAACAATAAGCAAGCGTTCTAGCTGGGCAGGCTCTTTTATTACTGACATGGTTTGCGAAATATCTAACCCGTAATCGTCAGAGAAAAAGCGGGTAAGAGCAGGAATGTTATCAACCGCACACATGTCAGAGAAGTACGTAGGAGGAACAGGAAGCCCGTTAATCATCTTAAGGCCCATTCCCATTTCAGGAGCAATAGCCTTAAGCACCAGGCTTTTATCGCAATCCATGCCGCCTAAACGTCTGCCTGTTACCGACAGAACGTCGCCTTTACGATCGAGCTGGTTTGAGCGCTCAGGAGAAAGCTTAATACAGCAGATATCCGTGGTGCCTCCACCAATATCTACAATTAACGTGGTGGTATCTCTTGGTAGGGTTTGCTCAATTTTGTACGCCGCTGCGATAGGTTCATCTAGGAAATTAACCCCTGAGAACCCAGCTTTCGTCGCCGCTTCAGTCATAATTTGAATGGCTTGGGCATTCCCCTCTTCACCGCGGGTGCCGTGAAATTTAACAGGACGGCCAATAACCGTATTATTAACAACCTTGCCTAGCTGCTGCTCTGCGCACTGTTTAAAGTACGCCAGTTGCTTAGCAATAATACCAATGAACGCTTGTTTTTGGTCGCCGTCTAGCGATGCGCCTAGGAAGTTTTTAGGTGAGTAGATAAGTCGGCCTTTATCAGGCATTTTAAGAAAGCGTCTAAACCCTTCTTCACCAAACGCAAACTTACCGTGCTCTACCAAGCGCAGCAAAGGAATTTCGTCTAGCGACATGGCATGCATCAACTGTGCAATAGCTTTGCGCTGTAGCGCAGGCTTATTATGCAAATCGCCGCGCAGCGAGTCGATACGGTCGCTGTACATCGCCTGTTCTTTTGGATCTTTTGCCGAATAATAGCCGTCCTTCGCCTTGTCTATTTGCTCACTGATAACGCGCTGTAATTGTGCCACTTTTGCTTCAACCATGGCATCGGGAGGCGGCGGCAGTTCATCTTCAAAATAGATGAACACCGAAGAACGGATTTTATTGCCCTTCTTATCTAGCGGGTCAAGTTTGATGTGCTGATGGGCCGTTCCATCAAAATACACAACCTCAGAATTTGATGTACCGTAGTCAATCCCAATCGCAGTCATAGTATGTTCGCTCAAAAAGTTAGAAGCGGATTGTAAGTAAATACGAAAGTGCTTTCTAGCTTTGTATGTAATTGAGCTATATTGCTTTTAACAGAGCTATTGCAGCATTTAATTCTGAGTCACTGGCTGTATGCCCGTCCCAAGATACCGCCTGGGGCACAAAGTCCTCTCGATATGAGCCGTTCACATGGTAAAGACGTTCAAAACCCAGCTCTAAAGTTATGGTCGAATCAGGTAGTGGAAATTGATTTATCCCGCCAAGCAAATCAGCCATGGGTGTGCCGATTACCGCCTTTGCACCAATGGCATCAAAGCCAATAGCCATACCTTCTCCCATACTGCCGGTCCAATGGCCAACGAGTACCACTACTGGCTTACTGTAATAAGGTAATGAAGGGGTAACATGGGCCATGTGTAGCTCTGCTTCTTGGTAGGGTTTACCCGCATTTTGAATTTTGTAACCTTGATATGCGGTATTGGCATTTACAAAGTGGCCCAAAATAGGCTCAGCCACGCCAGTGTTTCCCCCGCTCGGCGTATTACGCAGGTCAATCACTAACCCTTGTGTTGATTCAAGTGACTCAAGGGCTTCTTTGAACGCACGAACGGTTTCAGAATTACCTAGATTATTATTAAAGCGGATGTACCCTATTCCCTCTTTCTGCTTAACTACCAGAGGAGCTTTTGTTCGAAGTAGATTAATAGCATCGTAACTAGCTGCTAATTGCACGCGTTTGGCATCATCAAAATCAGACGCCACTTCAATGTGTCTTTCTTGATTGCGACGCCCACCTAAAGCCACATTAACCGCCCACGTTTTATGTGCGTCAGTAAGCGGAAGCAATGTGTTTCCAAAAACGCGTTGTATTGCGGCTTCTGTAGACTCGCCGTCAATACCTACAATCATGTCACCTAAGGCTAACTGGCTTTTGGCAGCAGCACTGCCCGCTTTAATACGTGTTATAACAAAGTCATCGCCTTGCTTTTCCACCCAAATATCAGACCCCGTTGGCGTGACGCTGTAGTCCTCTTCGTTGAGCGGTGATACGTTAAAATGCGGGTCGATAAAAAACTGCTTCACCACCTGCAATACGTCGACAAACTCCTCTTGCGTTGTCGCGTTTATTGCAAGGGGTTGGTAGTACGCTTTTAAAGCTTCCCAGTCGGTAGGTGCCGTATCTAAGTAGGCGTAGTTATCTTCAACAGTTTGAACAAAGGCTTGCCAGCTTTCTTTCGTATTGAAACCCTGGCTTTGTGCGCAGCTGCTTAGTGGAAGAAGTAGCGACAACAATAAAATAATTCGATAAATCATAATGTTCCCTATTATGAATTGGAGTGATAAGGAAATTGTTCATTTAAGCGCGTAAGAAGCGATTGTTTTTTTAGCGCCTGCTCCATGCTTTTAAGAGAGGCTTCAAGATTGACCTCTATTTCTTCCCAAAGGGCATCATATACGTCTTCAAATTCCTGCATTATCGTCACTATCTGCGCCGCCTCGGCCTTTGCTTTAGGCGCAATATCGTACACGCGCTTTCGCGAGTCTCGTTCATCGGGCACAGAAACAAAAAAGCCGTCTGCAACACTTTGCTTCAACCGACTTTCAATAAGTTGACGTGAAAGACCAATGTGACTTGCTAGCTCAGTTGACGAAAGAGGCCCTTGAGTATGAATCGCCAGTACCAGAGAAATACGATTTGCAGGCAGACTAATATTAAGCGCTTCAAATACCTCTTGGCCTTGAGTTGCAATAAGCTCGCTAGCACGCAACAGTATCGCGCCAAACTGAGGACTTCTGATCATAAATAGGCACCTTGTGATTTTTCTTCAAACTCACTTATGCAAATATTTGCGCAAAATTTTGCACAAATCAACTTATTTTTGAATGTGTATGTTTTGGTTAGGTGTTAAAAATGTTTTCCAACCGGATCAATTACTGTTTGATAAATGACTGAAATAGCTGCGGCATAATGCTAGAGTGAAAGCTAAATAAACAACGAACCCTACTAAAAAATATGAGCCATTCAGTACCATTAGTTACGTCATTCGACGTACGTTTTTGTGAAACAGATGCCTTACAGCATGTAAGTAACACAGCATTAGTCGCTTGGTTTGAAGCAGCCAGAGAGCCTATTTTCAGAATGTTTACCCCTGAACTAGACTTACAAAATTGGCCGCTAATTTTAGCCAGCTACAAAGTCGATTTTTTAGCTCAAATTTTTTATGGCAAACCTGTGACGGTTAAAACCTACGTTAGCCGGCTAGGCAACAGTGCGTTCGACGTGTTTCAAGAGTTATGGCAAGACGATAAGCTGTGCTCAACAGGCATCACCACCATGGTACATTTTGACTATAAAACACAGCGCTCTGCGCCTATCCCAGATAAAGTGAAATCAGAACTACAGTCTCACTTTAAAGAAGTACCAACTCAGTAATAAAGCGCAGTACGAGGTATCCATGAGCGATTTAATTGAAGTTATTGATGATGTGTTACCACCAGAGCTGTGCAAACAACTCATGGAACGCTTTGAAAGCAGCCCTAATTTGTCTCAAGGCCGCACCGGTGGTGGCGTCGACTTAGATAAAAAGCGCAGCATGGATGTATCGATAAGCCGCAACCCGGAATTTAGAGACTTATTTCAGCAAGTGATGCAGCACACTGGGCAGCAGCTGGTCTCCTACATTGAAAAGTACTATTTTGCACTTGTTGGGCCTATAGGCTTGACCGTACGCCATCCCAAAACTGGTGAACCGGTAAAAGTAACAGGTGAAAATTTTGATGAAGTGGGTAAACCCAATTTGGCTAATTTGGTGAATTACCTGTTTCGGGTTGGCGATGTAAATGCACAGCGCTACACCGCGGGCAATGGTGGCTACCCGTACTGGCATTCAGAAGTCTATCCACAGCTTCAACATAACGATGCGCTGCACCGCGTGTTGCTGTTTATGTACTACTTAAATGATGTGGAAGAAGGCGGCGAGACGGAATTTTATTATCAAAGCCGCGCGGTTAAGCCCAAAGCAGGCAGAATGGTGATTGCGCCAGCCTATTTTACTCACACGCATCGCGGCCAAATTCCAAAAAGTAACGACAAGTACATTTTAACGTCTTGGCTTCTGTTTAACCGCGCTGAACAGATTTATACGCAGGGCTAGCTTAACGATAACTTCGTGATGATGTGCTCTAGCTCGCTGTACTCATTTTTGTCGATAGGTAAGAAGGGTGCAGGTAAGCTAGGCGTTTCACAATAGCCCAACATTTCTGCCGCGGCTGCAACCACACGCAAGCCGCCGCCATTGCGCGCAAACATGCTCCATATTCCGCTTAACGCTTGTGACTGAGCCTGTGCATCAACAGCATTACCAGACTGAGCGGCGTCGATTATGCGCATTACGGTTCGCGGGAATATCCCCCCTATAACAGAGAGCCAAAGGTCACAACCTTCACTCATTCCTGCTGCGCCAAAACTATCACCACTCACGCCTATAGCAATGTGTGCAGGCATTATCTCTCGTAATGATGCTAATCGACGAGCGCCTTCGCTACTGCTTACTTCAGAGGGTGGGATATCCTTGCTCGAACTATTATCCATTGAGCTCTTGGCAAATGGAGTGCCGGGTATTTTAATCGCTCCGATATTCGGTAGTTTTCCTATGCGGCAATACAAGTCATCGCTGAAAGTAAAATTAGTCACGCGAGGATTTTCGTAAACGCAGATAGGCACAGATACCTCGTGACTCACTGCCTCATAGAGGCCGTACACTTCTTCTTCGTTAAGCACTTGATAGGAAACGGGTGCTAACAGCACAGCATTAACACCTGCTTGCTGCACAGCTTCAACGTTTTTTAGCACGTCATAGGTACGCAGCGCCCCAACGCCTGCCATAACAGGAATGCCATTTGCGTGGTCAACGGCGAGCTTTGCTACGTCGTACTTTTCCTCTCGCGTTAGATAAGGATACAGCCCAGTAGAGCCTATCGCGCAAATTGAATCTACATTCGCCGAAGCCAAATTATCAACAAGCCCTTTAAACGCTTTGTAATCAATAGCTTCTTGTTTAAAGGGGGTAATGGGAAACGCTGATAAACCTGTAAACACCTGATATCCTTTTTAAACGTTTTATGCTTAAAACCCTTCTACGGCTTCGCCTTTCAAGCGGTAACCTACAGACGCAATATCGCCTTTCCAACCGTCAGTCGACAGTTCGCCGGTTACCCAAATTGCATCGTAAATATTATCTATGCGCACACCTTCTTCAAATTTTACGTAAACAATTTGATTAGACGGCGGCGGTGGTACGTGAATACAGGCTCCGAAATATGGAACAAGTAAGAACTCAGTGGTTAGCTCTGCCGTACCTTCTAGCGGCACAACAAAACCCGGGATTTTCACCCGTTTGCCATCAAAGGTATCGACAACGGGTGCGTCAGGCTGAAGCTGACTCATCTCGCCATTATGTTGAACTGAAGGTGGCGCGAGCTCATTAAAGCCCTCAGGCACTAGGTCTTCCCAGTATACTTCAGTAGGAGTTTCATCTGCCAAAGAGTTGAAAGTTACAACCATCATTATTACAGCAAACAATGAAGTCATGGATAATTTATGGTGAATCATACTGCTCTCTATCGTTGAGTATTTTGTTCGCTTTTTTGTATCGGCTTTTGCTTGTCGTTTTCAATCTTTACTTTTTAGCCACATACAAAAAGGGCTGGTATTACACCAGCCCTTTGTATCATCAATTTAAAGCAGCGTGAATTATTCTGCTTCGAAACGCGCGATGCTTGCGGTAATTTCTTCTTTTGCAGCGGCAGCGTCTGCCCAACCGTCAATCTTCACCCATTTGCCTTCTTCAAGATCTTTATAGTGCTCGAAGAAGTGCTCAATTTGCTTAAGAAGAAGCGGAGGTACGTCTGCAATTTCTTTAACGTCACGATAGATAGTAGAAAGCTTGTCTACTGGTACCGCTAGTACTTTTGCGTCTTTACCAGACTCGTCAGTCATGTTTAGTACGCCAACTGGACGACACTTAATGACAGAACCTGCAAGTAGTGGGAACGGAGTCATTACTAGAACGTCAACTGGATCGCCATCTTCAGACAACGTGTTGTTCACGTAACCGTAGTTAGTTGGGTAGTGCATGCAAGTTGCCATGAAACGGTCAACAAATAGTGCACCTGTGTCTTTGTCTACTTCGTACTTCACCGGGTCAGCGTGTGCTGGAATTTCGATGATCACATTTACTTCGTCTGGTACGTTTTTACCAGCAGAAATAGCACTTAAGCTCATTCTTTGGTCCTTTCAATGATGTATAAGAAATTTTGGGTTAAGTATACGGTGACAGCAGCAAAATAAAAACGCTTTACGACCCATGTCGTACTAATCTCTTTATTTTTCGTCAAATTTTGCTGCTTTTTCGCTATTTCGCGTTGTCGTTGTAGCTCAAGCACATCTCAACTTCTTCTTTAGAGCCGATAATGCACGGTACACGTTGATGAATTTCTTCAGGCATAACTTCCAGAATTCGGCCAGTGCCAGTTTCTGCTTTTCCACCTGCTTGCTCCATTAAGAATGCCATCGGGTTGGCTTCGTAAAGTAAGCGTAACTTACCTGGCTTAGACGGGTCCCTGTTATCGAATGGATACATAAAGATGCCACCGCGACAAAGCAAACGATGGATATCACCCACCATTGCCGCTACCCAGCGCATATTAAAGTTTTTGCCTCTAGGGCCATCTTTACCTGCTAGAAGGTCGGCAATGTATGCCTGCATTGCAGGTTCCCAATGACGCTGGTTCGACGCATTAATCGAAAACTCTGAGGTTTGCTCAGGTACTTGAATATTAGGGTGAGTAAGCAGGAAACCACCGTGGGTTTTATCAAGCGTATAAATGTGCGTGCCGCGACCCGTCGTCAACGCCAGCATAGTAGACGGGCCATACAGCACATAGCCTGCTGCTACCATCTGCGTTCCAGGCTGTAAGAAAGCAGACGGATCATCTGGTTTCATCCACTGTGGCGCATGGGTAATAGAGAAAATAGTACCAATTAGGCTATTAATTTCAGTGTTTGACGACCCATCTAGCGGATCGAAGCTTACTAAGTAATTACCGTCTGGATTACACGGCACAACGTCATCTTCTTCTTCAGACGAAATGGCTTTTACGTAGCCAGATTCCCTTAGCGTGTCTTTTAAAATGTGGTTAGAGATAACGTCGAGCTTTTTCTGTGTTTCGCCCTGTACGTTTTCTGAAAGGGTTGAACCGAGCACGCCAGCAAGTGCGCCTTGACTCACGCGGAAAGAAATTTCTTTACAGCCCGCTAGCAGTGTACGAATGAGTAAAATTAACTCAAGCGGTGCACCGTCTTGTTGCAATTGGGAATTTAAACGTTTCATTGAATGTAAGCCTTTTTTTCGTGTGTAGGGTGTTGTGCTACCAGTCGCTCAGCTTTCCTTACCGGCGTTTGTCTGAAGCACACACAGGTTTTAAACCTGTGGTTAGATTGTAACCGTGTTCTTGGGTAAGTGGAACACGCCCGTAAAATGTCATACACACACCATACCAGTTTGCACATCATAGATTCATAGGTGTTTAGCGTATTACAACGGCTTAAGGCATTTATTGAATGATTAAAATTGAATTATCTATAGGCCACGGGGTTCTGATACAGTACCCCAATAACATGATAATTCATTGAGAATGCGCTATGCATGTACATATTTTAGGCATTTGTGGAAGTTTTATGGGCGGCATCGCCGCTATTGCTAAATCACTCGGCCACAAAGTAACAGGGTCTGATAAAAACGTTTATCCGCCCATGAGCACCCAACTTGAAGCATTAGGCATTGAGTTGACCGAAGGTTATTGCGAAAGCCAATTTGATCCAGCGCCAGATATGGTAGTAATTGGTAACGCGATGTCGCGCGGTAACCCCGCCGTTGAATACGTGTTAAACCGAAACCTGCCTTACACTAGCGGCCCACAATGGCTGCTTGATAACTTACTAAAAGATCGTTGGGTCATTGGGTTATCAGGTACCCACGGTAAAACGACTACTAGCAGTATGGTCGCGTGGATTTTAGAACACGCTGGTCTTAATCCCGGTTATTTGATTGGCGGCGTACCAGAGAATTTTGGCGTATCGGCTCGCGTGGGTGAAAGCCCCTTTTTTGTCATTGAAGCTGACGAATACGACAGCGCATTTTTCGATAAGCGTTCTAAGTTCGTACACTATCGTCCAAAAACCTTGGTAATTAACAACCTTGAGTTTGACCATGCAGATATTTTTGCTGACCTTGGGGCTATTCAAACCCAGTTCCACCATTTGGTTCGCATGGTGCCAGAAAACGGGCTTATTCTTACACCTAACAATACGCCCGCAATTGAGGATATGCTCAAGAAAGGTTGCTGGTCTTCTCGCCAATCGTTGGGCAAAGAGTGGCATGCGGAACTGTTAAAGAAAGACGGCAGTGAATTCAATGTATTACATAACGGCGTTATAGCTGGAACGGTAACCTGGGCTTTGGTTGGTCAACACAATGTGGACAATGCTTTAATGGCCATAGCTGCTGCCCACCATGCAGGTGTTACCTTACCTGATGCCATAGACGCCTTATCATTTTTTAAGAATGTTAAGCGTCGCATGGAAGTAAAGGGTGAAGTAAACAACATCACCCTTTATGACGACTTTGCACACCACCCTACTGCAATTGCGACTACACTTGATGGACTGCGCAAGAAAGTGGGTAATGCCCGTATTCTGGCTGTGCTAGAGCCGCGCTCTAATACGATGAAAATGGGCGTGCACAAAGATACGCTGGCAAACTCATGGCAGAAAGCCGATGAGGTTTACCTTTATGAACCTGAAGGCATGGACTGGTCGTTAGTCGATTCGGTAGCGCACAGCAACGCGCCTACGCACTGCTTCAGAGATGTAGAGAAGATCGTTCAAGGCGTTTGCAACGTAGCACAACCGGGCGATCATATTCTTGTAATGAGTAACGGCGGTTTTGAAGGCATTCATGGCCGAATACTCGACGCTCTGAAAATGAAGTCCAAATTGTAAATAGACAGAATAAAACGAAGTGTTACCCGATAGACAAGCGCATTATGCTTGTCATCTACAGAGGCTATACAATGAAACATGACAAGCAAGTCACGCTTGCTATCACAGGCGCATCGGGCGCGCCTTATGCGCTTACACTATTGAAATCGCTAGTTAACGCCGATTACCAAGTGTATGTACTTATCTCTTCAGCAGCAAAAGTAGTATTTGCCACTGAAGAGAATGTGAAAATCCCCGGGCGTCCCGAAGACGCAGCCGCGTTTTTTGCCGAGCATTGCAATGCAAAGCCAGACCAAATCAAGGTTTTTGGCAAAGAAGAGTGGTTTTCACCAGTAGCTTCAGGCTCAGCGGCCCCCGCAAAAATGGTGGTTTGCCCGTGTTCAACAGGCACCCTGTCTGCCATTAGCATTGGCGCTAGCGACAACCTTATTGAGCGCGCAGCTGATGTCGTTCTAAAAGAGCGTGGACAACTTATTTTGGTGCCCCGTGAAATGCCACTTTCTTCTATTCATCTAGAAAATATGCTCAAGCTTTCGCAAATGGGTGCTACTATTATGCCTGCAGCGCCTGGCTTTTATCACAATCCTAAAACTATCGATGACTTGGTAGATTTTGTGGTGGCGCGCATACTAGACCACCTAGGTATTGAGCAGTCTCTTGTCGCAAGATGGGGCTACCAGTCTTCCAAACATTCTGAGGATTAACCATGTTCGCGTTTGCAAACAGGATTTGCGCAGTTGCGCTGAGCACGCTATTTACATTGTGTATTTCATCACCCGCTTTCGGATGGGGGCAAACCGGTCACCGAGTGACTGGCGCTATTGCCGAGCAATATCTTAGCCCTCTTTCACAAGCTGCACTAATGGAGTTATTACCACACGGTTCGTTGGCTGAAGCCTCAACTCACGCTGACGAAATGCGTTCTGACCCCAGCGAATTTTGGCAGAAAACCGCTAGCCCTTGGCACTATGTATCTGTACCTGAAGGAAAGACCTACGAAGAAGTTGGCGCACCAAAGCAAGGTGATGCGGTTACCGCGTTAAAGCAGTTTACTGAAACGTTAAAAAGCGACACCGCCACCATTGAAGAAAAGCGTCTGGCCCTTCAGTTCATTGTGCATATTATTGGCGACCTTCATCAGCCGCTTCATGCCGGAAACGGAACTGATCGTGGCGGTAACGATGTAAAAGTGCGCTTCTTCTGGCAAGACTCTAACTTACATCGCGTGTGGGACTCGCAAATGCTAGATCAGCGCGACCTGTCTTATTCGGAGTGGACGTCTTGGTTAACAAAAGCTATTACGGCTAAGGATATTCGCAGTTGGGCCACTACCGACCCTATGGTGTGGATTGAAGAAAGCACCGCTATTCGCGATACCATTTATCCTGATGACGCAAACAATATGAGCTATGACTATTTATACAACCACCTGCCTACTGCAAAAAAGCGTTTGCAGATGGCCGGAATTCGAATTGCCATGTATTTGAACAGCGTGTTTGACGAAGCAGAGCACTAGTCAAAAGATAAGCTCGATTAGCATCTCGCAGTTAATCGAGCTGATACACTTCCAACCTTAGCGCTTCAAGAGCCTCTGTCGTACTACCTACATCTGCTGATTTCATAAAGTCTCTCAACAGTGTCATGGCAGGTTCTGCGAATTCGTGAGGCACGACCCTATCGAAATATGGACTTGTGCTTTCTGCCGTATTTAACTGCTTAGCGCCCATATCATTAAAGTAATTCGGAAAATGCTCACTTCCCGCCAAAGGAGAAAATCCCCCTGCGTGAAGATTAAATCGCGACTGGGCCTTGTGTGTCGCCATGAACGACAAAAATTGTCGCGCTGCTTTTTGCTTCGAAGAACTAGCCCGAACAAAAAACACATCCAAAGGAGCTAGTTCAATGGTTTCTTGACCAGGACTGAGCTCTGGGAAAGAAAATATCCTAATTTTTGACTCTGCACTTTCAGGAATACGAGAGCTTAGAAAATGTCCAATTAACGTAACGCCTGCCAAGCCTCGGTACAGATAAGGCATGGGATCATACCAGTCCATGTTCTCTCCCGTATCCATGAAATAGCCCTTATCAATGAGTACTTTCCACAGAAGAAAAACCTGCACGACTCGCTCATCTTTATATGAGACACGGCCTGATAACAGTTCGTGGTGAAAGGACTCTCCATAAAGCCGTAAACTAATGAATTCAAACCAGCTTGTTAATACCCACGGCGCATCATACCCAATGGCTATGGGCGTAATACCTTTCTCTTTTAAAGCCTGACAGAGGTGAAGAAATTCGTCCCACGTACTTGGCTCTGCGAGTCCCATAGAATCAAAAAGCTCAGCATTATAAAAAAATGACCACGGATAATGGGATACCGGAATAGCGTAGAAGCGGCCATTAAGGCTAACTTGAGAGGACACCGACACTCTAAACGCATCTGTTAGTCGCTGTGCTTGCCAAACGTCACTTATGTCGCTCACCCATCCACTGCGAACAAGGTCGAGCAGCCGCTCGTCGCCATACCAATAAAGTACGTCTGGCCCTTCACCCGTTTTAAGCCATTTGAGAACTTGCTGCTTATACTTATCGGTATGTACGCCCACCGCATTGAGCGTAATATCAGGCGCTATTTTGGCAAATTCTTGCTCAATGTCAGAGATTAAGTAACGTTCGTTAACGTTATCATTCAGCCATCCGACAGTAAGCGTCTCTGCCTTTGAGGGCAACGCCAACATAGCCAAAAAAACGGTAAGACAAAAAGGATATAACCCATAAATTGCTCGCACCAAAAGCCCCTGCTTAAACTGAGTTTGCAGAACT
Source organism: Alteromonas macleodii ATCC 27126 (assembly GCF_000172635.2). NCBI lineage: Bacteria > Pseudomonadati > Pseudomonadota > Gammaproteobacteria > Alteromonadales > Alteromonadaceae > Alteromonas > Alteromonas macleodii. The sequence continues at coordinate 174,432 of NC_018632.1, read as the reverse complement.
TATCGGTTAATAAACGCCAGGTGCGCCCCTAAAATTACGCGCTATTTATGGCACTCAGTCCAGATCGAGAGGTTCAGGAGAGAGAATAACGCCCGTGCTATCAGCATACAAATGATCTTCTGGTAAAAACGTAACGCCACCAAAGTTAACGGGCACGTCTACCTCACCAATACTTTCACACTCAGCATTTACTGGAATGGCGGCTACCGCCAAAACACCGATATCTAATTCGGCAAGGCTATCAACTTCTCGCACGCTGCCGTATATCACAACCCCTTCCCAATCGTTATCGATTGCAACTTGAGCAGAGGATGCATCGAACAGTGCACGACGGCTAGAACCACCGCCATCAATAAGCAGTACTTTTCCAGCACCGGGCTGAGCAAGTACTCGGTCGATAAGGCCTCTGTCTTCAAAGCATTTAATTGTGGTAATTTCACCACCGAAAGAATACCGGCCACCAAAGCTCGCGAAAATTGGATCTACCACGTCTACGCTATCAGCAAACAAATCGCATAATTCAGATGTGTTGTATTCCATCGTTCTGCCTTACTAAAATTGAGAAGACTAAAATTAAGTGAAAACAAAGCGCTGCTTACGCTTCTAAAACTAGCATAGCATTAAATGTGGCAATGCAAACGTTTGATTTAACGCCTTTCGTCGAATTTTCTACTTTTTTCAAAACTCATCAAAACTTGCTCTCCCCTCCCCCAAATGAGCACATATTTTGCTTAGCTTTTTATCTTTTACAGCCATTCCCAATATCTGTTCGCCAGGACAAAAGAAAAAGTAAAAGCGAAGCTCGCTGTCAAAAAAGTTTCTTTTTTTCGTCACCCACTGGTCACAGATGAACTTTAGCCTGTGCAGTAATTAACCGATAGGGGACAAGGCGATGTTGATTAAATCCTTGACCAAATACGATACTGACTTGTTTTATCGCCTGTACAAACTGACGCAAAAAAGAGACTGCAGAAGTATTATCTGGCTGTCGAAAACCGGCGATGGTTACCTGTACCTTGTTATCGGTGCGCTGCTTTGGGCATTTGAGCCTGAACACGGTGAGCTTTTCCTCTACACAGCGCTGATGGCTTATGCGCTGGAATTACCCATTTATGTGCTGCTTAAGAAAATGTTCAAGCGCCCTCGCCCTTGCGATTTTCTAATGAATTTAACAGCACATGTCACGCCTTCGGATAAATTCTCTCTTCCTTCAGGCCACACGGCAGCAGCCACATTGATGGCGAGCATAGTGGCTCATTATTATCCGTCGTTTGCGGTATTGGCTTACAGCTGGGCCGCGTTAATTGGTCTTTCACGTGTGTTACTGGGTGTTCATTACCCGTCAGACGTGATCGCAGGGACGCTTCTAGGCGTTACAATAGCAACGTTGAGCATTTCTATTCTGGGGTAGCATGAGATTACTGTATGGTGTGCAAGGCACCGGTAACGGACACATCGCCCGTGCGCGAATAATGGCTGCAGCTCTGGCACAGCGCGATGACATTAACGTTGACTTTGTGTTTACTGGTCGTCCCCCTGAGAAGTATTTCGACATGGAAATATTCGGAGAATACCGAACCTTTACTGGCCTGAGCTTTATCACCAAAGGAGGCCGGGTTGATAAATGGGCGACCGTTAAAGATGCAAATGTAAGCCAGTTTATAAAAGACGTGAAAGCCTTTGATACCAGCAACTACGATTTGCTAGTCAATGACTTTGAGCCCGTTACGGCGTGGGCAGCTAAACAGCAAGGTCTACCTTCTATTTCGATTAGCCATCAGGCTGCATTTGCCTACGACGTCCCTAAAAGTGGCAACACGATTTTCGACTCCTTGCTAATGAAAGTGTTTGCACCAACAGAGATTCAACTAGGTGTGCACTGGTATCACTTCAATCAACCGATTATTCCGCCATTCGTTGCAGAAAAGCCGATTGTGTCTTCGGGAAATGGTCACGTTCTGGTTTACTTACCTTTTGAAGATATTGAAGATGTTCAACAAATGTTGGAACCCCTAAGCGATCAGGTTTTCGAATGCTTTCACCCGAACATCGATGAAGCGAAAGAAGTGGGACATATTCATTGGCACCCTACATCTAAGAAGCACTTTCAAAAAGCCCTACAGCACGCCAGTGGCGTAATCGCCAATGGGGGGTTTGAGCTATCGAGTGAGGCACTTCAACTGGGCAAGAAGCTGCTTATAAAACCTTTACACGGCCAGTTTGAGCAACTATCGAATGTGCTTACATTAAATAAATTGGATTTATGCCACACCCTGTTTCAACTTGATACCGACATTGTTGAAGAGTGGCTAGAAGCTCCCGACAACGAAGCAATTGCCTTTCCAGACAACCCCAACATTCTTATCGATTGGCTTAAAAACAAAGACTTTTCTGATACGCAAAGCCTGTGCGATGCGCTTTGGAAAAACGTTCGATATGGCGATAAAACACAAGAACGATTATTGGCTCTTGCAATTTAACGCCGCAATGCGATGATAGCGGCATTTGTCGTATTCTTCGCGGGATTTTTCGTGCTTAAAAAGTCAGTTGTTTTCTTGCTAACACTCACAGCATTATGTGGCTGTGGTTACAAAGGGGCGCTCTACATTCCTGACGCGCCTGCACAAAACACGTCTGCTGAACCAGCGTCTTCTGAAAATGCAGAAACCGGCGCCGACTCTGACACCAATAACACTTCACCCGTAACTACTTCTGGAGAGCTGAACTAGTGGATTATTTCGCCTACAGCCAAGGTCAGCTTCATGCTGAACAAGTGGCTGTTTCTGATATTGCAGCCCAGCATGGAACGCCGGTTTACATCTATTCACGTGCAACGTTAGAGCGTCACTGGCACGCATTTAATGATGCCATTGGTGAGCATCCTCACCTTGTGTGTTATGCGGTAAAAGCGAATTCGAACATCGGTGTATTAAGCGTTCTAGCCAAATTAGGTTCAGGCTTTGATATCGTTTCAGCAGGCGAACTCGCTCGCGTAATCGAGGCCGGTGGCGATGCAAGTAAAGTAGTATTTTCAGGCGTTGGTAAAAAGCATGATGAAATTCGCTATGCGCTACAACAAGGCATCATGTGTTTCAACGTAGAATCAGAGCCAGAGCTTCATCGAATTAACCAGGTTGCAGGCGAAATGGGCACGAAAGCCCCTATTTCACTGCGCATAAACCCGGATGTGGATGCCAAAACTCACCCTTATATTTCTACAGGCTTGAAGGCAAATAAATTCGGTATTGCCCGTGAGCGAGCGCTTGCTACCTATGAATTGGCCGCATCGCTACCTCATTTAAATGTTGTTGGTATGGACTGCCATATCGGCTCGCAGCTCACAGAAATCGGCCCATTTGTAGACGCCTTGGAGCGCTTGCTTCTGCTTATTGATGAATTAGCTGAACGCAACATTATCATTGAACATTTAGATGTGGGCGGTGGTCTTGGCGTTACTTATAACAACGAGCAACCACCTCATCCTAAAGCCTATGCACAAGCCATGGCTGAAAAAATGGTAGGCCGAGAAAACCTAAAGCTTATTCTTGAGCCAGGCCGCGCTATTGCAGCAAACGCTGGTATTTTAGTTACCGAAGTTGAATTCATTAAAGAAGGTGAAGAAAAAAGCTTCGCCATTGTCGACGCTGCAATGAACGATTTATTACGCCCTGCACTTTACTCAGCATGGCAAAAAATTATTCCTGTAAAAGAAGAAACTACGGCAACACCACGTATCTACGATGTGGTAGGCCCAGTGTGTGAAACTGGTGACTTTATAGGAAAAGATCGTGAATTAGCCATTGAACCAACAGACTTACTTGCAGTTCGCAGCGCCGGTGCCTATGGTTTTGTTATGGCGTCAAACTACAACAGTCGCTGTCGTCCAGCCGAGATTATGGTAGACGGTGACAAAGCAATTGTGGTTCGCGAAAGAGAAAAACAAAAAGATCTCTGGCAAGGTGAGTACAAACTTCCGTAAACTAGAGACAAACTAACAAGATAGATGCGCGTTTAATGCAGGTTCAATTTTCTAAAATGCACGGTTTGGGTAACGATTTCATGGTTATTGATAACGTTACTCAGAACGTCTTTTTCTCTAAAGAAAAAATTCAGCAACTGGCTAACCGAAACTTCGGCATTGGCTTCGACCAGCTGTTGATGGTGGAACCGCCTTACGATCCTGAACAAGACTTCCACTATCGTATCTTCAACGCGGACGGTTCGGAAGTAGAACAGTGTGGCAATGGCGCACGCTGCTTCGCACGTTTTGTTAAGCAAAAAGGTCTCATTAATCGCAACAAAATTGTCGTAAGCACCAAAGCTGGAAAAATGGTGCTGTATCTTGAGAAAGATGGTCAGGTTACTGTGAACATGGGTAAACCTGAATTCGAACCTGCGAATATTCCACTTAAAGCCAATAAGCAAGAAAACACCTACATATTGCGAGTCGGCGAAAGCACGCTATTCATTGGATCGGCATCGATGGGTAACCCACATTGCGTGATGGAAGTCGACGACGTTGATACTGCTAATGTGGCCGAGATTGGTCCGCTTGTTGAAAAGCACGAACGCTTCCCTGAAGGCGTAAACGTTGGCTTTATGCAAATAATCAATGAGTCACATATTAAACTTCGCGTATTTGAACGAGGTTCAGGTGAGACCTTGGCCTGTGGTAGCGGCGCTTGTGCAGCGGTTGCAATTGGCCAGATTCAGGGTAAATTAGGAAAAGACGTGCGGGTGGACTTACCCGGAGGCAGTTTACGTATACGCTGGCCTGGCCCAGATAACGTGTTAAAAATGACAGGGCCTGCTGAGCACGTGTACGACGGACATATAAATCTATGAGCGAATTATCAGGGCAGTCTAACGCTACGCAATTGATTGAGCCATTTAACGACACAACGGAATTGTCGAGTGCCGATGTGCGCGCGTTCTTGTTACAAAACCCTGAGTTCTTTGCCGAGCACCCCGACCTTCTTGAAAAAATTAAGCTTCCCCACGAGCAGAAAGGCAGTGTTTCACTGGTAGAAATTCAAAGCGATCAGCTTCGAAAGAAAGTTAGGCAGCTTAATTTCAAACTCAATCAGCTGGTGAGCATCGCTAAACAAAACGAAAAAATATATCGCGTTTACACCGATTTAAACGTGCAGCTTCTGCGCTGTGAAAGTGTTGCCGAAGTTCAGTTTACTTTGGAAGATGTGCTTCAAGAGCGTTTACAATTGTCATCGGCGGTCATTAAGAGCTTTAAAGGTCCACACGCGATCCCCGAACTACAGCAACGTTTATTTACTGAAAAACGTTTTAAAAATACCAACTTTTTCTTTGGTCGATTATCTCAGCACGAACGCCAGCTTCTTTTCGGAGAAAGCCCTGCGGAGTCTGTAGCGCTAATGCTGCTTGGTGACAACCGTGAACTCGGTATTTTAGGTATTAGCAGCAGTGACGCCAGCCACTTCACCCCAGATATGGACACCTTGTTACTTCAACAGCTTCAGCAAGTGCTTAATATCATCTTGCCTGAAATGATGGGATATTAGGTGTAGTGTCTACGGACGCATTGATAAGCGAGCCTTGCCAGCAATGGCTAGATAAGTTTCTGCTACATCTACAGGTAGAACGTGGGTTATCTCTTCACACTATCAAAAATTATCAGCGCCAACTCACAGAAGTTGCAAAGCTACTTGGGCTTTACGAGTGGTCGGGGCTGACGCCGAGCGACATAAAGCGGGTAATGGCTGATGCAAAGATGTCAGGGCACAGCCCGCGCAGTATAGCATTGCGCCTATCGGCACTTAGAACCTTCTGCCAATATCTTATCGATCATCAGCAACTATTCAGCAACCCTGTAGAGGGTATTCAAGCTCCGAAACAAGGGAAGCCATTGCCTAAGCAACTAAGCGTAGATGAAATGCAGCAGCTTCTTAATGCCTCCCCCCGAAGCAGTGACGACGATGAAGGTATGCAATTACGTGATGTGGCTATGTTTGAGCTACTTTATGGCTGTGGACTGCGCTTGAGCGAACTGACTGGGCTTAATTTGGCCGACTGTCTAAAGGACGGTACCGTGAAGGTCATGGGTAAAGGAAGTAAACAGCGAATACTTCCGTTAGGCCGACACGCACAAAAAGCACTTAACGCGTGGTTAAAGGTACGCCCTGCCTACGCATCACCTTACGAAAGTGCGGTCTTTGTGAGTAAGCGCAAAACCCGCATATCCAATCGACAAGTCGCTAATCGCCTCGATAAAATGGCAAGCGAACAGTCGCTGTCACAAAAAGTAAGCCCTCACAAACTGCGCCATTCCTTTGCTACCCACGTATTAGAATCCAGCGGAGATTTGCGTGCGGTTCAAGAGCTATTAGGTCATGCTAACTTGTCAACAACACAAGTTTATACCCATCTGGATTTTCAGCATCTCGCTAAGGTTTATGACGCGGCTCACCCTCGCGCACATAAGAAATAACGCTACTAGAAGGTTTCCCAATGCAGTTTTTCAGGTCTATCAATAACGTCGAGGCTATGACCTTCGACCTTGATGACACCCTCTACAATAATGAACCTATTATTCGACGCGCAGAGCAAGCCCTTCAAGCGCATATTGCTGAACATCACAAACATGCGGCTAAGCTAACATCACTTGATTGGCTACAGCTTAAACGTGCGGCTATCGCCAAAGACGCGCGGTTGGCTTCTGATATGGGGCAGCTTCGTCGCGTTGTTTTAAACGCTGCACTATCTGGCACGCCAGCAAACCAGTTATCAATAGTCCCTACAGAAGACACTGCATTACGTGCTGCTGTAGACAGCTGCTTTAATTGTTTTTATGACGCAAGAAGCGATTTTGCATTAGCCAGCAATGTTCACCACACCCTCGATAAACTTAGCCAGCACTTACCGCTCGTTGGTATTACTAACGGCAATGTAAACGCGCAAAAAGTAGGGTTAGACCGTTACTTCACGGCGATCTTACACGCCAGTGTGGAACGGCCTATGAAGCCTGCTCAAAACATGTTTGATGAAGCGGCCTCACTGATAAAGGTAACGCCGTCGCACATTTTACATGTGGGCGATAATATTATTAAAGACGTCTTCGGTGCCATTAATGCAGGCTATCAGTCGGCTTGGTTTGCATGTAATCGTCCAATGCAGTTGAAATTAGAACCCGTTTCAGTACTTCCACACGTTCAACTTGATTCATTAGAAGAGCTTATTCAATTTGTCTAGGCGCTATTTATCTCGAAAATACAGACCTCTACTACTCATTCTTTTGCGGGATGTGAACCTTTGAGTAAGCCGCATTATTAAAGGTCTAGAGAGCCGCACTTAGGGTGTATAGATTTTAACGCTCACTCGTTATACACTGAAAACTGAAGTCGTAGTTTTTGTGTCCTCATGGAAAAACCTGCTATCTCGAAGTCAAGGTCGCAACAAGCGTCCAAGGTAGATAAGCCAACCTCGAATGTTCATGAACATGCCGAGACAGGTCGCTCTTTTTGGCCGTTTAAGCCACTGTCTGGCTTGTATCAAGATGTATTTATTATCTTGTCTTGGATTGCCATATGGCAAATTGGACGCATTGTTGAATACACTGAACACGCCAGTGTTTGGTTTCCTGCGGCAGGCTACACCCTTGCATGCTTCTTAGTTTTAGGTTGGCGCGCGGTAGTGCCTATTATGGTGGCCGCCATTGCGATTACCGTCTGGAATGGTCATAACTACTTGCTGCCGTTAAGTAACGTAGAAATGATGTGGGGCGGCGTGTTATTCGGCGTTGCACATATGCTCCCTTACTATGCAGGAGCCAGTGTTCTCGGCCATCTATTGAGAAAGCCCGACGTCACCACACCCCAATTAATCGTATCGTTCTTAATCATCGGCTGTATTTCGTCGTTAGTTGCTACGCAACTAGTCATTGGTTCACTTGTTCTCACTAATCAGATGTCAGCGGCGGATATTAAAGAAGCGATGCTGCCCTTTTGGATAGGGGATATGGCTGGTGTTGTAGTGCTTGCACCTCTTTTTGCTGGCTTGTTAGTAAAAATAAGTGCGGCATCTAAAATAGACCTCTTAGCATTTTCTAACTGCGCTTCATCCGATTTACACAGCTACTTTAAAAAAGTGGCAATCAATTTGGCCCTCATACTATTCGTCATGTTATTGGCAAAACTTACCCAGTCTCGTGACAGTGCATTTGCTATCTTTTTTCTCGCCATTACCCACATGTGGATAGCGTGTACTGAAAGTACAAAGCGTAATGTTATAAGCCTTGCTATAAGCAGCCTATGTATTGTTTTGCTAGTGCATATATTCGCCTTAATGGATTACGTCAAAGTGTATCAGTTTGCACTCAACGTTATTGCAGCCAACGCGTTGTTTGGTATAGCCATTCCTCAGTTACAAGCAGACAATGCTCTGCTCAAAGACCGTGTTTTTGTGGATACCTTAACCCAAGCTTATACGCGGGAGTATTTGGCTCAGCGCAGCGCACTAGAAATGGCTCAGAGCCGTGAATCTGGAAGCTCGCTTTATTTCGTTATGTTTGATTTAGATAAGTTTAAACGTATTAACGACGAATTAGGCCATGTAGACGGCGACAATGCATTGCGCCGCTTAAGTCAGGTGACGAAGGATATTGTGCGTAAAGCGGATGTTTTTGCCCGTTTCGGCGGCGACGAATTTGTACTGCTTCTGCCTAATATCAACGAGCAAAACGCCCTTAATTTGGTGGAAAAGGTACGTGAAGGTATAAACGCAATCATTATTTCAGAAGTGTCATTATCATCGAGCTTCGGCGTCACTCTTATGCAGCAAAGCGATACACTCGAGACGCTCATTCAGCGCGCCGACCGCGCACTCTACGCATCAAAAGAAAAAGGCGGCAACACAATAACCCTCAAATAATGGGGTCAGAGTACATTTAATCGCTCAAATACGCTGAAGACAAAAATGTACTCTGACCCCATTATTACGAAAGCAGAAATGTACTCTGACCCCAATTTTATACGTGGGAGTTATCTTCTAGTACGTTTTGGCGCATGGATTCACATGGGCTTTGACAAACCGGTCTCCCAACCACTTTAGCTGGAACACCCACCACAGTAACGTGAGCTGGAACACTATTGAGTACAACGCTACCAGCGCCTACTTTTGAGCCTTCACCTATCTCAATATTTCCAAGGATCTTGGCGCCAGCGCCAATTAACACGCCTTGGCGAATTTTAGGGTGGCGGTCGCCCGACTCGTTACCGGTACCACCTAATGTAACGCTCTGCAAAATAGATACGTTGTCTTCAACCACTGCAGTTTCGCCCACTACAATGCCAGTTGCATGGTCAAACATGACGCCTTTACCTATACGCGCAGCAGGGTGGATATCTACACCAAAGCTTGCCGAGTTGCGGCTTTGTAAGAATAAAGCAAGCTGATGACGCCCATGAACCCAAAGGTAATGCGCCATGCGGTGTACTTGCACAGCATGAAAACCTTTAAAGTGAAGTAAGGGAGTAAGGTAATCGTTGACCGCCGCATCCCGCGCCTTAATCGCTAGAATGTCAGCAATAGCCGCTTCGCTGATGCCAGGTTCAAGTAAGTAAGCTTCATCGAAAACTTCACGAATGGCGAGCGCAGGCATAACGTCGTCTGCCATTTTGTTCGACAGAATAAAGCTTAGCGACGATTCAAAGTTGTGATGTGCAAGAACACTGGCATGCACATAGCTAGACAGCAAAGGCTCTTTTTCAGCAACAACTTGCGCTTCTTGTTTCAGCGTAGACCAAAAATCGATGGGCGTAGTAAGTGCGGTCATGAGCATGTCCCGTTATATAAAAATGCTGTGTTCTATAAGAAAATTGAGTAAGCAATCTAACTTGTTCCTTGCTGGGCATATCTATGCTGACAAAAGGGAACGCGTAAAAGTTTACCTGAGTTTGATGTGATGCAATACCGATGTAATACCGACCAAGCGCATAATTCGATCAATTTATCGAATTAATTCGTTATAGCTAATAACCGTATCGTACATGTATACATCATTAAAGCATCCTGTTCTCTCGCTGCGTCTAACTGAGTGCTTCCATTAATTTAATAGAACGTTCAGAGCGCTCGTATCTTTCATTAAATAATACTTAAAATCATGATTGCACACGAACGTATAATGCCGTTGAAGTTTATCTTCACTGGGAAAAACTGGACTGTATAAATTAACAGGCAGGTGGCATAATAGCGCGCTGCTGAATGTATAACACTATCAACTAACAGGTACCACACTATGGATGTATCTCGACTGCTAGACGAGCTAAACGACAAACAGCGTGAAGCAGTAGCAGCCCCACTATCTAACGCCCTAGTTTTGGCTGGCGCGGGCAGTGGTAAAACCCGCGTATTAGTGCATCGCATTGCGTGGTTAATGGAAGTTGAAAACATCGCCCCTTTTTCTATTTTGGCAGTGACCTTTACCAATAAAGCAGCCAAAGAAATGCGCGGCCGAATAGAGTCGTTGATGGGTCGCAGCCTGCACAATATGTGGATTGGTACCTTCCACGGGCTTGCGCATCGCTTACTACGCGCGCACCATGCAGAAGCCAACTTGCCTGAGAATTTTCAGATAATTGATTCGGACGATCAGTATCGACTTATTCGCCGCATTCTGAAGGCCATGAACCTGGACGAAAAGCATTGGGCGCCTCGTCAAATTCAGTGGTACATAAATGGCAACAAAGACGAAGGCTTGCGCCCTCAGCACATTGAAACCCACGGCGATCATATTCAAAAGACCATGCGCGAAGTCTATGCGGCATATCAAGACGCTTGCGACCGTTCAGGCTTAGTAGATTTTGCTGAACTGTTGCTACGCGCACATGAATTATGGGCTAAAAACCCAGAAGTACTAGTCCACTATCAACGTCGTTTCCGTGCAGTGTTGGTAGACGAATTCCAAGATACCAACAATATCCAATATGCATGGCTTCGTATGCTGTGTAGTGGTGGTAATAATAACATTATGATTGTTGGCGACGACGATCAGTCTATTTACGGCTGGCGCGGCGCGAACGTAGATAATATTCAGCACTTCCTGAAAGACTTCAACGAGCCTACTACTATTCGCCTTGAGCAGAATTACCGCTCTACAGGAAACATTCTTAAAGCGGCGAACACGGTTATCGACAACAATACGGGCCGTTTAGGGAAAGAACTTTGGACAGAAGACGCGCAAGGCGAGCTTATTTCTGTATATGCGGGTTTCAACGAGCTAGATGAAGCGCGCTTTATTGTTTCGAAAATCAAAGATTGGCTTAATCAAGGCAACGCCCTTACTGATACCGCTATTCTTTATCGAAACAACGCCCAGTCTCGAGTACTGGAAGAAGCCTTGCTACACGAAGGGCTGGCGTATCGCATATACGGCGGCCTGCGCTTCTTCGAGCGCCAAGAAATTAAAGACGCCCTTGGCTATATGCGCATGGTAAGCCACCCGCACGATGACGCTGCTTTTGAACGCGTGGTTAACACCCCAAGTCGCGGTATTGGTGAGAAAACCTTATCGCAAGTGCGCGACACCGCGCGAATGCACAACTGTTCAATGTGGCAGGCGTGTCAGTTGCTCATTAATGAAGGTGGCTTCAAAGGCCGCGCGCTAAACGCTATGCAAAGCTTTGTGTTGCTAATTACTGAGCTAGAGCAATCCACGTTAGATGAGCCCCTTGACCAACAAGCCGATAAAGCTATTCGCCAATCTGGTCTGTACGCCATGTACCAAGCAGAGCGCGGAGAAAAAGCCCAAGCACGTCTAGAAAACTTGGAAGAATTGGTTACTGCATGTAAAACCTTTATCGTGCCTGAAGAAGCCGAAGAAATGTCGCCTCTGGCAGCCTTTCTAGCTCATGCGTCGCTGGAAGCAGGTGAAACCCAGGCGGATAAAGACCAGGATGCCGTGCAAATGATGACCATTCACACCGCTAAAGGCCTTGAATTTCCACTGGTATTCTTAGCAGGTGTAGAAGAAGGCATGTTCCCTAGCCAAATGACTAACGACGAGCCAGGTCGAATGGAAGAGGAACGCAGACTTTGCTATGTTGGTATGACCAGAGCAATGCAAAAGTTGTATATTACTTATGCAGAAAGTCGTCGACTCTATGGCCAAGATAAGTATCATACTGCTTCTCGATTTATTCGCGAAATGCCAGCAGACTGCGTTGAAGAGGTTAGGCTGAAATCGACTATTTCGCGGCCCGTGCACAACCGCTTTAGCCAAGCGACGTCGCACGCGAGTTTTGAAGAAACGGGCTTTAGTTTAGGTGAGCGAGTTGTACACCGTAAATTTGGCGAAGGGATCGTACTTAACTACGAAGGGAGTGGTGAGCACGGTCGAGTTCAAGTAAACTTCGACGAATTTGGCAGCAAATGGCTGGTACTTGCTTACGCAAAGCTGGAGAAAGCGTAACATTATTAATAGGCAAGGTAGCCTAAACCTAAGTTGAAATGTATGCAGCAACACGTGCTGATCATCGAAAATGGTGAAGGCAACCTTGAACTTATAGCGAAATTAGTACGCCGGGCAGGCCTTACCCCCGTTGGCGCGACGTCGCTGACAGAAGGCAAAGCACGGTTTTCGCAAAATATGCCGGAAACCTTTCTGTGTGCTATTGTTGCATACTCGCTTCCCGATGCACCAAAAGGCGAAGCCATCGACTTTACGGTTGAGTCTTTCATTCCCACCATTGCTACAACAGAAAGTTTAGATAGCGCTATTCGCGATAAAGTCCTAGAACGTGACGTTGTCGATTACATTCCCAAAGAAAATTCGCAGAACTACGACTACCTCAATCGTCTTATTAGCCGATTAGAAAAAACAAGTCTACTGGTGTCGTCGTGGTAAGCACTAATCGGGTGTTGCGCTCAAAAACCGTTTCATTACTTCAGCGCCATAATTTTATTGCGTTTGAATGCCTAACGGCTACAGACGCTATGCAATGCTTGTCTGAACACAAAAACGTACGTCTTGTTATCACTGACAACACGTTGCCTGATATGACAGGCACGCACTTTGTCGCCAGTTTAAGAAAAGCCTTTTCGAAAGAGCAGTTGGCAATTATGGGCGTTGCTGGAGGCAAAGGCATGTTAATGTCTGCGCACTTTATTAAAAGTGGTGCAAATGACTTCTTACGAGTGCCCTACTGTCATGAAGAATTCTTGTGTCGCGTGATGCAGAACGTGGAATATATTGAGAGCGTTGAAGAAATTCGTCGTGTGGCCAACACCGACTATTTAACAGGTTTGCCTAACAGGCGCCACTTCTTCTACATGGTTACTGTACAACACCAAAACCTGTCTGAAGATCACGCTCTCGCCCTTATTGACCTAGACTTTTTCAAATCGATAAACGATACCCATGGCCATGACGCAGGTGACATTGTGCTAAAAGCCATGGCGGCCCTTATTGAGTTTTATTTTCCAGACGAAATTATTTCCCGCTTTGGTGGCGAAGAGTTTTGTATATACATGCCGTCAACACCACTAAAAGAAGCCTGTGAGCGTTTAGACGACTTCAGAAAAGTGGTGGAAGCAGAAATTATTCAGCTGCCTAAAAGCGACATTAAAGTGACCTGCAGTATTGGGGTAAGTGGCGCCCACACTCAGCGCGTAGATAAGCTACTAAGCCTTGCCGACAAGCAGCTTTATGCCGCCAAAAATAGTGGGCGTAACCAAGTGAAGTGCGAACCACCAGATGTTCCTCAGCAAGAGCAAGCTTCACTGCTTTAGCTTTTCACTCAATCAACTGCCGCTTAGCTGTCCGACGTTTAATTAAAGACTTGTGCGCAAAAGCCCCTACTCCACCGCTAGCTTTCGCGCTTTACGCTGACTGCGGTAATTAACTAGCGAATCTGCACTAAACAAGATAAGCGCAAACCACACAAAGCCGAAGGTCACCAAGCGCGACTCTTCAAGCGGTTCGCCGTACAGGTAAACCGCCAGAATGAACATAAGCGTTGGGCCAATGTACTGAAAAAAGCCCAGCGTTGAATACATAATGCGCCTTGCTGCAGCGGTAAAACAAAGTAGTGGCGCGGTAGTTACAATGCCAGCCGCTAAAATAAGGGTATTTAGCGTGGCGTCGTTATTAAATAAGTTACTGTACTCAGAGCCAAAGAAGACCCAGTAAATAATAGCGAATGGCGAGAGCATTAAAGTTTCAATGAATAGGCCCGGTAGCGAGTCTACAGCCACTTGCTTGCGCAATAAGCCATACACACTAAAACTTCCCGCAAGCACCAGGGCAATCCACGGCACGTGGCCATAAGAGAAAATAAGAATAGCCACGCCAATAACGGCAAGCCCAACGGCTACACGCTGTAAGTTACGCAACCTTTCACCTAAGAAAAGTCGCCCTAAAAATACGTTGATAAGAGGGTTGATGTAATAGCCAAGGCTTGCATCAAGAATATGGTCGTTATTAATTGCCCAAATAAACAAGAGCCAATTCGCCCCGAGTAACAACCCTGCAACGAATAAAATCTGCATAACGCGCTTATTGCGAAAGGCGGCGCCCACTTTGGGCCACTGCTTTAGCGCGGCAATAAGCCCAACCAACAGCACCACAGACCAAATTACCCTGTGCATCAGGATTTCAGCAGCCGGCAATACCATCAACTGTTTGAAATAAACAGGTGCAACACCCCACATACTATATGCGGCAATTGCACAAATAACGCCGACTTGAGCGGCACTGGCTTGCTTAGACAAGACTGACTCCAACGAAATTCGGGGGAAGAAGGCGCGTATTGTTTATCAGGTTAGTTGAATACACAACCCTTAACGCTTTCCAATGCGGCAAAGGACGTGTAACAAGCGGCATAATTAATGAAACGTAATTAACAAAAAATGAAAAAGCCCCACTAAATGTGCTCATTCAATGGGGCCTAAGATCCGTTCATCATGAAAAAACAGGACAAGATTTATCGCGGGAATGGTGCTACAGCAGAAACAGTGTGCCCAAACCTAAGAATGCTACAAAGCCTACAATGTCGGTTACGGTAGTCAAAATGACCGACCCCGACAGTGCAGGGTCTATTTTCAGCTTGTCCAATATTACAGGTACAAACACGCCTGCAAGTGCGGCGGCTACAATGTTGAACAGTATGGCCAAACAGATAACCACCCCTAACATGGCATCGGTAAACCAGAAATAAGCAACAACGCCAATTACCAAGGCCCAAATCACGCCATTTACGCCGCCTACTTTAAGCTCTTTCACCATCAGCGCCCGTAAGTTGGCAGGCGTGACCTGCCCCAACGCCAAGCCGCGTACAATCAGGGTTAGCGTTTGACTACCTGCAATGCCTCCCATACTTGCCACTACCGGCATCAGTACCGCAAGGGCAACCACTTGTTGAAGGGTGCCTTCGAACAATCCAATAAACCACGAAGCTAAAAATGCGGTAAGCAAGTTAATGCCAAGCCAAAGGGCACGATTTTTCGCACTTTTCGCCACAGGCGAGAATAAATCTTCGTCCTCATCCATACCGGCCGAGGCCATCACTTGGCGTTCGTAAAACTCGTTAACCAACTCACTTGCAGAGGTCACATCTAATCGGCCGAGAAGCTTGTTGTTTTCGTCAACTACCGGCAGCGACGCAAGCCCAGAACGTTGAACAAGTAGCGACGCATTCATAGTGTCGTCAGCCCCTTGAATGGTCGTCACACTTTCTTCCGACAAGTCGAATAGCGACACGTGATCTTGCGCATTGAAGAGGTGGCTAATTTTAACCAGCGCGGAAAATTGACCTGAGCGGTTCACCAAAAAAATGCTGTCACAATGCTGAGGTATGTCACGTCTTAATAAGCGTAGCCCTTCGCGCACTTTCGCGTTCGAAGGTAACACTAACTGCTCGTGGTTAACCCAGTGCCCTATTTGGTTATCTGGGAATTGTGTCGCTTCTCTGAAGTACTTACGCTCTTTAGAATCAAGTGATTCATAGGCCATATCGACAAGGCGTTTTGGCAATGAATCGAGTAGTTCCAGTAAATCTTCTGCGTCAATATCAGCAAAAATAGACGCCCATTCGTCGTGCGGCGTATTGTCGATAAGAATTTCACGGGGGTCGCTACGCATCTCAACCAATACGTCGAGCTTACGGTCGCGAGGAATGCCTTCCCATACCGCCAAACGTTTTTCTACGGGCAACGATTCTAACAGTGATGCGATGTATACCTCGTCTTGCCCCGCAAGGGTGGCTAACAAGGTCGCCGGATCGTCACCCATACTTTCGGTAACAATCTCTTCAATTAAATCTGGTAATGGCTCTGCCATGCTACACCTCCCGTTAATACCGCTCACTTCCTTTACACAACGTCACAACAGGCATTGTGGGATGATGCAAACCTATTAAGACACTGCTATCCCAGCATATACGTACCCGTGCCAAAGGCTATATGATCGCCTTTTTCATTGTGCAATTCCATTCTACAAACCACTAATTTACTGCCCTTGCGTATAATCGTGGCTGTCGCAACAAAGCGCTCGCCTCTTCCCGGCCTTAAGTAGTCAACGCGCATATCGACTGTGCCCATGGTGGGCAATCTAACTTGAAGGTCCGCAAGGTGTTCACGTGCGGTTTGTTTGATGGTTTCTACAATTGAAACTAAACCACCGATGGTGTCTAGCATAGTCGCTGTTACACCGCCGTGTAGGATTTTTTGCATTGGATTGCCGGTCAGCGCTGGTTGCCAATCAAGGTGCAGGGAGATCTGTGTATCCAGCCCCTCTCCTTCAGTAACAAATTCCAAGCCCAGCAACTGGTTAAACGGCATAGTATCACGAAAAAGCGCAATTACATGTTTAATCATTAGTTCATGGTTTAGTGTTTCGCTGCCCTTAGCTTCGTCTTTATTAGTCGTTTTCTTATCCACTCGCTTTCCTTGATGAATTGATATTTGTAATGTGCTTATAAGCAACATTACTACCGAACGTAAGTTTGACGGAAATTCATCCAACCAATGATGTTGAATCAAAATAAATTATAAGAGCTGCTGCCCCTCTGATCAGGACTATCGCTGAATTTTAGTCTAGTTTTTTAAATTGCCCCGTGAAGACGTCGCCAAAAACGCGTAAAATCCAGCGCCATGACAACTGCAATAGCTCCATCAGAATTAGCGCCAGAAACGCAACGTGTAAAAACACCAGAAACCGTCTTAAAAGATGTATTTGGTTACGATGCTTTTCGCGACGGTCAAGGCGAAGTCATTCACCAAGTATGTGAAGGTAAAGACGCACTTGTTTTGCTTCCAACAGGTGGTGGCAAGTCGCTGTGCTATCAAATTCCTGCGTTAGTGCGCCAGGGCACCGCTATTGTTGTGTCACCGCTTATATCGCTTATGCAGGACCAAGTAGAACAGCTTAAAGCGCTGGGCGTAAAAGCTGCCTATCTCAATTCAACGCTAGAAGCAGACGAACAAGCACGCATAAATGACGCACTTCAAGCAGGAAAGCTCGACTTGCTCTACGTGTCGCCTGAGCGTTTAATGCAGTACTATTTTCAGCAGTCGCTTGCGCACGCCGACATTGCCTTATTTGCCATTGATGAAGCGCACTGCGTTTCCCATTGGGGGCACGATTTCAGGCAGGATTATCGCGCTCTGGGGCAAATAAAATCTCGCTTCCCCTCTATTCCTGTTATTGGACTCACAGCGACTGCAGATTCAGCGACCCAAGCAGACATACTGACGCAGCTAAACCTTAACAACCCGCTGGTTTATAAAGGCAGCTTCGACAGACCTAATATCCGCTACCGCGTAATGAGCAAGTACAAAGCCTTTGATCAAGTTGTTGCTTACGTAAAACAGCAAGAAGGTAGCGGCATTATTTACTGTAACAGTCGCGCTAAAGTCGACGACCTGCACGCTAAATTATTCAGACAAGGTTTTCGCTGCGCGGCCTATCACGCGGGTATGGACAACGACGAGCGAGAGCTGGTACAACGCCAGTTCCTTAACGATAAAATTGATATTGTGGTGGCCACCGTTGCCTTTGGCATGGGTATCAACAAATCGAACGTGCGTTATGTGGTTCACCACGATGTTCCGCGCAGTGTTGAAAGCTATTATCAGGAGACCGGCCGAGCGGGGCGAGACGGCTTGGAGTCTGAAGCTTTACTATTGTTCGACGAAAAAGACGCAGCCCGCGTAAAACAGTGGATAGAGCAAGGGGAAATAGCCGAGCGTAACCAAATAGAGTTACAAAAATTTGCAGCTATGGAAGCTTTTTCAGAAGCACAAACCTGTCGTAGACAAGTACTCCTGAATTACTTTTCGCAGTTCAGCGACAGCGCCTGTGGCAACTGCGACATTTGCCTAGACCCACCTAAGATGATCGACGGTTTGGTGATTGCACAAAAAGTACTGTCGTGTGTACTTCGGCTCTCACAGCAAGCCTCTAGCCAGTATGTCATTGATGTTTTGCGAGGCAAGCAGCTTAGGCGCCTTCAGGAAGCAGGCCACTACCAGCTTTCCACATACGGCATAGGTAAAGATAAGTCGGATAGCTACTGGCACAACATTATCAACCAGCTTGTTCATAAAGGCCTTATACGCGTTGATATTACTGCTCATGCCGCGTTGCGTTTAACCGAGGCCGCACGACCAGTACTCAAGGGCGAGGTCGCGGTTCAGCTTGCCGTTCCGCGACTTGAATTTAAGCCCGACAAGAAAAAAGCAAAACAAGCGCCTGCTAACTACGACCGAACGTTGTTCACCCGTCTTAAGCACTTACGCAAAGTGTTGGCCGAAGAAAATGAAGTGCCGCCGTATGTGGTATTTAGTGACGCCACCTTAGTGGATATGGCGTGTAAACTCCCCACTACGCGCAACACCTTACTTGATGTAAGCGGCGTAGGCCAAACCAAACTCGAGCGCTATGGTGAGGCTTTTATCCAGCTTATTGATGATTACATAAATCGAGAGCACTGAGGGCTTGCAGGCCAACTAGATTCTGTTTTCCAGCTGGCCGCAGGGTTTGCAGAAAGTAAAAGTGCACGCAGTAGAGATAAACACACTAGGCGTAAGCATATTCCCCCCCTTTCTCAAGCGCAGCTTTGTAGGCTTCTCTAGCATGAACCCGTTTTACGTAACCTTGTATGGCAGTAAAGTCTTTCGCACGCCCGCTGGCTACCAACGACTCTAACGGAAATATCATTTGAACATCAGCGCCACTAGGCGCGTCACCCGCAAACCAAGTATTTTTCGCTAAGTAAGATTCCACATAGCGTAAGCTCTGCCCTAAATTAGGGCCATAATAGGCATTTAAAATACCGTCTATCAGTTTGTTAGTAATTGGCTTAATAAAGAAAGGCTTCGAACCTTTTTGACGCGCTTTCTCCAGCACTAAGTTTGCCACTAGTGGCGGCATTAGCGAACCTTCAGCGAAATGCAGCCAAAACCAATACTGTTGAAGTGCCTCTGGGTCTTGAGGTACAGAAAATGCGTCTGTAGCGTGGTGGCGAACAAGGTATTCCACAATAGCACCAGACTCGGCAATAGCACCGTGCGGCGTAGTAAGCACCGGAGAGCGTCCCAGCGGATGAACAGCGCGCAATGAATCCGGCGCTAGGTTTGTTTTACTGTCTCGTTGATAGAATTCTATTTTGTAATCTACGCCCAGCTCTTCAAGAAGCCACAAAATTCGCTGCGAGCGAGAGTTATTTAAATGGTGAAGTGTTAGCATACCCCGTCCTTAATACGCTTAGATTAACGCTATTGTTTTTGTGTTGTACTATATACACTTTATAAAGCAAGCAGGTTTACAATAACCAGCGAATTGATAAGTTCTATGCAAAATCTCACCAAAGAAGACATTCAACAGCACGCCGTGGTTAACGAACAAAGCGTAGAAATCCGCGTTGCATTACCTTTAACGCCTCTTAAAACTCAGCAGTGGGCAGAGCAGTTTTGTGAAATTTTTCACTTTTCACTATCCGACGCAGATTGGGGAGCCGATCGCTTTCAGGCGCTTGTTACCACCCAATCCAGCGATACAAATTTTCAATGCATACTTTGCATTGAATGGCTTTGCGAGGCGATTTGGCTGGAACCGGTAGGCACTCAACAATCACCGAATGCGATCTACCAGTATCTTCAAAACACGTAAGTATCACCATGCCTTTTTCTTTCTGTTTGGCTTTTAGGACAGACTAGTATTATTCTATAGAAAACACATAATTAGCGCTTCAAGGATCATGCTAGTGCCAATCTCCCAGCTAACAAAGTACGTTGCAGCTTTGCTCATTAGTTGGGTGGTTCTAAGCATAAACGCCTTTGCCAGCCCGCGGCTTGTTATCGATGAGTCTTTCGAAAGGGAAATCATCAACCATTATGCACGGGTATCAATTGCACCTAATAGCGCAACCTATTTTGATGTATTGACGGGAAGCTTCACAAAAACACCAACAGCAACGGCTTCTTCAACAGAACGTGTGTGGTATTCAACAGAGCTTGTCCACTCTGGCTATAGTGCCATTCCCTTAGTGCTTAATATCGACCGACTAAACGTTGATGATTTGCAGATTTATCTTCTAGACAGCAGCCAGCGAATTATAAAATCGTACCGTTATCAAGCCGGTAAAGGTGACTATTCGTTAAGACAACCGCTTCCAAATATCAGGCTTGCTTTCACCCTTCAACCATACCAAGACGCTCGGTTACTAATCGCAGTGAAAGACGAGGGGCTAAAGTACTTTCCAATGTCACTATGGGAGCGAGACCTGCTTGCTCAACACGACACTAATATGCTGACTTTGCTTGGTGCTGTGTCGGGTGTGATGGCACTCATTGCTTTCTATTTTCTTTTTTCCTACTTATATCAGCGTATCCCTACCCGCTTCTGGCTAACCATGTCGTCATTGGTGCTTATTGCATTATTGTTCATTACAGAGGGTGGCCTCGCGTTTTGGCCTAGCCTGACTAACGCTAGCGAGCATTTTTACGCCGTATGCTTCGGCGTATTACTACTGTGTATCGGAAAAGTGACTCATCATCTGTTCTCTCGTGTGCCTTTCGTTTTAAGACTGCTTAATTATGCCCTACCTATTGCTGCTACCATTTACTGTTTTACCGTAAATGCTTATATGGTCACAATCACGCTGCTTATACTCACAGCGGCGATGGGTTTGTATCACGTTACCCTTGCTCTTATCTTTAAAGACAAAGGCAGTAGTGTTGTCAGCACCACTTATATTCTGGCCTGGCTATCTTTCTTTGCGTTTTACGCTTTGGTGACCCAAAACCTTTTCAGCGACCTTATTTATACTGTCGATGTCGCGATGGGAATGCTGTTTTTCTTAACCTTGGGTTTCCTGTGTTTTGGATTTGCGGTCATCACAAAAGAACAGGTACTCAATCAACATAAACTCTCCTCTCAAGCTGAAACAATTTCTAGCTTAAATCACTTTTATGACTTGTTCCGAAACTCCGCTGAAGGACACTACACATCAACCTGGGACGGTAAGCTTATTTCAGTTAACCCTGCGATGTGCACGGTGTTTGGGTATGAGAATGAGGAAGAAATGCTTAGCGAGGGGGCAAGCACAAAAGCCTTTTACGCATCACCAGAAGATAGACATGTATTGTTAGGTGAGATATCACAGCAAGGCCACGTCACCAGAAAAGAGATACGGGGAAAACGTCGGGACGGCACAGAGTTCTGGTTTTCATTGTCTTGCCAGATCCGCGAGAACGATGAAGGAACTTACCTGTACGGCTCAATTATTGATATCACGGAAAAAAAGCAATCCGATTTAAGCCTTCAGTATTTGGCCACTCACGACTCACTAACCGGCGTATACAACAGACGGCAATTTGAATCTGTCTTTAAGGAAAAAGTACATAACCACAGCGCGTTACCTGTGTGCCTACTCTTTTTAGATTTAGACCGATTTAAAGTTGTTAACGACACCTGCGGTCACAAAGCGGGAGATGTACTCATAAAAGACGTCGCCCGCCTGATTGAAAATACGCTGCTACCCAACGCGCAGCTAGCAAGACTCGGGGGTGATGAGTTTGGCGTTATCTATTCAGATTTAGATGCTGATGCGGTTTATCTCAATGCAGTGAAAATTCTCAATGCAGTACAGGCCTATCGGTTCATGTGGGATAACCGAATATTCAACTTAGGCGTAAGTATTGGCATGGTCGTATGCGATGATAGTAACGTTAGCTCAGGGCAGTATTTAAGCATGGCTGACGCCGCCTGTTATTTTGCCAAAGAGCAAGGCAGAAATCAGGTGCATAGATATAATAAAGATGATGAGAGCATGCAGCGCTATCAGCGTGAGCTGGACTGGGTCTCTTCTATAAACAACGCCTTGGAAGAAGGGCGCTTTGAACTTTATTACCAGTCATTAAGACCTTTGAGCAAAGCCAGCGATGGTCACTATTATGAAGTGCTACTGCGCCTAAGGGAAAAAGACGGAAAAATTGTTGAGCCCGCTAATTTTTTACCCACGGCAGAGCGCTTTGAAATGAATGTAAATGTCGACAAATGGGTAGTCACAAATACGTTCAAATGGCTGTCTGAAAACCCTGAACATCTCGCTGAGTTAAGGCGATGCAGTATAAACCTTAACTGCCATTCGTTAGCAGACAGAGATTTTACGCTATTCATTTTAAACGCTTTCGAAACCTTTAATATTCCTTACAACAAGATTTGTTTCGAGGTGATCGAGTCGGTAGCGATTATAAAAATGGAGGACACCCTTGCCTTTATGCGTACTTTTAATCGCCTTGGGTGTTCGTTTGCCCTAGACGACTTCGGTAGCGGCTTCTCTTCGTACAGTTACCTTAAAAGCTTGCCGGTTAATCAGGTAAAGATTGACGGTATGTTTATCAAGGATATGCTGAACGACAGTGTAGATACGGCTATGGTTGCGTCAATCAATGATGTAGCGAAAGCCATGGGTATGCAAACCGTTGGGGAATTCGTTGAAAATGAAGGCACCATGGCACAACTTGGCAAAATGGGCGTTGATTTTGCCCAAGGCTATAGCGTTGCAAAGCCTGCCCCGCTGCGAGAGTTTACGCCACTTTAATAACTGCACTTAATATACGTCTTACGAAAAAAGTGATAGCACTAGCGTCAACTCGCGTATAATAAAATGGTAGACTTGCAAAAAAAGAAGTCATCCCCACTTATTGCCTACTGTCCAAAGTGTAGAAGTAACATGAGTAGCAAACAGCCTAAATACGAATATGTCAGTACCGCAAAATTACCCACTCGCATGGGTGATTTTAAAATACACGGCTTTGTTGAAGCCAGCGGCCAAGAACACGTTGCCCTTTCTTATGGAGAGTGGAAAGAAGACGACGTAGTGCCAATTCGTATCCATTCAGAATGCTTAACAGGCGATTCTTTATTTAGCACTCGCTGTGACTGTGGCTTTCAATTAGAAAAAGCCATGCAAAATATCGTCGATAATGGTCACGGTGTGCTTTTATACCTTCGCCAAGAAGGTCGCGGTATTGGTCTTTTAAATAAAATTCGCGCCTACAACCTTCAAGATAGCGGCATGGACACGGTAGAAGCTAACGAACATCTTGGATTTGACGCCGATTTAAGAAGTTACGATATCTGCAAGCTGATGCTAGATACGCTGAATGTGAAGCATGTTGAGCTTATGACAAACAACCCGAAAAAGTTGGCAGCACTAAAAGCGCTTGGTATAGACGTGGTTGCACGTAAGCCTATTGACCACGGTATCACCAAAGACAACAAGCATTACTTAAAGACGAAAACAGAAAAGCTTGGGCACGCTTTCGACCCCCACGTTTTCAAATAGACGAATTCCTTAAAAACGCCCACACCAATGTGGGCGTTTTCTATTCAGCTTGGGTTAATCATAGGCTGGTTATAACGTATACAGACTTACCATTTAGCGCGCGAAAAGCCGTTGCTCATGCGCTAAGGAGAATGTATGAAAAACATAACCTTATCTGTGATTGTCGCACTGTCTAGTGTTTCAGCGCTACCTGTCATCGCCCAGTCGAACGCCAACCTTGCACATGTTTCTGCGTCAACGCAGCAATATTCTGACGCTGAATTAGACAGTGTACTTGCGCCCATTGCGCTTTATCCTGATACCCTGCTTACTCACATACTGATTGCGGCTACCTACCCGCTTGATGTAGTTGCAGCCGACCGCTGGCGCCAAAGCAACAAGCATTTAACCCCGGAGCAGGTAGAAAATGTGCTGGCGAGTGTTAACTGGGATCCCAGCGTAAAAGCACTTGCTCCGTTCACCGACTTACTCAGCACCATGGCGAACGATCTTCAGTGGTTACAGCAACTTGGTGATAACGTATTGATTGATCAAAGCCGCGTACTAGACCGCGTGCAGGTGCTTCGACAACACGCCCTCAACACTGGCAATCTGGTGACCAATGACTACATTGAAGTTGAACGGGAACGTGAGCCTACTCGCGAAATAATTTACATTGAGCCCCGTCAGCGGGAAGTGGTGTATGTGCCTTATTACGACCCTCATGTTGTGTACGGTCACTGGTGGCACACAACTTCACCAGTTCGCTGGCGTCATCACGTAAGCTATCATCATCATAGCAATGTCTATTGGTCTCCAAGCATCCATCTTTCTACGTTCTTTTTCTTTGGTAGCGTGCACTGGCATAACCGCCATGTGGTTATTCACCGCGAGCCTGTACGCCGGTATTATCACGGTAGCCCAAGAAAACGCGTGATAAGCCGAGACTATCGTCGCTGGGAACACAACATGGTGCATCGTCGTGCGCGTTACTCTACTCGAGTAGTTCACAATGCGCCTTCGCGATATGAACATGCGGGTGTGTCGCGGGCAAAGCACTTGTCTAATAAACACGCTAGCACGGTAAACACATCGAAACGCCACAATGACAAAAATACCGTAAGACCCATTGCGCGTACCGAAAATACCAAGACTGTAAGACGCACTATTGAGCCAAAACAGGTAACGCCACTTAGAGAAAGTCGTTTTCAGAACAAACAAGACTCGGTAAGCCGCAAACAATCCATTGAGTACGCGCTAAAACGCAATCAAGCGGCGAGCAGAAGCGATAAGCCGACTAGAGACCGGACGCTAAGCCAGTTAAAGCGGGACAAACCCGCTCGGATATCAACGCCGTCAGAGTCGAAGCGATATGCTAATAGAGAAAACACGCTAAAACGCCCAGCTAAACAAAACATAAATCGAGAGCGATTTGAAAGAACGAGTCCGCAAAACAAGCCGGTGGCTCGAGAGAGCAGTAAGCCAAGACGAATTGAGCGGGCGAGTACTTCTTCAGTTAGCCGTGCTCAAGTTAAGAATTCTGAATCAAGCAGAAACAGGACGATAAAGCAGGGACGAACTGAGAAGACGCTGCGTTAGCACTAAATTAGAGCGTTAGTTTCCTATCAGTAAGCCAGCAAACCTATAATTTGCTAGCTTCACTTTTCATTTATTCAACGCTTAGGCCCTATTCAAATGAAAGCTTATCAATGCGTCGACAAAGCGCAGGGGAGACTGTTCATCTAAATTGAAGTAAAGAGAGGGCTCAATAAGTTCAAGTTCCATTATCGCCCAGCCACTGCCCTGCCTGACTAAATCAACCCGTGCATAAAGTGCTTCGCAAGGCATTGCTGATAATGCTTTCTGGGCAATATCAAGTTGTTCTTCATCTACGGCAACGGGATGTAAGCTCCCCCCGTGCTCTTCTTGTACGCGAAAATCGCCTTTCTGCGGCACCTTTTTAATGGCATGGCTGTACTTCCCTCCAAAATAGAAAAGCGAGTACTCCCCTTCTTCAACCACGCTATTTAAGAAAGGTTGAATCATGAAATCACGTTGATTAAACGTATCAGAAAGCGCCTGTTGCTGTTCATGCCAATTTGAGACCGAGAGCTTAAACGTATCATCAGCATTAGCGCTAAGCGTAGGTTTAACCACCACAGTGTCGCAATTGAAATGGGAAAAGGCCTCATCAATAACACTGTTATTAAATGCATTACTCCACCGTGTCCTTACAATAGGCACGCCCTTGTCCTGTAGGTCTTTTAAGTAGTGCTTTTCAATATTCCACTGTATAAGAGGCAATGGATTGAGCAAGGTTGCGCTCGACGCATCAATTTGAGTCAAACAAGCCAGAAAGGCCTCTGCATGCTGCTGATAATCCCACGTACTGCGCACAATCACGTAGTCAAACCTATCCCAGTTCTCTGACTGACTATGCCAAGATATGGTTTCTACAGACCAGCCGATATCATTAAAAAACGGGATCAAAAGCTCGTCGTACACAAAGAAGTCTTCAAGGTGGTCAGTAGAAAGAAAGGCGATAGCAGGCATGATTGTGTCCTTTAGCTTATTTAGGCATTCGAAGATTAAACTTTTTTAATAACAGTAACTTCTATACAAAAGTTAAATGGCGTAAAAACCGTGACTTACGTAAACTGTGGCGAAGTTAGCACACCCCTTATTTTTAACCTACACTTAATCCCAAATACTTGTCGGAGATTGGCATGCAGTATCCTTGGCTCCTAGAAGGTCACAAGATTTTTCGCGTTGTAATTGTTATCCAACTGCTAATTGCGATTGGCATCGGTTTTTATACTGGCGAGATTCTTCCTGCATTTGTTCTTGGTATTCCAATTGCTGCCGTACCACTTGTACTTAGTTTGCAAAATCCCTATTCAGCGATAAGTCGCCATGCGATGGCTATCGGTGTTCAACTGCTAACAGCCCTCCACATCCACCAGTCATTCGGGTTAATTGAAGTCCACTTTGAAATCTTTGTTCTTCTGGCATTTCTTTCCTACTTTAGAGACTGGAAAGTGGTGGCAACCGGCACCGCAGTCGTTGCTGTACATCATATTTCGTTCTTCTTTTTACAAGCGGGCGGCGCGCCGTTATTTATTTTTGAAGAAGGTCACGTAACCTTTCCTATCTTGCTGATGCACGCCGTATTCGCGCTTTCTGAGGGCGGTGTTTTGATGTACATGGCTAAACAAAGTCATCAAGAAGGTGCCGGTGCGGCTGAACTGCGCTTAGCTATTGAGACCATGCAAAAGGGTGACGGTAGACTCGATTTATCTATTGAACTTAACCGAGGCCACAAGATTGTGAGACCTTTCGCAGAGCTCATCGACCAAGTAAAAGCTTTAATTGAGCTTGCTTCAAATTTAACAGACGAAGTTGTTAGAGGCTGTAACAAGATGGAGCTGGCGGCAAACAACATGTTTGAAATCAGCAGAAACACTGACCAAGAGATTGCCATGGTTTCGGCATCGTCAGAAGAAATCGCACAAACGATGCAGCTGTCTACCGAACAAACCACCCTTGCCAGCGACAAAGCCTCTGCGGCACAAAGCTCTTCTCAGACTACGCGCGACTCTATTTCCAACACAAGCCGCACCATAGACTCGCTGCGCAACACATTAAATGCGGCAGCGCAAACAAACTCGGCGCTTAACGAGCAGTGCGCGCATATTTCTGACGCAATGCGCTCTATCACCGCCGTTGCCGAGCAAACTAACTTGCTTGCGTTGAACGCAGCAATCGAGTCAGCCCGCGCAGGGGAACACGGCAGAGGTTTTGCCGTTGTTGCCGATGAAGTACGCACTTTGGCTATTCGCTCAAAAGAAAGTGCAGACCAAATCACAAGTATTACTGAGCAGCTAGTTGCCCAAACCGCCAGTTCAGTCGAACAAATGCAAACCTGCATTCAGCTGGTTGATGAAGCCGTTGTATCGAGCGATAACGCCACTTCAGCCATGACCCAGATCATGCAGCAAATTCGCGAAGCGAGCGAAAGCATGACCGAAATAGCGACATCAGCGGTGGAGCAAGAAACCGCATCGTCTTCTATAGCGCAAAGTACGGCGCGATTAAGCGAATTCACTTCTGAGGAACTGGCTACCGCTGAATCGCTAGCAGGCGAAGTTGAGGTGTTGTCACAAATCTCTCAACGCATGCGCAGTGCTATCGAGCGATTTAAGCTTTAACCAAAGCGCTAGAAGCACGCTGTTGGCATTTGGGTTATGCATAAAAAAACAAGCTGGATACTTTTGTTGTTATGGGCGGTGAGTTTACTCACCGCCTTGTTGGTTTACGGTCAGCGCCAGCTTTCTTCCTTCGACCCAAATGGTGATTTACTTCACCGCACAACAGCGCCTAATTTTGACGCTTCACTTGTCGAACTACTAAACGAACAAAACATTGCCCCTGGTTCTGTTATTCATGTGGGAACGCAGTCTCGTTGCTACTGTGAAACGTTAACTACACCTCACCAAACTCAGCTATTAACAAAGCTAGGAAATGACTTTCATCAAGTCAGAGTGAATATAGAAGACGTACCAGAACTCGCCGCTATGCTTGATGCAGTGCCCGCGCTTATAGTTTTAGACATGCAAAATCAGCTTCGCTATTTAGGTCCATACGCAACGGGCTACGGATGCTTTACCGGAAAGAACCTTGTCGAACAGGTTGTAAGCTATACCACACAACTCCCCTACAACGGTGCGGTAATTAACACTGATGCAACTGGATGCTTCTGTTAAACCCTTGGCATGGATTATGTAACTTATCTTTGTATATCGTGATATCACTATGAATATGGCAGAAGGCGCGCATATTTTGCGCACTAGGTGCCACTTCGTGAAAGGTTTACAAGGAGTCCACAATGTCAAAGCGCGCCGTTCTTTATCGCATGGTTACCCCTGATCACATTTGTCCCTTCGGACTTAAGTCGAAAGATTTGCTAGAAAGAAAGGGCTACGATGTTGAAGACCATCACTTGTCCAACCGAAGTGAAACTGACGCTTTTAAAGAGAAGTACAATGTGAAAACCACGCCGCAAACGTTTATCGATGATAAGCGAATTGGTGGCTATGATGACTTACGAGATTATTTCAATTTGAAGCAAGAAAGTGAGTTCGGTTCGCGCTACACACCTATCATTGTGATTTTTTCTTTAGCCGCCCTTGTAGTATTTGCGCTTATGCTAAAAGGTGGACTCCCGACAGGTCTTGAACCTTTCATAATGAATTTCATTGGCGTCACCATGGTGATCCTCGCATTACAAAAACTACAGGACATTGTAGCGTTCTCAAATCAATTCATTACCTATGACTTACTTGCAATGAAGCACGTAAGGTACTCGTATGTGTACCCTTTCGCAGAAGCGTTTGCTGGGATTGGTATGCTAGCGGGGCTTCCCGCACTATTAGTTTCACCCGTTTCTATTTTTATCGGTGCAATAGGTGCAGTTTCAGTTATTAAAGCGGTATACATCGATAAACGTGAACTTAAGTGCGCCTGTGTGGGCGGTAATTCAGACCTTCCTCTTGGGTTTATCTCGCTTACCGAAAACCTTGCCATGTTAGGTGCTGGCCTTTACATGCTTACACGATGGATAGCCTAAGTTAAATGAAGGCTGATGCACCGGTGTTGAGCTGGTATCTATTACCGTGTTTACCCGTTGAATTAACAACACGATAATTCACTTGCTATGAGACCCTATTGAGTTTCTTCAATAGGGCGGCTCATACCTTTAAGGTGCGACACCACACTGCGGCCTAGTGCACTTAAATCGTAGCCACCTTCTAACATGCTGACTATGCGACCATGGCAACACTCGTCAGCCACTGCGCGAAGTTGTTGGCTTATCCAGAAATAATCGTCTTCCACCAGTCGCAAATGCGCCATAGGATCTTCTGCGTGGGCATCAAAACCCGCTGAGATAAAAATCAGCTCAGGTTGAAAGTTGCGCAATGCGTTAAACCAGTGCTGCACTTTTTCTCTAAATACTTCACCTGTAGAGCCTGCTTCTAGCGGCACAGAAAGAATATTACTTGCCGACACCGGTGAACCACTGTGTGGATAAAAAGGATGCTGGAAACTGCTGCAAAGCATGATGCGTTGATCGCCAGCAACAATTTGCTCGGTACCGTTTCCGTGGTGAACATCAAAATCGATTATGGCAACGCGCTTTAGTTCATAGTTTTGAAGGGCATAGCGCGCAGCTATAACAATGTTATTAAAAATACAGAAGCCCATGGCGCTGTCGTATGTAGCGTGGTGACCTGGCGGCCTTGTCGCGCAGAACGCCTGCCTGTCACTGCCTTCCATAACCCAATCCACCGCATTACATCCCGCACCAGCCGACTCAAGTGCTGCATTTAAGCTGTGTCGCATCAAGCCGGTATCTTCGTCTAACCATGCCACGTTATCCTTGCGTTCGGAATAGAGCGTTTTTTCGTGGTCGCTAAATATGGACTGAGCCGCATGCTCAAACACACTTTTCACATAGTAAGGGTCGTGGGCTAGCTTAAGATAAGCTTCAGCAATAGGCGTAGCATCAGCGTGCTCACACACCATATCGAGTCCAGAAGACAGTAATTGGTCGTCTATGGCGAACAGGCGATCCGGTGACTCGGGATGATCTTTCCCTAAGTCGTGTTTAGTGCCGTGTTTGCCGCGAAAAATTTTAATTGTCATGCGAGTGATGCCACATCTAGTACTAACTCTATGTCACTGGGGTCGCCAGTGAACTTCCGTTTAAATTGCGCTTGCTCGAAAATGGCAATCATCGGGCTGTTGTCGCCACGCACGTAGGCCATCATCTTTGCAATGCCTCGTTTTTTCGCAACGTTGATCAATTCGTTTAGCAGCCTGCTTGCCATCCCCTTCCCTTGCTGGGTTTCACGGGTAACAAACGCTGCTTCACAGGTATTGTCATTTGGATTGAAGTAAAAACGCCCTACTGCGTGAATGGTAATACGGGAGCCTTCTTGCCTTACAATACATAACGCCGCATCTGAGCTTTGATCCACCGACACTAAATTACACGACTTTTCGCGCGACATTTGCTTCGGGTCGTAGTTGTAACGCAGCCTTAGTGTTTCTTTCGTATGGGAGTAAAAGAATTCCTGCAAACGCCTTTCATCGGCGGGGTTCAGCGGGCGCATGTAATAGGTTTCCCCCTGAATATTCAGTTTTTTAAGCTGAATAGCACCCAGTTCTGGAATATCGGTTGGGTACTTTTCCTGATAATGAGGTACCCAATAATGCTGTCTTACTTCTTCTAAGAGCGCTGCACGGAATTTGGGGTGTGCCACACGAATAAGTTCCAATGCACGCTCTCGAATGCTTTTGCCTTTAAGCGATGCTATGCCGTATTCGGTCACCACGTACTGAACATTCCCTCGCGAAGTAACAACACCCGCCCCTTCACTTATACGGGGTGTGATACGGGAAATGGTTTCATTCTTGGCAGTAGAAGGCAGCGCTATAATCGCTTTCCCACCTTTACTGATAGACGCGCCCGTTACGAAATCAACTTGCCCGCCTATGCCACTGTAAAAGTCGTAGCCCAATGAATCGGCGACGACCTGACCGGTTAAATCCACTTCAAGCGCACTGTTAATGGCAACCATATTATCGTTCTTGGCAATATTGGTGGGTTTGTTTACGTAGCTACTTGGATAAAACTCGATGTGAGGGTTGCTGTCGATTAAATCGTAAAGCTGGCGAGTACCAATAGCAAAGCTAGTAACAATTTTACCGGGGTGGAAAGTCTTCTTCTTGTTGGTGATAGCGCCCGACTCCAACAGTTCAATAATACTGTCGGTGAGCATTTCGCTGTGAATGCCTAGGTCTTTATGGTTACACAGATATTTAAGGGTGGCACTCGGTATTTTCCCAATACCAAATTGCAACGTAGCACCGTCGTCCACCAGCATAGATACATACTGACCAATTCGCTCTGCCACCGAATCGATAGGCGGCGGCGTTACTTCAACAAGCGGCTCTTCGGCTTCAATGCAGGCCGTTATTTCGCTGATATGAATATAAGAGTGCCCGGCGGTTCTTGGCACCTGAGGATTAATTTGAGCAATGACCTTTTTGCTTTGTCTGATTGCTGACATAGCAATATCCACTGCAGGACCTAGTGAGCAATAGCCGAATTCATCGGGTGGGCTTACGTTAACCAGCGCAGCATCCAGTGCCAGCGTACCGTCGCTGAATAAGCTTGATATTTCAGACAGGAAAACGGGGGTATAGTCAGCACGGCCCTCATCGACCGCCTTACGCATGGCTTCGCCACCAATGAAGAATGTATTCGCTTTAAAGAGGTTTTTATACTCTTCTTTCACCCATCGGGTGTCGCCTAAAGCCAGCATATGAACCAGCTCGATGTCGCTAAACCCTTCGCTGTTATCAATGAGATGCTGCACTAGTGCATGCGGCACCGAGGCATTTCCGCCAACAAAGACACGGCAACCAGACTTTATCAGCGACGACCATTGTGGCGCTTGAGGTAAACTAAATGTCATTTCCATCTGCCCTGTTTTAAGCAATAACTCATCATGCCATAAAAACAGGCGCTTTCCCGCATTTGCGTAAGCGTGAACTATAAGCGATTGGTCGTAGGCTTACCGATTCATCATTAGTATCGAAATTTTTCCAACCAATTTCTGAAAAACGGAGAAATAACAGATTTGCTATTCGCTAGGCGATGGCCGTCATTAAGTAACAAGAGCTGAGCTTTTTGATGGCGCGCGTACTTTAAGCTATTTTCGATAGGCACGATATCGTCATTCCAGCCGTGCACTAGGCTCACGTAGCCGTCGTAGGGGAACCGTTGAATTTCGTAGTTTGGCAAATACAGTGCAGGAGCCATAAGGAATACGCCTCGTGCCGAGATTTGGCTTGCTGCGGCAAGTGATACATAGCCGCCCATGCTTGAGCCAACCAGAACAACATCATTGCACTTTTCAGCAATAAACTCTTTAAGTCGCGCTAGGCGAGCTTCCGGGCAGTCGAGATCTTGATAATCAATACTCTCGACGCCAAAACCCATATCGCTCGCTACATTTGAAAGCGTTGTTATTTTACTGCCCCATGGACCGCTTTCTTTGCCGTGAGAAAAAACAACGGTGGTCATTACCGATATCCCTATTCAAAAATGAAAAGTTTTTCCCACTCTAGCGCACTTGCTTGTTACTTGTCTTCCCTGTGAAAGAGTTTTTCTACCAGCACATAGAACATGGGCACGAAGAAAATCGCCAAGAAGGTAGCGGCGAACATACCACCCATAACCGCAATACCTATTGCATTTTGGCTGGCTGCGCCTGCTCCGCTAGCTAGTGCTAACGGCGTTACTCCCAAAATAAACGCCATTGACGTCATTAGAATTGGGCGGAAACGCTGAGAGGCTGCATTTGAAACCGCAGTCATTAAATCTTCGCCGTTTTCATACTGCTCTTTTGCAAATTCGACAATAAGAATAGCGTTTTTCGCCGCCAAACCTACGGTAGTCAAAAACGCTACTTGCAGGTACACATCGTTCGGCAAGTTGAAAATAAACGCAGCGGTTACAGAGCCGAGAATCCCCAAAGGTACCACTAACATAACGGCGAATGGCACAGACCAGCTTTCGTACAGGGCTGCTAAGCACAAGAAAACAATCAAGATTGATAGTGCGTAAAGCATAGGCGCTTGCGAGCCTGCTTCCTGCTCTTCATAAGATAGGCCTGACCATTCAATTGCGAAGCCTGGCGGTAACTGCTCAACCAATTTCTGCATTTCAGCCATTGCTTCACCCGAAGAGATACCTTCAGCAGCACTACCTTGAATATTGACAGACGACACGCCGTTAAAACGCTCTAACTTAGGTGAGCCATAAACCCATTCAGTGGTCGAGAACGTGTTAAACGCCACCATCTCGCCGTCGCTGTTGCGAACAAACCACTTATCCAAGTCTTCAGGGGTCATGCGATGAGGCAAATCTGCCTGCATGTAAACACGCTTAATTCGACCTTTATCAATGAAGTCATTTACGTAGCTGGACCCCCACGCTATTTGAAGCGCGTTATTGATCTCACTTAAATTCAATCCAAGTGCCGACGCTTTCTCGCTATCAATATTGATTTTAAATTGAGGTACATCGCTTAAACCATTGGGGCGAACACCCGCCAGCTTTGGATTCTGCGCTGCCATGCCCAACAGCTGATTACGCGCATTCATCAGCGCTTCGTGACCATTTCCACCACGGTCGACAAGCTGCATATCAAAGCCCGTTGCATTACCTAGTTCCATGATAGGCGGAGGCACTATAGGAAAGGCTGAGGCATCTTGAATTTGGCTAAACGCGCCAAAAGCTCGGTTCATCACTGCAAACGCAGAATTATTTTCGTCTCTTACGCTCCAGTCGTTGAAGTTTAAGAAAGCCATACCTGCGTTTTGCGCCTGACCCGCAAAGCTAAAGCCCACAACCGCGAACATGCCGTTAACCGCGTCTTGTTCTTGCTCAAGAATATAGTCTTCCACTTGCTTGATAGACTCGAGCGTACGGCCAGCTGTTGCACCAGGCGGTGTGCTTACCAACACCATCATACGCCCTTGGTCTTCATCTGGAAGAAACGCGCCAGGAAGCTGGCTGAAAATAAATGCCATACCACCTACCAGCAAACCATAAACAACGAAATAGCGCTTAAAGCGTTGCGCCATATGAGTTGTAGTCTTTTGATAGCGATCGCGGCCTTTGTTAAACGTGCGGTTAAACCAGCCAAAGAAGCCTTTGTTTTTGTCATGGTTTTCCGGATGCTTTTTCAATAACGTGGCGCACAAAGACGGTGAAAGGACAATGGCGACCAATACCGAAAATGCCATAGCCGACACGATAGTAACCGAGAACTGACGATAAATAGCGCCTGCTGAGCCGCTGAAGAACGCCATTGGAATAAATACCGTTGAAAGCACGGCCGCAATACCAACAAGTGCACCTGTGATTTGAGTCATCGACTTTTTAGTGGCTTCGGCAGGTGAGAGACCTTCCTCTTCCATAATACGTTCAACGTTTTCCACCACCACGATGGCATCATCTACGAGCAGACCGATAGCAAGTACCATAGCAAACATGGTTAGCACGTTAATACTAAAGCCAAATGCCAGTAGCACAGCAAAGGTGCCGAGCAATACCACAGGTACCGCAATGGTAGGGATCAACGTTGCACGCCAATTTTGAAGGAACAGTAGCATCACCAAGAATACCAGTACTACCGCTTCAATAAGCGTATGTACTACCGACTCGATAGACAGCTCGATAAAAGGAGAACTATCAACCGGGTAAACCACTTTAACTGTATCTGGCAAATTCGAGCGCAGTTCTTCAACTCGGGCTTTTACTGCCTTAATGGTATCTAGTGCGTTTGCGCCAGAGGCAAGGCTTATCGCCATACCTGATGCAGGCTTGCGATCGTATCGAACAATAACGTCGTAGCTTTGCGCACCCAGTTCAACACGCGCAACGTCACGCACGCGAACCTGAGAACCATCGGTATTTACGCGAAGTACGATGTTTTCAAAATCTTCAACGGTTTGAAGGCGACTCTGCGCTTGAATTGTCGCGTTAATTTGCTGATTTTCTATTGCAGGCATACCACCTAGTTGACCAGCAGACACATCAGTATTTTGTACCTGAACAGCACCTTGAACGTCAGTAGGTGTAAGATTGTAGCTGTACAGTTTATCTGGATCTAACCATATACGCATTGAACGCTGCGCACCGAATACCCGTACATTTCCCACTCCATTAACACGGGAAATCGGGTCGCGAAATTGAGAAACTAACAGGTCGCTCAGGTCATATTGCGTCATTGAGTCGTCTTCAGAATAGAAGCCAACTGCCAATGCAAATGCGCTATTTGCTTTAGTTACGGTTACCCCTTGTTGCTGTACCTGAGTAGGCAACAGCGGCAGTGCACCCTGTACCTTATTCTGAGTTTGTACTTGCGCAATATCAGGGTCAGCACCTGGCTCAAAAGTGAGCGTAATAGACATGCTGCTGTTCGAACTGCTTGCCGAGAAATA
Organism: Alteromonas macleodii ATCC 27126; assembly: GCF_000172635.2. Taxonomy (NCBI): domain Bacteria; kingdom Pseudomonadati; phylum Pseudomonadota; class Gammaproteobacteria; order Alteromonadales; family Alteromonadaceae; genus Alteromonas; species Alteromonas macleodii. The sequence goes on along the minus strand of NC_018632.1, from coordinate 138,556 downwards.
ACGTAGGTTATCAATTCCCGTCAGGCTTTGTTCTATTACCTGAGTAACCGAGTTCTCTACGGTTTCTGCAGATGCTCCAGGATACGTTGCTGAGATAGTCACCGAAGGCGGTGCCACCTTGGGATATTGTTCAATGGGGAGTGAGGTAATTGCCAACACACCCGCCATCATTGTGATAATTGCCAGCACCCATGCAAACACGGGCCTGTCTATAAAGAAACGAGCCATATTACTAAAATCCCTTGTTTGCTATCGTGAGCCACGTGATGATGGTTGCCACTCTGACGGATTAACTTTCGCGCCAGGCTTCACCTTCTGATATCCAGTTACAATTACCTTTTCGCCTTCGCTCACACCGCTTAGGGCAACATATTGGTCTCGATAGATTTTGCCTATTTCCAAGGTACGACCTTCTACTTCGTTGTTCTGGTTAACAACATAAACTGAAAGCGAACCGTCTGGTTGGCGTGTCGTTGCGCGTTGAGGAACAAGCAGCGCATTTTCGCGTCCAGTAATGACGTGGCCTTTCACAAACAAGCCAGGCAGCAATACACCATCTGGATTTGGCATTTCAGCACGAAGTGTTACCGACCCAGTGGTCTCATCAACCGTTACCTCAGAAAATTTAACGCTGCCTGTTTGGTCGTAACGCTTGCCTGTTACTTCATCTACCGTTAATTCAACATCCATTGAGCCTTGGTTTCTCATTGACTGACGAAGCGTAATAATTGACGCACCTGACTCCTGCATATCAATGAAAACTGGGTCAAGCTGTGTAATGGTTGCAAGTTGCTGAGATTGGTTCGTAGTAACAAGGGTACCTTCAGTAACAAAAGAGCGGCTAATACGTCCGCTAATTGGGGCGTACACTTTGGTGTAACCCATGTTAACCTTCGCTACGTCAACAGCTGCCTCAGCTACGCTAATTGCCGCTTGCGCTTGATCTTTCTGAGCAATTACGTCGTCATATTCTTGTTTGCTTACCGCGTTTTGCGCAACAAGGTCGTCATAGCGTCGCGCCTTTGCTTCCAACGTTTTAAGGTTCGCTTGAACACTTTTCAAATCGGCTTTTGCGCTATTTAACTGTGCTAGATAACGGGCTTCGTCAATTTGATAAAGCTGCTGTCCTTTTTCTACATGTGCGCCTTCTTCAAACAAGCGCTCCGTAATAACACCATCTACCTGAGGACGCACCTGAGATTGACGAGACGGGCTTACTCGGCCCGGTAACACCATTTCATGTACTACAGGTTCTTGTTTCAGTGTAACTACCGATACTGAGGGTGCAGGCATACCTTGCTGAGCACCTTGCTGTGCTTGCTCGCCTTCATTCGAACACCCAATAACGCCGACAAGGGTTATTAATGCTGCAGTAACATAAAAAATGCGACTCATAAATTTTCTATTTCCCAATAACTTTTTGTACAGAACACGGCCTTTGCTCTGCATATCCAATTTTAAAATTAAAGCTTATTGCTTCCGGTGCACCGAATTATCTAGCGCATTTCAAAGCCTGAAACTGCGATAATTGGTTTTGAAGTGGCATAGTTAAGCGATCATTGATACGGATCTACGCTCTTATAGGTCATATTGTGCGCATTTATAGATGATAATAAAAGTCAATGAAGTTGAAATTACTGAAGTTGTCGGTCAAATACCTGAGCGTGTATACGTTATACGAATAAAGCGAAATCACAGCGCACTTAACGTTCTATTTTAACGAATAATACCCCAGCAATAACTGGTAGGCGTGAATGACGTCTTGGGCTTCCTGTTGCGTTCCTCCCTTATCAGGGTGAACCAACTGCAGGGCTTTTTTATATACTCGTTTTAGTACCGACAAAGAAACATGTTCATCTTGGGGCAGGCCCAGAAGCGCGTGGGCATCAGCAATATCTTCCTGCTCAAAGGTGTGCGCGTTTCCTGAGGCCATGCGATGCCAAAACGCATTGAGCAGTGCATCTACACTTTTTCTGTCGGCCTTCTCAAAATTGCCCCAGTCCAAGTAGTATTCAGCCAAGGCATCAGCTTCGGTTATTGCTCCAACCTTATCCTGACTTTCTTTATCTTTATAATTGTCGCCGTGGGTACTATTTTTGTCGCTGTGGGCACTATTATGGTCGCTGTGGGCACTTTCTTGGTTTAGCTTAATATTAAGAGTATGAATGTCTAGCACGCCTTCGCCCTGCTCTATCCAACGACGTTTAAGTTGATAAAGGGCGTGAAACACAATGAAATGGGTTTTAAAGAGCATTAAAGGCTCTCGTAACGAAGCGTCATCAAAAAAGTGATATGGCGCTTTTTTCAAAATCTCAATGAGCTCATACTCGCTCACACCACGTTGAAAAAGCGGCTTTTGTGTCGATAACGTATCAACAAGTAGTTCGGCTTGAAGCACGTAAGCTTCGCTGGCATCAGGCTGATTTTGCAAAACTAATTACCTTGCTTTAAATAGGGTTCATCCAGGGCCTGCTGGTCTTTGATGTACGTTAAAGACCAACAGCCCTAGTGTACAAACATGTTAAATATTGGCCTAGTACCGATTTTATTGCTAGAAAGTAATCCAAAACGCAACGTTCACTGTTAAAGTAGCTTAGTAAAAATAAAATAATAACTTTGGAGTTCACTTGAAAGCACTCATTGCCCTTACCAGTATTGTCGGTTTCCTTATGGTGGTATTACCCGGCCCCCTTTATCAGTATGCCGGTGTGAGTTTAGGCACCGCATTCACTTCACTGCGATTTGGCGTGTATGTGGGCGGCGCAGCGTTGATACTCATTATTTTGCAGGTTTTGATTAACCGTAAAAACGTTAGCTGGGGAAGCACCTTTATCTGTGCCATTCTTGCCCTGGTTGCTGTAGGAATGCCGGTGAGCATGATGAGCAAAGCCAGCGCAGTTCCTCCGATCCATGACATTACTACCGATGTCACTAATCCGCCGGAGTTCGTTGCAATTGCTCCGCTACGCGAAGGTGCGCCTAACTCCATCGCTTACGAAGGCGGTGAAGTCACTAAGCAGCAACTAGAAGCTTACCCTGAAATTAAAACTCAATTGCTGCCGCAACCCGCAAATGAGGTATACATCGCTGCAGAAAAAGCCATAGAGGCGCTTGGATGGGAACGCGTTAACGACGGCGCATTGCCTAACACCTTGGAAGCCACCGACACCACAGCGTGGTTTGGTTTTAAAGACGACGTTGTTATTCGCCTAACCGCTAAAAGCGATGACACACTGGTTGATATCCGCAGCAAATCACGAGTAGGGAAAAGTGATTTAGGCAAGAATGCTGAACGTATCGAAACCTTTATGGCAGAGCTTAGAAACCAACTTGGATATCACTAAAATCTGACCACCCGCTTAAAAAACAAAGCCCGTTCGCACTAAGCTAACGGGCTTTTTTGTAATTGAACCTAACTTTAGTGGGCCAACTTTAAGACAACAACTCCTGCAACAATAAGCGCTACGCCGAAATATCGTGCCAATGATGAGGGGTCGCCATAAAACATAACACCCACTAAAAATGTGCCCGCGGCGCCTATTCCTGTCCACACAGCGTATGCCGTTCCAATTGGAATTTGTTTTTGCGCCATCCATAAACAAAAACCACTGGCAGCCATAAACCCAACCGCAAGTAAAATACCCATTACGCGGGTTTCCGCCTCTTGTGACATTTTTAGTCCAACAGGCCAACCAATTTCCAGAAGGCCCGCCACAATCAAATAAATCCAGCTCACCAGTCTATCCCTCTCTTCGCGCTCATCGTCAACTATCACAGGTGCGTAGCGTACCGTCTTAAATCATAAAGCGTACTCGACGCGTCGTAATATTTTGCTATTTAGCGCTTTTGCCTTACAAACTCGCCAACTGAATACTTACCATACCTAATACCGCAGCATTAAGACGGTTAAACCAACGCCAGAAATTAGGGCGCTGCATATGGTGCGCAAAACGTGCGGTTAAGGTACTCAAACCGACGAACCAAACTACAGATGCACCAATAGCTCCCCCCACAAACCACCATTTATTTTCTTGCCACTGACTCGCTAAATTTCCCATCAACAATAAAGTGTCTAGGTAAAAGTGGGGGTTTAACCAGGTTACTGCCAACGCGATGAGCAGTGCTTTTTTGAACGACAGTTGCTTTTTCGCCATTTCTAAAACTAGCGCGTCGTTGGCCAAAGATGATTTTATTTTGTTAAAAGCAATCCACAGTAAGAACGCAACACCAGCCCACTTGGTGATAGACACCAGCATTGGGTATTCCTGCAATAGCAAGCCAAAGCCCATCGCTCCTAAGCTTATTGAGATAGCATCGCTTAGGATAAACAGCAGGACAAATAAGGTTGTCCACTGTCGCTTCATCGATTGCTCAATCAAAAAACTGTTTTGTGCGCTTACTGCAATAATTAGGGTACCGCCCATCACGAAACCACTTGTTGCTGCCGCCAACATGATAAATGCCTCTTAGTGTAAATAAGTTCAAACGCCGTAGCTGTAACGCGGTTTAAGGTTACATGCTGAATAATTGGCTTGATTTTATACACCTTGAAAGACTAAATTAAATTAATGATATTTGTTTTGAATAAGCAAAATTAATACTTATAACCTTCTTTTCACAGGTAGTCATTAATGTTGGATTACGACGCGCTTCGATGCTTTCATGAAGTGTTACGCTACGGCGGATTTGAAAAAGGTGCACAGGCCCTAAACCTCACCCAGTCGGCGGTATCGCAAAAAATAAAACGGCTAGAGCAGAGTGTCGGCGGCCCAGTGATGGTTCGCACCAAGCCGCTTCGCGCTACGCCACTGGGAAAAGAGCTGCTGGCGCATATTCAAAAAGTAAGCGTATTAGAAGAAGCGCTGAATATACAAAGTGGATTAGAAGCGTCGGCTGCACCTATAAGCGTTGCCGTGAATAACGATGTGCTGGCTACCTGGTTCTCGCAAGTAATGGCCGCGTTTAGTGATAAGCGTGCCAACCCGATTCATATTGTTAACGCGGATCAAACTCAAACCCGAGACATATTACAGCAAGGCCGTGTAATGGCTTGCATTAGCCAAACAGGTACACCCGTTACCGGTGGGCAATCTATAAGACTGGGAACCATGCGCTATCAACTTTATGCATCGCCTCGCTTCATTGAGCGATACCTGCATAAAGAAATATCCCCCCAGAGCGTGATGAGTACACCGGGTTTGCTGTACGACGAATACGATGTGACTTTGCTGACTGATTATCAACGAGAGTGTTTAAACATAGCCCCCTCTTTTACAACTTGTCATTGGTATCCATCGTCTCATGGCTTTGTCAAAATGGCGCTAGATGGCGTGGTGTGGGCTTTGCTACCCACGCTTCAAGTTAAACAAGAGGTTAACGAAGGCGATCTCGTTCCGTTATTTCCTCATAAAGAGCTTGGTGTACCGTTATTTTGGCATTGGACAACCCTTGAATCGGCAGCGCTTGCCGACTTGACCAAAGCCGTAAAGAATATAGCGAAAGCGCAGCTTAAATGATCCTAATACGCTGCGTGTGTGATACGTTGCTGCAAGGTTAATTAAGAAGACGCCAATTGAACCGTTTTATGCTTCTCCTTAACGCTGTACATCAGTTTATCTGCTTTATTTAACAGAGTGGTGAGATCTTTGCAGCGTTCATTTGTGATGTATGTGCCTACGCTTGCCGTAACAGAAATAACAACGTTATCGGTTCTAATATCCCTTTCCAGCAGACTGGCTTCTATGCGCGCAGCCAAGCGCTCAGATTGTCCTTCACTGTAACAGTGGCTTAGCACCACAAATTCATCGCCGCCAAGTCGCCCTACTGCATCTTGGTCTCGGCATCGGCTCAGCAGAATTTTAGCAATAACCTGCAGCACCTTATCGCCACAATGGTGCCCATATTGATCGTTAATCTCCTTGAAGTTATCAACGTCGATGAATAGCAAGGTTAAATACCCTCCTTCCTTGTTGAAGTTAGTAAGCAGGCTTTGTGCTATTCCTTCCCATCCACTGCGGTTTAGCACTTTACACAAGGAATCTGTAGACGCACGTTTGAATGCACTTAGCCTATCGTCATCAAGCTTTTTCACTTTTCTCGACGTGGCAATAGCAAAAATAAACGCTTCAATAGTTATTCCCACAATAAGTCCGTAGCGGTACATAAACGCTGACACGTCTGAAAAAACCAATCGAAACATCATGGAAAACACCATGACAGCAATACCCATTAATACTAAGTTTGAGCAATGTACTTTGCGGTAGGCGGCGTAAACGCAGCTTGATAGCGTACAGGTCATTGTTATCAGCGTGATAAGACTTAGCGTACTATTTACTCTCATCGCATCAGAAGTGGACAGAATGATCTGCACAAATGAAAGTGCCAGTGCCGAACACGCCATTCCCAGAATAAACTGGCGCTGCCATACTTTTAGCAGTGCTTTGAAATCGAGTAGTTGATCAAGAAACTTTACCGCAGCAAATACCGTGATCCCTGCGAATAACAGATGCAGTTTAAAGTTCGAGAAAAAGGCGACATGGGGAAACGCAATGTTCAGTAACCCTTCTTGAAGCAAAAAGAAAATTGCCGCACTGAGCACATAGAAACTGTAGGAGTAAAAGCCGTAGTTGCGCATACTTGTTCCCAGCATTCCAACGTACAAGGTTAACGCTAAGCAAAAGCCGATGAACAAGCTCAATGTGAAGGTATGTATTGACGCCAACGTCTGAAAATCATTTAACGTAGCGATATTTAGCCTGACAGGTCGCTCTACCTGAGAGTTAATATCCAAAAATAGACGCTTATGGGTATTATCTATTGCATAGGACTCAAATGCGCCGGTTAACTTGGGGACTTTTTGCATCTCGCTGTCATACAGCTGATTATAAGAAAGGTAGTTTCTTGGGAAATAGAGAACGTGAGTCGCGTTGACATCGCAGCTTAACGAAAGTCGCTGTGCACCTTCTTTAAGTACGATAGACAGAGCACTATCGGTATCAGTATCAGAAGTACCATTTTCAGCATTAATGACGCACGCTGCATTGGCAAACGTGCCGAACGTCAGCAAAATCAACCCAAACAACAAGCGAACAAAATTACGCGACACTCCACATGCCATAGATTTGCTTCCTACTGGTACCGCAGCTAAATCCGTGTAGCAAAAATATCCCTGTACGGCTATTACACAAAGATGAGTTATGAGTATTTATATTCTGGTATAAAAACTCACACCCATTAAGCTTAGTTTAAAAATGTGAGAACGCTGAAAAATATCCTGCGGAATGACAAGAAATATATATTTTCCTATGCGGAGTTAGCTGCTAGCGCCGTCGAAGGAAAAATCAATACCACTAACACCATTTAATTTGGGCTTTGCGAACAAGAACCCCTGAAATCTTTGTACACCCGCATGTTGCAACCACAGCCACTCATCAATCGTTTCGACGCCTTCTACCACCAAGGGAATTCCCATAGAGTTGGCAAACTCGAGTACGGCCTCGGTTATTGCTTGTCGATGCCCGCTTTCATGAATGCCTGTCGTTATTTTTCTATCTAATTTAATTTTGTCTGGTGTGAAGTCTGCGAGTAATGATAACCCTGCGTACCCTGCGCCGAAGTCATCTATAGCGACTCTCATGCCTCGTGAACGGATCTGCTCTATTGCTTGGTAAAATGTGTCACTTTCGCTGATTATTTCTGTTTCGGTAACTTCGATAACAAGCTGCTGTGGTTTCAATTTATTGCGTTTAACCAATTCGTGAAGGTAGTCTGCGACGTTGACGGTGGAGGTAATCGCTCCGGGGCATAAATTGATGGATAAAGACTGGTCTGAAGATAGCAACGCAGCGCCTTGCTTAATTGCTATAGCTTTGCTTTTCAGGTCAAAATCGTACTTTTCCGGCCCAACCAGCTCCTCCAAAATAGTCTCAGGGTATCTCCCATCGTTACTTCTGATTAGGGCTTCAATTGAAGAGACACGAGCTCTGTAGGTATCCACAATAGGCTGAAAGGCAAACTGAATGTCAGAGTTTTCGAAGGGTTTAACTGCTTTCTCTGACGTCGTAACGTTAGCTCTTACGTCTTTGCGCGCGTTATCACTTAAACAAGTTCGCCATTTCCCAGAAGCAAAGCTGTTGAGAAGCGCAAATATCCGGCTTTCCCGGCTAATATTAATGTCCGAAGGTAACCAATAGCAGCGGCTTCCTTCTGCGACAGAAAGCGTTCTTAAATGCCAATCTCCAAAATCGCGTTTGTGAATGACCATTTCGGTCACTTTCATAATGTTGCTGTGACGACTGTCTGTTTTTATATGTTCGAAAAGCGCGTTTACCTTCTCACAATCTCCTTCAAGCACTTGAAAGAAGTATTCCCCATCAAACAAAAGAATACCTGTAATGTGGTTTTTCGCATTAAATGGCAGTGAATCGTTTGTTATTTTAAGAAGTTCATTTTCATCAATTTTTACCGTCGACTGACTTCTGTAAACTAACTGCTTGAGCACGGGTTGCCTCTTGTTAAACTTTGTTTTCATCCCTGCTTCGAACTAGCTGCAACCTCTTTTTACAGCTTTCTTTTCATAGTGTGGGGCAAAGTATAGTCTTAGAAACGAGAATCTCGCAAAGTCGGTTTAGGTAACTTTGCTTAACTTAAATTAACGTCTTTCAATGGCGGGAATCTCAATATATGCATCGGGATCAGATTCTTTTAGCGCATCAAGTTTACGTTTTCTTGTCGCTCGCTCATCAATAGTTTCACCAAAAACCTGTACATGTAAGTCGGCAATCAGCGCCTTGCCCTGTTCATTGGTAATTATCCCTAGAAGCTCGCCAGCGTGCATAAACCCTTGTACCCGATATTTCTCAGCATCGACCTTTTTACCGTTTTTGCTGGCTGTATAAAGCGCGATAAGCTGTTCGGTACAAGCATCTAAAAAACGTACCTTCTGTTTCTCATCAATCATTATTTTATTCTTTCCTTCGGTGGCTTGTATTCAGACACCTTAGCGAGATTTTGATGTTATGGGTAGATGTAAGCTTAACTATGCCCCTAACGCCGACTAAGTTAGGCCTATCGATTACTTCAACTAAAGTTCATTGGTGAAATAGCCATTTGATGCCTACGCTCTCATTAGTGCTAGAAAGAAACTTTCTAGGTAGTCACCGTTAAATTTATGTGAGCATCACTATGCGAGTTCAAATAGCGTTAGGCTTGGTTGCGGCCTTAGTATTTGCCCCCGTTGTTGTTGCAAAGGGAAATGCTCATCATTGGGAAACGTCACCCCATCATTTATCTGCATTGGTAGGTACCACTTACACAAAAGAGTGCGGAAACGCTTTTACACTAGGTATCGATTACGAATACCGTGTGAGCGACTTTTTAGGCGTAGGCTTTGTGGCTGAATACGCGTTTGAAGACTTAGACGCTTACACCTACCTGCTTGTTGCTGACCTGCACATTACCAATAATTTTATTGCACAAATAGGCCCCGGCGTTGAGTTCCACGGCAGCCATAAAATGGAGGTGGCCCGGTTAGGCTTTTTGTATGAGTTTGAAGTATCGGGGGTTACCATATCGCCGCAGCTTCATTACGACTATCATCGAAATCATAAAAGTGCAGTGGTTGCTGGTCTGGCAATTGGTATGTCGTTTTGATTACAGCGCAATTCTGCGCCGTTTTTAGCTTTTTATATGACGAAGGCTTTTAATCTAACGTTAATCTTCTAGAAAGTTCTTTTTAAGTAAGTCTGTTTAGTCTTATCTGTGTTCAATTATCAGACTGAGAGACTACGATGAAAAACTTAGCTTTAGCACTAACCGCCCTTCCCTTTATTGCTTCAGCATCCAGTGCAGTTGCATTTGAAAAAGGCGACATTCTCGTCCGAGGTGGCTTTGCCACGGTTGCACCTGATGAATCGTCTTCAAACATTAACGTGGGGGACGACTTGGGCTTTGGCCTGACCATTGATAACAACACGCAATTGGGCCTCACCGCGGCCTATTTCATCACGGATAGAGTTAACGTAGAAGTATTAGCCGCAACACCGTTCACACATGACGTTAATTTCGCTATCGATAACCCATTAGGAACAGGTAACCAGCTAGGCGAAGTAACCCACCTTCCGCCCACAGTGACGGTTAACTATTACTTTAACGATCCATCAAGTGCTTTTCAGCCCTATGTAGGTGCGGGCCTAAACTATACGTTTATTTATGACGAGCAATTTACGGGAGCTAATGAAGAGGCAGGGCTTAGTGACTTATCTCTAGATAACTCGTTTGGCTTAGCCGCACAAGTGGGAATAGACTATCAGTTAAGCGAAAGATGGTTTTTGAATGCCGCCGTTCGTTGGATAGATATAGACACAGAAGCAAGCTTCAACCTAGGTGATACCCGGGGCTCTGTGAGCGCTATTGAAATAGACCCCTTTGTCTATGCTATTTCGCTAGGTTACCGGTTTTAGGTAACCGTTTAATTCTTAGATTTCCGCAAAGTGTACGACAATTTGGAGCGTGGTGAGGTTCTAAACCACCTGCCCTGCTGCCCAACCACTGCTCCATGCCCACTGGAAATTAAAGCCACCGAGCCAACCGGTAACGTCAACCACTTCGCCAATGAAGTACAGACCTTCTACGTTTTTCGCCATCATGGTTTTTGATGATAGGTCATTGGTATCAACACCGCCTATAGTAACTTCGGCGGTGCGATATCCTTCTGTGCCGTTTGGCTTTATTTGCCAATTCTCTAGGGTGTCAGCAATGGCGTCGCACTCGCCGTGAGTCAGCTGTTTCACCGGCACGTTGCGCCAACTATGATACTCAATAAGGCTCTGCACCATACGCTTTGGAAATACTTTATTTAAACAGGTAGCAAGCAATGCGTCTGGCGTCTCTGTGCGTGCAGTTTGTAGAAGCGCCGTAGCATCGTCGTTAGGTAGCATGTTGATACTTAAGCAGTCACCCGCTTCCCAATAGCTGGAAATTTGTAGCATGGCAGGGCCGCTCAACCCTCGGTGGGTAAACAACATCGCTTCTTTAAACGTAGTGTCGTTGCAGCTGGCATATACATCAACTGCGATACCGCTAAGTTCTGCCAATGTGTCTTTATCTTTATCGTGCAAGGTAAAGGGAACAAGTGCTGCACGAGTAGGTAAAACGTTAAGACCAAATTGCTGCGCTATTTTATAGCCAAATGGCGTGGCTCCTAGCTTTGGCATGCTTAAACCGCCGGTAGCAATTACAAGGGATTCACATTCATACTCACCATTCGAGGTTGTAAGTGAGTACCCACTTTCAGTCTTTTCTACACTTAGAATGTCGCAACGAGTGGTAATCGTCACATCCGCTTTGTTGCACTCATTTAGCAGTAAATCGACGATCTCTTTGGCGCTATCATCACAAAACAGTTGGCCCAAGGTTTTTTCATGGTAGGCAATGCCATACTCGGCAACCAAGCCAATAAAGTCCCATTGGGTATAGCGACTTAGTGCCGACTTACAAAAGTGAGGGTTTTGCGAAAGAAAGTTTTCAGGGCCTGCATACATGTTAGTGAAGTTACAGCGTCCACCGCCAGACATCAGGATTTTTCGGCCCACTTTTTTGGCGTGATCAAGCACTTCTACGCTGCGTCCACGCGCGCCGGCCTGCGCCGCACAAAAAAGCCCTGCAGCTCCTGCACCAATAACAATTACATCGCGCTTGATCACAATTAACCTCTAGGAAAAACGGCCAATGGATGTGTGGTTATTAGCTGTACGAAGGCGCGAGTACCGGGCTTTATAGCATTTTCGTGGCTTACTCGTACTTTAAGCTCGTCGCCGCAATCTAAGACAACCGCGTAAAGCCGACTTTCGCCTTCGTAGCGTACCCATTCAACCTTACAGTTAGTTTCACTAAGTGTAGCATCTAAGCTTAAATCGTCAGGGCGTACCAACAAGTCTACGTTGCCGCTTGCACCTTGAAGCGGTGTGCCCGGCACATTACCAATATCGGTAACCACTGTTTTGTCTGTATTTGCTGCGCTGCTATCGAACGTCGCACTTAAGAAGCTGGCCTCGCCCATAAAACGCGCCACAAAACGGCTGGCAGGAGAAGAGTAACAGGCTTCAGGTGTGTCTAATTGCTCAAGCACACCTTTATTAAGTATACCCACTCTATCGCCAACGCTTAGCGCCTCTTCTTGATCGTGCGTTACCCAAATAGCAGGTACGCCTGCTTTTTTTAAGGCATCGCGAATTTCCCAGCGCAAGCTGTCTTTTAGCGCAGCATCAAGGTTTGAAAGGGGTTCGTCTAGCAATACAAAGGAAGGTTCGTGAGCTAGCGTTCTTGCTAGCGCAACGCGCTGCTTCTGACCGCCAGAAAGACGTGCAGGTTTTGCATCGCGGAAGTTATCTAAGCCTAATAATTGAAGCCAATGATCGGCCAGCTTAGTGTCTTTTAAACGAAAGCAAACGTTCTGCTGAACGGTAAGATGAGGAAACAACGCAAAGTCTTGAAACACCATACCCACGTTACGCTTTTCAGGCGGAACATGTTTGTTTGCTGTACTTTCCCATTCACCTAGGCTCATAGCACCTTCTGAAATAGGAATAAGCCCAGCCAACGCTTGCAAAATGGTGGTTTTACCGCAGCCGGTTGGCCCCACCAGCATCAGGATTTCGTCTTGTCCAAGCTCAAGATTTAACTTGTCGACAACGCGGGTAGACCCATAATTCACAGACAAATTATTTACACTAAGCATTACGAACGATCATCCTCGGTAACGGTAAACTGGGCTTTTCTTTCGCCCGACAGCATGAGAATTAACCCCACACCTGATAATAAAACAAGTAAAAGCCCTGGCACGGCTGCGCGGCCAAAGTAACCCGCTTCGTAAACTCGCCACATATAGGTAGCTAAGGTTTCAAATCCTGTAGGTCCTAACATAAGCGTTGCAGGTAGTTCGCGCATGGCTTCTAAGAACACAAGCGCTGCACCCGCAATCATACCACGAAGGGTTAACGGCAGCGTAATTCGCATAAATGCCTCACGCGGGCTAGCACCCAGCACGCGAGCAGCTTTTACCAGACCTGAATCAATATTCTCAGCCGTACTTCTTACACTTCCCACAGCAAGTGGGATAAAGCGCAGTACATAAGCCATCACAAGCAGACTTAACGTTTGATAGAGCGCGGGCAACTGCAGGCCAACATAAACAAGGGCTGTCCCCATTACGATACCCGGAACCCCAAAGCCAAAATAAGTAATGCGCTCCATAAAGCGTCCAGCTTTTCCGGCAATAGCGGCGTGAGCTACCGGAATGGCGAGTAATACAGCAACAATCGCTGCAATAAATGACGCATGAGCTGAGTTCCACGCATAGCTAAATTCAAAACCGCCGGCGCCTTCTCGCACTAACCACAGCGTAAAAATAGCAAGGGGAAGTACAATAGCCATAAATACCACCGGCATAGTAGCCAGCAACATTAGGTTTCGCTGCCAGCGAGCAGGAAACAACGATAAATGCTTACCTGGGCGCTCTTGAGCGCCACTAATACGACTTTCTATAAATAGAATAAGCCCAACAATAACCATTAGCTGAAGGCTCAGCATGGCGGCTTGACTAAGACCGAAGGCGTTATACTCAACAAAGATAACACGGGTAAAAGTGTCAAAGCCCATTATTGCAGGCGTACCAAAATCGGATAACGCATAAAGTGCAGCAAGGAGTGCCCCTGCGGCAATGCTATTCACAACACGCGGTAAAACCACTCGCCATAAGCTTGCGCCTAAGGTTAACCCTAGCGTGCGCGCCGCGTTAACCAAGCTTGCATCTAAACTCAGTAAGCTTGAACGGGTTGTCATCATGACGAATGGATAAGTATAAAGGCTCATGACCAGCGCAGAGCCCCAAAGGCCGCTGATAGGTGGCGTGCTAATTCCCAGTACGTTTTCAATTTCGCCACCTGTGCCAAATGAAAAGTACATCGCAAATGCGCCAATGTAGCTTGGTAGTGCTAATGGCGCGGCAAATAAAATGAGCCAAAACCGCTTAAATGGCATCTGCACATAAGCGGTTAAAAAGGCAAGCGGTACTCCGATAAGTACAGAGCCAATAATGGTAAGCACCACCAATGACACTGTGTTCGCTAGTACCCTTAAGTTATGAGTATCAAAAAGTTGCGCACTATCTTGAGCTAGAGAAAACAAAACGCCGACGGGCAATAAAGCCATCAGCGCGATAAGAAGTGCCAGTGGATACGACTTTGGCCAATTTGTCACAGTACGCCAACTTCCCTCATAAGATTAAGTGTAGGGCGTAAGTCAGCCAGTTTACGAAGGTCCATTTCAGGCGGTGACAGCGTACTTAGGTCAGCTAAGCCTTGCGGCTGTTCAACCCCCTGAACCAGAGGAATTTCGTAGGCTTCGCGAGCAAGATAAGACTGAACTTCGTGCGAAAGCAGGTAACGAATGAAGTTAACCGGCAAGTCACCGTCGCTCAATGCCACAATACCAGACGCATTTACTAGGCAACCTGCGTCGCTTTTACTGTACGCAAGCGCTACGTTTGCGTTCGGCTTACCTGATTTAAGGCGAAGGGTGTAGTAGTGATTCGCAAAGCCGATATCGACTTCACCACGTTCAACGCCCATCACTACACCAAGTTCACCTGCGTACTTTTTCGAGTGCTTATTAATGCCTTTAAGCCATGATTTAGTGGCTTTATCGCCCTCTAAAATGCGCATTGCCGTGACAAAAGACTGAAACGATGAGTAGGCTGGCGCCCAGCCAATTTTTAAATCGCTGTCGGCTAACGCCATCACGCTTTCAGGGATTTGCTCCGGTTTAACACGCTCAGTGTTATAAGGCAGTGTACGCACACGACCTGTTACCGGTGACCAGCTCGGGTACTGAAAATCTTCACGCAGCTGCGCAGTAAGGTCGCCTGGCAACGGCTTAGCCGCGCCAGCATCAGTAACCATGCCAATAGAGCCCGTGTCTACGGCCCAGAAAAGGTCGGCGCGTTTAACGCCTGCCTTAGTCTCAGCGACGATGGTGTTGGCTAATGCCGCAGAGCCGCCGCGTCTTATTTTAAGATTAAGCTTTGGATTGCGCTTTTCGATGGCCTTAAGAACATTCTCGTACAAGCCACCTTCACCACGACCTAAGTAAAGTGTGAGATCACCTTCTAATTTAGGCAGTGACTCAACTGACACACTGCCTGTTTGTGTCATAGCGTGAGCAAAACTAAACGGCAAACCAGATAATGCACCGGCCGCTGCTAAGCCTTGTAAGAATGTTCTACGTTGCATACACCTTCCTTAAAATACGTCTTTACGACTTTGTTCTACTTCAACCAAAAGTGCGCGAGCGCGGTCAAGTTTGGCCTGCATAGACTCTACGACCTTACGAACTGAATCAACGCCAGTGTCTTTTGAGATAGCTTGTGGAAGCGTTACGTTAAAGTCTTTCTCCAAGTCTTCAACCAAAGCTGCGTTTTTCGCAATCAAGTCACCTTCCACACCTTCAAATCGTTGAAGGTAAGTATCGTGAACGAGTGTAGTTGCTACTTCGTGAAGCTGTTCCGCGTACTTAGCAACAACACGATCAAGACGTGTTTTAATATCGTCGATAACTTCAGGGCCTGTGGTAGGTTCTTTTTCGGTGGTTTGAACCTTGTTCACTAAGCCTTTCTTTTGATACTGGGACGCAAGTTTAACTGCGCCTAACGCCTGCCACAAGGCATGATTTAGCTTCTCTTGCTCTACGCGCACGTCTGCAACAGGCTTACCTTCATCAATGGCGACTTTCACACCATAAATACCTTGCCAAATAGAGGCGTAAATAGGCACATACTGGGTTTCAATAGCAGAGTGAAAATCCACCTCTTCCCAATACTCAATCAGTGCATCGGTCTTAAGCGATTTATCTTTTGCTTCATACGCATCAACAACACTGCCAAACTTGCTTTCTAACCAATGTACCTCTTCCGTATATTCGCCGATGTGCGCGTGAAGATTGTTCACGTGATCGCCAATGGCACCGTTAGCAAGCGCCTGAGAAGATAGCATCGAGAAAGTGACCGCAGAAGCCAGTACCAAAGCACTCATTTTTTTCAGTGTTGTTGTCATAATTATTCCTAAAACGTTTGTCTTTTCACGCAAATGATACTTATTATCATTAAGCAAGTAAAGGTAACTGAACGAGCCCACATGCTAAGTAACGTAGTGTGTTAGTCCTTATTTTTTCTGCACTTTCGACACAGAATACTACATGTTAGTTCATTAACCTTTACTGAACGTACTGATATTCAACGCTATTTACAGAGCGCCAGATCATACATAGGTTACATTTTAATGAAAATGGCGACCAAGTATACGCTTAAGTAAAGAATACCAAGCCGCATAGATAGTTGCCCACTCAGAAGCTTGCCAGACCTTCTCGAAGGGCGAGTAATTAACTATGCGGACTGGTATTAACGAACCTTCACAAACATCTAAACGAAAAAAGCCCGCAACCTTAGTTGCGGGCTCTTGAGATTATTAACGCCGTATTTTCGGTGTTACAGACTATCTAACATGGTTTGCGCATCGCTAACGTCGAAACGACCTGGGTCTTCAACGTTTAGCTTTTTCACTTCGCCATCTTCCACAAGCATGGAATAGCGTAACGAACGCAAGCCGCCGAAATTGCCCGTGCTCATGTCTAAGCCAATTTGCTTGGTAAAGAAACCATTGCCGTCTGCCAGCATTATGATCTCTTCAGCATTGCTTGCTTTGCCCCATGCATCCATAACAAATGCATCGTTCACGCTTAAGCAAATAATACTATCAATACCTTTGGCTTTAAGCTTATCAGCAAGCGCTACATAGCCCGGTAAGTGGGCTTGAGAACAGGTCGGTGTAAATGCACCGGGTACCGCAAACAATACAACGCGTTTATCCGAAAACAGTTCGTTCGTTCCTGGGTTGGTTATTTCGCCGTTTTCTAAAAGGCTAAAATCTACTTCAGGCAAAGTGCCCCCAACTTGTATCATGCTACTCTCCTAGATTTTTTTGACACAAATACACATCAAATCTGTGTTTTTTGCTTTCAATAGCCATTGATGCTTTTATTCCTGCCAGCACGTCTGCACTGTTTGGGCGTTTCACCACTACCCGGTGCGTGGCTAGCTCTAGTGCTGGCGGTAACAGCGCATCTGCGTCTGGGTCATGACCAAGCAGTTGCTGAAACAGCCGCATTTCCTTTTTCACCAAGGCTGACTTCTTTTTGTGTGGGAACATGGGGTCTAAGTAAATAGCGTTCACATTCTCACCAGTGAAGTATTGCATTACCTCAGCACTATTTCCATGTTGAAGCGACATTTTAGCTGCAAGTTCCGGAAAACTAAGCGCTAATCTGCGAATACCATCTTCAAGTAAGGCGGCAACCACGGGCGATCGCTCTATCATTGTGACCTTGCAGCCAACGCTTACCAACACAAAGGCATCACGACCTAGCCCAGGCGTTGCATCCACTACGTGCCATGCTTCATTGCCTTTGAGACCAATGGCCTTAACAATGGGCTCTTTGCGCCCACCGCCGTGCTGCTTTCGAAACAAACTAGCCGGCGAAGCAAAATCAACTTCTACCGGATTCACCTTTTTCTCACCTGCGTCGGCAAGTCCAAGCACGCCGTTTTGTACCTGCAAATACAGGCCTTCGCTAGGCTTTTCACTACTGCTAACAACAGGAAAACCCCACTTTTCGCTGATTGCACTAATTAATGCAGCGTCATCCCTATTGGCGTCATCACAAATAATTAAAGACACATGATTAAGCATGACCGTACTGTTCCTTATGCCCTATCCATCTATTAATGATGGCTTGAGCGTGAGAGGGGTATTTGTCCCAAAGGGTATAGGCAATTTCCTGAACCTTAGGGATAAGAGCGGCGTCGCGTACTAGGTCTGCTATTTTAAGCTCGGCCATTCCCGTTTGCTTAGTACCCATAAATTCACCCGGGCCACGAATTTCCAAATCGCGCTGGGCAATATAAAAGCCGTCGTTAGATTCGCGCAATACGCCAAGGCGCTGAGTAGCGGTTTTCGATAGTGGACTCTGGTACATAAGTACACACTGACTTTCTACCGCACCACGCCCTACCCGGCCTCTAAGCTGGTGAAGCTGCGCTAAACCCAATCGTTCAGGGTTTTCAATGATCATGATGCTGGCATTAGGCACATCTACGCCTACTTCAATAACGGTAGTCGCTACCAATAAATCCAGCTTTCCGTCTTTAAAGTCGGCCATAACCTGCGCTTTTTCAGCAGGCTTTAAACGCCCGTGTACCAAACCAACGTGTAAGTCTGGCAGCGCGGTACGAAGGGTAACCGCAGCGTCTTCTGCTGCCTGACACTCCAACACTTCCGATTCATCAATAAGCGTACACACCCAATAGGCTTGGCGGCCGTTTTCTTTACAGGCCCGACGTACGCGCTCAATTACATCGGCGCGGCGTGTATCGGGTAATACCACGGTTTGCACTGGCGTTCTGCCTGGTGGCAACTCATCAATAACCGAGGTGTCTAAATCGGCATAAGCTGTCATGGCCAACGTTCTTGGAATAGGCGTCGCCGTCATAATTAGCTGATGAGGGTAGCGACCTTGCTGCTCGCCTTTATCGCGCAGAGCCAAACGTTGATGTACACCAAAGCGGTGTTGTTCATCTACAATAACCAGCGCTAGCTGCTGGTAGTTCACGCTCTCTTGAAAGATGGCGTGAGTACCCACCAGCATTTGAATATCGCCAGCTTCTAAGCGGGCTAATACTTCATTGCGGGCTTTGCCTTTCAGCTTGCCGGCAAGCCAGCCTACTTCAATACCTAAAGGTTCTAGCCAGCCACGAAAGTTATTGGCATGCTGTTCTGCCAACAGCTCAGTAGGTGCCATTAACGCTACCTGGTGCCCTGCACCAATGGCTGATAGCGCGGCCAGTGCCGCAACTAAGGTTTTGCCCGACCCTACATCGCCTTGTACAAGGCGCATCATAGGCCGCGCATGCTGCATATCTTTTTGAATATCTTCCACTACCCGAGCCTGTGCCCCCGTTGGTGAGAATGGCAGTTGAGCGAGCATTTTATCGATAAGCGGCTGATTCACCTTAATAGGGATACCGGGCTGGGCGTCAGATAGCTTGCGTACTTTCAACACACTTAGGTGGTGTGACAATAACTCTTCCAAAATTAACCGATACTGAGCAGGGTGCAGCCCCTCTTCCATTTCGTGTACGTCTACATCTGGTGGCGGGCGATGCACCAAATGAAGCGCCTCATTAAGGCTAATTTGGTCATCGTAAATGCCGTCGGGCAGTAGGTCGGCCAGCGCGCCTTTATCTAGAAGTTTTAAGGCCTGGTCGGTTAAATTACGAAGGGTTAACTGCTTAACACCGTCTGTGGTGGGGTAAACTGGCGTTAGTGATTCTTCTGATGGTGGCGCGTCTTCATCCACTAATTTAAATTCGGGGTGCATCATTTCAATGCCCCACTTGCCAGTACGCACTTCTCCAAAACAGCGCACCGTGTTTCCCGGCGTCATAATAGACCGCTGCACGGCACCAAAGTGGAAAAACGTAAGGTTATAGTACCCGTACCGTCGCTAAGCTTTACCACTAGCATGCGTTTTTTGCCGTACTGAATGTCGGCGCTCATAACCTCGCCCTGCACGCTTACATGGGTAAACGGGCGGCACTCTGCCACGCCATAAATACGGGTTCTGTCTTCGTAGCGGTGAGGAAGATGAAACAGAATATCTTGAAGGGTAAACAAACCTATTTTGTTAAGCTTTTCTGCCACCTTTGCGCCTACGCCTTTAAGCGCAGTAATGGGTGTAGTGGCAAGTGCTTGCATCAAGCGATATCCTTCTTTTGGAACATTAACTATTTAACCTTTGAATTGGCACAAGCTGGTGTTATTCAACGTGTTATAGGAAAAGAAGTGTAAAGGATTGTTGAGGGGTTGGCGAGTACGCTTTAGGCCAGTTTTTTACACTGGCCCCTATACAAGTAAGAGCAAAACTAAAAGTGCAACCAATAGGTTAGGCCCTAGTCGGCCTCTAGCGCGTTTGCTTCTGCTTTTGTGATCTGCATTTCTTTCCACCAGCTATCGTCGGCATCCACTTCACCAATGGCGTTAATAGCAGGCAAAGGCAAACCTTTGCGTTGGCAGAGTTTATACAAACGCGGGTACCCATTTTGAAAGGCCAATGCTTGGCACTCTTCTTCTGGTAACTGCTGAGTGTTATACATACCTGCAATAGTACGTTGGCGCTGGGCTTCATAAAGCACTAGCGCTGCGGCCACCGATACGTTCAACGACTGCACCATGCCCATCATAGGAATAACAATGTCTTGATCGGCAATGGCTTTCGCCTCATCAGAAGCACCATACTTTTCCTGACCAAACAAAATAGCCGTAGGCTTGGTGTAGTCAATATCACGAAAATCGACAGCGGTATCAGATAAGTGGGTTACCAGCACCTGCATACCTTGGCCTTTTAATTCAGCCATCGCGTCGTTGATATTATCGTGATTGGTTTGACGCACCCATTGTTGGCTGCCCATAGCGGTGCCGCGACGAAACTGGTATTTCTTTTCCCACACGGTGTGAACGCGATGAATACCCACTGCATCACAGGTTCTCACTACTGCAGATACATTATGCGGCTTGTGTACATTTTCAAGGCAAACCGTAAGATCAGTTTGCCTTCTTTCCAGCACTTGTCTTATGCGCTGGTAACGCTCAGGTGACATGGCTTACTCCGGCAGTTCCATTACACCATCAATTTCAATTTGTGCACCTTTAGGCAATGCAGACACCTGAACGGCTGCGCGTGCTGGGTAAGGCTTGGTGAAGTAACGGCTCATGATTTCATTAACCGTTGCAAAGTGACCTAGGTCGATAAGGAAGATGTTCACTTTCACTAAATCGTTTGTGGTGCCGCCTGCCGCGTCACACACCGCTTTAATGTTCTCAAAAACTTGTATAGCTTGCGCTTCAAAGTCGTCAGAAACCATTTCCATAGTTTCAGCAACAAGAGGAATTTGACCTGAAAGATAAACGGTAGTACCTGCTTTAACCGCTTGGCTGTAAGTACCAATAGCAGCAGGTGCCTTATCGGTCTGAATAATAGACTTAGACATAGTAGTTCCTAAATAGTGTAGTAATTAGTGTCGTGATTGACTATGACGAGACACTCTTTGAACTTCCGGCATGGTACGTATTTTCTTCATTACGCGAGCCAGGTGCACACGGTTGTGCGTGGTAAGTTCAAGGTCAATAAAGTAGATATTACTCTCTTTCTCTTCAGTTTGCAGACCAATGATATTGGAATCGCACCCTGAAATGGTGTTTGTTAAAGTTGCCAGTGTGCCCTGATGGTTAAACAACTCTATACGCAGTGAGGCTTTAAATTCACCTTGCGGGTTGTCGTCCCACTGCATGGGCAGTACGCGCTGAGGTTCTTCGCGTGTTAGCTTGCGAATATTATTACACCCAATTTGGTGAATAGTCATGCCGCGACCTGGGCTTAAAACCGCAACAATTTCATCGTCTGGAATAGGATGGCAACAACGAGAATAGTGAACAAGCAGGCCTTCTGTGCCGCGAATAGCCACATTACCTTTCTTATCTGATAAATCTGTTGTGCTTTCACCCAATAAACGGCGCGCTACAATTGCGCTTAGCTCGTTACCAAGGCCGATATCTACTAGCAAATCGTCAAAATTAGCATGCTTAGTTTCGGCCACCACACGTTCGATATCTTCGTTTGGAATATCGTCTAGTTTAACGCTGCCTAACGCATGACGAAGTAGACGGTTACCCATGTTCACCGCTTCTTGAGAATGCTGTTTACGCAGATACTGACGAATACGCGTTCGCGCGCGAGCGCTCACCACAAAGTTTAGCCAATTTGCATTTGGCTTCGCTTTCGGCGAGGTAATAATTTCCACGGTTTGACCGTTTTCGAGCGGTTTACTTAAGCTAAAGTTTCTGCGCTCTACGCGCACACCTACGCAGGTATTGCCCACATCAGAATGCACGGCATAAGCGAAGTCAACGGCGGTTGCGCCCATTGGCAACTCGATAATACGTCCGTCTGGTGTAAATACGTAAATTTCATCAGGGAACAGATCGGTTTTTACCGATTCGATGAATTCAAAGGATGAGCTGGCCGACTGCTGAAGCTCGAGCAGGCTTTGCATCCACTTGCGCGCTCGAAGCTGTGCGGTGGTGCCATTATCACCAGGCTCTTTGTAAAGCCAGTGCGCCGCCACCCCTTTGTCTGCCATTTGGTCCATTTCCTGGGTTCGAATTTGAATTTCCACAGGAATGCCGTGCGGGCCAATTAATGACGTATGCAACGACTGATAGCCGTTGGTTCGAGGGATGGCGATATAATCTTTAAAACGGTTTTCAATAGGCTTGTACAGCCCATGCATAGCACCGAGGGCGCGATAACAGTTATCTACCGATTGAACAACGATACGAAACGCATAAATATCCATTACCTCATTGAACATCAGTTCTTTGTTTTTCATTTTGCGGTAAATGGAATACAAGTGTTTTTCGCGACCCAATACATTCGACTCAATTTGGTAGGCGTCTAAACGAGTGTTCAGCTCTTCGCGAATGTTTTCGATAATCTCTTTACGATTACCGCGGGCCTGGCGCACAGCAGACTTTAGTGCGCGATGGCGCATAGGATACATGGCCTGAAAACCTAAATCTTCAAGCTCATTTTTAATGTCGTGAATACCCAAGCGGTGGGCGATTGGCGCGTAGATTTCTAGCGTTTCTAGCGCAATGCGGCGGCGCTTGTCTGGTCGTAATGACCCGAGCGTGCGCATGTTGTGCGTGCGATCAGCAAGCTTGATAAGAATAACCCTGATGTCTTGCACCATGGCCATCATCATTTTACGGAAGTTCTCCGCCTGCGCTTCCTGTTTAGTGCTAAACGCGAGTTTATCTAGCTTACTTACCCCTTCTACCAGTTCAGCAACGGTATCGCCAAAAGCGTCGGCTAAGTCTTCTTTGCTGTAATGGGTATCTTCAATAACGTCGTGAAGGAGTGCCGCCATGATCGTTTCGTGATCAAGGTGCATGTCAGCCAAAATACCGGCGACGGCAACTGGGTGAGTAATGTACGGATCGCCGCTTGAACGCATTTGTCCGTCATGCGCTTCTTGCGCAAGCACAAAAGATTCTTGTACCAACTGAACGCGGTCGGCTGGTAAGTACTCTAAAACTTTCTGCTTTAAACCTTCAAACAAATACACAGTGAAGCGTGACCCTTATCTAACGTTACAACCCTAAGAATACGTTTAATTGTGCAAGAAGCCAATACGCCAAAAGTAAAGCGCCAGTGCTTTTTTCAAAGCACTGGCGCTAAAATACCGATAAAACCGTTAAAAAGAGGTTTTATTGATCAGATAGGATGTTTGCTACTGATGCAAATTCAGCATGTTCTTGCTGCTCTTGAGCTTGAAGTTCTGCTTGTTCAAGCGTAGCAGCCGTTACCAAACCTTCTTCAATTTCACGAAGTGCTGTAACAGTTGGCTTATCGTTTTGAACGTCAACCATAGGATCTTTGCCTTCAGTGGCAATTTGACGTGCACGGCGTGCAGCAACAAGCACTAGGTCAAAGCGGTTACCAATTTTATCTACGGCATCTTCTACAGTTACGCGAGCCATGTATTTCTCCGAAAATTAGGTTGAGCAAGTTATTCAAAAAACGGCCGCGTAGTATACACAGATACGTAGCGCGATCCTAGCGTTTTGTTTGAATTTGAAGCAGTCAGATCATGCAATTTATGCAGCGATCGTTCGATGCTAAAACAAAACACGTATTGTTAAGTTAAGCTTACGCGCTACCGAGCAGTTCGTCCAATAGCACTTGATGGCGCATTTGTTGTTTTCCCGTGCGAAGTCGCTGTGCTGTAACGATGGCTTCCAAATCGTTTAACGCAGTCGCAAAGTCGTCGTTGATAATTACACTATCGAATTCATTGAAATGAGACATTTCAGCTACGGCTTGCGCCATACGCCCTGCAATGACTTCTTCACTGTCTTGACCGCGATTATTTAAACGCTGCTCTAGCACGTCGAGTGAAGGCGGAAGAATGAAAATACCGCATGTGTCTGGCATAAGCTTTTTGACTTGGCGCGCGCCCTGCCAATCGATATCTAAAAATACGTCAATGCCACGGTGCAAAGTTTGTTCAATTGTCACGCGGGATGTGCCGTAATAATTGCCAAATACTTCTGCGTATTCAAAAAACACACCCTGTTCAATCAGCGCTTCAAACTGCTCTCGGCTCACAAAATGGTAGTGCACGCCGTCGACTTCACCCGGACGAGGTTGACGTGTTGTATGAGATACAGACACCTGCATTGGCGTAGCTGTATTGCTTTCATACTTTTCCATTAGCGCCTTAATAAGGCTTGATTTTCCTGCTCCAGAAGGAGCTGCAAGAATGAATAAGTTGCCGAGTAGTGAAGCCATAGGGTATTAAAATTCTTTCAAAATGTGGTGATTTCAAGTGGCAATGATAGCATATTAAGCGGTTGTGCCGTACCTTTCATTGCATAGTGAAAACTTGGTTCATTCTATCAAGCTTATGCCGATGGGTTACCACAGCAAAAATTAATGGGGTCAGAGTACTTTTTCTGGCCCTAAATGTACTCTGACCCCAAAACTAGGAAATAAAGCATGACTCAGCAACTTCTGCCGTGCGTAGAGATAAACCCATCCACTACGCCTGATGCCTGTGTTATCTGGCTTCACGGTCTTGGCGATTCAGGCCATGGTTTTGCGCCTATTGTGCCCGAGCTAAAACTACCCGAATCAATGGCGGTTAAATTTATCTTTCCTCACGCTCCAGAACGCCCTGTGACTATCAATGGCGGCATGAGAATGCGCGCTTGGTACGATATCAAATCGTTAGATTTTGAAAGCCGTGCGGACTTAGAAGGTGTAAAAGAGTCGGCTGCTCAGGTAGAAGCGCTTATCGAAGCACAAATTGAAAGTGGCATTCCTAGCGAACGTATTGTACTTGCAGGATTTTCTCAAGGCGGTGTTATTGCTCTGCACTTGGCACCTAGATATGCCAACAAATTTGCAGGTGTTATCGCTCTATCTACCTACATGTGCGAGCCATCACTTCTTGAAAGCGAAGCAAAAGACACAAACCGCGAAACGCCAATTATGATGGCACATGGTGAGCAAGACGAAGTGGTGCCGGTATTTATGGGCAATGCTGCGTTCAAAACGCTGAGCGAAAGTGGCTTTAATGCCACGTGGCAGACTTACACCATGCAGCACAATGTTTGTATGCAAGAGCTTAACGACATAAGTGCTTGGCTTCAAAAAGTTCTAGGGTAATGCCTTAAGAGCCTGTTGGCCCTTGCTGCAAATTACGTTCATATAATAAAGATCAACAGCCTCTGGTATTTAAACAAAAGAAAAAGCTGGTGAAGCAACAAAAGCCAGCTTTCTTCTTAGCGTGAGTGGGTACACGTCTGTCGATTAAAAAGTCGCGCCTTCCGTCTCTTCTTTATTTCACGTTTATTCCAAAACTATTCGACGACTCTGTTGCGCCCCGCATTTTTAGCTTTGTAAAGGTTGTCATCGGCCTGCTTCAAACAAGCGTGCAAGTTTGTATCAGTAAGCGCTGTGGCTACACCAAAGCTTGCGGTTATCGAGTGATTAACATCACCCTCTACAAACGGATTAGCTTCAATCACCTTCCTCATTTTTTCTGCTAATTTTACCGCTTGGCTCAACGTCGCATGAGGGAATAAGACCAAAAACTCTTCACCACCGGTTCTTGCCACCACGTCAGTAGTTCTTACTGCTTCTTTCATTAGGCGAGTGATATGTATAAGCACTTCGTCACCAATATCGTGGCCATAGGTATCGTTGATTGTTTTGAAATGGTCAATATCTACCACCACCGCACTTAAAGGGAAATGAGCTCCGGGATCTTGCATTGCGCGTTCAAAAAAAACAGCTTCAAGAAACCGCCGGTTAGGAAGTTTTGTAAGCGGATCGGTATTAGCCTGCCGCATGCGCTCTAGATTTTCACGCAGCATTTCTTTTCTGCTTTGATGCCAGAAATTTTCACCTATAAAAGCGACGCAAATGAAACAGAACGTAGCGATTAGGAAGCGGGAAACATGCTCTGCTGGGTACTCAGCCACTATTTTTTCTTGATTGTAGAGCATAAAAATAGCGATACCCATGGTTACTGCTACGTAAACCATGGCGGGCTTGAAACGCACAACAACTATCTGAATAAAAAGCAAGGGAAAAATAAAATAAAGCCCAGTGTTATTAAGCCCGCCGGTATAAACCAAGCCGTTTATGGTAAATGCTACCACTAAGCCTGCTAGATAATAGAAGACATCGACGCGAGGGAACATATGGGATAACGCCACATTGGCGTACACAAAAGCGGCTGACCCCGCCAGCGTTCCAACGAGCAATGGGTTGTTTGTACCCATGTTGATCCACGCCATAAACGCCATAATGGTGCCACCAACATAAGATATGAAATATAGCGTTAAGCGCCTTCGTTTTGCCTCCGCTTCATCTTGCTGTGCACTTCTAAGTAATTGACGCAACGACGAACTGTCCATAAAAAGACTTATCTCCGCATTTAAAACTAATTAACCATTATTCCTTTCAGCATAGACTGAATGTTCAATAATAACCAAGGAGAAAACTGCGCCTAATTTCAAACATTAATACAGAAAATGCGTATACTACGGGGTATATCGTATGACGTTATGTGATACATCGTTTTAGTTTCTTTTTATATAGTTTGGAATAGCCATGAGTCACCTCAACACTACACGCACCGTTCGAATTGCTACTAGAAAAAGTGCTTTAGCGCTTTGGCAAGCAGAGTATGTGAAGGCAAAATTGTTGGAGCATTATCCGTCAATGACCGTTGAGCTTGTACCTATGAGCACGCAGGGCGACAAAATTTTAGATACACCTCTGGCGAAAATTGGTGGTAAAGGACTTTTCATAAAAGAGCTTGAAATTGCCATGCTTGAAGGCCGTGCCGATATTGCCGTGCACTCTATGAAAGACGTACCGGTTGAATTTCCTGAAGGTTTTGGCCTTCACGCTATTTGTGAGCGAGAAAACCCGTTCGACGCTTTTGTTTCAAATAACCACGACAGTTTAGATGCCCTGCCCCAGGGAGCAGTAGTAGGTACGTCCAGCCTTCGCAGACAGTGCCAAATTCGCAAGTATCGCCCTGACCTTATCATCAAGGACCTGCGCGGAAACGTGAATACTCGTCTAGCCAAGCTAGACGCAGGTGAGTACGACGCCA
This sequence comes from Alteromonas macleodii ATCC 27126, assembly GCF_000172635.2. Taxonomy (NCBI): domain Bacteria; kingdom Pseudomonadati; phylum Pseudomonadota; class Gammaproteobacteria; order Alteromonadales; family Alteromonadaceae; genus Alteromonas; species Alteromonas macleodii. Next base: position 111,198 of record NC_018632.1, on the reverse strand, counting down.
TTATCTTAGCTTCTGCTGGCCTGATTCGCCTTGAAATGGAATCTCGTATTCGCATGCCGTTACCTGCTGATATTTCACTACCCGCCGTTGGACAAGGTGCCGTAGGTATTGAGTGCCGTAACGACGATGAAGAGCTAATTAAGTTGCTACAGGCGCTGAACCATACAGACACTAATACACGCGTTACTGCGGAACGCGCCATGAACGAGAGATTGGAAGGCGGCTGCCAAGTGCCTATTGGTAGCTTTGCCACGCTTGATGGCGATGTGCTGACACTAACCGGTATGGTTGGTAAGCCAGATGGTTCAGAACTGCTCTTTGCTTCTGCTACAGCGTCGCGAGAAAAAGCCGCAGATATTGGTGTTGAAGTAGCGGAATCCCTTCTTGAGCAAGGTGCCGGTGAAATCTTAAAGGCGCTTTATAACTAAGTTATAGTTTGTCGAATGCGTGCAGGTTTACGCAGTAAAATAAAAGGATGGAAATTCGATAGTATGTTGCTGTTTACACGCCCACTGCCAAAGTTAAAAGCAAGTGCTTCTGCCTTTGAAAAAGCCGGAATTGACGCGGTAGGCGTTGCCACGTCTAACATCATTGATATTTCGTCTGAAAGAAAAGCTGCTGCAGAATTTTTAGCGTCAAATGCAGTAAACGCAATTGTTGTTACCAGCGTATATGCTGTAGACACCGTTATTGAAGGCTTACGCGAAACGGCTAACGAATTACCATTGATCATAGCTGTGGGCGATGCCACTGCACGAAAATTACAAGCGGGACTTCAGGCGTTTTCATCGGCGCAGGTTGCTATCCCCGAAGCCCATACATCCGAAGGTATACTGGCAATGCACCAACTTAATGAGGCAAACTGTCAGCATGTCGTTATCATTAAGGGTGAAGGTGGGCGCGACGCCATAGCCACAGGATTAGACGAAAAAGGTATTTTAGTTAATAGCTTTTGCGTTTATAAAAGAGAGCAACTTACAAGCCCAATTTACACAAAACGGTGGAAAATGGGCGAAGTTAGCGGCATTATCGCTACAAGCGAAGCAATGGCACTGCAACTAATTGCGCAATTTGGCCAAGCACTTAAATCTATTAAATGGTTAACAGTGAGCGATCGAATTGCCAAAACCCTCACTAGCCAAGGCATTAAAGAGGTAGCGGTTTGTCAGCGAGCCACCGATCAGGCACTCATCGCCTGGGTAAAGGATAACTGGGAGTATTGAATGGCCAACAACAATGAAAGTAGCCCACAAAAAGAGGAACTCGTGAAAGTGGAAGCTGAAAAAGACGTTATCGAATCTTCTGCCACGCACAGTGAATCAACACCATCGGGTGCTGCTAAAAAGAAATCGTCGGGAAATGGTCTACTGTGGTTTGTTGTAATCATCCTTTTCCTTATTGTGCTTGGTATGGCTGGCGCAGGTTACTGGTATTACATGCAGCAACAGTCGGCAAGCAAGGACTCTGAATCTGCACTTCAAACGACGACCTCTCAGCTAAACACTATTGAGCGTGAGCGCGCTGGTCTTGTTGCCTCTATCGACAAAGTAGCTCGTACCAACCAGACGTTAGAAAGCACGGTAGCCGAGTTAAAAGCGCAAAACGAAAAGCTGACGCTGCAAGCTGAATCGACCCTTGAACAACTAAACAATATGGAAGGTCGCCGCCCGGCAGACTGGCTCATTGCTGAAGCTGATTACTTAGTTCGCATGGCAGGCAGAAAGCTTTGGTTAGAAAACGACGTACGCACAGCAATTTTGCTGCTAGTTAACGCAGATAAACGCTTAAAGTCGTTGGCCGACCCATCGGTACTTCCGGTTCGCGCAAACCTTGCTGAAGACATTCAAACACTTCAACAGCTTAACCCTGTATCACAAAGCTCCGTAGCCCTTGCGCTTACAGGCATGATAGCGCAAATAGATAAGCTACCACTTGATACCTTTGAAAAACCACAAGACGCCAATGCAGAAGACACGACCTTATCGGAGTCAGCTGACGACTGGCAGGAGAACCTTGCAAAAGTGTGGCGTTCACTGGTGAACGATTTTCTTACCATAAAAACCATTGAAGGCCCGGTTGAACCAGTGCTTTCACTGGAAGCGCAGTTTTTAGCAAAAGAACAACTTCGCCTACAGCTTATGCACGCGCAAACCGCTGCGCTTCAGGGCGATGCAGGGCTTTATAGCCAGTCGCTTCAATACGCTCAAACGTTAATTATTGAAAAGTTCGACACAGAAAAAAGCCAAGTAACGGGTTTTGTAGATGCACTACAAAACCTCATTGCTACCGATATTTCGCGACCTATCCCAACTGAGCTAGCGTCACAAAAACCGCTAGAGCGTCTATTGGATAGCCGCGTTAAACAGGTGTTCGGACAAGGAGCAAGTGCACTATGAAATGGTTAGCTATTGCCCTTGCGGTATTAGCCGCATTTGTTGCTGCACTAATTGTTGGCCCAATGTTGTTGGGTGACCAAGGCTACGTTCTGTTCTCTTTAGGTAATACTGCCGTTGAGATGAATATAATCAGCTTTGGCATCTTACTGATAGGTGCCGTCATTGCCTGGTACGTACTATCTCGATTGGTATTGTGGGCGTTAAGCTTGATCACAGGTTCACATAAATGGTTCGGCACTTTGGGTGAGCGCAAACGTAAGCGTGCGTTTTACGACGGCTTACACGCAATGGCTGCAGGTGATTTTGATACAGCTCAAAAGGCGCTAAGCAAAACCACCAACGGCGATTTCGAAGGCGTTAACTATTTGGCGTCAGCGCAAATTGCTTTTGCCAACGACGATTTAGCCAAAGCCCGTTATTTCCTTGTTCAGGCAACTGACTTTCCAAAAGCGAAAGTAGCCGCAACGGTCATGCACGCGCGTATTGATATGGCTGAAGAAAAATACGATGCGGCACTAGAGAAACTTAACGAACTTGACGAGCAAGAGCGCGAGAACAAGCAGGTTGTGCAGTTAAAAGCGCAAATTCTTGCCAAGCTAGGTAAATGGCAAGTACTTCAAGAGAATTTGTCAGGCTGGCGTAAAGCATTGCCCAAAGCAGACTACACTGCGTGGAGTCAGCGCATCGCCAAAGGTAAGTTTGCCGAAATTGCCAGCAAACAAGGCGCTGTCGAGCTTAAATCGTATTGGGAAACCCTACCTCGTAAGCTTCGTCACGACGATGCTTACCGCGCGGCCTACATTCAACAGTTACTTGACCAAGGTATGCATGCCGACGCACAGAATTTGCTAGTTGAATGGCAAAAACGTGGCCCGAATAGCGCCCTGTTTCCGCTGTTCACGCAGCTTAATATTCCTGATGCATCGCCATCACTACGACTGCTTGAAAGCTGGATAAAGCAAGACGAAGAAAACGTATCGCTATACTCCACGCTAGGCCAAGTTGCATTTAACTCAGGCGATGATGTGTTGGCGGAAAAAGCCCTGCTTAAAGCCACCAAAATGAAGTCGCGCAAAGAAGACTTATTGCTGCTGTCTGCAATTAGCGAACGCAAGCACGACACAGCCACTGCACTTCAGCTTTACAAGGAAGGTCAGCAGCTAGCCAGCTAGATGAATATTCATTTAGCTTTCTGGTAGTACTTGTATTACCCGTAAAATTGAAGATATAGTAAAAAGGAATTCTCAACTCGGGTTGTTTCAACCACAACCCGAATTGACTTAAACAACTTGTCGGAGTGCTTCACTGGTAACCCAGTAAGCTGAGACCGCGAAAGTGGGATCCGTAGAACCTGATCAGGCTAATACCTGCGAAGGGAACAAGAAAATACAATGTGCACAATGTTAAACCGTGGTTTAGCGTTGTGAAGCGAAGTTGTTTTGCTGTTGATGATACAGACACACCCATTACGGTGCTGCTCGTCACTCAAGGTAAACTGTTCAAGTTTATCCCCAAGTCAACATCAACAGAGTAAAGGGCTGTAATCACCAAAACCTTTACCAACAATCTCGCTAAAGTAACGGGGTTATCCCCTTCAACACTTACACTTTGTATTCTCCTTCACTCCTGACAAGCATTTTTAGAACCTAAACTTAAAAGGTAAAATGCTATGTCGAACAGACGCGAACAGCGCCAACAAGCACAACAATTCATTAATGAACTTGCGGGCGAAGCTTACCCAAATTCAACACGCCACTACGAGTGTGGCAGCCGTGACGATATTCGTGTGGCCATGCGCCTTATTCACCAACACGACAGTTTAGTGGGTGGTACTGAAGACAATCCTATTTTAGAGCCAAATCCGCCAATTCCTGTTTACGACACTTCAGGCCCCTACGGCGACCCAAAAGAAAACATAGATGTGCACAAAGGCCTAGCTCCGCTTCGCCAAAAGTGGATTGAAGAGCGTAGCGATACCCTTGAATTAGAGGGCGTTTCGTCAAGCTTTGCAAAAGAGCGAGAAAACGACATATTTACCGAAGATTTCCGCTTTATTCGCAGCCGCAAACCACTAAAAGCAAAAGCAGGCAAAAACGTAACCCAGCTTCACTACGCAAGACAGGGCATTATTACTCCTGAAATGGAATACATTGCCATTCGCGAGAATATGGGTCGCCAGGCCATTAAAGATGCCGAACTGACGCAGCAGCACAAAGGCGAACACTTTGGTGCGAATTTACCCGATACCATCACGCCTGAATTTGTACGCCAGGAAGTGGCCGCAGGCCGCGCCATTATTCCATGCAACATCAATCACCCCGAGTTGGAACCAATGATTATAGGGCGTAACTTTCTAGTAAAGATTAACGCAAACATTGGTAATTCAGCAGTCACCTCGTCTATTGAAGAAGAGGTAGAAAAGCTGGTGTGGTCAACGCGCTGGGGCGCCGATACCATCATGGATTTATCTACCGGCAGAAACATTCACGAAACCCGAGAGTGGCTGCTGCGAAACAGTCCTGTTCCTCTTGGCACCGTCCCCATCTATCAAGCGCTAGAAAAAGTAAACGGTGTAGCCGAAGATTTAACGTGGGAGATGTTTAAAGACACCCTAATTGAGCAAGCTGAACAAGGCGTAGACTACTTCACCATTCACGCTGGCGTGCTGCTTGAGTACGTACACCTTACCGCAAAGCGGGTAACCGGCATTGTATCGCGCGGCGGTTCGATAATGGCAAAGTGGTGCTTAAGCCACCACCAACAAAGCTTTCTGTATGAGCACTTTCACGATATTTGCGAAATTTGCGCTAAGTACGATGTGGCGCTGTCGCTAGGTGATGGCCTGCGCCCTGGTAGCGTAGCTGACGCTAACGACGACGCGCAATTCTCTGAATTACGTACCCTTGGAGAGCTGACGAAAATTGCATGGGAGTACGATGTTCAGGTAATGATTGAAGGCCCGGGGCATGTGCCAATGCATATGATTAAAGCGAACATGGAAGAGCAGCTTAAGCATTGCCACGAAGCACCGTTTTATACCCTTGGCCCCCTCACCACCGATATCGCTCCTGGCTACGATCACTTCACTTCAGGTATAGGTGCCGCCATGATTGGTTGGTATGGCTGCGCAATGCTGTGCTATGTAACACCTAAAGAGCATTTGGGCCTACCTAACAAAGAAGACGTTAAACAGGGGCTGATCACCTACAAAATTGCAGCCCACGCTGCCGACTTGGCAAAAGGCCACCCAGGTGCACAAATTCGCGACAACGCCATGTCGAAAGCTCGCTTTGAATTCAGGTGGGAAGACCAGTTCAATTTAGCTCTCGACCCACATACCGCGCGCGCTTATCACGATGAAACCTTGCCGCAGGCGTCTGGCAAAGTTGCGCATTTCTGCTCTATGTGCGGCCCTAAATTTTGCAGCATGAAAATTTCTCAGGAAGTGCGCGATGTGGCTAAACAAGCGGAGCAGCAAGAGTTTGAGAAAGAAAAAGGTATGAAAGAGATGGCCCAGGCATTCAATCAGTCTGGCGCAGAGCTTTATCACACTGCAGATAGCAAGGTAGAGCTACTATGATGGCGAAAGCGTCCATAAGCCCTGCATCCAACAACCTCAACACTGCACTTCCTGTAGTGTGGTGTGTGGGAGGCGTTGACTGTAGCGGTGGTGCGGGCGTTACCCGCGACGCCATTACATTGGCCGATCTGAGCATCCACGCTTGTGTGCTCACTACACAGCTTACCGTGCAGTCCAACTCAATAATGCTTAGTAAGGAAAGCATGTGCGCGTCGGCATTAAATCAGCAGTGGCAGGTGTTGTTTGAAGATACCCCGCCACGCGCTATTAAAATTGGCGCCATTGCTAATGATGAGCAAGCGCTGTTGTTAAGTGCACGTATTCAAAAAACATCTAACCCTCGCCCCTTCGTTGTATGGGACCCTGTACTGTCTACTTCGTCAGGTGGTGTGCTGAGTGAGTTAAGCGAAAGCGTAGTTGACGAACTGTTGAATACGGTAGATATCGTTACGCCAAATATCGATGAGCTTACGTGGCTCACCCATTTGCCAGTTGTTGATGAAGCGAGCTTGTTAAATGCAATTAATCGGCTAAGGGGTAAAGGCGCAAAGAGCGTTTACGTTAAGGGCGGTCACGCCCACTGGCAAAAAAATGTAAGCGATATTTTTGTTTGTGCCTCTCACACTCTTCGTTTTAGCCAGCCGAAATACGCTAACGGCAACCTTCGCGGTACAGGCTGCATGTTAGCCAGCGCAGTAGCGGCATTCATTGTGCACGACTACTGCATTGAAGACGCACTTACGCTTGCTAACGCTTACGTCAGCGAAGTTCGCAACCATACACTACCAAAGCAAAGCGCAGCGGCTAACGCAAACGCCATAAGTAGCGAATTAACCGCCTACTTTGCACGAACCAACGGCTTTCCCACAAAACCAGAGAGCTTTCCGCTGGTGACCTTTCACCAACGTGGCGCCACTGCCAATGAAAAAGAGCGGGATAAGGATACCCTTCTTGAAGCCTCGTCTTGTAAAGAAGGCCACTTTCCTGCACTTACTCATACTCATTTAGGCATCTATCCTGTAGTAGATAGCGTGCAATGGATAGCACGCCTCTGGCCAACGGCGGTAAAAATCATGCAGCTGCGGGTTAAGCAAGGCTCCCAAGAAGACATTCGTCAGCAAATAAAAGAGGCAATAGAATTGGTGAAACACACCGACTGCCAATTATTCATTAATGACTATTGGGAGCTGGCCATAGAGCTCGGGGCTTACGGAGTGCACTTGGGGCAAGAGGATATCGACACCGCAGACCTAAACGCTATCCGCAATGCGGGTTTACGGCTTGGAATATCAACGCACGGCTTCGCTGAAATTCAGCGTGTTCGCGCTTTAAACCCGTCTTACATTGCCCTTGGTCATATCTTCCCCACCAATACCAAAGACATGCCTTCGAAGCCACAAGGTGTAGCACGTTTAGAAAAGTATGTGCAGCTTTGCGATGGCATTCCCACCGTTGCTATTGGTGGTATTAACTTATCGCGTATAGGCGATGTAGCTAAAACCGGCGTTAGCGGCATTGCTGTGGTAAGTGCAATCACTCAGGCAGAACACCCGCTAAAAGCCTACCAAGCATTGGTTGAGGAGGCTGGGTTTGCTTAGTCATTCACTTAGTCACTCAGTGGGTCAGCAGTTAGCGCATCAGGATATACGTCGCTACAGCAGACAACTTTTACTCGATTGCATTGATCACGACGGACAGCTTAATTTGGCGAGTGCACACGCTGTTATCGTTGGCTTAGGTGGATTAGGCAGCTTAACCGCCCGCTATTTAACAGGCGCAGGCGTGGGCAACATTACACTTATAGATGGTGACACCGTCGACATTAGTAATTTGCAGCGCCAGATAAGCTACAACGAAATGCACCTAGGCGAGCTTAAAGCCAAGTCGCTTTACAATGAACTGCGTAAAGTGAACTCGCATTTAAACATACAGTTTAAAAGCTTATTTGCTGATAGTAACAACTTACCAACCTTGATTGCATCAGCCACCTGCGTGCTGGATTGCACCGACAACGTAACGGTACGAAGACAGATAAACCTGGCCTCGCTTCGCGCCTCTATTCCGCTTTTTATTGCCGCAGCCAGTGGGCTTACCTGGCAGGCGCTGAACTTGCCTCAAAACTCAGCCACCTGCGGTTGCTACGAGTGTTTAGTGAATAATGTTGCCGTACGCGAGGATTGCTTTAGCAAAGGTGTACTAGGCCCAGTAGTAGGCATGGCAGCGTGCCACCAAGCTACCCAAGCTTTGTTATTTCTGGCAAGAGGCTTCGATGCCGATATTAAATGGGGCCATTACGTAAACGCGCATGCAGGCCAAGGTACGCTGCAAAGTTTCAAGCTTCCCCCGTCTTCTTCTTGTGAGGTATGCCAATGACCCAAATTAACATTAACGTGAACAATCAACCAATGAGCGTGATTTCTCCTATATCACTTAGTGAATTAATTGCCCTTAAACAATTGAAAGACGAAGGCACTGCCGTTGCCAAAAATGCCGCCATTATCAGCAAGAATGAATGGCCAACAACCTACCTAAGTAACAACGATACCGTGGATATATTTACCCTAGTGGCAGGAGGCTAAAATGCTAACGCTCGCAAATCACACCTTCCCTTCCCGCCTGTTAACTGGCACTGGCAAATTTAGTAACCCAGACACCATGAAAAGCGCGGTACAGGCAGCCAAAAGCAGCATGGTGACCTTGGCAATGAAGCGTGTCGCCAGCCATAGCTCACAAGATGAAACGCTTTCGGCATTAAAAGCATTGGGCGTTACTCTTTTGCCGAATACGTCGGGAGCGAAGAACGCAAAAGAAGCCATATTCGCCGCCGAACTTGCTTACGAAGCATTAGGTAGCCCTTGGGTGAAGCTGGAAATTCATCCAGACCAACGCTACTTGTTGCCCGACCCCATCGAAACCCTGCTTGCCGCAGAGGCACTGGTTAAAAAAGGGTTTCACGTTTTGCCTTACTGCGGAGCAGACCCCGTTTTATGTAAACGCTTAGAAGAGGTAGGCTGCGCTGCCGTTATGCCATTGGGCGCGCCTATTGGCAGTAATCAGGGCTTACAAACCAAACCCTTTTTGCAAATTATTGTTGAGCAAGCGTCGATACCCGTCATTGTAGATGCAGGCATTGGTAAGCCAAGCCAAGCCATGGCGGCCATGGAACTGGGAGTAGACGCGGTACTGGTAAATACGGCTATCGCCACGGCTAAGGACCCAGTTGCTATGGCAGCAGCTTTTGCAAGCGCCGTAGAAACGGGGCGAAAGGCCTTTGAAGCTGGACTTGGTGCTACCAGCAGTTTTGCCCAAGCCTCTAGCCCGCTTACCGCCTTTTTGGAGCCGGCGGTATGAAGGTAGCGCAGGCATTAATGCAGCAAGACTTGTCGCATGTGGCTATGTCGATAAACAGTAAAACAGCGGGCGACGTAGAACGAGCGCTAGGTAAAGATACACTTTCTTTAGACGACTTCATGGCACTGATCTCTCCCGCTGGCGCTAAGTACTTAGAAGCCATGGCCTATCGCGCTAAAGCAATGACTCGCCATCGCTTTGGCAATACCATGCAGCTGTTTGTACCTTTGTATTTATCAAACTTGTGTGCCAACGAATGTACCTATTGCGGCTTTACAATGAGCAACAGAATAAAGCGCAAAACCCTGTCTATAAGCGAAGTGTTGACCGAAATTGAAGCCATCAAAGATTTAGGCTTTTCACAGGTGTTACTGGTTACTGGCGAACATGAAACCAAAGTGGGGATGGAATATTTTGAGCAAACACTAAGCGCCATTCGCGAGAAGGTGAGCTACCTTATGATGGAGGTACAACCTTTAAAGCGCGAGCAATATGAAACCTTGAAGCAGCTGGGCTTAGACGCGGTGTTAGTGTATCAAGAAACCTACTCACCGCAGCATTACGCTAATTACCACACTCGAGGTAAAAAGCAGGACTTCCTATGGCGCTTGGAAGCAAGCGATCGCATAGGGAAAGCCGGCATTGATAAAATAGGCATTGGCGCACTACTGGGTTTAGGCGACTGGCGGGTTGATAGCGCCATGACCGCCCTTCACGGCAAGTTAATACAGCAACACTACTGGCAAAGCCGTGTATCTATTGCTTTTCCGCGCCTTCGTAGCTGTGAAGGTAACAGCACTGGCGGCAACGCCCTCACCAACCGTAAACTCCCTAACGAGCGAGATCTGCTGCAGCTAATATGCGCCCACCGCATTTTTAACCCACAAGCAGAACTCTCGCTGTCTACCCGAGAGTCGGCAGTATTTCGGGATGGCGTAATGCCGCTTGGCATAACCTCTATGAGTGCTGCCTCGCAAACACAGCCTGGCGGTTACAGCGCCCCATCGAAGGCACTAAATCAATTCGATATTGACGATAACCGATCTGTGTCAGATGTCGTGAGCGCACTTTCAATGAAAGGACTGGAACCCGTATGGAAAGACTGGATGCCGTTTACAGAACGTGTTTAAGCGCAAGAATATCTGTATTTTTCGTTTGAAAACTCGCGCTAAAAGAGCGTACTTTTAATGGATTAATCGATTAGTTTTTGTAAGGGAAAATAAGAGAAAATTTGTTTTGCTTTCGTGCAAAACCCTCCGTACAATCCGCCCAAATTTTAGCCAGACACTTTACCTATGCGTCTGGCTTTTTTGTCTCATTTATCTCATATTAGATTTATCAAAACTAAAGGGCAGTGCGTTGGATACCGTTGAATTTATTCAAATTCGTAGATTTATAGTGAAGCTAGGCAAAATGCTGCACAAGTACGGTACCCCTGCGTTCCGTCTTGAAGCTTACCTAGGTGAAGTCGCTAAATATTTAGGCGTACACGCTTCATTTATTTCAACGCCAACTTCACTGACTTTTGTTATCTGGAGCGACCGTCACGAAGACGAATATAACCATGCTGCGCGTTTGCTTCCTGGCGAATTAGACATGAACGCGTTGTCGCTTACCGATGAACTGGCCAGCGAACTGCTGTCGGGCAAATTAACCTTAAGTGAAGCTGACAAGCGCTTAAATGAAATAGATGCCATGGGCAGCCCTTATGGCAAATGGGTGACAGGTGTTGCCTTCGCTATGGCCACCGGCGCGTTTGCTATGCTAATGGGTGCAAGCTGGAGTGAAATTGGCTGGTCGGGTGCTCTGGGTATTGTGGCTTATCTTTGGACCTTATGGGCACAGCAGTCTAAACGCGTAAACTTGATGCTAGAGCCTGTCACCGCGTTCGTTGGCGGCATTCTTGCCTGTGCTATTGGTCAATACGTTGACCCTGGCATTAACATTCCGCTGGTTGTGCTTTCATCGGTCATTGTATTTGTACCCGGACTAGCGCTGACAATGGGCCTTGCCGAGCTTTCATCGCGCAACATGGTGTCGGGCACGGCTCGTACTATGGACGCCATCATGCAGCTGTTTAAGCTGTATTTCGGTGCTTTTTTGGGTGTGTCAGTGGGCTTTAGTGCATTTGGTGAAAACGTGTATACCCCTGCAGAATCGCTGCCTTACTGGGCTACTTGGCTAGCGGTATTCTTGCTGTGTATTGCCCTAGTTGCGATATTCAGAACGCGTATTAAACACATTCCATGGGCATTGGCAGCAGCATTTATTGCCTACAGTGCTACCGCATGGAGCTCTGACTACATGAGCCCTGGGCTGGGCGCGTTCGTGGGTGCGTTTGCATTAGGCATTTTTGCGAATGCGTTCACCCGCATTGCTAACCAACCCGCGACCATTGTGGCTATGCACGGACTTATAGTGCTGGTGCCGGGGTCTAAGACCTATATTGGCTTGAACTCGTTTATGACAGGCCAAGACTTTGTGAAGGCCGACCATTTGGGGCAGGAAGTATTTCTTATCTTTATGTCACTAGTGGCGGGATTAATCTTTGCTAACGTGGTGGTGCCCACTAAAAAGGCGCTATAACGTTGATACAGTAACCTAAGAGTTTCGTGCTAGAGCGCGGCTGGTGCCACTAGGCTGCGCAAAATCACTAGCGCAGCCTAACAAGCAGGCAAGACGCGCTATTTAAGTAACTTGATCAACGCTCGCCCTAAACGGGCGTTGAGCGCACCTGCAGCAATCGCTTCAGCAGAATTTTCCATAAACTTCGCCGACAAGCTGCCACCAATTTGATTGGCAACTTCGTCGGTAGCTAAGTCAAACACGCCTTGCGCCGCAATGTTTTGCGCCAACACTTTAAGCAACTTCCAGTTGCCTGCTGTACTTGGCCTTAGCCCATACACGCGGGCCATTCGACGAATGGTACGAAAGCTAATCCATACCACAGCAAAAGTTTGAATAAGATTATTGGGGCTTATAAAAGCAAGGCTTCCGGCGGTCACCGACTCTTTATTCAGCACCTTGTGCGCCTTTTCCTGAACAGGTTTTAGTACCGTGTCTTCGTACAGGCCTAATCGTTCTGGGCCTGACATATCGTCTTGAAGCTGCTGCTTATAACGGTCGAAACAATGCGCCGCGTAAGACCCTCGCGAAAAGCGTTTGCCGTGCTGGCTTAGCACGCGATCAATTTTCTGTGGCGATGCTTCTATTCCCGCTGATGGATTTTGTTTCGCTGAACTCTCTTTCTGCGCTGAAGGCTCTGTCCCATTACTAGCCAGCAAATCTCGGATAACGCTTGCATCTTCCATCGCCGTATTTACTTGCTTGTAGCCTCTCCACTCTTTAAAACTCAAAAAGCTAAAGCAGCTAACAAACGCAACTAATAGCGCGCCTAGTACACCTGTACCGATGGGGTGCTCGGAAACGTTTGCCGCAAGGGTGGTATAAGCTTCAAATACGAAAAACCCAATTAATGAAACCACGCCAAACCCTAATGTTGCCGCACCTAACGACAGGCCACCTTTTTTTGTATCCACTTCCCATACATCCTCAGTAACTTGTTGCGGAAGTTTGGTTTCAGGCTGCGCTATGTCTAAGGTTTGTGTTTTAACTTTGGTTTTGTACTGCGGTTTTGTTACCGCATCCCTTTCATGGTCATTATTAGGTTTACCATAACCAGTCACCGCATTATGCTGCTCTTCCTCACCGACACCGCCGTAAATTGCATCGCTTCTAAGCGTAGACTGGCTTGTTTCTTCTGGGCTTTCGTCAAATGTATAAGGTTTATCGCTCATTCTTACTCTCCTTTGCCCAGTAAAAACTGAAGCAATCTATCTACGCCCTTACCCGCTAAAATACGCGCCTTAAAATCGCTAGGTACACTCACATCAGGTACTGGAAAGTGGCTACCCTCTTCCATCTCTTTCAGAGTGCTGGGAATAGGTTCGAACGTAGACTCTACATAGCGGCCATCAGTGTCTTTATAACGAATAGCATCATCATTACTACCTTCGTCGGTTACTTGCATGCTAGACACTAAAAAATGCTCGAATTGTATGGGTTTACCGTCAAACCGTGCTCTCGCGCCTTCGGTTATCTGGGTAAGTAAATTAAGTAAGTTAGCGCGCTGACTTACAGGCACTAAATCAGACTTAGTGGCCACAAACGCCACTCTGCCTATTTGTTCTTTTTTCAGCACATTGCGTGAAAACCACGTGCTTTGCCCGTACACAAAGGTGTCGGCCAGATGACTAAGAGTTTCCTTTAACTGATACAAATGCTGTCTGCTGTGGTTAAGCCCTTCAAACAAATCGACAAGAATAATTTGCTTGTCGGTTTCTTTGAAAATGGACTGCTTCAGCGGCGTTAACCACCCACTTTGGAATTTAGCAAAGTGCTTGTCGAATATTTTAAACCAAGGATGTGATACATCGCTGGTGATGCTAGACGGAAGCGGCGTAAAACCAAAGGCCTGCCAATCGAAGTCGCTCGATTCCAATAAAAAACTGCCCGGTTGAAGAAGAGATATGCCGTTGGCCTTCGCGTCTACTAAATAATCGCGATAGGCATTAACCAGCAGCTGAATACGTTGTTCGGTTGGCTCTTGCTCAAAATCAAACTGATTAACAAACGCTTTCCACTGGTTGGCAAAATACTGCTGCGGCCCACTGCTAAGCTGAGCCCACGCAGAGTCTGACCAATGAGCATAGGTTTTACTTAGCATGGGAATGTCGGTCACCCATTCTCCAGGGTAATCGATAAACTCAAACACCACATCGCTATGAGGCAGTACATGACGCTTCAATGAGGCGGTTTCTTTTAAACGCACCACCAGCTTAAAACCGAATGCTTCTTCGGTGGCTTTAGGCCATTGGCCGTTTTCAAGATCAGCAATGTTCTGTATATGCGGGAACGGTTTGTAGCCTTCAATGGGCTCTATGCGCATATCAAGCACTTGGGATGGCGGCAAATAACGTAGCAAAGGCAAACACGCATAGCCCTCTTCACTACGGCTTTTCAGCATAGTGATAAGGCTGGTGAACAGCATAGATTTACCGCTTCGACTTAGCCCGGTAATGGTGAATCTGTGAGTTTCTTTGTTAAACACACTGCTAAGTTTGTCGCCAGTTAGCGACGCCATTGCCCGAGTTTTGTCAAAAAGCGTAGCGATATTTTTTTGCATTATTTTGTTTGTATTCTGCCTTTGCAGTTCCTATTCCCTTAAACCTAAACCTTTAAAAATAATATCCAGAGAGTGCGGCCGATACATTATTGCCCTCTCGTTATTATAGATATGCCTATAGGATTAATGTGGTTATTAAGGGGGAAAAGCAAGGGCAGTGCCAGCTAAACACGACGCTGCGTAAAATAAATAACGCTAACGACGGCTAATAAACTAATGCTCGCGAGTCTTATTGAATAGCTTTTTCTTTATGCGATTTTTACTGGAGTGCCAGTGATTCTTAGGTTTGCGCGGCGCGTTTTCAATAACGTGTTCAAAATCGATATCCGACTTTTTGGTGGGCGGAACGTGAGCACAAAAGAATGTATCAATATGTGACTGGGCCAGCTTCTTTAAGCTTTCGCGATATTGGTTTGGGTGACATAACGGATATGGCGGTACTAGTTCACCTTTCACCTGTACCAATACATCGGCAATGTAAGCCTGCTGCGTGGGAATGTGCTTAAGCGTTAAATCGTGGTCGGTATGACCCGGCGTGTACATAACCTGCCAGTCAGGAAAACCGGGCAGTAACTGATTGTCGGCAAGCGTCATGTCTGGCGCTAGTATTGGGTTGTACCAAATGGGCATTCTTGGCTTGCCAATACGATTGGCCACCCACCAGGTTAGCAACAAATCTATGCCGTGAGCAGTACGCCCAGCAAACCCAGCATACCAATTAATGGCTTTGGGGTGAGATGCCACCTGCGCACCAGTACGTTCACGCAGTTTAATGGCGCCTCCGGCGTGATCTGGATGCATATGTGTAACCACAATCAGCTTTAAGTCACTTAACGGACGACCTAAGGTTTGCGTAATGTATCGACACACGTTGTCTACATCGGCGCGGCTACAGCCATCAAGCAATAGCAACCCCTTGCTGTCTTCAACAAGATAAATATGCTGTATGTAGCCTGCAAGTGTGTGAATATTCATTACTGCTTCCTTTTCACCAGAACACGTGCTATCTGACATAACTCATGCACGCTAGCACTAAACCCCGCTAATCGCTGGCAAAGTGTGGGCTGCGTGATAATGCCTATAGCGCTGAATCCTATCAGAACCTATCTTGTAAGACCAGATTCAGCGAACAAGTGTAGCATTAAATTGCGTAACCACATTAGCCCGGGCTCACCTTCCTGCTGGCTATGCCAGTAAAGGTGTGTTTCCAACGCGGGTAGCTGATACGGCAATTTGGTGCTAATCAGGTTATCATCGCTTACCGCATCGGCCACAGAGCCTGGCAAAGTTAACAAAGCGTTAGTGCTAGCCACCACATCTGCCGCGGCGCGATAGTTTTGGCAACGCCATAATGAAGGACGGCTTATACCTAGTTGCTGCAGCGCAATTTCTTCTACCGACGCCCCTTTTGCTCGATTCGACACCGTTATATGGCGTGCCGCCACATACTTCTTCTTATCTATATTTTGTGCCAACGGGTTTTGCTTATTCATAAGCACCTTGTAGGTGTCGCGGCGCAATAGTGAGTGAGAGATGGGCGCAGCAACAGCGCGACCAATATCAATAACAAGGTGGAGGTTTCGATTTGTTAAGTCTGCCAGCATTGTATCTCGATGTAAGCGAGTGCTTACTATTTCGACATTAGGTGCTTGTTTTTCAAGGGTTGAAAGCAGGACAGGTAAAACGCCTAATTCAAGAGACTCTTGCATGGCAATAACAAAGCGCTGATGGCTGTGTAACGGGTCGAAGTCGGCAAACTCCCCCAATGCTTTTCGAATATCGCTTAAGGCTTTTAGAATAGCGGGCGCTAACCGTTCGCAGGCCGCAGTAGGCAACATGCTTTGTTTTTCTTTAACAAAAAGTGGGTCGCCCAAAATATGCCTAAACCTGCGCATGGCATGGCTAACGGCCGATGGCGTAATGTGAAGCGCTTCAGCTACGCGGGTCATATTCCTATGCTGCCAAAGCGCTTCAAAAACCTTTAGCAGGTTTAGATCCAACTTCTCGAATTGTCTATTTTCAAACATTGTCAACACCATGAATGAGATTCACACCATTTAAGGATTATATTTCATTTCATTCACTTAACAACTTTCTCTACTATGCGTTTAACGAACAGTTATCGCACGCTTTAGAGACAGCCCCTACATTTTAACTTGCGGCGACCCAAGTGCGAGATGCGAAGCAAATACTCTCTATATTTAATTAGTACAATTTCAACGAATGTAAAAAGGTGCCCTATGGATTTTTCACATAACGACAAAACCAAAGCCTTACTAGAGAAGCTCGATAATTTTATAGCCGAGCATATAGCGCCAATTGAAGATGAAGTTTACGACTTTCACCACAAAGAGAATAATCACGGCGACTGGAAAAGCTGGAAGCTGCACCCTGGTACTGAAGCGCTTAAAGCTAAAGCGCGTGAAGCAGGGTTAGCCAACCTGTTTTTGCCCGATGCCGAGCTAGGCCAAGGCCTTACCACACTTGAATATGCACCTATGGCAGAGCGCATGGGAAAATACCTCTTTGCACCAGAGATTTTTAACTGTAATGCGCCTGATACCGGCAATATGGAAGTGCTGTATCACTTCGGCAGCGACGCCCAAAAAGAGAAATGGCTTAAACCATTGCTAGCAGGTGAAATACGCTCAGTGTTTGGTATGACAGAGCCTGATGTTGCTTCGTCTGACGCCACCAATATGGCCGCAACCATTATTGAAGATGGCGATGACGTAGTCATTAACGGTAAAAAGTGGTGGTCGACAGGGTTAGGCCATCCTAATGCTGCTATAACCATATTCATGGGCTTATCTAACCCCGATAACGACAAGCACAGTCGCCACAGTATGGTCGTAGTGCCGCTTGATACGCCTGGAATTACCATTAAGCGCATGCTAGATGCCTACGGCGATTACGATGCGCCTTACGGCCACGGGGAGATGCATTTCGATAATGTGCGCGTGAGCAAAGACAACCTAATTATGGGTTTAGGCAAAGGCTTTGCTATTGCACAAGGGCGTTTGGGCCCAGGCCGTATTCACCACTGCATGCGCGCTATCGGCATGGCAGAAAAAGCGCTAGAGCTTGCACTTAAACGCGGTCACGAACGGGTTGCGTTTGGTAAACCAATCATACGCTTAGGTGGCAACTTAGAACGCGTAGCCGATGCTCGCATGGCTATTGAGCAAGCGCGTTTGCTCACGCTCCACGCCGCTTGGAAAATTGACAACTTAGGCGTAAAGCACGCTATGACCGAAATCTCAGCCATTAAAGTGGTGGTGCCGAATATGCTACAAAGCGTGGTGGATATGGCACTACAAATTCACGGCGGTGCGGGTATGTGTAGCGACTTCCCACTGGCGCGATTTGCCGCTGGTGCAAGAGCCCTTCGGTTAGCTGATGGCCCTGACGAAGTGCATAAAGGCATGGTGTCACGACTAGAGCTTAAGAAATATCAGTAGTCATAATTGATACAAAAAATGCGGCTTCATTAAGCCGCATTTTTTATAGGTTAAACAGCTGAACTGGACAGCGCTAGTTGCCTTCTTCCCGTTGCTTTATTTTACGGTGAATAGCATCAAGCTTTTTGAAGCTTTCCCATAACTCTGGGTGTGTTGCGATTAATGCTGCAACATGGTCGTGATTTTCTTCACGAGTATTTTTGGTAAGAAATTTAATGTCGTCATCATGAGGTAATAGACCAAAGTTGATGTACGTATTATCGCTAGTCGACGTGTTGCTGGCTTTTTGTATCATCATGGACCTGTAAGACTTCAAGTACCTAGGCTCGCAATGCTTACGCACAATTTGGCTGCCGGTGGGCTTACTGCGATGACATATCATGTCAAACTTAGCTACGTTGTTAATTTCGTTGTAGAGCTCCAAAAAAGCAAAGCGCTCTTGCTCAAAAGCTGTTACGAGTTGAGGCGTTGTTTTCTGCCCCACAACATCGATTCGCTCAACTTTCTGCTTATCTAACTGGGCCATTGCGTGGCCACTGGTTAGCGAAAAAAGCGCTAAAGCAGCGCTTAGTGCGAAATGTTTTTTAAGAATACGGTTCATCTTAATTCCTGTGATTGTCATGAATTAATCTTCGTAAACTTCTTCTTTACGCTGCTCAATGCGCTGGTGAATAGCGTCTAGTTTAGTAAAGCTATCAAATAGTTCTGGATGTGTGGCAATCAACGCTGCTACGTGCTCGAATGCCTCTTCTCTCGTGTCGTTAGTAAGAAAGCGAATATGATCATCACTGGGTAAGCGGTTAAAATCGATTCCCGGTTTAGTCGACGAGACTTGCATCATCATTGAACGAAAGTCTTTCACATAGCGCGGTTCGCAATTTTTACGGGCAATTTGGCTTCCAATTGGCTTGTGGTATTTACAGATTACGTCGAACTTTGCGACCTCATTAATGCTGTTATACAACTCTAGGAACTCGAAACGCTGCTTGTCGAATGCACGCTTCAGTTGGGGAGAAGTTTTCTCACCCACTACGTCGATTGTTTCGTAGTTTTGTTTATCGGTATGTGCGGCGAGGTGGCCGCCAAGAAAAACACCTAACGTTAGTACTGACAACTTAACGGCATTTGGGAACACTTTGTTTAAGTGTTTATTCATTTGAAACTCCATCTTCTGAACGTTTTAAAACAATAGCAACTGGTCTAATTTTAATCAATTAATAAAAATTTAAATTAAGAGTCTAAGCAAACTGTTCCATTAGTGATGAATCACAAACAAAAAATGCGGCCTAAGCCGCATTTTAATTATTCATGTTTTGGTTCATATTAGAACGTATATGATGCACTCAACTGAGCGTTGATCCCCGCACCGTAGTAACCAACCGTATGTAGACTGTTAATGTACTTCTTGTCGAAGATATTGTTGATGTTCATGCGAACGGTGAAATCTTCTGTAAACGCATGTGAAGCATAAACGTTGCCTAAGAAGTAAGCGCCCTGCTTAACATTGTAGTCTACGTTGCTAATTTCAGACTGCCATCTACCGCCAAAACCTACTTCAATTTCTGGCGCTTGCGGTACGGTGTAACCTAGTTGGAACGTCACTACATCACGTGGTGCCCATAGGTTAGCGTCGTTACCTTGCTCGTCTTCTACATCAATGTTGGTGTAAGACGCGTTAATGCGTAGATCATCAGTTAACTGACCCGCTAGCTCAATTTCAAAACCGTCAGACTCTACTGATACACCTTTGTAGTAGTACTGAAGAGTTTCAGGGTTAGTACCTGCATATGCTGCCAAGTTATCTTGTTCAGCGGTGAAGTAAGCGAAAGTTGTTAGTAGTCTGTCGTCGAACCACTGTGCCTTGAAGCCCGCTTCAAAGTTCTTACCTTTAGTTGGGTCAAGGTATTGGCCGTTTACGTCATACTGTTCTTGTGGCTGATACACGTCAGAGTAGCTCACGTAAGCATTAACATCTTCTGTTACCGCGTAAGTCGCACCAACATAAGGGCTGGCTTCGCTTTCTGAGTTATCGATAACCGCGCCTGCGTTTTGGCCCGTACGCTCGAAGTCGATCGCGTTAAAACCAGCAATGATGTGCATTGCGTCTGTTACGCTGAATCGAGCAGAGCCGAAGTAACGCGTTAGTGTTTGCTCAATATTTGAGTACTCAGACACACCTAACCACTCTGGCTCAGCAATCGCATCCAAGCCGTAAGGGAATGCTGGTGTTGGGCCGTATGCAGGAGTAGTAGCGTAGTCAAACGCATGAACAAAAGACACGTCGTCGCTAGTAGCGTGACTTACACCAAAGTTAACTTCATGGCTGCGACCAAACAGCTCGAAATCACCGAATACACGGCCTTCTAACAGGTGAGAGTCAATTTCAGAATCGTAACGACCTGGCCAGCCAACTAAACCAAGGCCAGTCTCTTTATCAATGGCACCGTAAGCATAAAACAGCTTACTTTCATCTTCGTAACCACGGAAGTTATAGCTAAGTAGCAATTGCCAATCGTTGTCGAACTCATAGTCTAGCTCAACAAAGGCGTTAGTGGTTTCAGTATCCCACTTGGTCCATTCTTGCGTAGTGGTGTCATTAATATCCCACTCGGCTTGCGTACCGTCGGTATAGTTGAATACTAGCCCGCCCCACGTGTTGCCGTCGGTATTAGCATCTTGGTATGACAAACCGAAGGTTATCGTTGCGTTATCCGTTAGCTGACCGTCAATAACGCCGTATACAAAGCCGCGATCGTTTTCTAAACCATCTAGGTGAGACTCTTTATCTTCAAAGCTACCTACTACACGCGCCGCCCAGCTGCCGTCTTCTGTAAGCAGCATAGAGTAATCGCCTTGAACGCGCTTGAAGTTGTAAGAGCCAATGCTTGCACCCACTTCGCCGCCTTCTTCGTTAGTAGGACGCTTGCGCACATAGTTGATGGTGCCTGACGCGTTACCTACACCAGTAAGCAGGCCGTTCGCACCACGAATAACTTCAATTTCTTCGTAGCCGTAAGCTTCAACCGAACCGGTAACAATACCCCAGTCGTTAGGCAGGCCTACACCATCAATTTGGGTGTTTTTAATTTCAAAACCACGTGCGGTGTAGTTAGTACGGTTAGTTTCCCACTCTTCTACGTTGATACCTGGTGCTAGCTTTAGTGCGTCGTTAATGTTGAACGCACCGAACGACTGCATAAGGTCTTCAGAAAGAATACTGATAGACTGAGGCGTTTCACTGATTTCCATGGTTAAGCCAGTTGCACCGCGACTAACACGGTTTTGGCGAACACCTACAATACGAATTTTTTCTACGTCTGCTTCTTTAACTTCTACTGTATCGCTTTGAGTTGTTTGCGCATTTACCGACAAAGCAAACGCGATAGGCGTTAGTGCAAATAAACTGCTTAGTTTCATGGTTTTCTCTGTTATTTGGTTATGAAGGGTTAAGAACTTTACGGCGGGGGAGTATAAGATAAATTAAAGCTAATTTAAATGATAATTATTGCTATTTAAGTTTCTAAAAAGAGATTTTACAAAATGGTAAAGGTCGTCTTTCCAATACACTTGAGCTGAAAAGGTTAGCTTGTGTTTGCTATACAAATGAATTAGAAGTAGAGGTTCTTAATGGACTTGCGAATAAGTTAAAGGTTTGACGACTAATATAACGTACTACTCGGCCAATGCATCAGCATTAGTGAAACAATACGACAGTGTTCCTTTTGAGACTGTTCACAAAGACTGGCTAAAGGCTATACCTAAAGAAGGAATGGTACTTGATGTGGGTGCAGGCTCCGGTCGGGATGCTCGCTATCTAGCTGCGAAAGGCCTTAGTGTAGTTGCTGTGGAACCAGCTGTAGGTATTCGAGAAATTGCACAAGAATATACTGTTGCAAACCCTATTCACTGGCTATCCGATTCATTACCTGAACTGACCGAAGTTTTTCGCTTACAAACAAAGTTTGACCTGATCCTGCTAAGTGCAGTTTGGATGCATATCACGCCGTCGGAGCGAGAGCGCTCTTTTAGAAAGCTATCCTCTTTACTGAAACCCAGCGGTAAACTAGTTATATCTTTACGCCATGGCAGTTGCGCTGACGAACGCACTATGTACCCTGTTTCAGCAGATGAACTGGCTAAGTTTGCAAGTCAATTCGGGCTTTCCTATCGACTGCTTACTCCTGAAAAGTCAAACGATGAGCTAGGCCGCGCTGACGTTCAATGGCAAACGGTTTTGCTTACACTTCCCGATAACGGTACAGGCGCATTTCCTTTAATTAGAAACATCGTAATAAACGACAGTAAATCCTCAACATACAAGGTTGCACTTTTACGGACACTACTCAGAATAGCCGAAGGCCATCCGGGCGCGGTTATAGAACAAACTAACGAACACGTTATTCTGCCTGTTGGATTAGTAGCTCTTTATTGGTTGAAGCTTTATAAACCGTTAATTGATAAGTTCGAAATGCAACAAAGCAGCAACTCTAGTAGAGGGTTGGGGTTTATTAAAACTGACGGTTGGCAGCAAATTACAGCATTTTCTAGTAATGATTTTTATATTGGTGCGCACTATTCAGATAGTGCAACGGTGCAAGCGATTTACCGAACTCTAAAAGACATCGCTTCTACTGTAAAAAACATGCCCGCTAAGCACACCACGTTGCCTGGCACTGATATAGGTGTTTTCATGTAGAGCTTAATCTAACTCGAAAACCTAAAAACGATTTGTTACTAGACTTCGAGTTTTTGTCTTCGTTAGGAAAGTTCTATGTGCCCGTGCATATTTGGGATTCATTAACTCAGTTTAGCGTGTGGATAGAGCCGACTTTGATTAACGAGTGGTCGTCTTTAATGGCAGGTTATGGTTTAAACAAACAAAGGCCGTTTACTAAAGTCGATTATCTTAATGCCCTTCGGTGGGAAGACCCAGAACGCTCTACTTCTAAAATTCGAAAACGGGTTAATGAGTTACTTACTAATGAAGGCGTTGCATGCTGCTGGTCTGGAAAGCGGCTAAAACTTTCTGGCTACGCTATCGATCATGCATTTCCTTTTGCGAGATGGCCCAATAACGACCTATGGAATTTACTACCCACTAAATCAACTATAAACGCTAGGAAATCCGATAAATTGCCCACAGGATTGAAGCTTGCCAACTCTCGCGACCTAATTATTTCGTGGTGGAAACAAGGCTGGCAAAACAATAAAACTGAGTTTTTCAGTCAAGCAAACTTGGCCCTACCTAACCTTAAGCCAAATAACGCAAACTTTGATGACGTGTTTGAAGCGCTCGCTCTGCAACGTGACCGTATTAAGGCGTTGCAGCAGTTGGAGGATTGGAGATAACATTGGAAGATAGTTTATTGAAACTTAATTCTAAACCAGCGTCGAAAATCACCGTTCAGCGCTCCGATATTTCTACCGTATAATCGCTGAATATCGCTCATAGAAATCTCTTCACAGCCATTTTCGCTTTCTAACAGCAAAAGTCGGCTCATAAAATCTTGGTTGTCGCTCATTAGAAAAGCAACGAAAGCCCAACTAGAAGCATAGAATTGATGCGGATCTTTGCGCCAACTGCTCTCCGTCCCTTCAAAGAGTGTCGTCAATGCTAGCGGCTGATTACTTTTGAAATGATTAACCCATGCGCTGTTAGTCAAACTTCCCGGGGTCTCTGAATATTCCGCCATTCCTTCATTCAACCATTTCGCCACTTGGCCATACCAGTATCGATTAATGGTATGCATTACCTCATGCGTTATAGTTCGGAGTGTTTCCTTATTGTCCCGAATTAAAATGGCAGATTCATTTCTGCCCGAAGAGTAAAAGCCTGTGCTTGTGGATTTAGAAAGATTAAAACGCTTACTGTATTTTTCATACTCACCTTTATCACTGAAACTCCTTATGTTAGCTACAACAGGAACCATTGATTCTGTAGGTGTAACTGGCGCAAAAGCATCTAATGCTTCTTGTACTCTTCCTCGTACCGCGCGCTGAACGTCAAACGGTAAATTATGCGAGAGAAAGTTAAGCGAAATAGCCTCTGGGTTAATTATTTTGGCTACTTGTACTGAAGTATTACTGTTCAGCTTCCTAGGAGAGTCACTTATATGCTTAACGCCTTTCCCATCTGTCCATGTATAAATGATCTTTCTCTCGGGTGGTTTTATCTTGTCTAAACATTTATGAGTGTGTGGAGCTGCATGCTCATCAAACCCTGTATTGCTTAGCTTAGATTTGACTTCAGAATATGTTTCAATTTCTAAGCCCCTCTGTGCTTGAGAAACATCTGTGGAAGAATGTGGCGTACGACGTAATAGACTTTTATGATCGCTTTTGTCATAAAGTTTGGCTTCTACAAACTCAAAGGCAATGTTAAGAAACTGAGGTAGTTCAAAGTTGTCTCTCGCGAAATACAAAACCCCTAAACTATTAATAGTTAGCACACTTGTGACTATAAAAAACTTTGAGCCAATTCCATTTTTGCTTGCCATGCTATCCCTTCAACACCTTTACATAACTTGATTTACTATCACAGTACAACGCCTCGCAAGAATCAAAAATTTACCAATCTAAATAGGTGTGAATTTCTATACATAGTTATTAATCGAAAACACTGATAATTCCGAAACAACCTTAAACTGCCTAACAGACGCTATGTTTATGTCAAAGTAACCACGAAGCCTCTTAAGTACAATTTACTAAGCTGACTTAGCAACATTGTGAGGCTAGATAAATTCTCAAGGATGAAAATGAAGAAGACGATCGCCTTAGCTCTATTTATGCTTGCCGCTACAAATTCAGTTGCCAACTCTCAATTTATACCTTCCAAATACCAATGCTCCGGTATAGAAAAGCGTATAGACACAATTAACTCCAGGATGCGTGCTGGTTACAGTATGAGGGAAGGCGAACAATTGAAGGAACAACTGCGAAGCCTTAAAAAGCAGCGATATGAATGCAAAAAGAAGGGGTTTTCAGTTGACTGAGAGTATAACCGACTTTGAACTTGAACCTATGACCTTTGCCTCCGGAGTGAAAAGCCATTGCTCAGCTTTTCATGGGTTAACCCTCAATCGCCCTATCAAGGCTTTCATCATTGTCGAAATAAAGCTGGCTCAGCCGGCTTTTCTTTATTTGGTATGTCGCTCTGGCAAAAGGCTCGCGCTTCTTTAAAGCGACTAAATTCTTCATCGGACACCTCACGCTGTGGTTTTGCCACCCGCTTTTTTTAATACGCTAATTATTAGCGCTAATTGAGTTTATAATAGCGTTTAAACAGTTTTTGAATTACATCGACCAACTTGAGTAGAACATGGCCCATAAAGTACGTTATAAGTTTAAAGGTGTGGCAAAAGAGATAAACTTTTCTTACAGCCGCCATCAAAATATGCATGAAGCCGTGGCCGAAGCTGAGGGAATAGACCTTTCCCAGTTCCTGCAAACTGAACAGCAACTTGCCGCTATCAGTAAAGACAAAAAAACCGTAAGAAACTTCAGAGATACCGAATTTGCAAAAATGGGGTTTTCTGATTTGTATTTTTTAAAAAACGGGCAAGAATGATGGTTGCGCCCTTTCAACACATACTAGACCTTTGAACTACTTTGCTTTTGGGGATTAACGGCCAAGTCTTAAAAATGGAGGGCTCGATAGTGTTCGAACCTCTGACTCCGGAGTGCAAAGCTACCAATCAATGCTTTATGGGTTACCCTCAACTAGCCCATGAAAAGCCTCAATCGCCCTGTCAAAGCTTTCATCATTATCGAAATAAAGCTGACTTAGTCGGCTTTTCTTTATTTTGTAGGTAGCGCTGGCAAAGGCTAGTGCTTCTCTAAAGCTGCTAAACTCTTCGTCGAACACTTTAAACACCTCGCGCTGAGGTTTTACCACCCGCGTAATACTCCCATTCACTTCATAATCAAACCCTGCAAATTGAAGGCGGGAAAGGGTTTCTTTGCCTAATCGCATGCCGCCTTTTAGGCTTATTTGAAATGCCGCGTCCATTTCTTCAATTTCTTCCATACTCCAGTGGTTAAACACCCGAATTGCCTTTTTGTACTTTTCCGCCAACCGCTTTTTTAACACGGTTATTCTGGGTTCTAGCGTGGCGTTGTTTTCATTTTTTAAAAGATCAGTGCATTCGTTGCATGCAGGCACGGAAATAAAATCGGCCTGTAGGTGTCCGTCTTGCCAGTCGTGAATGAATTTTATGGGTGGAATAAAGTCTTGCCGTGCAGCTTCGCAGCCGCAGTAAATGCAGCGATTAAAATCAGCCGAATGTACCGCGTTTAGTGGCTGATAGAATCTCTGATAATTCTTAACTGACATTCTGCTACATACGTAAAGTTGAAAGGGTGCAAACCATCATTACTGTACCACAGTCTCTTTTTTAGGGTACGCTAATTGTGCTCAGCTAATACAAACGCCGCCCTTGTGCGGCGTTTGTTTCATTCAGATACGATAAAAGCTACAACCGCGACGGTCTACTGTGCGGGTCGCCCTCCACGTGGCCTTTTGGCGGTCTTTGTTTAGGCTTTGCAGCAATAGGTGTTTCGCCATCACTCTCTTCGCCTTCTTCATCAATATCCCATGTACCTTCTTCGCTCCACGGGTCGTCGTCGGGGAATTCCCCTATATTGATTTCTTTTACCGAGTAATCGGGCTGGTAACGCATGTCGTAATTGGCCGCCCGCACTATGGCAATACATAACATTAAGGCCACAGCTAATAGCGGAACGCCCCCTATTATCGACGCCGTTTGAAGCGTTTCTAACCCACCTACAAACATAAGCACTATAGGCATAAACGATAGCGCGAATGCCCAGAACAAACGATTCCATCGCAATGGCTCTTCGTCTACTTCTTTTTGCACTACAGCTGCCAGAATGTAAGAAATGGAGTCGAAGGTAGTTGCGGTAAAGATTAGCGCTAACAAGGTGAATACAAAAATGACTATGTAGTCCAATGGCAGCGTGTGTAGCATGGCGAAAATCGCGGCCGTAGGGCTTTCTTGGTTAAGAATACTCACCACGTCTAGTTCACCCGAAAGCTGCAAATACAAGCCATAATTCCCCATTACCATGAAGAACAAAAAGCAGCCCATGGTGCCGAAGAACATGGAGCCCGCGACCATAGTGCGAATGGTGCGCCCCCTTGAAATGCGCGCGATAAAAAGCCCTACGCTCGGTGCAAATACCAGCCACCATGCCCAATAGAATATGGTCCAGTCTTGAGGGAAATGCGTGTTTTGAAAGCCATTAAATTCAGCAAAAGGCTCTAGCCAGGTAGCCATTTTAATGATGTTGCTAAGTACTCTGCCCAAAGCATCTAGGCCGGTATTGGCCATAAACAACGTAGGCCCCACAACAAATATAAATAGTAGCAACCCTATGGCCAGCCAAAAGTTAATGTCTGACAGCAGCTTAATGCCCTTCTTTAAACCTACATACGCGCTGTAGCCAAAGATAGCTGTACAGGTTACAAGCACCAGAACTTGGGTGGTAAGCGATTTAGGTACGCCGAATAGTTCGTGCACCCCTTCGTTGATCATAGGCGCAGCCAAACCTAACGTGGTCGCCCCGCCGCCTAACATTCCGAAGATAAAGCTGATGTCGATGATTTTACCCAGCCAGCCGTGAGCCATTTTCTCGCCAATAACCGGCATGAGTGCTTCAGATATTTTAAGTACGCTGTGATTGCGCACATAGTAGAAGTACGCAATAGGTACGGCAGGAATGAGGTAAATTGCCCAGGCAAGCGGGCCCCAATGAAAGATACCGTAGGCTGCAGCCCATTTTGCGGCTTCTGGAGTTTCACCTTCTATATGAAACGGTGGCGCTTGGTAGTAGTACACCCATTCAATCATGGACCAATACAAAATAGACGCGCCAATGCCTGCACAAAACAGCATGGCAGCCCATGATACTGGCGAGAACTCGGGCTTCTCTTCCGGGTCGCCTAGTTTTATTTGCCCGATGTCGCTGAACATGATGTAAACCATGAACCCACCAGCGCCAACACCAAGCAAGAGATATAAAACACCAAGTTTACTGGTTACGAAGTCTTTTGCAGCTGCCACCCACTGTGCGCCTTGGTCCGGCCAAATAATTAGAGGAATGGTGACAGAGAGAAGAAGAATTAGAGAGCCAAAAAAAGTGGGCTTGTCGATTACGCTAAACGCGCCTTCCTGTTTAATAATGGCCTTGGAGGAGGCCGCATCTCGGGTATTACTACTCATACACGATCCTTTGTTTTGTTTTTATAGATGCCTTATACGTTTGGCTTTAAACGGGCGATCTTAAAAAACAGTTTATCAGAATTGTGTTAGCTATTGGGCTGCTTCAAATCGATGTGCGTTTATTCATTCGTGCTTTGGTTGTTAGCATGCCCATGCCCAATGCGGCCATGGTTACCGCAACAACGCCGTTTAGATAGTTGAAGAACGCATAGGGCACGTAATCGAGCACGTCAACGCCCAGTGTGGCAGAGTAAAACGCACCAGCCGTTGTCCACGGAATAAGGCCTGTGGTCATAGTGGCACCTTCTTCTACCGACCGAGATAGCACAGCGGGGTCAAGGTTCTGCTGTTCATATTTCGGTTTAAACAGCTGGCAATTCAAAATGATAGAGATATAGGCCTCGCCCATGGCCACATTGCCTAGAAAACCAGACGCAATGGTCACGGCAATTAGGGTTGCTGTGCGTTTTACCCGTTCAATAATGCCTGTCAGTAACGCAGCTAGAAAGCCTGCACCGTGCAGTATGCCGCCCAATGCGATTGCCATTAAGGCGAGGAGCAACGTCCAGCTCATACTGCTGATGCCGCCTCGTCCTAGTAAGGCATCTAAATTTGCGATACCCGTATTTTGAGGGGTGTTTTCCCACAATGCGTTAAGCACGCTGATGGTATTAGTATCTTGATAGAAAATGGCGATGATAACGGCCAGCAAAACACTGCACGACATGGTTACTTCAGCCGGCACTTTCTTGATACTCATTACCGTAAGCAACACCAGCGGCAACAGTGTTATATAGGGTGCAAGGTTATAATGACTGGCGAGTGCAGCTTTTATTTTGATTATTTCGTCAACATTTAAGCTTTGGTTTGCGTAGCTAAAGCCAATTACCAAGAAAATGACAAAAGTTAGAAGAAAGCTAGGCAGTGTAGTTAGCAGCATGGCGTACATATGCCGATACAGATTGGTACCCGCGCTCATGGATGCGAGGTTGGTGGTATCAGACACCGGGGACATTTTATCGCCAAACGTCGCACCACATACCACCATGCCTGCCACAATGGGGAGTGGTATGTTCATGGCAGCGCCAATACCCATCAGCACTACACCCATAGTGCCCACCGTACCCCACGATGTGCCTGTAGCTACCGACATTACCGCACACAAAATCAATCCCACCGCAAGGAAGATACTGGGGTTTAGCCAACTTAAACCGTAAAAAATTAGCGTTGAGATAGTGCCGCTTTGCATAAAGCTGGCGATAACCATACCAATGAGAATAAAAATATAGATTGCAGGCATGGCCCGGGTTAATGCGCTGGTCATTAAATCGCGGATTTGCAGGTACTTGTAACCCAAGCTAAAGGCATTGATACCAGCCCATAGCAAACACAGAAATAGTAATGCATGCAGGCTAATGCCCAGGCCAAATAATCCGCCTGCTATCAGTGCGACAATAACACCAAAACAAAGTAGTGACTGAGTAAAGCTTGGGCGTTGAATAGACTGAGGTGACATTATAGGCACGTTGATACGCTTAAAAATGAACTAGTGAAAAACAGTATAACGACTTTGCTATGCGTTGGAATGACTTTGATGTTGCATTGGATTGGACGTTAGAGTTGCAGCCACGTCTAAGGTAGGCGTGCTCGATTCTGATATAGAAAGGCTGAAGGAGATTATTCCTTCATAGGTCACTAGAAAAGGAAATGGCCCGCCCTAGAGGATTCGAACCTCTGACCTCGGCCTCCGGAGGGCCGCGCTCTATCCAGCTGAGCTAAGGGCGGATCGTGCTACGGTTGTAATAACTATGTACGTTCGCAAAGGAAAAATACGCAGTTAAATGTACGCTGCAAACGGGGCGTAATAATACTTACGCGGTGGGTTAGCTTCAACTCATTTATTAAAATCTCTTTAGGTGGCTTGGAACAAGTGTTAAAAATCCTTACTTTTTATGGGTAATTGGCTTCAAATAGTTGTTCAACCCCAATTAACCGTTATAATCTGGCCAGTTATATTTTAAACAAATTCATCATTGCCTGGAGACAGATGTGAAATTAAAGACTTGGTTAACTGTTGCTGCTACTGCGCTAACTGTTTTTGCAGCACAAGCACAAGAAATGAGTAACGATGAAATTGCCGATCGCATTAAGCCGGTAGGTCAGGTACACGTTGCAGGCGCAGCGGCTGAAGGAAGTGCTGGCGCAGCTGGCGGTGCAAAGTCTGGTGAAGACGTTTACAACTCTGCATGTGTTGCATGTCACTCAGCAGGCGTTTTAGGAGCTCCTAAAGTTCACGTTGCAGCAGACTGGCAACCGCGTCTAGATGAGCGCGGTCTTGATGGCGTATGGCAAAACGCATTGAACGGTATTAACGCTATGCCTCCTCGTGGTACATGCGGTAACTGTTCTGATGACGAAATTAAAGCTGCAATCGAGTATATGATTGAAGGTATCTAATACCCGCTAAATCGTAACAACTTGATGGAAAAAGTAGCGTTTTACCCTCTAATCGGGTAATTTAACTCTTTGGGGAAACGTTACTTTTTTACTGGCGAGCGGAATGTCACAAGATTCGACGCAACATGAGTTGACGGAAGAAGAACTGCGCGAACTTATACCGCAGCTTCAGCAACTCACTGACAAGTACAAGCGCGCTGAACGTGTTCAGAAGGCGCTTTTCGACATTTCTGAACTTGCCAGTTCTGTAAGTCACCTTAATCGCCTTTATTCCGCTATTCATGAAATCATTGCCGATTTTATGAATGCCGATAACTTCTTTGTCGCCTTTTACGAACCCGATAGTAACGTTGTCGATTTCGCTTACTTCATTGACGAATTCGACGAACAAACCGTTCGCCAGCTCCCCGCTGAATCGTTAATGGACGGCATGACCGGTTACATTCTAAAAACCGGCGATCATCTATTTTACAAACGTGACGACGAAGAAAACTTTGCCTCTCAGCATGATATAAAGCTAGTTGGCTCGCAGCCGTTTGAGCTGCTGGGCGTGCCCCTTAAACGGGGAAGCCAAGTCATAGGTGCCATGGTAGTGCAAACTTATGATGAAGGTGTGCACTATACGCAAGAAGATTTAGAAGTACTGCTGTTCGTTTCTCAACACATTGTTACCACGGTTGATAGAGTAAAAAACCGTGAGCTCACTGAACGCACCATCCGCGAACGCACCCGCCAACTGCGAAAAATTAACGACGACCTTCAAGAAGAAATATTAGAGCGCCAAAAAGTAGAGTCGCTACAGCAGGCTTTATTCGAGATATCTGAACTGGCGGCTAACCTTGAAGGCGATATGGATGTGTTTTATTCCAGTCTGCACGAAATTTTAGCCAGGCTAATTAGCGCACCTAACTGTTACATTGCCATTCTTGATAAGGAAAAAGAGCTACTCGCATTCCCGTATTTTAGTGACGCACAAGAAAAGAACATAAGTTCAAGGCCTTTGGGGCTTGGTCTAACTGAATTCGTATTGCGAACGGGGCAAGCTGAGCTGGTCAACCCGCCCAGAGTATTGGAGCTTGCAGAGTCTGGCGATTTGGATGTGTCGGTTGCGCAAACCATGCTAAACAGTGCGAACTCGTGGTTAGGTTCGCCGCTTGTTGTAGATGGAGAAATAGCAGGTGTTATTGCCGTACAAACCTACGGTAAGCACGCTAAATACAATTCTCGTGACCAAGAGCTTTTACGCTTTGTATCGCACCATATTGCGGTAGCCATTGAGCGTAAGCGCAATACCGAGTCGATGCAGCGCTATAACGTTGAGCTTGAGGAGCGCGTTAAAGAACGCACAGCCGAGCTAAACCGTGCTAATAAGTTCTTAAAGCAACAAATTGAAGAGCGTAAAGAGATTGAGCTTAAGCTTATTCACGATGCGCATCACGACTCGTTAACTGATTTGCCTAACCGCGCCATGTTCACTAGTCGCCTAGAGCTGGCTATTGCCAGTAAGCAGCGTTACAGCGAAAACATGTTTGCGGTGCTGTTTATCGACCTAGACCGTTTTAAAGTTATTAACGATACCCTAGGTCATCATGCCGGCGATGAGTTCTTAATTGAAGTAGCTAGACGTATTGCGCTGTGTATTCGTGGTCACGACCTGTTAGCGCGCTTAGGCGGCGATGAGTTTGTTGTACTGCTTGATAACTTTGAAGATGAAGCAGACGTAGAAGAAGTGGCTAGCCGTATAATTTCATCTATTTCCGAGCCGTTCTTGCTTGATGGTCGGGAGATGTATTCAGGTGCAAGTATTGGTATTGCGCACTTAGAAACCTACTATCGCGCCGCAGATGAAGTGCTTCGTGATGCCGATGCAGCCATGTATCAAGCGAAAACGCTAGGCCGCGGACGCTTTGTTATGTTCGACAAGAGCATGCGCGACAGGCTTATTGAAGAGCTTGAGCTTGAAAATGAATTCAGACGTGCACTGCGTGAAGAAGAGTTCGATTACTTCCTACAGCCCGTTATAAAGCTTAATGACGACAGCACGCTGTATAAAGAGATGTACATTCGCTGGTCGCACCCTGCCTACGGCAAGATTGCCAGAGAGCAGTTTAGACAAGTGGCAGAACATAGTGGCCTTACGCTAGATTTAGACCTGTTCCAGCTAACCAAAGCCTGCGAGCTGTTAAACCATTATAAAAACACCGACGACCCGATAAATAAAATAGCGGTTAACGTTTCGATTAATCATCTGCTACAGGCTTCTATGGTAAACCAGATGATTAATGTGATTGAAACATCTGGCATAACGCCCAGTCAGTTGGTATTTGAGTTTGATGAAAACGACTTAAATCGCCGTTCTCAGTTCATTCTTCCTGCTATTAAGAAGTTAAAACGTGCGGGCGTAACTTTGGTGCTGGATAACTTTGGAAGCGGATTAGCTTCATTGAGTTATTTGTTTGCCTACCCCTTCGACTTCATCAAAATTGATCATCGCTTTGTTAAGTCACTGCCTCGCTCTCAACGAAACTTAAAGCTTATTCAGTCTGTCATGCTTATTTCAGAACATTTGAA
The DNA here is from genome assembly GCF_000172635.2 of Alteromonas macleodii ATCC 27126. Classification (NCBI taxonomy): domain Bacteria; kingdom Pseudomonadati; phylum Pseudomonadota; class Gammaproteobacteria; order Alteromonadales; family Alteromonadaceae; genus Alteromonas; species Alteromonas macleodii. The sequence goes on along the minus strand of NC_018632.1, from coordinate 77,956 downwards.
GTTTCAGGTTATTGCTGAAGGCGTAGACTCACAGGCCCAGCTAGATGCACTTAACGAAATTGAATGCATTTATGGTCAAGGCAAAGTATTGAAGCACGCCAAAGTGCTGGATATGACGTCGCTAGCAAGCTAGAAGTAAATACTCACTTACTATTAGCGCCCCATTATAAAAGTAGGTTATTTTTTACCTAAGATATCTCTTAGGTTAGCAATCCCCACTTGTGCCTTTTGCTGGCGCTCTTCTTTTGTCGCCTTCGGCTTTTGATTTTCCCACTGTACATCGTCAGGCGGCAGTTCGAACAGAAAGCGGCTTGGCTCTGGGTTGATAACTTCACCAAATTGTCGACGCTCTTTAGCAAGGCTGAATATAAGCTCGCGCTGGGCGCGAGTAATTCCCACATAAGCAAGTCGGCGCTCTTCTTCTACGTTGTCTTCGTCAATGCTGCTTTGGTGCGGCAATAAGCCTTCTTCCATACCCACTAAAAATACAATAGGAAATTCCAAACCTTTTGATGCGTGCAGCGTCATTAACTGAACTTGATCCCCTTCCCCGTCGTCTTCGCCGCGCTCCATCATGTCGCGCAATATCAGACGGTTCACTACTTCGGTTAAGGTCATGGGTTGGTCTAGGTCATTGCCTTCCAGCATATCGTTAACCCAACCGAATAAGGTACTTACGTTGGCCATGGCCATTTCGGCGGCTTTGGGGCTGGCGCTGGTTTCATATAGCCATTCTTCGTAGCCCATAGTGCGGATCATGGTGCGCACTGCGTCAGCGGTGTTGCCCCGTTCCGCGTTGTCCGATAGCTCTACTATCCAGCGGGCAAAGGTAGAAACCGAATGAAAGGCTTTATCGGGCAACACGCTATTTAAGTTAGGGTGCGTCGCCGCTTCGAACATAGATACGCCCAAGCTATTTGCAAAGTTACCCAGTTTTTCTAGCGTAGCGCGGCCTATACCGCGCCCAGGCGTGTTAATAATGCGAAGCAAAGCGTTATCGTCGTCCTGGTTCACTAACAACCGTAAATACGCCATGATGTCCTTCACTTCGGCACGACCAAAGAACGACATACCGCCGCTTATTTTGTACGGAATGCGGTTACTCATTAACAGCTTTTCAAAAATGCGGCTTTGGTGATTCCCGCGATACAAAATGGCGTAATCTTTAAACTGGGTGCGGTTCATGAACTTATGCGCCAGCAGTTCGGCCACCACGCGCTCACCTTCATGCTCTTCGTTCTTCGCCTCTATCACTTTTAGCGGCTCGCCGTACTGCAGCTCTGAGAACAGGGTTTTATCGAACAAATGCGGATTGTTCTGAATAAGAATATTCGCGCAATGCAGAATACGACCTGACGAGCGGTAATTTTGTTGTAGCTTAATGACGTTTAAGCGCGGAAAGTCTTGCTGTAATAGGTGCAAATTCTGTGGCTTAGCGCCACGCCATGAATAGATAGACTGGTCATCGTCGCCCACCACGGTAAAGCGCGCACGCTCACCTACTAATAGCTTTACCAACTCGTACTGACTGGTATTGGTATCTTGGTACTCATCCACCAGCAAGTAGCGAATCTTGCTCTGCCATTTGGCTCTTATTGCTTCGCTACTTTTTAAAAGCAATGTAGGTAATAAAATTAGGTCGTCGAAGTCTAGCGCGTTATATGCCTTAAGGTTGTCTTGGTAACGCTTGTAGGCTTCTGCAAACTCTCTCTCGCCCGTGCTGGTTGCTGATTTTAATAAAGCATCAGGCAAGATAAGATCGTTTTTCCAGTTCGATATGCAGCTTTGTAAAAGCTGAAGCTGATCTTTATCGCCATCGAGGGTGTCGGATGTCAAATCGTTAAGCAACGCGAACGAGTCTTTATCGTCGAATAACGAGAAACCTGGCTTTAAGCCAAGATCTTTCACATGCGCTTTAATAATGGTTAAGCCCATGGTGTGGAAGGTCGACACTTTTAGCCCGCGCGCCTCCGGCTTGCCCAAGGTCTGCGCTACACGTTCTTTCATTTCACGTGCTGCTTTGTTGGTAAAGGTTACCGCTGCAATGTAGCGAGCTGGCATATCGCAGTTTCTAACTAAATGAGCAATCTTATTGGTAATTACGCGCGTTTTACCACTACCCGCCCCCGCCAGCACCAAACATGGGCCAGACACAAAGGTTACGGCAGACTCTTGAGCTTCATTTAGTTTCATTTAATACCTAGAACAACGTACATTTTTGGCGCGACACAGTTTTCATTGCATGTCGTGTCGATACCGATAGAATAGCTTTCATAATTTGAGCTGCGCATTATAAGGGAATTCCATGTTGGATCCGAAGAAACTCGAAGATTTAGCGAAACAAATTGCTGATGCCGTTCCACCTGGCGTTAAAAACATGGCTGAAGAAGCCGAAGGTCGAGTAAAGGCGGTATTGCAGTCGCAGCTGTCTAAGCTTGATTTAGTGACTCGTGAAGAGTTCGATATTCAAAGCCAAGTGCTTATTCGCACTCGTGAAAAGCTAGACGCTATGGAAAGCCGCATTGCTGAACTTGAAGTGAAGCTAGCGGAAAAGTAGGCGTTCAAAGCTTACAGAAACTCAAAAAGCGCCTTTATGGCGCTTTTTTTGTGGCTGAATACCATAAACAATGGTTTGTATTGGGCTAGTTACTTTTACTGTTACACCAAATAAAAATGCAGTGCCGTTCCTAGCGTGATGGCTAAACCAATATAGTGATTTTCAATAAACGCGGTGAAGCAGCCTTCACGCTGACGGCGTTTAATAAGCTGATACTGGCGCACGCATAGCAGAGCCGAAAACAGCACGGCTATGTAGTATGGCCAAGTTGCGTTAATAGCACAGCCTATACACCACAAAATGGCAAGGGCAGCGGCCTGTAGCAGCATGACTATGAGTACGTCGTTTTTTCCAAACAATATGGCCGTAGACTTAATGCCTATTTGTAAGTCGTCATCGCGGTCTACCATGGCGTACATGGTGTCGTAAGCTACCGTCCATAATAAGTTAGCAATAAACAACCACCAGCCGTAAGCTGGAACTGTTTCTATCACAGCCATAAATGCCATAGGAATGGCCCAACCGAACGCGGCACCCAATACCACCTGCGGTAAATTGGTGTAACGCTTCATAAAGGGGTAGCTTGCTGCCAGGAGTAAGGCTACCACCGACAACGCTATGGTTTGCCAGTTGAGAAATAACACTAAGACAAATGCTAAAGCGATAAGCGCAGCAAAAAGTTGTAGTGCTTGTTTGGCCGACACTTCTCCGGTTGCAAGAGGACGCTGGGCAGTGCGCTTTACGCTACCGTCTACTTTTCTGTCTGCATAATCGTTAATCACACACCCGGCTGAGCGCATGACAACTACGCCTGCCACAAAAATGAGCGTAATGCCTAAAGGCGGTAAACCTTGTGCAGCCATAAGAAGCGCCCACAACGTAGGCCACAGCAGCAAGTAAATACCGACTGGTTTATCAAGGCGCATCAGTCGCGCATAGGCGTTCCAATTGTGCTTCATAATTGTTTTTCGCTTTCTTTTTCGTTTTTAGCAGAGCGGCTATACGCCGGTGAGGAAGGAAGAAACACCTCTGCTACTATCATGCTGTAGTTGCCTAACGTAAACAACGAGCGCCTGCCCCACAAGGTTTGATTACTGTTAATACCAAACTGCGAAGCTGGCACTGTACACAGTTGAAACGCTGAGCGTGTAAAGCGCTTATCGTTAAACAAACGTTTTCCTAAAGGCTCCCGACCAAGGTCTGAAAGTTCGCTGTCAACAAAGGCTTGAGGGATGATAGAACGTGCAAACACCCACGGCTTATGATCGCCACATAGGAGAATTTCTCGCGCTTGATAATGGGTTTCACCGTTGTCGAGTAACAACGACAGTTCATTGTCGTGAGGAATCTGCTCGTGCTGGCCAATAAGCTCTAGAGAAAAGTGGTTGCTTAAAGACTGTACTCGCTCGGTTAACGACCCAGTGTCTAACAGCCAGTTTTTTAGCTGTGCATTAGGAATTGTGATGCCAGAAGGTGCTTGCCAGTCAACCGCCAAACCCACTGGAAAAGTGGCATTAAAACTCACACGAAAAGCCCGAATAATGAATCTGTTAGTATGATAACACGTCATGTTCAATTATTTTCATTCGGTTAAACTTTTGCAGTAGTGTGTTTAATCAGAGTTTTGCTACACTACCAAGTGAATTTATTACTTTGGTGTTTCGGACTTCACTATGCTTAAGTCTTTAGTTTTACGCGTATTTGCGGTTAGTTTTTTCGTTCTTGGTTGTAACACAGCAGTGGCGCAAGACAAGGCCAACTATGCTTATTTGGGCTTAGAGCCAGAGATTGTTACCAACTACATTAGCGATAGCGCACAAAAGCTAGGCTATGTACGCGTGTCAGTTGAATTGATGATCCACGATGTTAATCAGCTTGAAATTGCTGAACACCATATGCCGTTACTTCGCTCTACTGCCATTGAAATATTCGGCCAGCAACCGGCAGAGAAGGTTAAATCACTAACTGGTCGTGAAGACATTCGCCGCGCTATTCTTAAAGCGTTGCAAGAGCACATGAAGCAAGAGACAGGCGGCGAAGTGGTGAAGAACGTTATCTTCACCAAATACTTATACCAAGGCGGTTAAAAGTAGATAACGGGCTAAAAGGCTAACGTACGCCTTTTAGCTACATAAAACGCCACTAGCGTTTACCCGACCCAAGACTTAAGGCCCCGGCGAGCAAACATCCAGAAATAAGTCCCGCTGTATGTGCAGCATTTGCCATGTTTACCCACAAAATATCGGCATAACCTAGTACCAACCACACCAACATAAAGCCTACAATTGAATTTGGCAGCGACAAGCCCCAACTTGGTCGCAACCAGCCTAGCCACCACACAAAGCCCATTACGGCATACACCACACCAGACAAGCCGCCAAACAAGAACAGGTTGCCTTGCACAGGGTCACTAAACAGCGCTTGTGCGGCGTTCGAAATAGTGGCCGACACTAAGAACACAATAAGCAGCATGCTCATGCCAAGGGTGCGTTCAATTTTAGCTCCCAACATGCCCCACCACAGTAGGTTAAATATAATGTGCAGCGCCGAAAAATGAATGAACGCAGGGCCTAGTAATCGCCACCATTCGTGATTTTGCGACAAAATGGAAAATGGCTGCATCAATAAATGCTGTGCGATAGGGGCAAACAGTCCAAACAATGACAGTAAATAAACCGCAACACACAGAATAAATACCACCGAGGTAAAAGGCGCTTTCACGGCATCGGCAATGATATTACCCACGGAAAAGCCACTCCCCGAAGGCGCCAGCCGTACGTTCTTGCCATTATCCCATGCGGCTTGCTGGTACTTCGGATCGGTAGGGTTTGCCAAAAAGCCATCCGCAATAATTTTTGCACGGTCGAGATGGTCGTGATTATCTAATACCACCACGAACTCTTTATCGTGCTGTATTACAGCGGCCTGAATGTGCTGACTGGTTAAATAATTGGCGAGAAGATGTGCAGGACTTTGCTGATTGAACGCAATTAAAGGATGAGCCATAAGCTAGTTGTTACCCCGAAGCAGAAGAATATGAATGCGATATGACATATACCAAGGGCGCGGTATATAACCTCTTTATACTGAAATACTTCAGTAGCTGCAAAAAATAAAGGTGCACATTGTGCACCTTTATCAAATCGCTATGCCGTGACTACCGGATTTGCCAGCCGCCATGCTTCGAAGCCACCGTCCATACTATAAACGGTTTCAAAGCCTTGCTGTGCAATGACTTGGGCCGCCTGCTGGCTGCTTACGCCGTGGTAGCACACTACAACCACTGGGATATCTTTGGGCGTTTGGTCGATAAACGCTGCAAAGTTGTCGTTGTTCAGCTGCGCTGCGTTAGGCATGTGTCCATTAGCAAACGATTGAGGATCGCGAATATCCACAATGGTTACGTCACCTTGAAAGTTTGCAACGTCGTTTACGCTAATGTGTGAGAATGTTGTCATTATTGCCAGTCCAGAATAACTTTACCTGAGTGTCCAGACCCCATGGTATCAAACCCTTTCTGAAAGTCATCAATAGAAAAGGTGTGTGTGATGATAGGCGATAGATCTAAGCCACTCTGCAGCAAGCTCGCCATTTTGTACCATGTTTCAAACATTTCACGGCCGTAGATACCTTTTATCACCAAGCCTTTGAAAATAACCTGGTTCCAATCGATGGCAACATCTTGTGGAGGTATTCCCAGCATGGCAATTTTGCCGCCATGGTTCATTTTGTTCAGCATGTCTCTGAAAGCCACCGGCACACCAGACATTTCCAGACCCACATCGAAGCCCTCTGTCATACCAAGTTCGTTCATTACGTCTTTCAAGTCTTCCTTGCTTACGTCAACGGCGCGGGTTGCACCCATTTTTTTAGCAAGCTCAAGACGGTAAGGATTAATATCGGTAACCACGACATGACGAGCACCTACATGCTTTGCAACTGCAGCAGCCATAATACCTATTGGGCCGGCACCTGTTATCAGCACGTCTTCACCCACCAAGTCGAAACTTAGTGCAGTGTGAACAGCGTTGCCAAACGGGTCAAAGATAGACGCAAGGTCGTCACTAATGTTGTCTGGAATTTTAAACGCGTTAAATGCAGGAATTACCAAGTATTCAGCAAAAGCGCCCGGGCGGTTTACGCCTACGCCTTCAGTGTTGCGACACAAATGTACGCGACCTGCACGACAGTTACGGCAATGGCCACAGGTAATATGGCCTTCGCCCGAAACACGGTCGCCAACCTTAAACCCTTTCACTTCTTGACCCATACCAACGACTTCACCCACATACTCGTGGCCTACAACCATAGGTACCGGAATGGTTTTCTGTGACCATTCGTCCCAGTTGTAAATGTGCATGTCGGTGCCGCAAATGGCGGTTTTGCGAATTTTAATCAGTAGGTCATTGTGTCCTACTTCAGGCTCTGGCGTGTCTTGTAGCCAAATGCCTTTTTCTGCTTTCGCTTTAACTAGCGACTTCATGAAATTACTCCCAATTCACGGCCGACTTCAATAAATGCATCTACCGCTTTATCAACATGTTCAAGGCTATGACCTGCTGACATTTGCGTACGGATACGGGCCTGACCTTTCGGCACAACAGGGTAAGAGAAACCGATAACATAGATGCCTTTCTCAAGCATCTTGTCTGCCATTTCGCTAGCTAAACGGGCATCGCCTAGCATAACAGGAATAATAGCGTGATCTTTACCAGCTAATGTGAAGCCCGCTTCTTCCATACGCGTACGGAAGTGATTGGCGTTGCGCCATAGATTAGCGCGAAGCTCGTCGCCTTCTTTCATCATTTCAAACACTTTGAGCGATGCTGAAACGATAGGTGGCGCAACCGAGTTTGAGAAAAGATAAGGACGCGAGCGTTGACGCAACCACTCTACGACTTCTTTTTTACCCGAGGTGTAACCGCCAGACGCGCCGCCTAGTGCTTTACCTAGAGTACCGGTGATGATGTCTACACGACCCATAACGCCACAATACTCATGGCTGCCTTTGCCGTTTTCGCCAAGGAAGCCCGTTGCGTGACAATCGTCTACCATTACCATGGCGTCATACTTGTCGGCCAGGTCGCAAATAGAGGCTAAGTCGGCAATCACGCCGTCCATCGAAAACACACCGTCGGTGGCAATAATTTTGAAACGTGCGCCATCGGCATCAGCTTGCTTTAACTGCTCTTCTAATGCTGCTATATCGTTATTGGCGTAGCGATAACGCTTAGCTTTACACAGGCGCACACCGTCAATGATACTGGCGTGGTTTAACGCATCAGAAATAATGGCATCTTCAGGGCCTAATAGCGTTTCAAATAAACCGCCGTTCGCGTCGAAGCACGATGGGTACAAAATGGTGTCTTCTGTACCGAGGAAGTCGCTGATAGAGGCTTCCAGCTGCTTGTGAATGTCTTGTGTACCGCAAATGAATCGTACAGATGCTACACCAAAACCATGGCTATCCAGGCCTTTCTTTGCTGCTTCAATCAAGCTTTCATTGTTTGCAAGACCAAGGTAGTTGTTGGCACAAAAGTTAATTACGTGCTCGCCGTTAGCAACACCGATATCCGCTTGTTGTTGCGACGTGATAACACGCTCTTTTTTGTACAAACCATCTTCTTTCGTGGCTTCAATTTGCGATTGCAAATGAGAAATAAATGCCGCAGACATGCCATTCTCCGAGTGTAGGTATATTAAAACCGTTAGTTTAATGAAAGCGCGGTAAAGGGTACACACCCTTGCGCTGTATTTAATGGGTTTGTCGACTAAGTTTGTAAATTATTCAGCACACTACATTGATGAAGCGTGCCCCTTTTGAAACGGTAAAGTAGCCCTAAGCGGATTCTTTCCAAAAACCAAACTCTACTTTGTCGCTTAACACGTCCCAAATGTTAACCTCAGGAATAGGTCTGCTGATAAGGTAGCCTTGACCCAGGTTGCAGTCGAAATGACACAGCAACTCGTACTGTTCACTGGTTTCAATTCCTTCTGCCACCACTTGCATTCCCATGTTGCGCACCATAGAAATCGTAGAGTGAACAATATTTCTATCATCAGCACTGCTGGCGATATTTGCCACAAACGAGCGGTCAATTTTGATGTAGTCGGCGGGTAACGATTTAAGATAACTCAACGACGAATAGCCCGTGCCGAAATCGTCGATAGCCAGCATGCACCCCATGTCGCGAATATTTTGCATGATGGTAGTTGCACGCTTGATATCTGATACCAATACCGTTTCGGTTAACTCTAAGCAAACTTGGTCGGGCGCTATGTCATTTTTGATAATTTGCTGCTGCAAGAATTCAGGCAAACTCGGGTCTAAGAACTGACCCGCTGACAAATTAATCGCCATCTTCACGTCGGGGTAGCCGCTATTTTTAAGCTCTCTGATTAAATAAGTTGAGCGCGTAATTACCCAGTAATCAAGCTCAAGCATGAATGACGTGTTTTCAAGAAGCGGTATAAAATCGGCCGGGGAAATATTACCCTTTTTAGGGTGTTGCCAACGCAATAGCGCTTCAAAGCCCACCAGCCTTCCCGTGTGCATCTCAATTTGGGGCTGAAGCGCTAAGCTAAACTGGTTGTCTCTAAGGGCTTCACGCGCCTCTGACTCCAGCTCAACCTTCTGCATTACTTTAAGGTTCATGGTGGCATCATACACGCGATATTCCGCCCCTTTTTTGGCTTTGGCTTCGTACATCGCAATATCAGCATGACGCAGCAGTTCTACTGGCGTGGCGCGAGAGTGGTTGGTAATAGCAATACCGATACTAATAGAAACGTAAAAGGTTACGCCATCTACAATGATTGGCTCTTTAAACTCTTCTATCAGCTTTTTGGCTACCGTATCTACGTGCTTTTTGCTTTCGATATTTGAAAGTAAAATAACAAACTCATCACCGCCAAATCGAGATGCAATATCCGACTCTCTGATCGGCTTAGAAATACGCATAGCAGCAGCTTTTAAGAGTTTATCGCCAACGTCATGACCGTGACTGTCGTTAACCTTTTTAAAGTCATCAAGGTCCATGAACATCAGTGCCACTAACCTATCGTCGCGAATTGAACCAGCTAGCTGCTTTTCTATTTGAAACGTCAGCATATTACGGTTGGGAAGTCCGGTTAACACATCGAACATCGCCATTTTTTCAAGCTTCGCGGTGTTAATAGCCATTTGTCCGTCAAAACTTTCTAGCTGGCGCGCCAGATTATTTGCCGCGTCTTCAACAACGTCCAATTCATCTGTGAATTTGAAAATAGGCGACTTCCTTCGTTTAGCTGCAATGGTGTAAAACTCGCTAAACTTGTGTTCGGCCAGCATAGGCAAACGTTCGCTTACATCTAACAAGCGTATTCTGTATTGATTTAGAAAAAGGTAAAGCAGCGAAGAGAAGATAAAAAATAGCGCAACAGCGCTAGAAATAACTATGTACTGGTATTGTTCGTTTTGACGCACCATGGCCGACACGTCTTGTACAATAAGCAAGTAAGGATGATCACCTGATGCGTGATTAAAAGGCAATAAACTAACCAGCAACTGCTGATTTTCCAGCGCAACGTTCATGCCTCTAATAACTAAATCGTCAATTCGCCAATTATCGGGTAACGCATCAAATAGAGATTGAAAGTACTGTCGATTAGCCGCAGACACTTGGCTTGCCACCCTTAATTCTGACAACTCAGATGAGGTTTCTTTGTGCTGGACGACAGCAACTTTGTGCACATCGGTAGCGCGACTAAACAGGTATAGCAGTTCTCTCATCGACGTGGACACAACGATGACAGGCAAGGTTTCACCGTTTGCCATAATTGGAATTGAAATGTAGTGCGTGCATACCGAGTCACAGGACAATAGTGAGCGGCTTTCAAACGACGCCCGAGTGGTATTCACTAGCTTTTCAATGGTTTTATTTACTGGCTGTAGCGGGTTGCCAACAACGCCGTGTTCGTCAAACAAATACAGCGATTCAACTTGAAAGTTAAGGGTCAGGTATTCACTAAGACCGCTAAGCGTTTGTTGTAGCGATTCAAGGCTATCTGCGTTGCCTCCACTCTTATGGCTGATGATATCAATAAGCGTGATCATTCTGCCGTGCAGAATGTCTTCAAAAAGCTGAACCCGTCGTTGATTACTGACTTGGTTTTCCCGTTGCTGGAGCAGAATTCGAGCGTCAGACTCCTGAATAAGAACCGTTGATATAACCACAGCCACAGTTAATACCATAGCCAATAGAATTGTGATGGTTTTAGTGGTGAAAGATACCTGAACCTTCATCTAATGCCCTTAAAACCAATACATCAATTGCACTGACCACATTTCCCAATGCTTATCGGCATGAGACGCTACATCTAAGTTCAGTAAGCTCACTACCCTTGTCGCACCTTCAACCCAATGATACTCACCTTGAAGTCGCCACTTCGGTGCAATGTCCCAACGCAAGCCTAGGGTATATGTATCTTGGTAGCCAAAGTAGGCGGGGATCACGCCGCCTGTCATAGCCTCTAACTGCCTTCCGTCTCGATCTGACCTGTCGTTAATGTATGTGTCGTAGCCAATAAGACCACTTACATTGTTATTAAACAAATACCTAAACTGAACAAAACCGCCCTCGCCCGTGCGTTTAAAGGCAAAACCAGGGAAGAATAGCCCTTTGCTATCCTGGACTTCTCGAATTAGCTCAGCCGACACTTCCCAGTTTTCTGCAAAGTATTGCGCAGACAACATAATACGCTCTATGTCTGCATTACCTGCAACACGGTTGTCATCCTGAGAAGGTGTGTATCTGAAATCAGAATTCAACCAACTGGCACCTAGTTTCCATGTCATGGTAGCCGGTTGCCAGAATACGCTGGCTTGATGAACAAAGTCTTGCTTGATGTCGCCTTTTGCTTCGTCACCGAGTAAAAAATCTCGCTGGGAGTCGTTAATATTAGAGCGACCGTAACTCCAGTTTAGTTCCCAGATATTCTGAGCACCATAGTGTGAGAAACTGGTTTGGATACCGTTGCTTCCTAAAGCAACGTCACGAAACCCGTCAAAGTACACAGACTGGGGAAGAACAGACGTGTAACGTGTTTGTGGCACATCTCTGGTCACTGAATACAGCCAGTGGCGATTTTTGAAGCGACCAATGTGGACTTGTCCTTGCCATTTACCGGGCAAGTCAGGCAATTTCCAGTCAATAAACAAATAATCTAAACGAGCGCCCTGCTCAAAACGATTCCCGCCGTCTAAATAATTAATTTGCCCGGCAACAGAGATGTTTTCCGCTATTCGATAGTAACCATTTAGCCCAACTTCGGTGAGCTCACCTGTTATTGCGTTATCGTCAGTTATAAAGTTACTTCCATGTGACTGAGTTACACCTTGAGAGACATAACCGTGCCACGAAAAATCTCCCTGTGAAGCAAGGACAGGCATGCTTATCATGCCAAACGCGAGAGCGATGTATTTATTCATTCTGTTCCTACCTCTACGCGTCTTAATTTCACAATTTCGGTATGTTCAACATAGCCGATAGCGCCTGTGGTACTTTCTAACGCCTCTATCAACGCTTGGTAAGACGTGACCCTAACGGGTGTAACGCCCTGCCCAGAATAGGTGATTTGATCCCATAAGCGAGATAATTGATAAGGGAACATCTGAAGTACTTCACGACAAAACTGCTTGTGGAGCTCATCGTTATCCTGCAATACAAATACCGTGATTTTAGTACCATCGCTCCAATATTGACGATGGCCGGTAAATATCTGACGAAGCTCAGAGCGGTTTAGCTCTGAAACCATGACACTCTCATTAACCATGACGTTTAGTTCTGCTGCGTGTGCGGCAGGCACGCCTGAAAACAGTGCAATATTCAGTAATAGCACCAGTCTAAATTGAGTATGAGCAAGAACAGTGGATAGCCATCGCAAAGCGGGCTTTTTCATTCAGTAACGACTCCCTGTTATTTCAAAGGAACACTTCGCAACGCTAAGTGTAGATAATAGTTGATAGTTTTACCTTACAATTAAGTAAATTAAGCGACAATTAGCTTGTGATGGTGCCCTGGTCTATCAACAGTATTTTTTCCTATTGTTCGTATCTTTTGGCATGCGCTAGGTGAAGCCTATTTGCTCGAGTATTACCTATTCGCGCCAAATAAATGCTTATTTTTCAGATAGAACTCTCCGGGCCGCCGCAATTTAACATGCTCATTCTAAAATGATGAATATGGTCAACGATACTCGCGTATGAGCATAACGACTTAGTTTTTTATACTTAAGACGTTGAATTAGATTCATTATTTCAACAAATAATCTTAGTACGTAAAAACTATGAGCGCGTAAACAGACTTTTTTACCTCTGAAACGCGGTCGTTGCTGAAAAACCAAAATAAATCATTAGAATAAAGAATTTACCATAAGTTGTGGGCGACATGGCGACAATACGACGAGACATAGGTGCTGGGCACCACTTTATTTTCGACGACACTTTAGTCAGTCATCCCAACGCGGAGATGTTTACCCCCGACTTTTGGCAGCTTCAAGACAAAATAACAGGTCAAGCCAAGGGACGTGGTACAACCATTTTCATTGAGCATGAGGGTCAGCGCTGGGTTTTACGCCATTTCAAACGTGGTGGCTTGGTGGGCAAAGTACTGAGCGACCAATATATGTTTATTGGTGTTGAGCGTTCTCGCCCGTTTGAAGAGTTCAGGCTGCTCGAATATATGCGAGCACAAGGTCTTCTTGTGCCTGTTCCTGTTGCGGCGCGTATACACCGCCGAGGCCTGATTTACCGCGGCGATTTATTTACTTTAAGTATTCCAAATAGCAAAGATTTACACCACGCACTGTGCGATAAACCACTGGATAAAGATGAGTGGTATGAGGTTGGCCGAGCGCTGGCAGCTATGCACAATTGTCAGGTGTACCATCATGATGCCAACGTTCGAAACATCATGATTGATAGCGATAAGCAAATATGGCTTATTGATTTCGATCGCTGCGAGCAGCGTCAAGGTAACAGCTGGAAACAAGGTAATTTAGACCGTCTGCTGCGTTCTTTACATAAAGAGAAAGCGAAGAACCCTGTCTTTCACTGGCAAGAGAGCGACTGGTCAGCGTGTATGAATGGTTACCGCGAGGCAGTGAAGTAATAAAAGCACATGTGGTAAGCGGATTGGTATAAGCTAATAATGTGTTACATTAGCCACGTTGAACACATAAACCCTCTACAACGAAAAGATTCGACTTTATGCACACTAGAGCACTTTACCCTGGTACTTTCGACCCGATCACTAACGGTCATGCCGACCTTATTGAACGCGCATCTCAGTTATTTTCTCATGTGATTGTAGCGATTGCTTCTAACCCAAGTAAAAAGCCACTGTTTACGTTAGAAGAGCGCGTAGAAATGATAAAAAAAGTCACTGCTGACTTACCAAATGTTGAAGTAGTGGGGTTTACTGGTTTATTGGCTGATTTTGCTGACGAACAAAATGCCACAATTCTCATTCGTGGTTTACGCGCAGTTTCTGATTTCGAATACGAGTTTCAACTCGCAAATATGAATCGCCGTTTAAACCCAAAGCTAGAAAGTGTCTTTCTTACTCCTGCTGAGGAGAATTCATTTATCTCGTCCACCCTAGTAAAAGAAGTCGCTCTTCACCGCGGTGCAGTGAGTGGCTTTTGCCACCCAGTAGTTGAGAAAGCTTTAAAAGACCGGCTGAGCAAGAAAGATTAAGCACCAATAGTAAGTGTATTAGCGTTGGCAGTGAGTACAGAAAAAGGTATTTCGCTGCCCAATAACCTTACTTTCGATGGCTTTTCCACACACTTCACAAGGCTCGCCTTTTCTCCCATACACATTCAAGTGCTGTGCAAAATACCCAGGCTTACCGTCGGTCTGCGCAAAGTCTTTTAATGTTGTGCCGCCTTGTTCAATGGCTTTGGCCAATACTTGCTTAATGGTTGCAGTTAACGACTGATAGCGAGCAGCGCTGATGTTGCCTGCGGCTCTTCGCGGGTCTATACCAGCTAAAAACAGTGCTTCGTTCGCGTAGATGTTTCCTACACCTACCACAATGGCGTTATCCATAATGAAGTTTTTAACGGGGCCTTTTCGATTGCGCGATAGTTTAAATAAGCGCTTATCGTCAAAGTCGTCTGTAAGCGGCTCTGGGCCCAAGTTATCAAGCATGGCTATTTGCATATCAGGGGCCTGAAATAACACTGCACCAAAGCGCCTTGGGTCGTTAAAACGTAAGCACTTACCGGTGTTTAAAACAATGTCTACGTGGTCATGCTTAATAATTGGTGTCGATGCATCGATAACGCGTAATTTACCCGACATACCTAAATGTAAAATTAACGTGCCTTTGGCTGTTTCAATAAGTAGATATTTAGCGCGGCGTTTTACAGCAATAACGCTCTGCCCTTCAACGTTCGCTACCTCTTGTGGAATGGGCCAGCGCATTCTTCGCTCACGCACCACCACCTGCGTAATGGTATTGCCAATAAGGTGTGGAGAAACGCCCAAACGGCTTACTTCAACTTCTGGTAGTTCAGGCATTTACAGTATCCAAGGTAAAAGATTATCAAGTTCGGTGTTGGTTAATGTGTACCAATTATTTTCAAATTTGATCACAACAGGTGATGTATTCGGATAGATGGCGTAAACATTGCCGTTATTATTGCCTGCGAGCCATACTACGACGATGTAAGGCTGTACGTTGGTAATCGCTTCGGGTATGTCAGTGGCCGGCTCAAGCCTTGCCCGTTGCCAATGTGAAAACTGAACATCCGGCTTGATGGCGAGGACTGTATTTTGACCTGACTGGCGCCACTGCTGCCCAACTCGCTCTAAGCTATGGCCATCGTGCTCTATTTTTAACACATAAGCGTCTTCAGGTAACAGGCTGCGAGATTGAACAACGTCCTTCTTAGGTACAAGACTGTCTAAGTTGAACAGTGCAATCATGATAAGCATGGCAATAATGACCACGTTATTCATTGCTCGCTGAGAAATTCTAGCCACCTGACTTTCCGTTAAATATGAGTCCTGAAATTAGGAATATAGTAATACCTAGCCAATATATAAGCTAATTCAATTCAAAGAAAACCTAGGACCTGCTGGAAAAAAGTAAGTGGGAGAAAGCAGTGATCGCAAGACAAACTCAAGGGATCGTGGACAGTCGAATATGGGATCCGGTGGGATCGTGACGTGATGAAGTAGAAATATCTTCTTCAGAAAGCAAAAAACCCAGCAAGGGCTGGGTTTTCGTGGAGACAAAAGCAAGCTAATTACTTGATTTTGGCCTCTTTGAACATAACGTGCTTACGCACAACGGGATCATACTTTTTGATCTCCATTTTGCCAGGCATGTTACGCTTGTTTTTATCAGTAGTGTAGAAGAAACCTGTACCTGCTGAAGAAACTAGTTTAATTTTATCACGCATTGTCGGCTTCCTTAGATTTTCTCACCACGGGTACGGATGTCAGTAAGTACTGAATCAATACCTTTCTTGTCGATGATACGCATGCCTTTTGCAGACAAACGTAGTTTTACAAAACGGTTTTCGCTCTCAACCCAAAAACGGTGTGTTTGAAGGTTTGGCAAAAAGCGACGACGAGTCGCATTTCTTGCGTGTGAACGGTTATTACCAACCGTTGGACGCTTACCTGTTACTTGGCATACTCTTGACATTGTATTTGTCTCCAGAACAACGATAACTGTCGCGTCAGTTAATCCCAAGCGCTCAAACAGTGGTTGGGTCAAATGACGTATTACTATAAATTAGAGGGCGCATTTTATACAGCAAAGGCAGGATCATTTCAATAAGAAAGTACAAAAAGGTTACTTTTTGGCTTTTTTTTGCTCGAAAAACTACCAGCTCTCATTTTTCACGGTCCGTATTGTACTTTTCCCTAAGCGGTTAGGCTATGAATAAATACGCAATCTACGCTTTAATTTTATATTCACATTGCAGCATCTAAGATATCCGCACGAGAATAATCGCCACGCGAACGCGGCGTATTTCTATTTAATCAAAAAATGGTGACCTTATTTCAGTCATGTCAATCAAACGAGTGGGTCGACGCAGCATTTGACCGCCATCACGAGAAATCGGCACCCATGGGAATAATCCGCGACCTTTGGTAGGTTCTAACAAGAACAGATCTGTAGGTATGGAAATGTAGAAGCCTTTGGTGAAGCTTCCCTCGCCGTATTCTTCTGACGATACATCAGTGAATGCCGCATATGCACCAACAATGATACCGCTATCGAAACGCTTCGCATAATCGATATTCACGCCTTTATCTTTGGCTAAGAATTGTCCAGCACTTACGGTAATTTGCGTGTCGTCTAAGAATTCTGGCTGCCAATAGACACTGGCGTGTCCAGTGACCGCTGTGTAGTCTTCCAGACCTGTTTGACTGTAAGGATCGCGCTGTTTTACGTAAGCGATATCAAGTCCGTAAGCTAGATTACTATCAACGGGACGATACAGTATTTCACCGCCTACACCAGCAAACATGGTTTCTAGATAACCCGCGTACGCTTGAGCATAGAGGTCTTCTGCAATGGTGTCTTTGTAATGTAAGAATGTTGTATCTAGCCATACATCGTTTGCTGACACATATTCACGAACTCGAGTACGCACGCGAGGTAGCGACACTTCTTCGTTATCTACCAAGTAGTTAAACTTGTCGAAGTTATCTAGAAGCGTAACCCTGGCACTGCTCATGATTGCAAAGTTTTCGTTAAAAGCATAACCGCCGTTTAGCAATAATCCGGTTTGATACAGATAGAAATCTTCTGGGTTACCGAATGATTGAGTAAAGAAGAAATCTGCGCTGTAGTAGAAGCCAGATGTATTGGCAGGATCATAGGCGTCGAGCACTTCTTTTGAGGGTGATGTTCTGACGTAGGTTTCAGTGATATCTGCGTCAACAGATTCGTAACGCGCTGCAGCAATAAAGGCCTCGGCATCCACCTGCGTGTCTACTAAAGGAAGACCTGCGCGATTGTCTACTACATGATAGGTTTTTACGGAATCTGGAAGCTCTGAGGCCGCCACGCGACCAATTCGCTCAATGGCTTCATCCTGGTCACGATAGGCAACCTGTGTACCGTAAAACGTAGCGCTGTCCTCTTTAATTTCAGCATCAGACAGTACAAAGCCCCCCGACCGGTAAAGGTCATTGTAAAGACGGGATTTATCAACATCTTTCACGTCTTGTGGCACCTTTCTACCCATCAGGTTCTTAGGTGGTTCATCGAACTTTATTTGCGAAGCCGTATTCATATTAAAGCGATACGTAACGCCGAAGCCAACAGTATTACCTCGTTGATAGTTCAACGTGAAATCGAAGTCTTTATAACGATACACTGCACCAACATTCCAGCGAGAATCTTGCTCTAGCTGTCCAGCTCTGTCACGAGAATAGTCATTCCCTTCGAACTCAAGCTTTAGCGTTAGCGGCTCCCATGGTGTTTGGTATTCCACACCACCGAAAAATGCGGTTGTTCCTTTAAAAAACTGGTCGTAGTCTACCTTACCACCGCGGCCAGAGAAGCCCCCTGGGCGTTCACAGAAGCTGTCTTTAAGCTCGCAAAACGGGTTGCTGATGTCATCGGCTGTACCAAGATATCCCCAGCCTAAGCCAAGGTGAAAGTCGAATGGACCGATAGACTTACTGGCGTTGACGTATTCACTTTCAAAAAAGCCTGTTCCACCAAAGTCTCTGAAGCCGACACTGATATCTGGCAAATAGTAGCTTTCTTTCCATAATCTGAATTTAACGTCTAAGCCTTTATCTTTCAGCGTTTGATCACCACTGAATGATTCAACTTGACTGTAAAGTCTTGTGCGCACGTCAGTATACCGGGCAGTTGCTTCCATCCAATCATAAAGCTGAATGTTAACTGACCAGAAGCGATATTCGCCGTTGTCGGTATAGTTAATGGCCATTCCACCTTCGTCTCGCATACGAGCCGTTGGTGTTTGAATAAGACCATTTCCGCCCTGCACCATCTGCGAGGGAGTAACGCGAACTTGAGTATCAGCAAAAGCGGTAGAAGAAAGCGCGCTGCCAATTACAAGCGCGAGTGTTTTTTCTTAGAAAGTAGTGGCGCACTCATTGAGGTAAAACCCTATGTACTGCTAAAGCGGCTACGCGCTCATTTAATTGCTTAAGTTTATTGCTAAAGAGTTCTGATGAGATAGGAACATAGACTTGGCTGCCCGGCATAAGCTGCCCAAAATCTAAATTCCAATAAGCAATACCCTTTTCTTCAATATTTCCCATTGGATCAATTACGTAGACATGACTTCTGTCGGCATCAACCGCTTTTTTCACCGTGTGAACAGCCGTATAAACCGACGTATCGCTTTGATGCTTGTACGCACCAGGCTTTACAACAGCGCCAGAGAAATGCACAACGTCAGGTCTTCCATTTAGTCGAATCCAGTATTTACCTGGCTGAAACATAGGGTTGTCTTCAAAAAACAACCTTGCTCGATTGTAGGAAATTGGCATGTCTATGCGTGTAGACACCGTCCATGAGCTTACCTGATCATAGAGATTTTGAAGGGCTTTATGTGTTTCAGAATCGGCATCAAATTGATTGAGCAGTCCGCTAATTTGAGATAGCGCTATCTCTTTCTCTTCTTCAGCTTTAGGGTTAGCTAAATCAAAAGCTGAAGCTGAAGGCCAGTACCAATCACCATTATCAGCAACAATGGACAGTACGCTTGATAGTCGTATCGGCCTGTCGAACTGATAGGTTTGCTTGTTTATCATGACACTAACAAGGTTATCATTTGCATATAACTTGGTAGATGCAGTAAGGCCTAGGGCAATAAAAAGCGTATAGATATACTTCATTATTGCGTTGCTCCTTGTGTCTTCATCTCACGTACTACTCGGCTTAAATAAACCATATCGTAAACGTCTCCTTCAGGGCTGAACTGCTGCTTTGAGGCCAGAAGTTCTTTCGAGTATTTGTGCAAGAAATACGTGTTTTCCCACGACAACCCTACGTCGATAAATGGCGTGTACTCAGAAAATTCTACGGTTTCGATAACCTTAATTACCGGAACAGAAAAACCTAAATATTCGCGAGTTTCTTCCCCTTCTATTCGCCAAGAAGAGTCAACCGGCACACCGTAACCGATGGAAGCAATATCAACTTTGCGTTTCCAATTGAATGGCAGAACATTGTTGGTGGCAAGCGGGTTGTGCTGAAGATTTCCCGTGTAGTATAGGTCGTGATCCAAACCTTCAGTTTTAACGATAATACCGTGGTGCATGGTGAAGATGACTTTATCACCAGATACCCACCGGTACTTTTCACCATCGATATACGCAAGGGCAAGCGAGGCTGCATCTCTTCCGCCCGCTTTAATTTGCATAAGATCAGCTTTACTAGCAGCAATCTCTTCAACGGTATAACTAACTGTTCTATCTTTTAGCGCGAGCTTCAGCGTGTTGTAATACGCTAGTGACGTGGTGGAACATCCGGAAAGAAAAAGGCAAACAACACCCGAAAGGGCAAATAAAGTGTGTAGTTTCATTAAAATGCGCCGACAAAAACTAAAAACAAATGAACTTTGCTATAAAAATAAAAAAAGCCGCTAAAAAAAGCGGCTTTTTCGAATACTCTTAAATTTACTGTACGGTCGGTGCGTAAGTAAATGTAACAGGTACGGTGATGGTTTTTGTTACAGAACCAGAGGTAGTTACAGTAACAGTTTCGGTTGTACCTACGCACACACCATCAACGATTTGGTCGTCACCTTCACAAGTAGGTTGACCTGGAGTAGTGCCGCCATTTCCTGGTGCATCAGCAGAGTTGTTGTTTACAACACCCGCAACGATACCCGCAACAACAACACCAGACGCGATCATACCGCCGCTTACGCCGCCGATGCCAGTAGTACCACTACCACCTTCACCGTCTTGTGCGTTAACGCCTGCAACCATAGTTGCAGCTGCAAATAATGCAATGATTGACTTCTTCATAACAGTCCTTTAATAAAATAACCCACTAAATCCTATGCTAAATCATTTTCAACCATTTGACTAGATTATAATCGACAAATGACTTAGATTTCTTATCTTAACAAGCCTCGCTGTGCGAATGAAACAGTTTCTTTATCACCAACCACAAAATGATCTAAAACTGGCACATCGATCGACGCCATTGCGCTTTTGATCTCTGCGGTTAATCTTATATCCGCATGACTAGGCTCAGCAACGCCTGAAGGATGATTATGAACCAAAATGATCGCGGCTGCATTATCGATCATTACTTGTTTGATCAATTCTCTTGGATAGACCGCTGCACTGTTTATCGTACCGTTAAACATAGTGCGAAAAGCAATAAGCTGATGTTGGCTATCAAGCATTAAAAGCGCGAACTTCTCACGTTCACAGTCTCTTAGCTTTGCCTGTAGATAACGTTTAGTATCATCTACATTATTAAAAACGTCCTGACGCTTCAGCTTTATTTCCAAATTGCGTTTAAATATTTCAAAGCCCGCCTGAAACTGCGCATACTTGCACGGTCCAACTCCCGTTATTTTGGCAAACCGTTCTTTCGTTGCTGTTACCACACCCCGTAAGCAGCCTAGCTCGTTGAGAAGTTCATGTGCAACAGACACAGCGCTTTTTCCTTTCACACCTTTTCCCAGCAAGACAGCGATGAGTTCAGCATCACTTAAGCTTTCAGCCCCGTGCTGCAATAATTTTTCTCTTGGCCTTTCATTCTTTGGCCATACTTTTATCGACATTCATCTAGCCCGACTATTCTATAAAAGGTTGTTTATAGATGAATGGTGACAAAGAAACGACTGTATAAAAGGCGGGTTTATTATTGATTTTTGACACCTGTAGGCACTGTTTACATGCCACTGTCGAAACAAGACCTACTTTCGTTCAGCTATCCGATTTTTTGTCACCATGGTAGGCTAACGCTAATTTCGAGATTTTGTGTTCTTCTATGTCTATTGCTAATAAAAATATTTTGCTAGGTGTTACTGGCGGGATTGCCGCTTATAAAGCACCTGATCTTGTGCGCAAGCTTACTGCGTTAGGCGCAAACGTGCGTGTGGTTCTAACAGACTCTGCCGCAGAGTTCGTTAGTTCATTATCACTTCAGGCTGTGTCAGGAAATCCAGTGCATCGCCAGCTGCTTGATCCTGCTGCTGAAGCCGCAATGGGGCATATTGAATTGGCAAAGTGGGCTGATATCCTACTTGTTGCCCCCGCAACCGCAAACACCATTGCTAAGCTTGCTCACGGTATGGCAGATGACTTGCTGACTACACTGTACCTTGCAACAACAGCGAAACTCTTTATTGCTCCTGCCATGAATCAACAAATGTGGAAAGCGGTAGCAACAAAGCGCAACATCGATATTTTAAAAGAGCACGGCGTAACCTTTATTGGCCCGGCAAGTGGTGAACAAGCCTGTGGCGATGTGGGTTCAGGTCGAATGGTTGAGCCTGTTGATATTGCCAATGTAATAAATGACGCAGAGAGAGACGCTTTATCCCTTTCTTCGTCGCTAAAGGCGTTATCGGGAAAGAATATTACGATAACAGCGGGACCAACCAGAGAGCCTTTGGACCCTGTACGATATATTTCAAATCACAGCTCAGGAAAGATGGGGTTTGCCATCGCTCAGGCAGCAGCACTCGCGGGGGCAAATGTAACCTTAGTGGCAGGTCCTGTGTCGCTTGAAACGCCCGAACGCTGTGACCGTATTAATGTCACTACCGCAGATGAAATGCTTAATACTTGTCAAACGCTTAAAGCCTCCACAGATATATTTATTAGTACGGCTGCTGTAGCAGATTACAAGGCCGTGAGCGTTGCCGACAATAAAATTAAGAAAACCGGTGATGAGTTAACACTTACTTTTGTTAAAAACCCTGATATTCTAGCAACCATATCCACCAGCCAAGACAGACCATTTTGTGTGGGCTTTGCGGCCGAAAGCCAAAATGTAGAAGATTATGCGCGTTCGAAGCTAGCCAAAAAGAAGCTAGACATGATTGCGGCTAACGATATTACTGCCGAGGGTCTGGGGTTTAACAGTGATAAAAATGCACTGCACGTAATATGGCAAGATGGTGATAAACGATTACCTGCAACCAGTAAAAGCGAGTTAGCGGGTCAATTACTTGCACTTATTGCAGAGCGCTACGCTTTAAACAATAAAAACTAACAGATGCTTATTAAGTGTCGATAATAAAAACGATAAATATAAACGCTTTGGTGTAAGCCAACTTAACATGGAGCCCGAGTTGCTATAACTCGGTAGCGGAGGAAATACTTTCGTCATGCCTGCTGTCAAAAAAACAAATCGCAGAGCTCAAATTCTGCAAGCACTTGCTGGAATGTTAGAAACCAGCCCAGGTCAACGTATCACTACTGCTAAATTAGCGGAAAAAGTGGGAGTGTCTGAAGCGGCACTTTACCGTCACTTTCCAAGTAAAGCGCGAATGTTTGAAGGGCTTATCGAGTTTATTGAAGAAACACTTTTCACGCGCATCAATAAGATTGTGAATGAAGAGAAAGACTCGCTTACGCGTTGTCAGCTTATTCTTCATCTTATTTTGGGCTTTGCTGAGAAGAACCCGGGTATTACTCGAATATTAAATGGTGATGCGTTAATGGGTGAACAAGACCGGTTGCGCGCGCGCATAGCAAAGCTTTTCGAGCGTTTAGAAACGCAGCTTAAACAAGTGCTAAGAGAGCGCAAGCTACGCGAAGGTAAAACCCTTTCTGCAGATGAAGCGATTATCGCCAACATGATGATTTGCTATACCGATGGCCGTATTAATGGCTTTATCCGCAGTGGATTTACGCGTAAGCCAACTGAGCAGTTCAATGAACAATGGGCTGCTTTCAAGCAAATGTTTGTTTAGAACCCAATTAAGTTACGACTAAGGCGCTTTCAAGCGCCTTTTTTCTTGCTTGTTCCCATCCTATATTGCATTGACACCTTTCAAAATTAATGTGAAAAGTGTGATGAAATCAAATAGCTGCCGAGCTCAGCCCTCAGCGTTCCAACATGCACATAATTCATTATTTCAGTCACTGTCCGTAAGCTACAGGCACAAAAAAAGCAGCATAAAAATGCTGCTTTTTAATGTTTAATAAATATGGACTTACTTGCTAAACGTGTTTCCAAAGAAATCGCCGTCGTTCCACTTAGGCTTGTTCTTTTGGTTTGCTAGTGTCCAACCAATTTGCGCGTTAACCTTGGTGAAAGTCTCTGCCGCATTCCAGTTGAATGGCTGGTTAATGTCGTCGCTAGGCTTATGGTAGTGCGTAGATAAGAACTGACCAAACACCTTGCTGCCATCTACGTTAGGATCTTTAGACTTCAGACCCGGCACCATAAACACTGAAGGCACACCTTGCTTTACAAACGCATAGTGATCTGAGCGAGTGAATAACGCTTGCTCAGGCCATGGGTCAGGGCTTAGTTCAATGTTGGCATTCGCCGCCGCTTTTTCCACTGACTCTTGCAAATCACTGTGGTTCGCGCCAAACGCAATAACGTCTGCAAACTCGTAAGTCAAAATTGGCATATCTAGATTTACGTTCGCCACCATTGAAGTAACCGGTACAGTTGGATTACGAGCAAAATAGTCTGCACCTAGCAGGCCCTTCTCTTCACCCGTTACCGATACGAACAGAATTGAGCGCTTTGGCTTTTCTTCCATTTCGCTAAACAGGCGTGCAGTTTCTAACATCACTGACGTACCAGACGCATTGTCCATGGCGCCATTGTTAATGTTGTCTTTCTTTACGGTCTTGGCAAAACCAATATGGTCAGAGTGAGCAGAGAAAACCACATACTCGTTTTTAAGCTCTGGGTCAGAACCTTCAAGTACACCCACAACATTTGGGCTAGTGATGGTGTCGTGTACGCTCGTCTTACTGATATCAACCACACCGTTTAACGCAAAGCCTTGCGGTACTTTGTCGGCTTCAAGCTGTGCATAAACGTCATCAAGGCTCTTTTCTGCGCCTTCAAATAACTTACGCGCAGCGCCTTCACTCATGTAAGCGCCACCTTTAAGCTGAGAAAAGCTGTTTGCAGGCTGACCACTGTCGTCTAACCATGCCATACGCGGCGTATGGATGTAGTTCAAACGGCTTTGATAAGGGCGTACCTTTTCATTTTTAGGCGTTGTGATAGTGATCATGCCAATAGCGCCATTGTCTACCGCATACTTTTGCTTTTGATAGCCAGACGCAAAGTGAGCGCCCTCTTCTGATGGAAAGTCGCTTGGCTTACCAGCAAGCGCTACAACAACCTTACCTTTTACATCTAAGTCTTTGTAATCGTTGTGAGATAGCTCATCAGCCACAATGCCGTAGCCCACAAAGACCATTTCACCTTTTACATTAGCCTCAGTGCTAAGCAAGCTCGGGCTAGCTAGATATTCTTTCGGGTAGTCAAAATCGACGGTTTCGCCGTTTTGCGTGAAAGTAAACTTGGGAGACTCTTGAACCAGATTCGCTTTGCGAAACGCTACGTTTTGCATGTAGCCGTCTGTACCCGCTGGCTTCAAACCATATTTAGCAAATTCGGTCGCAATATATAGCGCCGCAATTTCATGGCCACGAGAGCCCGTGTCACGACCTTCAAGCAAATCATCTGCTAGGAAAAACAGGTGCGATTTGATTCGCTGTGTATCAGGGTTAAAAGCATTGTCTGTCGATGCGTGGTTATGGGCAGTAGCAGCAAAGGTCATTGCTGTCATTGCACTACCTATAAGGAGTTTTTTTATCATTCTAATTTCACCATATAACTAAGTGTGCATCATGGTAACGCAGTTAATAGGCGGAATACCATTAAACTGCTTACGTTTACCATGTGTTTCCTACCGTTGCTCGCATTTTATGAGCAAGGTAAAATTGCCAGTCGCATGCCGGCTCAGCTTCCGGGTGTTTTTATATTTTTTTAGTGAAGAGCAGCATCTATGTCAAAAGACGACATTCTTTACCGCGTTCAGTTCATCAGCAACGGTGAGCGCTATGAGTTATACGTGAAAAGCCTTATGCAGGGCGCTTTGTTTGGCTTTATCGAGATAGGTGACTTTGTGTGGGATACTCACACAAGTGTTGTTGTAGACCCTAGTCATGAAAGATTGAAAACCGAATTTTCTGAAGTAACAAAAACTTATGTACCGATACACAACATTTTGCGCATTGACGCCGTAAATAAAAAAGGTTCAGCCAAAATTACTAAATTAGAAAATAAATCTGATAAAGTAACTGCTTTCCCTAGTCCAATATATACACCAACGAAAGAGTAACCGCCGGGTCATTCCGGTGAAGGTTGCCGGAGACCCTTATGTATCGCTATGTTTTAGCAGCATTATTATTTATTTGCAGCGTTAGCTCATCTGCAAAGGACCTTAACGATGAAAGCTTGTATCAACTACTTGATGACATTTGGCAATACGAGCTTTCGGTTTCCCCGCTTCTAGCTTCTCGCGAAGGCGATACTTCACTCGCTCACGTATTACCAGACAACTCACCCAAAGCCCTGAAAGCGCAAAATGAACAATGGCGTACTTTTCAAAAGGCCTTAAGTCAGTATAAAAAAGAAGACATCTCTACTGATGCTTATATTGCCTTGCTGATGCAACAATATCGTTTAGCTAACTATGTGGACGAATATACGTATCGCGCGTATTTAGTGCCTATCAATTCAGAATATGGCTTTCACGGTGCAATGGCCTCGCTTCCTAATTTATCCACCTTTAAGCGCGTAGAAGATTATCAGGCCTACATTAGCCGCCTAAATGCGCTTAAGCCTTATTTTGACCAACAAATTGCGTATATGAAACAGGCGCTAAAAGAAGGCTACACGCAGCCTAAAGTCGTGCTGAAAGGGTTTGAGAACTCGGTGGCGTCATACATTGTTGAAAATGCCGAGGACAGTGGCTTTTATTCTCCATTTACCCGCTTTCCAGAGTACTTTACTGCCGAGCAAAAATCAGCGCTAACGGAGCAAGGCAAGGCTGCCATAACCAGCAGCGTATTGCCTGCGTATCAAATGTTCTACGACTTCATGGTAGATGAATACATTCCTAATGCCCGTGAAGATATTGCCGCGAATAACTGGCCTGATGGCGTTGCGTATTACGCCAATAGAGCCAAGCATTACACCACCACGGATATGACGCCTCAGGAAATCCATGATTTAGGGTTGTCTGAAGTAAAACGCATTCGCGCGCAAATGCGGCAAATTGTGGATGAGCTTGGCTTTGATGGCGACATTAACGACTTCATTGCGTTTTTACGCGAAGACCCGCAATTCTATGCCACCAGCGCTGAAGATTTACTAAAAGAGGCGTCGTTCATTGCAAAGAAAATGGACGCAAAGCTTCCTTCGCTCTTTGAGTATCTGCCAAGAACGCCTTACGGTGTAGCGCCTGTACCAGACGCTATCGCGCCCAAATATACAACGGGCCGTTACATTCATCCTAGCCGCGATGATCAGCCAGGATATTACTGGGTAAACACGTATGCCCTCGATAAGCGCCCTTTGTATGCATTGCCTGCACTGACCTTGCACGAAGCAGTGCCTGGCCACCATCTTCAAATATCGTTGGCAGCAGAGCTTGAAGACTTACCTATGGTACGTCGTAACACCTATATTTCAGCGTTTGGTGAAGGCTGGGGTCTGTACTCTGAGTTCTTAGGTATTGAAGCAGGTATTTATGAAACGCCGTACGACAACTTCGGTCGTTTAAGCTACGAAATGTGGCGAGCATGTCGTTTGGTTGTGGATACCGGTATGCACACGATGGGCTGGAGCCGTCAACAAGCGGTTGATTATATGATGGAAAATACCGCGCTTTCAGAGCACAACGTAAATACTGAAATAGACCGCTATATCTCTTGGCCAGCGCAAGCCTTGTCTTACAAGATTGGTGAAATCAAAATTAAAGGCCTTCGCAAGAAAGCAGAAGAAGCGTTAGGAGAGCGTTTTGACGTGCGCAAATTCCACCGTGCCGTGTTAGAAAACGGCTCAGTTCCACTGTTTATCTTGGAGCAAAATATCAACACGTTTATAGAAGAACAAAAGGCACAGTAAACATGATCGTTGCATTTGGTGTTATTGGATTACTTATCCTGTTTTTAATTTACTTTGTGCTGCGAGCGCAGAACTTACAGAAAGAGCTGGCGCTGTTGCGCCACTCAAATAAGCAGACCAGTAATAAGGTTACGTATGCTTACCGCAACCTTGTTCTTGTTACAGATGCGTTGGAAAAAAACCTTACTGCTCGTATTGAAAGTGCCTATAAAAGTCGCCTTATCGACCAAACTCAATACAATGCGCTGCACCCACTTATGCGCAACTTTTCAACTATTGTCATGACCTGTTGTGAAAAAGGAATGTCATTTGAGGAATCGTTAAATAAAGTGCTGCTTAATGAAGAAGTGACGCTTGAGGAAATTCGTGAAGTGGTAAAGGCTCTACCTAGCAACGTTCGCATGGTGTGGGCAAAAAATACCGCAGATGGATTTATTGCTTTTTGCCAAACCGTTACAGCAACAGTAAGCGGCACGACAGCAAAGGCTCAAAAAGAACTATCATCTGAAGAGTAACATTTTACTCTGTGTCTCTCGTTAGCGCTGATGCAGCGCTAACTGTACAACAGGGTCGCCCGCTTTGCTATGTAGTAAGGTCAGCGACCCTAGCCATGTTCCTACACTTTTAAAAGTTTAATCTTTTTACCTTTCCAAACTAATCAGTAAGTTAGCGCTTAAAACAACAAGCCAAAAACCTTTTGTCTTGAAAAGGGTTATTGCTGCACTATAATACTGTATAAAAATACAGTTTATTTTGAGTGCCATGAATAAATCGTTATCCGTGCTTAATAACCACCCGCATATTTGGCGGGCCAGAGATCAGAGACAAAGTGAAACCAAGTTTTCACTGGGTTTTCCGCGTCTGGATAAAGCACTTAACGGTGGCGTTACATCTACAGGTCTTGTCCGTATCTCTTCGTTAACCGGCATGGGTGAACTTTCACTCTTTAAACAGGTTATATGCCAACACCGTACGCATAAGCTGGTGGTATTTATTAACCCTCCCGGGCTACTACAGTCGCCGTGGTTAGAAAACTTGGGGCTTAAAGCGCAACAAGTGCTGGTAGTAAAACCAAGTTCTGAACAAGAGTCTTTGTGGGCAGCAGAGCAATGTTTAAAAAGTACGGCTTGCCATTGCGTAGTGCTGTGGAGTAATGCTGTAAATCAAAAAGAAGCGCGACGCCTGCAGGTAGCGGCAACGCATAATGATGCGCTGTGCTTGCTGTATACTCCACCGCAACAGCAGGCCTCACAGTTAGGTTACCCAAAGGCTAACATGGGGAGCGATTCACAAGCCAACCTGACGAATGAAAGCGACAGTGCATTACCCATTACTTTGGATATCGCGCTAAAGGGTAAACCCCACGCTTTGGCGGTGAACATACGCAAGCAGCGTCATGGGTGGCCCAAAGATAACATTGTTATTTCCCATCGGTGGACCCCCGACAATCACGCCATTAAATGGGCCATGGCACACAACACGCTTTCCGATCAGGCATTACACTCTGTGAGCTAATGATGCTGTGGGCTTATATTTACTGCTATCAACTAACTTTAGACAGCCATATCAAAGCGGCTAGAAGTAAGCGTGCACATAGCCAATTGCCGAAGCACGAAACTAACAACCAGTATTCAGCGTTAGCGTCGAATACTCCCGTTGCAGTGTACTGCAGTAAAACAAACAAAATTACGCAGTGTAATGATATTGCGAAAAAAGAAGGCATTGAAATTGGGCATGGGCTAGCCCAAGCAGCGGCGTTATGCCCTTACGTGCATATTCTGCCTTTCAGTGAAGAAGCCGAAAAGCATATGCTGACGCAGTTAGCCCATCGGCTTTATCCACTGGCTTCTGATATCGTATTAGACAACCACATTCACTCAAATAGTTTCAGCGGTCTGGCAGTAAGGCTAGATAACCTAACTCATTACTATGGCGGTCATAAGCCACTGTGGAAAACTTTAACCCAAGCTCTGGCAGAAGCAGATATTCGTTATCATTTTGCTAGCGCATGGACAATTGAGGCCGCAAAAGTATTAGCGCTTCATAAATTTAATACCCACTTACATACACCCGATGACATAAAAAAAGCGCTAAGTACGTGCCCGCTTTCTATTACGGCTCTATCCCCTAAAGTCATTGACTCGTTGGCAAGGGTGGGCGTTTCCTGCGTACAACAGCTACTGGCCATGCCGGTACAAGAACTGGGTCGGCGCTTTGATAATAACACTATTATGTATCTTACTGCGTTAAGGGGAGAAACCTTTCCACGCGTTACGTTATTTAGGCCTTTGGAGCACTTCGATAACTTTATCTTATTGCCTTTTGATATTGAAAACACGCAGCATCTAACCCCTTTTGTCACCCAACAGTTTGAGCATTTGTCTCACTATTTACGGGCAAGAAACTTATATACATCCAGCATCAGTGTACATATTCATTTCAGAGAAGCACCTGTAATGGATATTAATATACGTTCGGCACTGCCTCAGTCCTCAGTACAAAGTTGGCTGCCCTTGTTTAGTCTTAAAACTGAGAATCTGGTGTTGCCTGAGCCAGCCACAGCCATTGCGCTTACCTGTCAGCAATTTGAAGAAATGGATACGCAGAATGGCGACTTTTTTAGCGACAGATTTAACGATATTGCACAAAAGCAATTAATTGGGCGCTTAAACGCGAAGCTAGGCGATAACAGTACGTTTCAACCTCGCGCTGCCGACAGCCATCAGTTTGAATATATGACAGTGACAGAGTCGAGCACCGGTAACTGTGCCGGTAATTACGCTTATAGCAGTGACATTACGCCCACCTTCACCTTTGATGTACCTAAACCGCTTATTCAGGCTACCCAAATTTGCTTTGGCCCCGTGCGATTACACAGCGAGTGGTGGCATGACAGCCCAACAAAGCGCGATTATTTCATCGCCCAAACTGAGCAATGCGTAAGGCTTTTAGTGTTTAAAGATGAAGAGAGCCGCTGGTGGGTGCAGGGCCTTTTTTGCTAGCGGTATGCGGTTAAAGAAAAAGGTAAAGGCAATATCATGAAATACAGTGAGCTCTTTTGCCAAAGCAATTATAGTTTTCTTTGCGGTGCCTCTTCCCCCGCAGAGCTTGTTACCACGGCTTCTTTCCTTGGTTACGACGCACTTGCCATTACCGATGAATGCTCAGTAGCGGGAGTGGTACGGGCTTTCGACGAAATTAAGCATCAGGGCCTACCGATTACGCTTATTGTGGGTAGTTACTTTGTATTTGATGACACTTTATCTTTTGTGCTGTTGTGCCCGAACAAAGCGGCCTATAGCGAACTATGCCGAATTATTACTAACGCGAGGCGTCGCTCTGATAAAGGTGAATACCAACTAGCTGAGTGGGACTTGCGTACCATTCGCCATTGCAAATTCATTTGGCTACCAAGCGGCAAAGAAGCTAAAGACAAGCATTGGGCTGAATGGCTGCAAAAACACCCTAGTATTGATGCCTATATTGGCGCTCAGCGCCTATTAGACGGAAGGGATCACCACAGGTTTGCGCATTACAATCATCTGCAGTCTGCCTATCCTTTTCCTGTTATTGCCTGTACAGGTGTACTCATGCATCACGCTGACAGACTGCCGCTTCAACATGTATTGCATGCTATTAACGTGCATACCAGTGTAGACAAAATAGGTCGGGATGCGTTGAGTAATGCAGAGCGTAGTCTGCGAACCGTACAAAAAATTAAGAAGCTTTACCCTGAGAAATGGATTGCCAATACCAATGCCCTTGCTCACGCTTTCACATTTTCTTTAGAAGAGCTGCGCTACCACTATCCTGCGGAGCTTGTACCTGAAGGGTATACGCCCACTTCGTATTTGCGGGAACGTGTAGAGGCCGGTATAAAAGTGCGCTTTCCTGAAGGTATAACCCCTGATATTCGCCAAACCATAGAAAAAGAACTTACGCTTATTGACGAGCAAGAGTATGAGTATTTCTTTTTAACCATTTACGACATTGTTCAGTTTGCCAAGCGACAACGTATTTTGTATCAAGGGCGCGGCTCTGCGGCCAACTCGGTAGTGTGCTATTGCTTGGAAATAACCGCAGTAGACCCAAGGCAAATAAGTGTGCTGTTCGAGCGCTTTATTTCCAAAGAGCGTAACGAACCGCCAGATATTGATGTGGATTTTGAGCATCAACGCCGTGAAGAGGTCATCCAATACATTTATCAAAAGTACGGCCGGGAAAGAACCGCTATCGCGGCTACGGTTATTTGCTATCGCTTTAAGTCGGCTTTTAAAGATGTGGGCAAGGCGCTGGGCTTTAGCGAATCACAGCTTGATTTTGTGGTAAAGCAGATTAATCGCCGAGACAGCGTTATTCCGTGGAAATCTCAGCTGGCGGGGCTTGGGCTAAACCCTAAAGAGCCTAGGGTGCAGCAGTTAATTACCCTTACCGAAGCTTTACTGGGCACGCCCCGACATTTGTCGCAACATGTAGGCGGTTTTGTTATTAGCGCAGGGCCGCTCTACGATCTTGTTCCTGTTGAGAACGCCGCGATGGAAGAGCGTACTATTATTCAGTGGGATAAGGACGACATTGAAACCTTAGGCCTTTTAAAAGTGGATGTACTGGCGCTTGGGATGTTGAGCGCTATACGTCGTGCATTCTCTCTTATCAATAAACAATACCCTGTTGAAACCAGTATTCCGTTCATTACTAAGCTCGGAGATGACAAACAGGTTTTCGATATGATTTGTCGGGCCGATACGGTAGGCGTTTTTCAAATAGAATCACGGGCTCAGATGTCTATGCTGCCAAGGCTAAAACCTCGTCGCTATTACGATTTGGTCGTACAAATAGCCATTGTACGGCCAGGTCCGATTCAGGGTGATATGGTCCACCCTTATTTGATACGCCGACACGGCAACGAAACCATTAGCTACCCATCTAAAGATGTGGAGAAAGTTCTGTCTCGCACCATGGGCGTGCCTATCTTTCAAGAGCAAGTGATTCAGCTTGCTATGGTTGCAGCAGGCTTTAGTGGCGGAGAAGCGGACCAGCTGCGGCGGGCTATGGCGAGCTGGAAAAAGGACGGCAGAATTTTTGAATTCAGAGACAAGCTTATTAAAGGTATGACGGACAAAGGCTATGACAGTACGTTCGCCCACAACTTATTTGAACAAATAAAAGGCTTTGCAGGTTACGGCTTTCCTGAATCTCACTCAGCGTCTTTTGCCGTATTAGCTTATGTATCTTGCTGGTTGAAGTTTTACTTTCCCGTTGAGTTTTACGTAGCGCTGTTAAATAGTTGGCCCATGGGGTTTTATTCCCCGTCCCAATTAGTTCAAGACGCTAAGCGTCATCACATACGGGTAGAAGCGCCCTGTGTTAACCAGTCTGACGTTGAGCATTCTCTGGTGGTACAAGGCCAAGAAAAATACATTCAGCTTGGCCTTAAGCTCATTAAAGGCTTAAGTGAAGCATCGTCTCAGCTTATCGTGGAAAACCGCTCAGATAAGGGCTATACCAATGTTGAACAATTACAGCAGCTATCACTTAAAAGTAATGAACTAGAGGCACTGGCTAGCGCCGATGCCCTTCGCACTATTTCAGGCAATCGATATGAAACTCGCTGGCGAATTATGGATACTCAAACGCGTTTACCACTGTTTGATACTGACGATTTTTATGCAGATAAAAATGCCACACCACTGGATGCTGCACCGACCGAGGCAGAAAACTTACTTGAAGACTATGCCTCAACCGGCTTATCAGTAAATAACCACCCTATTTCTTTACTCAAGAAGCAGCATAAGCTTAAAGACATAAGCTGGTCCAATTCACTTAAAGACAAGACCAATAAATCTGTTGTAAAAGTGCTTGGCGCAGTAACAGGTCGTCAAGCACCAGGCACTGCCGCAGGTGTTACCTTTCTGACTTTGGAAGATGATATAGGCAATATGAACGTTGTGGTGTGGCAAGCTACCGCTCGTGCTCAGCAACAAACATTCTTAAAAGCTAAACTGTTACAGGTAAATGGTATTATTGAACGCTCCAAAGAGGGAGTTATTCATATCATCGCAGGTAAGCTTATTGATCGGACGCCGTGGCTCGAAAAGCTGTCATTAAGTTCAAGAGATTTTCACTGAATATTTTACACCCGCAAAACGATAAATTATGGTGTATAGATACGCGACTTATTTTTGTATTAAAAAACTTCCTCTCAAGGAAATGCTTCAAAGATAATTTATTTGTATATTGTAAATTGCTGTAGTCATTTGGAGTTTAGAATGATGCGATGTATTGGGCTTTTCATTGGCTGTTTGTTTAGCCTTAATATTTATGCAGATAAATATGTGATTGGCGCACAAAACTTAGCTTATTTCCCCCATTACGATTTTGCATCATCAACAGATAAAGGGGTTGCCTGGTCAATTTTAGAAGCTTTTTCTGAAGCTTCGGGACACGAGTTTGTGTATTTAAGCTTGCCTATAAGACGGCTTCAACTCGAGTTAGTTAAAGGTAATGTTGACTTTGTATACCCTGATAATAGAGGCTGGTATAACAGCATTACCACTTCAAATGACAAGTACTTTTCCCTCCCATTAACCAGCGCAGTAACGGGGACAATTGTAAAACGACAGAACGCTGGGAAAGGCATCGAAAAGATAAAAAACCTCGCTATGCCGTTAGGCTTTACACCGGTAAATTGGCAAGAAAGAATAGACACTCAACGTACCCAAATAACTTGGGTTACGGATATTCAACAAGGCTTGGCGCTTTTGTACCAAGCACGTGTAGACGGGTTAGATTTAGAGTATTTCGTTAGCCAGCGATCTGCTCCTCTATCATATGAGCAAGATGCATTTACTTTAGATTTGACGCTTCCACATAATGAAATTCCTTTTTCCCTATCTACGCTTTATCATCAAGACATTATTAGTGAACTTAATAAGTTCATATCCTCAAATCCAGAATTAATTGATAGTATAAAAACAAAATACGGAATAACCCCTTTCGAGCAGTTGTCTCAGAAGCTTTTGATAGAACAAGGATTGAAAATTGAAGAGGTTTGGAAATAGTATTCGTCGCTTTGTGCAAATGGTTGTACTACCAGTTGCATGCACACTTTCAAGTCCTTTTGTTTCAGCCGACACCTATATCGTAGGCGCTCAAAATATTGAATATTATCCGTATTACAACTTTTCATCGGATCATGAAAAGGGGTTGGGTTGGGCTATTCTTGAAGCATTCTCAAAGCAAAGCGGACATCGCTTTGTATACTTGAGCATGCCAGTTAAACGCCTTCAGATAGAATTGAAAAAAGGCAATGTAGACTTTGTCTTTCCTGATAACGCCAGATGGTATGATCAAATAACCCATAGCCTTAACAAAGTATATTCTGAACCTCTGGCAGAAACATTCGCCGTGACTTTGGTTAAAACAGATAACCTTGGTAAAGGAATTACTCATATAACAAAACTTGCCACGCCAGACGGATTTTCCCCTGTAAAGTGGGAACAGCAAATTAAGAACGGTACCGTTAAGGTAACAGGCGTAAACAGTATTTATGATGGGCTTAACCTTCTACAGAGCGATAAAGTAGATGCTTTAGATGTGGAATATAATGCCGCTAAAAACGTTGCTCGTCGCTTTCCGCAAATGGGACCATTTGCCGCTGATTTAACCCTGCCACACAACGTTGTCTCATTTTCGCTATCAACCTTAAGACACCCCGAGATCATTGCCGAGCTCAATACATTCATACTTTCAGAATCTGAAAGCATAAATAAAATTAAAGCGAAGTATGGTATTGAAGATACAAAGCAACTGATCGAGCGTCTGATGGAAGAGCAACATGTAAGTGCAGATACACGCTGGACACCTTTGTAAAAACTTCAACAGTGTCAGTAAATTACACTACTCGCGTGGAATAGTTCGGCATTTAGTTTTTATTATCTCTTTGAAATTAAAATAATTTTTAATTGGAAAAAATTTTGCTTGTTGATTATCAGATCAAGGAGCAATTATGAAACAGGCATCACTACTTCTATTTTATTTTTTCATTATTTTCACCGCAAGTAGCGTACAAGCGAAACAAACCGTGAGTGTAGATTATATGCACGGCTTTGACGATATCGATGGTATGCGCTTCGCGTACAGGCCACTTGAACAAACGCTTACTACTGATTGGTTTGGCGACCTAAAGCTATACTGGGAAGTGAGTGCCGTAGTGTGGGAGTATGGTGAAAACGATACACATAGTACAAGCTACGGCGCGTCATTAACTCCTGTATTTATGAAACAGGTTTCAACGCTCTATGACAAATATCCCGTATATATAGAAGCAGGGATAGGAGCGAGTTACATAGGTAATCAGAAAGTCGCTGGTAAAGATATTGGATCTAACTATCAGTTCGAAGACAGATTAGGTGTGTTTGTAGAGATCGATAAGAAACAACATGTCGCACTGCGCTATATGCACTTTTCAAACGGCGGCTTCAACAACGACAATCCCGGATTAGACTTCCTGAACCTATCCTACGCCTATCACTTTTAAAGAAATGGGGTCAGAGTACATTTTCATTTCTCGAGCATTTCGTTAAGGGCTGTTTTGATTTCGAGAGGTGATCCAACCCCAGGTTCCCCTAGGGTTACCTTGTTACGACTTCACCCCAGTCATGAAACACAAAGTGGTAATCGTCCTCCCGAAGGTTAGACTAACTACTTCTTTTGCATCCCACTCCCATGGTGTGACGGGCGGTGTGTACAAGGCCCGGGAACGTATTCACCGCAGTATTCTGACCTGCGATTACTAGCGATTCCGACTTCATGGAGTCGAGTTGCAGACTCCAATCCGGACTACGACATTCTTTAAGGGGTCCGCTCCACATCACTGTCTCGCTTCCCTCTGTAAATGCCATTGTAGCACGTGTGTAGCCCTACACGTAAGGGCCATGATGACTTGACGTCGTCCCCACCTTCCTCCGGTTTGTCACCGGCAGTCTCCTTAGAGTGCCCAACTTAAGGCTGGCAACTAAGGACAAGGGTTGCGCTCGTTGCGGGACTTAACCCAACATCTCACGACACGAGCTGACGACAGCCATGCAGCACCTGTGTCTGAGTTCCCGAAGGCACGAAACTATCTCTAGTAACTTCTCAGCATGTCAAGTGTAGGTAAGGTTCTTCGCGTTGCATCGAATTAAACCACATGCTCCACCGCTTGTGCGGGCCCCCGTCAATTCATTTGAGTTTTAACCTTGCGGCCGTACTCCCCAGGCGGTCTACTTAGCGCGTTAGCTTCGCTACGCACGCCTTAAAGGCACACACAGCTAGTAGACAGCGTTTACGGTGTGGACTACCAGGGTATCTAATCCTGTTCGCTACCCACACTTTCGCACATGAGCGTCAGTCTTTGGCCAGGGAGTCGCCTTCGCCACTGATGTTCCTCCAGATATCTACGCATTTCACCGCTACACCTGGAATTCCACTCCCCTCTCCAAGACTCTAGTCTGCCAGTTCTAAATGACCATCCCAGGTTGAGCCCAGGGCTTTCACATCTAGCTTAACAAACCGCCTGCGTGCGCTTTACGCCCAGTAATTCCGATTAACGCTCGCACCCTCCGTATTACCGCGGCTGCTGGCACGGAGTTAGCCGGTGCTTCTTCTGTTGTTAACGTCACGGCTAGCAGGTATTAACTACTAACTTTTCCTCACAACTGAAAGTGCTTTACAACCCGAAGGCCTTCTTCACACACGCGGCATGGCTGCATCAGGGTTTCCCCCATTGTGCAATATTCCCCACTGCTGCCTCCCGTAGGAGTCTGGGCCGTGTCTCAGTCCCAGTGTGGCTGATCTTCCTCTCAGAACAGCTAGAGATCGTCGCCTTGGTAAGCCGTTACCTTACCAACTAGCTAATCTCACTTGGGCCTCTCTTTGCGCCGGAGCCGAAGCCCCGTTTGGTCCGAAGACATTATGCGGTATTAGCAGTCGTTTCCAACTGTTATCCCCCTCGCAAAGGCAAGTTCCCAAGCATTACTCACCCGTCCGCCACTCGTCATCTTCTAGCAAGCTAGAAATGTTACCGTTCGACTTGCATGTGTTAGGCCTGCCGCCAGCGTTCAATCTGAGCCATGATCAAACTCTGATAGCAAGGCAATTCTTCCGATTAGCTTGTCATTCATGCAACGTAACTTAGACAGAAGTCAAAAGGCTGTTTGGGGTTGTATGGATGGTTAAGCCTCTCGGGCAATTAGTACAGGTTAGCTTAACGCCTTACAACGCTTCCACACCCTGCCTATCAACGTCATCGTCTATAACAACCCTTCCAGACCTTAAAGGTCAGGGATGACTCATCTTTGGGCCGGCTTCCCGCTTAGATGCTTTCAGCGGTTATCCGTTCCGAACATAGCTACCGGGCAATGCCATTGGCATGACAACCCGAACACCAGCGGTTCGTCCACTCCGGTCCTCTCGTACTAGGAGCAGCTCCCATCAATCATCCAACGCCCACACCAGATAGGGACCGAACTGTCTCACGACGTTCTAAACCCAGCTCGCGTACCACTTTAAATGGCGAACAGCCATACCCTTGGGACCGACTTCAGCCCCAGGATGTGATGAGCCGACATCGAGGTGCCAAACACCGCCGTCGATATGAACTCTTGGGCGGTATCAGCCTGTTATCCCCGGAGTACCTTTTATCCGTTGAGCGATGGCCCTTCCATACAGAACCACCGGATCACTATGACCTACTTTCGTACCTGCTCGACGTGTCTGTCTCGCAGTTAAGCTAGCTTATGCCATTGCACTAACCTCACGATGTCCGACCGTGATTAGCTAACCTTCGTGCTCCTCCGTTACTATTTGGGAGGAGACCGCCCCAGTCAAACTACCCACCAGACACTGTCCACATTCCCGATAAGGGAACAATGTTAGAACATCAAACATACAAGGGTGGTATTTCAAGGACGGCTCCACACAATCTAGCGACTGTGCTTCAAAGCCTCCCACCTATCCTACACATGTAGGTTCAATGTTCAGTGCCAAGCTGTAGTAAAGGTTCACGGGGTCTTTCCGTCTAGGTGCGGGTACACAGCATCTTCACTGCGATTTCAATTTCACTGAGTCTCGGGTGGAGACAGCGTGGCCATGGTTACACCATTCGTGCAGGTCGGAACTTACCCGACAAGGAATTTCGCTACCTTAGGACCGTTATAGTTACGGCCGCCGTTTACCGGGGCTTCGATCAAGAGCTTCGTCCGAAAACTAACCCCATCAATTAACCTTCCGGCACCGGGCAGGTGTCACACCCTATACGTCCTCTTACGAGTTTGCAGAGTGCTGTGTTTTTAATAAACAGTCCCAGCCACCTGGTCACTGCGGCCTCCATTTGCTTACCACGCGAAGTGTTCACAAACAGAGGCGTACCTTCTCCCGAAGTTACGGTACAATTTTGCCGAGTTCCTTCACCCGAGTTCTCTCAAGCGCCTTAGTATTCTCTACCTGACCACCTGTGTCGGTTTGGGGTACGGTTCATATAATCATAAGTTTAGAAGCTTTTCCTGGAAGCAGGGCATCAACAACTTCACTCCCTTGGGAGCTCGTCTCGTGTCTCGGCCTTAGAATTCCGGATTTACCTAAAATTCCAGCCTACTCACTTTCACTTGGACAACCAACGCCAAGCTTGCCTAGCCTTCTCCGTCCCTCCATCACTGATTATATAAGTACGGGAATATTAACCCGTTTCCCATCGACTACGCATTTCTGCCTCGCCTTAGGGGCCGACTTACCCTGCCCTGATTAGCATGGGACAGGAAACCTTGGTCTTCCGGCGTGGGAGTTTTTCACTCCCATTATCGTTACTCATGTCAGCATTCGCACTTGTGATATGTCCAGCAAGCTTTACAACTCACCTTCATCCACTTACACAACGCTCCCCTACCCAGCATGTAAACATGCTGCCGCAGCTTCGGTATATTGCTTAGCCCCGTTACATCTTCCGCGCAGGCCGACTCGACTAGTGAGCTATTACGCTTTCTTTAAAGGGTGGCTGCTTCTAAGCCAACCTCCTAGCTGTCTATGCCTTCCCACATCGTTTCCCACTTAGCAATATTTTGGGACCTTAGCTGGCGGTCTGGGTTGTTTCCCTCTCCACGACGGACGTTAGCACCCGCCGTGTGTCTCCCGGATAGTTCTCATTGGTATTCGGAGTTTGCAAAGGGTTGGTAAGTCGGGATGACCCCCTAGCCTTAACAGTGCTCTACCCCCAATGGAATTCGTCCGAGGCTCTACCTAAATAGATTTCGGGGAGAACCAGCTATCTCCCGGTTTGATTGGCCTTTCACCCCCAGCCACAAGTCATCCCCTAACTTTTCAACGTTAGTGGGTTCGGTCCTCCAGTTGATGTTACTCAACCTTCAACCTGCTCATGGCTAGATCACCGGGTTTCGGGTCTATACCTAGCAACTAAACGCGCAGTTAACACTCGCTTTCGCTACGGCTCCGTTATTCACTTAACCTTGCTACTAAATATAAGTCGCTGACCCATTATACAAAAGGTACGCAGTCACCACACGAAGTGGCTCCCACTGCTTGTACGTATACGGTTTCAGGTTCTATTTCACTCCCCTCACAGGGGTTCTTTTCGCCTTTCCCTCACGGTACTGGTTCACTATCGGTCAGTTAGGAGTATTTAGCCTTGGAGGATGGTCCCCCCATATTCAGTCAAGATAACACGTGTCCCGACCTACTCGATTTCACTGTAAAGAATCCGTCGTGTACAGGGCTATCACCTTGTATCGCTCCTCTTCCCAAAGGATTCCACTAAATTCTAAACAGCTTAAGGGCTGCTCCCCGTTCGCTCGCCGCTACTAGGGGAATCTCGGTTGATTTCTTTTCCTAAGGGTACTTAGATGTTTCAGTTCCCCTCGTTTGCCTCGTTAACCTATGTATTCAGTTAACGATACCTGTAAACAGGTGGGTTTCCCCATTCGGACATCTGTGGCTCAAATGCATTTTGTCGGCTCACCACAGCTTTTCGCAGACTTACACGTCCTTCATCGCCTCTAACTGCCAAGGCATCCACCGTATACGCTTCGTCACTTAAACAACGCCCAAGAAGCTTTAGGCTTCTGAGTGTTGTAGACAAGCTAAGCTCTGAAAAATGAGCCGCAAGTAGAGTGAAAAGACAGTTACTCACTGATTGAATTGATATCCAGTTTTCTAGATTGTTACCAGTTTTTCCGACCTGGCAGTGTCCTACTCTCACATGGGGAAGCCCCACACTACCATCGGCGCTAATACGTTTCACTTCTGAGTTCGGAATGGAGTCAGGTGGTACCGTATCGCTATGGCTGCCACCATTAAGAAGAACCCGCCTAACGGCGGGTTTTTTGCGTTTGGAAGAAACAAAAAAATGGGGTCAGAGTACATTAATCCCCACTTCCCCCAGCAAAACCTCAAATTGGGGTCAGAGTACTTTATTGCTTTAAACATCAGAACATAATTATTCCCTTATCCCCCAATGCCGTTAAATCAGAGTACTTTTAAGAACAAACGAATTTAACTATACGTGATTTCAAAACTGTGGGGGAGAAACTCTGAAATTCGTCAGCATGCCTTATTAGAGAAATGTACTCTGACCCCAGAATTAAGGCGAGTTACTCTTCGGCCGCTTTTAATGCTTCTAAACTCCCGTCTTTACTGGCCTATAAAGGTAGTAGAGACTTACTTCAGGAGGCTTGCTGTTTTGCTTTTCCCCCGAAGCGGATGCGCATTTTAGGGAAATGAGCGCTCACGTCAACACTTATTTTAAAAAAAGTGTCATATTCGTTTTGAACGCTCCTATTTCCAGTATTTCAGCTTATTCCTTAACCTGAACTTGCGCCACAGGTTAAGCGGCTTAGCTTTTATCTTACCTTTATAGTTACTATTAAAGTCATCGACTGCATCTAAAATACGTTCGCAATTATGTCCATCTCTATAGGCTTCATGATAATGGGCAAAGTCATTAACCTCTTTCATTAATGATGCTGGTCGCGTTAATGCAGTTTCAATGGCGTTTTCTACTTCGCTTACTTCTGTGACATTAAGTAAATGTTGTCCGGGGTTTGTATTGCGATAAGTGACAACAGGTTTGTTCATCATCATAAACTCTAAAATTATAGAGCTGCTGTCACACAACATGACATCTGATTGCTGAAAGTCTTCAAGACGCACA
The DNA here is from genome assembly GCF_000172635.2 of Alteromonas macleodii ATCC 27126. Classification (NCBI taxonomy): domain Bacteria; kingdom Pseudomonadati; phylum Pseudomonadota; class Gammaproteobacteria; order Alteromonadales; family Alteromonadaceae; genus Alteromonas; species Alteromonas macleodii. Next base: position 36,069 of record NC_018632.1, on the reverse strand, counting down.
TTATCGACAAACGTAACGTTACTATATTCATCTGCCAGCGCACGATATCTATCTAATAGTGCTTGATCGTTGAGTTTGGGATGGAATGTTAAACGCCAATTCCATTTCTTTTCTTTCACTAACCTACTAATTGTATCGACAAGTACAGGAGCGGAGGTAATGCCTTTAGAAAAAGTGGTGGCGTAGAGAATAGTGGGAACATCGTTTTCCTTCTTATATGAAGAAAAGTAGTCATCCACTTTAGCCCAACCTGTTTGATACACTTTAAAAAACTGATGCTTTGCTTCAAGCTGCTTAAAATACTCTGTGCTACTTGGCCCCTGAGTACAGTACATATCAAACCACCCGCGAATAGAGAAGTGATCATCTGTAGCGCTACTCTTCTCCCCTCGCTTGCCAATCGGATAACCGTGAAAGACTGATACCTTTATGCCTGGCAAAAAGTGATAGATGATATTTCCACACGCAAATATGGCTAAGGGGTTGTATTCAATAACATCATTAATAGTATGAAGGCGAATTTCATCAGGCTTCAATAGATCGGGACATTCTCCTTCCAAAAACCACGCTACTTCGTCACCTCTAGCCCTAATGGCCTCTTGTAGTGGTCTATAAATAGGATACGCATAGGAAAGGGCAGTGAAAAATACATAGCGCTTGGGCATTACAACGTCTCGATAAATTCTATTAGCAAGCTACATTATCATTTTTCTCCTTGTTATTTACTACCCTCCTCTTCGCGTTTTGCTACCCCAAGATAGTTACCTGTTGCTTAAAGCATTACAGGTAGGCTCTGTAACCACCCTACTAGTACCAACTCATCGGCATTGCTGTTAGAGTTTGCGTAATTCACTTTCTGCGCAATTTATATGAGTGTGTAATGCATAAATCGATTGATAGTTTTAAAGGTGTTTCTCCTACATTAGGAAAGAATGTCTATGTTGATGGCTCGGCAAGAATCGTCGGTGATGTAGTTTTAGAAGATGATGCGAGTATTTGGCCGCTGGTTGCAGCTCGTGGCGACGTGAACAAAATTCGTATTGGCGCCCGTTCTAATATTCAAGATGGCAGTGTTTTACACGTTACTCGTAAATCTGAGAAGAACCCCAACGGCTTCCCTCTTATCATTGGTGAGGACGTTACCGTTGGGCATAAGTGTATGCTGCACGGCTGTCAGTTGGGTAATCGAATTCTCGTTGGCATGGGCGCTATTGTAATGGATGGTGTTGTTGTTGAAGACGATGTGTTTATTGGTGCAGGTACATTAGTGCCGCCGAACAAAAGGTTAGAAAGCGGATTTCTTTACGTGGGAAACCCCATGCAAAAGAAAAGACCACTCAACGACGCTGAAATGGCATTCCTGAAACAGTCTGCCGTTAACTATGTTGTATTGAAAGATGAGTACCTTGAAGAAGCGAACTAGTTTCGCTTCTCACCTTGCTCAACGATAGCCCTGACACGTTTTACAATATCTGAAGTATCGGGGCGCTTTTGTGTCCATATGTAGAATGCTTCAGCCGCTTGCTCAACCAGCATCCCTAATCCATCGATTTGTGTCTTAACACCAAGTTCGGCCGCATCTCTCATAAAGCGCGTGGGTGAGTTTTTATAAACCATGTCATACACCACTTCACAATTTTGTAAAACACCATCATTTAAACGGCACGGCAATTCATTGCTTAAACTGGCGGCTGTTGAATTAATAATAATATGAGGCGCAACATCTGCGATATCTTCAAGCGCAGCCACCTGCACTTTAGCGTTTGAAGCGGCACTTGCCACTTCCTCTGCTTTCGCTTTGGTTCTATTGGTGATGGTTAAAGAGGCGGCCCCTGCTTTTAATAACGGGGAGATTACGCCACGGGCGGCGCCGCCGGCACCAATAAGCAACACGCGCTTACCCTTAATTTCCACACCACTGTTAAGCAGATCGTTTACCAGCCCTACACCATCAGTGTTGTATCCCCACACTTCACCGCTGTCACCATTCATTAGCGTATTAACAGCTTGTGCATCTTTGGCTGCTTGGTCATCTACCTTTGCCAAGTTGAATGCATCAAGCTTAAAAGGCATAGTGACGTTACAACCTACCGCGCCTTCCTGAGCTAAAAACGCGTTGGCGGCATCTACAAAACCATCTACTGGCGCAAGTATCTTTTCATAAGAAATCTTTTCTCCCACTTGTTCAGCAAACATTTGATGGATAGTTGGTGATAAACTCTGTGCAATAGGATTTCCGAATACAGCGAATTTTTTCATGGGAATACGAGACTTATTTAATATAAAGAAGAAAAGCGATAATCGTGCTTCGCAGAGTACACCATATGAACGTATAGGTGGAGAGGAGAAAGTACGGGAATTAGCAAATACGTTTTACGACATAATGGAAACCGATCCACTCGCCAATGAATTGCTAGCTATTCACCCCCAGCCATTAGACAGAATTCGCCACGTGTTCTTTCTCTATTTAAGTTTATGGCTTGGTGGTCCTGATGATTATCAGCAGCAGTATGGCCACCCGCGTCTGCGTGCACGCCACCTACCTTATACCGTAACACCGGAGTTAAAAGCGCAGTGGATGTACTGCATGCGAAAAGCCATGTTTAAAACGGTTGAAGATATCGCCTTAGCTCAACAGTTGATAGACGCACTTGATCAACTCGCCAATCACATGGTGAATACAAAATAAAAAAGCGCGTTGAAAGGATTAACCTTTTAACGCGCAACTCCCCTGTTACTGTCTACGCTCTTTATGGCGCATAAAGTAGTGCAATTGTGAAAGCCTAATAGTTAATAAGGCGTGAAACTAAGAATTAGAATGTGTAACCCACCGATAAGGTATACACCCAAGGATCTATTTCAATATCACTTACCTTTCCAGCAGCATCACCCACTTTGAAGGTTGCTTCGGTATCTATATCAATGAATCGAACCGATGCATTAACATGCCATTTGGTATCAATTTGGTAATCCATTCCCACCTGTGCTGACAAGCCAAATGAATTATCAAGCGATAGGTCGCTTAAGCCAGCTGTTTCATTCGCACCTGTAAACTCTTCATCAAAGATAAAGGTATAGTTGATACCTGCACCAATGTATGGCTGAAACGCAGAGCTGGCATCATTAAAATAGTAGTTTGCGGTAAGCGTAGGAGGAAGATGCGTGACTTCACCAAGCTGATTACCCGTCCCTAACGGATCAGCTACAGAAAAATTAACGTCGTGCTTAAACGGCGTTGCGGCAAGCAGCTCGATATTAATATTGTCAGTAATAAAGTACGCTACATTTAAACCTAGCTGAGTATCGTTATCGATATTAAGAGCCACGCCAAGATCAGTTCCACCCGCGACGATGTTAGAGGTAGATTCGTCAGGAGCAACGGTCGTAAGACCGCCACGAACGATCCAGTCGCCCTGCTGGTGAGCGCTAGCTAAAGGTGAGAGTGCAGCAAGTGTAAGGCAAAGTGCAGATGCAGATAAAAAGTGTTTGCGCATGATGTGTCTCTTTTGTGTTTAACTAAGATGGCGCTACTTTACGCCTGTGGTTAAGAGAAACATTGATCCAGCGCAAGTTTGATAACTCACTGAAACACAGATGATATTCCACCTTGATTTAGATCAAAAAAACGCCGCATTAACGTTAATACGGCGTTTTTTAGTCATTAAAGATGAAAGCTGCTATCGGCGGTCCGCGTAAGGATTTAAGCGGAGCCTTATTTAATAATTAATCACCAATCAGTAGGTTTTAACCAGTCTGTCAGCTTGGCTTCGGCGCTACCCGGTGCAGGTGTATAACAATACTCCCAGCGCGCGAGCGGCGGCATCGACATTAGAATTGATTCCGTACGCCCGCCGGTTTGCAGTCCAAATAAAGTGCCTCGGTCGAATACAAGGTTAAACTCAACGTAGCGGCCCCGGCGGTAAAGTTGGAAATCACGCTCTCTTTCGCCGAAATCGGTTTGCTTACGACGTTCAACAATAGGAACGTAAGCATCGATGAAGCCATTACCAACAGCCTGCATAAATGCAAATGACTGTTCAAAGCCCCATTCATTCAGGTCGTCGAAGAATAAACCGCCCACTCCGCGAGTTTCATTGCGATGCTTTAAGTAAAAGTAGTCGTCGCACCACTTTTTGTACTTAGGGTAGACATCATCGCCAAACGGCTTACATAATTTTTTAGCAGTATCATGCCAGTGTAAAACGTCATCTTTAAACGGATAAAATGGCGTCAAGTCGAAGCCGCCGCCAAACCACCAGATAGGTGTTTCGCCCTCTTTTTCTGCAATAAAAAAGCGAACATTAGCATGTGACGTTGGAATATACGGGTTATGTGGATGAATAACGAGTGATACACCCATTGCTTGAAAGTTTCTTCCCGCAAGCTCAGGGCGGTTAGCCGTTGCTGAGGCAGGCATTTGACTGCCAAACACATGAGAAAAGTTAACGCCGCCTTGTTCTATCACCGCACCATTTTTTAGTACTCGAGAACGGCCACCGCCACCTTCTTCTCGCTGCCAGCTGTCTTCAACAAACTGGCCCTTACCGTCGGCAAGTTCAAGGGTTTGGCAAATGGTGTCTTGCAGCCCTAGTAAATAGCTTTTTACTTGTTCTATTACTTCAGCGGCATTTTTACCGTCCAGTAATTCTGCTGATGTCATGCTCTTATTACCTCTGCTGTGTCACCATCGCGAATGGTACTGGGTTTAGTTGCACCGCCTACTTCCCCTTCGACATAGAAAACGGAGTCAGCGAATACGGCTTTTGCTTCTTCAGTGGTGGTGGCTGGCGGTTGGCCGGTCAGGTTAGCGCTTGTAGAGACTAACGGTTTACCTAACTTGTTGCACAATTCCACTACTACAGGGTGATTAGTTACGCGCACTGCTATTTTACTATGCTTGCCGGTTAACCAAACTGGCGCAGATGACGACTTAGGTAATAGCCAAGTATTAGGGCCTGGCCAGCTCGAAAAAATATCGGTGCGTCTGTCAGGGCGAATGGCGTTGTCGTTAACATAAGGCAGTAGCTGACTGTAGTTTGCTGCAATCAAGATCACGCCCTTTTCTACCGGTCGCTGTTTTATCTCTAACAGCGCATTTACAGCGGCTTCATTGTCGGGGTCACATCCGATGCCCATTACCGCTTCGGTTGGATAAACGATTAAACTGCCAGCTTGGAATGCGGCAACAACAGGGTCTACTTCAGGTGAGTTAGCCTCAACGGGGGTAAACGTGTTTACGTTCCCATTTTGGATATCAGACATGGTTTTAATCTCTACGTATAGTTCTTCTTTAGTTGTTCGTATAATTACTTTTTAAAGCCACAACTAGGCTGAGGACACTGTAACTGCCCCTTTTTGTCTATCAATACTCCCCAACCGCAGTCTGGGCAGCTTTCATTAACCGGCGTGAAATTTAGCACATATCGACATTGTGGATAATGGTTGCACGCAAAAAACTGTTTGCCGTATTTGTTAGTACGCGAGATTAGATGCCCTCTCTTACACTTTGGACAATCCACCAAAGTATCCTCTTTTTCTTTAATGGGCTCTATGTGATGGCATGAAGGAAAATTGGTACAGCCGATAAACATGCCAAACCGCCCTTTCTTTATGGCTAAGTCGGATGCGCATTCAGGGCAGGCTACACCGTCTAAGGTTTTCAGTATGGTGGTTTGTTTATCGTGAAGTGGCTTACTAAAGCTACATTCCGGATAGCCCGTACACCCGATAAAAGGGCCGGATTTACTGTTCTTTATATGAAGAGGTTTACCGCACTCGGGGCAATCTCCGAAATTATCATCGAGAGCATGCTCGCGCGCTGAAAAGAGTGAATGGTCTATTTTAGACATGTATTGGACGTTAAGGCCTTAAACGCGCTGTAATTTCACAGCGCATTTTTAAGTAAAGATTCAAATACCAGTGACTACAACTGCATTAATGCAGAACACCATCTGGCTCTTCGAACAAAAGATCTTCCATTTGTGCGTAGGCTTTCTCTTTGCCAGGTACGTTGAATAGTACCATTAGCACAACCCACTTCAGGTCTTCCAAGCAAAATTCATTGGAATCAATTTCCATAACGCGATCTATAACCATTTCGCGTGTGGAGGCATCCAACACATTAACCTGTTCTAAGAACATAAGAAAACCGCGACATTCCACATCTAAACGCATTTGTTCTTCATGCGTGTAAATACGGCTTAAGCTAGTGCTAATACCTTTGCAAAAGTACGGTTTGATGTCCGTCTCTTGCAGTGCCGCTAACTTTTCTAACCATGCGAGGGCTTTATAAATCTCATCGTGATGAAATCCTGCGCGCACAAGCTCTTCCGTTAACTCGTCTTGGTCAACACGAATTTCCGTTTCACTGTGAATGAAGTTTTCAAACAGATACATGAGGATATCGAACATATTATTTTCCCCTCAATTTAACGTAACCACCAGGGACAGCGGCCACTAAACCACGCAACTCATATTCTAATAATGATGCCATTGCTTGCGATACAGATATGGCATTGCGCTGGGCTATGACATCAATAGCGGTGATGTCACAATCCACACTAGCTAATAATTTATCGGTTGCCAAGCTATTCGCTGTACTTTTTTCGTTTTGCTCGTCAACATTCAAGCCTAGTTGTTCAGGCTGAACGCCAACTTCATCGAGAATATCGCTTATATTTGTTACTAATTTGGCGCCCTGTTGGATTAACCAGTGGCAACCTTCAGCGTAAGCGTTAGCGATATTGCCTGGCACAGCGAATACTTCTCGCCCCATATCTGCGGCCAAATTCGCAGTTATCAAGGTGCCACTCTTAATTTTTGCCTCTACCACTAAGGTTCCAAGGGATAACGCTGCGATAATTCGATTTCGCCTTGGAAAATGCCAAGGCTTAGGTCCCTGCCCCGGAAAAAACTCTGTAACGGTGACACCTCCGTCATTGTTGATAGCTTCATAGAGCTTACTATTTTTAGCCGGATATACCTTTTCAGGTCCCGTACCCATTACCGCAATGGTTCCGGTGCTACCAGACAGGGCGCCTTGGTGTGCGGCGCTATCAATGCCCATGGCAAGGCCGCTCGTCACTACAACTCCGCTACTAGATAACCCATAAGCAATGTCGGTTGCGGTACGCTTACCCTGAAGGCTGGCCCTTCTGCTTCCCACTATAGCAATCTGTGGTTTTTGAAATAGCGCTTTGTTTCCCGTGGCAAATAGCGCGAGGGGCGGACTATCCAATTGCTTAAGTAATTCTGGATAGTGAGGCGATGACAACGGCACGATGTGTCTATTTTCGCTCGCTTGCAGCCAGTTTATTGCTGCATCAATAAGAGGCGGTGAAATGTTGTTGGTGAGTTGTTTAACCTCGTTAGGCAGCGAAGACGTGTTGCTGCCTAAATCGACAGTAGAAAGTTGATATTTTTCGAGAGCCTGTAGCCATAGTTTAGGTGAAACACGCTGAGCGGAAGCCAGCGCTATCCATGCTAATGTTTCGCTGTCTAACTGAGAAGATTGTGGTGCCATTATCGCTCCTAATGCGAGCGACAATGAACCATGCAACGCTTAGGGCTTTGCGACAATAAAGCCGCGCTTTATCCCTTTGTTCGCTCGCGTTATTAATCCGTAACTTGCCGCATCAAATGTTTTAAACACAACAACTTCACCTACTTTAAGCGCGGGTTGCGATACTGTATCGATAAACCACTCACCACCAGTGTTAGCGCCGGGTTCATCTACATAGCGTGGACTTTCTTCGTCAATAATGGCTGGACCTTGTGAGTAAAGCCCCAGGACCGTACCTGGCGCTACTTCCATACTGCCTAAATCAAGAATGACAACGTCGTATTTGCCAAGTAAATCGTGATCATGCAAATCTCCAACTATTGCGCCTCGCTGCGAAGTAGCCGGAACAAGTTCAAAGCCTTCAGGATGTTCAAATCCACCCGCCATTAACTTATCACCGCGCTTAGCTTCTTGGTTCGCATCGTCGATGAAAAGCAACATCGTGTTGCTACCTTCATCTTTTTCCACTAGTGAAGCTGTTGAAACATGGGTAACTTGAATACCAAGGATTTCCCCATCAAGATTTCTAATCGTAGCGTGCTTTCTTACTACTCTGTACTGATCGTCGGTACTGAATTGTTGCTGGCTTAACACAAAATCATCAGACGCAAACCTTACGTTTCCATCCTGATTACCCAGCAATTTAGGTAGCGAAGCATAGCTTTCCTCGTCTAGCAGCATATGTTGCCTAATGAATGGAGAGATAGTTGTCCACGACAACACATCAACAGGCTTCGGTTTTACTCGCTTATCGGTAGCCGGAGAAAGCTTATAGGAAGGCTTGTCGCGCTTTACACTTAATACAGGCTGCCCATCAACATACCCAACGACGATAACATCGCCCGGGTAAATAAGGTGTGGATTGTCGATTTGGGTGTTGGTTCGCCATAATTCAGGCCAGAGCCAAGGCTCATTGAGAAAAACGTTAGCGATTGCCCATAGCGTGTCCCCACGCTTTACTGTGTAGGTTTCTGGCGCGCTCTCTTTTAGCTGCAGCGCAAAGGTAGGCAAAGAAAGCAGTACACCTAAGATAAACAATGCTGCACGACGCGCGTAAATCAATCGCTTTTTCAAATTAACCACCTGCAAATTATTCACTGTCACTCATTGTTGATTTTTCAGACAATAGCACTATATCGGCATAACTAGGTATTCTAATAGGGTTTCGGTAAAAAACTGCACGAAACAGCCCGATATACGTTAGAATAGTAACTTAATAAGCACTGTAAAGTGTGCTGGCAATTAGATCGTATATGAATTTATACAGCGAAAAGGTGAAGTAAGCGAGAAATGGCAATTTTAGACGTATTAAGTTTTCCTGATGAACGTCTTCGCACGGTAGCTAAGCCGGTTGAAGAGGTTAACGACGAAATTAAACAATTGGTATCGGACATGTTCGAAACCATGAAAGACGAGAACGGTATTGGCCTTGCTGCAACGCAAGTTAACCGCCACGTTCAAGTTGTTGTAATGGACGTATCGGAAGATCAAAACGAGCCACGCGTATTTATTAACCCTGAAATCATTCGTAAAGATGGCTCCACGATTAGCGAAGAAGGCTGTTTATCAGTGCCGGGTAATTACGCGAAAGTTGAGCGCGCCGAATCAATTACCGTAAAAGCGCTAGATCAGAATGGCGAAAGCTTTGAGTTGGATGCAGAAGGTTTGTTAGCGATTTGTATTCAGCACGAGCTGGATCATCTAAAAGGCAAATTGTTTATTGATTACCTTTCACCGCTTAAGCGCCAACGTATTCGTAAAAAGCTTGAGAAAGAAGCGCGTCTTGCTGCAAAAGCCTAAGGAATAACGTGACAACTCCATTGAAAGTGATTTTTGCCGGTACTCCGGATTTTGCAGCTAAACATCTATCAGCGTTACTCGAGAGCGAGCACGAAGTCATTGCTGTTTACACTCAGCCTGATAGACCCGCAGGGCGAGGTAAAAAGCTTACCGCCAGTCCGGTTAAAGTATTAGCAGAAGAAAACGCCATTCCAGTTTACCAGCCTCAGTCGCTTAAAGCTCAAGACGCTCAGGAAGAATTAGCCTCGCTCAATGCCGATTTAATGGTAGTTGTTGCTTACGGACTGATACTGCCTACTGCGGTGTTAAATGCACCTAAGCTAGGGTGCATTAACGTGCACGGCTCTATTCTGCCTAAGTGGCGAGGCGCGGCACCAATACAGCGTTCAATCTGGGCGGGTGACGCTGAGACCGGCGTAACTATAATGCAAATGGACGAAGGTTTAGATACGGGTGACATGCTTCACATAGCAACATTACCTATTACCTCTGAAGATACCAGCGCCACCTTATATGAAAAGCTTGCAGAGCTAGGACCACAAGCGTTGGTTGAGGTCGTTAATGAATTTGATCGTTACACGCCCACCAAACAAGACGACTCTCAAGCGACCTACGCGAAAAAGCTATCAAAAGAAGAAGCCCTGATTAATTGGGCAGACGATGCTGAGCAAATAGAGCGAAATATCCGCGCCTTCAACCCTTGGCCTGTAGCGTGGATGCAGGTCGAAGATCAGAACGTTAAAGTATGGTCTGCCAGCGTTGTTCCTTTAAATAAAGGTGCCACGCCAGGTACGGTAGTCAGTGCCAATAAAGAGGGCATTACTATCGCTACGGGGCGCGATGCGCTTTGCATTACAACTCTTCAAATTCCTGGCAAAAAGGCGCTTCCAGCGTCAGACGTTATCAATGCTCGCCAAACGTGGTTTGAAGTGGGCCGTTGTCTGACACAAGCGGACTAAACGTGAAACCATTACCCCTTCCCAAACAAAAGAACCTGCGCGCAGATTGCGCGTGGGTCATCTACCAAATTTTAGAACAAGGCAAGTCATCGCGTGAGTGCTTAGAGCGCGTTCAGCGCAGACACAACGCCAAAGATAACGCATGGATTCAAGAGATGTCACTAGGGGTAATGCGTCGCCTTCCCCTTTTACAGCACTGGCTGCGCTCTTTGTTGGATAGGCCTCTAAAAGGCAACAAGAAAGTCATAGAACATCTTATTCTTCTTGGTTTGTACCAGCTTAATTTTTCCCGTGTTAGCAACCACGCCGCCGTTGGCGAAACCGTCGCCGCAGCATCTTATTTAAATGCCGCAGGGTTAAAAGGGTTAGTTAATGCGGTACTGCGTAATTTTCAGCGAGAAAACCTTGCAGACAAACCTGTAGACGACGCAATCATAAACAGCGGCTTGCCAAAGTGGTTGTTTAAGGCAATAGAGAACGCCTATGGTGACGACGCCGAGCAGGTTCGTAACGAAACGAATGCCATGGCCCCCATTTGGCTTCGCGTAAATAAGTTGCAAACATCGTTGGCAGCATTTACTCAGGCGTTAGATAAAGCAGGGGTTGAATATACCCTTAGCGCAAACCATGCTGATGCCGTAATTCTGACTAAGCGGGTAGACATTACTGCCCTGCCTGGTTTTGAAAAAGGTCACTTTGCGGTACAAGATGGGGCAGCGCAATTAGCTGCGCATTACCTAAAGCCTCAAGCGAACGAACGCATTCTAGACTGTTGCGCCGCACCAGGCGGAAAAACAGGGCACATTGTTGAGTGTGCACCTGATACACAGTACGTATTAGCGCTTGATGCTGATGCTACCCGCCTAAAACGGGTAGAAGAAAACATGACTCGCCTTAAGCACACTGTCGATATTAAGCAAGGTGATGCAGCTAATCCTGATACCTGGTGGGACGGAAAGCCCTTCGACAGAATATTACTGGATGCCCCCTGCTCTGCTACCGGCGTGATTCGACGTCACCCAGATATTCGCTGGCTTCGAAAAGCCAATGACATCGACAACTTAGCACAGCTTCAACGGCGCATATTAGATACGCTCTGGGGCCTGTTAAAACCAGGCGGCACACTACTTTATGCAACCTGTTCTATTTTGCCAAAAGAGAACATGGCGCAAATACAGCAGTTTTTGTCCGACACACCGGATGCCACCTTATCGCCCATACTGAAAACAGAAACCGTTGATAAACCAGGGCGCCAGATAACGCCAGGAGAGCAACAAATGGATGGTTTCTATTATGCGAGGCTGGTAAAGTCAGCAGACTGAGTTCAATAGTTGTGCAACGTCACACAGTTAAGACTTGCACGAATATGAAGGCAAAATAATAACGATGAAGATCATCATTTTAGGGGCCGGCCAAGTAGGCGGAACACTTGCTGAAAACTTAGTGGGTGAGAATAACGAAATAACAGTTATTGACTCTGACCCCACTATATTGCGCGCACTTCAAGACCGTCTTGATTTACAAGTAGTAACAGGCGTGGGCTCACACCCTGATGTGTTGCGTAAGGCCGGTGCGGAAGATGCAGATATGCTGATTGCCGTAACCAATAGTGATGAAAGCAATATGTTGGCCTGTCAGGTGGCCTACAGCCTATTTAAAACCCCCACTAAAATCGCTCGCGTACGCTCTGAACAGTACATCATTTACCAAGAGCAGCTATATAAGCAGCAAGACATTCCCGTTGACCACATTATCGCTCCCGAGCAGTTGGTAACTAAGGCCATCAAACGTCTTATCGACTACCCGGGTGCACTTCAGGTGGTTGAGTTTGCTGAAGGCAAAGCCAGCCTTGTTGCGGTTAAAGCCTATTACGGTGGCTTATTGGTAGGCCACGCGTTATCTGCGCTTAAAGACCACATGCCTAACGTTGAAACCCGGGTTGCTGCCATTTACCGACGCGGCCGCCCTATTCGCCCGTTAGGTACCACGGTTATTGAGGCCGATGATGAAGTGTTCTTTATTGCCGCTACCAAGCACATTCGCGCAGTAATGAGTGAGCTTCAAAAGCTCGAATCAAGCTACAAACGAATTATGATAGCCGGTGGTGGCTTGATTGGCGCAGGCCTTGCGAAAAAGTTAGAGCACAATCATAACGTTAAGCTTATTGAATACAGCCCAGAAAGGGCCAAATATTTATCTGCGAACTTAGATAAAACCATTGTATTTAGCGGTGACGCGTCTGACCCTGAATTGCTAAGTGAAGAAAACATCGAGCAAGTTGACGCTTTCATAGCCGTTACCAACGACGATGAAGCGAATATCATGTCGGCCATGCTGGCAAAGCGTATGGGTGCACAAAAAGCCATGGTGCTTATCCAGCGAAGTGCTTATGTGGACTTGGTGCAAGGCGGTGAGATAGATATCGCGTTTTCACCTCAACAAGCCACTATCTCGGCGCTACTGACTCACGTACGTCGAGGTGACATTGTAAACGTGTACTCATTACGACGAGGTGCTGCCGAGGCTATTGAAGCGATAGCGCACGGTGATGAAAATACCTCTAAGGTGGTTGGCAAACAAATAGGCGATATTAAACTACCGCCAGGTACCACGATTGGGGCTATTGTTCGAGACGATCAGGTGATTATTGCTCACAGCGATACCAAGATTGAAGCAAACGACCATGTAATTTTGTTCTTGGTTGATAAGAAGTACATCAACGACGTGGAAAAGCTGTTCCAACCCAGCGCATTTTTCTTTGGCTAGCGCTTTTGCAAAGCGTCATAGGTGCCGCAAGATTAAAAGTTGAAGACATAAAAATAAAGGGCGATATTTATCGCCCTTTTTTTTAGCTCGTATCAAAACTACCGGTTTATTTGTTAACTGCGCCAGAACGTTGGTGAGAACAAGACCAGCAATGAGAAGACCTCTAGTCGCCCAAATACCATGGCAATCACCAGTATCCATTTGCCTGCGTCAGTAACATCAGCATAGTTGGCCGCTACGCTCCCCAATCCCGGACCTAAGTTATTCAGCATGGCCGCAGTAGCGGTAAAGGCGCTTAGGTTATCTAAACCCGTGGCAATCAAGCCTATCATAATGATAACAAACACCACTGCATAAGCTGAAAAGAACCCCCATACGGCCTCTACTACTCTGTCAGGCATGGCACGGTCGCCAAACTTAACGCTGTATACCGCTTTCGGGTGAATTAGCCTATCAACCTCACGCTTGCCTTGTAGAAACAGTAAGCAGACGCGTACTACTTTTAAGCCCCCACCCGTGGAACTTGCGCACCCGCCGATAAAGCTTGAAAAAATAAGCATAATAGGGAGGAATGCCGGCCAGACTGAAAAATCAGTGGTTGCAAACCCGGCAGTGGTACTAATAGATACCGCTTGGATCATAGCTTGGTCTAAAGCCTGCTCTGCCGAGCTATAGTAGCCTGATAGCGTAAGTACTAGGAAACAAATCCCGATGAGTGAGGCTTGAATGATAAAAAACGCCTTAAACTCTGGATCGTTAAAATAGCCTTTAACCGAACGAGAGCTCACCGCCGCATAGTGTAATGAGAAGTTTAACGCAGCAATAAGCAAAAACACGGTACACACCACGTTTACCATAGGACTATTAAAATAGCCTAAGCTGGCGTCGTGGTTCGAAAAGCCACCAATAGCAACCGTTGAGAAAGAATGGCAAATCGCATCAAAAACATTCATTCCCGCAAGCCAGTATGCACCGGCACATGCAATGGTTATGGATAGGTAGATGTACCACAAATGCTTTGCCGTATCGGCAATACGCGGAGTCATTTTATTATCTTTAACTGGGCCAGGAGTTTCTGCCCGATAAAGCTGCATTCCCCCTACTCCAAGGATAGGTAAAATGGCAACTGCGAGTACGATGATACCCATGCCACCTAACCACTGAAGTTGTTGACGGTAAAACTGTACTGAGTGAGGAAGAAAATCTATCCCCTCAATAACCGTAGCTCCAGTGGTAGTCAGGCCAGAAAATGACTCAAAGAAAGCATCGGTTACCGTCATGCTTGGTTGCTCTAGCAAGATAAGTGGAATTGCCCCCACGCTTGCTAGTACTGACCAAAACAGCGCAACAATCAGAAACCCTTCTCGTGCTCTTAAGTCATTTTTCTGCTGACGGTTGGGATACCACAATGCCATACCGCCGATGACACAAAATATAAATGCGAGGATAAAAGGCAGGCCACTGCCATCTTGATAAATCAACGACACGATAGCGGGTGGGATCATGGTTACGCTAAAAAGCGCAATTAATAACCCAAGTATTCGTATGATGGCACGGTAGTGCATTGTTTGTTATGCCTTTATTTTTATAGTGCGCATAAGGACTACTGAGCCCTAGTTACAATGTGCTTTTTGATATGGTTTCAAAAAGCGAATCTATCTACGTGAAACAAGGTAGATGAAATCCTATACGTTACGCATAGGGTTTTGATTATAGGACTATAATGAACAAGGGGAAACCTTTGTCTCCCCACTACATTAGGCTAATTACACATAAAGGCACCTGATCTTTTCACTAGGAAAAAACCAACCACTTTTATTTTTTAGTTTCCTATTTCATAGCAAGCACGGTTTTAACCATTTTAGTAATACTCGCATTGGCTTCACTAATGCTTTGCGCCAGCATATACGCAGGTGTAGTAACAAGCTTTGCGTCATTATCAACAACCACCTCATCAACTGGGCACTCTACATGCGTGGCTCCTAATGCATTCAACCCACCAGCCGTGGCTTCGTCATTGCCAATGGTCAGTTTAGTTTTGTTGCCATACACTTTTGCTGCTAGCGCAGGTGCAATACACGCGTACGCTGCGGGCTTTTTAGCTTGTGCGAAGGCTTTGCACACTGTCAGCACCTCTTCGTTAAAGGTACAATTTTCACCGTCTACAGCAAACGTACACAGGTTCTTCGCAGCGCCAAAGCCACCAGGTAAAATAAGTGTATCAAAAGCAGTTACGTCGCACTCAGTCACGGGTTTTATATCACCTCGGGCAATACGGGCCGATTCTACTAACACATTTCGTGCTTCACCTTCTGATACCTCACCGGTTAAGTGATTGACTACATGCAGTTGGTTTACATCTGGAGCAAAACACTGATAAGACGCGCCTTCTTGCTCAATGGCTAAAAGTGTCAATACCGCTTCGTGTAACTCAGCCCCGTCAAACACACCACTACCACTTAAAATAACGGCTACTTGTTTCATATTGTCCTCCTAGACGCTATGCCATCTACTTATTCAAAATTTGGCTATTAAACACACAACTGTTCAAAAAAAGTTCTTAATAATACGTGTATACATTGTTAATGGTTATGCTACATTACTTGACCAACTTGGTTAAACCAAAAATAAACGTACACCAAGTTATCCACATAAAATGGAATGGTAAGTAGCAGGTACGCTGTTTTCACACCTAAGTCTCATTCCCTTATTTTTCTTGATTTGAAAGGTGATCTTTAACTTGACAAAGATCATCCGGATCACTGTGCCCAAAATTTTAGATCACAAAGTTATCCACAGGCGAAATGCGATCCGCTATCGACCTTAATGTTCCTTCATGATATGGCGATCTGCCCTAGCCTGTGGCATCCTTGCGCTCATATTCTCTATTGGAAAATCGCCATCTATGCCTGATTCTAAAAAGCCTCCATTTATTCTTGTCGATGGATCGTCATATCTTTTTCGTGCCTTTCACGGTTTACCACCATTAACCAACTCAAAAGGCCAAGACACCGGTGCTATTTATGGTGTTGTGAACATGCTTAAAAGCTTGATCAAACAATACAACCCGACGCATATGGCGGTGATTTTTGATGCTAAAGGCAAGACCTTTCGCGATGACATCTATAAAGAGTACAAAGCGAACCGTCCTCCGATGCCGGATGAGCTAAGAAGCCAAATCGAACCGTTGCACGCCATCATTAAGGCAATGGGATTACCTGTTATTGTTGAATCGGGTGTAGAAGCTGATGACGTGATTGGCACGTTAGCCAAACACGCCACAGAAAAAGGTA
The DNA here is from genome assembly GCF_000172635.2 of Alteromonas macleodii ATCC 27126. Classification (NCBI taxonomy): domain Bacteria; kingdom Pseudomonadati; phylum Pseudomonadota; class Gammaproteobacteria; order Alteromonadales; family Alteromonadaceae; genus Alteromonas; species Alteromonas macleodii. The sequence continues at coordinate 19,690 of NC_018632.1, read as the reverse complement.
TTGATACCCTTATCAGCACCGGCGATAAAGACATGGCGCAACTAGTAAATGAACATGTCACCTTAATCAACACCATGACAAACCAACTGATGGATGTCGAAGGTGTAAATACGAAGTTTGGTATTCCACCGGAGCTTGTGATCGACTTCCTTGCGCTTAAGGGCGATAAAGTCGATAACATCCCAGGTGTACCTGGTGTAGGTGATAAAAGTGCTCAAGCCTTGTTAAACGGTATTGGCGGTATCGACGACATATATAAGAACCTGGATAAAATTGCAGATCTGTCGTTTAGAGGCAGTAAGTCGATGGCGGCTAAAATGCAGGAATACGAAGAGCAAGCTCGGCTTTCTTATACCCTAGCTACTATCAGCATCGATCTTGACCTTGACTATGATGTCGAAGCTCTTATGCCTTGCCAAGCCGATAACGAACAACTTCGCGATCTGTTTGCCGAATACGAGTTCAAACGCTGGCATGCAGAAGTAAGCGCGCTAATAGCCGGCGGAGATACCTCTGGTGCCAATGCAAACACCAACGAAGAAAAGAGCGATAGCGCAGAAGAGAGCGAACAAAGTGAATCGGTAGAGATAGATAAGTCGAAGTATGAGACAGTGCTTGAAGAGGAACACTTTAATGCGTGGGTCGCGAAGCTAGAAAAAGCCGAGCTAATCGCTTTTGATACCGAGACAACCAGCCTTAACTACATGGATGCGGAGTTAGTTGGTGTTTCATTTTGTATAGAGGAAGGTGAAGCAGCTTATGTGCCTGTTGCTCACGATTACCCAGATGCACCCGCCCAGCTATCACGAGAATTCGTATTAGACGCATTAAAACCTATTTTAGAATCGGACACCGTGATCAAAGTAGGTCAACACATAAAATACGACAAAAACGTATTAGCGAACTATGACATTACCTTAAACGGCATTGGCTTTGACACCATGCTTGAGAGCTATGTACTAAACAGTACCGCGCAGCGCCATGATATGGACTCACTTGCCCTAGCCTACCTTGGTCATAAAACTATTCACTTCGAAGAGATTGCGGGTAAAGGCGCAAAGCAGCTAACATTTAATCAAATTAGCCTTGAAGAAGCTGGGCCTTATGCCGCAGAAGATGCTGATATCACGCTTCGCTTACACAACGCTATTTGGACGAAGTTGAAAGAAATTCCTGAGCTTAAAAATCTATTGATAGATGTTGAGGTTCCCCTAGCCTGTGTACTTTCTCGTATGGAACAGGAAGGTGTATTGATAGACAGCCAAAGGCTGCGTCAGCAAAGCCAGGATCTTGCCACCCGGATTGCCGAGCTTGAAAGTGAAGTACATGAGGAAGCTGGCGAGCCATTCAACTTAGGTTCTACTAAACAGCTTCAACATGTCTTGTTCGAAAAAATGTCGCTACCGATCATAAAGAAAACGCCTAAAGGGGCGCCGTCTACTTCTGAGGACGTACTGCAAGAACTTGCGCTTGAGTACCCGTTGCCGAAGAAGATCATGGAATACCGTGGCCTAACCAAGCTAAAGAATACCTACACGGATAAACTTCCTAAGATGATCAATCATCGTACGGGTCGAGTGCATACTTCTTATCACCAAGCAGTAACCGCCACGGGACGACTCTCTTCTACCGATCCTAACTTACAGAACATCCCTATCCGAAATGAGGAAGGTCGCCGCGTGCGTCAGGCATTTGTACCCAGAGAAGGAAATAAGTTCGTCGCAGCCGACTACTCACAAATTGAGCTGCGCATTATGGCGCACCTTTCTGGCGATAAAGGTCTGTTAGATGCCTTTGCGCATGGTAAAGATATTCATAAAGCAACCGCTGCGGAAGTTTTTGGTGTGCCACTTGATGAAGTAACCACTGAACAGCGTCGCAGTGCAAAAGCGATTAACTTTGGCTTAATTTACGGTATGAGTGCCTTTGGGTTGTCGAAGCAACTTAATATTCCACGTAATGAAGCACAAAAATATATGGATCTTTACTTCGAACGCTACCCAGGCGTGCTTGAGTACATGGATTCAACACGTGAGAGCGCGAAAGAAAAAGGTTATGTAGAAACCGTATTTGGTCGCAGACTTTATTTGCCAGACATTAAAGCTAGTAATGGAGCACGTCGAAAAGGCGCAGAGCGCGCGGCGATTAATGCGCCTATGCAAGGCACGGCTGCGGACATCATTAAGATGGCAATGATCAAAGTTGATGACTGGATCAGGAAAAATGCATCTGATGATGTGACCATGATGATGCAGGTACACGATGAATTGGTTTTTGAGATAAGAGAAGACAAAGTGGAAACCTATGTCTCTACTATTACTGCTCTTATGGAAAGCGCAGCTACGCTAAATGTTCCGCTGGTTGTCGAGGCAGGTGTGGGCGAAAACTGGGATGAAGCGCACTAGTTTGGTAATTAGATTACAGTTTTTACATTAAAAGGCGCGTTATATTCATTAAATTTGGTAATTTAATTACATAACACCCTTGCCTTTTCTGTGCTTTGTTGTAATATTACACATGTAGGGTACAGAGGTGAGAAAGCTGTTTTCAAACCTTTGCTTTAACCCCGACAGTTTTGTCGGGGTTTTTTTACATCTGCGGAAAATAAATAATTCTTAAATATCAATAACTTAAAAAATAAAGCGAATTTTATTTTAATTTTTCTGAACTTCTCTATTTATCACGACTCTATATCTACGGTTTTTATGTGTTTTCTCTCAGTTTACGCCTCGCTCTATGCGGGGCGTTCTTTTTTCTAACACCCCATCATACCTATCCATCGGGCACGTCAGATCAGCACAAACGGTAAGGGTGAATTGCGCTACTGTACTTCGCTATCAGACTCTTCTGTTTCGTCTTGTTTATCTAAGCCAAACCACGTATCCAAAATACGCTCTAATTCGGGTAACCCGTGCTTATTTAATGACGAGAAGGTTTGCACGGTAACATCGCCCATAAATGCCATCGCAGCTTCACGCGCCATTAACAGCTGTGCCTTTCGCTTACCGCTTTTAAGTTTGTCGGCTTTAGTGAGAAGTGCCAGTACTGGAATATTTGAGGCTACTGCCCAATGGATAAGATCTTGGTCTAAATCTTTGAAGGGATGACGAATATCCATTAAAACGACTAACCCTTTAAGGGACTTGCGCTTTTGAAGATATTCACCAAGTGACGCCTGCCACTTCTTTTTCATGGCTACTGGCACTTTTGCAAAGCCATATCCTGGCAAATCAACCAAGCGTAAGTCTTCTTCTAATTCAAAGACGTTGATCAATTGGGTGCGACCCGGTGTTTTACTGGTTCTTGCCAAGTTCTTCTGACGAGTTAACGTGTTAAGTGCACTCGATTTACCCGCATTAGAGCGGCCCGCAAACGCTACTTCAATTCCGGTATCATTCTTTAAATGACGAATATCAGGTGCGCTCGTAAAGAATTTTGCTTTGGTGTAATACGACATCTAGACTTACCTCCACATGCGTCTCAACCTTCGGTTTACAGTTTTTTAATGAATAAACCAACTAAAAACCATAGTTTTATCATGGAATAGGTTTTTCTGACGCGTTAAATGTGTAAAATACGCATGATATCACGTATATCACGCGAGCCGTTGGATCCATTTAAGAGATTTATTATGAAAAAACTGTGTTTGTTGGTATGTATGTCTTTAGGTTTAAGCGCAACTGCTATGGCAGAAGGCGACGCCGAGGCAGGTAAAGCGAAATCTGCAGTATGTGCAGCCTGTCATGGCCCTGATGGCAACAGCATGATTGACATGAACCCAAAGATTGCTGGCCAGCATGAGAAGTACATTGTTAAGCAATTAACCGAATTTAAACTTGCCTCTCAAACAGGTGGCGAGGAAGGTCGTAACAATGCTGTGATGAACGGCATGGCTGCCCCACTTTCAGAGCAAGACATGAAAGACCTAGCCGCTTATTTCTCAAGCCAAGAGCCAAAGGCGGGTGAAACACCAGAGCAATACGTTGAAGCTGGCCGTGCATTGTACCAAGGTGGCGACGAGTCTCGAGGCGTAACTGCATGTATCGCGTGTCACGGTCCTAAGGGCAACGGCATGGGCTTAGCAGGTTTCCCTGATATCAGCGGTCAACATGCAACTTACACTGCAGCTCAATTGAAAGCATTCCGTTCAGGCCAACGTCACAATGACATGAATGGCATGATGCGTGATATTGCGATGAAATTAACCGACGAAGATATTGAGATTTTATCTAACTATATCGCGGGCTTACACTAAGCATTACCGTTTTTGCACATTGTTGTTAAAAATTTGTTACCGAAAAAGTTGTATTTTGAAATTATTCGTGTAATCTAACGGCGTAGTTTGTAGGTGCCTTTGAAAAGCTACAAGCTAAATAACAAGAATAATAATAAAAATGCAGCATGGAAGACGGGATAAAGAGCCACGAGGGCCAAAAACAACAATACAGCTCTGCTAACAATAAAAATAAGGGGAGCACGGCTAGGGAAGCAAAATACACATAGAAGTGTATAACGGGAGAGGTGTCATCTGACACTCATACAATGTAAGGTGATGGTGAGAACCATCACCTTTTTCTTTTTTAAGCCCCTTATTATTGTTCACTTTCCTATGTACTGTCCTTTATGCAAAAGCGCTAACGCGCCATCTCACTATCACTCAGATAAAAAGCGCGATTACCTTCAATGTAATCAATGCAAACTCGTTTATGTTTCTCCTGAATTCTTGCCATCGAAAGAAGTAGAAAAGCAGGAGTATGACCTTCACGAGAATAGCTTTGAAGACGAAGGGTATCGAAAGTTTTTAGGAAAGGTTTTAACGCCACTTACACCTTTTATAAAAGACATGAAATTTGGTGAACTCCGAGGACTAGACTTTGGCTGTGGCCCTGCGCCTGTTTTAGCAAGTATGCTGGAAGAAGAAGGCGTTAGGATGAATATGTACGATCCCTTCTATGCACACAACTTATCGGTACTTGAGCAAAGCTATGACATAGTGACATGTACAGAGGCTATAGAACACTTTCACGCCCCTCATGTGGAATGGGCGCTTTTTAACAAACTTGTAGCTTCTGGTGGCGTTCTTGCCATCATGACCAAGCGCGTACTTGATAAAGCCAGGTTTGCAAATTGGCACTATAAAAACGACGTCACCCACGTTAGCTTTTTCAGCGAAGCAACCTTTCAATATTTGGCACAACGAGATGGCTATGATGTCACTTTTCCTGCCAGCGATGTCGCTCTATTGAGAAAGCGCTGAAACAAATTCCCGTAATACTTTATGTTCCCCGTATTGATTTTGCACTGCATACCCAAAGATCAATACGTAGACACTAATTCGCGCTATAATAGCGCTGTTTTTTCACTCTCTTTGTTATTTGGAAATTATGGCACGTTCAAAGAAATCACGTAAAGTCGGCCTAATCGGCGTTCGTAAAGATCCTGACTTTAAACCAAGCGAAAACCGTAAATCAGACTCGCCTCGCCCTAAAAAGCATAAAGGTAAGCCCGCTGGTAATCGCCACAATGTTGAACAGAAAAAAGTGACGGGCAAAAAGAGTGCTGAGAATAAAGATCCGCGCCACGGCAGTAAAAAGCCTATTCAGCTTGTAAAAGCAGTGACGCCCACCCCTGCTCAAAAGAAAAAGTACGCCACACCAGCCCAAGAACTGGCAGCGCTTGAAGCAGATCAACGCTTGTCAGATTTACTCGACAAACTTGACGACGATAAACCGCTCACCCGTGAGCAACAAGCTTATGTCGACGAGAAGATGGCACGCCACCGCATTCTTTGTGACCTATTAGGAATAGTAGAAGAGGATGATGAAGACGACGATATGGATCCGTTTAATGATTTAGACGCTATTAATATCGACGACTTTAAGCACTAATAAAAAACGGGAAAGAGTCATGCTTTGGGCAGTACTTTCAGGCATCGCGCTACTAATTATTCTTGCGCTAGGTTTTTACGCAGGCAAACTGCTGTTTATGTTAAAACAACAAAAAGAGCGACAAGAAGCGGCAAGGCAGTCACGCGTAGCCACTATAACAGACAGTATTATAGTAATAGCTAAGGCGATGGAGCAGCAGCAATGTGATTTGTCAGAAGGTGTAATTCGCATCGTGAACCTGCTTAACGCGCTTCCAATAAGTACTCCGCCTGATTTTAAAGCGCAGTATCCCAACATTCATGCATTATTCACAGAGGTAAGCGGATTTGCGATTTTAGAAGCAAGGCAACAGCTACCTAAGAATGAGCGAAGAAAGCAAGATATCGCTCGCGAGCAGATTGAATCGGAATACGAATCTAAGGTATTGGACGAATTACCACCGCTGAAGTCGTATTGTGAGACACTTATAGCCACTAAATAACGAGTAAGCGCGACGCTGATTTAAAAGATAAAAACTAATGCAATCAATATCGAAAATGGCCGAGTACAGTATGTAGTCGGCCATTTTTTTAACCCGGCTACCTTTGCCTATGTCACTTTATCGCGAGCTCGCAGGTACGTTCGTAGCAATGACACCCTACCTCGTGGTCATTGACCATACCTACAGCTTGCATAAAAGCGTAGCAAATCGTTTCACCTACGAAATTAAATCCGTGCTTTTTAAGTGCTTTTGACATTGCTTTAGACGCATCGGTTGATGTGGGTGCTTGCCTGAAGTCTTCCCATGCATTAATGACCGTACGTCCATCTGTAAATTGCCAAATAAAATCACTGAATGGCTGCGACGCTTCGATAGCTAAAAAAACCTTGGCATTTTTGATAACCGACTCTATTTTGAGCTTGTTTCTGATTATGCCGCTATCTTGCATAAGTCTGTCGACATCAGCGGGGCCCATCTTCGAAATTTTCTCAGGGTCGAACTGATAGAATGCCTGTTCAAAATTCTGCTGTTTTTTCAAAATGGTCAGCCAAGATAAACCAGCCTGTTGTCCATCGAGGCATAACTTAGCAAACAACGCGCGACTATCTAGCTCGGGTACACCCCATTCGTTATCATGATACGCTAAATAAATAGGGTCGCTGCTTACCCAACCGCAGCGATGCAAAGGCATATTTTTTTCTATTTTTGTTTGATTGGGCATGGCTTAAGATTAAATCCTTGTTGTGAAGTGGCATATTGGCTTTATTCGTGACGTTTTTTCACCCTTTACACCTACATACTATGCCTCACAAATTGTATACTATCCCACCTTTATTTTAAGTCAGATAACTAATAAGCAGCGGATGTATGCAGAAATACGATATTAAGACCTTTCAAGGGTTGATCCTTGCGCTTCAAGATTATTGGGCGCGTCAGGGCTGCGTTATTATTCAGCCTCTGGATATGGAAGTGGGTGCCGGTACTTTTCACCCTATGACGTTCCTACGTTCTTTAGGTCCAGAGCCAATGAGTAGCGCCTATGTTCAACCGTGCCGTAGACCAACCGATGGTCGTTACGGTGAGAACCCAAACCGCTTACAACATTACTATCAGTTCCAAGTAATGCTTAAGCCTTCACCTGACAATATTCAGGAGTTGTACTTGGGCTCTTTGAAAGAGTTAGGATTCGATCCGCTGGTTCATGACATTCGCTTCGTAGAAGACAACTGGGAATCACCCACGCTTGGTGCGTGGGGTCTAGGTTGGGAAGTGTGGCTAAACGGTATGGAAGTAACTCAGTTTACCTACTTCCAGCAGGTAGGCGGTCTAGAGTGTAAGCCTGTTACCGGCGAAATTACCTACGGCTTAGAGCGACTCGCCATGTACGTTCAAGGTGTAGATAGTATCTACGACCTGGTTTGGACTGACGGCCCTATGGGCAAAGTGACCTATGGCGATGTGTTCCATCAAAATGAAGTAGAACAATCGACGTATAACTTCGAACACGCCAACGTTGAAGCCTTATTTAGAACCTTCGACGAATGTGAAGCAGAAAGCAAAAAGCTTATCGAAAACAACCTTCCACTTCCTGCCTATGAGCAGGTTATGAAAGCGTCACACGCATTTAACTTGCTTGATGCTCGTCATGCTATCTCAGTGACTGAACGCCAGCGCTATATTCTTCGCGTTCGAACGCTAGCCAAAGCGTGTGCAGAAAGCTATTACCAAGCACGTGAAGCACTTGGCTTCCCACTATGTAACAAGGAGGCATAAGCGTGCGTACAGAAAATTGTTTAGTTGAATTAGGTACTGAAGAACTCCCACCAAAAGCGCTTAAGTCTTTAGGTGAAGCCTTCGCCACGCAGTTTGAAGCTGCGCTTACGCAAGCTGACTTAAGCTTTGATTCAGTCAGCTGGTTTGCAGCCCCTCGCCGCTTAGCCGTTTATGTTTCAGGTCTTGCTGAAGGTCAGGCTGACAAAGTAGTAGAGAAACGCGGCCCAGCAGTATCAGCCGCGTTTGACGCCGACGGTAACCCTACTAAAGCAGCACAAGGTTGGGCTCGCGGTAACGGCATTGACGTTGCTGACGCAGAGCGTCTTGTAACTGACAAAGGAGAGTGGTTACTTCATAAAGCCCACGTTCCAGGGCAATCAGTTGCAGAGCTTCTAGAAGGGCTGATAAACCAAGCAGTAAGCAAGCTACCTATTCCAAAGCCAATGCGTTGGGGTAATTACAACACTCAGTTTATACGCCCGGTTCACACCCTTTGCGTGCTTTACGGAAGCGAAGTGGTTAACGTTTCTGTATTGGGCCTAACAAGCGGCCGCGTTGTTCAGGGTCACCGATTCCACGGCGAAGGTCGCTTTGAACTGGATCATGCTGACAATTACGCCTCTGCCCTAGAGCAACAATATGTGCTGGCAGATTTTGAGGCGCGTAAAGATAAAGTGCGTCAGCAGCTTGAAGACGCAGCGCAAAGCTTGTCGCTTAAGCCAGACTATAATGAAGACTTACTAGAAGAAATCGCGTCACTTGTAGAGTGGCCGGTTGTACTTCAAGCTGGGTTTGATGAGGCTTTCTTGGCAGTACCGAAAGAAGCGCTTATCTATACCATGAAAGACGACCAAAAATATGTGCCGCTGCTAGATAGCGATGGTGCACTTTCAAACACTTTCTTATTTGTAACGAATATCGAAAGTCGCGATGCGTCTCAAGTTATTTCTGGCAATGAAAAGGTTATCCGCCCTCGTCTTGCAGACGCTGAGTTCTTCTTTAACAGCGATAAAAAGACGACATTAGAAAGCCGCCTTGAAAGCTTAGAAACCGTGTTGTTCCAAAAACAGCTTGGTACGCTAAAAGAAAAGTCTGAGCGTATATCCGCCCTATCGGCGTTTATCGCGTCGCAAATAGATGCGAATGAAACACAAGCTGCACGAGCAGGTCTTCTAGCTAAAACCGACTTGATGTCGAACATGGTTATGGAGTTCCCTGACGTTCAAGGTGTTATGGGTAAATACTATGCGCTAAACGACGGTGAAGATGCGCCTGTTGCAGAAGCACTGTATGAACAATACATGCCGCGTTTTGCTGGTGACGCACTTCCTAGTTCAGGCGTTAGCGCGTCGGTCGCGCTTGCTGACAAACTAGATACTCTTGTGGGTATTTTTGGTATTGGCCAGTTACCTAAGGGTGATAAAGACCCATTTGCGCTTCGTCGTGCAGCTATCGGTGTACTACGTATTGTCACTGAGCTGTCACTGCCGCTAGATCTTGAAACGCTAGTAAGCAAAGCTATCGATGTGTATGGCGATAAGTTAACAAATGCTGAAACACAAGCTCAGGTTGTTGATTTTGTATTGGGTCGATTTACTGCGCTCCTACAAGATCAAGCTATCGCCATTGACGTTATTCAGGCAGTTGCTGCTCGTCGCCCTACTAAGCCAGCTGACTACTTAGCCCGAGTTCATGCAGTAGATAAGTTCAGAGCATTGGAAGAAGCCGAAGCGCTAGCTGCGGCTAACAAGCGTGTTGCAAACATCCTTGCTAAGCAAAACGTTGAAGTAACAGACTCAGTGAATATTGATGAGTCACTGTTAGCCGAAGAAGCTGAAAAAGCGCTTTATGTTGAGCTGAAAGCCGCACAGAAAGAAGTTGATATTGCTGTTCCTTCACAGGACTATACGCGTATTCTTACTGCGCTTGCAACCTTACGTAATGTAATCGATAACTTCTTCGATAACGTAATGGTTATGGCTGATGACGAAGCGGTTAAGAATAACCGACTTGCTTTACTGTCGCTTTTAAGGCAACTTTTCCTTACTACCGCAGATATATCTATTCTCGCGAAGTCGTAGGCTAGTAAGAGTTAACGCGGTTTTATGCCGTGAAAAACAAAGAGCCCAGCCTTAACGTTGGGCTTTTTATAAATGGAGACGCTGTGAAAAAGTTACTAACTATTGCTTCTATGTGCATAACACTTTCAGCATGCTCAAGCAGTGGAAGTTTTAAAATTCCAGAAGTAGCACCGGACGTGCCTCGTATTCAATTCGAAAACATGTTTCTTAGAGGTGTATTTAACTGGTGGGAGGCTGACCCAAGTTACAAGTTTAAACGATCAAATTCAGGCTGGACAGTAGACGTTGAACTCATAGCCGACGGACAACCTTATGATTTTAGGTTGTCAGATGCAAAATGGACGCCCTCACAAAGCTGTGGCGGCAAATATAAAGGGCAGCCTGTAATGTTAGGCTCCACTGTTTATTTAGTCTGCGAACAGGGCTCAGAGAACTTGCAATTTACCCCCTCCTCAACTGGCACCTATCGCTTTACAGCAACAGCACCAAGTGCGGGGGAAGTCGCCTTGGTCGTGTCTAAATTGTAGTTAGCTTAGGTTTAACTATTCACCTTCTGCGAGAAAGATCGCTTTTAGTCTTTTTCGCAGCAGGTATTTAAAAGAATTCTATTTCAAGTTCGGCTAGCATCATTGTCCCATCATCGTTTTCAACGAAATATAGATCGTACTTTGCATCATCTAGAAATACCTGCCAATAATCGTCATTACCCATTACTTCATCACCGTAAAGCGCCTTAACCTCAGTGCTAGGTTGTTCAAAATAGTGCTCTGCAAACTTCCAATCTTCTAGATTCTGTTTGTTTCTAAACACACTTTCGTAAACAGATAACTTACTTAGTTCTTGATAACTAAAGTTCAGTACAAGATGGTTGCCATATACTTGAATAACATCACCGTTATCCGCATAAGCATCAAAAATTGGACGAAAGCCCTGCTCATCTAATTGCTTTATCGTTATGGTTTGACCCTGATTACGCTTACTGTCAACAAAGGCGATAACTTCATTGTATTGATTTGCCTTCTCAGTTTCATTGCTTGAATCTTTTATATAAGCAGTATCCGTATATCCATACTCGAAGCCGTTAACTAGCCATTCCTTTTCACCGTTTATAATTTTCAAATCTATTATTACATCAAGATTTACATCAGCTTCCTTTTTCAGAGTAAATCGGTATTTGTCTCTTTCAATTTGATTCCCCTCAGGCAACTGTTTTAACAATTCCGCCTTTTTAGTCTCGTAGCCGACTTTCTCTTCTATAAGCCAATCGCTGTTAAACCGATTATCAAAGGCAATAGAATTAGTAAGGGTTGTTGATACCCAGTGATTTTCTGTAGTCACTTTTTTTACTATTCCTTTGTGGGTCACCACCCAAAGGTTTCTCCCATAAGAATACAGCACGGTGTCGTTGTTAACGCTATACGTTGACGTAGGTGTACCGAGTACGCGCAGCATACTTGTTACACTTTCATTGATTGTTAAGCCAAATACACCACCTTTAAGGGAAATATTATTGTTCTGTAGCGGTGGCTGGGATTTATTGATACTTGGTGTTCGAGATATAGAAAACTTTACCTCGTCTTCAATGACTAGCACTGTTTCTTTTTCTGCTCCTTTTGTCACTGTTACCGATTTATCGGCATTATCTACAATCTTATAATTAGTTTGTGCTAATGCGCTTGGTACCGCATGGAGCATTAGCAATCCCATGCATGCAATGACTGTTTTTTCCATAATATTTTCCATCCCTTTAAGTCCATTATTTAACGTTTATTTGCTGATTGAGTGTTTTTATATTGTTCACCTATCGCATTTATTTCATTTTTGTATTTCTTCGCGGTTTCAGGGTGTCTTAAGACGCTTGATAATCTTACCTCTACATTCGCAATCATTTTTCTTAACGGGTAATGCTCCAGCTCGTCTACTTGACTCAAAAATATGGCGATATCTTTCAAATCAGATATACAACATGATTTAATATCAACGCTGTATTGCTTTGCCAAAAATTTCACCATGCCGTCACTTGTCGACGTACTATTACTGGTTAGTGGCTGTAATGGCATATCTTCTATGTCTTTCTTGAAGCTTACCGTCATATCTACTGACTGGTGCAGGAGCTTTACTGCTGTTAGGCCTGCACTATTTACATAAGAACCAATTCGATTATCAAGGGCTGCTAAGCTTTCGCTCTTAAGGTTAATTTTGGCATCAATAAATACTTGCTTAGCACGAAGTGCTATTTCACTCGCATAAGAAATGTGGTTTAAATCTTCTAGGAAAATACCCTTAACTTTGGTATCTAGAATGATGTTCGCTTTTTCAATGAGAACAGCCTGGGCTTTCTTGGCCTCTGATAGTCGAATCTGAGACTCTGTAAGTCCAGCCTGTTTTGAACAGCCTATTATTAAAAACGTTACGATGATGGAAATAATACACAAACGTCCTGTCATTTATATGTCCCTGTTTTAGTTGATAAGACCACTTATCAGCTTGTCACATAAATTTATACTAGAACAACTTTTACTCTTTTGTAAGGCTCTTCAATATTTCGTTAAGATACATTTTTGTACACAAAAAAAAACGACCCTACCTGGGTCGTTTTTAAAATATGCATCATTAAATAAATAATCTACACGTCTAAGTTTTCCACTTTAAGCGCATTAGCTTCGATAAACTCTCTACGAGGCTCAACTTGGTCACCCATCAATGTAGTGAACAGCTGATCACAACCAATGGCATCCTCAATGGTAACTTGAAGCATACGGCGGCTTTCTGGGTCCATGGTGGTTTCCCAGAGTTGCTCAGGGTTCATCTCACCTAGCCCTTTATAGCGCTGAATGTATTGGCCGCGTTTCGCTTCGTTCATTAGCCACTCTAGTGCTTCTTTGAAAGACTCAACTGGCTGTCTACGCTCGCCACGCTGAATATAGGCGTCTTTGCCCATCATGTCGTTAATGGCAAGGTTAAGCTCTTTAAGGCGCTGGTATTCAGACGACTCGATGAACTCATGATCGATAATGTACTCATAATCAATTCCGTGCATACGCATAATGATTGTAATGTAGTACTCGCTAAGTTCAGCATCAGTGCGAATTTCATAACGGTATGTAGCACCATCATTTTCGCGCTCTGTAAGCTGCTCTACGAAGTGTTTCGCCACATGCTCTAGTGCAGACTCATCTTTAAGGTCTTCAAGGTTTAGCGTAGGCGTGTAAAGCATTCTGTAGAGGATAGATGCAGGCATAAGACGTTTCATACGTGCAATCATCTTCTCTACCGATTGGTACTGCTTAACAAGGTTTTCAAGGCCTACACCACTAATACCTGGGTCTTCATCGCTGGTGTGCAAAGACGCACCGTCAATTGCGATTGATGTTAGGTAGTTAGTTAGCGCATCGTCATCTTTAAGATACTGCTCTTGTTTACCCTTCTTCACTTTGTATAGCGGTGGCTGTGCAATATATACATATCCACGCTCAATGATTTCAGGCATTTGACGATAGAAAAATGTGAGTAGAAGCGTACGAATGTGAGAACCATCTACGTCAGCATCGGTCATGATAATGATGCTGTGATAGCGTAATTTTTCAGGGTCATACTCGTCACGACCGATACCACAACCTAGTGCCGTGATAAGCGTCGCAACTTCCTGAGAAGAAAGCATCTTATCAAAGCGCGCTTTCTCAACGTTTAGGATTTTACCTTTAAGCGGCAGAATAGCTTGGTTTTTACGGTTACGACCCTGCTTAGCTGAACCGCCCGCAGAGTCACCCTCCACTATGTATAGTTCACTAAGTGCAGGATCTTTTTCCTGACAGTCAGCTAGCTTACCTGGTAGGCCAGCCAAATCTAGCGCACCTTTACGGCGTGTCATTTCACGGGCCTTTCGTGCAGCTTCACGAGCACGAGCAGCATCAATAATTTTACCCGCAATGATTTTACTTTCTGCAGGGTTTTCTAATAAAAACTCTGCTAGCTTTTCGTTCATTGCCGACTCAACTGCTGGACGAACTTCAGAAGATACAAGCTTATCTTTTGTCTGTGAGCTGAATTTCGGATCTGGTACTTTAACGGAAATAACCGCGGTAAGACCTTCACGCGCATCGTCACCACTGGCATTCGTTTTTGCCTTTTTGTTCAGGCCTTCCTTTTCCATGTAGTTATTCAATGTACGCGTTAAGGCTCCACGGAAGCCCGCCAAGTGAGTACCGCCGTCGCGCTGAGGAATGTTGTTGGTGAAACAGAACACGTTCTCTTGGAAACTATCGTTCCATTGCATCGCTACTTCTACTGCAATACCGTCTTCTTGTTCACTGCTGAAATGAAACACTTTCTGGTGAACAGGTGTTTTCTTTTCATTTAGGTACTCAACGAAAGCTTTGATACCACCTTCGTACATGAAGTGGTCTTCTTTTCCATCGCGTTCGTCTTTCAAGCGAATAGACACACCAGAGTTCAAAAATGATAGTTCACGAAGACGTTTAGCAAGAATATCGTAGTGGTAAAGCGTATCTGTGAAGGTGTCTGAACTTGGCCAGAAACGGATCATAGTTCCCGTTTTGTCAGTATCGCCAGTTACCGCTAGTGGCGCTTGTGGAACACCATGATGATATTCTTGTTCATGCGCTTTACCACCGCGACGGATACGAAGCTTCAGTCGACTTGAAAGTGCGTTTACTACTGATACACCTACACCGTGCAAACCGCCCGACACTTTATAAGAGTTATCGTCGAACTTACCGCCGGCGTGAAGAACCGTCATAATAACTTCAGCTGCAGACACACCCTCTTCTGGGTGCAATTCAGTTGGTATACCACGTCCATCGTCAGACACAGATACTGAGCCATCGCTGTGAATGAGCACAGTAATCTCAGAACAATGTCCAGCAAGTGCTTCATCGATAGAGTTATCGACCACCTCGAAAACCATGTGGTGTAATCCGGTACCATCATCAGTATCACCGATATACATACCAGGACGCTTTCTTACGGCATCTAATCCTTTAAGTACTTTAATACTGGACGAGTCGTAGTTGTTCTCTGCTGACATACTAGCTTTTACTCCTCTTTCACGCTTCCATGTTCCACGTGAAACATTTTCTTTTCGTTGTATTTTTGTATAAAAGCGAGTTGCGTGGATTCTATTGCAGTAACGAAAACCTGCGTATCCATTTTGAGCAACCCATCAATAAATTGTTCTCTTTTATCGGCATCTAATTCGGCACCTACATCATCAAGTAAAAAGATACTTTTGCGCTGCGTTGCCTTATTAAATAGCTTAGTCTGTGACATTTGAAGCGCTGCCACAGCCATTCTAAGCTGTCCTCTTGATAAAAGCTCCTGAGCGTTTACTCCATTCACTTTAAGCCTTAAATCGGCTTTATGGGGCCCAGAAGAGGTATGTCCTATTTTACCATCATACTCACGTTTTTTAACTAGGCTTTCTGATAAACCGACATCTTTTTCCCACCCTTTATAGTAACTTAATTCCACATCGAAGTTAGGAAGAAATTCTTGCGCGTACTGCTTAAAAATAGGGGTAAGGGTATCCACATATTCCTGACGAGTAGCCGATAAAGACTCACCTAGTTCTGAGAACTGAGACTCCCAATATTGATTTTGTGGTGCGCTTAAATTTGCCTGCTGTTTCAGTAAGGCATTTCTATGTTTTAAAAATTTACCATACTGATTAGCAAGTGATTGAAACTGATGTT
Organism: Alteromonas macleodii ATCC 27126; assembly: GCF_000172635.2. Lineage (NCBI taxonomy): Bacteria > Pseudomonadati > Pseudomonadota > Gammaproteobacteria > Alteromonadales > Alteromonadaceae > Alteromonas > Alteromonas macleodii. The sequence continues at coordinate 3,756 of NC_018632.1, read as the reverse complement.
CCACGTGAAACAATCCCCAATCACAAAAACGTCGACGCTCGGAAGGCGAACCAATTATAAGGTCAGTACTCTGCGGAGTAAAAAGTTGAAGTGGTACCAAGCTAACTAAATCTGATAACTTATTTGAATGTTCACCGTTAATACTACAGGTGAATGTCTCATTTCTACTTCGTTGAAAACCTAGCTTTAATTCATCCCCTTCTTCGGTTTTGCATGATGCGAAAACACTGAAGCTGTCCTTCTCATTTTGAATAACAGAACTGTGTTTATTTGTTCTAAAAGAACGTCCAAAGCCCAGGTAATAAAGTGCTTCGATTAACGAGGATTTTCCACTCCCATTCTCGCCTTTAATGATAGTCAACGCTGGTGAAGGAGAAAGTGATACGGAAGTAAGATTACGAAACTGTGTAATCTGGACGCGGTCCAGTTTCATGAGGTCACACTGATGAAAGAAAAGAAGCGAGGAGTATCAACACTCATCGCTTCTTGAATTGATAATTTAAATAACAAAATAACGTGGAATATGCGAAACGCTGCAAACACTTAATGTAGTAGTGACTACAGTCGCATTGGCATAATAACGTATAACGCGGCGTCATCAGCATCATCTTCGATTAGCGCACTTGCGTTTGAGTCTGATAGGCTAACTTTAACACCATCAGATCCAAGCGCATTCAATACGTCAATTAAATAGGCAACGTTAAAGCCAATTTCTAAATCGTCACCTTGATATTGAACATCAACGATTTCTTCCGCTTCTTCTTGCTCTGGGTTATTAGCCGTTATCTTAAGCTCACCAGAAGACAAGTTTAATCGTACGCCTCTAAACTTTTCGTTAGATAGAATGGCCGCACGTGAAAATGCTTCTTTTAATACGGCTTTGCTCGCAATAATTTCCTTGTCGCCATTTTGAGGTAAAACACGGCGATAATCAGGAAATCTGCCATCAACTAATTTCGAAGTGAAAATGAAATCGTTTGAGAAAATTCGAAGATGGTTGGCGCCTATTTGCACCTTAAGAGATTTGTCATCTTCGCTAATAAGACGAGAAATTTCTAACACGCCTTTACGTGGAATAATCACCTGACGAGATGGCAAAGCGGTCTCGTAGTTTAGGCGACAAAGAGCAAGACGGTGACCGTCTGTTGCAACGGTACGAATGATATTCTCTTCCGTTTCAAGGGACATACCATTTAAGTAATAACGTACGTCTTGTTGAGCCATTGAAAAGCTCGTTGCATCGATAAGACGTTTTAGATCACTGCACGATAATTCAAACTCAACTTCACCTTCCCAGTCTTCTAAATTTGGGTAGTCGTTGGCAGATAAAGTAGAAAGCGTATAACGACCTCGACCGGCACGAATAAGTGCTTTGCTGCCGTCTAACGAGAAATGAATATCTGTTCCTTCAGAAATACCGCGAATAATATCAAACAGCTTTTTAGCAGGAACAGTAATTTCACCTTCCGTGAATTCACCTTCTAATTTCACGCTAGAAATTAGTTCTACCTCTAAATCTGTACCAGTAAGCCAAAGTGCGTCCTCACTTACTTTGATGAGAACATTGGAAAGAATTGGCAGTGTGTGTCTACGCTCTACAGCACCAGATACCAACTGTAGGGGTTGTAAAAATTGTTCGCGGCTTATAGTAAATTTCATCGCAGTGCTATCTCGCCTCTAAGGTCGTGGTGTTAGGAAGACAAAGTCCTAATGAGGTTCTTATAGTCCTCTTTTATATCATGACTTTCTTCTCTTAGCTGCTCTATTTTTCTACAAGCGTGTAAAACCGTAGTGTGGTCTCGTCCACCAAACGCGTTTCCTAGTTCAGGTAAACTGTGGTTGGTAAGTTCTTTGGCCAGCGCCATCGCGACTTGGCGAGGACGCGCCACACTACGACTACGTCGTTTAGACAAAATATCAGCTACTTTTATCTTATAATAATCTGCGACGGTTTTCTGAATATTATCAACGGTTACCAATTTTTCTTGAAGTGCGAGAAGGTCTCGAAGCGCTTCGCGAACGAAATCAATAGTGATAGGGCGACCGGTAAAGTTTGCGTTAGCAATAACACGGTTAAGTGCCCCCTCGAGCTCACGTACGTTTGAACGCAATCGCTTAGCTATAAAGAACGCCACTTCATTAGGTAAGTGAATCCGGTTCTCTGCCGCTTTGCGCATCAAAATAGCCACTCGGGTTTCAAGCTCTGGTGGCTCTATAGCAATAGTTAAACCCCAACCGAAGCGCGATTTCAATCGATCCTCTACCCCATCAATCTCTTTAGGATATCTATCAGAAGTAAGGATGATTTGTTGGTTACCTTCAAGAAGCGCATTGAACGTGTGGAAGAACTCTTCTTGTGAACGCTCTTTATTAGCAAAGAATTGAATATCATCGATAAGTAACGCATCAACGCTGCGATAGAAGCGCTTAAAGTCCTCTATAGCGTTATTTTGTAGTGCCTTAACCATATCCTGCACGAAACGCTCTGAATGCATATACACAATTTTAGCGTCACCGTTATTAGCTACGATGCCATTACCCACTGCATGTAATAAGTGAGTTTTACCTAAGCCCGTACCACCGTAAATAAACAGTGGGTTGTAAGAACCGCCTGGGTTATTTGCGACTTGAGTTGCAGCCGCACGTGCTAGCTGGTTAGATTTACCTTCGACAAAGTTGTCGAATTGATAAGTCGGATTAATATTACTTTTATGCTTCATCGCCTCAGGGATCGGGATCACTTTCGGCGGTGTAGACGATCTTGGCGCTTGATCTGCGTATGCATTATATCCATTACGGTCGTGGTTTTGAGCACCGCGATCATTTAAATCCATACCCTGTGTGTATGAAGGTGATTTTGAAAACGCATTGTTTTGTCCTTGATCACCCGCTTGGCTTGCCGATGATGGCATACCGCTATTCGACATTGGTGAATAAGACGATGTGTGCTGCCCATTACTGCCGCTGTGAACAGGCTGATTACTAGTATTATAGTTCTGATACCCTTGACCGCCCGCAGGTGCACTAGGCTTACTTGGTTGATTATTAGGCGTATTTGGAGCAGGCGAAGATCCACTGGTACTTACAGGCTGACTACGGCTTACGCTATGACGATTCATCACTTCTAAACGCAATTGTGGTGCGTCACTACCGGCAAACTCTTTTAGTAGTGCGGTAATATTATTCAGGTACTTGTCTCTTACCCAATCAAGTACAAAACGATTGGGAGCATAGAGTGCAACCACGCCTTGTTGTTCTTCACAAACAAGCGGTCGTATCCACATACTAAACTGCTGCGTTGGTAATTCTTGACGCAATCTTTCAAGGCATTGGTTCCACAAGGACATGGTACGTAGTTAGCTCCCGTAACTCGCTAGAAAAACCAACTCCTAAAAAGCCAAGCATAGAGAAAGCAGGCACTAAAAAGCGCCATTAGAAGAAAATAGCGTTGGAAGTGTTGGGTAGCAGCGAGAAATTAAGTTATCGTTTTAATCGCTGTGGATTATCTTACGTTATCAACACAATGTAAATGGCGATCCCGATCGATCTTTTCGATCAAAACGACAAACCACTGATTAATAGCGCTTTTTCTTTTAGATCAAATCAAACTATAACGAGAAAAATTCATTCTAAATTTGTGCTAAAAAACCGTTAGATCACCTTGCTTTTTATATCTATCTCTGTGTTTTTCACAACGCACTGTGGATAACCTAACCAAATTTTACGCGTTATTCACAGACGATTTGTACGAAAACT